>JBMDZZ010000008.1:0-309768 GCA_048816425.1 Oligoflexus sp. FD111
GCCTTAAAAAATAAAAAACCCTCTGCTCCCACAAAGAGCAGGGGGTTTTTGCTTTCCAGAGATAAGCAAATACTACCTGGTCATTGTCAGAAGCTCCCCAGCATCAGAAAATAAAGATGGCGAAAAACCGATAATCGACAAGTAGAAGGTAAGCGGGGACTTCTGTGAAAGCTTGGCTTAGGTACATGCTGCTGATCATCCTAACGTTGGAACAAGCCAACGCCCAGGTCAGCTCCGCCAACTCGTTGCCAACACCTCCAGAACTCGTGAAAGATGTTCAATTTTGGGAGAAAATTTTCTCCCACTACGACGCCGATCAATGTGTGCTTCATGATAATCTCCATCTCGACGTTGTATACTTCGTGGCCGACATCCCATCGCATAGCCAGGCGCGTTCCAATCAAGTCATCAACCGGGCAAAGGCGCGCGTGGAGCAGTCCTTACGCAAGTTTGCTCAAGGGCAAAAACCAGCCAATTGGTTTGAACAACACGTCTTACGTGGAGTGCCGACGACGAAAAGAAACCGCCGATTTTTCCAGGAAGCCGCCGCGAGGGTGCGCTGTCAACGCGGTATTCGCTCGCAATTTCGCGTTAGCTTTGAGCGTTCTAAAGCCTATTTACCGATGATCAAAGAAAAAATGAATCGCTTGGGTCTTCCCCTGGACTTAGCTTACCTGCCCCATTTGGAAAGCGGGTTTAACAGCAAGGCCAAGTCGAAGGCAGGTGCCCGGGGCATGTGGCAGTTGATGCCTGCTACTGCCAAGCAATTTATGCAGGTCACTGCCCGTCGAGATGATCGCACCCACCCTGAGCTTTCGACTATTGTTGCCGCTCGCATTCTGAAAGATAACTACCGACGCACCCAGTCCTGGCCATTAGCTGTCACAGCTTACAATTATGGAATCAACGGAGTGCTACGGGCTATGCAAAAGCTGGCGACTTCAGACTATATGGAAATTCGCGAGCGCCATCAAAGCCCGATCTTTAAATTTGCGGCAAAAAACTTTTATCCAAGCTTTCTTGCAGTTCGCAATCTGGCCAAGAAAATGGAAGGCGATATTGAGCAGGGAAATCGAGGCCGGCAAGTTTTGGCTCGGGATCAGATTCCTCCTAGCAGAACCAGCCGCCGGCAATAACTTTTAACTTCTGAGCTCTTATTCATCAACTTTCAAAATCGCTAAAAACGCCTTTTGCGGAATATCGACATTGCCGATCTGCTTCATGCGTTTTTTACCCTCTTTCTGCTTTTCCAAAAGCTTGCGTTTACGCGAAATATCACCACCATAACATTTGGCCGTCACATCTTTACGCAAGGCTGATATCGTTTCCCGAGCGATGATCTTGGCACCGATTGCTGCCTGCAGGGCGATCTGAAACATCTGCCTGGGTAGCAGTTCTTTCAGCTTTTTACATAAAACGCGGCCGCGGCGTGCTGCCTGGCCACGGTGAGTGATACAAGCTAGGGCATCGACTTTTTCACCGTTGACTAGGATATCAACCTTAACCAGATCACCTTCGCGATAATCGAGGACTTCATAGTCCATCGATGCATAACCACGCGATAAACTCTTTAGCTTGTCATGAAAGTCAAAAATCATTTCGTTCATCGGTAATTCATAAGTGATTTTGACTTTGCTCGCAGTCGTAAAGCTGAGATCCCGCTGAATTCCGCGCTTTTCTTGCAGAAGCTTTAAGACACTACCAATAAACTCTTCTGGCGAATGAATGGTGATCAGAACATAGGGTTCTTCGACAATTTCAATCTGGGTTGGATCTGGCAACCGTGCCGGGTTTTCAATTTTTAAGACTTCACCACTTTGCGTAGTGACTTTATAAACGACAGTTGGCGCGGTAAAAATCAGATCCAGATTATACTCGCGTTCCAATCGCTCCTGAATGATGTCCATATGGAGCAGGCCGAGGAAGCCAACGCGATAGCCAAATCCCAAAGCTTGGGAGCTTTCTGGTTCGACCGTAAGCGATGAGTCGTTCAGCTTGAGCTTTTCCAAGCTGTCTTTCAAGTTTTGATAATCGGAAGAATCAACGGGGAAAATGCCACCAAAGACCATCTGCTTGGCTTCTTGAAAGCCTGCTAAAGGCTCAGTTGCTGGTTTGTCGGCCAGTGTTATCGTATCGCCCACCTTAGTGTCAGCGACTGATTTGATCGAGCCTGACAGAATACCTACCATGCCGCAGGTCAGTTCTTTGACAGCGACCGGCTTGGGCGTGAGAAGAGCCAAGGTTAGAACCTCAAAGACCTTCTCATTCGACATCATCAAGATGTTTTTCCCCTTGGAAATCGAACCTGCGACGACCCGCACTAGCGAAACTGCACCCAAATACTGATCAAACCAGCTATCAAAGATTAAAGCCTGCAAACGCTCATTGGACTTGTCCGGTGGCGGTGGAACCTTTTTAACGATCGCTTCCAGAATCTTATCGACGCCAACTCCGGTCTTGGCACTACACGGAACGGCCTCGGTGGCTTCAATGGCCAATTCATCTTCAATTTGCAGCATGACGCCTTCGACATCAGCGCTCGGCAGATCGATTTTATTGATGACCGGAATGATTTCCAGATCGTTTTCCATGGCTAAATAAACATTCGCCACCGTCTGCGCTTCGACACCTTGAGTGGCATCGACGACTAAAATAGCACCTTCACAGGCAGAAAGACTGCGCGAGACTTCATAGCTAAAATCCACGTGTCCTGGTGTGTCGATCAGATTGAGTAGGTAAGTATTGCCGTCTTTCGCCTTATATTTCATCGACGCGGTTTGGGCTTTGATCGTGATGCCGCGCTCTTTTTCAATATCCATGCTATCGAGGAATTGATCAGTTTTTTCGCGATCAGTGATCGATCCGGTCATCTCCAGAAGGCGATCAGCCAGAGTGGATTTGCCATGGTCGATATGTGCAATGATGCAGAAATTTCGAATTAGCTTTGGATCTTGCATGAAAGCCCTTACAGTTGTGTCAGTTTGGTCGCTAAGGTTCCGGTGCTGATAAACCGAATCACACTTTATCACGTTGCGATAAGGTGGCGATGCTTATGAGACATATCAAAATTACATGCCTTCGCCTATTGCTCATCGGGCCCATCATATCTAACTTACTGCTAGGATGCGCCACAACCGAAAAATCTACGGATAGCGAGTCAGATAAAAGCCATTATACGATTGAATTTGGCGAAGTTGAAAAACATTTGGCGCCTTTACCCGACTACTATCCCTTTTATCTCAACTGGTATCAAGGCAGTGAGCTGGTGAAACGGTATTTAAAGTACCGTGGTTGGGACTTTAGCGGCAATGGCCTGGTCGATTATCTCGAAGAGCTCAATGAAAATGGTGAAAGTATTGGACATTATTTCGATTTTGACCAAGATGCTATCATTGACGCACAAGTGGGACAAAGATAAGTCTTTTCAGCTATCTAATGTCGCCCTATAATGAGCGCCGGGCAGGTTCTTGCGCCCATAAGGGGGAATGCCATGCTACGGATAGTCCTTTCTTTTTCACTATTTATCTTTAGTTTTTTAAGTACTCAGGCTTTTGCCGCCAATCCTTCGGGATTCGCACTAGTAGGCGTCATCGCCGATCCCAATGAAAAGCAATCGATTGTTGTTATCTCCACTGCCAACCGGCAGACCCTGTTCTTAACCATTGGTGATGAAATTCCAGGTCTGCAATCCTACAAAATCAGACAAATCGCGCGCAATCACGTCGTTTTGAGCAATGGTCGGCAAGACATGCGACTTGAGCATGATGGTGGCAGTAGTGGCGGTGGCAGTTTTGGTGGCTATGCGAACTCAAGCCCCAACTTTCGCGACCAGGGCGGAATGACTTGGAGTGATGATCGCGAAGCGATGATGCACGATGAGCCAGTAGGCTTCCAGGAAGACATCTACGTTGATGAAGAGCCGCAAGATTCCTATGACAACGTCGATGTCCGGCAAATGCAAAGAAGTTATGGCCAGGATGTTCGTTCGCGACAGATCCCCGGTCTTATTCTGCGTAATCCCGGTCAAGGCGTCGATGACCCTGCCTTTGATGAAGATATCATCGACTGACCATCATCAGCTAGGTGGGCCCTAGCCGCTTTTTTAAAAGACATTGACGCGGCTTTCCAGACGAAGTTGAGTCTGAAGCCGATTCGCTTCCGTTTGCGCTTGTTCCTGCTGTGGAAAAATCCCCGTGCGAATGCGATAAATAACCTGACCGCGGCGGTTGATTGGTGTGAAAAACGCCTCAACCCCTTTGTCATGCAGGGAGCGAACAGCCTGTTCCGCTCGCGCCCGATCTTGGACAATTCCAAGCTCGATGGTGTATTGACGAACTGGAGCGACCGATGCGCCGGGAACAGTGTTTTTTTGTGGTCTGCTGGTGCCAATTTCCTGATAGAAATAGGGGGTAAGCGGGGTATCAGGCATCCTTGCAGCGCTAATAGGGCGATTCTCAGCAGACTGCCGAAGTAGCCAAACACCAGCTAAAGGGATGAGTGACAGGCCTAGAATCGCGGCACCAAGGGTTTTAGCCGGTAATTTCATGCTAAGCTTGCCCAACGAAGTTAAAACAATGTTGTCATCATAACATAGCTCGCTCAATTTTGGGATAGTGATCGAGAGGAGAGACTAGTCGTGACAGCGTCCATCGTCCTGCGCAATGTCCGCACACACAATTTAAAAGGCTGCGATATTCGCATTCCTTTGGGCTCATATACTGTCGTGACCGGTGTCAGTGGCTCGGGTAAAAGTTCGTTGGTATTTGACACCTTGTATGGCGAATCCTATCGGCGCTATGTCGAAAGCTTATCAAGCTTTGCCAGGCAATATTTGAAAGCCTTGCCAAGGCCTCAAGTCGATGACGTCGAGCAGTTACCCGCGTCGATCGCCGTGCAGCAGTCTCGCTACGGGCAAAGTAATCGATCCACAGTTGGAACGATGACCGAGCTGCTTGATGTGCTGCGTATTTTGTTTACCCACTTGAGTCAGATTTATTGCTGCGGGCATCTGATCCGCCGGGAAACTGGTGATACCGTCGCGCAAACCATCTTCCAAATCTATGAAACTGGCAATCTGATGGTTCTCGCGCCTTTGGAAAGCTGGAGCCATTTAAAAGCCAAGGATCTTAAAGCTCATCTCGAAGGCCAGGGTTTTACGCGGGCCTATATCAACGGTGAGGTGCAGCGCATTGAAAAGACCACCGCCAAAGACCTGCGCCAAGGCCATGTCATCGTCGATCGGATCGGCATTGATGATGAAAACTATCGTCGCTTTGCCGACTCAACCGACTTAGCCTTCCGCCTTGGTCGTGGGAAAATCCTTATCGTTCATGATAGCGGCAAGGAGCACAGTTTTTATGCAGCCATGCGCTGCCCGACCTGTGACAGCCAATATCACGATCCCTCACTATCCTTGTTTAACTTCAATCATCCCTTGGGTGCCTGCGAAACTTGCCAGGGCTTTGGTCGTGTCGCTGAGCTGGATGCCAACAAAATCATTCCTGATCGTAGTCAAAGCTTGCAAACACAGGGTGTCGCGGCCTTTAACTTTGGTCAGCATGTCGGCTACTACAAGGACGCTATTGTCAGTGCCAAATCTCACGGCATTCCGGCGAGCAAGGCCTTTGCTGATTATACTCCCGAAGAATGGGACTGGCTCTTTATCGGCGAGGAAGCTAGTCGCTACGATGGTATTGAAGGCTACTTTCGTTGGCTTGATAGCAAAAAATATAAGGCGCACTATCGCATTCATGCTGCCCGCTTTCGCACTTATGTAACGTGTCCAAGCTGCGAAGGTAGGCGGCTAAGCCGCATCTCGATGAATTACTTAATCGATGGTCGAAACCTGGCGGAGCTTTGTGATTTCACTCTGGTGCAGCTTGATGCCTGGTTTGAAGAACTAGCCAAGACCCATCTGAACGACCAACGCCGCAGCAAGGTCAGTATGGGTGCTGGTGAGGCGATCGAAGAAGGCCAGTTGCGCCTGCGCTACCTGTTGAAGATCGGTTTGGGTTATTTGAATTTGAATCGGCGCAGCAAATCGCTTTCTGGTGGCGAACTTCAACGCATCAACATGGCCAGGAGCCTAGGTAACGCCCTAACCTCGACTCTCTTCTGTCTTGACGAGCCGAGTTCCGGTCTGCACCCACGCGATAGTCATAATTTACTGGAAGTGCTATTGGACCTGAAAAAGCAGGGTAACACCGTCGTCGTCGTCGAACACGAGCGCTCACTCATCCAAGGTGCCGACCACATCCTGGAAATCGGGCCGGAAGCTGGGCATGAAGGTGGCCATCTGGTCTATGAGGGCAGTCCGAAGGAGTATAAAAATCGTCGCGTTGGCTTTGAATGGAGTCCCTGGCAAGCCGATAGCAAAACAAAGATGCTGACATTAAAAAACGCCAAGACGCATAACTTAAAAGGTGTCAGCGTTTCCTTTCCTCTGGGGCAACTGACGGCGATTTGTGGTGTCAGTGGCAGCGGCAAAACGAGTCTGATTCAGCACACGCTCTATCCTTTAGTCGGGCAAATCATCGGCAAAACATTGCCCGAACTCGAAAGCCCACCCTTAGCCGATGGCGTCACACCAGTGGCGGCCATCCACAACTTGAAAGATATCATTCTGGTTAGCCAGGAAGGAATCGGTCGCTCGACCCGCTCCAATATAGCCAGCTACCTGGGGATCTATTCCGCCATTCGCGACTTACTTGCCAAAACCCCGCTTGCCAAAGCGCGTAATTTAAAGCCGGGCTACTTCAGCTTCAACGTTGCCGGTGGACGTTGTGAAACCTGCAAGGGTTTGGGAACAATTGATGAAGACCTGTCCTTTCTGGGAGAAATGACCGTCACTTGCCATGATTGTGATGGCAAGCGCTTCAAGCCAGAGGCCCTTGAGATTTCCTATCGCGATATGACGGTCCTTGACATTTTAAAAATGACGATTACAGAAGCTAGAGGGTTTTTTTACGATCATAAGGAATTAACCGGCGTCCTCGACATAGTGGCAAAAATGGGGCTCGGTTACATGACCTTAGGTCAACATACGAGTTCATTTTCAGGCGGTGAAGCGCAGCGGCTGAAGGTGGCCAAGTTTCTTTTAGAGAAGCATGACGACGGGCCACGGATCTTTATTTTTGATGAACCGACGACGGGACTCAGTGATAGCGATGTCATTCGTCTCTTGCAGCAGCTACGCTATTTGACAGATTTGGGACATACCGTACTTGTTGTCGAGCACCATCTGGGAGTCATTCGTTCCGCCGATTGGCTGATCGAAATCGGCCCGCAGGCGGCTGATCAAGGTGGGCAATTGGTTTTTGCTGGTCGACCGGTTGACCTTATCGATAAAAACACAGAAACTGCTCGTTTTCTGCTTTCCGCAAGTCCTTGAGGTGTGAATTGAGTAAACACGACGGATCATCAGCTTCCAGCCGTAAGCGAGTTACCGCTTTAAGCCTTCGAAAAATGAAAGAAAATGGCGAGAAAATCGCAACTCTGACCTGTTATGACGCTGCTTTTGCTCGGCTCATGGAAGACTCGACCATTGATGTGGTGTTAGTTGGTGATAGTCTGGGTAACGTCATGCTCGGCTTTGATAGCACGATTCCTGTGACTATGGATCACATGGTCCATCATACCGCCGCGGTTGCACGACGGATCAAACATGCCTTTTTAGTCGCTGACATGCCTTTTATGTCCTATAATATGTCACCAGAGCAGGCCTTAACGAATGCGGCGCGCCTGCTGCAAGAAGCTGGCGCGCATGCCGTAAAGTTAGAAGGCGGCGAAGAAATCATCCCGCAAATTGAAGCTCTGGTCCATGCAGGCATTCCGGTCATGGGGCATCTTGGCCTGACTCCGCAAAAAATTCATAGTTTAGGTGGCTTTCGCGTCCAAGGCCGTGGCGAGCAGGGCGATAAGCTATTTGCGGCTGCCAAGCGGCTGGAGGCGGCGGGAATTTGCTCGTTAGTGCTGGAATTAGTTCCTAAAGACCTGACGCGTCGGGTTTCCGAGGCCCTGCAAATTCCCACAATCGGCATCGGTGCCGGGCCCTATGCCGACGGGCAAGTACTTGTGTTGCATGATCTGCTGGGTTTTGATGAAGGATTCAGACCAAAATTTTTGAAAACTTATGCTAATCTGCATGAAACAGTCACAGGTGCAATCCGTGATTACGTGCACGATGTAAAATCCGCAAACTACCCGACAGATGAGCATAGTTTCGATTAAATCATAGGAGTTTCGCAAGGAAGGCTGCACTGTCACTTCCCAGCGATGCCCACATATTCGAGATACGGAAGGGTTTCATGGCAAAAAGAGATTACTACGAAGTTCTGGGAGTGTCCCGGGGTGCATCACTTCAGGATATCAAGAAGGCTTACAGGCAACAGGCGTTGAAGTATCATCCCGATCGCAATCAGGATAATCCCGAGGCTGAAGAAAAATTCAAAGAGTCATCGGAAGCCTACGAGGTTTTATCAAATGACGACAAGCGTAAGATCTACGATGCTTATGGCCATGCGGGTCTTTCCGGTCAAGGCTTCGAAGGCTTCTCCGATGTCAATGACATCTTTTCTTCGTTCGGTTCCATTTTTGAAGACTTTTTTGGATTTTCCTCTGCAGGAGGAGGACGCGGTGGACGGCGGCCAAGACGCGGTGCCGATCTGCGGTATGATTTAGTACTAGAATTTGAAGAGGCAGCATTTGGCGTTGAAAAAACCATCGAATTTGATCGTGAGTCTGTCTGTAAATCATGTCATGGGGACAGGGCTGAGCCAGGGGGCAAAAAGACTTGTCCGACTTGTGGGGGCGCCGGTCAAGTACGGCGTAGCCAGGGCTTTTTCTCCGTCGCAACGACTTGCCCGACCTGTCATGGTGAAGGTGAGATCATTTCCAATCCCTGCAAAGCCTGTAAGGGTAAAGGTAAGGTTCTTGAGAAGAAGAAAGTTAGCGTAAAGATCCCAGCCGGTGTGGACCAGGGAGTTCGCTTGCGTGTCAGTGGTGAAGGGCAAGGCGGGGCCTTTGGTGGGCCCGATGGCGACTTGTTCGTCTTTTTACAGGTAAAAGAAAGTCATTATTTTGACCGCGATGGCAACGATTTGATTTATATGCAGCCCCTTTCGATGGCCCAGGCAGCTCTTGGTTGTCAGGTTGAAGTGCCAACCTTGGAGGGGGAATCACAGCTGGTTGATGTTCCTGCCGGAGTTCAGCACGGTCATCGTGTAACCATTGCTGGTCAGGGTATTCCGCGTTTGCGAGGAGTAGGGCGTGGAGACCTGTATGTCGAAATTCAGATCAAAATTCCAACGAAGTTGAATAAAGAGCAACGCGAGCTGCTAGAGAAATTTGCTGAGATCAGTGGTGAGCGTGTGAGTCAGGCGCAAAATGCAGGGTTTTTTACCAAGTTATTTGGTGACTGATATGGTCTAGCCAGGATTTGAAAATTTTTGAGCTCGTATGCTTGTCAAGCCCAGGAGGGCCGTCAGGGCTTTTGTTACGATTTACCCAGATTCCCGACGCGGTTTCTACGAAACCGCTGGGAATGACAGCTTTCACGACTTACACGGCTAAATAATTCTGATCCGGGATGTTGGTCTTAAACTTTAACTTTGAGTAATTTATCTAGGGCTGCTTTTACGGAGTCGAAATCAAAAACATCAAGGTTGCGGACATTGTAATGAAACTTGTCGAAGCGGCCCTCTTCCTTTTGATTTTCTAAACGACCTTTTTGTGTCAGTTTCAAACCCTCAACCTTATCAATCAGATCATTGCTCAGAAACAATGACATCGTTCCATTATCGAAATGATGCGTCATCTGCAAAACGTTATAGAATTTGCGATCGACGGTACAATCCCGACAGAATTTCCACTTATGACGAGGCAGATTGCTGGCCGAATTTTCTTTGACACATTTCGGACAGAACTCTACCACGCGGAAGTTTTTTGAATTGAGGTAACGGAAGCCGAGCTTCTTCCGATTCCGTCGGTTGTTAGCAAGATTGAAAAAGATCTCGTTTTTGAGGTCGAAGATTTTCTTTCGCTCATCTAAATCCTTGGTTTTTTTTGCATGGCTGGTAAGGATCAAACCAATAAAAAACTTATAATTTAAGAGTCTTTCCTCACGCTCCATATTGGCGAAGCTCTCAAGGACAGCCTCATAGCGCCGAAAAAGCTGCGCCAGTTCCCGATCGGCAACTCTAGCAAATATCAAATCACCAGCCATTTGGAGCTTGACGGAACCCGAGGGTATTTTCTTCTTTTTGCCAGCCGTCCCTTCTTCTAGATGAACCAACGTAGACTCCAATGGTTGCTTGCTTTATTTTCAGCGCTTTATCATAGCTTTGCCGCTCTTTGATTTACAATAAGTAATTCAACCTTCAAGCGGATTCTAAGTCCAAGAGGAAATCCTATCGGGCTCACTATGAATAAATCTTAAGAGTAAGATTTATAAACCCTTGCCAGGCCTCAGGTCAAGGCTTGGCCTGTACCCTTCAAACCTTCAGTTGGGTTGACACGTGATGCAATCATGGCTGGATAGAGGGATGCGAGAATGCAAACCGCGATCGCTGCCAGACAAATCGTCAAATAAGTGTCCATACTGTAGTGTACCGGAAGGTTTTTGAGAAAGTAGGGATCGGGTAAGTCGATGAACTGGTATTTTTCCAGCAGAAAAGAGATCAAAACGGCAAGCCCAGCGCCCACGGCACTGCCAATGATACCAATGTAGATGCTTTGGCCGACAAATATTCTTACAATCTGGCGATTTGTGGCTCCCAGAGCTTTCAGGATGGAGATGTCCTTTTGTTTTTGACTGACAGACACAAAGATCGTCGTCAAGATATTAAAGCCAGCGACCACTGTCACCATCGCAACGATGAGCGCGATGACAGCACGCTCACGTTCCATTGCTTCAAATAGCGGACGATTATAGGACTGCCACTCACGGAAGGATAAATTATATTTTTGTTCCATCTGGGCAGCAACAGCAACACTATTGTCAGCGTCATGCAAGCCGATTTCCAAACCAGTCACCACATCGCCCATGTCGAAAAACTGTGCTGCGGCGGTCAGGCTCATCGCAATCAGACGATTGTCATAGTGTTTCAGTCCGGAATTATAAACACCAGCGACACGAAATGGCTTCATATCAGAATAGTTTTCGTAAGAGGGTGAGATCAGCATGAACTGATCACCGACTTTCAGGTCTAAAATAGACATTAGACCCGAGCCTAAGATGACGCTGGGGACTCCAGGTAGAGGCTGGCCTTTCTTGGCATCATCAATTTCTTTCTGCAAGGCTTGCAGGGATTCAGTGGGCTGAATGAGTCCGTCCAGGCTTTGTACGGCCTCGCGTAAGCGTGGCTCGATCCCGCGCACCAGGACCCCGTGCATGATGGAACCACTTTTTGCCATGGTTTCATAGTGAATGAAGGGAGAAATACCTCGGACTTCGCGCCTGAAATCGTCCTGGATGATTTTGCTCCAGCGTTCCGGTTGCGACATTCCAGCCGGATAACGATAAGCCATAATATGGGCGTTGGCATGCAAAAAACTTTTCCGCAGCTCGTGCTCAAAGCCATTGATCACCGATAAAACGACGATCAAGGCTGCCACACCTATGGCTAGTCCCAGCAGGGATAACACAGTAATCCAGGAAAAAAACCGATTCTCACGACTCGATTTTAAATAGCGCATCGAAATAAAATTGGTGACGTTCATGTTCAACTCCGCTGTTGCAGCCACTCTGCAGCTTCCAAGGCGAGATAAGTTAAAATGCCATCAGCGCCAGCCCGTTTGAAACAAAGCAGAGCTTCAAGAGCACAAGCTTTCTCATCAATCCAGCCTTTAGCTCCAGCCGCTTTAAGCATGGCGTATTCGCCGCTAACTTGATAGGCAAAGGTCGGGACCTGAAACTGATCCTTTACTCGCCGGATAATATCGAGGTAAGGCAATCCGGGTTTGACCATGACCATGTCCGCACCTTCTTGCAAATCCAAAGCGACTTCCTGCAGGGCCTCATCACTGTTGGCCGGATCCATTTGATAGCTGTATTTATTACTGTAGCCTAGGTTTTGACTGGAGCCGACAGCATCACGAAATGGTCCGTAGAACGAAGACGCATACTTTGCGGAATAGGCCAGGATCTGGACCAGAGGAAAGTCTTTCTCGTCAAGGCTGGCACGTATAGCTCCAATTCGGCCATCCATCATATCGGAAGGAGCGACGATGTCAGCTCCGGCCGCAGCATGCGAGAGTGCCTGGCGACACAGCACAGTAACGGTTTCATCGTTAAGGACATATCCCTTTTCATCGATTAATCCATCCTGCCCATGACTGGTATATGGATCAAGGGCGATGTCGGTAATGACGCCAAGCTCAGGAAAGCGTGATTTTAAGCCACGAATGCTGCGCGGCACCAAACCATTGTCGTCATAGGCAGCTTCAGCTTCCAGCGTTTTAAGGCTTTGATCGATGACAGGAAACAAAGCCAGAGCGGGTATACCAAGCTGTAAGCAGCGCTCTGCTGTGTGATACAGTAAATCCAAACTTTGCCGCTTCACCCCTGGCATCGAAGCTACGTCTTCCTCACGCTTGTCACCATCAAGGACAAACACTGGATAAATAAAATCTTTGGGGCTTAAAAAATGTTCGCGTACCAAATCGCGGCTGAAAGTTTTTGCACGTAGACGACGCATACGTCTACTGGGATAGGAACCGTAGGCACTCATCGTTTCTCCTCTTCCATGAGCTGGATCGTTTTAGGCTGTTCGGCAGTTTGGGTAAATATCTGTTTTAAAAATTTATCTTTTGTCGGATTGCCGCTTAATTGTCTCACTGGCCACAGCATGCCGAAGCTAACGGCTATGGCCACGGCATCGGTCACATCATAGGGAAGTGAGCCTCGATGAAAGCCAATCATCACCTCTAAAGCACGGGCGATTTGTTCTTTCGTCGCATGTCCCTGGCCGGATATTGTTTTTTTTACCTGGGTAGCAGCTATTTCTTCGACATGAATATTCAAACGCCTTGCCGCCGAAATCAAAGCGCCACGAGTTTCGCCAAGACGCAGGGCTGACATAGGATTGACGCCGGTGAAGGCTTTTTCAATGACGCAGATGTCGGGTTGGTGGTAGGCGGCAAGCGAGTACAGGCTGTTATGCAGCTGACCAGCCCGTTCACTATGACAAAGATTTTTTTTCGGCTGAATCGAGCCGGCGTCCAGAATTTTCAGGTGTCCCATCTGGAAACCACCACGTTTTGGGCAGGCTAAGATGCAAAAGCCAGTGATATGTGAGCCGGGGTCAATGCCAAGAACTTTTATATATGCCAAACCTGCTCCTTTAACTGCGGACCTTGTGTCAGCGTTTCGATCCAGCTACCTTGTGAATGGAAAAGCGACCTGATTATTCTTTCACCTTTTGCTTGTCCAGACCAGTCGAATCACATCAGCCTGTCAATAAGAGGAGGGCCTTTTGTGGGCATCTATTTATTGCAACCACCTGCCGAAAATTATTGGACTGGCGGCTATATTTACAACCGCGAGCTTGCGCGGCATAGCTCGTTGCAATTACTGTCCGTGCCGAGTGACGCATTGATCGCCCAAGTACAGTCGATGCATCAGAGTGAAAGCATCATTTTAGACAGTCTGTATTTGTATCAAAAGGAATGGCAGCAAAGCTGGCCGGAAAATCGGTTCTACTACCTTTTGGTCCATCATCTTCAAAGTTGTGACACTGCCTTGTCCGTTAGCGAGCGGCAAATTTGGGCCAAGCAGGAACTTGAGAGCTTGCGGCGCGCACAGGGGCTAATTGTGACGAGCTACCATATGGCAGACTATCTACAAAAAAAGCTGCCTCACAAACCACTGTTCGCCTGTCCTCCAGGCGTTGATCTGCAGAGGCAAGGCCAATTTCGGCAGCGGCGTTGGCAATACCTGCATAAACCACAGTCAGAAAGTGTGAAATTACTGACCGTAGCACACATTACAGCGCGGAAGGGTTATTTGCCAGGAGCAAAACTACTCGCCCGTCTGCGAGAGTGCGTTCCTCACCTCGATTGGTCCTGGAATATCATCGGCAGTGAACAGCATGATGCTGTCTATGCCAGCGAGTTCCGTCGCTTTTTGCAACAAGCTAAGCTCATAGATCGCGTTCGTTTTCATGGGCTGCAAAGTCCGGTGGAGGCACTTAACACGATGAGTGAAGCGGATTCGATGTTTTTTCCCTCACTGTTTGAAACGTTCGGAATGGTCGTCTTGGAAGCTCTAAGCATCGGCTTACCGGTTATTGCTCATGACCAAGGGGAGATGAAGCGACTGATATTTGAAGATTTTCATGGCCGGGTGATACCGATGCTGGATCTGGAGCGTTCTATTCGTGAAATGAGCGATTTTCTGCTTGATAGGAAGCAAGTTCACATGGCTGCCGAGCAGTTACTGCAAGTAAAAAGTGTCCGTGACTGGCAGAGGGTGGCAGAAGATTTTATGCAGGGCTGGTCGCGGATTCAATACGCGTGATGCAAGGAGAGCATTATCAGGGTCCATCGATCGGAGTCGAGGACTTGGCAATCAACACCTGACAGGGGCTAGCAACCGCCGCCGCGTTTTGACAACTCTTCTCGATTTCTCGCCAAAGTTCGATCTGTTCGGCAAACAAATAAGAGCCAATAAAACCCAGTGTGATGCCTTTATTGAGGCTCGGAAACTGGGATTCTGCTTCAAATTTCCCTGAACTGCTATAGGCATCATAGGAGTTGCTGCCCCCTCCTTGCAAATGCATCCCGAAAGCTTTGCCTTGCACGAGAACTAATCCGCCAGATGAGCCTTGCAGTGAATCACAGTTATGTTGAAAATGGGCATCATCAATTGAGTTGATGACAAAGCAGTTTTTAGTCAGGCTTAACGGTAATCCATTGGGGTAGGCATATAAACTTGTATTTGTACTCGTAATCTCGGCCATTTTCTTCACTGGTTGGGCTTGTGTCTTGAAGCTTTGACTTGGTTCCTTTTGCGGATTCAGTTTAAAAATTGCGAAGTCGAAATCTTCTGCCTTGTAGATCATTGAAAGTGGAATGTGTGAATGAGGGGAATCATAGGCTGCGATCACCTCTCCTTGGTATAAGATGCGCAGATCCTTGCCAAATGGAATAAATTGATATTTACCGACGTCCTTACTTAAAGCAATATACTGGTCATTAAAAACCATAGAAGTTTTCTTGCAATGGGCGGCACTAAGAACCAGGTCTTCCGTCAAACGAATACCGCTGCAGTAGGGGAGGGTGAAATCATCAGCAGATGTTTCACCGTCCTCGTTAGTGGGAAAGATAAAACGAACTCCGATAGAACCTAGGTATGGGGCGAAAGGATCGCTCATCACATCGTCAACAGTCAGGATGAATAAGTCGTTGTCACCAAAAAAAGTTTTTAAACCATGAACTTCTGTCTCGTCGCGATCAGCGACAGAGCATGCCTGACATAGACAAATAAAAGCGATCATGAACAGATAATATTTGGCTTGCTTCATGGCACGATATCTACCGGACAATCGTTTAAACTATTTCCCTCAGTAAGAATCTGAAACATTTGCTCCAACCGATCACCTGCTGAAGCGAGCAAAGGATTCAGAGTTTGCGTTGAAATACCGCTAGCAATGATGGCATTGCGCATGCGGGTAAGTGTGGAACGCAAGACCGCGACTTCAGCTGCTGCATAAGATAGCTGTAGTTCGAGGTTTTTGTAATTTTTAAAGCTCGTCACAGTTGCATCCATGCGAGCTTCCAGTTCTTGCAGCTTTTCTTGGAAATCAGCCAAGATTTGTTTAGTCAAAGTACTTGCCTGTGTCGGCAGTTCCCGTTCCAACCGAAGTGCCGTTTGCTCTAGCGACTGGGCTAAAAAGTTGAGCGTGACTGCTTTTCTGGCTCCACAAGCATGTTTTGCTAGACTTGCGTTACTTTGGGCGACTGCTAAGGGAGAAAAAAACATGAAGAAAAAAATAAGTTTTTTGAGCATAAGCGATTCCTTTTTTCACAAATGTTAAGAATCAATGACAAATGATCCTCCTTACCTAATTTCTGATCCCAGTCTGGGGTTGATGAAGTTTTATGTCTGAAACTGAGACCAGAATCTGTATGATAATAAATTTACATCAATTTACGGGCAGCCAACTCCTGTTGGAAACGGAGAGCGCAAAAGGCCCAATTCAATAATTATGTTTGCAAACTGCGCATCAAATATAGACACGAAACCAGCTGGAGGTACTAATGCTCCAAATCGTGCGCGGGAAACCTGCGATCTGGCTAAACCAGTAGCAGTACAGGCTTGGGAGAAACGATAGAATGCCAATTGAAAGTTACCGGCAAGGATTTCAAGGAGGGTTTCATCTGCCCGGGTACCTGCTTCGAACAAATTGGAACTTGCTTGTAACAGGCGAGGTATAGCCAAGGCGTCATCTTCGTTTAAATCTTCATTGTTCAGCCTTGGGTTTTGAGCTTGAGCGATAATAGTGTCGATTTCTGCCTTGATTTCAACGACAGTGTTTTTCAACTTAACAACTTGTTCTTGGGTGACTAATGCCTGTGAATAGGCCTCATCAGGAACAGCATGGTTCATGAGGAAAATCGCTAGCCCCAGTTTTATCAGGCAAAGTTTCGCAAATGTTTTCATAATCGCACTCCATTTTTTTCATTGATCATAGTGTTGATTATCCATAATTTGCAAAAACGTGATCTGCTGCTTAAAAACAGTTAAGATCAGCGCGTACAGCATTCATTTCCTCAATTATCGGATTAAACTCAGCCTCGGAAATCAGACCAATTGGCGGCAGTCGTGCAGAAAATTTCGCTGCCTGAGCTTGATTTCGGATGGTATTGGCTTTGAGGCAAGCCTGACTTATATAGCTTAAGTAGAGTGGGTCAGGATAGGCGAAGATTGCCTGATCAATGATCTCGCCTAGCTCAACCAACTCGCTGGACAGGTAAAGAAGGGCGACTCCAGCTAAACTGTCGTTTTCATCTAGTGAGCGCAGCAGCGATGTGCAATAGCCATCATTCGGCGAACCATTCCATTGGCAATTTTGATCAGTGCTGCACTCCCGAAAGCTGCGATAGTCGCGGCAATAACGGGGCTCTGGATCGTTGTCTTGGGGGGTGGGAATGCCAAGGGCAACTATTCGGCTTTCTACATATAGCTGCAAGCTTTCAATGCGACTTTTGACTTTCAAAAGGGTTTCCAGGCTAACTGCCTGCCGCTCCTGTACATGAGTTTCTTCTTCCACGTTATTATGAGCAAAAGTATTGATTCCAGGTAGGAATGATAATGTGAGTACGCTCAGGACTTGGATTGTATTGATTTTGAATCTTCTGATCTTCATGACATCCTCACTTTTCAGCTTGCATGACATCTTCCAAATTTGTTCGCGGTGATTAGATAAAAAACGCTAGTTGTGAAAACAAACCATCAATTAGCAAATACTAAGGTAAAGGGCGAAAACATTACGGGAACATTTCATTTGCGTATAAATCCATAAAATCGCTGCTCGTGACCCAGTAAAAATAGATGAATAAATCTATGTGAGGAGGGGGTTACGTATAATTTGCAACATGATTCATGTTGTTTCTTGAATTTCTACCTGTGTGCTGCTTTTGTTTGGTCAAGGGATCATGGTTGGATGTTTGCGGAGGACAATTGGAGGATAGCGTCAAAAGACAGAGTTTCTCATGCAAATTTTAGGAACCTTAATAGCAGATAATTACAGCTCATGGGAACTCTTAGTTGTCCTGACAATTGCGCTGGCTATTACCCATAAAGCTAGAGTATAATATTATTCCGAACCGAAGCTCTGGGCGTGAAGTCCAACTGCTAAGCCTATCGAAACATCTAGCACGATCTTGTTAGGGCCCATCCGGAAATACCGATATAACGCTTCATAAAGGTATTTCCGGATGAGTCCTAGTTAAGCATCTCGCACCATTGGGTTAGACATTGAACTCAAGTCATTTACTTACTGACGAAATCAAGTCATCTTTGCGTCATAGCCATAAAGATGGTGCCTACTATAGCCTTATGGTTGGCGCCGGAGAAACTTATTTACCTGTCTTTGCCTTGGCTCTACAAATGGGCGATGTTGTGTCTGGCCTGATGGCTACGGTTCCCTTTGCGATCGGCTCCTTTTGCCAGCTTTTTGCTGGCTATGGGGTGATGAAACTAAGTTCGAGGCGGCGTTGGGTTTTGCTTTGCGCCAGCATTCAATCCCTAGCATTGTTTGCCATTGCGGCTTTAGCATTGTTTCCCGTGTCGCAACCAGGGATTTTACTTGGTCTTGCCTCGGTATACTGGTCGGCTGGGCTTGCCGCAGGGCCGGCATGGAATATATGGATCGGTCGTTTGGTGCCGCCGGATTCGCGGGTTCGCTTTTTCAGTATGCGCAGTTTGATTACTCAAGTTACGACTCTGATTGGCCTGATTGTGACAGGGCTCCTTTTGTCGTCGGTGCACTTAGATAGTGAAAAGTTGGAGATGTTTGCCGGCATCTTTTTTCTCGCCGGCTGTCTGCGTCTAGCATCACTTTATCACCTCTGGCGGCAGATCGAATTGAGTAACCCTATTCCCCTTTCTTCCTTAAAACCAAAAAAAGGGGAAATCCGCCGCTGGATGAAAAATCGCCAGATCGCCCTGACTGCGGTTTATATGTTTGGAATGGCGTTTGCCGTTCACATCGCCTCGCCATTTTTTAATCCCTACATGATTCAACAGCTCAATTTTGAGTATAAAACCTACATGATGGTTATTGGTGTCGCCTGTGTGGCGAAGATTGTTTCCTATCCACTCCTTGCTCGGCTTGCCGCTAAGTTTGGAGTTGCCAGCCTCATGATCATAGGATTGCTGGGGCTTATTCCTTCACCGTTGTTGTGGATCGTATCCGATCACATCGCTTATCTCTGTGCCATTCAAGTGATTGGTGGCGTGGCCTGGGGGAGTTATGAATTGGGGATCACTTTGGTCCTTTTAGAAAATCATAATGATCAGGATCGCTCGCGTATTCTAACTATGACAGGATTTTTATCAGCAATCGGTATGCTTGGTGGTTCGATATTGGGAGCGCAGTTGCTCAAAACCGGTCTGGCTAGCAAGGAAAGCTATCATCTCTTATTTATGATTTCCTCTATCCTCAGGTTTATGCCTGTCGTATTGCTCCCCTACTTTTTGGGTCGTTCCATCAAGGTTGGTCGTATATTTGTCCGAGTGATCGGTGTAAGACCGGGAATCGGTGCGGTCATGAAGCCAATTTTATATTCTGAGGAAAAGAGAAAAGCGAAAATCGAAAAGAAAAAAGCGAGTGGCTAGAGCTTGCGCTTGATTCAGGTAAGCGTCGTCAATGTTGAAATTCCTTGGGATTGATATTGTATTTTTCCAATTTGCGCAAAAGGGTGACCTTGGTCATTTGGGTCTGCTCAGCTGTCTGATTGATGCGGCCCCGATAAGTCTTTAAAGCCCGGCAAATAAATTCTTTTTCAAATTGCTCTTTCAGAGCAGGGTATTTTAAATCGGAAAAGTCAGATATGATCGACTCAAAGCTGATCGGGCCTTTTGCTTCCGTACTGTTTTCCTGGCTGATATTAGCAGCAATTTTCTGAATAATATGTTGTGGCAAGGCTTCCGCATGGATGCAGTCTGAGTTTTCGATAATAAAGGCGTGTTCGATCACATTTTCCAGCTCCCGGATATTACCTGGCCAGTTATAGGTGCTAAGGATGTCCACTGCCTTGGAATCGATATCTTGTATGGTCCGATTGTGCAGTTTATTGAACTTTGCGATCATAAAGTTGCAAAGACTCACAATGTCGGCAGCCCGATCGCGCAGCGGTGGAATCTCGATTGGCAAAACGTTGAGGCGATAATAGAGGTCGGCGCGGAATTCACCATTGCGCATCATTTTTTCCAGTGGCTTATTCGTCGCTGAAACGATGCGTACATCAACAGAAACTTCCTGATTACTGCCAACAGGCGTAATTTTCTTTTCCTGCAATACTCGCAAGAGCTTGACCTGCATCTGCTGGGAAACATCGCCAATTTCATCGAGAAAAATCGTACCCTTATTGGCGAATTGAAACTTGCCGACTTTCTTGCGATCAGCACCGGTAAAGGTGCCCTTTTCAAAACCGAATAATTCGCTTTCAATCAGGTTTTCGGGAATGGCGCCGCAGTTGACAGCAACGAAGGGGCCGTCTCGGCGGGCAGAGTTAAAATGCAAGGCTTGGGCGACGAGTTCTTTGCCTGTGCCGCTTTCACCACGAATAAGGACGGATGTATCGACTTTGGATAATTTACGGATAAGCTCAAAGACATGCTGCATTCCATCGGAATTACCGATGAGAGTGCGATCTTCGCGGAAGTTTAAACCGTTACTCTGATTTGATTCACTATAATCTTGACTGCTATCATGCGATGGCAGAGTCGTTAAAAAAGCGAGTAGCTGTTTGACACCAACAGGCTTGCTGAGGAAGTCGGAAGCGCCATTTTTCATCGCCAAAACAGCATCGTTAACAGTTGGCAGCGAGCTGATCGCCAGTATCTTCGTTTTCGGAGATTCTTCCTTGATGCGAACTATGGTTTCCATGGCCCGATTGTAGGAGTAATCACAATCAAGGATCAGGCCACCGTAGGTCGATTCCTTCACGGATTCGATTGCCTCGTACGGGCTACTAGCAAACACAAATTCGTGCTGATCATGTGAGATGGCACTCAAAGAAATCTCAAGATTTCTTTCATAGTCCAGAACTAGGATTTTGGCCATCTAGATCCCCGCGGGTCTTTTTGACATATAGGGTCTGGTATCGCTTATCGCGATTGTGTTTATAATAAACATAAATATGCGTCAATCTTTATATTAAATTGGTGATATGACAGAAGCTTCTTTGCGCTTATTTCGGCCACTTGTGACGAAGTTGACGGGGATAAACGCGGAACTTCCTCAGCTCCCGCCTAAAGCGTGATAAAATGACATAAATGACCGTGACGTTTCCGCGAGATGGAGGATAGGCTATGGCTGGTGATTCCCCAAAATTTGGTGGTTCATCGGAACACGCGCTGCGTTTGATTCGTCTGCGACGCTTAGCAGAACAGCAGCAGATTCCAGCTCACCTGGTGGATGTCTATGCTGCTCGACTCCAGCCGGAAACCATAACACCAGCAGCTGCGACTGAGGATGAGGCGCCCATCACTCGTCAAGCGGCACGAGCAGCATGTCCGAGTCAGAAAAAAGTATTGACCGAGCGTGCCGAGGAAGCGGAATTAATCTTAAGACGCTTAGTGGCAGCGGAAGAATCCTGGGATAAGATGAAGCCTTATATCTGGGAGGTCTTTGATAAGTGGCCAAGGCCGGAAATAGCGGCGAAGATCGCTGAGTTGGCTTACCTTCATGGCTCATTGGATGATCTGCTGGAAGTCTTTGATTACTATCGCCAGCAGTTAAAATCGTTTTACTTTTTGATCGATGTCAATCTTCGCGAATATATGGTTGTGCGTCTTTGGATTGCCAGAAAAGAAGCGGTTCTCAACCATTTTCTTCATCAAAAGACCTTTCGCAGTTATCTGGTGCCTTTAGAACACTTTTTTGTATTCTGGTCACTTTATGCAGGGCCGCAGCCGAAGCGGGCCTGGCAATACTACCAACGACATCAGTTTGAATTACAAAAAGCCCTGCATGATTTCGGTAGGCGTCTGAAACTGAGCCCCAGTTATTTCTACCTAACCTTAGGACGGCTTGCTTATGACCAGCGTGATGAACGTCAGGCAAGGCAGCTTTTAGAGAAGATCAATCGTCAGGATGCCGAGTTTCCTGAAGCGCTGGACATGCTCATAAAGTTCGACGTGGATTTAGATGAAAACGGCCTCTGCGCTTTTGGTAGAAAACTTGCTTTGGAAAAATCCTGGGAAAACCGAATTAAATTGCTGAACGATTTTCTCGATGGTTGTCGGCGATTGGAAGGAGTGAAGCATCAGGAGAGGTCGGCCTTAAACAATATCTTGGCCGACCCCTTGCGTTGGTTTCCACAAAATGCCCAAGCTTGGAATCAAGTCGGCAAAACTTTGGCTAAACACTGTGATCTGGAATATCTCCTGCCAAATCTCATGCAGGTATTCCGCCAAAAACGCTTTGACTATGACAGCCCACAATTGGAACGTGCTTTGTGGGAGCCTCTATTACGCTTAAAAAGCAGTGATGACGTTCGTGATCACTACTGGCGAACCTTTGCCTTGCTTCACCAGTATGTGGCCACCGGCGGTGTTCATGAATTTCTTATTTGGAAGGCAAGGCGAATCTTTCACCGGGCGGTGGAAGCAGCTAGCAAGCCATTACCAGAAACTTGGAGCGACATTCATAGCAAGCTTCTCAGCTTTGTCAGTCGCAGCTGTCGATTTGAAGAAAAACTACGGCAACAGCTCTTGGTTCAATTGAAAGTTGCCGGCTTTTACCTGGATGTGCAAAGTGATGACATCCATGCCTATATTGAGCAGATCCAGGTGCCCAATTATGAAATCTTGGCTGAACTGCAAGTGATGGTGCAAAAACGGGAAGATTGGCATCTTGAAGTGACTCTCCTGCATCGCCTGGCACGGGGGACTCACTACCGCAATCAGGATTTATCGAGGCTTTGGGAGCTAGGTCGTTATCTTAAGCAAAATGACTTGGCCTGGCGGGTAGCGAGTGTCGTGCAGGCCAGGCAAGTTCTTCATCCCGATATTTCCCGTGTCTGGAGCCTGACGGCTGAAAGGCGGTTGGATCGACCTTTTCAAAGCCTGACAAGCAAGTTTTTTGACCTCTTGTTAGTTGACTTTACAGGGGATCAGCGCAAGTTCATGGATACCATGCTCCAAGTGGGGCCTTTGCTTCCAGAACTGATGGCGACCCTTTCCCGAGATTTGAAACCTATGAAGCGGCCACTGGCTAAGTCAGACTGGGAAAGGGAATTTGATCGTTTCAGCCAACGCACGGACTGGCTTGCGCCGGCCCGCAAGCTGTACCTGCCTCAAGATCAACATGAAGCATGGCTGATCCCGCCCTTCGCTGATCTTTTACCTGAAAATCGCTGGACTTGGCTTTTTATGACTTTGGCTGAGCGACTGGGGCCCGTCACATGGAAATGGCAACTTAGTATTTTATACGGTGAAATCGAAGGCTTATTATCGCGTCTCAATCGGGGTGGCAAGGATATCCTGATTCCCAGCAAAGTTGGTAAGTGGCTGCGAGCCCTTTCTCCATCTCAACGTAAGTCCTGGTATGATTTAGGTATTTTGGCAAAGAGATTGTCCGATGAACAAGCCCAGATCCTGCTCGGTTGCCTGGTCGCTCGTTTAACTACAGCAATTTGCAGCCAACATACCGAAGCCTTGGACTCTCTGGCTTTAATGGGTGCGCCGCTCGCAATCCGCTGGGATCTGGAGCGCTTTATCCTTTCACCAAGCTATACCAGCATCCGCGAACAGCAACGCAATTTGGTTCCGTTGGAAGTGCCGGATTCTTTGCCAAGTCATTGTATGCAAACGGGTAAAATATGATAATAAACAAAAATGCTTAATAAATTTGCTGAAATTTATAAAAATCGTTAATGAGTACTTGACATTTCATACCCATGGCATGTAGTTTTTGACGCACTTAACGGTAGGAGATTCCGTGGTGCGTAACAAAATATTTATTGCTCTAAACTTTACTCTCTTTGTCACCTTCATCGCTGGCCAAGCGCGTGCTGATCTTCCATTGGAACAATTGATGGAAGAACGTCTGCGACCCAAACGTCTGGTTTTGTCCGTTGGTGTCGATCAATTTCAAAATGAGCTCTGGCATGATCTTCGATATGCCGGTAAAGATGCTCAAGATGTCTATGATTCCCTCATGACGAGTGAAATTGCCTTTGATGGTGGCGAAGTCATACGCTCAGGCCAGGATGTGCTCATCACGAAATCTGAGATTGCCAAGGCCTTCCAACGCTTGGAACAAGATAATCGCAATGAAGACGATGTGATCATGGTTTACATCTCGACCCATGGTACGATCGCCTATAAAAAAGATGGCTCCCTTGGACGCTATATCATCACGAGCGATAGCGATCCGAAAAACCTTGAAGCGACGGCCTTAGACTATGAAACTCTTATGGAGTGGTTTCAAAAGTTAAAATCTCGCAAAAAAGTATTGGTTCTCGCATTTTGTCACTCCGGTGTTGGTAAGTCGGTCCTGACGCCGGAAATGAAACGAGCGCTGGCCCAACTGAAGTCCCCATTTTTTGAAGAACCCATCGAAAATCGCTCTGAAGGCTCCATCATCTTGACGGCAAGTGGTTGGCGTGAACCTGCTTTGGAAGATTCGCGTTTAGAAAATGACGTGTATACCTTTTATCTTTTGAAAGGTTTCCAGCAGGATTTAAATGGTGATGGTGCGGTTTCTATTACTGAGGCCCACCAGTTTGCCGCTCAACAGACCTATCAGCATACCCAAGGTCGCCAGCGGCCATCGGCGATTTTAGAGCTATTAGGCTCTGATCCGATTGTGATTAACGGTGAAGTGAAAAAGAGCAATAAAGCAAGTTTATATTCTTTGATGGGACGTTTCTCTCGCCTATTAGTATCTGTCGATGGCAAAGAGATGGGAACTTTGGAAAAGGGAATTATCGTTCCTGAAGGACGCGTTCGACTTACTGTGCGTGATCCGGAAAGTCAAAAATTGGTTGCCGATCGCGTCGTCCGTTTTGAAGGTGGACGCGAATACTCGATTGCAAACTACCTGATCCCCAGATTACCCAATAATTTGTCGGTGGCAGCGGAATCCAGCTATGTTGCCAATGATGTGATTCGTGACGGTTATTTGCCTAAGCTTTCTAATGGGGTGAAAATACGTTATCGCCGTGACGAACTGATTCAAACCTATGATCTGGATTTGGCTGTCAGCTGGTTTCCCGAAACGGAAGAAAGTATTCTCTCTGCCGGTCAAAGTTTTGCGCAACGCCGGACCATGGCAATTTTTGACGCGCAGCTTGGGGTTCGTGAACTGCTAGCTCGCCTATCGACTCAGGACCGTTCCATTCGGACGGAGTCGAAATGGTTTGCTGGTCCGTCACTTCTCTATGTTGATCGCCAAGTCGATAATATTGCCTTCGAACAGCGCAATGCCAAGGTTTTGGTGCCAGGGCTCAAGCTTACTGCTGGATTGGATATGATCCTGCCTTATCATCTGATAAAATTAGGATTTGAGGTACAAGCCGGTGTATATCAAAATTTCGCGGAAGATGGTCCGGAAGCCTTATCAACCATTTCTTCCAATATTTCGATCGGCACGTTCTGGTGATTTTCGATCGACCAAGACAAGAGTGGGATCTTAAAAGGGGGGGAATCCCTTGGATTATAAAAAAATAAATTTAAGCCCTGAAGAGCAAAAGCGCTTGATGGAGCTGATCGCCGAGGAGGAAAAGCGCCTCGATGAGCAGGAATTAAGCGATGAAGAATTAGCGGAAGAAGAGCGACTCATCAGTGAGCAGCTGGGTAGACTTTTGGTTGATCGGTCAACGGAAAGCGAGCCAAGTGAAACACCCAAAATTTCACATCTGACGAGTTTTCAGAGTGAAGAGGAAAATTGGAAAAAAATCCAAGAAAAAATCGATAGTGAGCAAACTGAAGAAGCAGCGCCCAGCTTAGCCGCCTATCGTCAGAAAAAACTAGGGCTGCGGGACAGATTCACGACCCAACGTGGTTTCCAGTATGGTAGTTTGCTCGCTGCGGCGGCGGTTCTGATGATGGTTTACTTTCTTCTACCAGTGACCCAAGAGCAATCTGGAACCGATCATTTCACTTATAAAGGCAGTAATAGTGAGCCTTCCGCAGCAAAGCCAATTCCTGATCATTTGGTGTGTGATTACCGGGTATTGCAACGCTCTAAAGCTGATTCAGCTGATGTTCGGGATGCTCGAATCGCTGATGACGCAACAAGCTATGTCGTAGAATTGGGCGAGCCCATTCAGGTTGCTGCCAAATGCCTGGTTGAAAACACTTACCTGCATGCTGCCATCATAAGTAATGATAAGACGTATCAGTTGAGCTTGAATCAAAAAATAGCGGCAAATCAATGGAATATGATTCCTGCAGTCAAGGATGATCGCTTTAGTCTGAGTGATGGTAGTGGTCGAGTCGTCTTGTTTATGACGATTGATCACATCGCAAAATCCGTCACACTGCCTTCGGAATTTACCACAGATCTGGATGGCGAGCCGGTCGTCGAGTATCGGGAAATAGACTTGGTGCTCGAACAGAATTGAGGAAGGTTCATGAGTTTTGTATCGTCTCCAGACAATCCCCAGAAGGATAGTTTCGAAGTTCTTTATAAAAAGTACTACGGAGGTGTCGCTGCTACCGTCCAAAAATTTCATTTTTTTGACGGCGCGGCAGACGATTTAATCCAGGAAATTTTTGTCCAAGCTTGGCAAAGTTTGGATTCTTTGAAAGATCCGAATGCTTTTGGCGGCTGGCTCATGACTATAGCCAGAAATCGCTGCTTAAATGAAATCCGCAAGCAGAAAAAGACCGTATCCATAGCGATGACGGATACTCCGAGTGACGAGAATGAGCACCAAGAGGTGGTTTTGGTTGCCGATGACCACATGGCAAGCCTTCACTTTGAGCATTCGGTTGTACTCCTACAGCAGCTCATTGAAACTCATCAGGGTGAACCACGAGCGACCATAGCACGAATGTTCTACTTAGATCATATGACGGTCAAAGATATCGCAGACGCTTTGACGATCAATCAAAATACGGTCTTATCTCATCTGCGCCGCTTCCGACTTGTGATATCAAAGGCGATGATTCGCTTGATGGACGAGAACGGCCTGGAATTGTCAAATTAAAACAATAGTTTAAAATTTATGCAATATTTTCCCGCCAAGCTTTTCTCTATATCAGAGGCAGGAACATGCCACAGAATGCGTGTAGGGGAAAGTAATGAAAATACGACACATATATTTGAATGATGAGGACAGAAAACGCCTCCTTGAACTTGTTGAGGAAGCGGCTGCAGAAATCGATCAAATCGACTCTGATGAAGAGCTGGACCAATTAGAAGCAGAACTCTCAGAGCAACTCCAAAAAATTGTTGAAGAAGATGAAACTGAGCATTCCGCTTATCATCTAGTTGATAAAACGCATGCCTTTAAAAAAAAGACTACGCGTTATATGGCCTTGCCTGGATTTGCCTTGGTTGCCGTTGTCGTCTTATCGGTAGTTGGCAATCAATCTTTGCCTGAAACGGATCCCGTTTTCCTCAGCAAGGGGCAGACTGCAGTCTTTCCTTGTGACCTGCAAGTCGTCCAAGCTTGTGGAGCAGGTGGTAGCGATTTCCACATCGAAGATGTGCTGGTCGCTGATGTGATCACCATGCAATCATCACAACCGGTTTATTTTCGAGCCTCTTGCCCAGCTGCAGAGTCGCTTACCATCCAAGATACGATGGATCGTCAAATTATACTTTCAGATCCCGTACCCTCCCAAATGGCTGTTTTAACCAGCAAGGGTCAGAGCATCCAATGGCAGCCGGTGGAAACCGAACTGCGCTTTACCTATGGTGATTCGGTTATGACAGTAAAAGTACAATCATCTTCAGATGTTTGTCATGATTAATGATTGGTGAGCGTTTCCAACTTATGATGGCGATGCTCCAACCAGAGATCAACGGTGAAAGAATAGCTCAACAAGATCAAGTTGATCAGTGATAAAAACTCTTTGGTTTCAAGACTGAAGATCGGTGCAAGATTGATGATTAAGAGAATTTGCGACAGGATGCAAATGACTTTGGCCCGGAGTAGATGGGCCTGGCTACGATACTCTTTTTCCTGCAATTTTTGCTTGCCAAACAAAAGGTAGAGCGGGCGTAAAAGATTCAGACATAAAAGCCAGGGGCTGATGCCGATAATCATGACTGATATAGCAACTAAAAGGCTTGTCGTCATGTGGTCCACTTCCATGTCTAAAATACGACCATATTCACTGGCAATCTGAAGTTTTCTCGCCATCCATCCATCTAAGCCATCAAGGGCAACTGCCAGACTCACGCCAATGAGCACCCACCAGTTACTGTCTTTTAAAAGAATTGCGACAAGAGCAGAGGTAGTGAATAATATCCATCGGCTAAGCGTAATCTTATCAGCGACGTTAAAATTTTTTTCAGCTTGAATCCAGAAATACAAAAACCAAGCGGAGTAGCTGCTGATACTAGCCAGCATCACGGCAGTGATGTCCATGGGGTATAGGTACCAAAGAAAGGTATTGAGTACAGTAATACAAGCTAATAAGTAGCTTAAAAATCCTAGGTTCATCATAGTCCCACCCCAAGTGCAAAAAGCTTTGCCGGAGAGCAAGAATACTATGATCACGTTTTTTTGGAAATTTTTTCTGAGAAATCAGCGCAAAACTAAGCCACCATTCATTTATTTTCGTTGAATTTTGGCGAAGCGATCCCGGTGAGTGCGAAAGGCTTGCCATGCATAGAAAGTAGAATGTGTTGACGCAATACTAAAACTGCTAGCGACGATCGCGCTGGCAAATACTTCCTGAAGTTCCTGTTTGGGCTCCGGTTCCAAACCGAGGATCTGCTGCCAACGGAACATATTTGGATATTGCGCGTCATTATGGGTGGAGCCGGCAACGGAGACTTCGATCATGTCAGTTTGGATCATTTTATAGAAGCTGGAGCGACGCCTTGATTGAAAAATTTGTGGGTCAGCGCCTAAAAGCACGACTGGGACATGAATCTGTTCAAAGTAGCGTTGGACTGCCGAACTGACAAGGGCAGGGTCGAGCAATATGACTCCGGCAACGGGACAGTCGCTGCCGGCGGCAATGGAGACAGCCGAGCCGCCAAACGAGTGACCAATAAGTATAATGCGATCACGATCAAACTGGCTATTTAAAAGATTAGGCCAGCGATACAGCATGCGGACTAAATCGGCAAGAACAAGGCCATTGAGAATCCAGCGTGAATGATTCGGTTGTTCAATCACCATGGCGTGAAAGCCCCAAGAAGCAGCCCGCCTAGCTTGCTCGGCATGGACGTCTTTGTTTGCTTTGTTGCCATGTTGAAATATCAGCAGTGGTGCCTTGCCGCTTTGTTCGGACAAGTATAGATCGGAATGTAAAACTTCATCGGCGTTGACACGAATGACGAAATTATGTCGGACTTCGTAGCTAAACGGCCCCTCCTTGAAAAAGTGCTCAAGATCGGGGGTCGTCGAGATAAGCTTTGCGGCCACGCTGTGAAAGCTTAGGATGCTGCTGGAACGCTCATTTGTTGCGCAAGCGCTGTAGAAAAGGCAAATCAGTACTAAGTATGTCCAGTGATATCGTCTCATCTCTTGGACCTCTAGCGATCAAAATTTTGTTCCACTCGCCGTGCTTTCCCTTGCCAGGCCTTGTATTCCCACTCTTCGGTCTTAGGAAATAAAATAAAGGCTGTGGCAGCGATACATAATGGAATTCCTATCACCAACCAATGCTGTTTATTTTCCATTCCATTTTGAATAAAGAGAGCAAAACCAAAGACTGTAGCTAAAATAATAACGCCGAGAATAATCTGGCGACTGAGATAAATCAGAAGCCGCGTGTCAAATTCCGGTTGACGCAGGTCCATGAACTATACCTCGTTTTGCTTGATGAACGGATTATCCAGGTTTTCTTTCATTTCGATTTTCGACCGTTTTTTCTTTCGGTAATGCCAACGCCACCAGGCGATAAAGCCGAGGAAAAAGAAAAGGAGGAGGTGATCGTTCCAATCACTGAATTCCGTTGATCGCCCTGGAATGGCAAAAAACAAGAGACAGGCGCTGAATAACAGAAATAAGACATAGCTGAGTGCGGTAAGTCTATCCCGCTTATCAATGCCGGATAAGGGAAAAAAAGCAAGGATAAGCCAATACAGACTTTGAAACAAAATAGCAAAATCCTGGATCGTCAGTCGATCGTTTGCTGCTATGATGTCTTGCCGGATTAATTCGAACCAAGTTTGCATTTTTCTCTCCCACCTGCTGCATCCTTCGGCTAAGCTGGACTTTTGCTAAATAGGCAAAAGCTGCCTGAAGGAAGTGGTCTTGTTGGCCCGTTCAGGGTAAGATAAGGCGTGAAGATTTGACTGCCAAAACGCGCAGGAGTTCATTAGTGACGCGACAAGCGAACTTAAGCATGAATTTTTTTCGTCCCTTAGCTTTTTTTACAGCATTCATGTTCCCGGTTGGCTCGCAGCTGGGACTGGCCTTACCCGTGACTGATGAGCCAGAAGCTGAAGAAGCGATGATTGGATTGGATGAGGCCGGATTGGAGCTGATAAGCCAGCCTCCTGGGCGGATACAATTTGAAAATACCGTTATCGATTTAGGCAAAGTCTATCGGGGCCAAAATTTGAATGTCAGCTTCCCCTTTGTGAACAATGGCAAAGGACCGTTGCGGATTCAAGGGGCGCATACCAGTTGTGGCTGTACCGTTGTCAGTCTGCCGGCAGATCGTATCATCGAAGCCGGGGCTCAAGGAGAGATAGAAGTCCTCATTGATACCAACGATTATCTCGGTGAGTTTAGCCGTTCTATCGCGGTATTAACCAGCGATGCCAAGCAGAGCTCGCATATTTTGACTTTAAAAGCGCAGATATTGACGGAAATTCATGTCGAGCCACCCATCGTCGATTTTGGTGGAGTGATCGGTGAATTGGGGTCTCATCGTACGATTCGCCTGGAACCTGCCAAAGATGGCGAGGCCTTCAGTATCGAACGCATTGAGCATCATCCGGATATCATAGATATTGCCATCCGTGACGATGGGCGAGCGAAATTAATCGATGTTTATCTGAAGCCAGGAATTCCAAGTTCCTTTGTTCGCGAAAGCCTGGTTGTTGTCAATAACTCAAAGCATCTTGCTCGCTTGCCGATTCCACTGCGAGCTGACATCCTTGGTAGAATCCGCTATGCACCTAACTACGTGGAGTTTGGCGCGATTCCTTCCCGTGGAGTCAAAGAGAAAACGATAAACCTGTCGAGTCAGCAAGATTTTCAAATCCAAGGGCACCGTGCTGAGATTTTGGTGAATGGACAGGTGGTGCAGGACTTTCGGCCTTTTCTTGAATTTCAAGATCAGTTGCCTGAAGCGGGGCGAAGACGAGCGGTAGCGGTTCGGCTGAAAAACCCCGACAAGCTGAAAGGCACAGTTCATGGCCGACTGATCTTTGCAACTTCAAACCCGGCACAAGAAGAACTGGCTATAAATTTTTATGCATTTTTTCAAGAGTAAAAACGATGTTTGAACTTTGGTATTGGGTATTTAGTCTGCTTTTTATCGTGTCGATTGTCTGGTATGCGGTATTGAGCGTTGGTCATCTGCGGCAGTTGCGACGATTGTATGCCGGCAAAGACCAAGCTCAAAAAAATTAGGCAGACTTGAAAAGCAAGTACTCATCAAATGAGCTTGCCTAGCAAAGCCGTTTTATTTGCGTCTTCAATTTTTACCTGCACGGTTTCGCCAACAATGTCACGCCCACTAGGGATCTTGACGAGGCGAAACTGTGGGGTACGACCGTAGTAGACGTTCTCATCTTTGCGGCTTTGGTAGTGGACAAGGACTTCACGTTCTTTGCCAATTTCACTTTGGTTCCATTCGCGGGTGATCTGATCCTGCAATGCGTTTAATTTGGCCAATCGCTGACTTTTTACAGTTTCTTCAATTTGATCACGGAATCTAGCCGCAGCCGTATTTTTCCGGGGTGAATACTTAAAGGCAAAGATAAAGCTATATCTTAGCTTTTCGACCAATTCCAAAGTGGCTTCAAACTGTTCGTCCGACTCGCCCGGAAAGCCAACGATCAAGTCGGTGGAAATTGCCATTTCCGGATCGATCGCACGCAGCCAGTTGATACGCTCCCAATACTCGGCAACCGTAACCTTGCGCTTCATACGCTCTAATACGATGTCATCGCCTGACTGGACTGGTAGGTGAATATAGCGGCCGAGCTGGGGGAATTCAGCAAAAAGCTGGGCCAGTGGGCGCGTAAAATCATGGGGATTAGATGTTGTAAAGCGAAGTCGCTCAAGGCCTTCGATCTGAGCGACTGTGCGCAGCAAATCAACAAACGGCCCACCTTCGCTAAAACTAAGCTGGCTTAAATCCAGACCATAGCTATTAACGTTTTGTCCGAGAAGCGTGATCTCTTTTGCGCCGGATTGAACCAGGCTACGCGCTTCGCTGGCGATGTCTTCCAAGGGTCGGGATATTTCTCGGCCCCGCGTGAAAGGAACGACGCAGAAGGTGCAGAAATTATTGCAACCTTGAGCGATGTTTACATAGCGGGACACTTCACTTTTGCCAGAAATCGTTGGCTTAGCCTGCTGTTCGAGTTCCGATGAAGTCGGTGCTTCAGGGCCTTTTTTGAAGCCAGTAGCAATGGCGCGTTGGCCTGTTTTTTCATTCTGTTCCAAAAGCTGCGGCAGCTCTTCAATTTTTCCAGGCCCAAGTAAGATATCAATATTGCTCGCCCGATCCATCAGCTTCTGGCCTTCAGCCTGTGCCACGCAGCCGGTGACAGCGACTTTCATTCCCGGCTTGTTTTCCGCTAGGACACGCAGTCGCCCCAGGCGGGAAATCACTTTATGTGTGGCTTTTTCCCGGATGTGGCAGGTGTTCAACAAGACAAGATCAGCGTCCTCTGCGCTATCGGTCAGCTGATAGTTGCGCTGCTCCAGAAGAGCCAGCATTTTTTCACTATCTGCGACATTCATTTGACAGCCCCAAGTCTCAATATGGACTCGTTTCTTGCTGCTGTCGTTATTTGAGTCTTGTGCTATTGTTTCTGACATAGTGAGTTCCCTTGATCAAAAACTGCTACGCCTTGGGGCGAGCCACTTATTTCTTGCGATTTTTCTTGCGAGCCTGCTTGGCTGCTTTACGCATTTTCTTTTGCTTATCCCTATCAACGGGGCGTCGGCTGGTAGCTGCACCTCCACCGCCGAGCATACCGGCAAGATCACCCAGGCCTTCCATTCCAGGAAGTCCACCTGGCATACCACCTGGGCCCGCTTTAGCCATTTTACGCAAATTGTTCATTTGGTTGAGGGAGCCCATGCCGGGTATTTTGCCCATCATGCCGCCTAGATTTTTACCCAGCGCACCCATCATCTTTTTCATGCCGGTAAACTTCTGGTGCAGGTCCTGAACTTCTTTTGCCGGGCGACCTGAACCTCGGGAAATGCGTTGCATGCGACTTGGGCTAAGCGGGTCCATGCCAGTGCGCTCCCGCTCGGTCATCGAGTCGATCATAGCCTTGATCTTAGTCAGCTCGCGATCATCGACGCTTGCACCTTTGGGAATCATGTCCTGCATCGGTAGTTTGGCCATGATGTCCTTCAACGGGCCCATTTTTTGAATCATTTCGATTTGCTTATAAAAGTCGCGGTAGGAGAATTGCCCCTGCAGCATTTTCATCGCCTGGGCTTCCTGGTCCTCTTCGACAACGCGGCCAAAGTCTTGCATCAGGCCAACTACATCGCCCATGCCAAGAATGCGGCTTGCGAGGCCTTCGGGACGGAATTCTTCCAAACGCTCCAGATCCTCGCCCATACCGAGGAATTTGATGGGCTTGCCTGTGACTTCCTTGACGCTGAGTGCGGCACCACCACGGGCATCACCATCCAGCTTGGTCATGATCACGCCGGAAATATCGAGCGTTTCATTGAAAGCCTTAGCCGTTGTGACAGCGTCCTGTCCCATCATGGCATCGCAAACAAGCAGGATGTGATCCGGCTTGGTTTTCTCTTTTATCTGTACGAGCTCGTTCATAAGCTCTTCATCGATGGTCAGCCGGCCCGCAGTATCGAGCAAGATGGTATCCGTATTCCACTCATAGGCTTTTTTTATTGCATTGCGGCAAATATCCACCGGGCTGACTTGATCGCCTTCGCTGTAGACAGGGATTCCCAGGCGATCACCTAAAACCTGAAGCTGTTGGATCGCTGCCGGGCGATAAATGTCAGCTGCGACCAGCATCGGTTTCCGTTTCTTTTCATGAATCAGGTAGTGGGCGAGTTTTCCCGTGGAAGTGGTTTTACCACTACCTTGGAGACCGACCATCATGATCAGGGTCGGGCGGTTGGTCGCTGTTTCGAGACCGGTATCCACCGGTCCCATCAGACTTTCCAACTCAGTTTGACAAATATTGATAAAGTGATCGGCTGGTGTCACCCGTAGCTTTTCGCCAGCACGACCAGCCTTGAGCTGGACTTCCTGACCAAGAGCCTTTTCTTTAACTTTTTGCAGAAAATTCTTGGTGACGTGATATTCAACATCAGCCTCCAACAGGCTTTTGCGGATGACGTCGATCGCATCTTTCACGTTATCTTCATTAAGGGTGGCTTTACCCTTAAGCTTTAATTTTGCCTCTCGAAATCCATCGCTGAGAACGTCGAGCATGTATCTACTTCCTTGGTTTTTCAGTTTAAGAAGTTGGCCCAAGTGGCGTCCGCCGACTTATCCTAGCACCTATTGGGAGCTTACTTCATTGACGGATCAAACGGCAGACGTCGGGTAGGCTATCCGTATATCCTACTGCGACCAATGGAGTCAAAAGGGAAATTAGTGAATAGCTAAATATACATGGTAGAGGGTGTGAAAAAATCACATCCCGTTCGGGTAGCTTTTGTAGTCGATGACTCCACTTCCGCGGACTTGCTGCATAGCTATGGCATATTGACTTAAAAGTCGTAGGCAATAGTCGATACGGCCACGCAAATACTCGTCATCCTCATGGCTTGCCGTCTCACCTTGTAACATTTTTCCCACTTCACGGACAATGATGTGCTCGGGAATATATAACATGCGATTATTTTTACTGGTATTCAGGCGCATTTGGGAAACGGGGTAGACGCCATTGCGAGAGCCACTAATGGCAACTATCAATGCCGGTTTGTGACCAAGTTCTTTGCTGCTGCAAAGTTGTAAGAGGTTGACAACACCGCTCGGTAGCATGCCATTCCATTCAGGAACGACCCAAATCAGAGCGTCAGAGCTAGCTAGTTCTTTGGCAACGGGTTTCCAGGTATTTTGCCACTGCTCACCATCATCCCATACCGATTCATCCCACATGGGTAGGGGGTTGCCGGTCAGCTCAAAGCGATATGTATCTATAGATAGTAAGGATTTGACACGATTCTCAATGTATCGCGTCACTCGGGCGCTTTCAGACTGCTTGCGGTGGCTGCCACTAATGAGTGCAAATTTCACGGGGCCATCCTTTCCTCTAGGTTGGATCGTCGAAAAAACCCGTTATAGCGTGCTTTTGTGAAAACTACCAGTTGCTGATGGTCAAGTGCGGGCGAGTACTCGTCCAGCTGATGATGCCGGTGGAGTTTTCTGGATTCTCATGCTCCGGATAGTATATGTCGACGAAAGGCCCCTGATGAGTTTCGATCGTGTAATGATATTCACCCTTCGGCAAGCGGAGAATCTTGCTGCGACCGTTGCTGATAGGAAATTCGGTTTCCGAGGCAATGCTGTTTTTCACATAATGAACAGCCATCGTATTGAGATAGTCTTCATCTTCTCTTGCTACCATGCTGCATGCTCCGCCACTTGGTTCGGCTAACAGTCCCAGCTCATCGGCAATATGATGCTCGGCCATACTTTGATCATAGAGTGGGTGCCAACAGGCGGTTTTGCGAGCAATACCTATTTGTTCATCAGTGGCGCGATCGACCGTTAACGGTTTTAACGTAACCCAATAAGTCTTGGATGGGTTGTCGCTGAGAGGAATTCTTAGGGAAAACATTCCCAATCGACTGGAAGAGCTGAGCTCCTCGGTTAAGCTTTCTATTTCTCTGATAGCATCAAACAGGCTGACCAAAAGCGCTTCTTTATGAATCGGGTCCGTTTTTAAACACGCAGTTTGAAACCAGCGAGCCGAACGCATGGCAAGGGGAAGTTCGTCGGGGATGGAGTGCTTGACAATGCGACAAATCCGGTCAAGCTCCTTTTGTGCTTGTGGGTTATTAATCGCCATTGCCAATTTTCGTGCAAAGGCGATACGGCGCGAAAGAAGATAGGGATGGCGTTGCCAGCGCTTGACTAATCGTTCGTGAGCATCGGTTAAACGCCGCAAGGCATCACTCGCTTCGTAAAATTCCAAATGACAATAGATGCCTTCATCGCGAAATTGGATCTTGCAGTCCGGTGTGATCGTTTCCAGTATGGTTTTTAAGCGAGACTTGGCATCGGTGTCGGTCAATGTTAAAGAAGTCGGATTTGTCGACTCTGTGCCACAAACTTTCTTGATTTGGCTGCTGCCAACCGGCATGGGTATCTGCGCGCGGAAGCGATGTTGATTGAATATAACGAGAGTTTCTTCACCAGCTTGCTGATGGGAATAATCTAATTTGATCTGATGCGAGCCAAAGGCAGATTGAAATTCGACCAACCAAAAATGAGGAATGCCTTGAGCACAGCCTTTCTCTGAGACATAGGCGACAACCCTGGCACCTTCCTGCAAGCTTAATGGACGGAATTCGGTACGCTCAGCAACTGGCAATGCCTGACGACTGACGTACTGACAAGAAATTAAATGTAGAGCAAGGAAAATGGCGAAAAAGGTGTAAATGCGACTTGGAAAATAACTTTCACAAACTCGTAACCTTTTGAACAGCCAAGTCGATCGTTTCATTAAATCCACCTAAAGATGGGTTTTGGGCTTCAACGGTCCAAGATAAGGGCTGACAGAGTTGCAGAATCTGGTGCGTGACAACCTGTCCTCGTTCATCCTCAGTAATGAGGTGAATGTCTTTTAAGCCCAGCTTCCGGCTCATCCTTTTTTTAGCCCATAAATATAAGGAGGGGTCTGTGACAAACTCCCGTGAGAGGCGTACGGCCTCGAAGCTCACATCTTCTCGTAAGGGAAAGCCATCGCCTGCAAATTGCTCGATGCCTTCGATGCGATCGATCGGACCGTAATTCACTCCGTCAATTTCAACGTAAGTGATGTAACTTTCTTCACCACGAAGTGCAGCGTTGATCGAATTATGGGCAACTATGGCAAGCCCCATCACCAATAAGATGAAGGGAATCAGAAATCGCAGGTACGATTTGCTGCGCATCATAGTCTACCCAGAGTATAATAGTTTTAAATTGAGATACATCAGCCTGTTGCGAGGCCTTTGTAAAAGAGTACCACATTCAAAAAATGTTTTGAATACTTTGAAATTAACTTTGGGCCCATCCGGAAATACCTGATTCTGCGTTTTATCACTGAAAATAAATCCTCATGTATCAGAATACACTGTGGTTTATTTTCAACTCGCGCCTTGCCTAAGGCATTTCCGGATGGTCCCAAACTAGCTCAACTCACATCATGACCACATCAGGAAACGATCACAATTACCTTTGGTAAGTTGCGGCTACTTCCATCCTGTGCTTTGATGCTTCTGTCTAGTATGAACTGCTCATAGTCTGCGATTCAAGAATTATGAATCGCAGTGAGCAATCATTTCGATCTCGACACTTGCCCCAAGTGGCAGGCCGGCAACTTCAAAGGTTGCCCGTGCCGGATATGGTGCTTCCAGATAGCTCGCATAGATTTCATTTACAGTGCTAAAATTTTTCAGGTCTTGCAAATAAATTGTCGTTTTCACGACATCTTTAAAGCTGGCACCGGCTTCTTGCAAAACTGCCTTCAGGTTTTCCATAACCTGTCTGGTTTCGGTAGCAATGTCTCCGGAAACCAAATTGCCAGTTTTTGGATCAAGGGGAATTTGTCCCGAGCAATATATAGTTGAACCACTTTTAATAGCTTGGGAGTAAGGGCCGAGTGCCTTTGGTGCCAAGTCTGTGTGAATTGATTGTTTCATCTTCTTCGTTTCCTAGTGCTGAGCAGAGAGCATTTCCTGCCGTGCTTGTTCCAGCTCTGCGATTAAATCTTTTGGAGCGTCATCTATCGCTTTCAGACTGTCGATCAGGCTGCTTGCGCCTTGCGGGTCTTCTTGCGACAGGTAAGCTTGAGCTCCATGAGCGTAAACTTTCCATGGAATACTGATACCACTGATCCGTTCAGCCTTCCAGATGACACTAGGAATTTTTTCAAATTGCTTAGCCATACCCAATGCTGCTGTGTACTCGATCAGAAAGTCTGCATCGATTTTATCCGACTGAAAGACTGATTCGAGATACTGGGCTTTTAACAAAGCATCATCAGGATCAATTAAGTCTGCTGCAAGCGACAGTCCCAGATATGAATTGATGCGTTCGGCAAATGTCTTTAATTGTTCGCCAGCAGCATGCGGATTCTCATGAAGATGGACGGAAGCAAGAATTTCCCAGAGACGATGATGATTAGCATCAACTTGCAATCCGGATTCCGCCCAAAGGCGCGCATCCTGATCGCGTTCAAAAGCATAGTGAATGCTTGCTATGTTGACATAGGGGGCGAGCTCACCAGCTTCTAACTCATGCGCCTTTTGGAGGTAACGCAGAGCCAATTCATCCTCGCTTTCAAGCATGTAAGCCGAACCAATGGCAAGCAAGGCACGGAAGTCATGATCAGCCTGCTGTCGATAGTCTTCTTCGGTGAGGAAGCAGACGGTCGAGGCCAGCCCCATTGCTGTTAGTTCTTCCAACACATCAACCCACTCATGAAAGTCCTGGATGATATGTTGACTGAGGACCTGGCGCAGTTCATCCGCAAACTGTGCGGCGATTTCATCGTCCGGGCGAGCTGCATGCTCGCCCTGATATTCTTCATCGCTGATGCCAAGGTAGCGACGTATATTTGGGCCCATCGGGTAATGGGCCCACTTTTTGGCAAATTCTTCCATATTGATCATTCTTTTTTATCCAATGATAATTTCTGTACACGAATATGCAGATCCCGCAGCTCTTCAGCCCGGACCTCACTAGGAGCCTCCGTCATAAGACAAGCTGCTTTATTGGTTTTTGGAAACGGAATGACGTCTCGAATCGACTCGGCACCTGTCAGTAGCATGGCCAGGCGATCGATGCCAAATGCAATTCCACCATGGGGAGGAGCACCATAGCGTAAGGCTTCGAGGAGAAAGCCAAATTTCGCCTCCGCCTCGTCGGCAGAGAGGCCAAGGATTTTGAAAACTTTGGTCTGGAGCTCTTGATCGTGAATCCTGATCGATCCACCTGCTACTTCGTTGCCGTTTAAGACCAGGTCATAAGCCGAAGCCCGAACTTTTTCCGGCGACTCTTCCAGTAAGTCGAAATCAGCTGGGAGCGGGGAAGTGAACGGATGGTGGCAAGCAACCAATCGACCACTTTCTGGGTCGCGCTCCATCATGGGAAATTCGGTGACCCAGAGGAAGTTGTATTGGTTTTCCGGGATCAGTTTCAGGCGGCGACCTAACTCTAATCGTAAAGCAGCCAAGGAGGCCTTTGTCGTTCTATAATCACCAGCACCAAATAGGATCAAATCGCCAGGAACAGCCTGCAGGCTTTCATTAATTTTGCTGACGAGCTCGTCACCCAAAAACTTCGCAATCGGTGACTGCCACGTCTCGGCCCCTGTACCTTCTTTGATTTTGGCCCAAGCCAAACCTTTTGCCCCAAATTGCTTGATATGCTCACCGAGATCATCAAGGTCTTTACGACTGAAGGCTTCTGCTTGTGCTGGAACACGGATGGCATTGACAATGCCGCCTTGGCTAATTGCTGCGGCAAACACCTTAAAATCAGTGTCTTTGACGACTTCAGTCAAATTCTGCAGTTTTAAGTCGAAACGAGTGTCCGGCTTGTCATTGCCATATTCTTCCATCGCTTGGCTATAGGTCATACGTGGAAAGGGTTCGGCGATTGTGACGGAAGTCAGCTCTCGGAAGGATTTCCGGATGACCTTCTCGAAGGTGTTTAGCACTGTTTCCTGATCGACAAAACTCATCTCACAGTCAACCTGGGAAAATTCCGGCTGCCGGTCGGCACGTAGATCTTCGTCGCGGAAACATTTGACGATTTGATAGTAGCGCTCAAATCCGGCTACCATCAGAACCTGCTTAAACAACTGCGGGCTTTGCGGTAAGGCATAAAATTTTCCGGCATGAACACGCGAAGGAACCAAAAATTCGCGGGCTCCTTCGGGGGTCGATTTATAGAGGTAGGGTGTCTCGATATCGAGAAAACCTTCCTCTTCCAGTCCGCGACGCATGGCACGGATAAACTGAATCCGCATCATGATCTTGTCTTTTAGCTCTGGTCGGCGCAAATCGAGATAACGATATTTAAGGCGAATTCCCTCACTTGCGTCGATTTGATCTTGGATCTGGAAAGGCAGAGCCTCTGAGGTGTTGAGAAGCTTCGCCTCATGGACGAGCACTTCGATTTCACCAGTCGTCATTTTCGGATTGATCATGCCATCTGGACGTTTGCGAACCTTGCCTTGGATGCCGAGGACATATTCGTTGCGTACGGATTCACCGATCTTATGGCTATCCGGGGAAACTGCCGGGTCGAGAACTATCTGGGTCATGCCATTTCGATCGCGTAAATCGATAAAGATCAAATTACCGTGATCACGGCGGGATTGCACCCATCCCATAAGGGTTACCGTTTGGCCTTCATGTTCCGCTGTAAGTTCGCCGAGGGTATGGCTTCTTTGCCACCCTTCCATACTGTTTTTCATGTTCCCATTTCTCTTTCTTGAGGCTAGTTCCTGATACCTTCCATTGCAGCTTCAAAAAGTGCAGATGAATTCGCTTGTAAGTGCTGAAATTTATGAGGCTATGACGCGTCCAGCAGCATGCCTCATTTTTCAAAATTGGTATAACTTAGCACCCCTTGGAAGCGATGAAAAGTACTCTTACAGCCTCTTTCCTCTTGAGCTGACAAGCGGGAAGCGCAAGCTAGGTGGTGTCAATTTGGATGGAGGACCGAGCCCTCATCAGGATTTGCCACGGCAGCCGACAGCAATTTTTCATGGGTAATTGGCAAAGTTACGGTAAAGATGGAGCCACGGTTCAGCTCACTGTCGACTTTGATCTTGCCCTGGATTTGAATCACCAGGTGTTTGACGATGGCCAAACCCAAACCGGTTCCGCCGTCGGCGCGGGAGCGGGCCGTGTCGACCCGATAAAAACGCTCAAAAATGCGGCTCTGATCTTGCATGGCGATACCGATACCGGTGTCTTGCACACTCACATGCACGTTTTTCCTGTCATGCCACACGCGAATCCAAATGCGACCGTTTTCAGGAGTATAGTTCACAGCATTTTGCAAGAGATTGTCGATGATATGACTCATCGCTCGTGGGCTGCCATTGACTAGAGGCATGACTTTCGGAGTATCGATTTCAAATTGGATGTTTTTATTTTGAAAGTGAATGGTATGGCGATTGACCACCTCGCGTAAAATCGGAGACCAGTCGACTGGCTCCAAGCTGACAAGTCCTTCACTTGCCTCGATGCTTGATAGGCGCAAAAGATCGGTGACAAGCGCGATAATCCGTTCAATATTAGCTTTAATAATGGTTAAAAAACGGACATTGTTTTCTTCATCATGAATGGCTCCGCCGAGCAAGGTTTCCACGTAACCGTTGATCGATGTCAGTGGCGTTTTGAGCTCATGGGACACGTTACTGGAAAATTCGCGACGAATGCGATCCATTTTCTCTCGCTGTGAGATATTGGCTTGAACAGCTTCAGCCAGTCGATTGATCGCTTCGCCTAAAGTACCCAGCTCATTTTTTGGCAAGTGTTCCAGGCGTGCGCTGTAATTACCGCGACTGATCGCCTCCGTGACCCTGGTAATATCGGCGATGGGTTCGGTCACCCGACGTGCCAGAATCAAAGCGATTAAAAGGGAGACCAGCATACCAAAGCCTGCCCCCACACTTAAGGCATAACGAATATCACCGAGACGATCTTCAAGTTGACTGAAGGGAACTCCTAAACGGACAAAATGGGGACCTTCTGCAGTTTCAACTTTTTGCACATAATAGATCATCGGTAGTTGTACCGTTTCGCTGTAGCGTACGATGGAACCAAAACCTTTCTCGATCGCTTTTTGAATTTCCGGTCTTTGCAGGTGATTTTCCAGTTCGCTAGCCGGATCAGCAACTTTGGTTTCAATGATGACGGCGCCTTCGGGGTCGACGACTGTGATTCTTGTCTTAGTCAGAGACGAAATCTGATAAATGCGTGCTTGCAGCTCATCTACAGCAAGTGAATCAAAGGATTGAAGAATGGGGATGAGAAAGACTAATTTGTCGCGTAACGACTCGCGTGTGTCTGATTCGACAAAGTCCGCAGTTTTAACGGTTAGCAGATAGCTGACAACAAAAGTTGTCAGACTGATAATCAAAACATAGGAAAGGAAATTGCGCCAAAAGAAGCGGGAACGAAACATTAAAGTTCCTTGAATTTATATCCCAATCCACGAACCGTTTGAATCAAGTCGCGTGACTCACCCAGTTTTTTGCGGATGGAACGAACATGAACGTCAATATTACGATCGATCAACACACCCTCACCACCTGTGACGGCATCCAATAGTCGGTCTCGTGAAAGCACAATTCCTGGGCGAGAGATTAAAGCGTTAAATAAACGAAATTCTGCCAAGGTCATGGGAATTTGCTGGCCTTCTACTTTGACCTGGAAGCGGGCGCGATCGATTTCTACTGGGCCTTGGCGGATCATGTCGCTGTCTTCCGTTTCGGCTTCACTTTTTGTCGTTCTTAGGCGGGTATAAACTCTGGCGATCAACTCTTTGATTCCGAAAGGTTTTACGATGTAATCATCGGCACCGACACCGAGACCATAGACCACATCCGTTTCTTCACCTTTGGCCGTCAGCATGATGATCGGCGTGTTCCTTGTGCCGGGGTTTTCTCTCAGTTTTTTGCAGACCTCGATGCCGCTTAACTGGGGGAGCATGAGGTCCAAAATGATCAGATCGTGTTGCCCGCTAAGGCCAAATTCCAGGCCTTGGCTGCCGTTTGGTGACAAAGTTAGGTCAAAGCCCTCTCGGGATAAGTTGTAGCGTATGAGTTCTCGGATATCAGGATCATCCTCAATCACTAAGATTTTTTTCACAAGAACCTCGTTCTTACTAGCAATGATCTACGTTCGCCTAAGCTATAGGTCAGATTCTGATGAAATGCAAAGAATATTTAGGAGCATGTCACTTCTTTTCGATGAGGTGGTGGAATACTAATTTAAATATTCAAATTACTTAAAAAATATTGCGATCAAAATGGACAAGTAAAGGGAGAATAAAAACTTTTTTTGAAATTTTAGTAAAGATTTCTTTATCGCGATAATAATCTTTTTCCGTAGTCAAAATCACCTCGCAATGATCGGCAAGCTCTTTCAGTTCTGTATCAGTAAACGGTTCATGGTCAGCTTTAATCAGGGATTTTTCGATGTTCCAACCTTGCTTTTTTAAGTCAAAGCGTAATATTTCAGGTTTCGCAATTCCAGTTGCCAATCCACAGGTTTTGTTTTTAGGAATTAAAGCTGGTGCATGACTTTCGGCAGCATAGGCGCGGCCTAGACTGAAAGCGGCACGAGAACAGGTTTTGCCAGCAGCTTCTAATGTTTTTTGTAATTGTGTTGGTTCTGATGAAAGCTCGGCGCGAGTAAAAATAAAAAGCTGAGCCTTGGACATGGTCTGTTGGAACTCACGCAATCGCCCCAGAGGCAGCACGTGATATGCGCTATGAGGTGTGCTTTCATCAAGCAGCAACCAATCATCATCACGCTTGATGCGAAGGTGCTGGAAGCCATCATCTAGAATCCAAACTGTTGGTGTTGGGTGCTTTGCCAGATACCTTTGCGCTGCTTCCCAGCGTTTCGCGCCAATGATCACCGGGACTTTTGGCAGCTTGGCCGATTGCATGCGAGCTTCGTCGGCATGAAATTGCGAGCTTTCTTGGGGTTCGAGAATAAGCGTCGATGCAAGTAGGCAGGCACTTTCGTGGGCTTTTAATCCACTACGATAGCCACGACTAAGGATGGCTGGCCTTTCACCTTGCTGTAGCAATTTTTCGGCTACGGCCATGACGATGGGGCTTTTGCCTGTACCTCCAACCTCCAGGTTGCCAATAGAAATGACCCGACCTGGTAAGCGAAAACTTCGCAACCAGCCCCATTGATAGAGACGACGACGAATCCATAAAACACTACCGTACAACCAAGCTAACGGTAGTAAAAGCGGTGCAAGCCACAGTAGTTTTTGCGCTGGCATGAATTCCTCTGATCCAGGATAACAGGTAAAGTGACAGCCTATTCTTAAGAAGGAAAAAAGCCACGTGAATCTAATAAAAATTCATGCATAGATTTTTCAGCCAAAAATCGCCGGTATCGATCCTGCCGGCCTGCCTGGCTTCCCCGGTATGGTAGCTGCATGTCTTTTGTTAAGCGACGACCTTGATAAGTCAAACCTAAAGGCCACTGGCCCTGACTATTGAGAGAGCCGATGGCTAATGTTAACTGCTCTTTTGCTGCATGGTTTAAGACCTCTTCAATCCACGAAGAGCCTTTTTCCAACTGATCCCAGACTTCCGTCCATTGTACGATTGCGTTGGGTTTGGTAAGGCGGCGATAGGCTTGTCCCAGACGCTCTGTTAACACGCCCTGACTGCCGGCATCATATATTTGCACCCGGGGAAATCGACTCAATTGTTGTAATAATAGTTGTGCGAGATCTTCATCATCGCGGCTTGCTAACCAGGGTGAAAGCGTTTTTTCCAGCGTTTCTAACACGGGTGCATAGCTATCACGCTTTTGTAGCGGGCACCAAATTTTGACTTCCACATAGGGAATATGGGGGCGATAGCCGCTGATTAACTCTGTTCCCTGGATGACGGACTCAACCAGTTCACCTATTGAGGATTCACTATGTCCCAGGCACTGCCAACGCAGCAGCTGCCAGGCTTGATCATGACTTGTCAGTTGTGCCAGTTGGTGAGCAATATGGTCCTGCCATATCCGGTGGATTTCCCGGGGTGGGCCGGGAAGACACCAGATCTTTTTGCCTTGATGCTCAGCAAAAAATGCATTCGCGGTACCAAGTTCATTCGTGAGGATCTGTGCCTTCTGCGGGAAATAGCATTGCTGTCGGTTTGAAGCAGCGATGGGAATTCCGTAAGCTGTCAAGCGCTCGCAGATTCTTTGCCATGAGGCTTCGTCAAAGCTAAGTTCCTGGCCGAGCCAATTGCTGATGGCATCTCGGGTCAGATCATCCCGGGTCGGGCCAAGGCCGCCCGTGATAAAAATCAAGCTGGCCTGTTCTGCGGCAAAGTTTAAGGCGTCAAGAATTTGACGTTGCTCGTCTTCCACAGCCAGGTGAAGCTGCACAGGAATTTGGGCGTTGCTGATCTGATCACTAATCCAGGTGGCGTTGGTATTGACGATCTGCCCGCTGGTCACTTCTGTTCCAACCGTCAAAAGTGCGGCAATAGGGCCTTGATGTTCAGCCATCTATGACCTCGGATCAAAGGTTTCTGTCAAAAATACGTAGTTAAAATTGTCAGCCCTATGGCTGCGCGAAACGTATGAGATGATTCGTTATACCTGAAAAATAGGTAAAGATCTAAATCTCGTCCTCAAGCTGGTATCTATATTTTGACGTGGTGATCGCTTAGAATAGGAGATGCGGAAAAGCGATCGCATCACACGGAGGTTTGATTTCGTGGCCACCAATAAATACACCGGAGCACAAAAAGCCGCGATTCTATTGCTTTCATTTGGCGAAGAGATTTCTGCGGAAATCTTCAAAAACATGACGGAATTCGAAATCAAGCGGATTGGTGCCGCGATGAGCCGGCTCGGACGTTTGGAGCAGGAAGTTATCGATGAAGTCATGCTAGAGTTTTATGCTATCTTGCAACAAAATAAAAAATTCTTCTATGGTGGTAATGAGTTCACCATGAAAGTCATCGGCAATGCCTTTAAAGGTGGCGAAGCCGATGAGCTGATTGAACAATTAGCCTTAGGATCATCAGCAAATTTAGATGCCTTGGAGCTGATCGATCCGCGTACTTTGACCAACTTTATTCGCAATGAGCATCCGCAGACCATCGCATTGATTCTTGCTCATCTTGATCCAGGAAAGTGCGGTGAGGTTTTAAAATTATTGCCCGAGGCCTTGCATACCGAAATCATTCTACGTATTTCTAATTTGGATGCGGTCGCACCGGATATTATTGATGAGATCGATGATGTCTTGCGTAACGAAATCCAGGCGATGGGTTCCATTTCAAGTCAAAAAATCGGTGGTGTGGAACCTATTGCTGAAATGCTGAACCTAATCGATAAATCGACTGAAGAGCAAATCCTGGATAACTTGGAAGAACGCGACCCTGATTTGGCTGAGCAGATTCGCCAATTGATGTTTGTCTTCGATGATATAGCGAAGATTGATGATCGCGGTATTCAGGAAATCATTAAGAATGTGAAACCAGAGCAGTGGATGGTCGCCTTAAAAACAGCTTCGGAACAGGTGACCGAGCTAGTTTTCCGCAATATGTCGGAGCGCGCAGCCAAAATGTTGAAAGAAGATATGGAAGCAATGTCTGCCGTGAAACTTTCCGATGTGGAGTCCATGCAGTTTGAAATTGTGCAGATTACCCGTAAGCTCGAAGAAGAAGGCAAGATCGTGATCGCTCAAGGTGGCGAAGCAACTTTTGTTTAGTACCACAAAAATCGCCTCGCCTTTGTTACCTCAACGCAGACTGCCTCAACTAGGCCCCATCCGGGGATGGCTTAGGCAAGGCGCGAGCTGAAAATAAACCGCAGAATAAGGTATTCCCGGATGGAACCTAGCTGCTCCACAACTGACGATGATGGGCCAGTAATTCTTGAAAGCCCTGGCTGTCGATCGCTTCTCGAATGTCGTGAATCAAACGCAAATAATACGTTAAGTTGTGTAAGGTGAACAGGCGCAAGGCTGTGATTTCACCAGCCTGGTACAAATGGCGAAGGTAGGCCTTGGAGAAGTGCTGGCAGGTATAACAGCTACAGGCATCATCGAGCGGACTTTCATCAAACTGATATTTTTGATTTTTGATGTTAATCCGTCCATGTGAAGTGAATAAAGTTCCATTGCGGCCGTTTCGAGTCGGCATCACGCAATCGAACATATCGACTCCCAGATTGATCGACTCGATGATATCAAGTGGCGTACCAACTCCCATCAGATAGCGCGGCTTGTTTTGTGGCAGTATTTCGCAGCAAAATTCAGTGATGCGTCGCATATCAGGCTTCGGTTCGCCTACCGATAAGCCGCCTATGGAGTAGCCCTCAAAATCCAATTCCGTGAGCGCCGCGCAGGATGCAGTGCGCAAATCTTCAAACATACTTCCTTGAACGATTCCAAATTGTGCCAGCTCAGGGCGTTGACGATGATCGCGACAACGCTTCGCCCAGCGCATGGAGCGCTCCATCGAGCGTTTGGCCTCGTCATAGGTGGCGGGAAAAGGTGTGCATTCATCCAAGACCATGTGGATGTCGGCACCAATGGTTTCTTGGATCTCGACCGCAAGCTCAGGCGTTAAAACCAAGGCTCGACCATCCAAGTGGCTTTTGAAGTGGGCACCTGATTCATTCAACTTGGTCAGTTGATTTAAGCTGAAAATTTGAAAACCGCCACTGTCAGTAAGGATGGGTTTATCCCAACCGATAAAGCGATGCAGTCCACCGAAGTGTTTGATCACTTCCATTCCGGGGCGTAAAAACAAATGATAGGTATTTCCCAGAATGATTTCCGCGCCCAAAGTGTTTAGGTCTTCGGGTGTCATGGATTTGACACTACCAACCGTGCCGACCGGCATAAAAATTGGAGTTTCCACTTGCCCATGAGCAAGCGTGAGGCGGCCACGTCTGGCCTTTCCATCGCAATTTAAAACTTCAAACATAGAGTGAATTACCTTGCTCCATTAGACGATCGATTTGCCGAGGGCGGAGAGAATCAAATCAACCGTGAGATTGGCTGATTGGGCACCAACATCTGTGAAGGGATTCAATTCGACAAACTCCAGCGAACAGATCATATTGGTTTCATAAAGCATTTCTAATGCCAGGTGGGCTTCACGAAAGGTTAAACCACCGCTGACCGGAGTGCTCACTCCTGGGGCATGCCTGGGGTCGATGCCGTCAATGTCAAAAGAAATATGAATGCCTGAGGTGCCTTGTGAAACATGTGCGATGGCATCTTTCATCACCCGAAACATGCCGAGTTCGTCGATATTTCGCATCGAATAATAGTGAATGCCAGCTTCTTTCAAGATGCGCTTTTCTTCATCGTCGATGGTTCGTACACCAATTAATGCAGTATTTTCCGGAGCAATCTTTGCGCCTTCATAGCCGATCTTTTTCAGACCTTCATGACCGTTGCCTAGCAATACGGCGAGCGGCATCCCATGGATATTACCTGATGAAGAGCTTTGTGGTGTGTTGATGTCAGCATGAGCATCAATCCAAATTAGGCCAATTTTCTGTTGCTTCTTCCGAAAATAGCGGCTTACTCCCGATATGGTACCTATCGCTTGACTATGATCTCCGCCAACAATGATGGGTAAATGCTGCCGGTCCAAGATTTCTTCGGTCTGATCACATAGCTTTTCACAAAGCTCGATCAATGGAACGAGGTACTTATCGTTTTGAATGTTTTCCGGTAAGGCATCGCGGATCGGGACATGGAGATCGCCAAGATCGGTAACATGATAGCCTTGGATCTCGATTTTTTTCTTTAAGCCAGCTATGCGCAAGGCAGCTGGACCCATGTTAGCGCCACGAATGTTTGCGCCTAAATCAGATGGAACGCCAAGTATTTCAACGGTGCGATTAACTGACATATTCACCTCTCACTGCTCGAGCTTTGTATGATCGAACTCCGACAAAGATGCCGATCCAGGGAACCATGTCTTGTATGCTATCAAACTTGGAAGGTCAATAAGAGCTGTTCGTGGGGGAGAAAAAGACTCCGGGTGGATGGGACAAGCCCACCCACCTTTTTGACAGAGTCGAAAATGAGAATGCACTGGAATGCGAAACTAAATCGATTACAGACTTTGGACCAAACCAAGTGCAACCTGTGGCATCTGATTTGCCTGTGCCAAAACAGACGTGCCAGCCTGCTGCAAGATGTTCTGCGAGGTGTAGGTTGCAGTTTCTTGCGCAAAGTCGGTGTCTTGAATCCGGCTGTTGGCAGCGCTTAAGTTCTCGGATTGAATTCCCAAGTTAGCGACTGTCGAGCCGAGTCGGTTTTGGATCGCACCAAGGTAGGAGCGATAGTCAGAAATTTTGGTGATAGCCACATCAAGCTTGCCAATACTAGTTTGTGCGTCTTCTTTCGTGTTGACGCGGGTGCCTTCTTCAGCACGACCGATGTCAAGTGAACCTTCGCCTTCTGTGAAAGCATTCAGTTGGTTCAGGTCGATCTTAATGATGTTGACCTGGTTACGCTCACCGATGTCGTCAACTTCGCTGTAGTAGTCTTTGCCAACTTGAACTTCCAGAGGGAAAGTTTCGGGCGGATTGGCTAATTCGTCTGGCAGGTCAGCTTCACCGACGAGCAGGCGAGTGCCGTTAAACGTGGTTGAGTTCGCGATACGATCGATCTCATCTTTGAGGGCAACGAATTCCTTGTCGAGGAACTCTCGTTCTTGACCACCGATCGTGTCACTGGCTGCTTGAACGGCAAGTTCGCGCAAGCGAGTGAGCATGTTGGTGGTTTCATTTAATCCACCCTCTGCAGTTTGAACCAGGGAAATACCGTCGTTAGCATTTCGTTGTGCCTGGTTGAGAGAGCGGATGTCCGCATTCAACTTGGACGAAATGGCTAGACCGGCAGCATCGTCAGCAGCTTTGTTAATGCGCTTACCAGAAGCTAACTTTGCGGCTGATTCTTGCTTTGCGGCGGTAGAATTTCCCAACTGTCTCTGTGCATTGAGGGAGGAGACATTGGTACGGATACGCAGACCCATTTTAGACCTCCTGTCATAACTAAAGTCTTTGTCACGTCATGTGAACTTGCATACTTTTTCGACGGGACTGGGCAGGAGTTGAGTCGCAGTACCAAGGTTTTTTAATAACCTCTTAAAATGAAAGGACTAAAAATTTCCTAGGAGAGATTTTCCTAGCCTTAGTCCTTGCCGTTTCCTTTCACCTGACGATTCTTTGCAAGAATTTGCGCATGAAATCTCTACCATCATTTAAGACTGGGTCGGCAGATTCCTCTAGCTTGATTTCCTGATTGCGCACAAAACCTGGTCCGGCTTCCGGGTGGGCTTGAACTCCCCAAATCGGTCGCTGACGGTGGGCAAAGGCCTCACACTTGACCTCATCGCTACTGGCTATATTTATAAAGTCGCTTGGCAGCTGGACGACACATTCCCGGTGGGAGACGATCCAACGGTAAGGCCTGCCTGTTTGTCCCCAGAAACCGTCGCTCGTGATAGTCACCGTTCTTGCGCCGCTTAACTTTCGTTGATCATGATGCACAAAGCCGACTTTGCCACCACAAAGATGGGCGAGTAATTGATGGCCATAACAAAGACCGAGCGTTGGAACATCGGCGCAAAGCATGGTTTCGAGCCATTGGTTAAAAGGTGACTGCCATGGCAAATCGTCATAGACAGAGGCGCCGCTGCCGAAAATGATGATGGCATCCGGTTTGTTTGACAGATCATGCAAACTTTCCATTCCAAACATGGCCGGTAAATGATAGCTGAAACGACTGTGACTAAGTTCCATCAGACGATTGAAGGCATCGAGCTCGGCAACACGCGAGCCTGGGTCGATCACGGCAACATGGCGTTCATTGACTGACATCAGCGAAGCTCCTTCTATGGTTTGCTACTTGTAAGGATTTGCCAAACTTTGCTTGCCTATGGCAAGATTTGACAACTGGTAATGTTTGACGCCCTTTAGGCGAAGGGACCATAAGAACAACCGAAATTAGAATTTATCGATTGGAAAATTATGATTGCACATATTCGAGCAAACTTGGAAGAAGCGCGGCAGGCATTAGACAACTTGTTGGCATCGGAAAGCAGTTTGAAGTCCATTGAGCAAGCTGGCATGCTGCTCGCGGATTGCTTTCGCCAGGAAGGTCACGTTTATTCCTGCGGAAATGGCGGCTCCATGTGTGATGCCATGCATTTTGCCGAAGAGTTGTCAGGAAGATTTCGTAAGGATCGTCCTCCATTAGGGGCGATTGCTATGGGTGATGGCGCGTATATAACCTGTACTGCAAATGATTTTGGCTATCAAGAGGTGTTCTCCCGCTTTGTCGCCGCTCAAGGGCGTAGTGGTGATGTTTTATTGGCCATCAGTACCAGTGGTAAAAGTGAAAATGTGATACGTGCGATCCACATAGCAAAAGAAAAAGGTATGAAAGTCATCGCGTTAACCGGGCGGCCACAGTCAGCTATGAGCGGTCTGGCCGATGTCGAAATCTGTACCCCAGGGGGGCAGTATGCGGATCGGGTTCAAGAGCTCCATATTAAAGTTATCCATATACTTATCGAATTGGTTGAGCGACAGTTGTTTGCAGAAACTTATGAGGCTTAATATGAGTGATGAAACAATATTTGACAAAATTCTAGCCAAGGAGATCCCTGCTCAGGTTGTCTACGAAGATGATGATGTGCTGGCTTTTCACGACATCAATCCGCAGGCACCGGTGCACGTGCTGGTGATACCTAAGAAGAAGTGGAAAAGTTTTAAAGACTTACAAGATGCTGACCCGGTTGAAGTCGGGCGTTATATGGGCAAAGTCTCTAGGGTAGCTCGCGAACTTGATTTGGATGACTCCGGTTATCGTGTGGTCATTAATCATGGTCGAGATGGGCAACAAAGCGTTTCCTATATCCATGCTCACATTATCGGCGGAAGGGCGTTACGTTGGCCACCAGGTTGATGATAAGAGGATCCATGAATTGTAACGGCGGACCTTGGTAAAGGATCCGCCTCGAATATGATACAGACTCTAAGGATCCAATCATCACCGAGAACGTGGATTACTTCACGGACTCTTTTAGTTCTTTTCCTGGTCGGAAAACTGGGACTTTACGAGCTGGAATTTGGATTTCTTCGCCGGTTTGTGGGTTACGACCCATACGGGCTTTGCGAGCAGAGACGGAGAAGGTGCCAAAACCAACAAGCTTTACGCCGTCTTTCTTCTTGATGTTCTTAGTTACGACTTCGATAAACGCATCAAGACCTTTTTCTGTGTCGGCTTTTGTTGCGCCTGTAACCTTTGCCATTGCCTCGACTAACTCGGCTTTATTCATGGGAACCTCCAAAGATAACTTGCTGATGTTGATTAAGGGTACGCTGGTAAAGGTTTACAAGCATCGTGTTGCTTGTCAAGGTTTTGTGATGACTTATAGCTTTTTTTTATTGGCCTGAGGCAGGATGAACAGTGAATTTTCTCGTTTCACTAGGGAAAAAGCAGCAAGAGCGTATGTAATTTAGCAAGCTTTTTTTAAATTGATAGGTGGATTACTATGAATGTTAAGCCATCTTCTTTGATTTTAAGGGGATAAAATTTCATGCTAATAACTCGCTTATTAATCCTGTTCGGGTTTTTATTCAATTCAGTAAATGCGAAATCTGCTTTGGTAGATCGTCAAATTCTTGAGGTGGAGACGATTTCATACACTCAGAGGCAGTTTGAGATTTATTTTCTCGTCAAGCAACTTCTCTTAAGCCGCAATGAAAAACCCGAGTTGGTGCTTCGACAAGAAAACTGGAGTTCGGCCCTTGAAGAGTATAAAAACGAAGTTCTGATTCATCAGTATATGGATCAGGAGGCTCAGCGATTAAGTTCTCTTTTCCCTAACAAAAATATGCTCGAAACAGCTTACGATATGGTGCAGAACCGTAGTCATAAGGTCACAGTTGCTCGCGAACTTATCGATCGTCACCAGATTCGTGACGAGGAAATCAAGCGCTCCTTAGTACAAGTTCTCAAAGTGCAGAATTTTTTGAAAAGCAGGATTCGCTTACAAGAAGACGAAGCACCTAATCAAAACTGGGGATATGACCTAGACGAGTCAGCTTCCTGGTTTTTTCGAATTCAACAAAGTTTGCGTTATCGGTTTTATGAGCAGGCGAGGGAATATAAGGAAATTAGGTGGTAACAGCAGCAAACGATCTCATCATTGAACATTACCGTCATCATCCACAACAGAAAAAAGACTTGGCAACATATTACCAAGAGCTTGTCGGAGAACAATTTTGGCCATACCATGAGGTGGAGGCAAGTCTCAAAAAATCATCGACGAGTCTATGGTATGCTCATGACAATCTTAAATGGTTAGGGTTTCTTTTGGCAGAGTCATTCTACGAGCAAAGTGAGCTCTATTATCTATATGTAACACCTGACGCTAGAGGGCTGGGAATCGGTGCTAAGCTCCTCAATCATTGGCTGTCTGTCTTAGCGACGCAGAATATTAAATCGGCGTTCTTAGAAGTGCGTAAGAGTAATCGCCCAGCTCAAGCGCTTTATGAGCGTTGTGGCTTTGTTTTTGCAGGTAAACGACCCAACTACTATCGCGATGGGGAAGATGCATTTATTTATGAAAGGAGCCCATCGTGCTAGCCGGCTTAGGCTCACTTCCAAAAGACATTCGCCATGTGGTCTGGCTACAAACGAGCTTCATCGGTGATATCATCTTGACGACAGCAGCGATGCAATTACTGCGTAAAAAAGCACCGGCTGTGCGGCAGTATTTGATCACGACACCGGTAGGAGCTGCTGCCTTGCAAGATCAAACCTTGATCGCCGATATTTTGATCTGGGATAAAAAACGCGAAGCGCTGCTCAAAAGTGGCAAGCGTTTGCGCCAAATCCTAGCCGGGCACGGTATAAGGGTGGACAATGCAATCATGCTGCAAGCGCATAAAAGCATCCGCTCTTCCTTACTGCGTCGTTTAATAGGTTTACCGACAGTTACCTACGAGGAAACCTTGGGTAATGGTGGCTGCCAATACCTCGTGCCTCGTGTTGCCGTCTTCCATGAAGCGGCGCGGGTTGCTCTGCTCTTACAACCTCTGGGTTTTCAGCGAAAGGATATGCTGGAGGCGCAAGCTTTTTTAGAACTTGCGCCGATTAAGCAGGAAAACCTCTTGCCCATGCTAGAAAAAATGAAAAGTTACTCCCGCTTGGTAGCAGTAGCACCAGGTAGTGTATGGCAAACGAAACGCTGGCCGGCCTCAAACTACGCAGTTGTTGTGCAAGCTCTGCTGAAGCAACCTGATACAGCTGTGGTTTTACTGGGGTCACATCAGGAAAAAGAACAAGCACAAGTGATCCACGATGCCATTGGTTCGGACCGTCCGAATTTATTTGATCTTGTTGGTAGGACATCCTTAAGGGATTTGCCGACGATCTATGCGATGCTGAAACTGCTCATCAGTAACGATAGCTCGCCTATTCACTACGCATCCGCTTTGCAAGTGCCGACCATAGCGATATTTGGTGCGACAGTACCGGCGATGGGCTTTGGCCCATTGGCTCCAGGCAGCCAAGTTGTCGAGGTGTCTCCAGAACAGCTTGACTGTCGGCCTTGCAGCGATCATGGGCCAAAAGTTTGCCCGCGGCAGCATTTTCGTTGCATGAAAGATGTTTTACCCGCCATTGTTCTGCATAAAGCTTTGGATATATTAGATTTATAGTTTAGCCCAGGCGAGCTGCTGACGAGAAAAATTCACATCATACTTCCAGTTGTCTGTTGCCCTCAATCAGGGTAACTTGGCGCTCTGTGACTCCCATGCTGGGGGTCCTACCCAAAAACCATTTTGTTGCAAAGGAAATTTGAGATGGGTGAATCCGAAGCTTTAGCAACGATCAAAAGCGATATCGAAAATCATGACGTGTTTTTGTACATGAAGGGTACGCCAAACGATCCAATGTGTGGCTTTTCTGCACAAGTTGTTCAAGTTCTTAATCAGCATAGTGTCGCTTACGGCTCGCGCAATGTCTTGGAAGACTGGGATATCCGGGAAGGCGTCAAAAAATTCACAAACTGGCCGACGATTCCTCAGTTGTATGTGAAAGGTAAGTTTGTCGGTGGCTGTGACATCATCATGGAAATGCACCGTAAGAACCAATTAGAAGAACTGTTTACTAGTTTGAAAAAGTAATCCTTGCAGCTCCAAGAGCCCCTGGTCCCACGCTCTTGGAGGAGTTTGACTGCGTCAGATTTGTAGGCCAGATTTCCTTCTTATGGAGAATAATAACCCATGACAATCCGCTCAGCTGACTACACAAAATGTGTTCATGCCGGTGTCCGGCCTGATCCACAAACTGGTGCTATTATGACGCCGATTTACCAAACATCCACCTATGTGCAGTCAGCTCCTGGCGAGCATAAGGGTTGGGACTATTCGCGTGCTGGCAATCCGACGCGAGATGCCCTGGAAGAATCGTTCGCGGCATTAGAAGGTGCGCGCTTTGGACTGGCCTTTTCCTCCGGTTTGGCAGCTGAGCAGGCTATTATTCAAACTTTAGAGCCAGGCTCAAGGGTCATCGTCTGTGACGATGTTTATGGAGGAACAGGGCGGCTGTTTCGCCGTCTATTTGCTAAATATCAGCTGGACTTTCAATTTGTCGACATGACATCGCTCGATGCGGTGCAGGCGGCGATTAATGAGAAGACGCGCATGATTTGGTTGGAAACTCCGACCAACCCACTTATGAAAATTATTGATATTGCTGGTGTTGCAGATTTGGCCAAGAAAACTGGAGCTGTCTTGGTTGTTGATAATACTTTCGCGTCGCCAGTGTTCCAATCTCCTCTGGAATTAGGCGCCGATATTGTGATGCATAGTACGACCAAATATATCGGCGGACACTCAGATATTATTGGCGGAGCAGTGATGACGTCAAATGAGGAGCTTCATGAACAAATTCGCTTTGTTCAGTTTGCAGCCGGTGCGGTACCAGGACCTCATGAATGCTTTTTACTGCTGCGAAGTATCAAAACCTTAGCGATTCGCATGCGCCAGCATCATGAAAACGGATTGGAACTGGCCAAGTATTTAGCTGAGCAAGCGAAGGTCGAGGCAGTCTTTCATCCTGGCATAGAGAGCCATCCCCAATTTTCTTTGGCGCAGAAACAAATGCGTGGATTTTCCGGCATGTTGAGCTTTCGTATCGCGGGTGACTTTGCAAAAACAACACAATTCGTTCAAAGCTTACGCTTATTCGAATTGGCGGAAAGTTTAGGTGGCGTCGAATCTCTGATCAATCACCCAGAAAAAATGACTCATGCTTCGGTGCCAGAGAACTTGCGCCGTCAATTGGGAATTGGTCCGAATTTACTTCGCCTCTCCGTGGGGATTGAATCCGCTGCTGATTTGATTGCCGACTTGGAGCAGGCATTCCAGCAGATTTAATCCTAGTCCTCCTTTTCCATGCTGCCGCATCGCCTCAATAAGGTGCTTTTTTGATTCCGTTTAGCGGTTATTATGGAGAACGTAAAGAGAAGGCTTGATCTTTTACGATCCGGCCTTATCTTTATAAGTAGGTCCAACCGGGAATGCCTTAGGCAAGGCGCGAGCTGAAAATAGACTGCAGTGTATTCAGATACATGAGGATTTATTTTCAGCGATAAAACGCAGAATAAGGTATTTCCGGATGGAACCTAGATAGTGAAAAGGGGGAATGTTTCATGATTACGTCAATTACTTTCGTTTCGACAGTTTCAGCCATGCTGCTTTCTTATCTTGCCTTCGAGCTGGCACGGCCACAAATGAAGAAGGCCAAGTTTAGAGCTCAGGCATCGCGTCGAGGCAGAAGATAAGCCCTATCATCAAATGATGTTTGCTGGCCATGTTCCGGCACTTTCAAGGAAAGTGCCGGAACATGGCTTTTGCACTCTCAGTGCTTGTAAGTTTTAATCATTATTTTGTGGTTTCTGCGGCGTCCCAGGTGAGTTGATATTTTTCATCTGGTTTTGCATCTGCTGCAACTGCTCATCTGTAAAACCCATCTCTCGGGCAAACGACTCAATCGCTCCCGGATTGGTCATCATGATTCCCATGATTTTTTGCAAGACGGCAGGTGGTATATTGAGTTCCTGAACCATGCCGAGGGCTGACATGGGATTTTCTTGCAGCCTACGGGCAAATTCTTGTAATTTTTCCTGCGGAATATTCAGCTCTTTAATCAATGTGGCGATTTCTGACATAAAAATAATCCCAATCCTAAATTTTCATGGTTGGCGAATTTGAACTGTAAGATCTACGGAGCTATGATCCGCAGTTTTTAAAGTCATATGAAAGCTTTTGCCTGTTTCCAGTGGTTGTTTCAAACCCATGAGCATCACATGCAAACCACCGGGGGCGAAGCTTTTTGTTTCGCCAGCCTCAATTCTTAGCTCTGGTCGATGATGCATGCGCATGACGCCGTTTTCTATAAGTGATTCGTGGATTTCGGCAGTGCCGATCTCGATCTCTGCCCCAGTCAGGCGAATATCTTTGTCCGAAACATTTTTCACCTCAAAATAAGCTGCACTCATTCTGCCATCGCCGATCGTGGGCCTAGCCCATGCGTCTTTCACTTCCAAAGCTACAGGCTTTGCAAATACCTTACTGCTCAGTAAGAAAAGAAAAAACAGAGATGAAATACGTGTAGGCATCATCAAGTCTCCTAAAAGATAAGACGGGCTAAATCCATCGCGACTTTTCCTCGGCCTAGAGGCTGGACATAAAAAGCTTTCCAGCGGCCTTCAGGATCAATTAAAAAGAGGTAAGGTGTGTGAGCAACCTGGTAGCCTTCACCACTGCCTTCCTTGGCAAAGTATGCGCCAAACATTTTGACGAAATTTTGTAATTCTTCTTCGCTGCCAGTGACGCCTTTGATTTTCGGATGAAAGGCACGAACATATTCGTCTAGGATTTCAAGCCGGTCACGGTCCGGGTCGACACTGACAAAGACAAACTGAGTTTTGGAAAGCTTATCCTCCAAGAACTCGATCTCGTCACGATAATATGCGAGAGTTGCAGGGCAGACGTCGGGACAGTGGGTGAAGCCAAACGAGAGGACGGTCCAATGGCCAATTAGACTTGCTAATTTGAAGGGCTGCCCTTTGCTGTCTGTCAACTTAAACTCACGTAATGGCCGACTAGGCTCAATGGCTCGACCGTTGACGATCGCATCGGTTTTGATTTGCTGCGTAATAAAATAAGATGTGATTGGGACAATGATGACAAATAATAGCATCATGCTTAGTATAAGTTTTTTTGGCATGTCTATCGCGTCTCATAGCTAGTGGAAGGCCAAAGAGTTTTATAGCAGGCTAGAATTACCATAAGTCATCTGCTAAGGCTAGAATTTCAGGAATGCGGCGCGTTTTCGGCAGTATGCCTGGAGAAATGAGGCTAATTGGCCTTTGATTCTTGGGCTGCTAAAGCACAGTAGTTATTGGCTTGAGATTTAAGATTTGGAATGGAGATTCTTGCTTATGAAAAAAATGATCGGGTTCTTTTTTTGTGGAGTGGCTTTGGTGCAAGCCTCGTGTGTCACGCGAGGAGAAAATTTTTCCAGTGACTATCAATGGATCAAAGAAGGAAAGACGTCAAAGCAAGAAGTCAACCAGCGCCTTGGCGAGCCTTTCCATGTGGGCTACTCCGCAGGTCGTCCTACCTGGACCTATGGTTACTACCACTTCCGCTTGATCGGGCAGTCCCATACCAAAGAGTTAACATTTTATTGGGACCCGCAGGAAAAGGTCGATGCCTTTAACTTTAAATCGAGCTTTCCAGAAGACCGACAGCGTGCCCTTGGTAGTCCAAAACTGAAAATGATGGATTGATGATGGGGGAGCCAGCTGCTATTTCTTTCAGGCGCTGGCTCGCGTCAGAATTTTGCGAATTTTGCACACAGTTTGAAACGCGGCCTCGATCAAGATCAGTAGATCGCGAGCACGAGTTGGTTTTTCCAAAAAATCAAAGGCCCCGAGAGTCAGGGCTTCTTGTTTTAATGCTTCATCACCCCGACCAGTTAGGAAAATGACTGGGACGTACATCGAACGATTACGAATGGTGCGAAAAAACTCGATGCCGGTCATGCCAGGCATGAGCATATCCAAAATTATCACATCGATCCGGTGCTTGCACACCAATTCCAAAGCTTCGGACCCGCTATGAGCACAGAGCGTCTGAAAGCGCGTATGGGCTTTGACGGTTCGCTCTAAAAGCTCAACAATATCAGGGTTATCATCAACAATTAGCACAGAACCAAATTCTTGAACTTGCGAATCTGCGGCGCTGGTTTCTGTCATGTCTTGGCTCCTCCGATTGCGAGGAAAAGTATCGGTTCAGGTAGGTCGAAAATTAAGACTTAAATAAAATATACAAATTGATTCAGTTCCTTAGATGTATTGTTTGTTGTCGGCCACATCGGCACAAATTCGGGTTATACTATAAGTGAGTCAAATATTATCGCATCATTTCCGCCTAGAGACAGGAGAGAGGTCTTGGCTGATTTCAAACATTGGGATCAAAGCAAAGCTATAAAAATAATAGGAATTATTATTGTTGGTTTGGGAGGACTATCCTGCCAGTGGTTGTTCCGCACACATGCAAAATCCTATCCGGGTACTGTGCAACCACAGATAGGGACCTATGCCAGTGATCGATTGGAGCTAGACGATATTCGTGATTTTTATAAGCGCGTATTCGGTGGACCAGACGATGATTACTCGACGGATTGGGTTCTATTAGATGGATTTCGCAATGGTAGCGTTATCGAGGAAAGAACTCCCTATCGGGATTCCTGGTATCCGGAGCGTGATGGAGGAACCAATATCAACGGTTCACTCACTCGTTATGATCAAGCTTTTCACGGTGGTCAATCGACAGCAGCACGTTGGGAGTTTGAGAATAATACCCGACAAAGTCCTGGTTGGTATGGGCATTGTAATGGCACGTCGGTGGCGGCGATTAACTTTCAAAATCCACAAGGTTCCGTATCTAGGCCTCGCGGTTGTGAACTGGACCCTGACGTCAACTGTGTGATCTTCACACCGGCGGATATTCGAGCCTTGCTCGCAGAAATTAATATGAATGCCAAAGCCAAGTTTATCTCAGGAAATCGTTGCAGGCTGACCACTAGCGAATTGCAAAACAACCGCCCAGGTCTGAGAATGAATCCATTGGTGATGGATGCTTGCGATGATGTCAATCCAGGCAGCTTTCATGTGGGACTCGTCAACTTTATTGGCCGCAAAAAACAGCCGTTGATATTTGATATGAATCGGGATGTTGAGGTCTGGAACTATCCAATCTTCGCATATAATTACACGCCGGAAGGTCCTCTAACTGAGGAGGAGGCGATTCAGCGATTGGGAGCTGATGTCGATTCTTGGATATTCAACCCGGAAGCAACGTCCTGGTATCACATTTCCATGACCGTCTATTATCGTCGTGCACCACGTGGCTTCGATGGCGCCGGGACAGTGCCGGCAGGCGAACAAATTACTTACACCTACCTTTTGGAGCTGGATGAGAATGGTAAGGTTCTTGGTGGTGAGTGGACTGGCGAAAGTCAAACGAACCATCCCGACTTTATCTGGATGGCCTTTGAGCCGGCTGAGCCAACGGGCTCAGCATCGCGTGGCAATCCACATGTCAGCAATAACGAGGTGATTTCTATTTGGGCTGAGTCAGTTGGTTTGGACCCGGATAATCCCTTCCGCGACAAGCCGAACAACCCGTATGATGTTCGCTTCTACCCAACTGCTGACATCGATTGGGGGGAGGTTCGCGGTTACTATCGCCTGGTTTTGGACGGTCGGACGACGGGAACGGCTTTCCGGGGTAAGAAAACCCACTTGCGAGTTTTAGTCAGTGATAACTTGAAAGACAATGCCACGGTTGATTTGTTTCTCAATGGTAAATCCTTAGGACGGCAAAAACCAAAGGATGGCAAAATCGATTTGATATTTGATGCCTTATCGGGGATAAACTACCTAAATCTGAAGTGGGATTCCGAACGGATCAGCTCAAGTGAGCTAGACTGGGAATTTCGCTTTTATGCGATGTAAGAACATTCGGGAACATCCTGGAAATCGGAGAATCTGACCGATGACAAGGATTAAACTCGGCACGCTTTGCGTTGCTGTAGGGATATTAGCCGGGATCGCAGTCTCGGCTTTTCTTTTTTCTCTGGAATGGGCAACGCAGTTGCGCCTGCGTTTTCCCGTTTTACTTTATGCTTTGCCTATCGGTGGCCTATTGGTCGCCTTTATATATCACCATTTTGGCCAATCATCCTATCTGGGCAATCATCTGATTCTGGAAGAATTCCATCATCCTCGACAAGCGTTACCTTGGCGTATGGCGCCTTTCGTTTTTTTAGGGACAGTCGTGACCCATTTACTTGGCGGCTCCGCAGGGCGAGAAGGGACGGCGGTACAAATCGGGGCCGTGCTTGCCGATCAATGGAGACGCTTTTTTCCAATTCAGCCTCATGAGAGGCAAGTCTTGCTTGCGGCAGGCATCAGCGCTGGCTTTGGAGCTGCTATTGGAGTTCCCTTCGCTGGGATGATTTTTGGAATGGAAGTGACACAGATTGGCAAAATTCGTATTCCATACGCGATTTACTGTCTACTCGCATCTTTCGCTGGATATCTGACCTGTCTAGTTTTGCAAGCACCACACAGTGAATTTATCAGCTTTCTTATGCCTCAGGTCAATTTGCTGATGGTCAGCTATTTGCTCGGCGTGGGTTTATTGTTTGGTTTGTGTGCCCGCAGCTTCAGTTATACAACGCATAAACTTTCCGCTGTTTTTGCCAAATATATGCCTTATCCACCGCTGCGCGCTTTAGTGGGGGGAATCCTCCTGGTGGCTTTGTTTAGCTGGGAAGGGAGCGGTCGTTTTTTAGGCTTGGGTATGCCTGTCATTCACGAATCCTTGCAGACTTATCAATCAATTTGGGACCCAATAAAGAAATTATTTTTTACGGCGCTCACATTAGCGGCTGGTTTCAAAGGCGGTGAGTTTACACCTTTGGTGTTTATTGGAGCAACGCTGGGAAGTGCTGTAGCAGAACTATTGGCAATGCCACCGTCGTTTCTTGCCGCTTTGGGATTTGCAGCAGTATTTGCCGGTTGTGCCAATACTCCATTAGCTTGTGCGGTGATGGCTGCTGAACTCTTCGGTTGGCGCATTTTACCCTTTTCTCTGCTGACCTGTTATCTAAGTCATCTGGTCTCGGGCTATCTTGGGATTTATCAGCACCAATTGATTGTGGCAAAAAAGTGGCAGCATTTTGCGAGATTGTGGGGGGCTATGACGAGACGAGGAAAGTAAGCTCGTTTGCAGGCAGACATCCCCAACAGCTTAAGCTGCTGGGGACGAGGCCTTGATCGCAGGTGCGATGCAGACTTAAAATTTGATGTTTTTCAAAACTTCATTGTTCACTTGCACATCAGCCTGCTTGCGCAGATCTTCGACAAGCTCTTCACGTGCATTTTTACGGACAACCTGATCAACTTCGTCTTTTTTATCTTCAAACTTGACGGTATCGCCACCACGAACATCGGTAACTTTGATGATGTGCCAGCCGAATTGGGTTTCTACTAATTCTGGATGCACCTGACCTTTTGCAGTTTCAAAGGCAGCTTGCTCAAATGCCGGTACCATACGGCCCTTGCCGAAGAAGTTCAAATCTCCACCTTGCTCGGCGCTTGGACCAGTCGAATGCTCTTTGGCAAGTGCAGTGAAATCAGCATTCTTTTTCTTCGCTTCTTTCAAGACTTTTTCCGCTTTTTCTTTTTGATCTTTTTCAAAAAGAATGTGGGAAGCGCGGACTTCTTTGCTGCTAAAGGCTTCTTTATTTTTTTCAAAATACTTTTTTAAATTCTCTGGCGTCGCTTGTTGCTCCACATACTGATCGATATACATGCGCGCAAGAATGTCGCGCTGAGCTGCTTCGACCATCATCTTATATTCTGGTGACTGGTCGAGTTTGGAGCTAGTCGCTTTTTTTGCCAGCAACATGCTATCGATGAGGTGGTTTAAGTATTGACTGCGTAGATTCTCGTTAAATTTCACCATATCAGCTTGCGGACCTAAGGCTTCGACCGCATTTTTATATTCCTCAACAGTAAGCTTGCCGCCTTTAAAGCTAGCGACTTGATTGGCCAAAAGCGGGCTAGTGCTCAACATGAAAAGTGCGGATGCGGTGCTGAGGGTAACCTGGCGTAAACGTCGTTTCATACTTATCGATACCTTTCCTAAAACTTTTTATCGAAGCTCTGCAGAGACACTCTCGCGCAAATGATCTAAGAGAGCATTAAGTTCCTTCTCCACTTCCTTATCCGTCAAAGTTTTATTTGGCGACTGGAAAGTGAGGCTATAGGCTAAACTTTTTTTATCCGTACCCAGCTTCGGGTCGCGGAAGACATCGAAAAGCCTGACATCTTTTAGAAATTTACGCCGATTGAATTGACTGACACTTTGCTCAATATCCGCATGGGTGACGTGCTCTGACAAGATGATGGCAATATCTCGGCTTACCGGTGGGAAGCGTAAAGCTGCCGACAAATAGTCGCGTTTGACGTTTGTTTGCCGCCAGATTGGTTCAACATCCAACTCAAAGAAGATTGGTAGAGATTGAAAGTCGAGGCCGAAGGCATCCGCAACATGGGGATGAAGCTCGCCAACATAGCCAGCCCATTCGCCCGCAATTTTGACGAGAGCGGTCGTTTTAGGGTGCATCCATGGAAGCAATGCCGGGTTGATCGGCGAGAAGCTCAGATCATCGGCGCCGAAGCTACGTAGTAGTTTCGTGACAACGGCTTTGCCGTGGTAGAAGTTTGCCGGGATTTCCGCTTGCTGCCACGTTTTCAAGCGGTAAGGTTGATCGAGAACACCACCGATGCAGTTTCGCTCAAGAGGGCGATCTTCTTCGCGACCACGACCCATTAAATGAGCACCGTAAGTGAATAGGCCTTTCAGTTCTTGATAGGCGGTCGGGCACTCATAGGAGCGGAATTCATAGAAGTTACGCGCACACTCAAAGATGCGACTGCCAACGATGCCATGCCGGCGATTTTCGAGTAAGGCCTTCAGCAAGGACTGGCTCAAGCTAGTGCGCAAAAAGCGTTGCTCTTCGACCAGTGGATTTGCCAGCTCGACCACCTGCCTGTAAGGATGGTCTTGCGGGATCTGGAACTTTTCCAAATCAAGCGGACCAATAAAGGGGAAGCTGATGATTTCATGGAAACCAATTTCCGCCATGCTGACTTTGAGTTGATCGATGAATTCAATCAAAGTGTTTTCCGGCAAGAAGCCAATTTCCATCATGGGCAGGCTGTAAGGTATTTTTTCATAGCCGTGCAAACGCACGATTTCTTCGATAAGATCGATTTCGCGGATGATATCCAGGCGCCAGGACGGGACTTCAAGGACGACCCGCTCTTCCGTGCGATCGAGATACTTGCAACCTAGACTTTCCATGTAATCGATACAATCTTGCAAGGTCAAAGTGCTGATGCCAGAAATTTGTCGAACCCGCGGCAAGCGGAGCGCAATGCGGGGTAAAGCCGGTAGTTCGGCACCAGTTTCCAAAGCCTTGCCGGCAATGCGTGGCAACGGCTCCTGCCCGGCAGCTTGCTCTTGTGACAAGTCTTGGATCAAGCTGGCCACACGGACAGCGACGGATTCCACTTGATGGATATCGGTGCCGCGTTCAAAGCGGTGGGAAGCCTCGCTATGAATGCCATGTCTTTTGGCTGTTTTTCGCACCAAGCTGGCATTGAAGTGGGCGACTTCGATGATGATTTCTGTGGTATCGGTTTTGACCTCGCTATTTTCACCGCCCATGACACCGGCAAGGCCAATAGCCTGCTCGGCATCGCTGATGACAATGTCAAGGCCACTGAGTTGGCGCTGACTGCCATCCAAGGTAGTTAGGCTTTCCTTGTCTTTAGCTCGACGAACACGGATCACACCACCTTGAATATCACGTAAATCGTAGGCATGAATCGGTTGCCCGGTTTCCAGCATCACATAGTTTGTGGCGTCAACAATTAAATTAATCGGCCGCATGCCGGCATTTTCCAGACGCTTCTGCAGCCAAAGTGGTGAGGGCTGCACCTTGATCTTGTCCATGTACAAGGCGATAAAGCGGCCGCAGTCTTCAGACTGGGCGATTTCCACTTTGATGTGACTTTCCGTTAGCAGGCTTGGCTCTCGCTTATTTTCTTCCGCATCGGGAACTTTCAACGGCCGCTTTAATTTTGCCGCCAAGTCGCGCGCGATTCCGATATAGCCCAGGCAGTCCGTGCGATTGGGGGTGAGTCCAATCTCGATCACAGTATCGCGCAGTTGAAAGTGTTCCGCCAGCGAAGTACCGATGGGTAAATCTTCGGCAAGTTCCATAATGCCATCGGCATCTTCCGATATCGCCAACTCTTTGCCACTACAGAGCATACCGAATGACTTTTCACCGCGAATTTTACTGGCTTTGATTTTGAAATCGCCTGGCAACGTCGATCCGACTTTGGCAACCGCGACTTTCAGATCTTGTCGCGCGTTGGCAGCTCCACAAACGATCGTGAGCGCCGCGCTCTCCCCAACGTCTACCTGGCAAACCTGCAGTTTTTCGGCATCTGGGTGGCGTTTGGCTTCGATGATTTGCCCGACAAGCACTTCACCGGTCCAAGGCTCGAGAGTTTCGATCCCTTCCACTTCAAGACCCAGGCTCGTCAGAGTCTCGGCGATCTGTTCGATGGGAAGATCTTGCAAAGATATATAATCATTTAACCAATTCAGAGATACGCGCATTCGTTTCTCACATTCTTAAAATTTCAACCTGTCAAGAAGTCGGATTAGGCTTTATGAATAAACCGGAAACTGCCCTAAAAATTGCTGGTTACCCTCAAATAACTGGCGCAAGTCGCTTAAGTTGTATTTGAGCATAGCCATGCGGTCGATGCCAAAACCAAAGGCAAAGCCGGTGAACTTTTCACTATCGTAGTCGACCGCCTCAAAGACATTGGGATGGACCATACCCAAACCGCCAATTTCCAGCCAACCTGTCATCTTACAGATCCGGCAACCTTTTCCGCGGCAACTGACACACTGCAAGTCGAATTCCCCACCCGGCTCAACGAATGGGAAATAAGATGGTCGCAGACGGGTTTGTAAATCTTCACCGAAAACGGCTTTTAAAAACTTATCGACGATGCCTTTCATATCACCCATGCTGATGTTTTGGTCGACTACCAGACCTTCGATCTGGTGAAACATGGGCGTATGGGTTAAGTCGGAATCGCAGCGATAGGTTCGACCTGGAGCAACAATACGCAATGGCGGTCGCTCCCGCAGCATGGCATGAACTTGCAGGTTCGAAGTGTGAGTGCGTAAAACCATGTCCGGCCGATTCTTAAGAAAGAAAGTATCTTGCATATCGCGCGCCGGGTGATCGTCCTTAAAATTTAACGCACTAAAATTGTAGAAGTCGAAATCCAGCTCAGGTCCATCGTATACCGTGAAGCCAAGCCGGCGAAACTCGCGCAAAAGAACTTGCCGCATGAGGGTGACCGGGTGCAACGAGCCTTTGGGCAAGGTGTCGGCGATAGGTAAACTCACGTCGAGGGCATCTTTATTGAGCACCTTTGCCAACTCACCCGATTGAGCAGAACTCTTCAATGCTTCGATCTGCTCTTCAATGTCCTTACGGAGCAGATTGATCAACTTGCCGGCTTCCGGTCTCTCGCTCGGATCAATCTGCTTTAAGTTCTCCATCAGGCCGGTGATTTGGCCCTTGCGGCCAAGAAAGGCGACACGCAGCTCATCGACTAAGCGTGGCTCAGGGTTTTGCAAAACATTTTGCTGTTGGCTGGCAAAATCACTGCTGACCTGCTGGCATTTATCTTTGATGCTAGCAATATTGACAAGTTCACTCATTATTTACGATCCAGTCCAAAAAAATTAGCGAATACTGGCCAATGCCTGACCAAGTTTCTCGATGCCCTTGCGGATGTCATCTTCACTGACAGCATAACTCAGGCGGAGAAAGCCGGGAACGCCAAAAGCTTCCCCTGGAACCATGGCGACATGATACTTTTCCAACAAATACTCTCCAAAGGAGAATGAGCCACCTTTAGCAACTTGATGTGTGGAATTTTGCAAATTTTTTCTGATGTCGATAAAGACATAAAATGCGCCTTCAGGTGGAATCATGTCGACATCTGGAATGTCGCGCAGGCACTTGACAGCTAGGTCACGCCGATCCTGCAAGACTTGAAATTTATCCGCCATCACGCCTCGGCCATGATCAAGGGCAACGATTGATGCATCTTCGATGAACGGCGGTAAACAGGTCGAGGATTGACTTTGCAAGGTTTTGACAAGCTTGGCGACAGGCTTCGGGCCGGCCATATAACCAACGCGCCACCCAGTCATGGCAAATCCCTTAGATAAGCCATTAACCAAGATATAGCGATCTTTGATTTCGGGAACGAGATGCGCCAGCGAAATGGGTTTTTCTGCAAAGCTCATATATTCATAAATCTCGTCGCCGATGATCCACCAGGGCTGATCGGAAAGATACTGGCCGATGGCTTTCAGCTCTTCGTTTTTAATGATGTAGCCAGCTGGGTTGTTCGGTGAGTTGAGTATAATGGCCCGTGTTCGTGGCGTCGCATAGGCCGCGATCGCTTCTGGACTGAGACGGGGCGCATGATGATCGTCAGGCATCGGAATGATCACAGCTTTACCGCCGGCGGCTTCAATTTGCTCCGGATAGCTGACCCAGTATGGGGCTGGTACCAAGACTTCATCGCCTTCATTTAAGAGTGCTAACATGATGTGAAATAAAATTTCTTTGGCACCAATGCCGACCACGATTTCGTCGGCCTCATACTGCAGTTGATTGTCGCGCAGTAATTTTTTTTGGATGGCCTGACGCAATGCAGGACTACCACCAGCAGGCGCATACTTTGTACGTCCTTTTTGAAGACTATCGATGGCCACACTCGTAATGAGTTCAGGTGTCGGAAAATCAGGCTCACCGACGGCAAAGTTGAACACCTTGATACCTTGACGAGCCATTTCCGTCGCTTTTCCATTCAGCGCGACTGTGGGAGATGGCTTAAGCGCGGAGATCCTTTTGGAAAGTGGGAGTTCCATGAGCAGCGTCCTCTGTCCTAACGTCCTTGGCGGACCTGATTGGTGGTCGATATATGCAGAAAACTTGTGTCCTAGCGAAATTGCGAAATTCTTTGGCTTCCAGTCCTTGGCGCCTTGCCTCAACTGCGCATTGGACATGTCGTTAATGTCACAGTGAGCCTTTGCTGGATGGACACTATTTAGCCGGCGATATCATGGAATGACAAGTGCTAATTTCCCGCGTTGGGAGAGGATATACCGCAGGGTTTCGTTTATTTGCAGGGCTTTGAGTGTGGTGATCAGGTGGGGTAAGTCAGTAGGGTACACCAGGTCGTCAGCGGATTTGACTTGCAAGGGGAACCCACCACTCATTCAGGTGGGTGCCTTCCCAGACGCTTCAGGCTTCCTCAGTATTTTCAGAGGCATGCTCACCACGAATGGATCCAGGCTCCCTTATTTGTTAGCATCGGTTCTCCTGCACAATCAAAGAACGCTGCTGATGCACCCAAGCTAAAATTAGCATGCTCAAAAAAAGAATGCACTAGACGATAGTCCCCATGATCCGCTAGATGCTTTAGTCCTTGGTAATTTTTTTATAGATTGGCTATGGTCGGGAAGCTTTTTCGATACTTATGGCAGCCCAAAGGAGATTTATGAGCGGTCGCGGACGGATATACATTGTAGCAACGCCGATCGGCAATCTGGAAGATATCGGTGATCGGGCCAAGCGTGTGCTGGCCGAAGTTGATCTGATTGCTGCTGAGGATACAAGGCGAGCGAGACAGCTTTTGAATCATTTAGGTATCGGTAAGAAGGAACTACTGAGCTACTACGATCAGGTTGAGCAGGAAAAGGCACCAAAAATCTGTGAACGTTTGTTAGCGGAAGATAAATCATTGGCCTTGATCTCCGATGCCGGGACTCCTGCAATTTCAGATCCAGGTTACCGTTTAGTCCGTGAAGCTCATCAACAGGGAATTCCCGTACATCCGATCCCAGGCCCCAGTTCTATGACGGCTTTATTGAGCTGCTCCGGGCTGCCCACAGATCGATTTTTGTTTATCGGTTTTTTGCCTCCCAAAAAAACAGCTTTGGTCCATGAGATTCAAAGCTGGCGACAAAGCGCAAAAAATGTGGTGTTTTTTGAGTCGACACGACGCCTTGTCAAATCCTTGGCGGTCATTGCTGAAATTTATCCGGGGGCGGAAATATGTATCGGTCGGGAATTGACCAAGTTATATGAAGATATTATCACCGGCTCGATTGAAACCGTTTTGCTCTTACTAGAACAGCGCTCGGTTTTAAAAGGTGAGGCGGTGATATATCTGTCTCTGCCTAAAGACAGTTTAAATGCGGAGCAGCAATCTTTAGACATGGAAGATTTGCGTTTGAGACTTAGGAAAGATTTGGATCGCGGAGAAAGTTTTAAAGATCTGCTTAAAAAATATCAGAGTGCTGGTTTATCAAGGTCACAACTGTACCAGCTTATGATTCAGTTAAAAGAAGGAAAAAATTTATGATGGCAAGATCTGGGAAAGATGCGGAACAAGATTTCAGGCCAATGGATCCTCGCTTAAAAAAACAGATTGCCATTGTTTTTATACTAAGCGTGATTGGTTCCAGCATCATGATATTTTCTGCGGTAGTCGAAAAGACAGAAAAATATATGGAAGAGGAAAAGAAAAAAACGGAAGCTGCCCTAACTCAGGAAGCTGAGGAACTTGAACCAGCACCTGTTAAAGCAGAATAAACCTAGCAAAATCCTTTTTTAGTCATTGACCAAGTTTGGGTTCATCCGGGAATGCCTTAGACAAGACGCGAGGCGAAAATAAACTACAGTATAAGGTATTTCCGAATGAACCCAAATTAGTTCATATCCCTTTGGTGAGTCAGCTTCTAAACCGATACAAACTGTGTTAAGGTTTTGGTAGCATCCTTCAAACCTAGGGCAGCAAAAATATGAGTATTGCGTATCTGTTGATCGTCACCATTCCCCTCATCATGTACGTATTCATTGATGCGGTGTGGGGGTTGAAGGCTGGTGTGATCACAGCAATACTATCCATGCTTGGTATTATGCTGTTTCACTACTTAAGCTTTAATGAAATCGATGAGTTTCTGCTGGGTGAAGGGGTTCTCATTATCGCCTTTGGTTTACTTAGTCTTTGGTTCAATAATAGTCGCTATTTTAAGTTGCAGCCCGTTGTTGTAGCTATGGCTTATATTTTAGTTTTGCTATGGTTTGAGCTTTTTAGCGAGCCGCTTTTGGTAAAAATGATACCAGGCATGATTAAAATAGCACCGGATTACGCGCAATCTTTTACAGACCCTCATAGTATTGCGATTTTGCGGAGACTTTCCATCGGCTTGATCTTTGTTTTTGTCATTCACGCTGCGGTTGTGGCCTGGAGTGCGCTGCGCTTAAATAATTTTGCGTGGCTGCTCTCACGCCTTTCCTTCTATCCCATGGTTTTGTTTGCAGCTATTGTCGTATCTCAATGGTAGTTGTAAAGGGATTTTTTGAGAGAACTGAGTGCTGCGATTGAATGACTTGGCTGAATGGTAATATAATTAGTCATAAGGTCTTGCTTTGTGACGGCCAATCTGAGCTTTAAAGTCTACTTCGCCGGTTGATGCTTTCAAGCCCAATCCGGGTTTTCTGCATATCAGAAGCAGGAGCAACATCGTTATAACGGGGCTGGCATGTTTGACATCAATGCTAAGAAAAATGAGCGTTATCCCGCTGTTGGGCACGGTTCGCCGCCCTTTGTCGTGAATCACTTTGATTATTGGCGACATGGGCTGGCTGTTGATACCAAGCTTCCCCTAGCCAGTGCGATGCCGACTTTAATTGCCGTCGGTGGCGGTAAAGGAGGAGTTGGTAAAAGCATTATAAGCGCTAATTTTTCTGCGATTCTTGCTCAGTTTGGTTATCGCGTCCTCGTCATCGATATGGATTTGGGTTGTTCGAATATTCACTCCCATTTTGGGGTGTCGATGCCGAAAAAATCTCTGGCTGACTTTATCTTGTCCCAACGGATGAGTTTTCGGGATGTGATTTTGCCGGCTCCAGTTCCCGGCGTTGCCTTTGTTGCCGGTGGACGAGAAGAGCAATGGAACGATGTGCTGGATCAATCACGCAAGTGCTTGTCCCCTCTTTGGCACGAAATAGTTATGTCCAAACAGCAGTATAAAGTGGACTTTGTGATATTAGATCTAGGGGCTGGAACTCATCGCTACACCATGGATTTCTTCTGCGCCAGCCATATGGGAATGATTACGGTACTACCGGAACCGACTTCGATTGAAAATGCTTATGTATTTTTGAAAATGGTTCTTTGGAATTTGATTGAAGCGGTCGGAAAACATCTGCAAATGCCGGAACAAGCGCTCGATGTTCAAGCAGCGCTCAATGATATGAGTGGCAAATCCTTGAATCAGGGGTATGCGTTTTGCCTGCGACACCTGCAACCGTCATATCCGGAAATAATTCAAATGTTGGGGCAGGTAATTCGATCCCGATATATCGGGCTTTTACTCAATCAAACACGTGACCAGTCGGATATGGACATTGGTAATTCAATGGAGCATATTTGCCAAAGATACTTTGGCTTGCAATCTCGTTATCTGGGGCATTTAAACTACGATCAGGCAGTTTTAAAGTCGCTGCGCAATCGTCGTTTGTTGGTTTCGGATTTTCCTCATAGCTCGATTGTTAAACGCTTGGTCATTGCAGCCTCGCAGACGCTAAATCTTTTGGGAGTTCAACGGAGAGGATAAATATGGCTGACTTAGGGTCACAGAGTGACGAAAACATTTCCCGGCGAGAACGAGAGCTGAACTTTTACGAAATATTAGAGGTTTCTGTCGACTCGAACCGTCTGCAGATACGTGAAGCCTATATTCGCCTTCGCTCCGCATACGCGGCCAGCAGCCAAGTCCTTTACTCCTTGGTATCAGAAGAAGACGCAAAAAAATCGATGGAAACTCTCGAAGAGGCTTATCGGGTCTTGGACGATGATGTTTTGCGCCGTGACTATGACGCGAAAATTTTTGGTCAAGATTTTACTCGTTCGTCCGAGAGTCAGCATACATTCGGACATGATGTAAAACAGCAAATTTGGCCACGATATCAGCACCGCGCCAGCGGAGCGACTGCGGTAAAAGCTGCCCATCAGGAGCGTCATGCCGGGATCGATGATTTATGGGCCAGTCAAACACGGCCTGAAGCAAGAGGAGGCGGAGCCTTGCATGCCACAGGAGAATCAGCAAAAACGAAGCGTTTTTCCATGAATGCTTTCGATGAGCCGACCCGACTGAAAGTTCAACAGTACATTGAGAATGCGAGTGTTTGTGACGGAGCATTCTTTATTGGCTTGCGTGATATTTTATCGGTCAGCCAAGAAGAAATTCAGGACAAAACCAAAATTTCTTTGCAATATATCAAAGCAATTGAAAATGATGACTTCCGCTGCTTGCCGTCTATTGTATATGTTAAGGGCTTTCTCAAATGCTACTTACAGTATTTGGGCCTGGAGCAGGAGTCTGCTCGCATTATAGACGCATTTACGGAGACTTATCAAAATTGGCGCATAAAGAAGGGGATGGGGGTGAATTAAGCATCGTAGTCGATACCCCCGTTGGATCAGAGCGAATTGACTTATTCTTAAGTCGTTATTTACAGGATGAGAGCAGATCAACGATTCAAAAGTGGATTCGTGCTGGTCAATGTTCCATCAATGGCGAAATTTGTAAGGCGCGAGACACCGTGACAAACGGTGACGTGATTCGACTGAACCAACAAAATGAAGTCAAACCGCCACTATTTCTTTCACCTCGGCCGCTTCCCTTGGATATACTATACGAAGATCAAGATGTTCTTGTGGTCAACAAACAGGCGGATGTTGTCGTTCACCCTGGTGCTGGTACCATCGAGCCTACTTTGATCGAAGGGATTCTTTTTTACTTGCAGAAAAAGGCTGAGGATTTGCCTGGTTCTGCCGATCGACCCGGAATTGTCCATCGCCTGGATAAAGACACGACCGGTGCCATCGTCATTTGCAAAACTCTGGCGGCGCACGAGCATTTGTCCCGTCAGTTTCGGGAAAAGAGCAATTTGCGCGAATATGTTGCCTTACTCGATGGAGTTTTGACACAGCCAGAGTTGGTGGTCGAAAGTTATTTGACACGAGATGAGCGTAACAGGCTACGTCAAAAAAGTGTAACTATTGAAGAATACAACATTTTATTGGCGGAAGGTAAAAAAGTGGACGGCCTGCGTTTTGCTAAAACCAGTTTTTACCGAAAAGCTGTGTATCAGCAGCGGCTGACTCTGGTTGCGGCAGAGCTGGCGACGGGGCGGACGCATCAAATTAGGGTCCATGCGCAGTCGATACGTCATCCAGTGTGGGGAGACCCTTTATATTCGCGCCATACGGCGTTATCAGAAAGTTTCCCGTCTGCTGTGAGTGCCATGTTACGTGGTGTGAAAAGGCAGATGTTGCATGCACGAAAACTGGGCTTTCGCCATCCGACAACGGGAGAGGAGCTAGCATTTGTGGCGCCCCTGCCAGAGGACTTTCGGAAAGTGTTGGAAATTCTGAATGATTCGGGGCAGGTTATTAGGAGCTAACTTTATCACAAAAGACAGGCATGAGTGTCGCTATGGTTAAACATTCTTGGATCGTAGGTATCCTATTTGCGCAAATTTCCTTACCTTTGCTGGCTGTTGATCAACGCGAGGCACAGTCAACTGAGGTGACAAATTCCGCCGTGGATTCCGGTCTGGAAACAGACATGTTATTTCTGAGGGTTGATAAGACCGACCTCAGAGCGGATTTGATGACCTGGCCTTCGGAAATGAAGCAGTCTGAAACGCTCATTTCCTTTCGTATTGCCATCGGTAAGGAAGAAGGTGATAAGCAAGTCGAAGGTGATAATAAAACACCCGAAGGCATTTATTTTGCGCAAGAGTTGATTGATGGCAAGACACTGCCTGCAAAATATGGTCCATTTGCGATCCCAATCAATTTTCCAAATCCCCACGATCGTAGTCTAGGAAAAACCGGTTACGGTATTTGGCTACATGGCGTCGAAAAAGATGCTCGTATCGAAGAAGCTAATGTTACCGAAGGTTGCGTGGCATTTTATAATGCAGATATCGTTGCACTATCAAGCTGGTTGAAGCCCCAACAATCAGTGATTGTGATCACTAATCGTGCCGAAGAAGCGAATCGTCAGGAAGATGTCAGTGAGATTTTATCTCATACTAAAAATTGGTATTCCGCCTGGAAAAAAAGAGAAATTCAGGACTATTTAGGTTATTACCATGAGCGTTTCCGCTATCGTGGAATGAAACTGGGTGGTTTTGCAAAATACAAAGAACGTGTATTCAAACAGTATGATGAAATGAATGTAGCTGTTAGAGATGTTCGCGTTTTTACTCATAAAAACTATGCTATTTCCGTATTTAACCAAGACTTCAATGGTGACGATCGCTATGTTTCTAACGGCCGCAAAGTGCTCTATTGGGAGCGCCAATCAGATGGTGAGTGGCGGATTACTCATGAAATATTTGAGTCAAAACGTTTCGAGCTTCAAAAATATTCTCGCGATCTCTTAGCTCGTTTGTCAAAGGAATCACCAAGCTTCAAGCAATTTTCCAAAGAAAATATACAGTCTTCCAGTCTCTAGTTTTAGGATTAGTTGATGAGATGTTTTACCCTTCTTTTCATCCTGGGGTTCATCCCCAGCCAGAATCTTTTGGCTGAAGAGGATCTATTTCGATTCGGTAAAAGAAAATATCAGAGCTCTGATTTGGAAGCCAAATACCAGCTGCAGATATTTGAAGCTGAGATGCAGGCCTTTCAGCAGAAAGAAAGAATCTTAGAGGAAGCCATATTAGAGCTTCATTTTTTAGAGCAAGCGAAAAAATCACAGAAATCTGTTGAAAGCCTTCAGAAAGAAGCGCTTGAAGTCAACGAGCCAACTGAAGAAGAACTGAGGACTTTTTACCAAAATAACCGCAAAAAAATACCTTACCCCTTCGAACAGATTCGATCAGAACTTGTGCGTTTTGTCAGTAATCAGAAAATGGAAAGCCGGCGCGCTGAATTGCTGGAAAAGTTAAAAAATACCGGTAACTATAAGTCGTTGTTGAGCATGCCAAAAATGCCTGTTCTATCGATTCCAAGTGAAAAATTTTTTAAGCGGGGAAAGGCTGAGAGCAAGATTCAGCTTGTAGAGTTTGCTGACTATCAATGTCCTCATTGTAGTAGTAGCGCAGCAGCAATGGAAAAAGCCTATGAGCGCTTTGGCAAGCAAGTTGAATTTGTCTTCATTGATTTTCCCGTTTTGCAAGGAATCTCCCGCCGCTTAGCTGAAGCCGCCTATTGCGCAGGCCAGCAGAATAAGTACTGGGAATATCATAAACTCTTGTTTGAAAATCAAAGTACGGTGAAAGAGCAATCTATTGAAGAATTTGCCAAACAACTCAATCTCGATAAATCGGCATTTCAAGCTTGCCTAGACAGTGCCGCGCCCGGAAAATTTATCGATATGAGTAAACAAGAAGGGCAAAGACTTGGCGTGACAGGCACACCTTCGGTTTTTATTAATGGTAGGCGCATTTTGCAGCGAATTAGCTTAGATTTATTGGTAAAAGAAATCGAAGCGCAATTGAAATAGCTAGGTTCCATCCGGAAATGCCTGATCCTGCGTTTCATCGGCAAAAATAAATCCTCATGTATCCGAATACACTGCGGTTTATTTTCGCCTCGTGCCTTGCCTAAGGCAATTCCGGATGGAGCCTGGTTAGGGGAGTGGATGAAGAATCTTTACAGCAATACTTGCACTTGCAAAGATTCTTCCCCTACTTACAATGAAAGACGGTTTTATTCCGCCTTTTGATTTGCCATCCATTCAACGATATCAATCTTTGTCAATATTTGAATTGGCTCGTTTTTGTCATTGATGACAATGGCCAGACCTGTTGTCAAAACAGTATTTTGTAGCACCTTGATTGGAGTCGATAGCTCGACCGTGGGAACAGAACGCTCCATGATGTCGGCAATCGTTTCGCCTGCATAACCAGTGCTAAGATTGCGCAATAAAGCATCTTCTGTCACCATACCGACGAGTTTACCTTGATCGATGACAGGGAGCTGCGAAATACCGCGTTTACGCATCAAATTGATGGATTTCACCGCCGGTTCATCGATGGAAACAGAGATGAGTTCTCGTTGTGACTGACTTTCGACAATAGCACGGACTTCGCCGGCAAAACTATCTGGACCGGCAAAGTTATTATCTTTCATCCATTTGTCGTCAACAAACTTAGTCATGTAGTTGCGTACACCATCGGGGAGTATCAAAACACAATTTTGTCCGGCCTTTAAGTTTTTGGCCTCTTGAAGGGCTGCTGACAATGCTGCTCCACTTGAGCCGCCACAGAGAAGACCTTCCTCACGAATCAGACGACGGGCAAGTTGAAAAGATTGACGATCCCTGGTTTTTACCCATTTGTCGACAACGCTGCGATCAAGCACGTCAGGGATGAAGTCGTAGCCGATGCCTTCCACCTTATAAGAAGCCACATGAGTGCCACCGGCAAGTATCGACCCTTCCGGATCAGCCCCGACGATCGTTACGTTTGGACACAGTTCTTTCAAGCGTTTGGCGACGCCCGTAATCGTACCACCGGTTCCAGCAGCGATGATCACCATGTCTACCTTGCCATTTAGGTCATCATAGATTTCTTGTGCTGTCCCTGCGTAGTGCGCTTGTGGATTGGATGGATTGCCATATTGGTCGAGAATATGCGCATTTGGCAGTTCTTTTTGCAATTGCTTAGCGATACTTATATGGCTTTCTGGCGCATCCCACGCAGCCTCAGTGGGAGTCCGAATAATTTCTGCGCCTAGAGCTTCCAAGACAACTTGCTTTTCTCGACTCATCTTTTCTGGCATAGTTATGATAACTCGGTAACCACGCACCGCCCCAGCTAGAGCTAGGCCGATCCCTGTGTTACCAGATGTGGGCTCAATTAAGGTGTCTCCTGGCTTGATACGGCCTTCTTTTTCGGCATCGACAACCATCTGATAAGCAATGCGATCTTTGATCGAGCCACCTGGATTAAGAAATTCACACTTGCCATAGAGATTACAGGCTAAATTGGAACCGACACGGTGTAAACGGACCATCGGTGTTTTCCCAATGGCTTCGAGTATGGAATCGCAAAGCATATGTGTTCCTTTTCTACTGAAGTTTGACCTGTTCCCAGCCCCTAGGCTCCATATACTTATCAGTCCTTCGTTGTGCAAGGAAATATGACAAATTCGATTGAAAGAACAGAGAGTTTCGTGAGTAGTGTGATGCCAAGAATCTGATATTTCAAGGCTGTGGCAGTTTTTTGACGCTCATTTTTCGCCTTTTTGACAGCGTCCGTGCATTGACAGGCAAAGCTTAAGGGTGGAAAAATGATAAGTAGTACCTCTTACGTCTCCTGTCAAGTTTCTATTTCATCAGTTGGTTGAAATCTTTCTGACAAAACGCTGAATTAAGTTGGGTCCCATGTTTTTTTTGAATAGTCCGCTCATAGCGATCGACATCGGAACGTCGGCCATCAAAGTTCTAGAACTTGGTGGGAACCAAAACAAACGTCGACTTTTATCGATGGGGATTGAACTTTTGCCGCGAGGTGTGGTGCAAGATGGTGAAATCCGTGATCCTGCAACTGTTGTGAAAACGATTCAAACTCTGCTGCAACGTTTAGCCATTAAAACAAAAAATCGTCGTGTTTCCCTTGCTGTTTCAGGAAATGCCGTCATTGTGAAAAGAATCAATATTGTACTAGACACTGAAATAGAGATTGGTGAGCAGCTATTTGAGGAAGCCAAGCAGCAATTCCATCATGATATGGAAGATATGTATTTCCGCTTTCAAGTGATTGAATCGGAATATAAAAAAGCAGACGAAACCTCAGCTTTGATTGTCGCGGCAAAGATTGCTGTAATCGAACAATATGTGCAAGTTGTTCATGAACTAGGGATGAAAGTCGGCGTCATTGATTGCGACTCCTTGTGTATCAGTAATATGTTCGAATTCAACTATCCTATTGCCGATGCCTTATGTGCCATTGTTGATATTGGAGCTTCCACTTCCCAAATCATTGTCAGTTATAACGGTGAATTTCTCTTTAATCGGGAAATCTATATGGGCGGTGATATGGTGACACAAAGAATCGCCGAGTCACTTGATGTCGATTTCGAAAACGCAGAATCAATCAAACTATCGGCTTCAGGTGGCGATGCGACTTTGATGGAGCAAGTTAGGCCTGCTATTGCAGATGTGATTGCGATGATTACGAATGAAGTTCAAGCAACCATCAGCTTCTTCTTGGATGGTGAAGAATTTCCCGCTGAGCTAAAGAAAATCAGTTATGTTTATCTGACTGGTGGTGGGGCAAATACCCTAGATCTAGCGCAAGCCATCTCCACTCTGGTGCAGGCTCCTGTGCAAATCTTAAATCCATTTCACAATATCGATACCGATAATTTCGGCTCAGATATGGAGACTATGTTGTCCCAAGCACCACTCTATGGAGTTGTTTTGGGTCTAGGTTTAAGGAAAATGAATGATGATCAGTAGATTGAAGGTGATTTCACATTGATCAAAATTAACCTCACGCCTGTAGAAGAGTTGGAAATCCCTTACTGGTGGGTGCCTGATGCCATTATTTTAGCTGCGTTGGTATTGGTGACTTTCGGTGGCGTTTACATTTATATGGATATGACGCGCAATGAAATCGCCAAGCTCCGGTTAAGTCAATCAATGGCGTTAAATGAGGTGGAAGTGTTACGGCCTGACATGGAACGCTATGATTCATTAAGTGAAAAAGTTAACAATTTAGAGTCGAAAAAGAATTCCTTGTTGCGAATTACAGAATCAAAAATGATTCGTTATTTGCCGTTGATTCTACTGGAAAATCTGCAAACTTTGAAACCGGAAGGCCTTTGGTTCAGGCAAGTTGGTTTCGTTGAGCCAGAAAATAATGTGGATGGTGCGGCTAATCCGGCGGATGTGAGGCCTACTGGAACGAATCTGGCTGAAGTTCAGGGGCAGGAATTTCCAGTGCAAATTGAATTGATTGGTAACGCCTTTGAAAATACGATAATCGCTGAATTTATGACGGTTTTAAAAGCGACGCAAAGCCAGGCTTTTGAACGGTCAGATGTCAGAACGCAACTCTTCTTTTCCAACGTCCAACTTTCTTTTGCAGAAATCACTGCAGCTCCTGCTGAAGGCGAAGGGAAAAGCACTCTAGAATTTCGCCTGGTTCTTAATTTTCGCGAACGATCGCAAAGCACTGGTGATCAAGATGCTAGGTTAACTCGATTTATTAGAGATTTTCAGAAGAACGGTCAAGCGACCATGAGGTACTAATGGATATCGAAGAATTAGTCGATCGCTATCGAAGTTCACCACCTAAGCGGCGTTACGCTTTGGTGTTATTAGTCTCGCTGCTACCTGCTGCCTACTATTGGCTTGAGGAGGGTGATGTCTTACAGGTGCAATTTGAGCAAGCTAGAGATGAGGAGCAAGCGGCTCAAGCAAGATTAGAAAATACAAAACGCCGTGTTGCTGATTTGCCAAATCTTCTAAGTCGAGTCAAACAGATTGAAGAAGACTTGGAAAAAGCCCGGCGCATCCTTCCAGATAAAGTTGAAATTGATCAAGTGTTGGCATCCTTAGGTAAGTTTGAAAAAGATCTAGACGTCACTTTACAAAAATTTGTTCCTGGAATTGAAGTTCAGCCTAATCCACAAATCGAATACCGGGAATTCCCAGTGGATTTAACAGTTCGTGGAACTTTTCCTCAAGTTATGAAATTTTATGATCAGATTCTTCATATGCCGAATCTCACGCATTTAAGATCAGTGCAATTTAATGCGATAGATGCTGGAGAGGATAATAACGGCAATGCTCGAGCTAATACACTGACGGAGAGCACAAGTAAATTGATCTTATTCAAGGGAATGTGATCTCGATGAACTTTAGTCCATTTAAATGCTACATTGTCCTGTTGGCTCTTTCTATCATGATTGCAACGAATGCCAAGGCCCAGGACAATATTAATGCGGAAACAAATGAGTTTGCCGACCAATATAATGACGGCGTGGCAGCTCAGCAGGAAGAACTGAGCGAAGTGGAAGTTATTGACCTAAATGAAATCAATCTTAAAGAGGCACAAGAATCCTGGGAAAATGTGCAAAAACCTACGGCAACTGATGTGACCGGTAGCGTTCGTATCGATGAAATATTAGAGCCATCTGGCGATTATCGATATTCTTCATTCGGAAAGCCTGATCCTTTTCAAAAGCCTAGTCTCGAATCAGCTAGTCCGGTGCGCTCAACAGCAGAAAACAATGCGATCATCAATGGTAGTGAGATTCCGATTGTCAGCCCCCTCCAGGCCTATCCACTTGATGAATTAGAGGTAAAGGGAGTATGGGTACTGCGCGGTGGTGAAACCCGGGCGATCATTATGACTCCTAAGAAAGAGGGTATAGTTGTAAAAGTTGGTGATCCTATTGCGGCTGGTAAGATCTTAAGCATCAAAAGAAACCAACTGCTGGTTCGCCAGTATCGGCTTCGAGAAGACGGTGTGCGCGAGTTCGAAGACTTAGAGTTAAGTTTTGGAAACGTGAAGGAGCAACAGCGTGGAATTATCCGCTTGGATCCCGGTAAAGATCCCGAATTTGTCAAATTTGATGAAGAACGCGGACAGGAAGCGCAACAACAGCAAGCGCCTGTAATTGAAGCTGAACCAGTACCCGGTGAAGCAGTGCTGCCGGCTATAGAGCTACAATGATTTTTTTTGTACTTTTTTCGTAGGTTTCAACAAAGGATTTCTTATGAAAGAGATCAATCGCTTCGAACGCAATCTTGCAGGCATACTGGCAATGCTTGTCGCCGTGCTTTTTGCTGCTTTTAGCTGTAGTACCTCGGAGAGTCAGCAGCAACAAAATGGAATACCAGAAAATATCGCAAGCGCGGCCAATTTCACTGCTGATTTGGAAAACTTCACTGTTGCTGGTGAAGACAATTTCTTAGACGACAACTTGAATGGCGAAGAAAACTTTTTAGCAGAAGACCAGGCCGATGAATCTAATCTTTTTTCGGGTAGTGGTACGGAACAGAGTTTCTTGGATGAGTTCTCCAATAACGTGGCTTTCCAGGAGTCGCTAGCTGAAAATAATGTCCCACTCGAATTTGAGCAAAGTGCAGAAGAGGTAAATTCGTCGTTGATGAATGATACGCAAAATCTGGCGTTTGAAGACAACAATAGCTTTGCGGGAAATGCTGCATTTGCTGAGGGAAACAGCAGTCTTATTGCTGAAGAACCACAAATGAATAGCGAAATAATGGCAATGGAATCGACAGATATTGACCAAAGTTTTTTTGCTACAAATAGTGTTGATGCTGCGGTAGCTGGTCAAAGTGTAACGGAAAATTTCAGTGATAATTTTTTTAATTCATCACCCTCTATTCCGGATGATTCGAGTATTAATATCGTGTCACCTCCTATGGCAGAAGCTGATAATACTCCCGATCCCATTCAAGAAGAAAATATACCGGAAACCGTGGCTGCTACCGAAGAGTCTATGGAAGTACCTGTGCAAATGGACGTTTTGCCGACCCTTCATGTGCTGACATGGGTAGGATACGAAATAGATGAGCTTAATAAGCAGCTGCGGGTCGAAATCATTACTAGAGGCAATCCAGAATTTCAAGTCTATCAGGAATCCAATCAGTCAGGACAAGTTGAGCTGGTATTCCGTTTTCTACAAACAAGTTTGCGGCGTAAGATCCGTTGGGATATTGATGCGAGTGAATTTCGCTCGCCAGTTGCTTATGTACGGATGCGTCAGGATAAAGGCAATGGCCTGGTTGATGTGGTTTTAACATTGCGTGACCAAATTCAACCGTTGTTTTTTGCCAAAGATGGCAATATCCAGCTGACCTTCCAAATACCGCAACGCTATTTCGATGATAAATCTGTTGCTGATGTACAGGCAGTTGACCAAGCTCAAGCATTGAACCAGTATCAACTGGTGCTTGATGTGCAAGAAGGCAGTGATTTACCAAAGGTATCACAATTCCAGCCCGATCCCGCAGGCGGAATGTTTGAGGACCAAAGCATCAACGCGATGCCATTGGATCGAGTCATGGAACCAGCGCCGCAAATGGATTTTGATGATCAGGGGTTTCCACCAAGTTTTGATTCCGGATGGTTGACCGATCCCCAAGATCACCAACTGAAAGTGATTCTACCGGATGAAAAGTATACGATTACCCGCTTTTCCATTGGCTCCGTTGGCCAGGATGATCTCAGTGACGATGATTTTACCTTTGGTGACGAGGGTTTTGCACCTGTTGATGGTGACTTTGTTTTTGAAGATCAAAATTCCGGCATGGCAGGGGATATGGCGCAAGATGGAAATATGGGCATGGAGGCAAATGCCGAGCAAAATAGTCTGAATGATCAGGCTGGTAATGCTTTTGATATGGACACGGAAATCAATGCAATACCCAGTATTCCTGGCTCAGAAAATTTCAACGCTGCGGCTCCCGATGATTTTTTCTTTAATGCGATGGACGGGAATAATTCCTCAGCAACTGGAATGGAGGAAATAGCCAATGACGGCTTCACTGATGGTGGGATGAATTTTCAGGGTGAAAATAATTTTGTTGAACCGATGATGAACAACCCAGCACCTGTGAATGCGGCTAGGCCAAATCGTATGTTTAATGAGAGTGAACTGACGAATGCCGCCCCTGCGAATCCCGTGATGCAAAATATGGAAAATGGTTTTAGCAACCTTCCTTCAGCCCCAGAAATTGTTGGTACTGAAAGTAATCAGCGTCCACAAACCGAATATGACGGGCGGCTCGTTTTCATGGAATTTACTGAAGCTCCATTGAGCCTTGTATTTAAGACATTTTCCGCGGAAACCAATAATAACTTTGTCTTCCCAAAAGATGTTGGTGATTTACCTGTAACCATTCACTTTCAGGGTGTGCCTTGGGACGAAGCTCTGAAAGCCATATTGGAAACTCATTCCTTAGGTATGGTTCGGGTTGGAAATAACGTTGTTCGCGTCGATGCTATCGAAAAACTGACCAACTACATGCAAAAACTTGAAGAAGCGAAGCAGTTTGAAACGAGACGAGTGCCGACTAAAGTTCTTGTCATTCGACTAAATAATGCTAAGGCGAATGATATCCTTGAGCGTTTAACGCCAATCTTGGAGAGAGATCGTGAGGTTGACCCCCGCATCCGTCTTGCGGCTGATGAGCGAACCAATTCAATCGTCATGGAAGCACCTGAATATATTTTGTCAAAAACAAAAAACGTCATTGAACGCTTGGATTTGGAAACACCACAAGTGGAAATCGCCTCCCGCATCGTAGAAGTACAAAAAAATAATAATGACTTCTTTGGAGCAGGTTGGATAAACCGAGCCCTAGCTAATTTTGATCCAGGCCGTGGCCTTGGTTTTGGTTCGTTAAATTTTCCCAACAATATGGTTTCTAGTTTTGCCGTCGATCCAGGTGTCGTAGCAAATCCTTCAGTAGGTAATGCACAATTTCGCTTTGGCAGTATCAATCGCTTTATCGACTTGGATTTAATTTTGCGAATGGAAGAAAGACGGGGAACAACCAATATCTTACAGTCCAATCGAGTGCTGGTTTTAGATGGTCAGGATGCATTGATCCTCGCTGGTAACTCGAAGTTTTTCCGTCCTGCAGCAGGTGGAACCGTCGTCAATCAGGGAGATGCAGGAGGTGGCGATGATCCTGGGCTGGCAGAAGTTCAATTTAATCTTTCCTTGGAAGTAACTCCGCAGGTTACAGCTGATGGCTCAGTCATTATGAATTTAATTATTAAAAGTGATACGCCAGGTGATCCCACTGGTGAAGTTCTTGCGGATAAAAATACACGAGAACTTAGGACGCAAATGATTCGAGAAAGTGGTGATACCGGAGTCATTGGGGGCATCTACGATACACAACGCATTGAAAGCATCGTCGGTGTGCCGTTTTTCTCTAAGTTGCCCATTATCGGGGCCTTGTTTCGTGCAACTAATACCGTAGAGAATCAAACGGAGCTTTTGATTATGGTGACTCCAACCATCGTATCCGGGCGGGGGAAAGGCCAGAATATGTCGGCTAACAATATGGGAGGGAGCAATTTTGCTCCTGGAAATTCATTTGGCGGGCAAAATAGTAGTGACAACTTTTTTGGCGGCAATGGCGCAAACATCGATGAATTTGACTCGACGAACGACTTTTCCGAAAGCGGGGACAACGAGTTTTTTTAAAGGGTAAATATGAAGATGAAGCGATTAACTTACCTCTACTGGATGAGTTTTCTCTCATGGGGGCTAAGCTCTTGTGCGGAGGAGCCGGAAGATCCAGGCCTTTGCCGACTTAACTGTAACAAATCGATTATCGGTCCGATCGAAGCACAAATTCAAGCAGTACAGGTGACTCAGGATATCGTTTGCCCTGCAAATTTAGCTCTAAGCCCGGTTCCTGATCCCTTATTATTCCAATTTGTGGTGTCGTCTCCATTCAATACGGTGGATAATCCTGACGACATCAGACAGATGCCTCTGCCAAGTGTCAGCATTGAACCGATTGCTTTAGGCTTTCGCTCAGGCTTGCAAGAGCACAACCCTAATGTTGTGATCAACGGTGATACCTTTACCCCAGCTCGCTATAAAGGGGTCGTGACACCGGCATCGAATTGGTGTTCTGATTCTTGTGGCGTTGTCTCGATGGAAGTCGTCGCCGTCTGTCCCCCATCTGGTGAAACAAGCGACATTTCTGTACAAATTCACTCAGGTGCACTTTTCTCGGAGCCATATACCGTTACTGTTTCCACGGCTGATCCACAATAGGGAATGAGATGCTGGAAAACTGGTCACATTGTCTTGATCGTTTGCCACTGTCAGCAAATGAGCAGGAGCTGGTTAAAAAATTCCAGGAACAACCACAAGGACGTAGCTTTTTAGCAGTGGCTGAGTTGCTGTTAAAATACGGGATGCGGGATGATGGCATTCAACTGCTTTTGCATGGCATCCAGCTTCACCCGGGTTATTCGGTGGCACGAGTCGTCCTGATTGCCGAGCTTTTCCAGCAAGGCATGCCAGAAGAAGCTTGGCAAATTCTGGAAAATAGCCCCAACTCTTTGCGCGACAATAAAACGGCACAAATTCTAAAGTTTAAGTTAGCCTTGATTCTAGGGCATGATGATCTCATGCCGGTCTTGCGCCAGGAGATGTTCCAGCGGGATCAGTTTGATAGTGAAACGACGCATTTGGCGGATCAACTGGCAATTGAAGATTTTGCCAGCGTTCGACACCAGTATCTCAATCAGCTACGTGCCCGTGGGATTCCCCTACCTTTAGACTTTCTTGAGCTTGCCAAGCAAATATCCGAGCGTATTGTCAAACGTAACAATAAAGCGGAAGATGCCGAAGCCCATGCACACAAGCTGGAAAACTCACTATCTGCGAAAAGGCGTATTGACGGATTTTTCGTGACGCCGCTTCAACAGATATTTACCAAACCGTTGCAACCGTTAGCCGGATTGGCAAAAAAAGATATGGATGCCATGACTTTGGCACAAGTCTACCGACGTCAAGGTCATTACCAAAAATCGCTCGAAATTTTAAAGAGATTGTTATACATGGCTCCCAGTAATGATCTTCTGCGTAAGCAAGTGGCGGAAGTCCGCTCTCTCAAAGAAGATCAGGAAAGGCGCGAGCGTGACTTTGATCCTGACCTTGCAGATCGCATGGAAGAAGCGCGGCGCTTGGATCAAAAAATTCAAGGCTTGGCGCTCTTGCTAGAGGAGCTTGATCAATATGACGCAAAAAAAGAAATATGAAATTCTCGTGATCAACGGCGTGAATTTGGACTTGCTTGGTAAAAGGGAGCCCGAAATTTATGGGCATATGAGTTTAGCAAGCATGGAAAACGAAATACGCCATTTTACTCCCGTTTTAGAGTCATGGCTAAAGATTGCGCTTAGCTGTGAATTCTATCAAACCAATCACGAAGGCCAATTCCTTGAAAAGCTCAGTGCGAAAGCCTGGGATGGGGTTTTGATGAACCCTGGTGCATGGACCCATACCTCGTTAGCCTTAGCGGATCGTTTAAAGGCCTTAAATGTACCATACGCGGAAGTGCATCTTTCCAATATTGCCGCGCGGGAACCATTCCGCCATCATTCCTACAGCGCATCTCAGGCGTCTGGAGTGGTGTATGGCTTTGGTTCGTCCTCCTATCTTGCAGGACTTGTAGGCTTGCTTCACAACATGCGTGCGCGACATACGGACTAAGAAAATATTGGTGATTTTTACCGATGCAAGGCCTCAGTGTCGGTGAATCACTTACGACTGCAGAACGGTGATATACAAACAAATTAACGCAGTTCGCAGACCTGATTTGTTTGGCTATATTATCCTCCCGCCCTGTTTAGTCCTTGACCACCCTTCCATACCTTTGGCAGATTCAATATATACATTTATCCTCCGTTCAAAAATTTTGCCTAACCGGTTTGGAGTTACTGCATGAAACGCACAGTTTTCAATCAAAAGGGAGGCGTTGGAAAAACTTCTGTGACCTGCAATTTGGCAGCTGCGATGGCTTCTCTCGGAAAAAAAGTGCTTGTCGTAGACTTGGATGCGCAAGCTAATACTTCAAAGTATTTGCTTGGTGACAAGCTGCAAGCTGTAAAATCAAGTGTCGCTGATTTTTTTGCATCAACTTTAAGTTTTCGCCTTTTTCAAGATTCGCTTCAAGAAACGATTTATCCAACACCATATGATGGACTGTATGTCATTCCAGCAAGCGCTGAGCTCAAGGAGTTGCAGCCAAAACTGGAGGGGCGTTACAAAATCTTTAAATTATCAGAAGCGATTGATGCCGCGGTCGAACGCTTAGGCTTTGATGAAGTTTTGTATGATACGCCACCAGCCCTGAACTTCTATAGTATGAGTTCTCTTATGGCCTCCGACCGGGTGCTGATTCCATTTGATTGTGATGCGTTTAGTGCAGATGCCATCGCGCAAGTTATGGAAGCTGTGGCTGAAGTTGCTGCCGATCATCGACCGAACTTGTCTGTGGAAGGCATTATAATCAATCACTTTCAAAGTCAGGCACGACTGCCTTTACAAACGATTGAAGCGCTGCGGGAAAAAGGTCTGCGCATTTTGGAGCCCTACCTCTCATCTTCTGTTGTTATGAAGGAAAGCCATAGCGCGGCTATTCCACTGCCCTTTTTTCGACCAACCCATAAACTGACAAAAGACTTTATTGGCCTAGCACAAAGCTTGTTGGCAGCAGAGACGAAGCAACGCAAAGGTGCGGTTGCGCAAAGAAGCAAGAAGCAGGTCGATACAAGTTTGGAATTGGATGGTTAATTCATGATGCGGAAATACTTGGAGCATGTCTTTTGGTTTTCAGCTCAACCGCAGACTTGGAATAGGCATCAAGCCGATCAGGCTTTCGGCTTTCGGGGAATCGCTGCCGACACTCTTCCCGTGTTTCATTTTCCTAAGCAAGTCCATGGTACCAGGATAATTGAAGCTGATGCGAGAACTGCCAGTGATTTAGCTGTGGAACTGCCGCGACCGGAGGCAGATGGCATCTTTACGCAAAAAGCAGGTGAAATTGTTGCGGTGCAAACAGCTGATTGTTTGCCAGTCTTATTTACTCATACAGACTTTGCTATGGCCGTTCATGCCGGATGGCGTGGTCTGGCTGATGGCATCCTGGTGCAGGCAGCGGAAACTTTGCAAAGATTAAACATTCAGCCACAGGAAGTCAGCGTGGTTTTAGGTCCTGCCATCGGCCTGGCAGCCTTTGAAGTTGGCCCGGAAGTTGTCGATCATTTTCGCGATTACTTTTCGGATATAGCGCCACAAGCCTTGTCTTGGGCTCTGATGAAGGGGCAGACAGACCGCTGGCATATCGATTTGGCTACGGCTGCTTGCTTAAGCTTGCAGGCACTTGGCTTTGCAGCCGACAAGCTGAGCTGCTATCGGGTTTGCACAAAGTCTACGCCTCAGGAATGGCACAGTTATCGCCGCGACGGGCAAAAAGCAGGGCGAAACTGGTCGTGGGTGGGCTTGTCGTCATAAAAGCCGAGCAGCTTGAAGCCGCTTAGCAAGCGTTGCTGCATGCCAGTAAGCATGTTATCTTGCGGGTCATACGGAGGAACCCGCCATGAGCATCTTGCTAAGCTGCCAGAATTTATCAAAATCTTATTCATCAAAACGAGTCTTTGACCAGCTCAGCTTTGGTATCCACGAAAAAGACCGTATTGGCCTGGTTGGCTCCAATGGAGCCGGTAAATCTACCTTACTGAAAATCCTAGCAGGCGTTGAAACTACAGACGACGGGCAGATTGCGAGTCGCAAAGGCCTACAGGTCCGTTGGATCGAACAGGAGTTGAGCTGGGAGCCACAGTTATCGGTTCAAGAAGCATTAATGAAATTTGCCAGATCGCTTGGTATGAGTGAAGAAGAGGCTATGCTCCAGGTTGCTTCAGCATTGAGCCAGGCGGGATTTACCGATTTTGATGTCAAGGCAAGCAGCTTGTCGGGTGGCTGGCAGAAACGGCTTTCTTTGGCCCGCACCTTAATCGGATCACCGGATCTGGTGCTGTTTGATGAGCCGACGAATCATCTGGACTGGGATGGTCTGGCCTGGCTGAAGCGCCTGCTCCATCAGGCTGATTTCGCCTGGATATTCGTCACTCATGATCGTCATCTTTTGCAGACAGCAGTCCAGCAGATCGCTGAGTTGGCGCCGATATATCCTGATGGGATACGTTTCTATAAAGGCTCTTATCAAGACTTTCTCCCAGCCCGAGCGGAGTATGTGGAATCCTTGCTATCCCAGGAAAGTTCGTTAGCCAACAAGGTGCGGCGGGAAGAAGCCTGGTTGCGGCAAGGCGTCAAGGCGCGTGGTACCAAATCCCGATCCCGTATCGATGATGCACATAAGTTGATTCAGGATTTAAAAAACTTGCGTTCTCGCCTGTCCGATCGTGAATTAGAGATGGAATTTGCAGCGTCCGGTCGGCAGACCAAGCGCTTATGGTCGGGTAAAGGTTTGCATTTTTCCTATCAGGATCATGTGATTTTAAAAGATGTCGATTTATTGCTGTCGGCCAAAATCAATTTGGGCATTTTGGGGCCAAACGGTAGTGGAAAATCGACCCTTTTGAAAATCATTACTGGCGAACTCAGCCCCCAATCTGGTGAGATTCAAACGGCCCTGGATCTCAAATGCCTGTATTTTTCCCAGGATCGTGCCTCTCTTGACGAGGACGAATCGGTTCAGGAAAACCTCTGTGTCAGTGGTGGCGACCATGTGCAATTTCAGGGGCGTTCGCTGCATGTCGTCAGTTGGGCGAAACGCTTTAAATTGAATACCGAGCATCTCAAACTACCAGTAAGCGCCTTGTCTGGCGGTGAGAGGGCTAGGGTAGCCATGGCAAAGATTATGCTGCAGCCAGCCGACATTTTGCTCCTTGACGAGCCGACCAATGACCTTGACTTGGAAACAGTCGAAGTCTTGGAAGAAGCCCTCAGCAGTTTTCCGGGGGCCTTGGTACTGGTCAGTCATGATCGGGCTTTTTTGGAAAATCTCTGCGAGTACTATCTGGGCTTTGATGGTCAAGGAGGAGCTCAATATTTTGCCAGTATCGATCAATGGGAAGCTGAGCTGACAAACAACAATAAAGTAGCTACCCCATCTCAAGCGGCTGCTCCAGCCAAGAGCGAAGCGCGCAAGGTCAAACGTCGGCAAAAGTTGAGCTATAAAGAGCAGTGGGAATTAGACCATATGGAGGCGGCAATTTTAGAAGCGGAAGAAAATCTGTCGTCGGCCACGGAAAAACTGGAAGCGCCGGACGTGATGCAAGACTCACAAGCACTCTTGAAAGCCTCACAGCAGGTCGAGCAGGCCCAGCAAAAAGTTGATCAGCTTTATGCGAGATGGACAGAGTTGGAGGAGCGTCGTCAGGAGGTCGAAGGTTAATTATGGCCTTTCTTGCCTTTCAGCCCAGCCTGGAGCAGCGCCGGTTGTTAGGTGCAGCTATCGAGAACCTGCAAACTCGATTTCCCGGCCTTGTCTGGGAACATTGGCAGGATCTTCATATTACGATCAAATTTATTGCCGGTTGGAATCGTCTGGACTTGCTGCGGGTGACCGAGGTCTGGCAGCAGCTACTTGAAAAAACTCCAGCGTTTGAATTGCGCCTGGCCGAATTCGGAGCATTTATCAGTCATGGACGGGCCCAGATTCTTTGGTTGGGTGTGGAAGAAAGTTGCGAACTCAAGCACTTGGCTGAGCTGTTTGATGGATTTCTCGAAGATAAGTTTCAGATTCCGCGAAATGAAAAGCCATTTCGACCGCATCTAACCTTAGCCCGCGTAGTGAAGCGTGCTGCATTCCCTGAACGAGATTGGTATGCTCTTCCACGATTGCCGATGAGCTTTGCAGCGGATGAAATCCGATTGATGAAACGTCGAAGTGGCACAAAAACCGCTTCAGTTGAGCCATTATATGAAGTTTTGGCAGCGACAAGGCTACCAATCAGTCGGACCTAATGCATTGCGACGTGGTGTTTCCTAGATTTCATCGTGCTCTGCTGCTGACGGAATCTATATGTCATGGCAGATTGTTTGCTGAATCGGATCGTAACTTTTGTTGGAGTGAGCGATGACTAAGTCTAAAAAATCGATAGCAGTCCTTTGCAGTGGCGGCGATGGGCCAGGCATGAATTCGACCATCCGATCGGTGGTGCGAACGGGAATTGCGGAAGGCTTTGATGTCTATGGGGTCTATAAAGGCTTCACCGGCTTGATTCATCGTGATGCTCAACTTATGGACCTGTCATCTGTTGGTAATATTATCCAGCGTGGCGGTACCATACTCCATAGTTCCCGCTGTCCCGAATTTATGTTGCCGGAATACCGTAAAAAAGCGGCAGACTTTCTCAGAGAGTTGGCGGTCGAAGGTTTAATCATCATTGGCGGCAATGGTTCTTTCAATGGCGCTTATTTGTTGCACCAAGAACAGGATATTCCAATTGTAGGTATCCCAGGGACGATCGACAACGATATCTCTGGTACGGAATATTCGATCGGCTTCGATACGGCTTTGCATACCGCTGTGGAAGCGATTGACAAAGTTCGTGATACGGCAACTTCACATGATCGCACCTTTCTTGTTGAAGTTATGGGCCGCTCGTCAGGAAGAATTGCTATTACAGTCGCTATTTGTACCGGTGCTGAGTCGGTGATTTTCCCCGACCGTAATGTGGAACTTAGCAGTGTTGCTTCAATCATTGAGCGTGGTAAAGCACGGGGGAAAAAATCATCGATTATTATCGTTGCTGAAGGTGAAAAAGAGGGCTTGGGTCAGGTTTATCAGCGCGATCTATTGGAAAGACATAATGTCGAAACGAAGCTCTGTACTCTTGGGCATATCCAACGTGGTGGTAATCCCTCGCCCCATGATCGCATGCTAGGTGCGCGTATGGGGAATATGGCGGTGAAAGCTATCGTTGATGGCGAGAAAGCTTGCGCGACGGTGGTAAAGGATGGTCGCTTCCAGCTTCTTCCCATTGAAGAATGTTTGTCCAAGCGCAACGACTTTGATCTGGAGCTATTGGAGTTACTGGATACTTTGGCTCAATAACAAAACTGGAATATTGGGGGGCAAGATGAGTTTATTTCGCCGGAAGCCGAGTGCCGAGCAACTACAGGCTTGGATTCCCCCTGTCGTGCGCTTTGCAGGGGTTGAGCAGATTGAGATTGATGAAGCCAATTCGAGTTTGGCAACTGAATTTGTAGTCGGTGAGAACAACGTTCAACCCCACAATATCCTGCATGGCGGAGTTTCCGTCCTTGTGGCCGAAACTTTGGGCAGTATTGCTGGTAATCTTTGTCTGGATGAGCCTTATGCTGCAGTGGGGCAAACATTGAGCGCCTCACACATCCGGGCGGCAGCAAATGGTGCGCGATTGAAAGCGGTGACCACAGCAGTGCATATCGGCAAGCGCTCCCATGTGTGGAATACTGATCTGACAGATGAGAAAAACCGATTGATATCCCGGATAATCCTGACTTTAGCTATTATTCAACGTTAGTCATGGCCCATTCGGGAATGCCTTTGACAAGGCGCGAGGCGAAAATAAACCGCAGTATAAGATATTTCCGGATGGGCCCTAGTTTGAGTTGCCAAAATAATGGAAGGAATTGACCTCGCGGTTACCTTTCCGCGGCGATAAGACATTCAGGATGGCGATGAATTCGGTTTTCATACCTTTTTTCACATTGACGACCATCAAATCAGCAGTCGAAATAATTTGATAGATCCCCATTCCACCGCCGCCCTTACCCTCACGGCGATTGATCGACCCGTAGTTGCCATCGAAGCAGGTTTTAATGTATTCGATAATCGTCTGGCGCGACAAGGCTCCGAAGGGGTCTTCTGCTGAAATTGCCAATAGGACACCATCAAAAGCAAAGCGAAATTTACCGAACTCTTCTGGTAATAGATCAACATGATCCGTACGAGGCATATGGTTATACTTGGCTTTGCCATTCTCGTAGACTGCCGCATCATAAATGGCATTCATCAATAACTCATCTGATATAAGGCTGACCTTGTTGATCACCGTTTTTCGAACCCCAGTACTTTGTAGATAGCAAGTTATAGCATCGATCAGTTCATTACGGTCACGTGACGATTTGATAGGATGCTCATGAACATCGACCCCCCAACTCAAGTATTTTTCCAGCCCAAAAAAATCCTCATTAATGATTTTACTAATAGTCGTCAGAATCGTGCGGGCTGTAAACGATGGATCATAATCATCTTTGAAAATGATATTGGAAATGAAGTCATTCTTCCGAAGAAAATCGATATAACGGCCGATATTATCTGATGTCATCAGGATGATGCGAATTTTGGGATTCATCTGATGCATAAGTTCGGCTGTGTCGAGAAAGTTGGAACTGACGATCAAAATATCTATATTTGGATTGTGCGTGATAAATTGAATGGCTTCGTTATGAGATGAGCTGATGTCCAAACGAATTCTGCTGCCTCCTAGTGCCATTTTCATGATTTTTTGTTGTTTTCGGTCAGCTTCTACAAGCAAGATATGTCTGTCGTGGATAGCCTTTTCGGAACGATAAAAATTAGTGAGAGGTTTGAGCTGTGAACTCAATTCGTCTAATTCAAACCGCGCTTGAGAGATTAAGTTTGATTTGCCATTGTCAGTGACCTTAGAAAAAATCTCTCTTAGATTTTTGATGTTCTTTTCTTCTATAGCCTCGACTCTATTGAGAATAAGATTCTTTTTATAGATCAGGTCTTCCATTTTACGGTTGCTGGTGCGAAGAAGGAGGTTTTTGTCTTCTAACTCTTTATTGGCAGCAATTATAGCTTCATTTTTATTGACAAGATCGGTCGTTCTTTCTGCGACTTCAATTTTTAGTTTTTCACTGTAATCTCGTAGTTGTAAGGTTTTTTCAATTTGAAGTTTTTTCTCGTCATCAAGGTAGAGCAAAATTAAGATGGCAACGCATGACGAAAAGAAAAATAAAGTACCCCAACTACTTATGAAATAGCCTTCATAGATGTTCATGCGAATTAAGGCGTCATTGACAGCAAAGATAAGCATGATAATGATTGCGCTGCCGAGAATGCGAGAATAAGCTTGAGGCTTGGTGATGCCGTAAATACTGATCGGAATGATGATCATAGTTTCCAAAATCATCATGATGTAGTTGATATTGCGCATGGATCGATAGGAAATATCAAAATCAAACAGAATAATCGTTGTGTAGGTGATAATCCAGGCTAAATGGAAAAAAGCGATTTTTTTCGCAATTTGATATTTTGTTGCGATGATGCGATCTGCAAACAAGAGAAAGGGAAAAGGAAATAAAATAAGGAAAATTTGCCATATGAGCCACCATTCACGGCCCATACCTGTAAGAAACCATGCGAATTCGGTTCCACCCGTAAATGTCAAACCGATACAAATAGCAAACAGGCTAAACTCGATAATAATACCGCGACGTTTGATAAGGAAAAAAGGTAAAGCTAATAGGCCAATGATTGTGAAGATCATGCCAAGTATAAATTGCGTCTGGTTCAAGCGAACAAACGAATTGATCATGGCAATTTCGGTGCCTTGATAGATTAACTGGCACATGCCTCGGTAGTGATGATTTTCTGGTGGTGAAGCGATTTTTAAGTAGATGTTGCCGGGGCTTGTGCTTGCTTGTAAGCGAATAACAGGCCATATCATTTTAGCCTTGACAAAATCTGGACTTCCGGGGGCATATTCGCCGAATTTTTTGAGTAACTGTGTGTCCTGATAAACTTCAAGCAGCAAGGGGCAGCTTAGTAAACTCATAAAGTTCGCTGGTTCATTGATACTTTGATAAGGAATGCGAACCCAAACCGATTGAATGTGATTGGGAATATCAATGATGCCTTCTTTAGCTCGATAGGGTTGCCAATCTATTTTCGCATCATCTGTGAAACTTGCTGGTGTGATGAGCGGATCAATTTGCATGGAATACAGGAGGTCACTTCGATCAGCGATAGGATCGAAGTCCATTCCTTGCTTGCATGCCATAAGACATGACAGCAGGCAAAGGTACAAGATGGATAAAACTCGTCGTTGCATGTACTCTACAATTCGTAGGAATTGGCCCAATTATGCTCAATACAATGGTATCACAGGTAAAAATAGGAGGTGAAGGTGTACTATCAGGGAAAGAACTTCCTAGGTCCCATCCGGGAAGAGGAACTCCCAGATGGAAACCTAAGCTTGGATTAAATCGCAGCGGTTGCCTGCTGCAAGTATTCTAATTCGTCAGACTGAAGAAGCGGCGAAAGTCTATGGTAAACCTGCTGATGATAGGTATTGATCTGGGCAACTTCTTCCCCGGAAAGTAAGGCAACATCAATCAAGCGTTTATCGTAGGGGCAAAGCGTTAAATCTTGAAAAGCCAAAAAATTTGCCTTGTTTTTTGCCGGAGTCACGACCATAAGGTTTTCAATCCTAACGCCGAATTCTCCATCTAAGTAAATACCCGGCTCATTGGAAAGAACATTACCTGCTTCCAAGCAGGTCATATTTTGCCTGGGCGATATGCTAAAAGGTCCTTCGTGCACACAAAGGGCTGCGCCTACTCCATGTCCAGTACCGTGACCATAATCAAGACCTAGTTGCCAAATGGGTTGGCGGGCGAGGACGTCCAGTTGGTAGCCAGTGGTGCCTTGAGGGAATTGGCTTCTTGCCAACTGAAGGTGACCTTTAAGCACCGTAGTATAGACTTTTTTATGCCAGGCACTAGCTTCCCCGCAAGCGATAGTTCGCGTGATATCAGTTGTGCCGTCAACATATTGTCCACCTGAATCGCAAAGAAAAATTCCTTCCGCTTTGATGGCTGAAAATGATTTCTCCGTTGCCCGGTAGTGCGGTAAAGCACCATTTGCTCCATATCCCGCTATGGTTGAAAAACTTTCTCCATGAAACTCCTGAGCTTCAGAACGTAATTCGTAGAGTTTGGCGGCAACATTGAGTTCATTTAATTCTTGCTTGCCGACTTGTTCATCTAACCATTTCAAAAAGCGGACAACAGCGACACCATCGCGAATGTGAGCCGCTTGCATACCAGCAATTTCTGCCTCGTTCTTTTTCGCTTTCCAGGCTGCAATCGGGTTGGTGGCGATGATGGTTGTTTTGGAATTGTCAAGAAGGCTCTGCCAGACAGCGGCACCGTTGCTTGCAGGATCAAGCCAAATGGCATCTTCAGCCGGTAAGCGGCCTAAATGCTTCAATAGGTCTTCATAGGGGGCAAAACTTACCGCTCCTTTGAGCTTTTCTTGAATCTCAGTCGTAACTTTCGCTGTGTTGATAAAAATGCGAGCGTCATCGTTTGTAACTACGGCAAAGGCATAAAAGACCGGATTATATTCGACATCTTTCCCCCGTAAGTTAAATAGCCATGCAATTTCATCCAGGGCTGATAAGACCATTGCTCGAGCCCCTATTTCTTGCATCGCTAAGCGAAGCCGCTGCAGCTTGTTGTTAAGGCCTTCGCCAGCATACTCTAGAGGGTGCTCATAAATTGACTGATTTGGCGATGATGGTCGCTCTTTCCCCCAAACTTGATCGACAAGATTTTGTTCTGTTGCGACGATCTCAATTTCAGTATTTTGCAGGTAATTTTGAATTTGACGATATTGATCAATCGAAAATAGATTCAAATCAATACCAAGCCGACCATGCTTCGGCAAATTTGTCGCGACCCACTCATACCATTCAGGTACTCCTGGCTGTTTTTGTCGAAATAAGCTGGCACCGCTTCCAAGCAGCTCTTTTTCAGCTTGCAGAAAGTAGCGGCTATCAGTCCACAAGCCTGACTCGCTTTGTGTGCAGGCAAAAGTTCCTGCAGAGCCACTAAAGCCACTAATAAATTGCCGGCGTTTCCATTCATCAGCAACGTATTCGCTCTGATGCGGGTCGGCGCTAGGCACGACGTAGGCATCCAGATTGTTTTCAGCAAGGATTTTTTGTAGGGAATGAATGCGATCTTTGACTTCCATAGTGATGCCCCACATGAGATTGGTGATGTGTATGATCTGCGAAATACTTATAATTTGGCAGAGCGCTCGACATTTGTTCTAGTGCCGGTATTGGCTAACGGCCCCAAAATCTTACGCTTGATATTGAGCAGCTCAGCGATTGCGACCCATTTTCTTTTGACAATATGATCGAGGCCGGCATCGACGAGCGTTATCAAATGGCCGAGGTATTCCAGTTTGGATTTTTCAATGCCCATCATCCGGCAGTCGTCATTTTCCAATCTGGCAAGGAGAGAGTAGGCTGATAATATGCGGGAGATCAACCGTCGTTCGCGGCGGCGAATGGTTTCAATGATGGGTTTGCTGACATCTTCCGTGGCGCGATAGGTGCGGGTTCCCCTCGGGCTTTTCCCGGCTTCCTCAATGACGCCGAAATCGAGCAACTCTTTCAATGAAATACTGACTAAGGCCTTCGAAATCGACAAGCGACGCATTAAGTCTGAGGCGTCGAGGTTACGATTGGAAAGATAAAGGTGAACCCAGATCTGGCCATGGACTTTCTTAAAGCCCCAGTATTCCATGAAACCGCCGATCTGGTCGGCAAAATCTTCCAGTTCTGGTGCAATTTTCTCATGATCCAAATCAGCCATGCTTAGACTCGATTGGCAAGATATTCTATTAGACAGCTCATCGCAAACTGAGCTGAGTTCCTTTCCCTGGCCTGTAAGCTTGGTGTGGACTCTTCCATAAGCTTGAGTAGCTCACGACAACGATCCAGCTTTTTTCGGGCATCGATCGTCACTCGCTCCAAGCTGACAGCTAAAGTTTCTGCATCCCAATTGATCTTGGCGATGGCGCCAGAGTGCGGAGCTCGATCAGGCGAGGTAATGCTTAAAGCTTCGTAAATAACCGAGTTGATGACGCCATTTTTAATATCCGCAAACTCGGCTCCATCCCGGCGTTTAAAGTCGAGAATGTCGTCGGTCATTTGAAAGGCGACACCGAGCAACTCGCCAAATTCCGCTGCTTTTTGGCAAAGGTCTTCGTCCAGTCTTTGCAGTCTCGGGGGAATTTCACAACACCATCGCAAAACGCTGCCGGTCTTTTTCAAAGCGACATTTTCAATGTCTTCTTTGTTCAGATGATTGGCTTGGCTGTTTTCGATCTGTAACCACTCACCCTCCGCCAAGTCACTGATCACTCGAGTGAGGCAAAGCACCAGGTCCCCACGACCGGAGCGAGCGACTTGTTCAACCGCATAAGCTAAGAGATAGTCGCCGGCGAGTACGGCATGTTTATTTGTAGCGACTGCATTGATTGACGGAGCGCCCCGTCTCACACTGGCATTATCAATTACGTCATCATGAGCTAGAGTTGCTGCGTGAACCAGTTCAACTACTCTGGCATAAGGAGCAATGTCTTCATGCTTCACGCCAAAAAAGTCGGCCATTAAAAAGTTGACCAAGGGGCGCAAGCGCTTGCCGCCGTTCAGGACGGTGCGCGAGAGTAGGTCACCGATGCGTGGATTTTGCTCCCACTGACCTAGATCAAATTCCAACTGCGCAATGCTGGCAGCAACTTGCGGCGAAACTGCATGTCCAATGGCTGGAATATTCACAACCCCTCGCTTTGACTTTTCCTTAAAGTTCACAACTGCTTGAACTGACGGATTTCGGTTCATGTTCTCTCTTGATGTTGCGTTTGGTTCACTCGATCTCTCTGTTGGTCACGACAAGCCGGAAAACATATATCGAGACTTTTTTAATTCATTTTCAGAGCGATGTGAAGTGCTCCCGAAAGCTGCCACAAATGCGAACGTTTTTCCACCCGGATTTCGGTTGAACCGAGGGAAGTAAATGGTTTATATAATCGTGAACTTTTGAAAATGGAAGTTTAATATGACCATTTCCCATTCTAAAACAGAATCTTTCGAACTTTTTAATGCGATCGCAAATCGCTATGACTTCATTAATTCCGTGTTGTCATTGGGTTTGCACGCCGGATGGCGGCGGAAAATTCGCGAACAACTTCCGCAAAAACACCCGATCAAAGTCCTTGATCTAGCGACTGGCACCGCTGATGTGGCGCTTGAGTTGGTGAAAAACCCTCGCGTGCAAAAAGTGCAGGGCTTAGACTTATCGCGTGAGATGGTAAAAATTGGCCAGCAAAAAGTGGCTGGTAGAAAGCTGGATCATCGTATCGAGTTAGGGATTGGCGATGCGCAGGATATCTCCTTTGGGGATTGCGAGTTCGATGCCGTGACGATCTCATTTGGTATTCGCAATGTTCCTGATGTCGCAAAGTGTTTGCGCGAGTGCTATCGCGTCCTGAAACCCGAAGGGCGATTGTTGATCCTGGAATTCAGTCTGCCCCCATCACGAATGATGCGCGGCTTGCATCTATTTTATCTACGTCGCATTCTACCAAAGATTGGTCGTCTATTATCAGGGCATCAAGTCGCCTACCAATACCTGAACGAGACGATCGAAGAGTTCCCGCATAGTGAAGCCTTTGTCAGTTTAATGGAACAAGCAGGCTTTGATGAGGCATCGTTCAAGCGTTTGACCTTTGGCATCGTTAACCTCTATTGGGGTGAGAAGCGGTGACCGATTCAGGCTTACGTACGGAAAGCCAGCGGTCACCTAGCTTAGTCCTCAGGACGCATTTGGAGCAGGGGTGCTGGCAACGCTTTGCCCTGTCTGAGCAAAAACAACTAGTGACCTGCCGCATGCCCTGGCCCTATCCGATCGATCCGTTTAGTCTGCTGGATGCTCCTGGCAAGTGCTGGCGATTTTTCTGGAGGGATCGGGAAAGTACTGTCATCAAGGTGGGGCTGGGAGATGTGCTTTCCCTGAAAGCATCAGATCATCCTTACTTGCAGCGTACAGGCCAGGAGTCGTGGTTTATCGCCCTGCCGTTTGCGACGGGGCAAGATCAGGGGGCAAACTGGGGCCAATTGCAACAAGGCTTTGTGATCTTGCCTCAGGTGGAATGGCGTTTGGCTGGTGGCAAGACAGAAATTACAGTACGTCTGCTGCAGGATAGCGCTTCAGATCTGACTCAAGATGAGCGCGATCTCAGCTCAGTTTTGCGCGATATTTTGCCTTTGACACTTGCTAAATGCAGTCGTGAATTGCAGATGCCAAGCCAGGTGCGAGATGAGCCTGGATTTTCGAGCTGGCAGGACATGGTCAATGCAGCCATTGCAGAAATTCGACAAGCTAGTTTGGCCAAGGTGGTTCTAAGTCGCAGCAAGGTTTTGGATTTTGCCCGCTCCATTGATTTGGCGCCCATGATGCAACGACTCAGTCAAATGACAGAAACATCCTATCTTTTTGCTGTGCGAGGGCCGGATGGCAATGGCTTTGTTGGTCGATCACCGGAACGCTTGTTGGCGTGGAATTCCAGTAATTACTATGTCGATGCCATCGCTGGTACGAGGGCGCGTTCGGCAACGCTGACGGATGATTTCACCGAAGCCAGTGAGTTACGCTCATCACTTAAAGATTTATCAGAGCATCGGTTTGTCAGCTCCTACGTTGCGATGATTCTCAATCAATACTGTACCCATATTGAAAATATCGAACAAGAATCCTTGTTGCGTCTGCAGAATGTGCAGCATATCCGCAGCCGATTCCGTGGCGTGCGGGATCTGCAAAAAAGCCCGTTTGCCTTATTGCGTGACTTACATCCGACGCCTGCTGTCGGTGGCATTCCCAAAGAGGCAGCTAATGCATTTATCGCCGAACATGAAAAGCTTAATCGGGGCCTCTTTGCTGGGGCTTTTGGCTGCGTGATGGGAGAAAAAGAAGGTGACCTGGCAATCGGAATTCGCTCGGCTTTAGTTCATGACAACAAATTGCATTTGTTTGCTGGCGCCGGCATTGTCGAAGCCTCCGACCCGAAATGGGAATGGCAGGAAACCGAAGTGAAAATGAAGAATTTCATGGATCTTTTTCCACAGGTACAGGCAAAGTCATGAATCATTGGGAGTCAGCAAATTGGAATACCCTCTGGTCATCATTGATCGCGCAGGCTCTCGCTGATCATGACATAAAAACTTATTTTGTTTCGCCTGGCTATCGAAATGCACCATTGATTGCTGCTTTAAGGCGGCGCACGGATGTGGATTTGTTTTCCTGTCCAGATGAAAGGGCAGCAGCGTATCAGGCTCTAGGCTTTGCCCGCGCTGCGGAAAAGCCGGCAGTCCTGGTATCGACATCCGGTACGGCTGGAGCCAACTATCTGCCGGCAGTAATTGAAGCACAAAAAGAACAAGTTCCTCTATTGATCATCACAACTGATCGTCCTTTTGAACTGCAGTTTACCGCCGCCAATCAAACCATACAGCAGCAGGGCTTATTTCAGTCATTTGTAAAAAAAGCTCTTAATTTTCCCGAGCCTGGGCCAGCTGTGAAAGCGCAGGTTGTCATGGATGGGGTTGATTTGCTGTGTCGCAGCATGGCCACCTTTCCTTGGGGCTCATGTCACATTAATTTGCCTTTTCGTGCACCCTTGGAGCCGGTAGCTGTTGCTGAATCTGAGCGTGAGTCCTTACAAACCTATTTAGAAGCTGCGCGACAATATCAAAACCGGCGGCATTCACAAGCATATCAGCGCCGGGCGCTAAGTGAATTTGCATGGAGTGAAACTCAGCGTGAAGCTCTAAAAAATAGCCAAGCTCCCTTGCTTTTGTTCGGCCGCCTGCATGATGAGCATGATATTACCACCTTCCAGGAGCTTTTGCCGCAGATACAGGTTCCTTACTATTGTGATGTCACCTCTTCTTTAAAAGGAGTTTGCATCGAAAAGGAGCTTGCTGATCCATCTGTTCCGGCATTCCGGCAATGGCTTAAGGATTATCAACCCGATCTTGTCTTGCACTTTGGTAACCGCCTGGTGACAAAATACTTTGACGAGTATTTTGCCGCCCATCCGCCGCAGGATTTTTGGGCTTTCAGTTATAGCGAGGAATGGTTGGATCCGGCGCATATTGGTGCCGAGCACTTCCAAGCAAATCCAGCTCAAGCCTGCAAACAAGCGCTAGCTCTCTTGTCGACATTGGGTGGTAAGCAGATGAAAACGTGGATGAACTGGGATCAGGCACTAGCCACCACAGAAAGTGACGAGACTCCTCTTGTCAGCTGGTCGAAAATTGCAGACGGTCTCGTTCGTTCGCTTCAACCGGAAATTCCTTTGGTTTTGGGCAATAGTCGGGCGATCCGAGCTTTTGACAGCTACCATCATCAAGGCTTTGCCCGCCGCAGGATTTATGCTAACCGCGGCGCTAGCGGCATCGAAGGTTTGCTTGCCACCAGCATTGGCTTGGCCCGTGGAAAAGATCAGCCCATGTGCCTGGTACTCGGTGATATTTCTTTGATTCACGATTTGAATTCGCTGCTCGCCTTAAAAGATGTCGAGCAGTCAATCCTCGTCATTGTTGTGAATGATGGCGGTGGCAGCATCTTTCGTGCCTTGCCGATCGCGAAATATCCGGAAATTTCTGATCCGTTGATGACGACGCCACACCATTTTCATTTTTCGGGAATTGCGGAAATGGCAGGGCTTTCCTATCAGAAAATCCGCAGCTGCACAGACTGGCAAAATTTCTGCCATAGCCTTCAGGCACAATTCCCCCAGCAGAGCACACTGATAGAAATCGATTTGACAACACCATAGGGAGGATACTTGATGGGTAACTTAGGCCGTGGACTTTTGCTAGCCATCCGACCTCCAACCCTTCTGGTTGGTATCAGTCCGGTGCTCCTCGGTTCGGTCTATGGTTATCTGGAAATGAGCCGCCAAGGTCACGCAGGTCCGTGGCAAGCGTTGATGTTTGTGCTGGCCTTGCTGCTCGTCATTGCCATGCAGTCAGCAGCCAATTTGGTTAATGACGTCAAGGATGCGGAATCGGGAATCGATGATCATAAAACCCGCAGCGGGCCTGTACGGGTCGTGGCGGCAGGGATTTTGTCTGCATCTACCGTGCGCCGCAGCTATCACGTGCTTTTTGCCTTCGTTTTGCTTTGCTGCTTCGCACTTGTCGCCTATGGCGGCTGGTCCGTGGTACTTTTAGGGGCGCTATGCTGCTTGTTTGCTTATCTTTATACTGGTGGGCCTTGGCCTTTATCCCATTTAGGACTGGGCGAATTCGTTGCCTTATTGTTCTTTGGACCGGTTGCAGTTGCCGGTAGCGCCTATTTGCAGACGCGAACTTGGGTTCTTGAGCCTTGGATACTCGGTTTAGGGCCAGGCTTTATTGCGGCAACAGTGATGGCGATTAATAATTACCGTGATCGTCAAGGCGACCAAGCGGCAGGGAAAAAAACGCTCGCTACGCGTCTTTCGGAAAGTGGCGCTCGCCTTCTCCCTTGGCTTTTTGTGCATGTCAGCCTTCTGATATTTCTTTTTTATGCAAGCATGCGCTCATCGTCTTTTGCGCTTGGTATGTCTCTTTTTATTTTAGTGACACTGACTGCATATTTGATGATTCGTCCCCTGCTGATTCCTGATGCCGGCAAATTAAATCTTGCTTTAAAAAAGACGACGATTTGGGAGTTTTTGTACGCTATCGCTATGATCGGAGCAATATGGCTTTGAGGGGGAGCGATTGCCTTTACTTTCACGACCTACGTTTTTCCAATCTGGCGTTGAGCAGCTCCCTTTCGATTCGTCCTGGCCTTTCTCTTAGCGAGCGACGCAGTCTCTTTATCAGTTACCAGACGAAACAAGGAGATATTCTCTACGGAGAGTGTCCTCCGTTGCCTGGTGTCCATGAGGAAAGCTTTGAGCAGGCAGCTGCGCTATTACAGGCTGACTGCCAACAGGCTTTGCCGGAAATTCGGCTGGATTGGAGCCAAAACATCAACTGGAGTCAGCCATATTTTGGTCTGATAAATGGGCCGGCGATGCCATCTGTCAAGTTTGCAATGGAACAAATTCTGTGGCAGGCGATATTCTGGTATTTTCCTGATAGTCCATACTATCAGCAAATTCCCCAAAGCTTGCAGACCGAGCTTGCGGGCCTGGTTCATTTTCAGAAGCAGGCGAGAGAACGCGCTCCTGCTGAGGTCTATAAACTCAAAATCGGACGGCAAGACTTCGATTCAGACTTGCAAAGTATTAGCCAATTTTTGCAGGACAAAACCTGCAGACTGCGCCTTGATGCTAATCAAAGCCTGCGCCTCCAGGACATCCTTGCCTTAGCAGCGATACTGAGTCCAGAGCAAGTCGAACTCATCGAAGAACCTTTTCCGGCAACTGATCCAGCCTGGCAAACTTATGCTGGTCCATTTGCTCTGGCTATGGACGAGTCGCTATGGAATTTAAGGCCTGGCGCTCCAATGCTTTCCCCCTGGGTCAGTAAGTTGGTTTTAAAGCCAGCTCGCCTCGGGCTTTCAGGTAGCATTGCCTGGCTCCAGACACTCAAGGATCCAGCTCAGGATGCGGTGCTTAGCAGCTGCTATGAATCGGGATGGTCACTTGCCATTCTATTGCAGATGAGCGCCTATTTTCATCTGCAAGCCGCCTTAGGATTTGGTACCTATGATTATCTGCAAGAGGATGTCTTAGTCGAGCGCTTGAACTTATCACCTGGTAAAGTTCACCTTCCGTTGCAATTGCCATGTCTGAATAAAAGCTGTCTCAAACCTTATCCTGGAGTCTGGGGGGGGCTAAGTCATGAGTCCCAGCTTTGATTTGCGCGCTTTTCTTGATGAAAGGCATCCAGATGAAATTTTGCTTGCCACCGAGACTACGAAGTTAAATAGTCAGCAGCTCAGAGATAGAATCGTGTCCATCTGTGAGTATTTGGATGGTCTTGGCATCACAAGTGGAGATTACTGTGCTTTTCAAGACCTTAAGCCCTTAGACAGCTTTCTGCTTATCCTTGCCTGTATGTGCCGTGGTGTGATCGCAGTTCCCTTGAATCCAAAATTCCGTGGCGATCATCTGCAACCATATTTAGCGCAGATTCCACCAGTAAAATGGGTTAGGGAAGCGGCTTGGCAGGGCGATGCTTTAACTGCTACACCATCTGCAAAAGAACTGAATATCGCCATAGATAAACCTTGCTTGATTATTTTTACTAGCGGTTCTACAGGCCCTGCGAAAGGGGTGGTTCATACCTGGTCTAGCTTAGCCGCATCCGCCCAAAGCAGCATTGAGTTTTATGGTTTGCAGACACGCTGGTCCTGGCTGTTAAGCTTAGGACTTTTCCATGTCGGCGGTTTATTGATAGGCTTGCGTACCCTGCTCGGGCGGGGATGTCTTCTCATTCCAAGCCCGGAAAAAACTTTAGGGCAAGCGATCAAGGAACTGCAGCCAGAATGGCTTTCACTGGTTCCGACTCAGCTTGATGATTTCTTTCAAGATGACAATTTGATCGCAATCTTACAACGCTGCAAAGGCATCGTCCTGGGTGGGGCGGCAGCAAGTAAAAACTGCCTGGAATGCGCGTACTCCCTAAATTTACCTCTTTCTTTATCATATGGCAGTAGTGAAACTGCCGCGCAGGTGACCGCCACACCGATTGCAAAACAGCCGAAAAATCTTGAACAAGCCGTTGCCGGATTCCCTTTACCGGGTCGTGAACTACAATTAGAGGTCGATAGCCAGCGCATTAAATGTCGCGGATTAGGCTTGTTTCAAGGTTATTGGATGGCGCGGAAATTTCATCCTCATCCAGAAAACGGCTGGTTTTTAACCAGTGACCGGGGCCAGTGGACAGATGATGGCTTGGTGATATTGGGTCGGATCGATGATGTTTTTACCTGCGGTGGTGAAAACCTCTCACGTTCTGAGATTCAAGCTGCGATCTCGCAAGTGATCAAGTCGTTAGCATTTCTGGTCGTAAAGCAGCCTGATGCCAGGCTAGGTTGGATGCCAGTGCTTTATATTGAGTCGGATGAGGCACCAGATCCTAATAAGACGATGGAATTGATTGCTACAGTTTTACCGTCAATAAAAAGGCCGCGGAAAATTTACTGGAGCACAAGCAGGCATTATATTTTCCCTAACCAAAAACCTGCTATTGCCCAACTCGAAGAGTCTTTGAAGCAAGTGGATGAGGGTGCGGAATTGACGTTGCTTTGGCCATTGAGTTAAGGCTTGCTCATCTGCTGGACTGCTGCCAGCAGGACTTTCTACGTCATACTTTCTTGGTGCGGCAAGGTAGTATATCTTGATATTGCATAGTATATTGACCATCTAAGAGGTAGCACCCTACTGAGGGCAAGCCCTGATCGATAAGCACTTCATTTAAAATGTGAGTTAAATATCAAATATTTATCCATGAAAAACCTCGTGGTAGCAGATTGAGGCATTCGGTCAAGTCCCTGGAAATCCAGGTTGCGGGCTTTGGGGAAACAAGGTAGACAGGATTTAATGGTAGCAACAGCGCTGCGACCACACCCTAACCTGTTCGAGCGTTGTGATGGAGATCAACATAAAAGGAATTCTTCTTTGAATTTAGCAGAGTGGTGGAGACATTGTGAGCATCTATCCAAGCCTTCAGGAAGTGGAGAGCCTGGCCCGACAGGGCTATACTCTGATTCCGATCGGCATCGAAATGCCTGCCGATACGCTGACGCCAGTCAGTGCCTTTCTTCGCATGCGAGCATCTGGTTCAACGCAAGCCTTTCTTCTCGAAAGTGCCGATGGTGGCGAAGAAGTTGGTCGCTACTCCTTTCTTGGCATTGATCCCTTCGCAGACCTCAAAAGTCTAGCCGACGAACTGATTTATCAAAATCACGAAACACAATCTGAAGAACGCGACGTCACCTCTTATGACAAAATCGGTGAAAAGCTGACTCAATTTCGCTCGCCATCATTGCCCCAGTTTCCACCGTTTGTGGGTGGAGCCGTTGGCTATGTGTCGTATGATGCCGTGCGGTATTTGGAAAATATCCCCTTACCCAAGGATCAGCTCGGTGCTGCCGATATGCGGTTTATGTATTTTAAGCATATGATCGCCTTTGACCGTTTAAAGCATCGCCTTTATATCGTAACTCACATCGCAGTCAGCGACTCAGCTGATATCGCCGCTCTCTACGAACATGCCTGCCAGACCGTTCAGCAAATTCGCAACCGTCTGATGCAAGGCATAGGGCAAGAGGAATTTCTCGATTTTTCCATGAGCGATGTGTTGACAGCAGATCCGGTAGCGGCGGAAGCCGAATTAGGTGAGGAGCGATACTGCGAGGCGGTTAAAAAAATCAAGCAGTATATCCGTCAAGGGGATATATTTCAGTGTGTGCTTTCCGATCGCTTTAGTTTTCCCATGACTGTCGATCCGTTTTTGGTCTATCGCGTTTTGCGTATGATCAATCCTTCGCCTTACTTGTATTATTTGTCTACTGGCGATGAGGTTTTATTGGGATCATCCCCGGAAATGCTGGTGCGCTGTGTTGATCGAACCTTGCAAACCTGCCCGATTGCTGGAACCAGACCGCGTGGTCAGGATGTCAAAGCTGATCGTAAATTGGAAAGCGACCTGCTCGCGAGTGTCAAAGAAAAAGCTGAGCACTTAATGCTCGTCGATCTGGGACGCAACGACCTTGGTCGCGTTTCCCGCCCCGGCACGGTCACCGTCAAAGATTTTATGAAGGTGGAACGCTATTCGCACGTGATGCATCTTGTAAGTTTAGTGGAAGGTCAACTGAAGTCCAAGTATACTCCTTGGGAAGCGCTAGGCGCTTGTTTTCCCGCAGGAACTCTGTCTGGTGCGCCGAAGATCAGAGCCATGGAAATCATTTCAGAATTAGAACAAAGTCGGCGCGGACCATATGGTGGAGCTATCGTCTGCCAGGATTTTTCCGGCAATCTGAATTCCTGTATCACGATTCGTAGCCTTTATGTCAAAGATGGAAGGGGCTATGCACAGGCCGGTGCAGGCGTCGTCGCCGACTCTTCACCACATCGAGAATATCAGGAAGTCTTAAACAAAGCCAAAGCCATTCGTTCGGCAGTGGCGATGGCACAGGTGGTTGCTGGAGGCCAAGGATGATATTATTGATCGATAATTATGATTCCTTTACCTTCAACGTTTATCAATATCTTTGTCAGCTCAAGGCAAAGGTCAAAGTCGTGCGTAATGATGCTGTTCATTTACAACAGATCGCTCGTATGAAACCGCAGGCCATTGTGATTTCTCCCGGTCCAGGAAATCCTGATCAAGCCGGGATTTCCATGCCGGTTATTGCCGAGTTTGGGCCACAGATTCCCGTACTTGGCATCTGTCTCGGGCATCAGTCCATCGCCCAGGTTTATGGCGGCAAGGTGATTCGTGCGCCACGTATGATGCACGGTAAATTGTCGCCGATTACCCATAAAAAGACCGGCATCTACAAAGGCTTGCCTAATCCATTGACGGTGACGCGCTATCACTCACTGTTGGTGGAACGGGAAACTTTGCCCTCGTGTTTGCGTATTACTGCCGAAACCGAGGATGGTCTTATCATGGGAATTAGGCATAAAAAATTTCCTGTAGAGGGGATTCAATTTCATCCTGAATCGTATATGACCCAATCAGGAATTACGATATTGGAAAACTTTTTGCAGCAGCTTGCATAGGCAGAGGGAGGAACTTGTGAAGCCGTATTTGTCCAAGTTATTTGAACGTCAGGCCTTAAGCCAGGAAGAAGCTCAAGCTGCCATGGATACCTTGATGCGTGGTGAGGCGACTCCGGAAGAAGTCGGCGCCTTTCTCGGTGCCTTGCGTGGTAAAGGTGAGGTTATTGATGAGATTGTTGGTTTTGCTCGCTCGATGCGGCAACATGCAAAAACCCTGCAGCTGTCAAGGACTGGCCTCGTCGATACCTGTGGTACGGGTGGTGATGGGACCGATACCTTCAATATTTCGACCGCCAACGCCTTGTTGATTGCAGCGGCAGGTTTGGCTGTTGTTAAGCACGGCAATCGAGCGGTTTCAAGTCGCTGCGGCAGTGCAGATGTCCTGGCAGCGCTTGGCATTAAAATCGATCAGAGCCCGGAAGAAGTCGCTGCCGACGTGGAGCGCTTTGGTTTTGGCTTTTTATTTGCCCCTCTTTTTCATCCGGCCATGAAACATGTAGCACCAGTGCGTCGTCAACTTGGTGTGCGTACTATTTTTAATCTCTTAGGACCATTGGTTAATCCAGCAAATGCTAAAAGACAGGTCATCGGAGTCTACGATGATAGCATGTTGGAGCCGCTGGCTGAGGCCTTGAAAGAGCTTGGTTCAGAAGAGGTGATGTTGGTGTCTGGGGCAGATGGCATGGATGAAATTACCTGTGTGAGTACAACCAGAGTCGCTCACCTTAAAAATAATCGCATCAGCTTCTATACTATTAGTCCGGAAGACTTGGGTATCAAGCGCGCTCAGGCGGACGAGCTGAAAGGAGGGGATCCTGCAATGAATGCCGGCATTATTGAGCAAATTTTTGCTGGCACAGAGCGTGGTCCCAAGCGAGATGTGGTTGTCATCAATGCAGCAGCAGCGCTGATGGTCGGTGGTATGGTAGAGGATTTGCTCGCCGGTATCAAGCTCGCAGAAGAGATATTGGATAGTGGACGAGCATTAGATTTGCTCAACAGTCTAAGGGTACACCATGACAAATAAGCCGAATCCACCATCAAACGACAATATTTTACTGGAAATCGCTGCTGCGACGCGAACTCGGCTGCAGGAAGAAAAACGGCGTCTACCCTTAGAGGAGCTACGATCAAAAGTACTTTCCAATCCACGGCAGAGGCGATGCCTGCGAGATATCTTTTTAACTACCCAACAACGATTTCCCGTCATTGCTGAAGTGAAAAAGGCAAGCCCTTCTAAGGGTGATATAGCCGCTGAGCTTGATCCTTTGACGGTTGCCAGAGACTATGTTGCCAATGGTGCCGTTGCTCTCTCGGTGCTTACAGAACCTAAATACTTCAAAGGAAGCCTTGCATACCTGCGTGACATTCGACGAGCTTGCCCTGATACACCAATTCTGATGAAAGATTTCTTCGTTGACGAATATCAGCTTTATCAAGCACTTGATGCCGGTGCCGATGCCATCCTGATCATCGTGGCTTTACTTGGGCGTGAAGGCTCACGGCTCATGTTGCAACAAGCAAAGCAATTGGGCTTGTCGGCCTTGGTAGAGGTTCATGATGAATCAGAACTGCTGATTGCCACGGAAATCGGTGCCGATTTGATTGGCATTAACAGCCGCAATTTAAAAACCATGGAAATTTCACTGGACAATATTCTGCGACTGTTGCCCTTTGTCCCTGCAAATGCCGTTATGATCGGTGAAAGTGGAATCAAATCGCAGCAGGATTTAATTGAGCTGAAAGCAGCCGGCTGTCATGGCTTTTTAATTGGCACCCATTTTATGGCTACGGGAGAACCTGGCAAGGCCCTTCGGGATTTGACTTTGGGAGAACTGTGATGACAAAGATGAGTCAGAGTAGAGTATTTCCCGTCAAAATCTGTGGATTGACACGCTGGGAAGATGTGTCTCTGGCAGCGGAGCTTGGTGCGTGGGCATTAGGTTTTATCTTTTATCCGAAAAGCCGCCGATATATTGCGCCAGAGGAAGTTCGCTTGCTCATCGACCAGCTACATGAACAGTTCCAAAGACCCATCAAAACAGTGGCGGTCGTGGTCAATGAAACGCGAGCCAGTTTACAAGACCTTGTTGCGAAGTCAGGAGTCGATACTGTTCAACTTCATGGCGATGAATCCGCTGAGATCTTACAGAATATCAGTGAGCATCTCGAAGTTGATATCATCAAAGCATTTCGCCCCAAAGAGGTGGCCGACTTAGAAGGTATGGAAAAATACCAGGCTGCCAATCACTTTTTAATCGATGCCGCTGTAGATGGAGCATATGGTGGTACCGGACATAAAGCTGATTGGAGCTTAGCGAAGCATGTCCAATCGAAAGCGATTGCGCCATTGATTCTTTCGGGTGGGATCACGGCAGAAAATGTCGTTGCTGCTGTCCGTGAGGTACAACCGGTGGCGGTTGATTTGTCTTCCGGTGTGGAAAAATCACCAGGCATCAAATCTCACACGAAGCTCCGTGAATTATTTCGTCAATTAAAGGAGCAAAGGAGCTGTTATGAAACACTATCCTGATATGCGTGGCTATTTTGGTCGCTTTGGTGGCCGTTTTATTCCCGAAACCCTGGTCAAGCCAGTACAAGAGTTAGAAGAAGGTTATTACCAATTCAAAGATGATCAAGAGTTTCAAAAGGAACTGAAAACCCTTTTGCATGATTATGTCGGTCGACCGACGCCCTTGAGCTTTGCCAAGCGCATGACCGACCAGCTAGGCGGAGCTCGAATCTATCTGAAACGTGAGGATTTGCTCCATACTGGTGCGCATAAGATTAACAATGCCTTGGGTCAGGTCTTACTGGCACAAAAGCTTGGCAAGACAAGAATTATCGCAGAAACAGGTGCTGGCCAGCACGGTGTGGCAACGGCGACAGCTGCAGCCCTTCTCGGTTTGCAATGTGTGGTTTATATGGGCAAAGTTGATATGGAGCGTCAATCCTTGAACGTCAAGCGCATGCGGCTACTGGGGGCTGAGGTGATTGGCGTGACAAGTGGTTCGCAGACTTTAAAGGATGCGATTAATGAGGCCATGCGCGATTGGGTGACAAACGTGCATAACACCTTTTATACTCTCGGCTCCGTGCTCGGTCCTCACCCTTATCCGCTTATGGTGCGTGACTTCCATCGTGTTATTGGTGACGAAGCAAGAGAACAGATCCTCCAGCGGGAAGGTCGTCTACCGGACGAGCTGGTGGCCTGTGTCGGTGGTGGCAGTAATGCGATCGGCTTGTTTTATGCGTTTTTAAACGACAAAGGTGTGGCCATGACAGGCGTGGAAGCCGGTGGTTTAGGCATTGAATCAGGTCAGCATGCAGCGCGCTTTTCCGGTGGCTCCTTAGGTGTCATACATGGCACCTTTACTCACCTGCTGCAAAATGATGATGGCCAAGTGCAGGAAACACATAGTATTTCCGCTGGCCTCGACTATCCAGCAATTGGCCCAGAACATGCTCTGCTACAGGAGCTTGGACGAGCTAATTACACCTACGCGCTGGACCATGAAGCACAGGATGCTTTCCGCTTTTTAGCGCGCACGGAAGGGATTATTCCGGCGCTGGAAACCTCGCATGCACTGGCTTATGTCATGAAACGAGCGCCGCAGTTAAGTCCAGATCATATTATGCTGGTAAACCTATCGGGCCGAGGCGATAAAGACTTGCAAGGAGATGCGATTTGAGCCGTATTGAAACGACGATAAAGCAAAGACTCACACAGAATGAAAAGGTTTTCGTGGCCTATATTACGGCGGGAGATCCTGATTTAGCGACAACAAGAAAACTCTGTCATACTCTTGCCGATAATGGTGTCGATATCATCGAATTGGGCATTCCTTTTTCCGACCCAATTGCTGATGGTCCGACCAACCAGCGAGCAGCGCAAAGAGCCTTGGAAGCCGGTGCGTCTTTGCAAAAAATTCTCGACTTGGTTCGGGATTTGCGCCAGGATGGTTTTTCGACTCCGATTGTTCTATTTTCCTATCTCAATCCGATATATCGCATGGGTTTTAACAGCTTCGCCGAACGGGCCAAGCTAGCTGGTGTTGATGGTGTTCTTTGTGTTGATTTGCCCTCGGAAGAATCACATGATTATCGAAGCATCCTGCAAGCTGCCGGTCTGGATACCATATTCTTGGCGACGCCGACCTCAGATGTTAAGCGATTGAAAGTGATCGGCGATGCCTCGAATGGTTTTGTCTATTATGTTTCTCGAACCGGCGTGACTGGGGCTCAAACGGAGATTTCCGAGACGCTGGAAGTGGAACTCGATGCAGTGAAAAAAACGATACACCAACCGATTTTGATTGGTTTTGGCATTTCCAGTCCAAGCCAGGCCAAGGAAATTGCCAAGTGGGGCGATGGGATTGTGATCGGCAGTGCCATCGTCAGCCGGATTGAAAAAATGCAGCATGCTGCGGCTGAAGATGCAGAGTTGCAAAGCTTTTTGCAAGAAGTCAGGCAGGCTTTAAGCACTTAGAGGCGATCGACCCTTGCCTAGCAAGGGTCGGACATTTTCCTACATGCTCGCTATCTATTTCCTATCGACGTAGCGATGCAAATAGATAGGCTCCCCCCCGCTCCAACTGAACTAGGATTCGTCGATTTTTTGCAAAGACCTTGCTGAAGTCTTGCGGAGACTGCAAAGGGGTGCGATTTGCTTCCAATAAGACATCTCCTGGTCGAATTCCAGCGGCTGCCGCTTTTGAATTCGCAGAGATGTCGGTGACCAGTAAACCGCGACGACTTTCAATACCATACTGGGAAATCCAATCGCGATGGCGGTTTTGATCAAGGCTTTCCAAGCTCATTCCGGCGAAAGGATTGCTTTTCTCGTCGTCACCTTGTTGTTGAGGTGTCGAGGCGAGTTTCTCTTGGCTTGGAAACTCAGTAATGGCAACCTTGGTTGAGCGCTTTTTACCGTTACGCATATAGTCGACGTTAATCGTCGTTCCAGGACTGAGCAAGCCGATGGCATTGGTTAAGTCTTGACGCGAGCGGATTGGGTTACCATTGACGGCGGTAATCACGTCACCTGATTCCAAACCAGCTTTTGAGGCTGGGGTATTGGCTTCGACCCGAGAAATTAAAGCGCCTTTTGTGTTTTTGGGAAGATTGAGGGCCGCTGTCAAATCGTCATCTAAGTCCTGAGCAAGCTGAACACCTAAATAACCACGAGAGACGGCTCCTTTGCTAATCAACTGGGTAGCAATCTGTCGAACCAAATTGGATGGGACGGCAAATCCGATACCGGCGGAGGCACCGGATCTAGAGTAAATAGCCGTGTTCATGCCGATCACATGACCATTCATGTCGATCAGCGGTCCACCGCTGTTACCAGGATTGATGGCAGCGTCTGTTTGTAGGAAATTACCAAGGCTTGTGATGTTCAAGTTACCGCGACCGGTTGCGGAAATGACGCCAAACGATAAACTGGCTTCAAGCCCAAAAGGAGCGCCAAGGGCTAATACAAACTCTCCAACCTTCAGGCCATCGGAATTACCTAAATGAAGTTGGCTCAATCCTTTCCGTTGAAACTTTTCGTCTTTAATTTGAATGACGGCGACGTCAGTATTGCGATCGCTTCCGAGCACTTTAGCGATGTAAGTTTCTCCATTTGCCAGCTTAATCGAAATCTCATCAGCGCCATCGATTACGTGGTTATTGGTAATGATGTAGCCCCGGTCTAAGTCAATGAAAAAGCCTGAGCCAAGACCAGATTGTTGACGTTCTTCTTCACGTGGACCTTGCTGTGGCGAACGAAAACGCGGGCCAAAGAAAAAATCAAACGGGTCGATTTCACCATAGGGTCGACCCTTGACAATCTTCGATACGGATATAAAGACAATAGCTTTGCTTGCTTCTTCCGATAGGTCGCTGACACCTTTGGAGATACGTTCTAATACCTGAACATTACCTGAATTGACCAGGGGATCCTTGGCAGTTGGTAATTGATAGGCATAAATGGAAGATGTAAACAGGCTAAAAAGAAACAAGCTGGTAATCAAACGATTTTTCATAGACAACATGGTTTTCCGAGTCCTCATGATCTGATAGTCCAACATCGTCGACGATACTGTCACAGTGAGTATGAAATTAAGCTAAGCTTTTCCATGACCGAGCTGTCCTCGTCAAAAGCTTTTTTGAAGAACAACCGCTTTTTAGAAAGGGCCCCTTAGCTTCGTCACTGATGTAAAGTATGATACTGGATTCGCTGCGGTCATACCAGATTGCATGCCTTGCCTAGGTCATGCTAAACCGGGGAGAGCTTCCGCACGGCCTGTCGATGCAATTGTTCGTGAATTTTGGCAAAGGTTCGTAATGAGTAAGACTTTCAAGCTTGAGCAGGGTTTTTCCTTAGGCGGTTGGCTGAGGGATACCTATACGGTTGAGAATAGAGAAATAAACTTACCTCTTCATAGTGACGCATATTGGATGGCGCAGGCTTTGCGTGTCTCAATGGCCGAAGTCGGTAAACCACCGCCGAATCCAGCAGTTGGCTGTGTTTTTGTGAAAAATAATCAAATTGTCGCCCAAGGAGCGACCATGTCTTTCGGTGGTTTACACGCCGAGAGACGAGCCATTCAAGAATGTGTTCATCCTGAAAATTTACGTGGTTCCGACTGTTATGTGACACTTGAGCCTTGCGTACACCATGGCAAACAACCACCTTGCGTCGAAGCATTGGTGGAAATGGGAATACGTCGCTGTATTGTCGCTTTTCAGGACCCATTTCCAGCTGTTAACGGCAAAGGAATTCAATATTTACGTCAACATGGTGTTGAAGTTCGCGTCGGCGTTTTAGCCAATGAGTGTGCGGCCTGGCATTTCCCATTTTTGCGTGCCCTTGCCACCTCCCGCCCTGTCCTAATAGGCAAGTGGGCGCAGACCTTGGACGGCCACTTAGCTGACGACCAAGGGCGATCGAAATGGATTAGTGGCGCCGAAGCCAGGCAGCATACCCACTGGTTGCGGCAAAAGTATGATGCCATTGCGGTTGGTGGTCCAACAGCCTTATTGGATCAACCGAGTCTGGATGTTCGCGACTGTGTCGGACCCATCAATCGCCATCCTATCAAGTTAATCTATGATCCACATGCCCGACTTTTGCAGGCTGATAGCGAACAAAAATCCAGAATTTCAGCTCGTTTACTGCAAGGAGAAAAAGTCTATTGGGGAATAAAAGCAGACAAGCAAATGGCATCTTCATTGAGCTGGTGGTTGGAGCATGAACAACTCATTCTTGTCCCCCTACATGCAGATAAAACCAGCTTTGTCGACTTTGTGGACGAAGTTGCCAAGTTGTACCCGCAGAATCATGGGGGACGATACTTGCAAAGTGTGCTGATCGAAGGTGGACCCCGTCTTTTATCGTCTCTGATTCACTCCGGGGTACTTGATGCTGCGCATGTATTCATGAACCCAAGTTTTTTGGGTGGGCAGAATTTTCGCATCGGTTCGCTGCAATACAACGATCAGGCGAAACAATCCATCGCGATTGATCAAAGGGTTCACTTTCAACCCCTTCATCTGCAAAATTTAGGAAAAGATTTGCTTTGGGATCTCATTGCGCCTGCTGCGTTTGAGCAGGTGTGGGGAGGCTTACGCCTGGAAGAGTCGTAAATCAGTTTAAATATTTAAGCTGATAGGTTTCATTTTTTTACAGAATCTGCCGATTTCTAGCAAAACACTGATGATATTGTTTTGCTAGTAGGTACATATGGGAAAATCCCCGAGAAAAACTCAGGAACTTGAGGGTTTGGATACCGATTTGCGAGAAGATCGACGGCGTTCCATCTATCTCGGTGAAAATATCACATGCTCCATAAGCATAAAAGGGATGAGCCATAAAGTAGAGATCATCGACATCTCTCCTTATGGTTTGGCCTTTGTGAATCGTAGCTTTAGGGTGGAGTTGCCATTAAAAGTGGGTGATCAGCTTGAGCTTAATTTTGAGAAAAAAGAAGGCAGTTTTTCTGTTTTTGCCAATATTACTAGTTCGGGCTTGATAAGCATTCAGAATAAGAAACGTCAGCGCTTCGGGGTAAAATTTGAACTGCAAAACTGGTCGACCTATGAAGCCTTTGATCAGGGTTTAGCCAAGCCTTTATTTCTGGCAAAAACTTACATCCGGCCACAATTAACATGTAAAGACAGCTTTTTCTTCAATGAGTTGGTTTTATTTCAAGTCAACGGCTTTACCGCTGATGGCATTGATGTGGTGACCTCGTCCCGGTGGAAAAGCATTATTCCGGGGCAAATTTTACAAATGGACTTGTTTGTTCCAGGCTTTGGTCTGTTCCAGATATCCTGCCGCAACTCCCGACACATTTATCGTTCAACAAAACTTAACCGTTTTCGTCTGTATCTTGAGTACGAAAAAAAGCATCCAAAATTGGAGCAGGCGATTTGTGAGTATTTATTGATCATGAATAACACAGCGAATCCAAGATCGCTGCGGCAGGCTGGTTTTCAACTGCATGCGATCGAGCAAGCTTGTCATTTTCAATATCCGTTAAAAGTCTTGCCACAACTTAATCCAACTGAATTTAGCTCAAGCATTTGTTGTATGCCAGATTTTACCGCAAGGACGACAGCAGAACAGTTTCAAACCCGCTCAAGAAAAATTGTCGGTAAAATCGGTGCCGAGGAACTTGCTTTTTTTCGTTTAGTTTTCTTCGAGGAAAATACCCAACTATCCGAACTGCAGAATTCCGGTTTTCAGATCCCTGCCGAGTACCTTATGGCGTCTCGCTTGGAAATGACTCACTTGTTGCTCCATGCAAACGTCCAAATCACTGATATCTTCCTTGCGATGATGAAGCATGCTATCAGAATTGCAGCTCAATCAAAGTCAAAGTATTTGCTACTTGATTGCCGCCCGATGATGAAAAACGTCTTGCAGTCTATTGGTTTTATAGCTGTCTCCAAAAAAATGATGCGCATCGACGAATATGGCGAGTCCCATGAATCCATCGTCATGGCTTTGGAAGTGAATCTTCGATTACTAAATCGTCATTATGAAATCGAAACCAATATTTGGAATCAGTTTTATAAGGATCTGGGCGAATACCTTGGCCGACGCCCGCCGCTGCAGAAGACAATCAAACCTTATTATTTCAAAGCTTAACAGTCGATCACGAAGTGGATGAAAAGACCTGTTGATAGGTTTTAATCCCTTAATTTCATTGACTTTAAGCTGATTTTCGCGATGATTGTGAAATCTTTTCCAAGATAAATATTGTCTTAACTGTGGGAAATTTTGTGTGATTTGTACGTCTTTTAAGTGTTTTGGAAAAGCAACCGATAACTTATGAAAGCCAGATACTAGGAGTCAACCGATGTCCACAAAACTGTGGAAGCCGATGTCCACAAAACTGTGGAAGCATTTCTGCATGACCTTGTTCAGCGTCAGCTATCTGGCCTGTCAGCAGGATATTGGGTTAGAGCGTCGTATACCCGACCGTGATTCAGAAGGTTTATCTTCGGAAAATTCAGGTAACGCCGAAGATACAATAAACCAAGACATTGTCATAGATCCTGGATTTAGTCCTGGTGATCCTAATGTTATTCCTGCTAGTAGCTCTGGCGGTTTTCCCAATTTAGCATTTAGCTTAGCCGGTGTGCCTAGCGCAGCAAGTGATTATCATCAATTTGAGTTCCCTATTGAGGCGGACCCTGCCTTCAGTCACTATGCCTATAAACTTGATAATCTAGGTTCCTGTGAAGAATCAGGAGGATATACGGTTCATGATATCAGCAATCCTTTGCAAATATCGGTTGCTGATCTGGCAGATGGTATGGTTTATCTATGTGTGATTAGCTTTCACTTCCCCACGAAAAAGTGGCAATCTCTAGCCAGTGCCCATGTTTTCAACTGGGAAAAATTGCCATTTGAGAGAACAATAAGCAGTTATTATGTATACGATAATTCTCCATGTAACCGCAGTATTCGCTTCCAAGCTGAGCTAAATATTTCTGGTTCTGCAGGTAGCTATACTTGGGTTCAGGAACGAGTGCCAGGCTGTCCTGCTGACACGAATCCAGTTGTTGATCAATTTTCACAGATCAAGGTGGAAAATGATGTCATGACAGGTTTATGGCATGAGGGAACGACAATTGCAGGTTGGTTTGAATTTAAGTTTACTAATAATGATAGAACTGAATTTACCGGAACTTGGGGGTTTGGGCAGCCAGGTGTCAAAGTAGAAGGCGTTTGGAACTCCAATCCTCAGTAGTTTGACTGCAGAAGTATAAGCGTTGTTAAATTTTCAGAGCAGGGGAAGTTGATTCTCTTGCTTTGTGTTTTCTTGCTTTTCTTACGCTTTGATTAAAAGGGAGGAGTGACTTCGCCATTTTGAGCATCGACTAAGATATCTTCCCGAACATCATTGTAATCATTGTTTGGCAGCTCGGGGATGGTGTTAACATTGCGCTCAATGCTCGATAGAGGATTGCTGATGACGACGTCTTGCCCTGTAACATTCTCGCCTTCAACCGAAACGTGGATGGTTGTTTGTCTGGCCTCTTGGAGAAGGCTTTCCCGATCGATACCAAAAAAAAGATAGACAGCATCGTAACGGCTGTCACCTATGAGTTCACGTACATAAACTGTAATACTTGACTGGGGTGGAGGCGTGTAACTGAACTGGTAACTGATACCAAGACTTGTTGCTGGAACCCTTTGCCCATTAGCATCATCAAATCGACAGCCTACCAGGCTTTCAGGTACTTCTTCGGTCGGCTCCTTTTCGAAGCTACAAGTCAGATAGGAGCCACTGATATTGTTCGGTGGAATCACCTGGTCGTGATCAACCGAGCTGACATCAGTCACAGGGGCTTCGTCTTTTGACACTTTTGATGAACTTCCTGAACCTTGCAATTGATGGTTTTGGCAGGAAGATAAACTCAACCCACTGGTAACCACAGCAATGATGGAAGTTTTACGGCGTAGCATATTTCATTCCTTCTGACTTAACCCCATCTCATCGGTACTTTTAGGTTAAAGCTCAAGTATTTAAAAAATGATGCATATTCACCGCTGCTTAAGACCGAGTTTTCACAGGAATCGGCAAACCTGGATTTGCCGAGTATCGATTCAATCTGATATATGGGGAAAGGTAATTCTTACTATTTGTATAAAAGTTTAGAGGAACCTGAGATGGCTGTGTCAAAATGTGGTTTTGCTGACGTCAAAAGGAAAAAAAGGTTGCTTAGATGGTCCATACGAAGAATTTGGTGATGATTTACAGGGTTCAAGCATGCAAGTGCCGGTAGGTGCGAGTGAAATTCCAGGTTTGGAGGCAAAATTAAAGCTTCAAAAATAATAGAGAAGCCCTCACTGTGGTGAGGGCTTCTAGGTGGCAAACTTAGATGCTTTGCCCATTAAAACTGCGATTTAAATTGTCGCAGTCATATTGAAATGCGATGGTATTACCCTGCGAATCTTTCAATGTAAGAGATCCAGCCTGATAAAAATAGTTACAGCTTCGATCATAGACCAGCCCACTGCTAGATGTCGTGAGCGTCACATCAATAGGTGTCAGTGAAGAATCGTCTGAACGGTTTACCATCCGAAAATAGCCGTTCATGACAACGGAACCTGCCAGGCCAGGGTCTTCCATGTCTACTGGGGTGACCTTGTGCTTCCAGGTTTGCTGATACAAATAGCTGAATTCACCGTCTGATGGGCTATCTCCTTCATTTGTGGTGACTAAGTTAGCATCATAGATAAAACTACCGCTCTGGATCTGGTATTTAAAGTGACCTTGGTAGCTATAATCATAATAGCCACCATCTTTGTACTGAGACTTGCCGGTCAGGTCATATTCAAATGAATAACCACCAGGACCTCCGGATGTCGTATCATCCAAATCTTGAATGACGATCGAGCCTTCTTGGCTGCGATAGGCAACTCCATCATCAATTGATCGGCAGTTAAACTTAATCTCTTTGAACTTGGCAATACTGTCGCTGTCTTCATCATCAGGCAAGTCAGGATTTTCTGAACGGCAATCAGCAAAATAGTCATTTTCTTGTAATGGAATTGGCGTTTGGCCGTAGTGTACACCACTAATTTGTGGTGGATTGATATTGCCATCAATAGAAAAAGTCGCCAAAGCGTTTTCAAACTGAGCTAGGACACTGGCGATTTGATTGCTTTCTAATGCGCCTGCAGGGCCATTTAGTGGTGCTAGTGCTCCACCCTCACCACCGCAGCTCAATGCTGGCAGAGAAAGTGCCAGCGTGCTCCATTGAATAATTTTTTTCATTCAATCCTCATACCCACTGGGATTAGAAGTTATAAATCATACCAAGGTTGGCTAAAATAGAATTGCCATTAAACTCACCAGTATTCGAAGCTGTGAGAGTTGCATCAATTGATAGATTTTCTTGTTGAATACCGATTCCCGCGGCAACTGTTGTGTTGTTAGCGATTGAATCAGCTTTGTCTCCTGGGGCTGCGTTGGTTTCATCTTTGGTCGAGCCAATAAGGAAGTTTTGTGAGACCGAAGCTCGAAAATCAAGCCAGTCGAAATATTTGTGCTCTATTCCCGCGTACATGGGAAGAGACATATTAGAAATTTTAGCATTCCCAACTTTGACTTCTTGCCATTTCAAACCTGGACCGAAATAAATCGTCGCCTGATTGGTTTTGATCGAGCGATCCAAAGCAAGCAACTCGATGCCAGTGAGATCGACCTTGGTTGTGGTACCACTGATTTTATTTTCAATTTTTCCATAGTTTAACTTGGCACTAAAAAAGTATTGGCCTTTTACATAAGAAGCTCCAGCTCGCAGTACGGGGGCACCTTGATACTCATCGTTGCCTTTGTCAGCTTTGGAAATGAGCTCCAGATTTGCCCAGGCATTCAATGGACCATCTGTGATGCCATATCTGCCAACAATGGTTTGTTGCGACTCATCGCTGGTTTTCTTGTCTGATTGTGAAATACCAATACTTGCACCCCAATTTCCACGAGCGTAGAAAAAGTCGATAGGGTTTTCCTCAAGAAGAAAGTTATTGAGGGTACGGAAAGTTGTTTGCTCAGCGCTCATATGGCCCAAATAGAAACCAACCTGCGCACCGGACATTTCTTGAAATAATCCACCTTCTGCTTTTGGTGAAGAATTTGCGGCACTACCACCTAGTTCCAAGGTGAAGTAATTTCCTAGTGCGTGGATATCACTTGGATTTTCAAAAACAGTTTGCGAATCTATAAGAAAGTCCGCGCCTTGAAGGGAAAGAAGTTTTGCTTTTGTTGCATAGGCAGCATTTGGAAGCATTAAAGGGAGAACAGAGGTTATGCGAAAAAGAATAGACTTTGACTTCAGTCGTCTCATGGAGGCCCTCGATAATTTGTAAGTGATTTGTAATCATTCTCAATGAGCAGATTTTTTTTGTCAAACTGAAAAAATCGTGAGGTTGGAAGCTTATAGCTGTTGATTCTGCAAAAAGCCTGTGTGATTTGAGAGTCATGCAAATAATCATGAAAAATATGATGGGCAATGAATCCTTCATTTTAAAATTGTCTTCCTTAAATACTTTGAATTCTATCATGTTTTTGAAATATCGATAAATTGGCGCAAAACTCTTTGAGTTAATAATTGCTTTGAAGTGTAGCGCTCGCGAACTTTTCTCGCGAAAAATCAAATTTCTTAAAAATATTGAATTGTTGTCGATAATCGAGAACGGAGGTTTCGCGATTAAATGTGGCATGCTTTACTCATAGCAGCTTATTTCTTGTTGGGATCTGTTCAGGCAGAGGAACTTCCTTTACAAGCAAAGAAAGGCATACTCGATCTAAGAAATTGGGATTTTGAAAAACAAGGAATTGTCGAGTTAAAAGGTGAATGGCAGCTATTTTGGAAGCAGGTTATTAGTCCAGATGAGATCGCCTCGGCTACAGAATTCCATTATTTTCCTATGCCAATGCTTTGGAATGGTAAGAACTTGGATGATATTCTTTTGTCCGGGGATAGTTTTGCGACCTACCGACTTCAAGTCAAGATGCCAGCCGGTGAGCGTATTTTAAGATTGCTGATCAAAGACTTGCCGACTGCCTATCGCTTGTGGATGAATGACAATGAGATCATCCGCTTCGGAGTAGTGGGAAAGGATGAAGCCAGTAGTATTGCCGCTGTTGGACCTCGAGACGTTACATTGATACATAAAGGAGAGGATCTTGATATCGTCCTGCAGGTCTCTTCATTTTTTCATATTGCGGGTGGCACGTGGCACCCGGTGAAAATAGGTTTGGCCGAGGACTTCGAGCGAAAAACCATGCTTGAAATTAGTTTGGATATGATGGTGTTAAGCTGTGTTATTATCATGGCTCTTTATCATTTTGTCATTTATTGGTTAAGAGGTGAAAATGCTGGCCCGCTAGCGCTTGCTATATTTTGTAGCTTTATTGCGGTCAGGGTGGCTATTGCAGGTGACGGTCAATTGGCGATTCGATTTTTTCAACCAAACTTTGTGCTCTATCGTCGCCTGGAATTGATCTCTTTTTATGCCGCGGTACCTTCTTTTCTAGTCTTTGCTCATCTTATTTACCCTAGGTTTCTATCAAAAAATTTAACCAAGGCTTCTGTGCTGGTTTGTGTCCCCTTTCTTCTGGCAGTAGCCCTTATGCCCCCGCGCGTTTTCACAGAAACCATACTCTATTATCAGATTCTAGCTATCATCTTGGTCTTAATATCCTTATCAACCTTCGTCCGAGCTTTTATACAAAGGCAAGATGGTTCCTTGATCTTCGTGCTGGGCGGTATGATCATGACGGCAGCGACGATCAATGATATTTTAGTTGCGAGGCAGTTTATTCATGGTGCTAATGTCATCGGTTTTGGGCTCTATGGATTTATATTCTTCCAGAGTGTTGCAATCGCTAAGATCTTTGCTCGGGCCTTTCGTGAAGTGAAAGCAAATGAAAAGACAATTCAAAATTTGAATCAAAAATTACAAGAGCATATTGAAAATTTGGATCACATTGTAGAGGAAAAAACGCGCGAAGTCCGTTCTATTATGACATATATTCGTCAGGGTATATGTATGGTTAGTGGTGAAGAGCTAAGAATAGTTGGTGAGTATTCCAGCTATTTTGAGGAAATGACAGGATACCAAAATCTGGGAGGTCGCAAATTCTTAAACTTGATATTTGCGGTTAGTGATTTAACTAAGAGTCAGTGTGAACAAATTGAGCAAACACTGGTGAATTCTTTAAATCAGCAGGCTTTTACCTTTGATGTCAACAAGCATTTGCTGGCAAAAGAATTTTCGAGGAAAAATAATAATGGCAAGATCGAAATTTTTGAGCTCGATTGGAATATTATTGAGGATGAAAAAGCAGTCATAGCACGCTATTTAATTACAATAAGAAATGTGACTCAGCTACGGTCTTTGCAGGAAGAAGCTATCCGCAATCAGGAAGAATGGATTGTGATTCAAGATCTGCTACAGACTCCGACTCAGAAACTACCCGAGATTTTACTGAATATGAGCGGTATGTTGGAAGAGGTGTTTGAAATTCTCACAGATAATCCTGATTTGAAATTTTCTCAGCAGAATGCTGCGAACCAAGAGGAAAATTCTGTGCAATCAGAGCAACAAATCCTCATTTTCCGTCTGCTGCATACGATGAAAGGCAATGCTCATAGTTTTGGAATGAGTTCATTGGCAAGCCTATTGCATGAAGTCGAAAACGACTGGTCTCCTAAGCTTCAGCAATCATCTGTAGGCTTTGAATCGAACGGTTCATTGTCACGCTGGGATGGACTACTGAAAGTAAAAAATAAAATCCATCAATATCAACTTGTGATGGAAGAAAAGCTCTATATAGGTAAAAATTCGACGGAAAGTGGCATCTTTATTCCCTGGAGTGTACTCCGAAGCCTCGTCTATAAGTTGAAAAATATTTTAAACTGGTCATCGAATCGAAATAGTAGTGAGAAAATTCTGAATGATTTATCAAGTCAAGATTTACCAGTTCTTCTGCAGAATATCGTCGATTTAAGTTTTCAACCGATTGAACAGATTGTCAGTGAAATCATTCAATCATTGCGTATAAAAATTAGTAGTTTGGAAAAAGAGTTGCCGCTGATTAAAGTGCAGGATCATGGTATTCTGTTCGATCCTGTGGAACATCAATTCCTGCTCAGTATATTGACGCATTTGATTCGCAATAGTATTGGACATGGACTTGAAAGCAGAAATCAGAGGGTTCAAAAAAGAAAGCCTTTACATGGTTGCATTAAAATTCACGTTCAATACGACAATAAAACTCACCTCGTGACCATGACATATGAAGATGATGGCCAGGGATACAATATTGCCACTTTAAAGAAAAAAGGAATTCAAAACGGTCTTATTGATGGCAGCGAAACGAATCAGCAGGAAATATTAGACCTGATCTTCCAACCAGATCTCTCCACCCAAGATAAGGCGACGGATCTTGCGGGCCGGGGAATAGGCTTAGATGCAGTGCGCTATCTTTTGCGTAAACGTGGTGGTGATATTAGAATTCGTCCCATTCATGAGCTTGGGGGAGGCTTTTGCCACTGCCAACTGGAATTGGTCTTTCAGGCGGAAGTTTGGTTTCCACAGTAACTACTATCGGCTTCCTAGGAGTTCACCTAGTCTTTTATGGCTGGCGCTAAGAGTTCATGATCTGATTCTCGGTATAGCTCAGTCGTAAAATAAAAAGGATAGAGTTGCTCAATATTCTGCCCCTGCAGTGATTGACGAAAGCCATCTTCGGCAAACATATAGTGATAGAGAGAGTGAAACGTTGCCAGACACTCTTCCAGTTCTTGGATCTGACAAAAACGCTGACCTTTTGCTGCAAATGATTCTAAATGAATCGGATCGCCTCCAAGCTGCAACGCTTGTATGGAAAGAATCGCCTCAGCACCATGCTCTGACATTTCCTTGAGAAATTCCTTCGAAAACTTTATTAAGCCACCGAGAATCGAAACAGTTACCTTAGTTTTAAACTGCTGATAACTTTCTTTCGTAGGAAAATGCAGACTTGCTGCTAACAAAACTTTCGCCCCCAACTTGACGCTATGGACGAAGCGGTCTCCACAAAGACGGAGTTTTTCGTTATCATCTCGATTGATAGCATCTAAGCCAATAAGGCTTAATTGGCGTTGCTCTAAGCTCTGGCTGCCATATTCATAGACAATCTCCCACATCATCGACATTCTTTGCTCAGTTTCTGTGTTGCGTTGGATGAATTCCTGTTTGGCTTTGGCACCGATCAACCAAATATCTACACCAACGGAACCAGAGCCCATTTGCCGACGGAAGTACTCGTCAAAATCTGCTGTTTGGTAGACGCGAAGTTCCATCATTTCATTGCGATGAAGGATAGGTATGCCAGAGATACAAGCTTGTCTCAGCACATTTTGCTGACTATCAAGTCCATATCCCAGTATCGAAATATCCTGATCCCCAGAATGCAGTCGTTGCGCCTGAGCATGCAGATGATCGCTTGAGGTGAAGAAAAAGATTGCAGCAGTTATCAGTAGCATTTTTGCAGTCATTTTTCTCTCCTTTCAATTGAGCCATTACCGTTTGACGCCTAGTGCTTGAGGCTCCCTTGCAAGTTATTTGCTGAGCGCAATGCAAATTTGAGAATTTGATCATCGGATTCATTAATGAAATGGCTCATCTCAGCAAAGCTTTGAGGAGATAGTTTATGCAGAAGGACTAATTGCTCGACTTTATCGCCAATAAAACTTTTTTGCAGTCGTTTATCCCGTAGTTTAAGATAGCTGCGGTCTTCAATGAGTTGGATCAGAGCAAGCCTCACGGTTTCACGGCTTTGATCATTCCCATAGACCAATGTTTGCGCAAGGATCTCAATCGACTGCATGCGTTGCTTTTCTTCAGTTCGATCATATTTAGTGGTGTGACCAAGTTTGAGACGATCGATTTGCTGTTGCTGCCACTCTGGATTATTTATAAGTTCTGTAAATTCGTTTTTCTCTTGGCTTGTTAACAATGACTTGGCGGCAAGCTCCATGTATCGCTCATCTTTCGCTATCTGCTGGTTTCCCGGAGTTTTCGCATCCTGCTCGTCGTGCTTCACTTGTACGTGAAGGCGTCGCTGCTCTCGATCTTTATTATCTGGCAGTGCCGGGCTGTCTTCCACGTATTTTTCTACTGGAGAAACCTGCGATTCTGGAGAAGCGTCTTGTTGATCGAAGAAAGTCGAAACCAATAATAGTAACGTTAGGAACGAAGCAAGCGCCAGATAATGTATTCGCCTTGTTTTCTTTGCCATGGCTTTATACTCCATTTTTCATTAAGTGCTGCACCTGCAATTTGATATCTTTCCTGCAAAGCTCACTAAACGAGCTGATAATCTTGATATAGAGATCTTCTCTATCCTGTTGGCTACCATTCACGAGTAACATACGTTGCTGATATGGTAGCTTTGCCAATTCATGCGCTGCCACCAATGCCCAGCTTTCTTGTAAGCTTCCCCCGGAGCGCACTGCCAATGGCCTTTGCGGATCGAATGAGCTCGCCAGAAGTATCGCCAGACGTATTTCGGCTGCAGACAAATCAGGATGGCGATCAAGTATTTCGGCTGCAACACGGGCGATTTTTGGTGCGGCAAATGACGTCCCACGATGACCATTGCTGGCGATACCAGGGGCTGCGATGTCAGCGTATTTCACGCCGAAATCCGAGCGGTGATCAAGCTGATACCCGCCAGCTGTTGAGGCGGCAACGACGATACGATTTTGCGGCGATCCAAGCAATTGCGGACAGCGGAATTTAGGATTTTCCATGCCATCATTTCCTGCTGCCATGATCCATAAAACATCTTGGGAGAGGTTTTGAAACTGGTGTTCACAAGCTTCTTTTTGTATGGGAACAGTTGCAGGCAGCAAAATTAACTTAGATCGACTTGCTTTCAGGATAGAACGGAAGCTGCCATCCAATAGGCTCGGATACCCGACTGGTATCACGTACGCATCGCTATCATTAACAGGATAGAGTTCATCTAAAACCAAATCAGTATGCGTACTAGTCATGCTTGACCAGGGCTGATAGACGCCATCAAAGTAGCTTTCAATTTCACTGAATAAGTGGTCCACTTGCGATATCTTCCAGCCAAGCAAACTGCCACCTTCACTAGGACTTGCTTGATAAAATGGGCCTTTCAAGAGCCGTTGGGATTGCCGGCGATCAGCCAAATTAAACTGGCCAAACACCACGAGTGCTTGGCGCAAGTTTGCAGGGAAGGAGGGTAGAAGGCTGACATTTTCATGGACTAGGGCAGCATTTTGTAAAGCCTTCTCAGCTAGCTCCTGTATTTTGTGACCATTCCCATCAAACACCGTTGTGTGCGTTAATAGATTGTTTTCCCCAGCTAGAAAGCGGCGCTTATGAATAAAGCCAAAAGATATATGCAGACTATCACTCAATAGGAAAACAGCATCTTTACGCGATCCATCATGGGCTCCGCTATAGAGCAACTGGTGCACCACATGGCCACGAACAAAGTGCCGTTCTAACCAATAATGCCGATCTGCAAATTGAAAGCTCAAAGTTTGTTGACAGATCTCATGGCATCCTGCAGCGATATTAACTGTGTTTTCCTGTAGGTCTAGCAATTGATGAGACAATCCCGACCAGTAGACTTTGATTTCTTGGAGGGCTGACTTTGTCTCGCTCAACATCGTCTCTTCGGAATACTTGCTAAGCTCAGGTGCAAGTGAGTCAGTCTGCATTAATTTTTTTAAGTCATCATAATTCCAGGCATAGAAAAACCTTCCTGGAGCATTGACGTCTTCATCTTCAAAATTGTGCAATGGCATTTGCTGTGCGAGGCGGATATGAGCCGTGGCGACTTCCGGATAATCGTAGTAAATATCGAAGCGGTCTCCACGCCGGTAACCATTTGGTATCAGGAGAGGAAAGGGGTCTTCATCCAATTTTCTCGCCAGTTCTCTTAACTTGGCTAGACGAATGTCAGGGTGAATATGCAGCTGCAAGATACGGCGATTATCAGCATAGCGAATCTTTTGTAATTCTTGAATGAGTGCCGCTTTTCCCTCATGAACAAAGATGTCCTGAAAACTCTGCCATGAATTATTCTCTGTTGCTTGGAACTTGGGAATTTCTCGACATTCATAGGCAATTACGTCGGAACCACGGCCATTTTGTGAAAAGAGTGGGATGAGAAATCGGCTTTGACCAGTACGGGTGAGACCACAATCACAACTATTCTTCTGTTGGTTAAATTTACCCTCTGCTGTTTGGCATATTTTTTCCAGGCTTTGCGTCTCTGCTTGAGCAGCGTCTTTTTTGATGACAAAATTTTCTTCTTCAGCTTTTGATGCTTTACCTTCCTGACAAGCAAGGCCTAGGAAGCAAAGGTAAAAGATAAAGACAAGACGTGGCATAACAGAACCTCAGGTAGCTAAGTTTCGGGTGACTCGCACCCAAAACTTTTTGTCGTTGCATTTAATCCAGTAATTCGTCTGGAATGTTATTTCTCATGACAAGACGATTCAAGTAGTCGTAGCCATCATTTTGATACCAGGACGAGCCGGTTAGGTATCCTTCTGCAACCAGAATATGTCCTTTAAGGCTGCTAGAATTTGGCGCGACATTATAAACTTTTCCGAAGTATGGTTCATAATCCATACTCACAATCGCATCATGGGTTCCAGTTTCCGTCACGAGCGCCTGACCAATCGCCAGCTCTTGTGCCTCGACCATGATGCCGTCGCTGCGCAACATCGGATGGTTTGGAGTAATCAGCAGCTGACCACCTGATTTCATCGTCACACGGAGTAAGTCATGATCCGTGTCGCGAATACTACGGGTATAAGCCTCAACAGGGCGAACCGTATAATCTAAAGCATCAAGAGCAGCATCGTCAGAGACGGTGACGATCCGATCAAAGATCTCATCATAAGCTTCACCCATGGGGATTTCGCCTTGCTCAAACAAAACAACCTGACTGGGATGGTAGCAGGATGAGGTGCAAACTCCCAAGGGAATGTAACCGGCCGGGATGCCACAAGCTGAACGCTCTGAAGTTGGTGCTTGCCAGTTGAGAGGATTGGAATTATCTGCATGACCAAAGGTCAGGTATTTCGGTCTAGATCGCAGTCTGCCGCGCGCAAAGAGCCATTCATCAGCCAGGATTTCAATTTTTAAATCGGCTGGATCACTACGGAATTCAGGAAAAAGCAGGTCATGGAAGTTTGTCAAAATGTCCGGATGGCAAGTTTTCAGCCAATTAAAACGCTCTAAGGCCATTGCCGGTGTTAAATTATCTTCCTCACAACGCTGGCGTAGCTCGACAATTTGCGCATTGGCTAGACCTGTGCTCATGAACATCGTTATGCAAAATATCAGTTTCAAAATTTTCATAAGATAGCTCCTTCGTTTTCATCTTGGTCCAAAGTCGAATCACTGTGCTGGTTTAAAGTAATCGCCATATGTTGTTAAAGCTTGAGAGCATGCTACCCACGATTGAACGCCTTCTTCTGGTAAGGCGTTATTAAAGAAGATGGGCGCCCAGCCTCTATTGCGATAACCAAGGGCAAAACGTGCACTGACATCTCCCACTTCCACGGCCAACAATCGGGCGTATTCGCAGCGGAAAACATCCGAGACACTGGCAGCCTCAATGGCTAAGGTGTCTCGCTCGTAGTCCTCAACTTGCTCTTGTGTTTCGCTTGCATATTGCAGACATTCGTCATTGGGATTGTCATAGCAAAAGACAGCTGCTTGAGAGTAACGTCGGGCATTGCGTCGCGCTTTTTGCTCGATGTCCTGGATTTTCTCATACTGTTCCTGGCTCAACCATTCACGATAGGCTGATTTCATCCGATTAGCGCGGTTTTGATCCAAGAGAGCATTTTGAAAATCAAAGTCCAGATCCATTCTGGTATTTTCGACCAGGCGACTCAAACTCGGATAGCTTTGTGGTGGTACCAAGCTGTCAATCGCCGATTCATCATAACGCTCGGTGTGATACTTGATGACGTTGTATGAATCAAGGCTGGTAAACTGCTGGGTCAGATCTTCTTTTGCATAGCGGACGGCATCAATAAAGACCTGAAAGCAGGGCTCGGGATTGCTTAAATTGCAGGTAATGAGATTGTTAGGGATGATCTTTAGCAACTGCAGGGGGGCGCCGCCTCGTTGAACTGCTTGGACGGTAATTTTTACCGATTTTTTTACCTCCTCATCAAGGTAGTCCAGATCGCCTTCGACGGAAACGAAATCGACGACTTTGCCGACAGAAACTTTTAATTTACCACCGATATCACGCTTGTCCTGTTCATTGCGAAATTCCATCCGCAAGTTCACATTCAGGCTGGCACCATATTCAATTGCTGTCACAAACTCATTGCCACAGCGATGAAATAAGTCGGCCGGAGATGAGGAAGCAATGCGTTCACCGACTTCAGTCAAACGGTAGGAGCCTGGTACTAGTACCTGTTTTTTCGGTGTAGCTCGCCAGGAAAAGTGATAATTGTTCACATGCTCACTGGCTGCCATTTCCTGGCCATAGCGTGCAGATGCTCCAGCGCGCACGACAGGAAAGTCGATATCAACGCTGAGCTTGCCTCCGATTCTGTCAATGATTTCAGAAAAACCTAAATCAAGGCCAAGTTCAATTTGTGCTTCTGTATTGCCAAGATTTTCCACAATATCTCCCGTGACACAGGCAACATTGAGGAAGCGGCTTTGGTCAGAATTATAAGCTTGACCAGGAATTGCATAATCGCGATGGCTGGATGGAACTTCTGAGCGAGATAAGTCTGTCGTTTGTTCTTCAGGCCCTGGGCTGCATGAAGTCGTAGTGACGATCAATGCTGCAAAGCAAAACATTCGTTTCATAAATAACCCCCCCTCGGAATGCATGATCTTAAATGCATGTTTAGATTGGTCTGCTCAGCCATGGCTTTGAGATAAAATCGTTTAATCCCAATCGCTTCAAGGTCTTGAAGCGATGACACCTTATGCAATCGATTGTGTTGAGGCCTATATATAACCCTATTTCTTATTGTGCAAGGGCTAACTTGACTTATTTTTTATATTCTTCGTGCTGGAATGGGGGGATATCCGCAGCAGCGTGGCTTTTGTGAGAAGAAAGCTAAGGATTTCAGTAAGTCCTGAGAAGCCGCCCTGCATCTCGGAGCAGCTTGGGGTAAGGGGTTTAGAAAATTTGAAGAGTGGGTTGATTAAATTCGTTCTTGTCCCTTGCCATATTGAAAAATAAATTGGCGAAAGTAGTGATCGGCGACGACAAGAATAGCCATAGCCTCAACCATGGGGACAGCGCGAGGGAGGACACAGGGATCATGGCGACCGGCTTTGGGTTTCATCGTCAAGGATTCGCCATCACGATTCACCGTTTCCTGATCTTTGAAGACCGTGGCCACCGGCTTAAAGGCCACACGGAAATAGATCATCTCTCCATTGCTGATTCCACCTTGAACTCCGCCTGATCGATTGGTGCGGGTTCGCACGCGACCTTTATCCTGATAAAATGCATCATTATGCTCAGAGCCAAAATATTGAACCGAGGAAAATCCTGAGCCGATTTCAAATCCACGGCTTGCTGGCAAACTCATCATGGCCTTAGCTAGATCAGCTTCCAGTTTATCAAAAACCGGCTCGCCAATTCCTGGAGGACAGCCGACGATATTGCAAGTAATCGTGCCACCGACACTGTCACCAGATTTTTTTGCCTGGATGATGAGCTGCTCCATATCCTTTTGAACATTGATATCCGGGCAGCGTAAAGGAGTTTGATCGACATCTTTGCGTGTGAGCGCGTCGGTTGATTCGAGTTTGGCTTGAATATGCTTCACTTGATCGACATAAGCGACGACTTTGAAATTAGGAATTAGGTCTTCTAGAATTTGCTCAAGAACTGCGGCAGCAGCGACTCGACCGATGGTTTCGCGAGCACTGGCACGTCCGCCACCACTTGGCGCTTTACTTCCATACTTCACATCAGTGGTATAATCGGCATGTGACGGGCGATACGCAGTAGCTAGATCAGAATAATGTTCTTTTTTCGCATCGGCATTGCGAACAACCAGCGTAATCGGTGTTCCGAGGCTAACCTGGTCAACCAAACCGGAGAGGCATTCGACCTGGTCTTTTTCATCACGGGGACTAGCCAAATGACTTTGCCCTGGTCGACGACGGTTCAGAAAGTTTTGAATTCGTTCAAGAGAAATCCGATGACCAGCCGGGCAACCATCGATCACGACACCTACGCCACCACCATGCGATTCACCAAAACTTGTGACACGGATCAAAGTTCCCAAAGTATTGGCCATTCCCAAATTCCTTCTGCAAAGAGCTGCTGTTTACGGGTCGATCAGCGCATCAAACCCAAACAGAAAATAAACCTCAAAATCCTGGCCGATCACCTGGCCGGTGCCTAGCCCCAGATTCACAGTTACGCCCTTTATATCAGACTGAAGATCAAGATTGTAGCCGTGAGCTTTGACAAATTGGCTCAAATCGGGAGTTTCAGCTCCATACCATGCACGTCCGTAGTTAAAAAAGGCCGTAAAGTCGAGTCGCTCCAGATAGAAAATATGCAGAAGAGTTTCCAAGTCACGTATAACAGGGAAATTCCAGGCGAATTCAAAGCGTGCCTGAGTGTCGCCATAAACAGCAGATGTCAAGGCACCTGGCCCCAGCATACTGATATTAATTTCATTAAATCCGCCACCGCTACCGGGTACGAAAGTTTTTAGCGGACGATAAACCTCACGCAAAAGTTTTTGCTGCTTGCCCCGTGTCCTGCTGTAGGCGATGCCGTACTTTTGACTTGATTGCAATCCAAAGAGATTGATCGGCAGGTAATAATTGACGCCAAGTCCGAGCCGATCATAGATAATATTGTCATTAATCTCTTCCGGCGCGATGACACCAAGCAGGTAATAGCCAAGCGAACCAGCCGGAAGTCGATGTCCCTGACTGATAGAAAAATCGATTTCCTGATGATATCCCTTATACAGTCGATTCCAAATATCGCTTGGGCCGATATAAGGTCGAAGGTCGGACATTTTTAGACCAAGGCGCAAAGATAAGCGCTGGCCATAGAAGTAGCGATAGGCAGAAATTTTTGCTCCACGCTCATCATAATAATATATATCGCCACGATATGCGCCGTTCCAGGACTGACGCCGAAAGACATCGACGGCATAAGTCGTGCGAAAACGGTTGCTCACGAAGTTGAGTTCAGTATTCGGGAAACGACTTTCCAAACCATACAAGGCGGAAAACCGTAAGGTTTCATTTTGCATATGATCCATCAAAGGAACGGAAATTGCACCAAACTGGTAGCCTTTGGCATCGGCACCAATCCACGGAAAGGCAAAAACGGGTCGACCTCGCCAATTGGCATCCTGCGGTTGGCTTGTTGTTGCCCCCTGAGCATGCAGATGTAACAGCGGCGCAGCCTGTAATTTTCGGGCGTGAGCTAGAGTAAATTCCTGCGGAGTCGATTGCCAGGGGTGAGAATAACGCAGTGCCTCGTCAAGATCATGTGAGCCGCTACTCAAAGCATATTGCAAGGGTGATAGCGGCTGGTCGGCGAGGTGACAGGCTTCTTCCTGCAAAACGTTAGGCGTAATTTTCCTGGTATAAATACCTTCAAACCAGTTGGTTTTGATCAGGGTGCCATCGGATTGGGTTTGTAAGTCGACCGCTAAGTTTGCAAATTTTCGCTGGCGCAGACACTGCTCATCAAGGCTCAGTTGACGAATAAATCGGCGACTTTTACCGGCAATTAACAGATCATAACCTTTTTGATGTTTGCCGATGCTGATGACTTTGCCACCCAAAGGATTGGCAAGTTCCTTGGCTTGTCCCTCATGGGTGAGCCAGCGAATGATTTTTGAACGATCACCAATCAGAGTTTCTTCACCATAATTTAGAAAGATTTCACTGGTCACAAAACGTTCCGCGTCGATTTCTTCATAATGCTGACCTAAAAAACTTAGTTGAGCTGGAAAGCGACGCTCGATGGGACATTGAATATGTTCCTTGGTTTTTTTTACATCAAATTGTAAGAAGCTTTTCAAAGGGATCTGACAAAGGCGTTGGTATTCAAATTCCGTTTCCAGCCAGAGAACATGGGTCTTGCTGATGAAAACACGCTGGATCCGTACCGGTCTCTCGATGACGGTATGATGATCTCTAGCTTGCTCATTAAAGGCCCATATTTGGCTGCTTCGCTCCAGGTCATTATCAAATAAAAAGTTCACGCCAATTTTCAGTGTGCCTAAGCTAGCTCGGATGCTTGTGCTATCACTTGGCAGTTCCCAAAGTCTCTTATCGGATTTTGGCGGAGCGCCGTCTTCCGTGAAAATGATTTCGTATTCAAATAGTTTTTTACCGGAACGAAGGACTCGATAAGCTTTGTTCCCTCGTACCTCGATATCAAGCGTTTTACCTCGGCTGATCATGGATTGCCCCGGAGCATCGAGAATAACAGTCTCCTCAGGGTCAAGATCTTCTTCAAGATCAGTTTGCCGTTTATATCTCTTCGGTTGGTGAAATTCACCGATGTTGCTTTGCGACCAATGTGCTCTCGCTGCTGCTTTGTATTCCTGGTAGAGCTCCTCACCAGATTTGCCGGTATAGTTGCGCAACGCAGCATCCCAGGGCATAAAATCAGCGAAGGGTACGACTGACCAGGGCCACCACCAGGGCATGCTGTAGCGGTAAAAGTCGTTCATCAACTGTCCTAATTTCTCTGTTCCATAGGTCCTAACAATGTAATCGGTAAACGAACCCGAAATCGAATAGCCGACATCAGCAAAGTGGCTGCGATAGAGGTTGTGCAATTTGTCATAACTGGGCCAGGTATCGGTCAAGGCATAGTAGCGTTCGACACCGAACATCCAATCCGAGCTGGAAGAGCGTGAACTGAGTTCAGCCAATCCTTCGATCCACCATGCTGGTAACCAGGGCAGGTGAATGATACTACCCGTTGGTCCGAGAATATTCGCCAAGTGCCTATACATGATATTGTGAGTCAATTCGTGCCAGGCAAGATCCCGCCCCCCTTCTCCCAAAGTTTGCAGTTCCAAAGCATCAGTAATGAAGTTTGCAAATGAAGCGTGCGCAGTCGTGGAGCTCATGATCACAGGTAGAGGTCGTTGCCTTTTTTCTCCTAACCAGTGCTCAAGTATCGGTTTGCTGGCATCCAAAGCGTTGAGTATCGCCCGACCTTCTTGTGGGGTTCGTTTATCGAAGTAGATCCAAAAGTGGTCTGATTTTAATTCCTGATAGTCCAGGGGCTCCTGGTTCCGACTAAAGTTGATCGGCAGAGCACCTAGCTGCTGGGTGAATGCGCTCAAACAAATGATCAGTACAATAAGTTTAATAGCGGGCACGTGCTTCCTCTAAGTCTTCCGGGGTATCAATCCCCAAGCTAGCCTGATCTGCTTCACTGATGACAATCCGAATGCCATTTTCCAAGGCCCGGAGTTGCTCCAATTTTTCGATTTGTTCAAGTTCACTTGTCGGCAGTCCACAGAATTTTTTTAGGGTAGGGAAGCTGAAAGCATAGACTCCTAAGTGTTGCCAGAAACCAGAAAATACTCCATCCCGTGGAAATGGAATCGATGCCCGGGAAAAGTACATGGCGTATCCCCCCTGGCGAACGACTTTCACACAGTTTGGGTTGTGAAAATCTTTTTCTTCTAGGTTGCGATAGATCAGCGTAGCCATTTCAGGATTTTTTTCCTGACAAAGTTTCAAGCAAAGCTTTTTTAAATCCGCGATGTTAATAAACGGCTCGTCTCCTTGAACGTTTAGAATATATTTCCGTTGCTCTTTTGCGGCTACTTCATAAACACGATCAGTTCCACTGGGATGTTGGGGATTTGTTAATAAAACATCAATTCCATTGTCCTGGCAGACCTTTAGTATCTTTTCGCTGTCAGTGCCAACGACGATTTTTGCCCCATCCTTGAGTAGTGGCCTAAGCCTTTCAAAAACACGCACAATCAAGGTTTTGCCGCCAAGATCCGCGAGAGGTTTTTCTGGTAGCCGTGTGGACTGTAAGCGTGCCGGGATAACAATTAACCAATCCTGCCAGGAAAAATTTGCCTTCATGTGACGTCCTATATAGATAAAAGCTGCGTTGCTTAAAGGATAGAGGAAGATCTGTTCCATGTTTGCATGGAGCAGATTGCCCGCAGTTTGTTGAGATATCTTGCTTCAGCATAAGGTTCGCTGCTACCATATTATTATAAAACCGCGCGTCTCCAAATTGCCCAAATCCTTGCAACGAGGGATTAGCATGAGTTCACAAGCGGCGCAAGCCTACGACGAAGGGGCTGTAGCCTTTTTTATTGAGAATCTATGCCAGGAAGCTGATCTGATTTATCGGTTTGGCTACGCCCTGACATTGAGTACCGTTGGAGCAGCGGAACTCGTTAACGAAACCTATGCTAGGATTGTTAGCGAAATTCCTAGCCTGATGGAAGAGGATAGTCAGAAATTAAGACTTTTCCTGATCCGTAATGCCTGGGATGTTTATCAGGGGTGGAGCAAGGAGTTTCGTCCAACCTTGGCGCCTATCCATGAATTATTGGCAGAAGCCACCATCGAAGTCAGGTCGATCTTGATTTTGATCGATGGTATTGGCTTGACGCCAAAAGAAGTCGCGCAAGTCATACGCATGGACGAGGTGGAAGTTCGTTGCAACCTTGCTGAGGGGCGACGCAGGATGATTAAATTTAATACTTAGAAGATTGAAGTCGCAGCAATTCGAGGAGAAGCCAGGCATGGTCAATCACGCGAGGGAACTGAAGGATCAGGACTTCCTCTATGCTTATCTAACAGAATATCTCGACGACCAGTTGCCAGCTGATCAAAAAAGTCGTTTTGAAAAAGGACTAGCAGCAGAAAATCTCGACTCCCTAACGACAGACTTTGGCATCTGCCGCGGCCAACTTCAGATAGCTTTGCAAAAGCTCTACCTCGATGAAGCTCAAATCCATCAATTGCACACTCTCGTTGAAGATGATGCCGCTCGGGCAAACCATGAAGCCCATGTGATTGAAGATGTTGGGCGCTCTGAGTTGCTGGGTAACAGCATGCGCGGAGTGTTCTTGCTGGTATTAATTGGCGCAATCGCGGCTTTTGCTTATACCTATCTGGCACCAAAAAAGAAAATCGCTTTTGCTCCGCTTGATACCCTCATGTATGAATCCCTGGTAATGATAGAAGAGCCAGTTGTTCGACTTGATTTCCCTACGGATAAGGTCGATGAGCTACGCGACTACTTTGTTCGCTATCCTGACCTTGGTTTTCGTGTCCGCCAGTTCCAGTCCCCCGGTGCTGAGTGGGGTTTAGTCGGTGGCTCAGTCATCGACTATGAAATAGCAAAAATCGCCACCGCCCAGTTTCTGCACCGCCGGCAGGGTGAATATCTGTTTCTCTATATGTTTGAGGGGCAGTTGACCGATCTACCTTATGCCCAGCCCGGCAATAGCGAAGGCTTGATTTATCAAGCCTATGCCTCCGATCGCCTTAATGTGATCGCCTGGCAGGTATCAAACAACATTCTCGGGATGGCTATGGGTAGTGGCGGCACGGAAGATTTAGCAAAGGTTGCCAAAAAATCGATTGGGCTATATTGATTCACTGATTTTTTCCCTTCTCAGTCTCCCCTCACTAAGCGACTCGATCTTGATCCTGACACGTGTCCATGATACGAGATGACATTTCCATCTCGTTTTAAGGACATCTACCGTGAATCGCATCCTGCTTATTCAATTACGACAGCTCGGTGATATACTCCTGACGACACCAGCGATTCGCGCCGTTCGGCGAGCATATCCACATGCCCAGCTCGACTTTCTGACTCATCGTATGGGCAAGATGATCCTTGCTAATAATCCTGATCTCAATCATTTGTGGACCTATCATGAAGACGAGTCCTGGTTACAGCAGGGGCGGCTGATGCAGGCCTTAAAACGGCAACGCTATGACTGTATCATCGACTTCATGTATAACCCCCGTAGTGCACTGATGGCCTGGTGGACGAAGGCACCACAGCGCATTGCCTTTGAATCCCGTCGTAGCTGGGCCTACACTGATGTGGTCTCTTCACCGACGACGACGGAATATATTGTCCGGGAAAAATTCCATTTGTTGAAGTTTCTTGGCATACCACCAGTTGAAGAGCGGCTGATCTTACCCTGGCACGAAAAAGATTCGACGATCGTCGGAAAGTTTGCCAAAAAAGAACCCGCGTTTGGCGAAAGCAAGTGTCGCGTCATCATTAGTGCGACGCATAGGCGAGAAATTCGCCAATGGCCAGTCGAACGCTATGCACAGATTGCCGATCGCTTACAAAATGAGTGGGGTGCAGCGGTCACCTGGATTTGGGGGCCAGGTGAAGAAAAAATAGTGGAAAGCGGAATGTCATTTTGTTCGCGCCCCATGTTGAAAGCGCCAGCTACCAGTTTCGGTGAACTTGCCGCTCTCATCGCCAACTCTGACCTGTTCCTTGGTAATTCGAATGGGCCGAGTCATGTCGCTGTGTCTGCAGATACCTGTTCCCTCCAGCTCCACGGCCCGACTTTGGCAAAAGCTTGGTGTCCCCTAAACGAGCGACATATGGCCATCCAGGCAAAGCGTATGGAAGACATCACTGTGGATGAGGTCTGGCGAAAATTACGTAGCCTGAAACCAGAAGTTGAAAAAAAATCTAAATCTCGGCGTAGCATTGGTGTTAGGATGAACTGGAAACAAACCCATGAGCCCATACCATATTGAGGTATGACGAAGATAAGTACGACAGTGCGAAGGAAAGGCGATGGTAAACTTGTTCAGAGTCGAGCGAACAACCAAGACCAGGTCACGGAAGTTACCTTTTTTACCCCGCATCGGGCTGGTTGTTGATATTGGAGGCCGTAGGATATCATATCGACAGGCACCATTTATCGAAACCATCTTGAATTTGTTTGAGCGGGGCGCTACAAGGTCGAACTTTAACAAGATCGTGATGGAACAGCTCTATGAGATTTCCCTGCCATCATTGGCGCGGAAAAAAACGGTGAATGTGAAAGCGCGCACCATCTCAGCAAAACCGAAGCGATTAAAAATGTAATGACCAACTTACCATAAGGAAGAAAGGTAACTATGGTTCCATTTCGCGTGTTTGACCGAGAAAAAAAGCAGATGTGGCAGATCATCAACTATCACCCTGTCGCCAATACGCAGGGGGCTTACTTGGCCACTAAGGAAGACGATGATGCCTCAGACGGAGATATGCGAATCATTCCGGCCGAGGAACTGGCGGCATTTAAGTTTGTCGACTTCTTGGAAGAAGTGGAGCCGTTCGAAGGCTAAAGCAAAGAACTGACTGATTTCTTGCCTTATATCTGGCCTCTTTCAAGAGCTGATGTTCTTTGAAAGAGGTTCATGCCTTTTTGGCTTGTTGTCTATATAGACTGTATGCTGTCAATTTGTATGTCTTTTGATGATTTGCCTTCCAGAAATATTTTTTTGGTGCTGCAAAAAAATGTACGCGGGACGCTAGATTGCGCCCTGGAATCGTGCTAGACAGACCTTATCTCAATAGTATTTGAGATGTGATTAGGGTGTGATGAAAGAGATATAAGACGGTGAAAAAATTCCTTAATACAACGATAGACTTAGTTTTGGAGCTACTGGAATCCATTGGCCTGGTGCTGTGTGTCATATTGGCTAGTCCGCTCGGTTTTTTTCGCCGCTTGGATAGAAAGTTTCGTTATGTCACTTATATACGTTTTCTCGCACCGCGTGGCTTGTTCGCTCCTTTTTTACGGGCTCGACTCGACTACCGCATGGGAAACTTGCAGCAGTCAGCAAACACCCTAAGTCATATATGCGGTGTTGTGGAAGGCTACCTAAAACGCCAAAAGCACCCTTCCAGTTCTACGGTTCGCTTAATCCTTTGTGATATCTACAGTGAGCTGATGCAAACCTATCTTCTTAGCGGGCAGATTGAGGACGCGGCGCTGATCGTCATCCGTGCTCACCATCAGTTAGGAATCGAACGCCTACCAAACAATCCAAGTTTTGATGTGAAAACGGCTCATGTTGTGAAAGCAGGTATTGCCGCAGGCAAACTGCTGGAAGAGGGTGGACTTGCAACCTTAATGGTGAAAACAGGTGAAGAACCGGTTGTCTCTCGCAACCCTCGCCGAGAAAATTCGTGGATGTCCAAGAATAAGGACCTGAAGTCTGCGGACAGCGAGCAACAGGCTCGGCCGAATGAAGCGAAGATCATTCCTTTTCCGACTCTTACTTAGCTAAAATTTACACCTGATTTTTAAGTGATGCATCGGTCCATTTAAATCCAAGTGAAAGCAGAGCTTAGCAGCGATGATACAGACCCAAAGTTCGGAAATAGCAAAGATTATGTCGGCTTCTGTCGCCCCAGTATTTTTAATTACAGGGGTTGCAGCCATCCTATCAATTATGGCCCTACGCTATGGGCGTGTCATCGATCGGATTCGTACCTTGCTCCGTGATGGACCTCGTCTCTATCAAAAAGAGGTTGGAGCAGATCATTTGGAAAAGGAATTAAAAACTCTTTACAAACGTGCACGCATCCTACGCTCGACGATTATTTTTGAAATCATCTCGGTCTTTCATATATCACTCACGATCTTCACCTTATTTTTTTCCCTCGCCTTTGGCTATGAACTAGTGATTGGGCCTTTGGTCTTTTTTATCGCCGGTCTGATTTTCCTCTTGATTGGCTTAGCCTTATTCATACAAGACTTTGCCCTCTCTCTAGCCTGTATCGAAAATGATTTGCGAGCACGATCAAATATCGACGTGACCAGTGAAAGCAATGCCAGCTTCTAATACCTTGCGACCTAACGCATGATCCAGTTTGTATCCAGTAAAATATGAGGAAAGTTAGCAGCCCTGGGTTTGACCAGGGCTGAACAGTGCATGGGGCAGGGATCGAGCGGATTTTAGGGTATGAAAGTGGCCATTGCTGGTGATTGGTAGGGGAACCCCATGCTGGCTTTCCAGAACAAACTGGCCACTGAAGATTTTGTAGGCTGAAATCCAGTCTGAACACCTAAGATAAAACTCTATCCAAAGTATCCAGCTGAATCGCACTTTGTTTTGTCATCGACTTCCAAAGTGCTATTTCACTTAATACAAAATTCATGCCGAAGTTCATTGGATCGGTTTGAAAGTGCTGGAAGCCTTGTTAATTCAGCTAGGCTCGAAATTTCAACGCCAAAATAGCAAGTGGTTCTTCTGTAGGCTAGAGTGAACACTGACAGACTCATCTACCTTCACATGTATGGAAATTGCTGAAATGAAACAGTAAATCATTTAAAGTCTTGGTGCGCCGCTATTATCTGCTTTGCCAATGGACCGGTTAATCTGCTGCAATTCGCACGATTTATCGAACTGTTTGAAATTGCGGAATCGACCTGCCGCTTGCAGCCATTAGCTTGTGTCGCAGTAGGAGGATTCCCATTTTTGTTGAGAGCTTCATATTTTTTGGTAAGCCAGATTGGTAGGGCGATGTTTCAGGTATTTTTGACGAGCTCAATGAGTCGATCTAAAATCTTATAGCCATCCATACGAATCCCATTGTGCTCATACTCACTGGTCACCCATATTTTCAGAGCCTGAACATGCTGAGCAGTTTCCAGTGAAAATTCCCGCTCAACATACATATCATTTTCATAAACTGCCGCTGCGCAAGGAACGCGATTGGCATTGAGTTTTTCACTATCATAAAGTCGAGGCCAATCATCTTTTGCTGCCAGTATCTCAGCAGTTTCTTTTAAGGACTGCAGCCTCTGGTAGTCTTCAAACATCCAGGGATAAATCATTTCTCCTGTGAAATAAAAATCCTTGCCTTCAGCAAAATGAAACTCCGAAAACTCGTCGCGTATACGATGTGCCGACCAAAGTGAGGCAAAGTTTTGACAATAAATGGGTTCATGCAACAAGGAGTATATGGGATTGGTGTCAAAGGAGGAAGAGAGCAGCATCTGATGTAGGAAGAAGTAGCTAAGGCTGTCTTCCGAAACTGTGGGAAAAGCTTGTTCCAGCAAATAGTGAACTTCTTCAAATCCCTGATCCATACCAAGCTGAAGACCAAGCTGCTGGAACATGCGACAAGTCAGTCGCTGGCCATTAGGTAAAAAAGTTTCGTGGTGATTTAAAAAGCTGGCAATTTTTTGGCAAAGCTTTTGGTCATCCGGATAACGATGAAAATATTCTTGATTTTTGCTAAGCAGCCGGCGATAAGTGGCGCGATAGACATCGTCCACGTGTCGCTGAAGTGGTGGAATACCACCGGTTATATAGGCTTCGGTAACTCCTTCTGGATGCATCGATAAATAGCTAAGGATACAAAAACCGCCATAGCTTTGTCCTAATAAGCTCCAGGTTTTTTTTCCAAGTAGTTTTTGACGAATAAACTCGGCATCACGAACGATATTATCGGCGCGAAAATGGCTCAGAAAGTCAGCTTGCTGCTGCGGGTCCCGACTGTGGGCAAAAACTTGATCGCTGTCGATCGGTGAGCTCAGCCCCGTGCCTCGCTGATCCAGCAAAATCACATGATATTCCTCTAGTGCTCGCTTCAGCCAACCAGATGACGAGAGAGGGCGGCCGGCGGGAAATCCTGGACCTCCCTGAAAGTAGACAAGATACGGTCGATCGCTGTTTTGATGACGAATCGCACGCAGCTCACGGGCAAAAACAGAAATTTGCGGCATATTTTTTGTTGCATAGTCTAAAGGTACTTGGAAACGATGATTGATGCAGTAAATACCTGGAATTTTAAAGCTGGAATCCATAATGCATATCCTTCTCTAGACTATATTGGCATCAAGCTTCAGTAGGTAGTAGCGATCACAACCGTGATGACCAGTACTGCCGAGTGCTTCGGCTAGCTGTTGAAAGCCAAACGATTCATATAAGCTTTGTGCACGCTCCATAGTTTTTAATGTTTCTAAGTATATAAATTGATACTGAGCTGCAATGGCAAAATTTAAGCAATGCTGCATCAATTGATATCCCAGTTGCCGTTGTCGATGTTCAGCCAGCACATACATTTTTTTCAGTTCCGCATATTCTTCACTTGCCCCGACTAAAGGGCCAATGCCGGCACCGCCAATAACTTGACCAGAGTCTGCTGCAATAGCAACAAAGTAGCGTGCATGAGCTGACTGGTAGTTTTCAAACATCTGGCTGACCTCTGGGTCTGTGATGGAGAAACCCGGGCCGATGGCACCAAATTCGGGCATAACGGTTTGGATCACAGCTTGGATAGCAGAATTATCAGAGGCTTGGATGGGGCGGATGTGATAGGCCGAGTGTTTCATGGAACAATTCCTTAGCATCTTGAGCTTAGCAGTAGCGAGGATCTTCGCTCCTTGTCAGTTTTTTCCGGCAAACACTGCAATGTCATCTTTTTTGTCTTCCCAATGTAGCGCAGTATATAAGGTAATTTTATAAAATCAAGCACTTACGCTCCCATTCCGGTCATAGCTGCCGGTACGTTGATGGCAAATGCATTTAAGCATAGTTGATTCATGCAAAACAAGCTGGGATCGCCCTTAGTTGGGGAATGCCTTAGACAAGGTGCGAGGTGAAAATAGACTGCAGCGTATTCAGATACATGAGGATCTATTTTCGCCGATAAAACGCAGAAAGAGTTATTTCCGGATGAGTCCTAATTGCGAACACTACATCGAACCCGACCATCAGACATAACACGAATGGTCATGGTTTGTGCTGAGTCGGGTTCGTTGTTGAGTTCTCGCAGATCATAAGGAATTTCACAGTTTTGAACTTTGCGAATGCTTTCGACTTCTGTTTGTCCAGCAAACAGACGCTTCATGGCTAAGGCTTCCCACAAAACAATCGCTAGACTGAAAACATCCGATCGACCATCTAGGGCTTGGCTGCAACCTGCTCTGGGCTCATGTAGGAATATTTGCCCTTGACCACGCCAGGTCTGGTTTCTGTGATTTTATTTTCGGCCGAGGCAATCCCAAAATCGGTGATTTTGAATTCACCTTCATAACTGATGAGTATGTTTTGTGGCGAAACATCACGATGGACGATACCGAGAGGTTCTCCTACCAATTTGTCTTCGTCGCACCCGTCGACTTTTTGCCTTTTCGTGAGGTTATCGGCATGAGATTTTTGATGACTTATCACGGCTATATGCCCTTTTGAAAAGTGTCATGACTATTGATCTTCTTTACATCTCACAAAATACTCTGCTATATCCCTGAGATCGAACAAGTTTTCATTGAATAGCAAAAATTTGGTCGAAGATGACTATCATCAAGTCAAAAGATACTCAAAAATCCCTTTGTTTTGGCTCGAACTAAGCCTATATTAGCTTAGCTTACGGTCCTATTGGTACAAGTTTAATTAAAAATATTAGTATGTTATTATTTAAACATATGCGATGGGACGGCAATTTAGCATTAAAATTGCATTGAAATCTAAGGGGAATGGGTTGAAAGGTCGATATGTTTATTAGTCAGAGAGTTCTATCATTGGTGATCGTAGGGAAATTTAATCCTTCGATAATTCACCCATCTTGGTTCGAGCTAAAGAAGATTGCAAGAAATATCGAGGTAGAAAGTGCAAGAATCGACGTGGTCCACAATCAGGTGGCTGCGTTTGAGATGGCAGGGATTAATGTGCGTGCTCAAAATGTACAATTGCTATTATCGTCCGCCGATGAGTCCATGTGGGAGACCATCCGTGACTGGGGCATCAATATTTTTACATACCTTTCGGAAACTCCCGTCTCAGCGTTAGGAATTAACCTAGATCTAGAAATTGATATCGGGAACCGAGAAAAGTGGGATAAGTTTGGTGACATACTAGTCCCAAAAACAGCGTGGAAAAATGTACTGATTTCTCCCAAACTTCGAAATGTGCGTATCCAAAGCGATAATCCTGATGATGATTGTGGCTACATTTGGACACAAGTCGAACCCGCAACAAATCCCCAGCTGCCATTTGGTGTACAGGTTCAAATAAACAACCATTTTGACCTAAAAAAAGGCGGGAATTTTGTAGGAACTGCCGGCATTGTTAGCTGTCTTCAAGAGAAATGGGAGTCGTCGATTTCAAGGAGCGACGCATATGTGAAAAGCTTAATGGGGCTGATATGATACCACAAAAGAAAATTGATATCGCTGAACTTCTCCATAAATTAACGGACGACAAAAAGAAGTTTCCTCAGGGTGACCAACTACAAACTAGTCAATTTGAAATCCAGCCTCAGGAAGATGACGGTGTAAGTGGAAAATTCACCTTCATAAAATATGTGGCCGGTGAGCTGGTAAATAATATGCAAGTTCACGGTGAATCCACTGATATTGATCTAGTACTCACTTTTAAGTCAAATAAACAGCCAGTCGGTCTGCTTTTAGAGCGGATTGAAAGATTGAAAAATAGCGCACCGGAAAAAGTGGATGCGTTTATCGATAAAATTGCAACCGATCAGGAACAGTCGGAAGAGGATAGCGAAAAGCTCGGCAAAAACTTTGTCACCGTAGTGCCACCAATTAACATAGGTAAAGGGCGCCTTATTATTGAGGAAAAGTGGGAAGGCGTCATTGATGTTGTCAAAAGCGATTCATTTGTGTGTACATTAAGAAGTATCTTAAGCGATAAAACAGAGCGATGTGAGTTTGAATTAGACGAGGTCCCTGAACCGGATCGCGATTTGGTAAAAAAAGGAGCCGTGTTTAATTGGTACATAGGCTTGAGGCTTGAGGAGAATGGGCGGCAACAGAGGGTATCCGAAATTCGGTTCCGCAGGCTGCCTGATTGGCGTTTCGTATCGCGCGACAAAGTCCGTGCTCAAATAGAACGTTATAGCAACCTCCTTTTCGCGGATTCAGGCAAAGAGTAAGGATGGCTACGCAATTTTCTGAAGAACTCCTACTACGATCCAAGTTGACTCCCCCAGGGGGAAACCAATTTGAACTTTGTATATTTGGCCGAGGCGTCGGCGAAAGTATTCTTTTGCATCTCGGTGAGTCAAAATTCCTAGTTGTAGATTCTTTCAAGAGATTCAAGTCAAAACAGCCTGTTGTACTAGAGTATCTCGAACATATTGGGCTTGGCGCTGATGCCATCGAGATTATCGTAGTTTCTCATTGGCACGACGATCATATTCGAGGCGTGTCGGATATGGTTGAACAGTGTAAATTTGCCACGATTTACGTTCCTTCGGCGGTCCAAAGCAAAGAGTTTATATCTTTATTAGCGACATTCACCAGTTGTCCTGCGTTGGCCACACACTTTACTTCTGGTGTCTTTGAAATGGAACGCTGCCTAGGTTTCTTGGAATCTGAAGTCAAAGCTGGTAACCCGCTTCGATTAAAATTTGCCAGCGCGAATACGAACATCTTCCGAGATAAAGCTGGAACCGTAGACGCACTTTCACCCTCAACGATGGAAAACTTAGACGCACTCGCAGAGTATTTGGCTCTAATGCCGGATGATAAGAAACCAGGTACACGCGGATTGCTGAGACCTACAAATCCAAACAATTGTGCCATTGCTCTTTGGGTAGAATTATTCGGAAAACGCGTTATCTTGGGTTCTGACCTTGAGGAACGAAATGATGTTAATCGTGGTTGGACTGCAGTATGCGGCCTGAACCCTCAGCCGATGATGGTAGCAGGGGTACACAAAATTCCTCACCATGGTAGCGAAACAGCACATCATCAACCTGTATGGGACAATTACGTTAATCGTGAAGGGCTGAGCTTGTTAACCCCATATGCAAGAGGCGTATCAAAATTACCGCGAACAGGAGATGTCGAAAGGCTGAAATTTCTCTCCAACAATGTATTTTGCACATCTGATCCTAGTCATGAGCTGAAAGTAAGGGAACGCCCATCTAAAGTGGAACGCATGGCACAATCAAGGGTCAAAGCAAAAATCGTAGTCGACAGTAAACTAGGCATGATTCGAGTCCGCGGCGATTCCTCCGCCGATGTCCAGCTATTCGGTGCATCCCTAACACTTTAAGTACCCTCGAATGTGCTACTTTCTTTGCGGTAATACTTCGTTCTTAAAAAATTGCAGTTACCGCGACCCAGATTAAGGAAATTAAAAAAGAAAGTCTTGTTCCTGGGCCGTTCCCATCCACGTTTGGGCGGGTTATAACAAAAACCTCATCTAACGGAATATTCAATGAAGACGGATTTCCAACGGTGGACAGCTAAGCGCATGGTTGAAGTGATTCTCCAAATCCTTAAGGGGCAGACCAGTCTGGTGGACCTATGCAGAGAGCATGATCTCAAGCAATTGGAGGTTGAGGCTGGATCGAGACTTTCCTGAAAAGCGGTGAAAATGGCTTAAAGTTCAATGCCAGAGAAGAACGTTCAGAATACGAACGTGAGATCAAGATTTGAGGACCAAGGCTGATTATGAGCTGAGTATCGAACTTAAAGCTACTGAGGTGAAAGCGTATAGGGCAATCAAGCCTGATTCTCATTTTATCACCACTGCGATTTTCTGGACGTAATGAAATAAAGGCGGCCCCAGCGGGACTTTGTGTTGTTGGGTTTTGGCGGCTTAAGAGGGTTGACCCGCTAAGATGGCTATTTGATGATTTCGCATTTAGTTGCGAACACTGCATCGCACCCGACCATCAGACAGAACGCGAATGGTCATGGTTTGCGCCGAGTCGGGTTGTGATCTTTGTGCAGTAAAACTACAGCGCAAGGCTCGTTTCTGCTGATCACCCGAATAAAATGATATGGAGTGGCGGACGCCAGGAGTAAGTTCAACCTGCATGGGCGTTGAGCCGCGGTAAAGACCGTTATTGACATTGATAAACAATCTTTTGTTCGGTGATTGAATTCTGACCGGCACAAGATTGGAGAAGTTAAGGCGTTTTAAGAATATTTTTGGCACCTCAACGGTTTCTCCCTGCTTGCCGTTGATGCGAAGTGCTTCTCTCTCATATCCCGGACGGCTGATTTCGAGATTGTAATTGCCAGGCTTCAAAGAAATTTTTGCCGGGGTTTTGGTGTAGCCATCCTGAATTTTCGTGCCATTTACAGTAATTTGAACAGAATCCGGCTGCACATCGAGTTTGATGTGCAATTTATCATCGAAGAGATAGTGGCGGAAAAAGAATGTTGCGCCGACGATAACGAACAAACCAAGCAATATCATGGGCCAACTGGATTTTTTGTTTTGGCGATAAGTTGACTGCTTCCGGTAAAGAGCATTGGGATAAGCTTGACCCGTGACGTTAGTGCCGCGGTGCAGGGAGCGAACCTGTTGCGAATAATGAGACCGTGTGTGCTGGGGTGAAATTCCTGTTGCCGGATTGGCACTGATCGAACGGGCATTCGGTTGAAAGTTACGGGAAAAACCAGCCTGATCAACGGCACGTGAAATGCGTGATGGTTCATGAATGATCTCGCCATCAGCCACTTCATTTTGTTTAGCCGCTGGGGCAGGTGCTTCTGCTTCCTGAGGAGTGTTCACCTGGCCTACTTGCGGTTTACCGGCAAGCTGCGATAGAGTTTCTTTGATATCATCTTGGGTTTTATCGCGTCTTTTCGCTAAAATACGCTTTAGAAAATTGCCCAACTCACTGGAAGTAAAATCAGAGTAGCGAGTGTGTAAGTAACGTAACAGGTCTTTTTCAAAGGCAGCAGCGGTCTGATAGCGATTTTTTCTGTCTTTTGCCAAGCCTTTCATCACAATTTGATATAGCTCGTTGTCGACTTCGCTGTTTAGTTCTCGCAGGTCATAAGGAATTTCGCAGTTTTGAACTTTGCGAATGCTTTCGACTTCTGTTTGTCCAGCAAACAGACGCTTCATGGCTAAGGCTTCCCACAAAACAATCGCTAGACTGAAAACATCCGATCGACCATCTAGGGCTTGGCTGCAACCTGCTCTGGGCTCATGTAGGAATATTTGCCCTTGACCACGCCAGGTCTGGTTTCTGTGATTTTATTTTCGGCCGAGGCAATCCCAAAATCGGTGATTTTGAATTCACCTTCATAACTGATGAGTATGTTTTGTGGCGAAACATCACGATGGACGATACCGAGAGCTTCTTTGGTAATTTCATCAGCTTTCGTGTGGGCATAATGAAGTGCCCTGGCGGAATTAGCGGCAATGTAAAGGGACATCGGTACGGATAATCGCGTGCGGGCAATTTCACAGGCCGACAGCAAAGTCCGCATATCGCCGCCATCGACGTGCTCCATGATCAACGCATAGGAGCCCTCAACTTCAGTGAAATCATAGACTTGGACAATGTTAGCATGTTGCAGGCGTTTGCAGATATGCGCCTCATCACGAAACATCTCGACGAACTCGCGATCCTGGGCGTAGTGCGGAAGAATTCGCTTAATCGCACAGATGCGCTGAAACGCAGCCTCCCCGACAGCTTTGCCGAGATAAATCTCTGCCATCCCGCCCCGTGCGATTCGTTTTCCTAAGACATACGAATTCTTCGCCATGGATTTCCTTAGCTCAGACTCAAAAGGTCCTTTGATGTCGAAACTGTCAGCTAACGGCCTTTTCGGAGGAATCGACTAAAAATCAAGTCAATTCGCAGTCTTCCATTTTTATTTTCTGCTAAAAATGGTCGGGAGCTCGCAGTTTTTAGGGGTATAGAGGTCTTTATCTTTTGCCCGAAAAGCAAGTCAATGGACCTGCCGAGTGGCGGCTCGTAGACTGTTGTTTGATCGATTGACCAAGGTTGGTCCGGTTGCTACTCTGGGTTGACCGCGAAAGAACTTGTACAAAGGGCCGCGTGTTTCCAAAATATTCTTGTTATTCCAGTTGATTATATATTTCCTAGGGGAGCAGAAGTGGGTCATTTTATTACGGTCGAGGGGGGCGAAGGTGTCGGTAAGTCGACATTCAGTGAGGCCTTTGCAGCACGCCTACGTGAGCGAGGCCACCAATTGACCTGTACACGGGAGCCAGGCGGTACCCCTGCAGCCCAGCAGATCCGGGAATTGTTTCTGCATCCACCGAGTCATGACCCCCTGGTGCCAGAGGCGGAATTATTCTTGATTGCTGCAGCTCGTGCCCAGCATGTTGCGCGCTTGATTCGACCGGCGCTGCAGGCCGACCAATGGGTCTTATGCGATCGTTTTTATGACTCGACCCGTGTCTATCAAGGGCAGTTGATGGGGCTGTCAAATGAGCTTGTGGAAATGAGTATTGCTTATGCTGTGGGAGAGACTCATCCGGAATTGACCTTTGTCCTAGATTGCGATACGGCTTTGGCTCAGAAACGATTGCAAACGAGGGCTAATCAGAACCAAGAACTTGAAGCAAATCGTTATGACGCTGCTAAAACTGAATTTCATGAAAAGCTACGTCATGCCTTCCGTGACTTGCAGCGGTGTTTTCCACAAAGAGTGGTCCTTTTGGATACGGCTCGGCCTTTGGAGCAAATTCTCAACGCAGCGCTGAAAGAGATCGATCGGCGATTTTTGGGGTCTTAATGGCAAAAGTAAGAAAAACGAAAACCCAAGATGAGCATGATGCCACCAGCGGGGAGCTGCTCGACTGGCGGGAATTGATCGGCTTTGTCGTTGAACAAGAAAAACTACGACAATTGCACAGAGCTGCGCGTCTGCCGCAGGTGCTACTTTTTGAAGGACGCGAAGGCATTGGCAAGCGGCGGATGATGGCTTGGCTTGCGGCTTTGGTGCATTGCGAAAGCCAGACTGCATGCGGTGAATGCGGGCCTTGCCGCAGTGTGATGAGCCGCCAACACGATGAAATCTTGTGGTTGGAAAGTGAGTCGCAATACAAGCTCAACGATGCTTTGGCGATCCAGGAGCATCTGAGCCTGCAAGCTGTCGGTTTTTCCGGCTTAGCGACTCCAGCGCAGCGCATTGTGGTGATGCCTGATATTGAAAAGATGTCGGATCGAGTTGCCAATCGCCTGTTGAAAACTTTCGAAGAACCAGGAGCCCATGCCTTAATCCTGCTGTCGACGGGTCGTTCACGGCAGATTCTTTCCACTATATTATCGCGCTCTGTTCGTTGGCATTTGGCGCCGCCTCCGGTTACAGAAACCCTAGTTTGGTTGAAGCAGCGGTTACAGCAAGAAAACGGAGCTGATATTGCCTGGAGCGAGGCATCGCTCTTGCACATTCTTAAACAAAAAGGACTTTCACCAGGTGAAAGTTTTAAGGCTGCTTTACTCCAGTTAAGTGGAGGAGAGGCCAACTTAGAGCGTGCCTTGTTTGCTCTACTACGAGAGCCGTCGGCTGCGGAGCTGATCCGCTGTGCACGGGATTTGGCGAAGGAGCAAGGCCGTAATGTGATAGACCTTGCGAATCACTTTGAGCTGTTATTAAATCGATATTATAAATGGTGCCTTGGATTTGGCGAGGAACAGGATCGGGAGCTATTTCAAGGGCTGTCCTCTCCTCCTAGTTTGCAGCGAGTTCAGCAGTGGCGAACCTTGCTCCGTCGAGTTCGCTTGGTTGCCGGACGCGGCAAGGTACCATTGAATGCCCAGCTTATGATTGAAGCGTTAGGGCTACCAGACTTATTATCTTGAGGCAAATTGATGGCCGGTATGAATATTGTTGGAGTCCAGTTTCGTCGAGCTGGAAAAATTTATGACTTTGACGCCAAAGACTTTCTACTTAGCATCGGTGATAAAGTCGTCGTGGAAACCGAACGGGGACCAAGTCTTGCCGAAGTGATGCGGGTCAACTTTTTTGATGTCGATGAACGCAAGGCGGAAAGTCTGAAACCCATTGTGCGGATTGCCACCCGCAAAGACTTGGAAAGCTCCGGACGACTCACCGCCGAGCACGCGATGGGCTTTGCCAAAGAGAAAATTAAAAAGTTGGAACTCGACATGCATGTGATCAATGTCGAGATCCAATTTGGTGGCAATAAAGTGATCATTTACTTCTCGGCTCCAGGTCGTGTCGATTTTCGCGAGTTGGTTAAAGAGCTGGCAGGTGGATTAAAAACGCGCGTGGAGCTGAAGCAGGTCGGTGCCCGCGACGAGGCCAAGTTAGCCGGCGGGATTGGCATCTGTGGCCGCGAGTTCTGCTGCTCAAGCTTTTTGCGTGAATTTGTGCCTGTCTCGATTAAAATGGCAAAAAATCAAAATCTAGCCTTGAATCCGAGCAAAGTTTCCGGTGGCTGCGGGCGTTTGCTATGCTGCCTGACTTATGAAGATGAAATCTATACCGAACTGCGGCAAAAACTGCTGCCAAAAGGCACGCGGGTTCGCTTGGAAGACGATACACTAGCTGATGTGATCAAAGGTGATATCCTCAATCAATTGATGCTGGTTGAATGTGATAACGGCGAACAACGCCATGTTCCGGTGAATGAGCTTGTGCCAATTGATGCCAAAGCAGCTGTGACAGAGGACTGGGCTGAAAACCTTGATTTCGATGCGTTGCTCGGCTCGGATGAGGATATCGCAGCACTTGATGATAGCGAGCAAATTCGCAAGCGCCGGGAAGAATCGCAAAGTGTCGAAAGCGAAATCAACTATACTGACTCGACTGTTGCCAGCTCGACGCAAACTGGGCGTCGTGACCATCGGAGCCGAGGTGAGCAACGCTCACGCGGTGACCAAGCTCAGCGGCCACCGCGTGAAGCACGGAAAGACGATGGCTCGGGTCAGTCGGAAGACCGACAGGGACGCTCCAAGCGACCGCATCGCAATCAGCGCAATCGTCCGGCCGGTCCGAGGAATGAAGACGGTGGTCAATCTCCGAATGGTCCACGCCGGCCACCACATCAGCGATCATCAAAAAAGCGTCCTCCAGACGGTAACTCGTAAAAGTCCCGGAAAAGGCAGCGGTTTTTTCGGGCGAGATAAGGTTGGGTATATGGCAAAGTTGTATTTTCGATATGGCACTGTAGGTAGCGCAAAGACGATGAATCTTCTTGCCGTTGCTCACAATTATCGGCATCAAAATAAGTCGGTTTTGCTTCTAAAGCCGAAGCTGGATACCAGGTTCGGCTTAGAGTTTATTAAATCCCGCTCTGGCCTGACGATGGAAGCGGATATTTTGTTGGCAGAGGATTCCGACTTAAAAGACGAGCAATTTTTGGGTGTCCACTGTGTTCTGGTGGATGAGGTCCAGTTTTTAAGTCCACAACTGATTGAGCGCTTGCGCGCGATCACACGTACCCTTGATATCCCTGTGATTTGTTACGGTTTAAGGACCGATTTTCGCACCCAACTTTTTCCCGGCTCAAAGCGCCTCATGGAAATGGCAGACTCGATTGAAGAAGTGAAAACGACGTGCGGTTTTTGTAACCGTAAAGCAGTCTTTAATTTGAAGTTTAGTAACGGACAACCCACCATGGATGGACCAACGGTGGATTTAGGGGCAGATGAAAAATACCTGCCGGCTTGTTCGATTTGCTACTTCGAGCAAATCGAACACCACCGACACAATCCTTTAATTTTTTCCCAGGATTCAGACCTGAAATTGGGGGCGGAAGCACCACTTCCAGATAGTTTGCAAGGCGATAATTCTGATAGTATAAAATAAGAATCAATACCAGGTTGAGCTTCCCCTCTTGGGAAAAGCTTTAAAAGTAGCAAAATTTAACGACGAGATTCATGAAAACTAATCGCGCGGAGAGCAGCACCTGCTACCCATCGTTGCAGGATATTAATCGCCTTTTGCCGAAACACTTACGTGAAGTTGATCCGTGGCGCTCATTATGGTCGTTATGTACCAGTAGCGTTCTGATTTTCTTGAGCATGGCTATCGGCTATTACTTACTTGAAACATTCGGTTTTACTAGTGTGTGGTCCTATCCTCTGTTTTTTGCCTATTCCTTTGTCATTGGGACTTGTCTCGTCGGCTACTGGATTTTGGCCCACGAATGTGGCCATGGCAGCTTTATCAAACCTAAGTGGCTGGAAGATAGTATTGGCTTGATTTTGCATACGACCTGCTTGATCCCCTATTTTGCGTGGGCGCGCAGCCATCTTTTGCATCATGCCAACCACGGCCATCTGGAAAAAGATACCGCCTATGTGCCTGTAGTCGATGGCAGTCTTAAAAGTCGATTCATTTATCAGCTACCGCGTCGTTTACTCGGTCAGAAATTTAGCAATGCTGTTTATATCCTGTTAGCAGTGTTTATTGGTTGGCCACTCTATCTGCTGGCAGGATTAACAGGTGGCAAATTCCTTGGACTGAATCATTTTGTTCCTCTGACGAAAAAGAGTTTTGATCCGTTCCCAGGCTGGCAATTAAAACTTAAGGTACTCGTCAACACTATAGTATATGCTTTTTGGGTTTGTGCGATTATTCAGCTTCTCTTAAGTGAGCATGCCGTAACTGTATTCTGGCTTTATGTCCTGCCACTCTTTTGGGTCAATGCCTGGTTGATTGTCTATACCTTTCTCCATCATACGGATGATCGTAGCTATTGGCTGGATCAGAAAACCTGGAGTTTTACCGAGGGGGCATTTAGCTCCATTGATCGTAGCTACTGGTCTGTGACTAATTTTTTACACCACAATATAGGTCGCTACCACGTCTATCACCACCTGAATTCAAAGATTCCCCATTATCATGGAAAAGAGGCGACCAGGCTCATTCAACAAGCCTATCCGGAATTCCACCGCTTTGATCAAACCCATCCCTTACGGGCCTTGTGGCGAGCAGTTGGTACGGCGGGAGTTGTGGCTAAGAAATCAGATGGCCGTTATCATCTAACGACCGCATGTGAACCTGTAAAAATCTTTGAGCTGATGAAAACTATTAAAGACTAGCGATGTTCCATCCGGAAATACCTTATTCTACGTTTCATCGCTGAAAACAAATCCTCATGTATCTGAATACACGGCGGTTTGTTTTCAGCTCGTGCCTTGCCTAAGGCATTTCCGGATGGAACCTAACGGTGTGCCACGAGGTTTTGTCGTTGAGGCAAGGCATGCAAATCGGCAGCATTCTTTGCCGCTAATTGGCCACAGGCTGCTGATACATCCAAACCTTTTGAGTAGCGTACCGGTGCGGGGATGGAGCGATCAGACAGGTATTTTTGGAAATTTCTGATTTCTTCCTCTTCCGGCCGATCATAAGGTAGACCTGGATGAGCATTGAAAGGGATGAGATTCACCTTGCAGCGCAAACCATGAAGGAATTTCACCAGTTCTTTTGCTTCCCGTAAACCGCAATTTGTTTGCCGGATCAGAATATATTCGATTGTGATTTTTCGCCCTGTCTTTTGCTGGTAATGCAGCAAAGCCTGCTTGAGACGTTGCAGGGAATATTTACGATTGATCGGCATTAGTTCGGTACGCAGATCATCGCGCGATGCGTGCAGTGATATTGCTAGAGCCGCACGACTATCGTCAGCAAGCTGCTCGATTTGCGGCGCCAAGCCTGAACTGGAAATGGTGACGTGACGGGCGGAAAGGCCAAAGTATTCCGGATCGATCATCTGATTGGCAGCGGGAACTGTTTCTTTATAGTTGTCGAGAGGTTCTCCCATGCCCATAAAGACGACGTGACTGACTTTTTTATCTTCAGCTGCCAGGATCTGATTGGCGAGCAGAAGCTGACTCAGAATATCAGCTTTTGTCAGATGGCTGACAAATCCTAGTTTTCCAGTTTGGCAAAAACTACATGCTAGTTTGCAGCCGACCTGGCTGGAAACGCAAAGGCTGGTGCGGTTTTCGTAGCGTAGAATGACAGTTTCCATCAGGAAGCCGCGCTGGTTGCGCAACAGAAGTTTGCTGGAACCATCGGCAGCATCCAATTTATTGATGATCTGCGGCATCTGCCAGTCCAGATGCTCTTGCATGAGATTTCGTAATGCTTTCGGCAAGTTGCTCATCTTATCGAGATCGGTCACAAACTTGTGATAGATCCAGTCCATGATTTGCGGCGCCCGAAAGCGCGGCTGTCCCCAGGAGCTGAGCTGGTCGGCGATATCTTGATGCGATAATGAAAGAATATGTGCTTTTGTCATGGGTATCCAGTTGGTTGAGCGCTTCGCTTGCGCCCATCCGTTTACCTGGAAACCCTCTAACTTGTCAAAAATGTTTTGAAATTTTAATCAATTCTGGCGACTTAGCAAAATCCTTGTCTGCATCAGTATGACCTAGTCAGAGGATGTTCAAGACATTTTCTGGCGGGCGACCGATCACGGCCTGCTCTTCCGTGACAACGATCGGGCGTTGGAGCAGGCTCGGATAACGGGCGAGAGCTTGTAACACAGCCTCATCGTTTTCCAAATCAAGTTGTATCTCCTGCAATTCAGCATCTTTCACGCGGACAAGATCCTTGGGACGGAGCCCAAGCTTGGCGACGATATCAGCCAGTTCATCACGGCTAGGGGGATTTTTCAAATACTCAATCACTTCACAAGTGACATGATTTTCTTGGAGTAAGGCTAAGGTTTGGCGGCTCTTGCTGCAGCGCGGATTATGATAAATTTTCATGAAATCACTTGTTCCTATGGCTTGTCACTTTACTCATGATACTGACGTCGTCGCTTGTTACGACTTCCTTCTAACTTAAGCGACCTAAGTCTGGAGGGTCTATTTCCAAATCTTTTATGATTAGACCCAAGCCTTTATCTTGCAAGCCTTGTAAGACTTTTTCAACCGTTGCTTGAATATCCAGCTGAGCGAGAGCTGTAGAAACTTCCATATCGAAGCGAGCTTCCTTTCCCTCATAATTCAAAACGAGGGCGCTGATCGCTGTGCCATCTCCTTTGCTATTTTTTCGAGCAAAAGCGCCAAATGGCATAGTACAGTCGCCACCCAAACGCTCCAGGATCAATCGCTCCAGACTTGCCGCGATCATCGTTTCCGGATCAGAGAGTTCCGCCAGCACGGAGCGAAACGGAGAATCTTCCGGGCATTCTATCGCCAGGGCACCTTGCGCTCCACATGGTACAAACCAATCCGACGAGATGAGACGGTGCGGCAGATCCAACAAACCAAGACGTTCCAAGGATGCGCCGGCCAGTATCAAAGCATCCCACTTTTCAGCTTCCAGTTTGGCTAGTCGGGTATCGACATTTCCGCGCACGGGGACGAGTTTTAGCTCTTTACTTGCACCTTTGAGCAAGGACTGACGCCGCAAACTTGAGGTAGCGATCGTCGCCTGGCCCATACTTTGAAAGTCTTGAAGGCCAAACGGTCCCTCGTGTTTGACAAAACGATCGAAACTGGACTGGCGAAAGATAATGGCATCCTGCGGGATATGCCGCTTTAAAATCGCTCCCAGGCAGAAACCCTGGGGAATTTTTGCAGGAAGATCCTTGAGGCTATGCACCGCCATATCAGTTTCAGCGTTTGCCATGGAAGTTTCCAATTCCTTCACAAACAGGCCTTTACCGCCCATTTCGTGCAGAAAACGGTCTTGCACGCGATCGCCAGTGGTTTTGATGACATTCAATGTCACTTCAAATCCTTTGGAGCTCAGCATTTTGGAAACATATTCGGCTTGCCAGAGAGCGAGTTTGCTACCCCGTGTTGCGATTCGAATTTTTTTTGGAGTTGAGCTCATAGCTGTCATCCTTTTCCGTTTTTTTTTCCGCAGCAGGAAATAAGGTTTGGAGCGTTTCCGCTAGGTCTTCTCGTTTGAAACCATCCGGCGGAGAAGTCAGGCGTTTGCCCGCATCACCGGATATTTTATTGATGACCGATAAGAACAGGCGATCGATCGCTTCGAGCTGTTCCTGGTTGAGGTCTTGTAATGGCGAGCGCGAAAAAGATTTTTTCTTTTCCTGTTCGATCAATGTTTCCAGATAAGCACGAAAATCCGCCAGCGCCGGCTTGAGATTCAGGCGGCCAATCCAAGACATAAAGTTCGTGGCACTGTCTTCAATCAGCAGCCGACCTTGTTCAGCAGCCTTTCGACGTTCTTCATAATTTTCACCAACAACCTGCTTGAGGTCATCGATATCAAACAAGTAGACGTCGTCCAACTCTGCGCAATGGGGATCGATATCACGTGGCAAGGCGATGTCGACGATAAAACTTGGCTTGTTGTTGCGTAGCTTTTGCGCTTTTACGATACGAGATTTATCGACAATAATTTCATTGGCCGCGGTACTGCTAATAATAATATCCGCAGACGCCAATAATTCCTGTAGTTCATCCCAGGGGAAAGCCTGACCGAAGCCGAGCCTGTCAGCTAAGTCCTGGCCACGGCTTAAAGTGCGATTACAAATAAACAATTCTTTTGGCTTGTATTTGATCGCATATTTGGCCGCTACTTCCGCCATCTCACCAGCACCAATGATCAGCAGAGTATGCTCAGATATGTTACCGTAGAGCCTATTAGCAAGCTCTATGGCTGCGTGACTAATCGAAACAGGTTTCTTGCTGATATCTGTCTGACTGCGTACCTTTTTTGAGGCTGAGAAGGCCTCTTGGGTCATCCGTTTGAGGATAGGTCCCAATGTGCCCTGCTCAACAGCATAGGCAGCAGCATCTTTAAATTGGCCAGTAATCTGGGTTTCACCTAAGACTAAGGAATCCAGGCCGGAAGCAACGGAAAAAACATGTTTCACGGCTTGCATGTCGGTGTATTGGTAGCTCTGCTTGCGTATTTCCTCTTCCAGTTCCTGTTTCTGGGTCGGCGAAAAACGCTGCAGATCGATAAAGATTTCCTTAAGCTTGTGCTGGTTTGCCTGCGACTGGTCGAGCACACCATAAATTTCCAAGCGATTGCATGTCGACAATACCAAGGCTTCTTTTACTTGGTGCTTTTCTAACACCTTTGGCAAGGAAACATCGATCTCCTCACGCTCAAGAAAGAGCGATTCACGGAAGTCAAGTCCGGCAAACTCGTGGTTGGTTCCCACACAAAAAAGCGTTGGTACGTGACGCGTCAAAAGATTGGGCCCTCAAGTATTAGTAAAGTCCGAAAACGCCTAATGCCAGTAAAGCGAAGCCGACAAGTGTCATTTGTGCGATGCGCTTGGGTGGTAGACTGAACACGTTTCTCGAAAGAAGTGTTGCCAAATACCAAAACCAAACCAATAGAGCCCAGACGACTTTGCTGGTCGAAAGGCTTGTCGAAGTCAGAAAAAACTGGGTATAGATGGCGCCAAGAATCAAACCGATGGTAAGCAGAATGAAACCACTCCAAATGCTGGTCTGCAAGGAGCGATCGAGTGTATCAAGACTTAAAGCATTGCCAAGCAAACGATTAATCTGCTTTTTCTTCATTGCCCGCTTTTGAATTAAATACAGAAGCGAAATGACAAAAGCTAAAATCGCAAAGGCTTCACCGATCACACTGGTATAAATGTGAGCGGCGATCAAACCTTCTGGTCTGGTGCTGGTATGCGTGCCATGCGGCTCTGTGAGAAAGATCTGAATCAACAAAAGAAGAGTGGCCAGTGGTGCAACAAAGGTACCAAGGGTCTTCATTTTAAAAACGATCTGACCAACTAAGGTGATCAAGCAGAGTGCGCTGATCAATATCAAACCACTGGTCATTGTCTGCATGCCCATCAACAAAGCTTCGATGGCCGTGTGGGTCATCAAAAATGTGGCAGTGATAAAAAAACCGTAGGCAGCGCGCTGAATTTTTTCCTGATACTTGCTATTGGCAAAAGCATACAGATAACCAAGGGAGGCCAAGGCAAAGGATATCAGTGCAAAAATCACCGTATAGTGACTAGTATGCAAATCGAACTCCCTCCGAATAGCTGGCCAGTCGCCATCATCCTAAGGGAGCAAAATAGGGCAGGTCGCAACCTGCCAATCAATCCGGATGATGGTGTACCGAATGTATTTTCATCTTACTCCCTGCCAGGCTTTCCATCAAGGCGGCAGAGATTACCTTCTAAACAGGAACTTCGCTGAAATTCTCGAGAATTTCTTTAAATGTGGCCAAATACCTAGATCCGCCCTCGCCATCAATGACGCGATGATCAAAAGTCAGGCTGGCGAGCATCTGTGGCCGGATGCCGATCATGTCATCGATAACGACAGGGCGTTTGACGATCGTGCCAACACCAAGGATCGCAACCTGTGGCTGATTGATAATGGGGTTTGACGTTAAACTACCGAAACCACCTGGGTTGGTGATGGAAAATGTTCCGCCTTGCACCTCGTCAGGCTTCAACTTTTTGCTGCGGGCTCGGGTTACCAGGTCATTCAATGCGCGGGCAACGCCCAGCAAATTTTTCTCACCTGCCTTTTTGATGACAGGAACAATCAGACCGCCATCCAGAGCAACGGCGCAGCCGATATTGATATCTTTCTTGAATAAAATATCAGCGCCATCCAAGGAGGTATTGACAATCGGATGTTGTTTGATCGCCTGAGCTGCTGCATGAATCAAAAATGGAGTGTAAGTCAGCTTAAAGCCTTCCTGCTTTTCAAACTGCTGCTTGTAACGCTCGCGCATGGCGACGACCCGGTGCATGTCAATTTCAAAGACGGTTGTGACATGCGGTGAGGTGCGAACTGATTCGACCATATGTTTGGCAATCAGCTGACGCATGCGATTCATCGGCTGCCTGTCAACGGTTACACCATCCAAAAGCTCTTGACCATTGGCATCAACTGTCGTGTTTAATGGCACTTGCCAATCGAGGCTGGCATCAACCGGTGTTCGTTCAGGACGGGGAGCAGGTGCCAGTTGCGTTGGAGTTGTGCTTTGCAATGCAGGCTTCTGTGATTGACCGTCTTGAAAGGCGAGAATATCGCGCTTGGTAATGCGACCATTCATGCCGCTGCCTTCCACTTGGCGTAAGTCTATGCCCAAGTCTTTGGCGATTTTTCTGACAAGTGGCGAGCTGCGCACCGTGCTGGGGTCGAAAGATTCATCGGCTACAAAATCCTGAGCTGCGGCATTGGCTCCTGCCCGCTGTTCTGAGCTGCTTTTTACGGCGGTAGTGCTGGCTTCCCTAGCAGTCGAGCTGCTTGTTGCTTCGGAATTTGTACCTGTCTCAGCCGCAGTCCCGTCGCTTGTAATCTGAGCGAGAATTTGATCGACCTGGACGGTATCGCCGGCTTGCACCAAAACCTTGCTCAGATAGCCTGATGCCGGGGATGGAATCTCCGTATCGACCTTATCGGTTGAGACTTCCAGAATCGGTGCATCTTTTTCAATGAAGTCCCCTTCTTTGATGAGCCAACTGGTGACGGTCGCCTCATTCACGCCTTCACCCATTAGAGGCATCACAACATCAGTTGCAGACATGATTTTCTCCCCGGTTGTATATCATTCGATAGCCGGTAACCAGTGGCTCGACTCAGCCACCGGCCCCGTTTTAGACTGTATGCTACATGTGAATGGGCTGGCCATCCGCAGCGTGTGCAGCTTCCATAATCGTTTCCGAGATCGTTGGGTGCGGATGAATGGTGTGCCCGATTTCATCGATCGTCGTTTCCAGGATCTTACCAAGGCTGAACTCGGCAATCATCTCGGTTGCCGTGGCACCGATGATGTGAACGCCCAATATCTCGCGATACTTTGGTTCGTATAAGATCTTGACGAAACCAAAGGCTGCATCTTCAATTTTTGCCTTTGCCATTGGGGCGAAGGGAAACTTGGCAATTTTATAGTCAATCTTTGCAGCTTTCAGCGCTTCTTCGGTTTTGCCGATGCTGGCGATCTCCGGATAGGTGTAAACCGCATTAGGATTCGCCTCGTAATTGATGACCGGTGGCTTGTGGCCGGCGATCACTTCTACGGCGTGCATGGCTTCCGCTGAAGCGGTGTGGGCGAGTGCTGGTGTGGCGATGATATCGCCGATGGCGAAAATATTATTGATTGAGCTACGATAATGCTCATCGACAGGAATAAAGCCGCCTTTTTCGCTTTTGATGCCGACACGATCCAAACCGATATCGCCTGTTACCGCTTCACGGCCAATCGATAGCAGAACTTTGTCAAAGTTCAAGGTTTCATTGTTTTCCAAGTGAACAGTAACCTGCTTGCCGTTATCGTCAAGCTTGGTGAACTTGCTTCCGGTTTTGATCGTTATGCCTTGCTTTTTTACATGGCGGAGAAATTCTTTGACGACTTCGCCGTCTTCTGTCGGTAAAATTTGTGGTGCCAGTTCGATGATAGTCACTTCACTGCCCATTCTGGCAAAAAGTGAAGCGAATTCAGTACCAACGATTCCACCGCCGATGACGGCCAAGCTTTTAGGCACATGATCGATAAATAAAATGGTATCGGAAGTCAGGATATTTTTGCCGTTGGATTTGGCAAATGGCAGCTCACGCACGCGCGAACCGGTTGCCAGTAAGACGAACTTGGTTTTTAAGGTTTCAACCTTACCATTGGCATCGGTTACGGCCACTTCCGTGGAGCTTGTCAGGCGGCCATGGCCCCGATATTCATCGATCTTGTTCTTTTTCATCAAAAAACGCAGGCCCTTGCGCTGCTGATCGACGATTTTATCCTTTCTGGCCATAATTTTCGACCAGTCGTAACTAATATCGCCAGTAGTGAATCCAAATTCATTGGCATGCTGCAACTTTTCCCAGACTTTTGCCGACTGCAGAAGTGCTTTTGTGGGGATACAGCCAACGTTTAGACAAGTTCCGCCCAGGTGTTCGTTTTTTTCAACCAAAGCGACCTTTAAACCGAGGTGTGCGGCCCGAATGGCACCGACTTCCCCACCGGGACCGGAACCAATCACAACGAGATCATATTGTTTTGTCATTTTAACATCCCCAAAACGCTGCTAGAATTGTGACTGTGGCTACGCGACAGGCTAGAAACATATACCAATACTCGACCAATTTTAAAGTAATTATTTGGTATAATTAATGCATTAGGCCTGAATGATCCGATAAGGAGTTGGATTTCGAAAAAGGGCCTGAATCCATTGACGGAACAGGGCTGGAAAACGGGATCGACGGGAATAAGGAGGGTCTTTATGGGTAAAGTGCTGCCATTTAAGCCAGTTAAAGGACAACGTGACCGCTTAGCCGAAAAAATGGTCGTGATTGCCGAAGAAATCGACGCTGTCATCCTCAAGCATCTCCAAGACGATGAGATCGATCCGCGGGATTTGGTCGGCTTGTTATCGCATCGCCTTGGAACTTTGATGAACCACCTCGAAGAAAAAAATGAGCTGTGGTATGTCTGTGAAAAAGTTATGAAAAAGCAGGCTCACATCGATTGATCGGACTGACAGTAGGGCGCCACGGCCTCGTCCCAGATGCGCTGAATTCCTGTCTTTTTGATACTTGAAGCCGGATATATGTCATGGAAGGCGATGTCTGCCGCTTTGAGTTGACTCGACAACTTTGCCATATGTTGCTGCACCGCCGACCGCGAAAGCTTATCCGCTTTAGTCAAAATCACCCGCAAGGGTAATTGCTTTGCCAAAAAAAACATTAAATTGATATCATCTTCAGCAAGTTCCCGCCGGCAATCCAGGAGGAACATAAACTCTCTGATATTCGGCCGCAAGACGTAGGCATCAACCAAAGGTTGCCAATTTTTAGCGACAGTTTGCTTGGCTTCACTATAGCCGTAGCCGGGAAGGTCAGCCAGGATCAGGCGATTGTTGACACTGAAAAAGTTAATCATTTGGGTGCGACCTGGAGTTCTACTTTGGCGGGCTAAATTACGTCGCCCCAGCAGAGCGTTGAGCAGTGTCGATTTGCCAGTATTTGATCGGCCAAAAAATGCGAGTTCCGGCTGATCATAGTGAGGCAGCTGTTCAGCTTTCGCCGCGCTGGTGATATACCTGGTGTCCATAGTCGAAAACCTCAGTTCTTCTGAAAGGTCAGTATGACAAAGAAGGTACAATTACTCGAAGATGCGCTGATAAACAAGATCGCAGCCGGCGAAGTTGTCGAACGACCTGCTAGTGTCCTGAAAGAACTGGTGGAAAATGCCATGGACGCTGGTGCGACGCGGATTGAAATCGCACTCGAAGAAGGGGGGCGACGACGGATCACGGTGCGCGATAATGGTAGTGGTATGTCGCCAGAGGATGCCTTAATGGCTATGTTAAGGCATACGACAAGCAAGATCCATTCGGTGCACGACCTTTTTCAAATCAACACCATGGGCTTTCGCGGTGAGGCCTTGGCCTCGATTTCCTCGGTTAGCCGCTTTTGCTTGCAAACACTGGCCCAAGGCGAGAAGGAAGGAACCCGCATTGAGCTGTCTGATGGCAAGCAGCGGCAAACGCCGTGGACGGGACCATCGGGCACGCAGATCACGGTGGAAGACCTCTTTTATAATGTTCCAGCGCGGCAGGCATTTTTACGAAGTGCTGCGACAGAATATGCCTGTTGTGCTGAATATATTCAGGCGCTGGCGTTAGCCAGGCCAAACATTGAGCTTTTATTGACTCATAATGGTCGAGAAACTTTGCGGGCGATACGTCGCTGCGAAGATCAGCCGTTGATTTTTGGCGAGCAAATCCTGCGGCAGCGCTTCCAGGATGTTTTTCCTAAGGAGTCTGTCGAGCAACTTATCTACTGCCATGCTCGGGATAAATTCGGAAGCTTTGAGGCGGTTTTATCTCCGCCTGGATATGAAAGACCCCAAAGCAAATTCATGCACAGTTTTGTCAACGGTCGCTGGGTAAAAGATAAAACCCTACGTTATGGCATCATGCGCGGTTATCATAGTCATTTACTCAAGGGTAAATACCCCGTTTGTGCCTTATATGTCACCATCGATCCCAGTTTGATAGACGTCAACGTGCATCCGGCTAAAACGGAAGTTCGCTTTCAATACGGAGGTGAGCTGCAAAGCCTGATCGCTTTGGAAATCAGGAATCGTTTGCGTCAGGGAGCCTGGTCGCAGCCTGATACAAAAGACCAGCCGGAAGCGAAAATGGCACAAACGCAGCCTTTGGTAAAAAATCCCGTGGAATTGCCACCACCCGATTTTGACTTAAGCTTCAGCCATAGTGCAAGCGGACCTCGCGATGATTTTCGTCCTGTTGCCCGATCCGTGCCTTCGAGTGGTTCTTTTGCAAAACCCAAATCGACCAGCAGCGAAATCAAGCGCACGGTGATTTCATTTGATGGGCCGACGCTGGCAGATGCTGAGCCGGCAGTTAAACCGCTCATGCCTGCAGCGGAGGGAGCCTATCAAATTCCCTGGTCCCAACTGCAATATTTGGGGTGCTTTGGTAAGTGCTATTTGATGTTTGAAGTCGACGAGCAATTGCTCGTTGTCGATCAACACGCTTTTCATGAGCGTATCCTTTTTGAAAAATTGCATCAGGATCACAGCATTCTGCAGCAAGTGCAGCCACTGCTGGTGCCAGAAGTGATCGACCTGGACCCCTTGGCGGTAAGCCGACTGAAAGAATACGAAAGCACCTATCAAAGCCTAGGCTTTCACTTGGGATTTCCAAGTGATCACGAAGTTGAAATTCTTGCCCTGCCATCGCTTTTGGCAAAGCGTGATCCTGAAGTCTTGCTGCATGAGCTATTGGATGCTGAAGACCAAACGAAGCCGGACCGCGACCTGACCCCACGTGTGGCTCATGATCTCTTGGCGACGATGGCTTGCCATGCAGCCGTTAGAGCTGGTGAGCGGCTTGATGAGGAAGATATACAGCGTTTGATCGCTGAGGCTGAAGATATCGATTTCTATCACAATTGCCCGCATGGCAGGCGTGTTTTTAAATGGTGGAAAAAATCACAAGTCGAGGCCTGGTTTGACCGCTAATCATCCCATTCAAGGACAGCATCAGCAAAAAAATTTCCGCTATGTGGTCATTGCCGGTCCGACGGCCAGCGGTAAGTCATCACTTGCGCATGACTTAGCCTTAGCCTGCGGCGCTGAGATCATCAATTGTGATTCGGTTCAGCTCTATCAGGGGCTTGATATCGGTGCGGCCAAGCCATCGAAAAAAGAACGGGCGGAGGTGCCTTATCACCTGTTGGATCGTTTGCAATATGCTGATTCCTACGATGCACGAAAATTTGCTGAAGAGGCCGAGCAAATCATCGATGATATCAGAGGCCGCAATCGCTTGCCTATCGTCGTTGGCGGCACCGGCCTATATTTGCGTGCCCTATGGCAGGAAAACTGGCACGACTTGCCAAAAGACGAGTCCTTGCGTGCAGAATTGGATAACTTGAGCAACGCTGAATTGTACCAGGAGTTGCAGCTAAAAGATGCTGAACGGGCGACGAAGATTCATAGCAATGATCGCTATCGCTTGCTGCGTGCAGTAGAGTTGCTCAGGTTAATGAACGGTCCAATCTTTGGCTGCAAAGCAGTGCAGGCTTCCACCCGTCATGAAGCTTTCGCCATTAAAATGGAATGGCCTCGCTCCCAGTTACATCAGCGTATTGCCCAGCGAACAAAGCAGATGCTGGAGCAAGGGCTTGTGCTTGAAGTGGAACAATTGTTGGAGGCAGGCTGGCCAACGGATGCCAAACCATTGCAAAGCATAGGCTATCGTCAGGTATTGGATTACTTTTCAGATCGAATCAGCAAAACAGAATTGGAAGAAAAGATCATTTTCGCCACTAGGCAATATGCCAAGCGTCAGGAAACCTGGTTTCGCAAAGTTCATTTCGATTTTTACTGGCATCCACATAATCAGGTGGGTGAACTGATAAAGCTTTTTAAAAGTGAAAGCTTAGATAAGTTTCTTCGCTGAATCCCCCGGCATACGTAACCCCTCCCGTTACTCACTGTCTTATTCGTTTGTTAGCAATATTCCTAAGATTCTTGGCAAAATTTGCCGAAACGTTAAAGGGGGCAAGCGACGAGGTGAGTATGTGCCGGGAAAAGATGAAAATATGCTTGATTTTATTGGCTTTATTTAGCTTGTCGTGCACCAAAATTGTGATCAAAGTTGCGAAAAAAGACCGTTCTGCTGCGAACAACCAAGAAAGCATCACGGCAAGCAGTGATGATGCCAACCGAGAACCGCGCATTTATGATTTCGAGTATTATTTACTCAATCTGGATGAACTACGTAATATTTCAGGTGAAGAGCTATATGCACGTTTGCAAGATAATTGGCGACATATTTTTCGGCGCGAGTTTCGCAACTTTCGTCAGGCAGTCATGGATACTGCTCAACGTCAGCACAGTTATCAAGATGGCTTAATGGGAAACCTGGAAGGGGAAGAATGCCGGATTTTAGAGCATGCAGATTTCAAAAGTTTTGATGGTCAGCAGTTCCTTGAAATCCTGCTTGAAGCATCATTTCTTGCCAATGTCGATATCCAACAAGCGAAAAAATTGAATCCAGGGCTCATCAATCAACTCGATCTGATTGTGCATATCGTCTTGTTTGAACTTGGAATGCAAGCTGATGGCGAGTCACATGTTCACATCGACGGCGCTCACACCACAATGGAAAGTTCCATCGTTTGGAAAATCGATCCCGAAAGACCTGACCCTGAGGAAATGACAGAACTCGATGATTATGCGATCCGATTCAAATTCCAACGTCGGTTTCTGCGCTCGCAACCGGAGGCGTTTACCTTGCAGGTCGAGTTTGCCCGAGGTCTGTTTGAAAATAGAGATATAGTTCCAGAATATCGCATGGAGCTTGAGCATCGTTGGGTCAATCGGGATAATCTGGGGAGCGCTTTGGAGATGGTTCTGCGAATTTGGCACGGTGATGAACTGAACTACAGCCGGCTGATCGCCTTAGAGCAGTCAGCGCCTTTTTCTCAGGTTTACCTGTTTCGTGATATCTTGCGCTATGAATTAGCAAACGAAGAGGAAAGGCGAGCAGTTGTCGATTTTGCTGAATTGAAAAAATGTGCCCTAAGTCAAGTGCAGATGATTGTTCCCGGGGTGATAGGAATGCAACCCGATGATGCTGAGGAGATTTTACGAACTTTGCAGCTTAAAATCGGTACAGTCGAAGACACCACTGCAGGTTCGCCTGAGGTGGTCGTGATTCGGCAAGATCCTCCACCAGGAAGCAAAGTGCCTATTGGCTCTGAAGTTGATATGGTGCTGGGTTTGTGGACGGACCTAGATATTCCCATGGCGGAGGAGCCAGGAGAGGAACAAGTGGATGCTGGTGTGGAAGATTTACCAGTGCAAGAAGAGGCCGATTAAACCTAACTACAGCTCAAGTTTGTGCGTATGATTCTATGCTACTTAATGTCCATTCCAGGCATAGCCAGACTCTAAGCTATCAACTTCGCAAAGAGCATCGGTTTCCATGCGTGGAACCTAGCTGGCTTGTTTGGCGACGGAGATCGTGGGTCTTGATTTATTGGAATTTAGTTCTTTGCCATAGAGGTGACTTGCCTCGTTAAGCGGTCGAAAATAGAATCGTTTGGCGGCAGCATCATCCCGTACCTGAGTATTGTTTTCGGAGAGGTTGTAGGTGAGAAAACCTTTTCTGAGTCGTCGATCCAAACTTTGATAAACGCGCTCCTGAAGGATGATCAAACTATGGTTAGGATATTCATCCTGGAGATGCTTGCGCATACTTTCATAACGGGTTGCAAGGATAATTGAGGGACCAAAGACATCATATTCTTTCGCGCCTGACTCGGGATAGAAGCCGTTTATGGCATCAAGTGCGATACCAAGACCACAGCAAATGGCTTGGTCGGATTGTAGGATTCTCGCTTGCTCCTGCAAAATTTCAAAAAATCGATAGGCAAGCAGCAAAGCGTCGTTCGCCATCGAACCGGACAGACTTTTAAAGGGATAACCGACAGAGCAGAGAAAACCGTCGCCGAGTTCTTTGATCCGGTAGGCATTGGCTTTTAGACTTTTCGGATCATAACCAACCATCATCTCTTCCGTACAGTGGAGGAAAGTGGCGCGCAAAAATTCCTTCACCTTTTCGTGTTGGATTTTTGAACTATTGATGATGTCCATCGAGATCACACAGGCTTGCGCCAGGTTGGTCGGCATCGTTTGCTCAAGGCTTCCACCCTCCTGTATGATGGCCATTTGGTGTGGATATACAATCTTTCGCAGCTGATCATAACTATGGTTGCGCATCTGCTGCTCGTACTTGATTTTCTGGACATAATTCAGCTCTCTGGCACCGGCGGCCATCGCTTGCATATAGAGAAAAACGAGACTTCCAAATTGGATCACATAAAAATCATAGCTTTGACTTAGGGTCACCAAAGTAATATCGATGGTTGAAGCCACTAAAATACCAATCGAACCATAGAAAATAAATATCGAACCACGAATGCCATCACGCCGCCCTTTGAAGGAAATATAGAAGCTGTAGCAGATGGAAATGATACAGAGAATATGGGCTAGAAATAGATACTGACTGAAAAACAAGGGGCTAGCAAATACCTTGAGGTTAATTGCCATTGCCGAAGTAAAAAAGAAAATAGCCATTAACTTCGAGAAGAGTTTGTTTAGGTAGATGTAAACAAACAAAATATAACTTTCAAACAAGAGATAGAGACTCCAATATTCCAATCGCATACCTAAATTAAAGGGTAGGGGGATAAAGTCCTCTAAAAGTCGCTCGCTTGTCATAGCATAACGTAATGCATTGGTCAGGCCTGTCAGGCCAATGGCGACATTAACCAGCCTTTGATTGACGGCATAGCTTAGCATAAAAAAGAAGCCTAGGCCCAGAAGGGTAAAAATCAAAAAGGAGTCAACAATCTGTCTACGGAAGCGGGATTCGACGACGTCTTTAAACATTCCAAGCTTTAAAGCATACCAGGTGCCACCACGTGCATGATGAAAGTTTGAGATGTGAACAAGTATTTCAAGTTCCTCAGTTCCATAAAAATCTATGATACGATACTCGCGGCTGGGTTTCGAACTTGAAGCGCTTGTCCCAACCTTGCCGGATTCAAAAAGACTCGTGCCATTAACAAATATTTTGGTAGCTGTTGACTGGAAAGGCACGTATAAAGACAGCTTTTCACCAACCATGTTTGGTGGTAGCTGGACGAAGAGGCGATAAGAGGCAAATCCATATGAGCTTGGCCAAGCTTTCGGCCAAGGATATAGCTCCTTATTGTCGATCGAAGATCCAGGTTCGATCAAGTCTTGAAAGTGAAACTCCCATTCACCACGCAGTTCAATCACCGGTTGAAAATTAGGATCCCAGCGCCGTAAATCCAGACGGCCATCCTGCATGTCTACCATACTTTTCTTCATACAGGAGCTGAGGCCCGCAAGGCAAAGAATGACAATGGTGAAACACCGATGCAGCAACAAATGAGCCTCCCCCTTTTGCCTCCCATAGTTTCGGTATAAATTACCGCTTATTGAGGCAGATTTATGCTTATTTTGTGATGATGAGGGTAGGCTAACGTATCTCATCCGCAAGCTTGATGATTTGTTCACAAATTCCAGTTTTGCGTTAAGCTAAAAAATCAAAAAAACTGGTGACTGCCAAGCTTGCTACACCTAGCTGCTCGATTAGATTGCGAAAAACAAAAGCTCATGCTGGAATGGGATGTAGTCGAAAAATACTAAAAAATGCGGCTACTGAGAGTTTAAGAGGCAGATTTTTGCAATTTTTGAAACTTTGTTTTCTTTTTTGAGTCCGCCTGCTGCTGGGCAGTTAACGGCTCCCAGGTTTTTTGCCACTTTGTGTCCATGCGGCCATCCATATCCGCTACTTGTAGCTTGATCCAGATCAGTTCACTTTCTTTTGGCAGTCGAAAAGAAAAACTGTGGTCGCGAAATCGACGGATATAAAACCGATCGCCTCGGGCGAAGTCACGGACCGTTCCATCGGCTTGGTTAATGATGCCTTGGTCAGGGGCGGCAGCATATGCTGTTTGGTCACCAAGATCTGGGTGACGATATGCGACGACCGCCCATACGTAGCCTGTGGAACGATCTTTTCCCGTTTTATAGCTCAATCGATAGTCCACTTGCACGCTGAGCGCGCGCGTGTTTTGGTCTTGTCGGACAGCCAAGTTTTCTAGTTGCCAGCGGTTTTCTTGGGCTAGTTCCTCTGCTGCGGAAGATTGGAGCAAGCGCTTTTCTTTGATCGCGTTTGGCGATGGATCGGTTGCTTGGTGCTTATTTAATGTTACAAAGGATTCACTTTGAGTTTCTTGCTGGACCATGTCCGCTTTGACCATCTGTTCTGACATGCCATCGCTTACATCACTCAGGCCGAGCAACAGCTTGGTATTCAGCGGTTCGAGAGCGTCTTGTGGGTAAGGATAAACTTTTTCAAAAATGTTCTCGTAGCGAGTTTGCATCGAAAAAAGCCGATCCTTAAAAACCAGCAGCTGCGTTTCCAAAGTGCGATTTTGTTGATTTAAATAAAAAAGATAAAGACTCGAGACGATACTAAAAATGATGATGCCACTGAGAAACAGAAAGGCTGCCAGGACAGGTGCCCAATGCAGTTTCAAGCAGCGGGTGCTGCTCTTATCTGAGAACCAAACCACTGTGACGGCCTGCTTTTTTCGCCATAAATCAATCATTTTCACCACAAATATGCCATAGCCGACCAGCCTTATGAATGATAGCAAAATGCTATTAATCGTAGTTTAATGCTATAACATCGCGCTTGAAAGATTTCAATACTGGCAGAAATCAGCAGTCGTCCCTGCTAATGACAGCTTGTAGAGGGCATGCTGATAGCTTGGCTTAGACATTAGGCACCGCGTAGGACGGAGGGAATACCTGCTGTAAAACTGATGACGGTAGGCGAAGAGGTGGCCAATTTTTGGTTGATAAGTGAGACTAAGCGACGGAACGAGCGGGCTACAGGTAGCGGAGGTGCAATGCCGGCCGCATTTTCACTTGTGATCAGAACAATGCGTTTTTGGTCGGTTTCGGACTTTTGAATGAGCTCGGCTAGCTTTTGCCCTTCGTGAAAAATAGCTGTTTCCACTTGTTGTAAATCGTGCCGCAAAAGAAGTTCGAGTAAACGATGTGATAACCATAGATTGACAGCATCGAGCAAAATTTGATCGTAGTGTTTTAATCCTTCTTCGAGTCTTTCAAGAAGATGATCACAACCTTCCTGTAGATCCCAGGCAGAGGGGCGGGATTCTTTTAAGGCAGCAATGCGCTGCTTGAGGTTATCATCTTCCGGACTGCCGGTTGCCAGGACTAGAGCGTCTTGTTCTGGATTGAGCGTTTGTGGAGCATAGTCGGATTTACCAGAATAAGCCGGACCGATCAAAAGTACTGGGTATTTTATCTTCGTTATTTCCATGGCTTAAGCAATCCTTGGGATAGAGGAACCAGCCAGGCCAAGCATTTGGTTGTTCTTCCAAGGCAAGGTTGGTATCACATCTCATAATGGTGGAACGCAAGCTAACTCTTCGATAAAGGATAGCGCAAAAATGGGATTTCTTGAAGTGCTGAAGGATCGCAATATGCTGGCCCAGGTCACCCATGAAGATGAGTTGCAGGAGCATCTGCAAACGCAAACTCGAACAGCATATGCCGGTTTTGATCCGACGGCAGATAGCCTCCATGTTGGTCACATGCTCCCCGTGTTGGCCCTAAGACGCTGGCAACAGGCTGGTCACCGTGTGATCGCCTTAGTCGGTGGCGGAACAGCTTTGATTGGTGATCCCACCGGAAAAACGGAAATGCGACAAATTTTGAGCGAAGAGGACATCGATGCGCGCATTGTTCGCTTGAAAAAACAGTTGTCACGATTTTTAGATCTGTCGACTGATGACAAAGGGCTTTTGGTGAATAACGCCGATTGGCTCAAAAAATTGCAATATCTACCTTTTCTTCGGGAAATTGGTCGCCATTTTTCTGTGAACCGGATGCTGACGGCGGAGTGCTTCAAGCAGCGTTTGGAAAAAGGACTCTCGTTCCTTGAATTTAATTATATGATTTTGCAGAGCTATGACTTCTATCATCTGTTCCGCGAATACGATTGTACGGTCCAGGTTGGTGGCGACGATCAGTGGAGTAATATGCTCGGCGGTATGGAGCTTGTGCGCCGTAAGGAATCGAGCCAGGCCTTTTGCTGCACGGTACCATTGCTTGTCAATTCCCAGGGTAAAAAAATGGGTAAGACTGAGAAAGGAGCCGTTTGGATTGATCCGGAGATGACATCACCCTATGATTTTTTCCAATACTTCCGTAATGTTGACGACGATATGGTGGAAAAGTGCCTGTATTATTTCACTGATTTGCCAGTAGAAGAAGTGAAGCGACTGGCCGCTTTGGAAGATGCAAAAATTAACGAAGCCAAGATTGAGCTGGCTTTCCACATCACCGAGCTCGTCCATGGCGAAGAGGAAGCGCAGCGGGCAAAAAATGCAGCAGCGCAATTATTTGGCGGCGGTGCATCGGGAAGTGGCAGACCACCCGCGCCGGAAGTTTTCATTGATAGAAAACAATTCGTTGGCGAGAGTATGGGCATTGCTGATCTCTTAGTTTTAGGGGAACTGTTCCCGACCAAAGCTGAGGTGCGTCGCTTGGTGAAGCAAGGCGGAATCACCATTGATGGGGAGAAGATTTCTGATCCGAACCAGCAGTATTCGCCTGCTGACCTGGAAAAAGAAGGCGGCTTATTTCTAAAAAAAGGCAAGAAACATTACTTTGCGATAAAATTTGCGTCCGCTACTGATGAATGATCTTTTTGTAGCAAGGCCCCATGTGGGAAGATAGTTTCCGCATGGAGTCTGGCCAAGCATAGGAGTTTGAATGCTGGATTCCTCTTTTTTTACCTTAGCTTCCGCGGCGATCCCTGCCTGAATCATTAGAATTTATTAAATAATTTCATGTTTTTAATGCATTTTCTAAGGTTTGCTGATTGTGGACCGATCATATCTATGAAGAGAACGGATAGCAGAGGAGTCGCTATGAGTCGTATGCTTCTTATTTCACTCACGACCATGTTTTTTATCATCACTAACAGTCAGGAAAGTTTCGCCAATCAACTGGCTGCTAAAAAGGATGGGGTAAAAGTCACAGCGACTCCCCAAGCGAATGGTGAGCTCGTGGCGACTTTGGCAGCTGGGGAAGCTGTTGATCAAGTGTCGCGTAAAGGGATGTTCTGGCAAGTTAAGACGGCAGATGGTAAGACCGGCTTCGTTGCCGTGACTTTAATGCAAAGACAGGCCAACGATTCGGCAACACTTGCAAAAGCGATTCGACGTGCGGCTGCAGATGCTCGGGAAGAGGGTGATGATGTCACTGGCAACCGGATGCGCACTGCGGTCATGGGTGTGCGCGGTTTGGATGAAGACGAGGATACGGCGTCTGCCGGAAATGTTCGGCCAAATATGGACCTGGTTTATAAGATGGAAGATCGTTGGGTTCAAGCAAAGCGAGTGAGAAGTTTGGAAAACCGTTTACAAGCTGAAATTCAACAGCGCATGAAACTGCTTTATGGACACTGATTAACTGATCTTTTGCAACGGTTCATCCCGCTGCTTGTCTGTGTCAGCGGGATGAATCCGACAATAATGGAAACGAGCTGCTTTTTCATCTTCGCGGATACGAAAGCGATTGAGGTCGATCTCAAAAGTCGTAAACCGCTCCTGCATGTCTCTGTTTAAACTCTGATAAACACTTTCCTGAAGGCTAATAACATGCCCTCTACCGGGGATATCCAAGGAATGGCGCAAGGCTTCGTAGCGCGTCGCCAAGATGATACTCCGACCCAATACTTCATAACTTCTAATGCCTGAAAGAGGGAAGAAACCTTCGATACTTCCTTCTGCAATCCCAATACTGCAGCAGGGCATATTATAGGCAAGGGCATAGGAGATGAGGATGGCTTCCATTGTTGCGCCCAAGTAATGGGCTGCCCGTGTCCATGGAGTTTCCTCCTCGCAATATAGCCAGGAAAGTAAAGTTGTTCTCATACATTGCTGAGGGGAGAAATCTGCTAAGTTGAAGTCGGAAAAGGCTAATTTTAGAAAATTTCTGTAGATGATAAATGTTCTTTGATTTTTATTCTAGTCGAACAAACACCAGAACATAGTACAATAGTCTTGGGTTCTCTTATTTTGTAACCCGCAGAGCCAAAGCTTCAATTTCTCTCATACGCAAAATGCTTGTTTCATTAAAGAGTACGCGGAAACTTTATCGGAGCTTGGATCATGAATGAATTCTTTCGTCGATATACTGGTTCTTTGCTGGGTGCGAGCATGTGCTTAGCCACATTTATGATTTCATGCACGATGAGCCATAAAAGTAAAATCGTCGATCAGGAGAATGAAAACTTATCAGTTGAAGAGCGCAAGCGGATGGAGGAACTCAAGGCGGAAATGGAAGTCGGTCGAAATATGGCTGGCCGCTTACTGGAGTTCTATGGGGTTTATGAGAATGAAGATGTCGTTCGCTATTTGAACGAAATCGGCTCTCTAGTGGCAAGTCACAGCCCATTTCCGGATAGGCGCTTTATGTTCGATATATTGAATTACGATCAGCCTAATGCCTTTGCCTGTCCAGGAGGTTATATCCTGATTTCCCTGGGGGCGATCAAAAATGCCAAAAATGAAGCAGAATTGGCTGCTATACTCGGTCATGAAATCGCCCATGTTGGCAGGCAGCATATGTATAAACAATTGCAAAGCATGAATGAAGATGAGCTCGACGAAATGGCAGAACAGTCGCGTAAATCAAATTTACCTAATGACATTGCTATTCGCAAAAGGCCGGAACCTGAAGATTCGGAAGCGATAAGTTTTCTGGCCCGCTACATGGCGGGATCTGTGGCGGGTTTAAATGTTTTAAAGGCAGCCCGCGCTGGAATGTCGTTGATATTAGAAAAAGGTTTAGGTGCAGATTTGGAGTTTGAAGCCGATACCGATGGAGTGCGTTATGCTATCAATGCCGGTTATCACCCTGCGGCCCTGATCGAATATCTTTGCCGTATCGAAACGAGCCGTACAGGTAAGAAGCAATCGTGCTATCAGGAGCCAGAAAAAGATCGTAAAAAAACGATTCTCGATCGAACTCATCCTCCTGTCTCACAAAGAATCGATAAAATTAAATCGGTTCTTAAGGAAGTAGATGCGTCAAGGATTGTTGGAGCCCATGGCGAGAAGAGATTTCTTCATTATAAAAAAAGAATTGCCGAACATAATTAAAAAAACAAGATTAGTTTAAAGGAAAAGATATGAAGCGTATCGTACATAGCGCTTTTTTAGTTGGTAGTTTGTTTGTAAGTTGCGCATTGCAAGCCGATCAGTTTCATTATAACAATCTTGTCGTGGGTGAGCGCGCCATGGGATTGGCTGGTGCCTTTACCGCTGTGGCTGATGATGCTTCTGGAGTCATCTACAATCCGGCAGGATTGGGTTTTGCTTTATCAAACGATATAACAGGTTCTGCGAATGCTTTTTATCGGCGGCAAATCGTTTATAAAGACACCATCGGTGGCGAGGATTTTACTGAAAAAAGTGGTGGAACCACCGCTCCGTTTTTTGGTGGCTTACAAAAGCTGGATGATATTTATCCTGGTTTGGTTGCAGCCTTTGGGATATTCAATCTTGATTCAGAATTAAAAGACCAAGATGATTTATTTGTTGATAAAGATTTTATCAATTTGCGACGTTTTCATCGTACTGCCAACATTCGCTCCGGAACTTTGGGTCTCGGTGCTGCCATGGGCCTTCGTCTGATGCCGGGATTTTCAATCGGTGTAGGCATGTCTTATCTCATGATCGATGAACTAGTTCAGGAGTATCAAGACGTCGTGTATACCGATGATAGTTTTCTCACGCAAAACTATCGCACTCATCTATCTTCAAATGCTATTGAAAATTCTATCGGCGCACAGTTGGCGCTGGGAAGCTTGTCATTTGGCATGAATATCAAGCTGCGAACAATCGTTACGGAAAACTTTGATATTAGTCGTGATCTTTGGACTAATCGGGATGACGGAGATATTTTAGATACGCCATTGAGAGCGCCTTTGACGGTCTCGATTAAAAAACCACTTGAGAAATTACCCACGGAAATTCGCTTCGGTACAGCCTGGTTTGCCTCGACGAGTCTCTTGTGGACCGCGGATGTCATACATAACACGGAAGCGAAAAGTGTTTATTTTTCCAGGAATGCGGTTACCAACTTTGCAACCGGTATTGAATATTATATAACACCCTCTATACCCATCAGGACTGGGGTTTTGACAAATTTTGACGCACGGCCTGAAGTTAAGGCTGAACAACTAAATCAGCCTGACCACATCGACTATTTAGGGTATTCTTTATTCTTCGCGCTAGTTCAACCCAACAGCCAGATAGCTTTTGGTGGGATCTATCAAGAGGGCGAAGGAAAAGCACAAAAAACAGCAGGTTCAGCCATCCAGAACGTGGAAGCGGAATCATTGATAGTCGCTTTTTCGGCGACTCATAGTTTTTAGACAGAGGATAACGGATCATGGCAACTACTGAGGCAATTCCTTTTACTCGTAAAGGCTACGAAGCATTAAAGCGGGAACTGGAAATTTTAAAAACCATCGAGCGTCCCAAGGTCATCCAGGAAATTGCTGAAGCAAGGGCACATGGTGACCTGAAGGAAAATGCTGAATATCATGCGGCTCGGGAAAAGCAGAGCTTTATCGAAGGGCGCATTACAATATTGGATGATTCCATTTCGCGTGCCAATATTATTAGCTTTGCGGAAGAAAACCCCGATACTGTGAAATTTGGTTCCTACGTCACAGTCGAGGATGAGCAGTCGGGTGAGGAAAAAACTTACCAAATCGTTGGTGATCTGGAAGCGGATATCTCGAAAAATATGATTTCGATGGGATCGCCGATTGCCAAGGCATTGATGGGAAAGCGTATCGATGACTCCGTGGAAGTTAAAGTCCCAAAAGGTATTAAAGAATATGTCGTGACCAATATTCGTTACGATTAATTTTTAGCGTTAAAACGCTACGGCATGAGGCTTGCTCCCTTGACTTGGGGCGTCCTCACCACTCAAAAAAATTAAAGGCTTAAGTACGAAAAATGATCGACTTAAGCCTTTTCCATTTTCTGCTGCCTGCCCTGGATAAATACAGCTGATGGTGGGGTGCGTCCAAAATCAGCGAGCCATTGTTCTTTGCGTTCCAAGTCATGGATGATGAGATCGGCATCCCAACCGGGAGCCAAGGCTCCTTTGCTTTGCTCCAAATCCAAGGCCAGTGCCGGGATGAAAGTGATTGCCGCAATCGTTTCGGCGACAGTTAACCCACAGTGGACGGCAGCAACGCTGGCAAGCATGGGTAGATTGTCGATATGACAAGATCCTGGATTAAAGTCCGTGGCTATGGCCATAAGGCAACGCTGCTCGCGCATTTTCTTCGCTTGGACGAATGATAGGCGGGTATAGAGCGATGTGCCAGGAAGTAGGACCGCAATGCTTCCCTGCTGACTCATTGCGGCAAGGCCTTCCACAGTCGCTTCCTCTAAGTGATCAGCACTGTGAGCCTGCCAACGGGCAGCAGCTGCTGCGGCATGGGAGTCTTTAAACTCATCGGCATGAATGCGAATCTTCAGGCCTAAGCGTCGTGCTGCTTGCATATAAGCCTCGCAGTCTTCTACGGAAAAATAACCATCCTCGACGAAGGCGTCCACCCATTCGGCTAATCCTTCTTTAGCGACAGTTGGCAGCAACTCATCAATCATAGCTTGTATGAACTGGGTCTGATCCGGATATTCCTTTGGTCTGGCATGCAGCGCCAGGCAAGTCACACTTAAGTGCTGGTCCGTCTGAGATTTCAGTTGATTGAGGATGCGCAATAGGCGTAATTCTTCTGCGGGCGATTGGCCATAACCGGATTTGGCCTCGACGGTAGTCACGCCGTGGGCAAGGAAATTTTTGCAATGTTGCAAGCAGCGCTGTTGCAGCTCGTCATCACTAGCGGCTCTGGTTTTAGCAATGGTCGAGCGGATACCGCCGCCTTGTGCTGCAATATCCTGATAAGATTTGCCGTCAAGCCGCATGGCGAACTCATCGGAGCGATCGCCACCAAAAATCGGATGTGTGTGGCAGTCAACCAAGCCCGGACTGACTAAGCGGGATTTTGCATCGATGCGTTGCTCTGCGGCTAGGTTTACGGGCGTCGGGCCGGAACCCAGCGCTTGGATCTTACCCTGATCCAGCAGCAACCAGGCCTTATGGATAATGCCGAGATCATCGACTTCAATGCTACCACGGCGTAAGCGCTTATGCGCTAAAGGTGCCATGGTGATAAGCTCGCCGATATTTTCAATCAATAATGCTTGTGGACTTAAATTGTGATGGTCCATTTGGTCCCCTCAGGTGAATCCATCAACTCAATACCTTTTGCCAACAATTCATCGCGAATCCGATCAGAGGCGGCGAAGTCTTTGCGCTGCCTGGCGGCTTGCCTTTCATCGATTAGGTGTTGTACCTCTTTTTCACTCAGACCCAAGTCGGGCAGAATGCGACGCTTTAAGCCTTCGATAAATTCTTTGGGATCTTCTGTCAATAAACCTAGGACGCCAAAGAGCTGGCGGAATACTTCGGCATAAGCCTTTGCCGTCTGGGACTTACTCGCAGACTTTTTGACTTTGCCAAGTTCATTGGCCTTGCGAAAGCCAAGGTGCAGTTCTTTTAAAGCATTGACGGTAGAAAAATCCTGAGACATCGCCGCGTGAAACTGCTCAACAAGTTGCTGTGGCTCGTGACCATCCAGCAATGCGACACCAGGTGCGTCTGTGGCACTGGCGGCAATATCATCCAGCTTTAAGAGCGACTCATAAAAATAAAGAAGTCGCCGCATGCAGGCTTTGAACACTTCTTCGGTAAAATCCACATTCGAACTATAGTGATGCTGCAGATACGCTAGGCGCAGCACCTCACCCGGGTATTGTTTGAGAAACTCGGAAATCGGAATATGATTGCCCAAGCTTTTCGACATTTTTTGCTGATTGATGGTTAAAAGACCCGAGTGGAGCCAATACTTCGCATACTGGCAACCATTGGCTGCTTCTGATTGGGCAATTTCATTTTCATGATGCGGAAAGACAAGGTCGCGACCACCGCCGTGAATATCGAAGCTGGCACCAAGATGTTTTTTAGACATGGCGCTGCACTCAATATGCCAGCCTGGTCGACCCGGTCCCCAAGGACTCGACCATGACGCTCCTTCGGTTTCATCATGCTTCCAGAGGGCAAAGTCTAGCTCGTCTTCCTTTTCCCCCATGACAAGCTCCCTTGAGCCGGAGCGCATGTCTTCCGGGTCACGGTTTGATAGCTTGCCATAATCGCCTTTTTTCCGAACCCGATAGTAAACATCGCCGGATGATGTTGGATAAGCAAAATCTTTCTTCACCAAATCCTCGATCATCCCAATGATCTCTGGAATGGATTCGGAAACTTTCGGCTCAAAGCTTGGCGCCTTGACTTTGATGGCTGCCATATCTTTCTCGGAGCTTTGAATCACCCGTTCTGCGAGTTCTCTAGGTGAAATACCCAGCTCTTTCGCTTTATTAATAATCTTGTCATCAACATCTGTGTAATTGCGAACATAGGTCACCTTATAAGCGGCAAACTCTAAGTAGCGACGAATCACATCAAAATAAACCGCCTGCATTGCGTGTCCAATATGACAATCATCATAGACAGTTACCCCGCATGCATAGATTTTTACATGACCTGGTTCCAAGGTCTCAAGTAGTTCCTTTTGCCCTGTCAGGGTATTCGTGACAAAAATCTGCCTCACTTTCTGTCCTTTCATGAATGTCAAAAAGGCCGCTTTTGCTAGGTATTTATACCTTATTGTCTTGCCTGCTGTAAACCAGCAAGCCTACCACTTCTCAAGTTTTCAGGCGATCTGGCGATGAGGATTTTGTTCTGATTTCATGAAGGCAATGGCTTATGGACGGTAAACCCAAAGTGATCAATCTCGAAGATCTTCACTATTACTTTGATTCCCGCGAAAAAGATACGCTTGACTATGGCGGCCGCTCGCGTAAATCAAGGGAGGTATTGGCTTTGCGTGATCGTTTGCTAACTTTGCCGGATCAGGAATTTGAAATGGCCATCAAAACTTTGCATCAGATGATTTCCGGCGAAAAACAAAAAGATGAAAAAAATGAAAACCCTTCGGCAAGCGAACTTGAGGGCCTATATCAATCATCCGATCGTAACTCCTAACACCTAGACGGCTTCAAGAGTCCAGCTAGGCCATTGATTCCCTACCATCACTTCTCCTACAATAAGAATATTGCAAAGCACTCAAAAGGAATAAATATGGCTGGAACTGAGTGGGATGATCACTTGCGTCTCGACCTTATGCGCTTAAAAAGCGAGTTATCCGTGCATTCCCTAAAGATCGCCGGCCCTGGTTTGGGTTTTGGCCACTATTATCCCAAAGATAAAACGGAAAAGCAGGAGCGACAATCTTTTCAGACAGTGCATAGCTCGCAAATACCGTTGGCTGATGAGATTGCCACCAATCATGCGCAGATAAAAAAAAATATGCCTCCCAAAAATCGATTAGCCACAGCGGCGAATGATTCTGGGCATCCGATGTCGCAAGAATTTGCGGCGACCTCGGTGATCCGTCCCCTCGATGGGAATGCGAAGATTCAGAAAAATGATGTTTTTTATAAATTACTAAAAAGTTATTTCATTGATATAGTTTTCGTCATTGGGACTTTACTTGTGGTGTTATGTGGCATTGGTCTCGCTTTTGATGGGCACCAGTTCGTATGGAATTGGCAAGATTTGCAGCGATGGTTACCGATTCGCTTTTTACTGGACAGCTCCTGGCTAGCTGTGGTGGCAGGTTTCTTGGGTGTTTTTCTCGTGTACTGGCTGTTTTTTAAGTTCGTTGCTGGTCATACACTAGGAGAAAGCTTGATGCGACAGGAGCCCAAGCAGGGAATGGAAAATAGCGGCCTTTAATACCAAGCCCTACAAGGTATTTTAACCAGGTATCCTTGACAGTCTCAATATGTGATATGTATAGTTGTTATAAGCCTTTTTAAAACGGATTTGTATTTTCACCAGCGTCATGCGTGGACGTCGGAGGAAAGTCATGAAGCGCTCGGGACTAGTGAAATTTCCCTATTCGGTGCAGTTGTTCAAGTTCTGTCAGAAAGTGATGATGCACCAAAGATCGGGAAAAGTGCGGGACCAGGAAGTTGGTTCGATCTTAAATTTTAATCCGTCTGATTGTAGTCACTGGAAACGGGGCGAGAAAAACGTTCGCTCTGTCTTTGCCCTGGCAAAATTGGCGGACGCATTAGGTGTGGAAACCAGTTTGATCCATGACGTGACAAGCGGAGCGGTGAACCTGGAAGAAGCCTATTTTGAGTATTTAGAATCTAGATCTTTTAAAAAGATCTACGAGCTGATTGCGGATGAAGACCCCGAAGTGATTCGCCAAGTGCGCAATCGGGTGCTGAATTTCGTTGAGAAGATTCAAATTGAGTGTGACTTCACAACTCCGCCACTATATTTGCCGGAAGTCATGCGAGCGTTTGCTTTTATCTCCACTCAGCCTGTTGAAATGTTAGATAAGTTAAGCCGCATTTTGCGGGTTAAAGCTGGTCGATACTGTATCCAATTTAAAAAAGGCGATCTTAAACCTCAAACACGGATGTCGATGGTCAAAGATTTATCCCGGATAGTCTTTGAAGGCGAACGTTCGCGCTTCCCCGAACTTGGTGCCGTGCAACGCAACATAGCACCACTTGAAGAAGTTCTGTTTACTGCCAATTTACTGATTCCACGTAAGATGTTGTTAAACGAACTTGCCAAATTAGATACAAGACGCAATGTTATTTCTGAGTTGGCGACTATTTTTTGGGTGCCTAAGTCTTTGGTTGGCTTTCAATTGCAGGATATCCTGCGAGGAGCTCAAAGCAGGCAAGAACAAGTGCAAAGCAGCGCCATGCAAATGTCGAGTGCAGAGACCGTCGATAGTTTTTGAGTCTGACTCGAACAATGGAAAATCTTGTCATATTTTAGAGGCCAACCCGTCAGGGGTTGGTCCTTTTTCCTATACCCTCGCCAGAAGAGCCACTTCAATCTTAAATACTTTCATCCAGAAATGCCAATTCCTTAAGGTGATGCTTTTTGTTGCCGATAGAAAGCAAAAAAGTATTGGATAAAGGAGCCTGGCGTGAACCCCTCGCAACGCCTGAAGGTCAGAGAAACTTTGCCGCTGGCCGTGCAAGAGACTTTGGAGCGTTTTTCAGTTCAGCAATTGAATGAGGCACCCCAGGATATTGCCTCTGAGCAGACTTTATTGGTGAGCATCCTTGGCTTTAAAAGCCCGCAAATGAATGGCTCGATCCTATTAGCCTGTCAGGAAAGTTTTTTAGCACAAACATGCCCAGGCCTTAAAGCCGATGAACCAAACCGCAAGCCCTTTATCTATGATTGGATCGGTGAACTCACAAACCTTGTAGCGGGTTACTTTAAAAATTCACTACTCTCTTTTGATATTGATCTGGGCTTGAACCCGCCATCAATATCAGAAGCAAATCTACGGGTGCTGGAAACATATGCGAGTCGCATGCCTTCGGAATCGATTTGGTTCAGTGTTGATGGCAAAACCTTTTGTCTAGTCTTTTGCGCAGAAATCGATCCGGCCTTGAACTTAGAGCCTGAACAAGCCGTTGGTGAAGCTTCAGTTAAACCAGGTGATGCTGTCTATCAGCCGCCGCAAATGGAACCTGACCCTGGCGACCTTGAACTTAAGCCTGATACAGATGGATACCAGAGCTTAGAAATGGACCAGGAAGTAAGTGGTCGTGAGCAGTGCGCAGAAGCTCATGAGTCAGATGATGTGAAGGTAGAAAAGGGCGCTGACATTTTAGAATTCGAACTCAAAAGCTTTGAACCTATCGAAAATTCAGATCAAGCGGAGGAAGCGCCGGTGAATGCACCTGCAAGGCAAGAACAAATAGCTGAAATGGATAACAGATCAGAGATTCAACCACCTCAAGAAGCGGCAATGATTGATTCCATTCAAACGACTCGCCATCACGAGCTGATCATTCACTTTATGCATGGGGTGAGCTATACCATTCCCGTTGAGCAGTGGCTTGCCGATGGCCGTCATGAGGTAAAGATTGAAGGGCAAAGCCTAAAGCTTTCACAAACGGCCACCACACATGTGGTTGACATCCAAGGGATGCGTATTGATTTTCATAAACGGCAGGCGGCTTAACCGAGAAAGCTTGCTGCCAGGCCCAAAAAGGCTCCAAAAAAACCGCCCCAGACGACAAGCCAACCCAAGTGCTGCCGGATCATTTCCTGGATGATTTCTTTCACCATTTGTGGAGTCAGCTCATCCAGTCGACTGCGAACGATGACATCGACCTGTTCCAGTACCCGACGACTGTCTACCTGCTTGGCGACAGTCTCTTTGAGATGGTGTTGAAAACTGTCTTTCTTTACCAGTTCGCGGATCACAATCTTTGTTTTTTCTTGAAATGGCTCTTTCAAAGGCTGCAACGCGTCTGTGCCACCAAACATTTGCAACATCTGGCCAAATGGTGATTCCTGAATGGCTTCGACAAGGCGGTTAAACAGGGCATCGTAGTCGAGTTTCTCAATTAAAGGCTCGGGGTCCCAGTCATGGCCGTCGTCACTGCCAAGCTGCTCATCGATAAACTTTTTTAAGTTAGCCTCGGTAAAAAACTGGTTCATAACCAGATGCTCGATGCCTTTTTTAAAGTCTTCAAATTTGTTGGGGATGATACCAGAGCCATAGAGGCCTGGCACCTTCTCAAAGAGCATGTGGATGGCAAGCCAGTTGGTGACAGCTCCGCTCAAACCAAAAAGACCCATATTGAGAATTTGCTCTCGACCAGTTGGGGTCACATAGGCAGCGGCAATCAAGGCCAGACAACTTGCGTTGGTCAATAGACTTTTATTCCATTCTCCTGCCTGTCGTACACTAATCGACATAGTTGAACCCCTCAAAATATCCCTAAGATGCAAGAAATTTGGGTGAAGATCCCAGATAAAGACTGTTAAAAAAGTCCTTTATACCATGCTCTGCGATGGGTAACTATCATGATTTGCTCACCTTCTTCTATCCTGCACTTAACGCTTGGCTTTTCTGCATAAAAATGCAATTATGCGGCTGTTACAAAATAATATGCAAATAATTAGCATATTGAAGGCCCGACCATGTTAGAATCCGATCGTTTAAGTGTGATTACTGAAATCATCCGTAATTACCGGGTTGCCAATCAGTTAGAGCTAAAAGAAAAGCTGGCTGAAAAGGGACTCGATACGACGCAATCAAGTATTTCACGTGACTTGAAAAAGCTTGGCGTGGTGAAAGTCGACGGATGCTACAAGACGCCAAGTATCGCACCTGGAGAATCGAGTAAGGTCGATCGCCTGGATGCGGTTACAGCGGGCGATAACATGATTATTTTGAAAACAGGACCTGGCAACGCCAATCGAGCAGCCGTTATTATCGATCGATCGCATATCCCCGGTCTTCTGGGAACGATCGCAGGTGATGACACCATTTTTGTGGCCGTGGCCAATCGCAAGGAACAGTCCAAGGTCCTTCGTAAAATCTTTAGCCTTTTTGATTGAGCGGAGGTATTTTAAATGGCACAGCATCACGGTGTGAAAAAGATTGTATTGGCTTATTCTGGGGGACTGGATACCTCAGTTATGTCGCGATGGTTAAAAGAAACTTATAACTGCGAAATTATCGGCTTTACTGCCGATGTCGGGCAGGGAGCTGAACTTACAGGCCTCGATGAAAAAGCCAAGCGAACCGGTTGCTCGGATATTTTCATTGAAGACTTGCGTGAAGAATTTGTCAGAGATTACGTCTTCACAGCTGTGAAAGCGGCAGCCGTCTATGAAGGCCACTACCTTCTTGGAACTTCAGTTGCACGACCAGTTATTGCAAAAAAACAAATTGAAATCGCTAAGGCTGTCGGTGCTGATGCCGTAGCCCATGGTGCGACGGGCAAAGGTAATGACCAAGTTCGTTTTGAACTAGCTTACTATGCCTTGCATCCTGAAATCAAAGTCATCGCCCCATGGCGAACCTGGCCATTTAAATCACGCTCGGATCTTTTAGCTTATGCGGCCGAGCATCAAATTCCGGTAACGGCAACTCACAGCAAGCCTTATTCAACTGATGCCAACTTAATGCATATCAGTTACGAAGGCGGCATTTTAGAAGATCCATGGTCACCGGCACCGGAAGATATCTTTTTGATGACGCGCAGCATCGAAAATACGCCGAATCAGGCTGAGGAATTGATCATCAGCTTTGAGCATGGCGTTCCAGTTGCTGTAAATGGCAAGAAACTTGGCCCCGTCGAGCTTCTGACTAAGCTGAATGAAGTTGGCGGCATACATGGTGTTGGTCGTGTCGATATTGTTGAGAATCGTTTTGTCGGTATGAAATCACGGGGCGTCTATGAAACGCCAGGCGTGACCATATTGCACCAAGCCCATCGTGCCTTGGAAACCATCACGCTGGATCGCGAAGTGATGAAACTACGGGATTCTCTAGGAACTAAAATCGCCGAATTAATTTATAACGGCTATTGGTTCTCGCCAGAATTCCAAGTGGTCAAGCGCATGGTCGATGACATGCAGCAACCGGTCAATGGCGATGTGAAGTTGAAATTGTTTAAAGGTAATGTGACGACCTTGGGTCGCCGCTCGCCAAACTCTCTGTATTCTGAGGCTCTGGCAACTTTCGAAGAAGACCAGGTTTACAACCAGTTTGATGCGGAAGGTTTCATCAAAATTAACTCGTTACGCCTGCGTTTGCATAATTATCAGAATCAGTAAGTTGTAAGGATTAAATATATGACAGAAACAGGCTCCCTTTGGGGAGGTCGCTTTCAGCAACAGCAGGATGGATTTTTTGAGCGCTTTAATGCCTCGTTGCCATTTGATCGGCGTCTTTTTGCAGCCGACATTGAAGGCAGTCGGGCTTATGCTCGTGGTCTAGAAGCTGTCGGTACTTTAACCGAAGAGGAATTGGCGCAAGTCCAAAAAGCTTTGGACCAATTGGAATCTCAGGTACGAAAGAACCCGGACTTGCTCGATCAGGCTGTGCAACAGGGAGTGGAAGATATCCATTCCTTTGTTGAGGCAGAATTGACCAAGCTTATTGGTGATACAGCAAAAAAGATCCATACCGGCCGCAGCCGTAACGATCAGGTGGCGACTGACCTGCGCTTGTATTTGCGTAAAGAAATCGATGTTTCGGTTGCTTGGGCAAAAGCTTTGCAGAAGAGTCTTTTGGAAAAAGCTGAGTCGGACCCGGATGCGGTTATTCCAGGTTATACCCATCTACAGCGGGCGCAACCTCTACTTTGGGGACATTATCTTCTGTCATATTTTGAAATGCTTGGCCGCGATGTTGAGCGTCTGATTGATTGCCGACGCCGCGTCAATCGTTTGCCCCTGGGCTCAGGAGCATTGGCTGGCAATAGTCAGGGTGTCGATCGCGAAAAGCTGGCCGAATACCTTTGCTTTGACGGGATAACCTTCAATAGCCTTGATGCGACCAGCGACCGTGATTTTGTGATCGAGTTTTTAAGTGCTTCCAGCACACTCATGATGCATCTGTCGCGCTTGGCGGAAGATCTTATACTTTACTGCACTGATGAATTCGGATTTGTGGTGATGAGTGATAAAGTTGCCACGGGCTCTTCACTCATGCCGCAGAAGAAAAATCCAGATGCCTTGGAGCTGATTCGCGGCAAGACCGGGCGAGTCTATGGCAACCTCATGGGTATGCTGACGGTGATGAAAGGTCTACCTTCATGCTATAACAAGGATATGCAGGAAGATAAGGAAGGGCTTTTTGATACCATCGATACTGTTCAAGCTTGTTTGCGCGTGATGAAGCTGGTGGTTGATACCTTACAAATTAAGCCGGAGGTGACTCGTCTTGCCTGTGAAAAAGGTTATTTGAACGCGACAGATCTTGCAGATTATCTGGCGAGGAAAGGGATTCCTTTCCGTTCCGCCCATCACCTGGTTGGTGAGATCGTTCTTTATGCTGTGAAGCAAGGCAAAAACCTTGATCAGCTTACAGTAGAAGAATATCAGCAGTTTTCGGATAAAATTGATGCTTCTTTGTATCCGGCGATCAGTCTGGAGGCGACCTTAAACTCCAAGTCATCGATCGGCGGGACTGCGACGAAGCGGGTGAAGGAAGCGATCACTGCAGCACATAAGCGCCTTGCCTGGAATGCTTCCCTTGCTAATGAAGACGAAGACTAACGACGGTTTCAATGTGATAGGTGTGGGGGAAAAAATCAAAGCAACTGATTTTTTCCACAGTATAGCCCGCTGCGGTTAAGCGGGCTAGATCTCTTGCCAAAGTGTTGGGATCGCAACTCACATAAACAATGTTGTTAGCTTTAGCTTGGATCAGTGGCTCGATCGCCTCTTCCAGCCCTGCCCTTGGTGGATCAACTAAAATCAAATCAAACTTGGAATCCTTGCCGATATGCTGCGTCAATTGCCGACTGGCAGCTGTGCGGTAACTGGCATTTTTGATCGCATTACATTTGATATTCTGCTGTGCTGTTTTGATGGCGATGGGATTGATTTCTAACCCGAGGACCTCACAGTTTTCGAAGGCGGCTAGCTGTAAACTCAAGTTGCCACTGCCGCAAAACAAGTCGAGTACTTTTTTTGCTTGAGCGGCCTGACAAAGCTTACGCACATGGCTGCGTAAGAGCTGATTGCCACTTAAATGAACTTGCTGAAATTGACCGGCAGCTGTCCAGTAAACCAGGCCATCTTGAATATCGTAAGGCCAAAACTCTTGTGTGATGTTCTTAGTTGTCAAAACGAAGCTAGAAATGTCTAAGGCTTCGATTGCTTCTTTGATGGTCGCCATTGAATTGGCGACTGGTGCTTTACCAGTCGCCGGATGAAGCTCGACTAACAATCCATCCTGACCATCAATGCTGACCACTTGCACAGCACAATAAAACTGTTGGTCAGCTGGTATTTTGGCAAAATCACTGCTACCTAGTTGCTGAATCAATTTATTGATGGGCTCTTGAGCCACAAGGCAGTGATCGATGTTAACCAAGTGATGGGAGCCTTGCGCGTAGTAACCAATCTGAACTTTGCCATGGCGTAGATATTGGCCTTTTAACTGAATGCGATTGCGGTAGTGAAAAATATGTGGAGCTGGATACATGATGATTTCTGGAATATGATCCAGTTTTCCAATACGCCGCAAAGCATCCAGGACAAAAGATTTTTTCCAACTCAATTGTTGGTCAGGGTGAACCATTTGCCATTGGCAGCCGCCGCATTCTTCCATCCATCGGCAGGGAGCTTTTTGCCGCAAATCGGAATATTCTTGAAAAGTAACGATCCGGGCTTCGGCAAAGCGTTTCTTATCCTTTTCCAAAATAACTTCGACCACATCACCAGGAACCGTTTGGGGCACGAAGATCGCTTTACCCTCATAAAAGCCGATGCCTTTACCACCATAGGACATGCGTTCTATGCATAATGTAAAGACATCATTGACTTGTATTTTACTTGGAAGCTTATTCAATAAGTGGGTTCCGAGCTAAGATTTTTTCTTTTTACGGGCAGATTTTTTGCTCGCTTGTGGCGAACTTTTCTTTGGCTTTTCGGTCGTTTTGGGAACTAACTCGAGGGTGAGTTGTAACTTCCTGTTTTCCAACACCTGAGCCAAAGGTTCCTTGAGGACAGCCGCCGTGGCAGTGCCGATTTCTCGACATATCAACTGCACGATTTCATCCTTGCCCTTGCCGGCCCAGCTTGCCAAGGTGGCAAGAAATTCTCGACCTGACTTGAAATCTAAGGACATCGGCTGATCGCTCGAGCTGCGCGCCAATAAAGACACAATCTGTTTGATGGCTTTTTCTTTATAAGTTTCCCGATTCATCTGCTGACTCCGCGTTTCCCATCGTTTTTATAGAGTATTGCGAGGGATTACAAGGCTTCGATTATTTAGGGCGTCAGTTTGGGTTGGTGGGCCGCAAGCGAAGGCAATTTGACCTAGAGTTTCTCATCCTGGCGTCCGTACTGGACCAGGGTGTCCATCAATTCGTGCTTCTCATCGTAACGAAATGCCATGATCAGATCCATCGCAAAGCGAAGTCGATCATCATTCAGATCGGAGTCACGCACCATCAACTCTTCCGTGGATTTTAAGATTCCTGAGCCAGAGCTTCCATCCTGTCGGATCGTGCCTGATGAAAATCCATTGTGGCTATGCCACTCCACGTACTGATCACCACAAATCAATTGCCAGGCTTCAATCTGATGATTCGTTGCTCGCCAAATCATGAGGTCTGTGCCTTCATCGCCGTGATACCAAGTTTTTCCCTGATCGGTATCACGCATGAAAGCAGCATCGACTTTGGCAAGTGAATTGGCTAGTTGGATTGGTCGTAACAATCTGCGGAAAAACTTGAGCGTCGCCGGCTGTGCCTGACACACTTCAAAACCAACGACTTTATTGCGTTTCCAGGCAACTTTAATACTCATGTCATGTAATTCACCCAAATAACGCATACGGGCTTCATAGACATCATTTAATTCAAAGCGTCCGAAAGCGCGTGAGGAAACGTCGCTACTAAATCCTTTAGGCGACATATCACGTATGACCAGAATATCCTGGTCATTCATGACTGTGAGATGCTGTTGGTTGACTTTATAACGTTGGTAAAGGCGGCGATTTCTTTGCCGAGAAGGCCGTTCCTGCTTGGAATTCGGCGCCTCTTCAGCATGCCCGGATAAAAGTTTTTTGCGTAAAAAAATCCGAAACAAAATAGGCCTCACCGGATAATCGATCCACCTTCAGATTTCGCCATAGTTACCCATCGGGAAAAAGTGGCATTTTCTCGAGGAAAAAAAACTTAAGTCTTTGTTTTTATTTTTTAAAATTGACTTACTTGGGTGATGGCTTCACTCGGCCCCCGGTCTGTCCGATAGCCTCACTTAGAAATAATGGGTGCAAAGGATTGGAAAAATGGGAGCAGGAAAAGGTAATTATTATGCAATTTGCTTCCTGCTCCAAGCTTATCTCGTGCTGGCAATGGCGACACCAGCTTTTGCCAGAAAGACGAATGGACCACTTTATCAGGAAGCCTTTGATCTGGCCGCAGGCGGGGCTTCTCTAACGCGCGCCAGCCAAGAAGGAATTATTTACTCCAACCCCGCATTATTACCCCTAGGCTCTGCTTGGGTTCGTTGGTTTGGCACACAATTCGGAGTGATGGCCGACCAACAGCTAACACAGGACTTGCTAGGAGGTGATACAGGTGGAAGTGAAGAGGATTTCCTCAATCGTTCCGCCCATGTAGGACAATCACTGGCTTTGTCTTTTCTCAATCAAAATTTTGCAATTTCGGTTTTCGATCGCGTGGAATTGGACATCTCTAGCGATAAATTTGCCGATGGGGGACTTCCAGCGCTGAATGTCAAAGCTGAAGCTTATGCCGGTGGTGTTGTGAGCGTCGCCTCACGCCCTATGCCATGGCTATCACTTGGCGTAACCGGAAAATATATCATTGCTGCCGAACCCGAGATCTTGATTCCATTAGCTGATCAGGAAGAACTTAGCAGCGTCATGCAGAACCCTAGCCAATTAAAGGAACAATTGCAGTACGGTCAAGGTATCGGCATTGATGTAGGTAGTCTTTTTTTCTTTCAGGGTCGGAATCTGGACTATAGTTTTGCTCTCAAAGTGGATGATCTTGCAAATACCAGCTTAGCCGGACGTGATCCTTTTTATCAGACAGTGAGTGCTGGCTTTGGTATGGCATTTCACGGCAAGACCGAGGTTTTGCATCTAGCGCTTGATTATCGCGATATCCTGGATGTCTATGAAGAGCGGCCTTTTAAAAAGCTCTATATTGGCGCGCGCTTGCTTGTGCGGCAAATGTTTGGTTTAGCGGCTGGTTTTCACCAAGGTATTCCCACAGCCGGTGTGAAATTGGATCTAATTTTTTTCAAAATAGGACTGACAGCCTATGGGCGTGAGTTAGGTAACTATCCAGGTGAACGACAGAGGAATCTCTATTATGCGTATATGGCATTGGGTATTTAAGGAAGGCCGGCAATTTCACGTTTGCGAAAAAGCCCTAGGTTTCTGCTTGTGTGTTTATTTGCTTTTGCCAGCGTGTGGAACAGAAAATATTGCGAAACCGCATACGCCGTTAACAAGCGAGGAAAAAGCTCAGGAGGCATTGCATAAGGGCGAATATGAGCAAGCCATAGAATTATATGATGAAGCGATCACAGCCGATCCGGAAAATTATCAGCTGCATCGGTTGAAAGCTGCAGCTATGGCGACGTTAGCAGGTGTCGATTTATTTGAAATTCTATCGTCTCAATTTGGTGGTGAAAATGAAGAAGGAAATGGGGAATTATTGGATCTTATCGGTACGGTCCTGCCGGCAAGTCCAAGTCAGGAACAACTCCAAACATTAAGCCAAGCCATCGATGTATTACTGAATATTCCTGCCTCCTACCAAGAGGACAGCAGTGATGCCAAAAGTTTAGCGATACAGATTTCTTTTTACCAGACCTCATACTCTCTGATGTATTTGAATCGCTTTAACCAGCGGACGGTCGATGGCTTGGTGGATCGTGATCAATTGGAAGAAATGACAGATGAAGATGCTGTAGCCATCCTTACCAGCCTGCAAGATGTAGCAGCATCGTCAGGCAACCCGGCTTTGGCAGAAGATGTCGGCAGAATTTTACAGGATGTCGATGCGCAAGAGGGAGATAGCCAAAGGGATCGCCTGATCAGTTACATAGAAAGCAAATCATAGTCGCCATCATGGCGATTATTTTGTTAAGTCAATTTCATAAGAAGCCCATGCTTCTTTATCTTCCCAAAGACGCACCGTCAAAGATTGCACGCCCGAATTCACCATATAGGCAATCAGTTTATCAGCAATAATGCGACAGAAATGCTCGACGCTGGGATTTAAATCTTTAAATTCTGGACGATCATTCAGTAATTTGTCTTGAAATTCTTTGACGGTGCTATCGAGTTTTTCTTTGATCAAGGCAATGTCAAAGAGATAACCATGCTGATCCAAGTTTGAACCAGCAAGTTCAAGATCGAGTACGAAGTGGTGTGAATGAGGATGGTTTTCATCTCCCCAGTCACCGCCGATCAGATAGTGTTGAGCTATAAATTCTTTTTTTACGCAGACTCGATACATAGAAAATCCTTTTGCTTTTAATCATGGTGGTAAGTAAATACAACTTGCAGCTGGGCGGACTCAGCTTGGTTGAGGCTTTGATATGTTTCACGGACCATATTTTCCGTGAAAGGAACTCGATGCGAAATGAGCTGTTTGGGGTTTTGCTCTTTGATCACTTGCATAGCAGTCGACATGCGACGTTTTTTATCGAATCGGCCCCGTAAATCAGGAGCTATTTGGCTAACCTGACTGCTGATGATTTTCAAGTGCATACGATGAAAATAGGTGTTGAGCGATATGGGCTGTTGATTTTCCCCATACCATGAACCGACGATCACTCGCCCATCATAGCGACATAAATTCACCGCGGTTTCCAAGGCTGGTAGGTGGCCGCTGAGTTCGATCACGGCATCACAGCTTTGCCAGTAGTCATCTAATTCTGTGGGCAGCAATGCAGTCACGTCCCCTTGCGCACGTGCGATGTCTAAGCGCTGCGGATTACTGTCGATCACGATAATATTTTCCAGGGGAAATTTTTGCAAAATTTTCTGGGTCAAGTGCCCGACGATCCCCTGCCCGATGACAGCGATCCTTTCCCCCAATAGCGGACGAGTATCTAATACCAAATTGCAGGCGGTTTCACAGTTAGCCAGAAAACAGGCATCAAATGGATCAAGGTCAGCAGGCAGTAAGATAAGTTCTTCAAAACTACAGACAGCATGCGCCTGGTGCGGTTGAAACACGAAAGCTCGTTTGCCAAGATATCGGGAAGAAATCTCGCTGCCTGTGGCGATAATTTCGCCGACCAAGCAATATCCGTAGCTCATCGGATAGGAAAAAGTTTTTTTCTGGTCTTTGAAATTGAGATCGATCGGCTGATCCTTGGGAAAATGCCCCCGATAAATGAGTCGTTCACTTCCTGGACTAATTGCTGAACAAATGCTTTTTAACAGGACTTGTTTGGGTTCCAGTTCAGCTATAGTGATATCTTCAAGGATAACTTTGCAAGGAGCCACAAAGCGGATGCGTTGGGTATTCACGATGCACTCCCGTCAGCGATGATGCCGACTTGCTTGTATTGGTGACGACGCGGCCTTGTCTGGTGGCCCCAGGCGATCATATCTTGTCCGAGATGAAAAACTTGCGGCTCAGCGATGCAACTACTGCCATAGGTTTCATAGCGAATGGCATCACGTGAGCCCAGGACAACAGGAGCAATCGTTACTATGATAAAGTCGATTAGCCTTTGCGCCAAGAAACTGCTGATGATACGGCCACCACCCTCAATCATGACAGATTCTATCCCTTGTTGTTTTAAGGTCGCAACTAACTGTCGTAAGCAAAGGCCGCCATTGATATGTGGTGGTAAGCGATAAATTTCAACACCGCGCTTTTCCAATTCGGCTTTTTTTTGTGGGTCCGCCTCTTCACCCGCAAAAATGATCAGCCGCGGGGCAGAATTTTGAATTAATTGACAATCGAGTGGAATGCGTAGACGACTATCCAAAATAATGGGGCGTGGATCAGGACCATCGGCATAGCGCGCGGTTAATCGAGGATCATCACTCAACACGGTATCTATACCAACTAAAATGGCATGATGTAGCGTGCGGAGTTGATGAGTCATTTTTAGTGAGTCAAGACCGCTTAAAGCCGTACTTTGGCCTGCTTTCAAGGATAAGCAACCGTCAAGACTTTGAGCGAAGCTCAAAGTTAGAAACGGATGTTTCTTATCTTCAATGCATGAGCTCATCTCAGTTTTAAGTTGCTGCAACATTTTGCGGTATAGTTCATCCACAGCTTTGCTCCTCCCCTAGCCTACAATTCATTGTAGGCTCAGGTGCTCCCGGAGAAAAGTCCTGATTTGGCGAGATATTTCCTAGATAAATCATTTATGACTAAATAACACGGCAGCTGAGCCACTGATCGCACAGAGAAGAAGAATACCGCTCCTAAAAACCTATCCAATTCGAACAGGGCGCCTGGCGAGCAGTTTCCAGACTTATCCTTCCAGCACCTTAGGCACTTTCTGCGAGCCGGGCCTTTGGTGCAAAGACATGACTTCTGAGAAAGCCAAGCTCGGCACCAGGGCGGCGGTCTGGATCAAATTGCAAATAAACATCTTTGAAATGCTTAAAGTTTATCTTCGGCGATAGCTTTCTTAAGGCTTTGGGTCCAGCAAGGCCGCCTTGCAAAAGCGACAGGATCACTTGTCCATCTGGAGCATCACCGTTAAGTTTTGACCTATCAAGATAATCTTTTTTCGAAATGCCACGACGGGCTATCACAAAAGCGGCAGCCTCATGCGAGCTGACTTTCTTTTTCAGGTGAAGGTAATTAATAGCTCCTAGCTGCGAGCTATAGCCAGCAAAGACTTCTAAAAGTTTGACCTTTCTTTTTGCTGTAATGCTTTGAAAGCTATCTATTAACTTTCGGTAGCTAAGCGCTGAAAGTTTTTTACGGGTCTTTTTTGCATGCTGGTAGCGAAGCTTGGCGATAAGCCTTGAAAGATCAAGCTTTTCTATCACCAGAGGGATCTGCTTTCTTTCCGCCAGATCGCAGAGATCATGGACGATGGCCCCAATGGCTGCACTATTTTGCTCGCTGCTTGCTTCATAGGGCCTAAAAGGCACGGAAAAGGTCTCGATCGGATTGCCAAAGCGATCGATGATACCAACGGCCAGATGATCGACGTTGATATCAATGCCGATGGCTCCGCTGCCATAGCAAGGTTTTGGATCTTTCACCACTTGAATGATAGTTTGTAGATAGTAGCGGATCTCAGTCTTTCCCGCCTTCTTATACCTCCTCTTTTTGATGCGATAGGAGATCGGCAGGCGGCATTCTTTCAAGCTGAGTTTACCGTCTTTTTTGACTTCCTTCATATATGAAGCTGCTAAAGCAGCTTTTATCAATGAAACGGATAGTTCCCATAAATCCTGAAAGCAGCCCGGCAATAAATAAATTGGAAGGCCGTGCCTGTACCTGCCACTTGCCTAAGCTGATGAAGACAGCAAACAACACACTGAAACCAACGAGAGCCATCAGTTCCTTTTGATTCAAGTATCCTAGGACCATCATAGCGATCAGCGTACCAGGTAGGCGACCAATGTAGGCCATGCTCAGTTCTCGCAGAGCGATGTGCTGGCGATGGCGCCAGGTGTTTAAGACAGATAAAAACAAAGCGATGATGATTAAAGGAGCTGGAACGAGCGCCGGGTCCAACCACATTAAAATAGGGGCTGTGACAATAGCCAGGCCGAAGCCAATAGTGCTTTGGATGAGCGAGCCAATGGCGACGATGCTACCAGCAAAAAACAGATCTTCGATGGACAAGGCGGGACCTTTCTTGGAATTTCAGAGAGTTCCCAGAGATTCTGGTCTCACAGCTTTGCTCTCTAGCACACGCTGATTCCGGCCGACAAGAAGAATTCCACTGATGCCGCCAGACTATGTAAAAATGAATTAGTTGTGTTGGAATCATTCTTATTTCTTAAAACTTGTCCGGCTTGAAATGCGGCGAAAGCAGTTTTCCGGGCTAGCGGAAACTGCTATGCTTAACTTGATAAAATGAAAGAAAAAGATTTTACAGGAAGACGAACTTATGTTGACTTGGTGGGATGTTTTATTTCTGTCTGTTCTGGAAGGCATCACTGAATTTTTGCCGGTCAGCTCAACTGGACATATGATTGTTGCTGCCGATTTAATGGGTATGGACGTCTCACCAGCATTAGATTCCTTCATGGTGATCATTCAGGTCGGAGCGATTTTAGGGGTGATTACCGCTTACCGTGAGACGTTTATGAATTGGCTCAAGTCATGGATGAAGATCGTTCGTCCAGGTATCGACCAAGATCAGCCGGCTTATCATCGTCGTTATTCCTTGCTCATTGCTTTTGCAGTTATTCCTTTCGGCTTGATCGGATTTTTAAATCGCGATTTTATCAAAAGCCTTTTTAATCCTGGAACTGTTGCCATCGCATTAATCGTCGGTGGTGTCATTATCTTGCTGGAAAGTTTATTAACGAAAAAAGAAGTCTTACAAAAAGAGAGAGTAAAAGAAGATTTTCATATGAAAGATGCCTTTCTCATTGGTTTTGGCCAATGCCTTTCCCTTTGGCCTGGCTTTAGTCGGGCAGCGGCAACTTTATTAGCAGCTCGTTTTACAGGATATTCCAGACCGGCTGCAGCCGAGCTGAGTTTTTTAATTGGCTTGCCGACGATACTGGGGACAGGTGCTTATGAAATGACAAGCATCGAATGGAATGCGCAAATGCTGCCACAAATTTTTATTGGTTGTCTCCTATCTTGGTTGATAGCTTTTTTTAGCGTCAAGTGGCTCGTGGCTTTTTTACAGAAATACTCTCTCAATGTTTTTGGCTGGTATCGAATAGCCATGGGCGCCCTCATTTTGTTGCTGGTGTGAAGCTGCAACGTTTTTGGCCTGTATTACGCAACCTTCATAATGCTCTAGTTTGCATACAGTCTCTTGATCTCAACAACATCTATAGTCCTTGAAAAAGGCCTGACTGTGGTGAGAAACCAGCTGAAATCGCCGGCTGGCATACTATGTGAATAAAGAAGCTTGCTCAGTGTGAAGGCATGCTAATCTGAGCGCAGAAATTATTTAGAATAATTGCCTATAATAAGGAGATTTGTATGAATTGGGACCAAATAGAAGGTCAATGGAAAGACTTAAAAGGAAAGGTTCGCCAAAAATGGGGCAAATTTACCGACGACGATTTTGAACAAATTGCTGGTCGTAAGGATCAATTGGTCGGAAAGTTGCAAAAACATTACGGCATGAATAAAGAAAAAGCAGAAGAAGAAGCTGATCAATTCATGTCAGGCCTGGATGAAGGTGCGACGAAACATTAATCAGAGAATCAAGCCCATACAGTCCTGAAGGGGGATCAGGCAGTATGGGCTTTTGATTTTGACTCTCGCTTTTTATTCCCCACTATGCTTGGCAGCTCGCTGCAAGCCTTTGATGATGTCATCACTTAAGTCTCGACTATCTTCTATGCCGACAGACAATCGCAACAAGCCATCAGATATGCCGGCTGTTTCTCGTGCCTCGCGGCTCATAGCGGCATGAGTCATGCTCGCTGGATGGGCGATCAGGCTTTCGACACCACCTAACGACTCAGCGAGTGAAAAATGGCGAAGCCCTTCCAGAAAAGCGCGGACAGCTAATTCCTGACCTTTGAGTGAAAAGCTGATCATGGCGCCAAACGAGCTTTGCTGACGGCGGGCAATTTCATGACCAGGATGCTTGGCCAATCCTGGATAATAAACACGTTCGACGGCTGGATGATCGCTTAAGATTTGCGCAATCGCTTGGGCATTTTCTTCATGCGCCCTAAAGCGAACAGGTAGTGTTCTAAGGCCCCGGAGGGTAAGGTAGCTATCAAAGGGAGCGCCTGTGATACCAAGACAGTTGGCAAGCCAGGCCAGTTCCTGGTGAAGTTCTGCATCTTTGCAAATGACTGCGCCACCAACAACATCGCTATGACCATTGATATATTTAGTCGTTGAATGGACGACAATATCAGCGCCGAGGGCGATGGGTTTTTGCCCAACTGGTGAAAGGAAAGTATTGTCAGCGACAAGTATGGTACCTGGGGCTTTCAATTGCGCAACAGCCTGAATGTCGACGATGCGCAGCAAGGGATTACTTGGCGTTTCCAACCAGCAAATCTTTGGCTTGCGCGCAAGTGCCGCTTGCAATACCTCACTTTGATTAAAGTCGATAAAATCCACTTCAAAGTGGGCTCGTTTTGCCAAATAGGAAAGCAGGCGATAGGTGCCGCCGTAGCAATCGTGTGGGGCGATAATTAAGTCGCCAGGTTGTAACAGGTGGCAGACCAGGGTAATGGCAGACATGCCAGTAGACGTGACGATACCTGCACAAGCTCCTTCAAGTGCTGCCAATGCTTCAGCTAAAGTGTCACGAGTCGGATTTCCTGAACGGGTATAATCGTATTTACGTTTCTCTTCGAATCCGACAAAGCTAAAGGTCGAGCTAAGGTGAATAGGTGGCACGACAGCGCCGTATTGGGTGTCAGAGTCAATACCAGTACGTACAGCGATAGTAGTGGATTGACAGTCTTGTTCTTTCATGACTTAAGTTCTCCTTAGCTTGACAGCAATTCAGTAAATAGTGAGGTTTCTTTTAAAAAGGCATCATGTCCATAGACAGAATGGAATAACTTCAGATCGCCACCTGTAATATCAGCCAACTCTTTCAAAATTTCTGCAGGTACCAGGCGATCTTCCCAAAAACCGATAATTTCCAGATCGACAGTCAGGCCTTTAAGGTCGATGAGGTGATCATCAATGGAAGCGGACAGGCAGGAAAAAGCCAGTTCCGATGTGCTTTCTGCATAGCGGCTGCCACAGGCTTCCAAATATGAGACCACATCCGCTAACTCGCTAAAACGTTCACCAAATTCCTCGGGAGAACGATAAGTTGTCATCGCTAAAGCTCTTGCTATGGCGAGACTACGCTTTGTTTCACCCGTCGCCAGACCTAAGGCGACGATCTCGCGTTGAATATAGCGCCATGCCATGGCCATCGGATGGGAGCGATGGGCGGCACTGATGACAGTTAATTTACGCAGCTTTTTAGGATAAAGTTTGGCATATGCAAGCCCAACCATGCCACCATACGAGGCGCCAACCCAATGATGAACATGGCTAAAGCCGAGATTTTCCAGCAAATGATGAGCTAGCTGCGCTTGATCTTCGGTGCTGATCCTGGCAGCCTCTGGCCAATGGCTTTGCAAGGGGCCACTGGTATCAGCGCTTCCACCCAGATAGTCGAAGCTTAAAACACAAAATTGTTCCGTATTAATGCCTTGTCCTGGTCCAACGATTTCCGGCCACCAGGCTTTTTTACCGGCAGCTTCAGCCGTTAATCCGCGATGAGCGGAAATGCCACCAAGAGCAATGATCAGCGGTTTTGAGCGATCACCGTGAATGCGGTAGGCGATGTTTATCTCCCGCAAATCATGGGAAGTACGCAATGGGAAACGTGGAACAAGAAGTGAACCATCCGTGTAACCATCATCATTTACTACAAAAGCAATCTCTTGGGTCTGCATGCCGATCTCCTAGAGGGCCAAGGTACGGAGATCGAGAGATGGGGTGTAATCGTTGAATTCTCAACGCTCATCTCCCGGAGTTTTACTCCGTAGGAATTGGCACCTTTCTGAAGTTATGTCTTCAGGGGTTGCCTCGGCTTCACAGGGCCAGTCCCTCAGCCGATCTTGATGAACGTTTTCAATATGAATGGACTTGCATTAGCTTGTCAAGAAATTGCGGGAAAATTTTTTCAGAAATGTGGTCATACTATTATTAAGGTTTCGCTTAGGAAGGGAAAATTCGTAAATGATCTTCTGTTCTAACAAATTGGTATTTCCTAAGATGAAGAAATCAATCTTTTTTTTCGCAGAGAAGGCAATAGTTGAGTAGGAAAAGCAGCCCATCGGAAACGACAGGTAGGGACCGACCATTTGGTAGGTCCTTGTTCTTCTTCTAAAAAGCCTTCCAATATGTTCCAGGTAACTTCTTTGTGACAAGCTGCTCAGCTGCATGTGCCATACGCAAAAGATCAGCTTCGGCCCACCAGCGACTGGCAAATTGAATACCGACAGGTAAACCCTGCCTGGTATAGCCTGCGGGTATAGAAATGCTCGGCACACCTGTTAAGTTATGTAACTGGCTAAAGCGCATCAGCTGGCCCATTTGAAAGTTATCGAGCTCATCATGGTCCATATTCTCTTCTCTGATCAAAGGAGCAACGATCGCACTACTTGGACAGACAAGAAAATCCACTAGGGAAAATATCTCTTCTAAATTTTTTATCGCTCGATAACGGATACGTTGCGCTTGTAAGTAATCCAGTGAGCTGGTTTGTGAGGCGAGCGCCAGGCGAATTCTTGTCGGGTAAGAAAGCTTGGAGCGATGTTCACTCAAGTAAGGTTTGAGGGCGCTATGCATTTCCGGAGCAATCGTATTAAAATGAGCGACACGCACCTCTTCCAATTCAGGAACGACAAGTTCTTGCAGATGCAAGCCTTTTGACTGTAGAGTTTTTAAAAATTGCATGCATAGTTCAGCAAGTTCGGGATCGGAATGGTAAAACCAGGCGGGATAGAAACCAGCTTTTAGATCTGATAAATCATCAATGTTCGTGAAATTTCGTAGAGATGGTTCTGGCTGATGGATACTTGTTTGATCACGTTCATCCATTCCAGCCATAACTTGGTAGGCTAGGGCACAATCGAGAGCATTGGTCGCTAAAACACCCGACTGACATACACTGTTACAAGAGGGGAAACTTCCATAGGAAGACAGGCGTCCAAAACTGGTCTTGAGTCCAACCAAGCCACATAAGGAGGCAGGAATACGAACGCTACCACCACCATCACTGCCTACTCCAATAGGGCAAAGACCGGAAGCGACGGCTGCTGCCGTGCCACTGCTGGAGCCACCTGTATGGCGTTTTAAGTCATATGGATTTCGGGCTGCTCCAAAGTGGACATTGGCACCCGTGACCCCAATTCCGATTTCATGCATTTGGCTTGTGGCGATAATCAATGCACCGGCATCACGTAATCGCGCGACACTAGTCGCTTCCGGCGCATCACAGGCAAGTTCCAAAAAACTTGTACCGACACTTGACGATAAACCTTGAACATGGAAATCAGATTTTATGATGATAGGAACCCCATCCAGTAGAGATAGCGGCTCACCGACCTTGATGCGTTGCTTACTAGCTTCAGCGGCTGCCAAAAGGCGATCAGCATCATAAGAAGCAATGGCGTGCAACGATCCTTTTCTTGTCGCTTCATTTTTAATTTCTTGCAAAATAGCCTGAGCGATCCCATAAGGATCGGTGCGGCCTTGCTGATAGGATTGATGCAGTGCTTTTACATCACAAAACCCGCCGTTTGTTTCCCTGACTTGTGGGGACATATAAAATTCTTTGAGATCGCAGTTTTGTTGTTCCGCTTGTTTTTGCCTTTCCGCTTGGAGATACTTATGATGGGCAGTCGGCAGCATAGCCGGAGGATTTTGCATTTTTTTTCGCCGTAAAGAATACATGTTATTCACAAGCATCACGAGCTTGCGCAGCAAGGCAGAGTTTTCCAAAATGTGAGTTAAGACTATTAAAGTACGACCCGCCAAGACAGGAGCTGACATGTCTTTTAGTTTGTAGGAGGGGTCTTGATGCTGCCGCTGAAAAGGTAAAAACATATAAGTTCCTATCGGTTTTGATTGCTGAAATGACTTTCTGTTTATATTCTAACTTTAATGAGACTATGAAAGAATAATTCCTTGTGAGGAAGGAGCTAAAATGCGGCATAAGTTCTTCGCTTTGCTACTGATCGTGTCACCGGCGTCGCTCTATGCCAGTTCGGAAAAGAGCGACTTGATCAAAAAAGGGCAGACCTTGTCATCTCAGCCGGCAAAAACGGTCGAAGCTTGCCTGGCTAACAGCACGACACTCCATGGGCAAACAATCAAAGTGGAGGGTGAAGTCAAATCTGTGTGTCAAAAGAAAGGCTGTTGGTTTGTTTTACAAGGCGAAGACGGCGGTCAAATCCGGATTACTTCCATGGGCTACAAGTTTTTTGTGCCGAAAGATGCAAAAGGCATGTTTGCGACCATCGAAGGCAAGTTTGAGGTGCAAGAGATTGATGCCAAATTAGCTCAGCACTACGAAGATGATCGCGTGCATGGAAGTTCGGAGAAAGCGCAAAATATCAGAGCAGCTCGGCAAGAGTTCGCAATCGCAGCAACGGCTGTCGAGCTTCGACGAAAGTGAATGGGGCAATCACAGTCAAAGAGCTCACATGATCCATGAGATGAGGCTTGGACGAAGTCTCATCGTTTCCTTGTAACTCTGCCATAATCCGCTTGTGTCCACTATTGTTAGCTAATTCTTAGTTGCTAAACTCACAAATTCTCCCTAGAAAAAACACTGCAAACGGTTGATCGTTATTGGCGTGAATGTATTTGCCAGCCCTGTGGCGGGCGCTTTTTTCCAGTTGAGGCTGGCTTGTCACCCCAATTTTATCAGCTTTTTTGAACTTCACTTCAAGAGGGATAACTGTATGGTAAAAACTACTAAAGCTCGGAAATCACGCCGGCTTAGGCTGCCGATGGCGGTGATGGCAGCGGTGCTTGCCTTGCCATCTGCAATGCAAGCACAAGACGAAGAAGAAATCCAAGAGCAGCCAACGGAGAGAATTCAGGTTGTCGGTTCGCATATCAAAAGAATTGACATGGAAGGTGTGTCACCAGTTATCACAATCAGCCGTGATGACATCGATGCTTCCGGTGTCAACACGGTTTCTGAACTATTGAAAAATTTTACTGGATCTTCCTTTGGCGCACGTACCTCGACAGCAGGAAACGCTGCATCGGGTGCAGAAACGATCAGTTTAAAAGGCCTAGGCGCCACCAGGACCCTCGTTCTGCTTGATGGTCGCCGATTGACCAAAGATCCTCTCTTACAGGCTCCTGATTTGAGCTTAATTCCCACGGCAGCGATCGAACGCGTGGAAATTTTGAATGAAGGCGCTTCTGCACTCTATGGTTCCGATGCCGTCGGCGGTGTGGTGAACATCATTACTCGCAAAGATTATCAGGGGGCTGAAGTCTTTGCTCGTCAATCCTGGACAAGTCAAAAGGGTGGTGAGACCGCCAGTGCTGGGTGGGTCGGCGGAACTTCATCTGATCGTTCCTCGTTTGTTGGCGTGATTACTTATTCTGAGCAGGAAAATATCCGCTCTGCAGATCGTGCTGGTGAGAGAGGGCGTACTAGCTCAATCGGCGCGCCTGGAAGCTATATCGATGCTGATGGCAACTCGCAGGCCTTTCCCAACTGTCCACCGGAAATGGTTGTCGACTTAGGAAATGGTGCAAGTCGCTGTGAGTATGACTTTACTAAGGTTGCAGACCGACGTCCCGAAGTGAAGCGCTGGAGCAGCTTATTCAACTACCGCTATGATTTTCACCCGAATGTTTCGTTTCATACCTCCTTTGGCATGACCCATGCGAGAACCCGGGATCAATATGCGCCATCACCGAGTCGTGGCCTGACCATGAGTGCCGAAGCTGCACAAGACTTGAATCTACCAAACCAGCCCGAAGGCGATTTGACATTTAACTACCGCTGGGAAAGCTTAGGCCCACGTCAATTCCGCCAGGAAGTGAATGGCTTTAACATCAGCACTGGATTTGAAGGGCTGTTAGCGAATCGATTTGACTGGGATGTTTATGTAACTCGTTCGAGAAGCGGTCGCAATACGATGACGACTTCAGGTGTGGCCATAAAAGACAAGTTAGAAGAAGCCATTGCCAGTGGAGAAATCAATCCCTTTGCCGAAGATCCAGCAGAACAAGGCGATGTGAATCCTTATCGTTATAAACCTTTTTCAAAGCAGACGAGTGTTCGTACCCAAGTCGATGCGAAAATTGCTGGTGAATTGTTTGCCCTAGGTGATGGTGCGGTAAACTTCGCTCTGGGTGGATCAACATCTGCGGAAGAATACTCGATCAAATACGATAATCTTACTCTGAATCGGAACGTCACCGATGGAATTGGTGGTGAAGCCGATGGCTCACGCGAAGTCAACTCTGCCTTTGTCGAATTTTCGTTGAATCCTCTGCAGGCACTTGAATTGCAGCTTGCTGGACGTTTTGATGATTACAGTGATTTTGGATCAACCATCAATCCGAAGCTTGCTTTCCGTTATCAACTGTTAGACAGCATGCTTTTCCGCGGAAGTTGGGGAACAGGTTTTAAAGCTCCTGATCTTGATCAACTTTACGCCGGACCTTCGAACGGCTTTCCAACTTTTTTTGATCCTATCGCCTGTAATGCTACCGGCTTGGATGTTGATTGCCGCAGGCAGCAGCACGAAGTCGTGCAGCGCGGTAACCCAGATCTAGAAGAGGAAACTTTTAACGCCTACAATTTCGGTTTCGTCTTTCAACCGACCACGGATTTAAACCTGGCATTAGATTACAACAGCATTATCCTTGAAGGTGTGATTGGTTCGGATTCCTTTTTAGAAGGTATCGGTAAAGCTTTGGAAGCTGGTATCGATGTTGCTGATTATGGTGTCGACATCGAGCGTGATGCCAATCAACGCATTGTGATAGTTCGCACACCAAACCTTAACGTCGCCAAGCAAGAAGTTCAGAGCTTGACCTTGGATCTCAACTATCGCCTGACGACCGGCATCGGCCGCTTCCGCTTCTCTAGCGTGCATACGCAACTTCTTAGTTTTAAAGAAGAGCCCTTCCCAGGACTTGGTTTAGAGCAACTATTGAACAAAGAAACCCGACCAGCATTGCGTAACAATACGTCAGTCAACTGGTCGAGCACGAACAACGTGCATCGCGTACTCGTCTTAGCAAGAACGATCGGCGCGTATGATGGCATTGAAGTTGGTGGAAAAAAAGAAGCGATGCCTTCTAACACCGAATTTGACCTAAACTATGCTCTGCTCTTGCCTTGGAACGGTACGGTGGAGCTTGGTGCGGTGAACGTCTTTAATGAGCCGTATCCGATCGATCCCAATGCCAATCTGGTAAATATCGACCTTTATAACATTACAGGGCGTAGCTATTACGCAGGATATACTCAGCGTTTCTAAGCTGACTTGGAAAAACTTACGATGGCCCATCCCCGTTTGGAGGTGGGCTTTTTTCATTTTTGTTTATTCATGACAAGTTCGAATTCTTCGTCAATTTCTTGACTTACGGGCTGATCGATTTTCGAAACGATCACAATGGTCAAGACACCAAGCAAAAATGCCGGCAATAATTCGTACAGATCAAATATGCCACCTTGTAAGTGCTTCCAGACAATGACCGTCACCGCGCCAACGATCATGCCCGCTAATGCACCGTTGCGAGTCATTTTCCGCCAAAATAAAGATAACACAATCACCGGACCAAAACTGGCACCACATCCGGCCCAGGCATAGCTGACAAGCGATAAAACCTGGTTATCGGGGTCACTGGCGATCGCTATGGCAACTAAGGAGATGAGTAAGACGGTTAAGCGACTGACCCAGAGCAATTCTTTCTCACTTGCTTTAGGCCGCAGCAGACCCCGATATAAATCCCCGGTCACAGCTGATGAGGAAACAAGCAGCTGGGAATCAATAGTACTCATGATGGCAGCAAGTATGGCAGCGAGTAATATCCCAGCGATCCATGGGTTAAATAAATGCTGGGTAAGCAGGATAAAGACGGTTTCATTATGAGTCACGAGAACAGTTTCCTGCTCAGTACCGGCAAATTCCACTAATCCGCCCATGCCCACCAGCACCGCTGCCACCAAGGTAAAAACCATCCAGGTCATCCCGATTTTACGAGCTTTGGGAATTTCATGGGCCGAGCGAATTGCCATGAAGCGGGCGAGAATATGTGGTTGGCCGAAATAACCTAAACCCCAGGCCATAAGCGAAAAAAAGCTGATGGCGCTTAGTCCTTCGAAGAGATTGAGATGCTCAGGAGAAATGATTTCGATGCTGGTGATGGCAGGACTAATACCGCCTTGGTCATATAAGATCATCAGAGGAACGGCGATCAGTGCAAACAGCATGAGTAAACTTTGGGCAAAATCCGTCCAACTCACAGCTAAAAAACCACCAGCACAGGTATAGGAAACGATCACAAAAGCGCCGATGAGCAAAGCCGAGTAATAATTAAGGGCAAAACTACTGGCAAAGAGCTTGGCACCAGCAACCAAACCGGAGGCCGTGTAAAAGGTAAAAAATGTCAGGATAATCAGGGCTGCTATGATGCGAAGGCTGCGGCTTTGATCACGGAATCTCTTATCGAAAAAATCAGGCAAAGTCAGCGCATCACCGCTTGTTTCTGTATAAGAGCGTAGCCTTTGCGCAATAAAGCGCCAATTACACCAGGCACCGATACTAAGGCCAACGATGATCCAGGATTCCTGCAGGCCGGTAAGGTATATCGCACCAGGTAGACCTAGTAAAAGCCAACCACTCATATCGGAAGCGCCAGCGCTCAGCGCGGTAACAGCTGGGCCAAGTCGACGACCGCCGAGGATGTAATCGGACAAATTGTGCGTCAGTCGGTAAGCCCACCAGCCAATGGCAAAAACAGCAATAAGATACAGGATAAATGTCACCAGAGTCGGTAGGGCCATGACGATCACTCCGCAGCTGAAATCGAATCGTAATATCGACGAAAAAACCTTGCTTAGCTGCTTTGTAGCTGGACTACTTAAGACTGTCTAGATGAAATCAGTTATGGGAATGCTGGCGCGACTTGAGTTGGAAAAAGAAGGGAAGGACATCATTGATCTGAGCCCTCCCGAGTGAGTCAATTAGCGAACGCTGACATCAACAGCGCAAGGACCTTTTTTTCCTTCTCCGACTTCATATTCTACCGAGTCACCTTCGTTAATCGGGCCATTGACGATGCCGCTGATGTGAACAAAGATATCTTTGCCGCCATTGTCTGGCGTGATAAATCCAAAACCTTTGTCTGTGTTAAAAAACTTTACGATACCTGTTGCCATAAAAATGCTCTCTCAAATGATTTAAGTCACCGAATCAAACCTGTTTTTGATTGTGAATATTTTTTATCATTGCCGGGAAAGATAGGAAATACAAATCCAAATCGATTTGTAATTTAACGGGATTTTGTAGGTCAAAAAAACACATTTTTTGCCCAGATCTTAAATAAGTAACTAAATTTATAGTCTTTTCTTTTTCATTCCGAACAGTCGGATCGTAGGTGGGCCGAAGGTGTCTATTGGCCAGGGACCTACGAAACCTGCGAGATTAATGGCTGATCTCACTGTCCTGGGAATGATCGGTAACTCGAATCAGCTCGGGGCGAAGGATTTCATCCCTCAGAGTCAAGGATCGGAGTGCTAGCTCGTGTGCAAACATAAGGCGACTGATAATGTATTCGCGGCTGTTGCTGTTTGTGGCTCGCTTGTCGCTTTCCAATTTATTATAGCCATTCATTTTACATTCCCCCTTTGAATAGCTGTTTGAAAGTCTCTTGATTGCAAATACCCAATTGTTGGTGGGAAGCAGTACATAAATCAAAATTCCTTCCCTTCTTGTATATTTTGTGCGCCATTTTTGAGTGTTTTTATGCGCTTTTATGGCAGTATTTGCCTAAAAAACGCATTCACAGCCTTTCTTTTCTATGGATAGAAACGGTGTTTTTAGATTTTCTCTGCCAATTTGCTGATTCTTTGGTTCAAGCTATTGATATTAAAAGATTAAATCGAGAGGTTTTTTGTAGGATAAAATTCTTAAAGATTGCGCGCCAAGTTGTCGATAAGAACTCGGTTCGGACTCTTACTTAAAAACCTCCCGGGGGACTCTGGATCTCGGTGGTCACTCGTTGAAGAAAGCGCACATAAATTGGGGGATTGGGCATTGTCAGCTCATCAATTTGGAATTCTAACAGGTCTTTTCTTTTCCATTTTTATACTAACAAACTGTAGTAAAGCTCCTCCACCTCCGCCTATTGGTGGTAGCACTAGTGCCGCTGGTGTCGGTGATACCGGTAACGTAAGCGGCACCACGTTTAATGCTGAGACTTATTTTAACGGCGGATGTCAAGCTTGCCATGTTGGAGATTCCGCTCTTAAGCCCCTCGTCGACACTGATTACGACGGCTCACTTGTTGAGTTTGTCAAAGAACTTCCAGAACACACTTCTTATCAGGCGACTTGGCCTGAAGGGGAAGATGCAGAAGCTCTGGCAGACTACATCAATACCGAAGTTGCTGAAGAACCTTAAGGCGAGAATTTCTCAATAAAAAGGTTTTAAAACATGCACCACAAAATTTTTACGCTCCTGACACTTTTTGCACTGGCAGCCTGTGATGGCGGCAGCAGCCAAAAAGGCGACGGTAATCGTGAAGCAGCCGATAGCACGACTGAGGATTCGACTGACAATCCAACGAGTTTGATTATTGAAGGGCTTGCATCATGTCGATATGCAATGGGGGCAGAACTTGCCCTTTGTATCAATATTCCTGTCGACGCTTCTGCTGAACAATTAGCTGAGGCTGAGGCGGCCTGTGATCCTAGCCGTGGTTATCAATGGCAGGAAGAGGCTTGCCCGACTGTCAATGCCATTGGTGGCTGTGATAAGGCAGCAGGTGGCAGAAACTTTGGTGCGGGAATATTGCAATACTATTATAACCCACCGTTTCAGGCAGCCGATGCCCAGGGTATGTGTGAGGCAAACGGCGGCTCTTTTCAGTGAATCAAACAATAGTACAGGCGATGCCGTATGGACATCGCCTTTAACGCAGCTCTTTTTAGAACTTAGAATAAAAAGGGTGGCAGTAATGGCAGCAGCGTGCCCTCTGTCTTCGGTGTCTCTGCCCTTGTGCGATCGATGTCAGTGATCATTTGACGGGCCATGTCCATCGCTTGATCTAACGGCATTTCCAGAGAGAGTTCAGCAGCTTTCAAACTGCGCTCTGGATTTAAAAGGCCGCCGGCTTTGACAAGCCCAGCTAACTCAGCTCTCTTATCCACACTAGTCATGATGATTTTTTTGATTTCAGCAATACCTAACTGAGGGTTGATAGCTTTGATTTCACCGGCAACTCCACTGACAAGCGGTGCTGCTTGGCTAGTACCGCTCAATGCCATGTAGAGGTCGTTAGGTATACTGGATTGGATGGCGACGCCATCGGCTGCGATATCGACCCGCATGCCAAAGTTAGAAAATTTCGCGATTTGTCCGCCAGCATGGGTGGCCGCAACCGAAATCACATGTGGGTGCTGAATCGATGCCGGTGCGGTTGGAAATTTATCATTGCTGATGCCATCGTTGCCGGCAGCAAAAACGAATAAGGTATTAGGTGCTTTTCGCATCATGACGGCTTGTTCAATATTTAAGCGTTCCAAGAAAAATACCAGAATCTCATCGACTAATTCCACGGGTGGCTCTTTGCCACGATTCGCAAGTTTGAGCAGTGGCGTCAGAATTTGTCGCATTTGGGTTGCACTGACGCCCAATGAGGCGTTGGCAACATCAACTTTGTGCTGGTCGAGATAAGCTGCGACCTCATCGAAGACCATGGCTTGTGTTTTTGCTAAGAGATAGAGTCCGCCTTTAATGATTTGTTTGACAATCCAGTTAAACTCCTGACCTTCGCGAATCGAAAGCTCGACATCCTGCTGCAAATTAAATAAAGGATTCTCGGTTGGAATCAAACGAATGGCCATCACTTTCACATCATTGCCAGGCTGGGCGGAGATACCCGCAACATGGGTGCCGTGAACAAAGTTGGCAAAGGTCATGGCATCGCGAACAAACTGACGATCTTGCATGACACCCTGAAACCATTCCATATCCGCTTCTGTTGCTTGACCGAGGAGGATGCTAGTTTGCAATTCAAAGAAACGTTGGATTTGTGAATTATAAATATCGTTATACTTATAATCGATCACATGCGGGCTTCGATTGAAAAAATTCCAGCCATAAACATCGTCCACGTAGCCATTATTGTCAGTGTCTGTGTTATCGAACGCTTGATCGACGGGATTGATCCACATGCGATCTTGTAAAAACTCATGCTTATAATCGATACCACTGTCTATGATTGCCACAGTCGCTGCTGTAGAAACTTGAGAGCAAAACAAACCAAGAAGGCCAAGTGCCATTGGTTTGAGACAAAGAGAATTCAGTCGGCGCATGATTCACCCTTTCCTGTTCTTTGTATTAAAATGTCGAAGTCCAATGATTTAACAGAGCTTAGACCTTCAGCAAACTTAGGTCAAGGCTATGAATTTACTAAGACACTTGGTCTCAGATGAGTTTGTATGCTAGAAAAAAATGTGAACAGTGGTGTCGTTTTTATAAATTTGAAGATGAAGCTTGTTCTTAAGAGTTCAACGTCGCTTCATCAACTCACAAAAATATACCTCTGGTGCATGTTCAGCAAAACGCGAGCTTAAAGCATTCCATAGCTCAGTCACTGAACTCACTGTGGTCAATTGCGATTGCAACCGTAACCAATAGTCAGTTTCTCCTTGTAAACCATAGCGTTTTGGCAAAAGATTGTGATGGTCAATTTTAACTGTCTGCCAATTGGCGCTGGCATAACTGAGACGATCAACCACTTCCTCCAGTTTTGAGCGAAGAAACCAATGCTTCTCGGGAATGACTTGCGAAAACATAGTCGCTGCATCTTTGCTTGGCGGGATCATCGGTGTCAGATCATGTTTCATTTCGATCGCATAGAGACGGTGGCTGAAGATTTGTTCGGCATAAGTATAAAACTCTGCATCACCGACCCGCGGCGCACCAGAAAGATAGATGGCAGCTATTTCGTGTCCCTGTTCTTCCAGAATTAAGCCATGAAGTAAGGCCATCGCACCTCCTAGACTATGGCCAGCTATCATGAGGGGCTTTGTGGTATCAGCTAGCTCCGCCAGGATTTTTGGAGCTAATTCTTTAAAGTGCTGCAACATTCCAGAATGAATCTTGCCAGGTAGTCCAAGCTCCATCGCCTCGCTTTGTTGAAATAAGGCATTCCTCGTCCATTCTTTGATATCTTGTGATCCACGAAAGACTAACAAACGCAAATCCTCCGTCTCTGCAAGATAAGCATTCGCACCAAAATAGGCAGGGCCAAAAAGGGCTATTTTTTTAAAGCCCCTTGCTTCTAAATCCTGAACAATCAGGTTCCGTCTCGGCCGTTCTGCTAACCAGCTCGCCCAAAGCATGATGGATGCATGGTCCAGGTGAAATCCTTGGTGAGCTGCTAAGTGCATATCAGTTATCGGTACAGACGCGTTGCATGTGGGCATCAAGCCTTGCTTGGACCACTCATAACTGCTTGCTGAATGGGTAAACATGAATGAAAAGAAAACAACCAAAAAACGACGAAGTCTTTTCATAATGTATCTCACTTTTTGTTTTTCATTATTTTGGACTAAAGATAACACTCCCCTTCAAGCCGGTCGATTAAAAAAATGTGTGACATCAGAGTCAGCTATTCCGACTAGTCTAGCATTTCTTGGCCTTGCAAAGCCTTGCTTTCATGCAATGGAAAAGCGATGCTAAGAGCTGACAGTGAGGGTAGGTCATGCAGACGAAATATGTGAAGAAAAAAACGAGAGTCAAAAGACACCATCAGCTTGATCGCCTGCAGAAAAAACGACAAGTGAAACGTTCCCGGTCAACGTCCATGCGGCGTTTACGAACGACTGCGCAATCTCGACTAAATAAACTGCGGCAGCAGACGATTCTGGCTGTTGCTGTCACGACTTCTCTTCTTTTGCTGTGGGATAGGGGTGATAGTTTAGGTTCAGAAAATGAAGTATCTGGGCAAGAAAATATGGCTACACAATATGCCGTAGAGCCAACGACAGATCCGGTGATAGCAATTGAAGAAGCAACTGGCACCTTGCGCGAGATGCTCTTCAGTTTTTACGGAATATTACCGAAACTGCTTCTAGCTATCGCCATCTTTATTTTAGCGGCTTTGCTCGCGAAATTAGCTCGACACCTTTTAGCCCGCTATTTTAGCAATTGGGGGCGAACCAATGCGATCAGCACACTTGTCAAAATCGGCTTATATTTCCTCGCAGCAATCATCTCTTTAGGAATTATCGCCGGTGATGCTAGAGCTGCGCTGGGCTCGGTTGGTTTGATCGGTCTGGCGCTTTCGTGGGCTTTACAAACGCCTATTGAAAGTTTTACCGGCTGGTTGATGAATTCCTTTCATTCGTATTACAGAGTCGGCGACCGGATTGAGGTTGGCGATGTTTTCGGCGATGTCTACAAAATCGATGTTTTAACGACGACTGTCTGGGAGGCCGGTGGACCAGGGAAAGCAGTAGCAGGGGCGCAATCGACCGGAGCCTTGATCACCTTTCCCAATTGGGAGGTGCTGCGCTCAAATATCGTCAACTACAGTCGGGATTTCCCTTATGTTTGGGATGAGTTGACGATTGGTTTGGCGAATGAGTCAGATTTTCCGTATGCGATGCAAGTGGTCAAAAGGAAAGCCCTGCAGTTAATCGGTGAAGAGATGCGACTGCAGGCTCAGAACTACAGGCAGTTATTAGATTCGGCACGACTTGACTTTGATGTGGACGATGAGCCCCAGGTTTATTTGTCGACGGCTGATTCCTGGACAAACCTTACCGTTCGCTACCTTGTGCATGCACGGAAACGGCGCGCTTTTTCTACTCAGCTATTGCTAGATTTATCACAGGAGATTGAGCAGCCACAGCACCAGGGAAAAATTCGCAGTGCGTATCCACGGACAGAAGTGATCGTTCAGGAGGGAAAGTAGAGATTTCCGTGCGGGAATCTCTACCAAAGTCACTGAATGAGTGAGCCCTCGCTACTGGTGGATATCCTTAACCATGATTGTCCCTTCTTCAGTCCCACCTTTATGGTCGAGACGTCTGAATCAGTGTTCTTTGATCTGCATATTGGGGATCATAGATATAAACACCCTGACCAGCCTTGGATATCCAAACTTGTGACTGATGATGCAAGATCCGAATTTTATCGTTCAAAGTGCTATCCCCCAGACGATAGGAAGTATTGGGAATTGGATTTGAGCCAGGCTGATAAGGGGCAAAACCTAGCGGCGACTCTCTCCACGGCGGTGTCTGGGTAAGTTGCCACCCATCCTGTTCTAGGACAGCGTAGTTGTTCAGTCGACCAGCAACAAAAACGGTACCATCGTCTGTTAGTCCAAGATAAGCAATACTATTGTTGTCATCTCCCACCTCCCAAGGTGTAGCAATCTCCTCCCATTTACCATTTTCATAGCGAGCTAGCTGACTCGTTATCGCCGGCCCATACTTACTTAATACCCAAAGCTGATTTTGCGGATCTTCAACGAATTGTTCCGGAATAAAAGGGAAAAACTCTGAATTGGCACTCCACTTACCATCTTTAAAATGATAAGCGGACTGGCCATCACTAGCAAAGATCTCACCTGATCGTGTTTCGATAAAGCTATTTGGCTTTAACGTGATGGCAGGGGCTCCTTCAGCTTTTGGGAAACTCTGCCACTGTCCATCTTGCCATTTGGCTATTCCCAAAGGGCAACTCATCCAAACTGCCTGATCATGCCCACGGAACAAAAAAACTTCGCTTTGAGTAAATTCCTTAGCAAAGGCAAGCTTTAAATCCTGCGATTGCCAGCTTTGTTGATAGCGATCCCAGTAGTGAAATTGATAGACAGGAAGATCATAAAAGTAGACCGATAATGGTTCGTACCAAATAAAAGATTCCAGCCCGCCATCTACTAGAGTGAAATCCATGATACGATCGTTGGCGTTGACGGCAACCGGCTGCCAGACCATGCCATCTAATTTGAGTAAACTTTTTTCAGAAAGAGCCCATAGATTACCATTGTCATCCCTTTTTATCCGATGAAAACCGGCAACTTTATCTTGGTTATCATAGAAATCAAGCGCTAGATAAGGGGATAATCGTCCAGGTTCAGACGTTTCAAAAAGCATGGGCTCAATTTTGATGCGGCTTGAAGGTAAACTTAAGGGAACAGAGATAAACTCCGGTGAATCTTCTTCGAAAACATAAACGCCGTTTCTGCCGCCAGCCCAAACACGATCCTGAGAATCTATAAATAAGCTTGTCAGGAATTCTTTTTTTGCATCACTTTTTGAATACGAACTGTCCAGTTGTGTAAGTTCAAACTTCGACCATTCGTTTGCTTTTGAATGTAGAAAATAAATAGCAGTAGAACTTAAAAGCCAGATCCTCTGTTGACCATCAATGGCAAGATCTTTCATTTCAACCTGGTCTTCAAAGTGGAATGAATCCCAACCTAAATCTTCGAACTGTTCGCTTTCCGATTGATAGGCTTGAAGGGTATACCAGCCCATTAACCAAATTTTGTTATCGCGATCGACCTGAATATGTGCATCGGATGGATTGGTAAATGACTTGTAGAATTCCGACAAGGGATATTTAATCATCGATGCACCATTGCCGGCCTGAAAATGAATGCCAAGCTTGCCAAAGAATAATTTGACCTGCCCAGCCCCATCTGCAACAATCTTTTGGACAGGGCCAAATTCCTCTGCTCCATTCAACGTCAAGGGCTTCCAAGAATTATCAACTCTATTCCACTTGCTATATCCGCTGAAATTAGCAGTCCAGATATTTTGTTTCTCGTCGACCCAGATAGAGTCAAAAGATGCTTGACTAAGGCCATGCTCCGAATCACTTATCCACTCATAAGTCCCATCGAAGTTTAAGCAAACTAAGCCATGACTTGTGGCGATAAGTAATTGATAGTCTGGGTGCAGAGCTAATTCATTGATGATGAGCTCATGGGCGATTTCACTGAATATAGGCAGCTTCGCTAAATTCCAATTAACTAGTTCTTCGTCTTCTAAGAAATAAAGGTGCTTTGCGCTTGCAAACCAGATTGTGCCGTCACTTGCTTCGATAATTTGTTTGATAGAGCTGTTGTTCAGTTCTTCGTTGGGTAGAGGCTCAACATGATTTCTGATCGCTTTCCACTTTGGAAAATTGCGCTGACTGATAATCGTTTGCAGCTCCGCAGTTGCCGTACGATCCATTTCATCTTCGACACTCACCTCTACACTTAGGATGCCATCAATTTCTTGAGAGCTGTTTTCCGGTAGGCGATCGAGACGGAAGCTAAATGTTTCTCCGCATGGTACCTTTTCCATAAGCTTTTGTTTTTGGCATTCCGCGGACAAACAGCTTGCAAAGTTTCCTGGCTCGATCACGCCATTTGCGTGGATAAAGCGGACTTTGCATTGTAAGCCTGATGATAATTGCTCGTTAGAGCTGATGTCATCATCTGCCTTAATGTTCATATGAAAAACACGTTGGGGTAGATTGACAGCGCTGATAGGGAGGTTAAGGGCAGCATCCTGCCATTCTAATTTTAAATTTGGTGCATCGGCATCAACTTTGATAACAATCTTGTGTTCGTCGGAGCGGTTCTCTACAGGATCGATGGCATACAAAGTCACATCATACTCACCTGCTTCGGTAAAAACAATATCGCTCGAGAGCTTGCAGACTTTTTTCGCAGCATCGGTATTGATCGGGCGAAAGCAATAATGGATCAGACTGCCGTTAGTTGCCGCGATCGGTAAACGGGAGTTGGTCGAGACAAGGTAGCTACTAGGGAAATCATCAGTTTCCTGTGGATAGGATTCAGTTTTTTCGAACAATAACTGTGGATTTTCCCGGAGTACTTTGACCTGACAATGGGCACTGTCTTCAATGATATCGAAGGCAGAAACAAGCTGGTAGCCGAGTAAATAGTCGCCGGAGTCGATAATTTTAAATGTCAGCGGGCTATTAGCAAGAGCTAGGACTTGATCGGCTAAAAAGGTCTGGGTTTGCTGCTCACGATCATCTGTTTGACGCCACGTGATATTAATTCTATCAATGAATTTAACAAAGTCTGTCTCGCTCAAGAAACGATAGGGTAGCTCGAATTGACCATTACTGAGAGTCGGACAAAATAAGTCAAAATTAGGCTCCTGCCAAGCTTGTAGTTCAATCACATGGAATTTGGACTGCTGAAGCTCGTCTTGCGATAAAAAAGCTCTTTGCTTACTGTCGCGAATTCTCGCGACGATATGCCGGTGACGATTGTCTTCTAGCTGCACACAGCCATGCTCTGATATAGAAAGGGCCTCATAAGAATGATCCGTTGCAAGATAGCCTTTCACCTCTAGCTGATCCAAAGCTAGCTGATCCGAACCTAGCGCGAATTTTACGATTGCAGCAGAATCTTTGGCATCAAGGCTTCGGGCATCGTAGCCGCATGAACGAGCAATCTGATCGATATCGTCGCTTATGTTTGAGCGGCAGGATTGGACGAACAACAAACCGATTATGGGCAATAACTGCGCTGTTTTTTTCAAGAATTGGGCATGGATGTACTGTTTCATATTCTTACCTTTATTGCGCTCGTCGCTGGCAGGAGGGAGCTTTAAAGTTTGCTCAATATGAAGGACTAAGCTGGTGATTTCAAGTATTTTTTGACGTGTTTGGCGAGCCTTGAGGCGTTGTCCTGGGGGTGATTTGTTATTTTCTTTAATTTTTAGATAGTTGGCGATTTGCTCGCTAGCATGGCTTTGGAGTCACCTCGTGATTCGGGGCTGTATATTATCTCTCTTTCCCTGGCTTTATCAATGATCGCCTGTGAGGAGAAATCCTCTGATGACAGCATATCAGACAACAACAATGGTAATCCTGACACAAGTGAAAATGTGGGTAACATTTCAAGCGTGATTTTGGGATATCGGTGAGCTGGAATTCTATGACCAAGTCTCGAACAGTGACGCCAACTCCAGTTAAATTGTCATCAAGTCCATGAGGTGAAATTGATGTGCTCTGTTCATTGTAAGGCAAAACGCCAGGCATGATTGCGGAAGCTTTAAAGGATTAGAAGTTGCGCAAATGCCAACAGTTCCTTGACTACAGGTCTCACTTTCTGCAAAGGTCGCGGTCCCTCAGTCATTATCCAAGTAGTCACAGGATGCGCTTGCATTGTTGGTTCCATTGACTTTTGTATATTGGACACATAGTTTTTTAGAATCATCATCAGTAAAGTTGTAAGTCGCATCTATAGTTGTGGCTGCTGCTGGTGAATCATCTTTGTCATTTGAGGAACACGCAAAAGCTGTAAAAACTGAAAGAGCAACGCTAAGCATTAATTCATAAACGACTCCTGAAATATAAAAATTGATCAACTTGAAAGCGTTAGCTTATAAAACTCAAATTCGCTCATTTAAAAGGAATCAATCATAATCGATAATGCATTTGAATTGGTATTTTGGGAAATGATTTTTTATTGGAAATTGAATGCTTCAGACAAAATAACTTTTGCTCCATATTTGCCTGGTCTGCCCAGCTTTGGTTTTTATCGAACTTCGCCAGCTCGATAACCAACGGCATTGTGATTGAGTTGACAAAGCTGATCACTCCTGCGTAATTTCGACGAACACACAATCCAGCGATGATGGATACTGATGGTAACCGCCCAGAAAAAGCTTTTGTGACAGGAAAACGCTTCACCTAGTTATTTTACGGTTAAATTATTTTCAGAATTCCAGACTCACGAACTTTAAAATGGCTCTTTTTTTGGGCAATGGCATCAAGCTTTTCTAAAAACCCATCGAGATCGCGAAGGAAAATCTTTTCTTCATAATCACCGACAAGAAGTTCTGATAATCCTGAAGCTTCGAAATTGATTTTGGCTTCTTTCTGAGTAAGTTCAATACAAGCAACATCCTTATCGTTCGCCTTATTCGCACCCACTTCATTAGGGCAGGTACGACTCCAATTGCCACAATAGGGAACCTCTTGCTCTGGAAGGCTTGCACAATAAGCGTATTGGATGTTTCTTTTGAAGCCGAAGTCTATCGATTCTGCCTTTTCAATGTAGTGATAGGTGATAATCTTGTTGGTTACATATGATGTGAGTACTGCTGTATGAAGGTGCTGAAGATGATTCTTCTCTAGTCTGGAAATGACTGGAGGGGTGCTAAGCTGCAATATCAGTAGCCGGTAAATGGCGTCGCGAGATTAGAGCCTAAATCCGGAGAATAGGTCATATTCGCTGCTTTGGATGGTTATTTCGAACAGATCGTAGCTGTAAATATTGCGCTCTATCATCCCTTGCATGCCATAGAAATAGAAGCCCCCATCATTATAAAGTGAAACGCGGATCTGCTCTTTGGTTCCTTCTGAATAAGTGTCATCTTCGCGTTGATAAGACGGTCCATAAAAGCCCATGAGATTGAAATAGACATTGGTTTTTATGGGTTTGTGGTTGGGCAGCCAGCTGAATAGTGGCAGCAACTCGCACCGAACGCATAAAGAAACCTTCCCCTTTAGGAATCAGAAGAGAGAATGTATGAAAGAAATACTCGACAACCGGATTAACTCCACACCCTCTTAAAACACTGCAATCAAATTTTTTAAGAAAAGGGATCGATCGCATTGTTCATCCACCTTTACAAACCAGCATGCTTATTGAAATCGTGGCCAAGATTATTGCACCAAGGCTATGATGACTTAAGAATCTCCACCGATTTGTCATTGATTAGATCCCCTCTGGCTAAAAGAAGAAACGTCACATCATCATTTAAAGAGGGCGTATACCAATACTTTTCACCTTTTAGTTGCAACTGCTCGAAGGCAGCTTCGATGTTCACAGAACTGTCGATAATTTTTTTAATTGAGCGAATCTTAATACAAGTACCATCTTTCGACGGATTTTCTATAACTCCGTCGGTGAAACTAAACAAATAGTCTCCGGGAAAAAAATCGAAATCCATCAAATGAAATTTCGGCAAATCTAGCAAACCCAGCAGGCTGCCTCTGGAAAAAAGCTGTTTGGTCTCAGAATGACGTTTGATGCGAAGGTAGGCTGGTAAATGGCCATTATTCAAGAAGACACCTCGATTGCTATCCAAATCAATGACAAATATGTTGGCTGACATGAGATAGCCTAAATGTCTCCCTGTTCTCTTTAACACGAGATTGAGCTGGTTTGCTAAAAGCTGAGCGGATTGTCTCAAATCTAAGCCTTGATGGTCAGCCCACTGAATCGAGGTCTCAACGGTCCCACGTAATAGACCAGTTATGATCGCAGATCCAATGCCATGCCCCGTGACATCAGCAACTACTGCAAAAACTCGACCATTTGATGATTTATCGACAAACAGCCAGTCTCCCCCAGTCTCTTCGGCGGATAAGTAGAGTGATTTGCACATGATCTGGTGATCGATTCGTTCGCCACTTTGAACAATTAATTCCTGAATGGCCTTAGCCATCGAAAGCTTGGACTGAGATACATCAGCCTCAGCCGCGCGAACTCTTAGAAAGTTAACTTTCCATGCAAGCCCAAAGGAAATTAAGGCAGCTTCAATAACAGATCCCAGCAGCAATCCCCAATGGGTGAGAAAGCTAACCGGAAGGAGGCTGATATAATAGGATGCTGTGAAGAAGTCACCAATAGCCAAAATTGTCCACGCTAGTGCGAAGACATAGACGATGAACTGCCTGGTAGGTATGAGATGAAATGAAACCGACAAGATCCATATGATCATACAGAAATCCATCACAATCGTTGCGATCGCACCATAACGATAGTTTAAAAACTGCAGAAGAGTTGCCGCTGCAAGAGCAGCGATCATGATTCTTGCGATGCGGCTAAAGAACGAATTGTGATCAATCGATAGATAAGCCCCTGAAAAAAGAAGAACAAATATCATGGTGCAATTTGCGAAAAAGAGCATAACATATCGCCAAGCTTCATGCTTTGGCAGCCCTATAGAGAAAAGGAAACCAGTCAGTATTCCCTCAAAAATAATAAAACAGCAAACGTAGGACGCATAGAACAGGTAGGCTCGTTCCTTAAGAACGAGAAACACGAAGAAATTGTATATAGCCATGATTCCAAGCGAGCCAAAGATCGCACCTAGCATAGAAAACTGTCTTACAGCAGATTCCGTAAAGTCGCTAAGCTTGTGCAAACTTAGCCTTACACTTGGAAAATTCGTATTATGATACCTGACAAAGAAGGTATATTCACCCGGTTCCAGCGCGAATTTGAACGTTGGAAATCGATTTTTATATGCTCGATCGGCCATCGGTGCCGTTTCGGAGTCATGCCCCCAAGCTATGACTTTCCCATTGGCGGTAAGATATACTTCGATGTCATCAATCAAAACCCACTCGTCGACTAAAACAAGCTCAATGGGGCTATTTTTGTCGTTTGTAAAATCAAATTTTACCCAATAATGGGAATCTGGATAGAGAGGTGGCCAGGCTTCCGAATGCCATTCATGCTGTGACGACATAACTTGGTCCAGGGATTGCTGTGTTGAATGCATCTGAAACTGATAGGACACCCGTTTGCCGGATTCAAATGAACTCGCTCGAATAGATTCAGTGGCAAGTCCCTCAAGTGGAATCGCCGAAGCAAACCATATTGATATAGTCACTAATCGCTTCATAGAATCTGTGATCGGCAAGTTTCGGTGATATCTATAGAAATTTTCGAACAACGTTGCCCAAAACACTCGTTCCAAGGAAGTTTTACATAAAATTCAAAGAGCAATAAGAAGGCAGATGCTCAGGACTAAGCTGATAAGTTCTGATTATATTTGACATGTTTTTTGATGCGAGCCATCTCATTGGGGGGTGGGGGCGGCCAATTCTTCTTACTTCGAAGAAATTTCAACAAATACAAGAAGATGATGCCTGGGATTTGGCTATGTGATGTCGGCAGCGAGGGCTATTTCCCCCTGATAACAAGGGGAATAGGCTAATAGTATTAAGCCTAACCTAGAACGGTCGATCACTAATATCGCTTTTTGCACAACCACATTGAACAAAGCAGAGAGTATTGCCGATATTAAAGTCTTTTCCTCGACAACCATCCATACCGCAAGGTGTCACTCCTCTAGCCAGTGGACCGGTTAGGCCATCCCAATATTCAGAGCCGCGATAGCGCATCCAATCGGGACTATAAGTACCGTCGGTCAAGTGAATTAGATTTTTCCAAGTTTCCATTTTGAGATCAGCACTTCCAGGACTTCTATAATCTTCGAAATACAGACAACTGCCTGTGCCGCCGGCGTCATGATAGCTGTCATGACTGTTTTTTCTGACATAAACAACTGGCCTAGTACCATTGAGAATCTGCATATTACCTGGTTTTTTGGTGTAGTGGCCTGAATGCTGATAGAACATCACTTGATCTAACTGACCTCGTTTAATCTTGGCAGCGATTCTTTTCCAATCAGCATCATGGGCACCGAGTTTCAGTGTGCGCTCATTTCCTTCATCCCCCTTGTTTAGTTTTCGAATCAAAAAAAGCTCTTGATTGATGGGCGCGGGGCTTTTTTGATCTTTACCTAATTTTAAAGGTATCGTTAAACTTAATAAGCCATCCCGTTTCATTATCGATGCATATAGCTTAAAATCGCTTGTGGAGATCACAATGGCATCAAAATTAAAACGAAAAAAAGCAAAGTTCATGGAACTGATCAGCGATCAAACAAATTGCAAAAGAAAGCCAAGGCAGACCAGGAACTTGAAAAATCTTATACAAAAAAACAATTCGCGGCGAAGCTTCGCCGCATGGCCGACTGTATTGAGCAGGACAAGCTCTTTCGCATTCAAGTTGCCGGTAAGAGTGTCGCAGTGCCTCGTAGTGCTGAGTTTAGTATTGAATATGAGCGGGAAGACGATAGCGAAGAACTTGAGTTTCAGGTAAAGTGGTCTTTCTAACTTGGTTCTATAGTGATCCAGAAAAATGATTTGACAGTTATCATTCCCAGCCACAAAGCGGGAATCCCCAATTCATTATCTAGGTATCTATAGCAATTGGAAAATTTTTTCAATTTGCTCAATCTTAACTATTATGATATTCAACACTTTTTTTATGAGGAGGAGTTTTTGAGTCGTATTATATCCATCGATTTTCTGAGAGGAGCACTTCTACTTCTCATGATGTTCGATCATCTACTTTTTATGTGCTTTTCCAAATGGATTGCGACAAGTCATATTACTTATGGTCTTTTTGGTTATTTTACAGCTGCAGAAGGATTTTTTTTCCTTTCTGGGCTTGTCTGTGCCTTAGTATTTGATAAGTATTATCCTCAGCAATCAAAGATCGTCGAAGCCAAATTCAAGTCGCGAGCAAAAAAACTATACTCTTGGCATATGCTTACCTTTTTCATCGCAACACTAGTTATTATACTCTCTAAACCTTTTGTAAACTATTTTGCTGAAAACCCCTACCTCATAGCATTTTCAGATCAACCCTTAAGTAGCCTTGCCTTGGGAAGTATCTTTTTATCAATGCCAGCATTTTTAAATATACTACCTCTTTATATTCTATATCTTCTTTTAGGAGCGAAAATTCTAAAGACGCTCCATAATGGGAAGTGGAGACTTATTTCAACGCTTTCAATTGGACTGTGGGTTCTCGCTCAAAGTGGAGTTTGGTTTATAGTATTTGAGAAGCTTAAGAGTTTAATTAATTTGCCATTTAATGGTGGATATTTTGATCCCTTCGCATGGCAGCTCTTGTTCGTTGGTGGTATGTTTTTTGGATGGCTTAGCAAGCGCAATGGCCTAAGAATTTTGTTAACATCAAAAATCATTCCTTTAGCCGCGTTTATATTTTATCTAACGTTATGGCTCAACCGTCACCATTTATTGCCTAGCAATTTGCAAGCAAATGAAATGTGGATAGGGATATCAAATCTGGGCATTATAAGAATTCTGCATTTTGCCTCTTTTGGACTATTTATGTTTCCTTTGATTAATCGTTATTCAAAATTTTTCTCCCAAAAAAATATCGCTCAGTTAGGGCGACATTCGCTACATGTCTTTGCTTTTCACGTTGCCATTCTTTATGTAACAATGCCAATGAAATTGATCATCGACAATTTATCGTTACCCTTATCGCTTCTAATGCTCGCTGCTTTAATGGCTTCGCTTTGGATGCCTGTGTTTTTTAGAGAGCGCAAAAGGAAAAGTTCAATTGGTCCGGCTTTAGTCAAGGCTTGATAGAAGAATGGATACCAATCCACGTTAATGAAATTGTGAATGGGAAACGAGCTGTTTCTCCTGATTTCGCATTGGATCTTTCAAAAGTATTAGGGGCTTTAGCAAAGATGTGGGTTCGTATGCAGGCTGATTTTGATCTTTGTATTCTCCAATTTTATCGACTTTTCTGGGAAACAGCTGTGGTTTAACACTAAGCGTTAGTTTATTAATTGCTTTACCGGCAACCGTTTAATGTGTTGGTATTGGGAGAACGCACATTCAATTTCTTTCCTTGATTGAACTGCCGAAGGGACTCCCATCAATAGATTCCCGTTAGAAACATCGAAAATAGTCTATAGGTCATAGCTGGCATCAACATTTTTGCTCCAGGTCAGTAATATTTGAATTCCTATCGAAAAAACTCAGTGGTAATAATGAGTAGCTATGAATGAATATTTTTTAACGGAATTCTAATATACAAAATCAAATAAGCCGATTATATGCGATAAAAACACTTATATAATGAAAAAATTTCAGACTTCTAACTGCTAGGAATTAGCAAATAAAGTGTTTCACATGGGTGTTTCAACGTGCCGATCTTTTAGGTTGTGCATAATAAAATGAACGCCTTGACCTAATTATCACTTTCAGTGACTGAATGGTGTTGCTTTTTTCTCAGCAAAAAATTTATAGCTATCCTTGTATAATCCAGCCATTAAAAATGGATCGCGAAAGTGAGCCTTCTTCTGCAAGAGAATCGCTTATAAAAAGGGAGTAACTATGATCAATATTAGATTTTTACCTATATCTATCGTAGGTCTTTCAAGCCTTGGCATGGGGCTGGTAACAGCGTGTGGTGTGTTAAGCGACAAACAGTCTTTAACAACCGAAAGCTCTGAATTAGTAGCTTATCGACCTTATGCCGGTCAGTATCCTAATTTTACACTTGTCATAGATGAGCGTTTTGACCAATTTGACAGTCAACTATGGAGCAAGGGTGATGGAGCATTTGGTGAAACCAATTGCCGCTTCCAAGCTCAAGGTGTACAGATCAACAATGGCGAAATGCAACTCGTAATAAGGAAAGAAGCCATTCCAGAAAGCTGGTCTGTGGATCACCAAAATGTGATGCCTTCGTCACCTTATTCTTGTGGCGAGCTGCGATCCAAGGCAGAGTATCTATATGGCCGTTTCGAGGCAAGAATACGTACTCCTCACCCTAATGTCGCTTCAGGTTATATATCTTCACTTTTCACCTTCCGCAACAAGCCCTCAGAAAATTATCAATGGCGTGAAATAGATGTTGAATTGGAAGGCATGCGACCGACAAAATTCCAGAGCAATCTTATTTTAGGCCAAGGAACATACAATTGGAGCGATACCAGGCTCTGGGGAGCTTTTGAGCAAATCATTGAGATCGGAGAAACGAGTCAATGGAAGGTTTATGCCGTGGAGTGGACGCCGGATAGTATCAAATGGTTTGTTGATGGCCAGCTTGTGCGCGTGCTTGATCGGGGAGAAGTCGCTCAAAAGCAGCATGATCTTCCACATGATAGAAAGATTTCGATCCCCGATCTTCCAGCTCAAATCATGATGAATTTTTGGATACCGAATCCTAGTATTGCCCCTGTTTTTGGTGGGCCTACTGATAGGAATCAATACCCGCTGGTCGCGCAGTATGATTGGTTCAGATACTATGCTTATACGCCAGGTGCGAATGTCTACTAGGAAAGCTTGTTGGTAAAATCACCTTATATTTTGCAATGGGTGAGGCTTGGCTCTCTGCTGCTGCCAAGCTTCGCCCGTTTTGCCATTGTTTATCCCAAGCATGATAAGAAATAGCGTTCTGTTGCCTCTGCCAAATGTGATGATATCATTGGGCAAATCACTTCGGAGATAGCCTATGCTTTTTGACACCAGAGGACATAGTTTTGAGCGCGCGATCATAACGCTCAACGTCCGTTGGTATCTTTCCTATAAGCTGAGCTACCGCGATCTGGAGGAGATGGCCGCGGAACGTGGGCTTGAAGTTGACCATACCACGATTTACCGCTGGGTCATCAAGTTCACTCTAGAGATGGAAAAGGCAGCGTGCCGGCTTAAGCGGCCTGCGGGCAAAAGCTGGCGATTGGACGAGACGTATAAGGTCAAGGGTCAGTGGAAATACCTCTACGGGCAGTCGACAAGGATGGCAATACTGTCGATTATTCGCTGTGTTGCAGCACCGGCTAGTGCGGACAGATCCTCGACGGCCTCTGGCCTGGGATGACCAGTGATAGCTGCGAGCATTGTTGATCGTGGTGGTGGCGCACCGGTGTCTTCTTGCAGTGCCCGGGAGCAGAAAAATCAGAGAAGCAAAATTTTGGATCTGGGATTTTCTTTAGAAGGATGGTGGGCCCACAGGGACTTGAACCCCGGACCAGCCGGTTATGAGCCGGCTGCTCTAACCACTGAGCTATGGGCCCTTATTAAGTTGGGAAAAGGTAGCAGAACTACCATTTTCCCTCAAGAATTATCTCGTCTCACTTCAAGCTTTCAGCTTTCTATGAAAGCGCGGAGCTTTTTGCTGCGGGAAGGGTGGCGAAGCTTGCGTAGTGCCTTAGCTTCGATTTGGCGAATACGCTCGCGGGTAACGTCGAAGTTTTGACCGACTTCTTCCAAGGTGTGGTCGCTTCGCTCACCGATACCAAAGCGCATACGCAGGACTTTTTCTTCTCGTGGTGTCAAAGTAGCTAGGGCCTTTTTCGTTTGCTCTTCCAAACTGCCGGATATGACTGACTCAGAAGGCGAACTCTGGGTCTTATCTTCGAGGAAGTCACCAATGTGGTTGTCTTCTTCCTCGCCGATCGGTGTTTCCAGTGAAATCGGCTCAATGGCGATTTTTAAGACCTTACGTACCTTGTCGACCGACATGTCCATGCGGGCGGCAATTTCTTCCGGCGTTGGTTCACGGCCCATTTCCTGTACCAGATAGCGGCTGGTGCGGATGAGCTTGTTGATCGTTTCGATCATGTGCACCGGAATACGGATGGTTCGTGCTTGGTCGGCAATCGCACGGGTGATCGCTTGACGAATCCACCAGGTGGCATAGGTTGAAAATTTGTAACCACGGCGATATTCGAACTTCTCGACCGCTTTCATCAGGCCGATATTGCCTTCCTGAATGAGGTCAAGAAACTGCAAGCCGCGGTTGGTGTATTTCTTGGCAATTGAAACCACAAGGCGAAGGTTGGCTTCTACCAGTTCTTTCTTGGCGGCTTCTGCAGCGCGCTGCATTTCCGACAAAGACGAGTAGTGAGCAACTAGTTCTTGAGGCTCCATCAGCGTGTCGCGTTTTACGCGGTCCATCGTTTCCATTGCCGCCGAAACATTGCGCAGCACCCGTTGCCACTCGCGCTCGGTAGCTGAACCAAACGGCGTTTGTGGATTTGCGTTGATATGCGCAACCAAGTCATCGTGAGTTGTGGAAAGTCTCTTGGCGTAGTACCTGATGTCCTGCTCAGCTTCACGCAGTGAGTTGGCAAACTCAGCCAACTTCTCGATGACGGCAATCATCAACTTACGGTTGATATTGAGGTCTTTGAGGATCAGGAAGATGATCGTACGCTGCTCTTCGGTTTTGGCGCTGGCTTTGCTGCCTGGCGCTTTTCCTTCTTCTTGCAGGTACTTCTCAAACTTGTCGTATTCCTCGAGAAAGACCTCTGTCGCCTTCTTGAGTTTGTCCGAATGGGCTTCTTCGTTTGATGAGGCTTCATCGTCATCAAAGCCTTTGATAAAGCCTTTCATGCGAATTTCACCGGACACAAACTTACGCGCCGCATCGATAATCGTGTCTCGCCCCATCCGCAGTTTCAGCAGGTGGTCGAGAATCTTGTTTTCTTCCGCTTCAATTTTCTTGGCGATGACAACTTCGCCTTCACGAGAAAGCAGAGCTACACTACCCATTTTGCGCAAATAGATGCGCACGGGATCATTGGACTTGCCAAAATCCTCGGCTTTCGCAACCGGTGCCTTTTTTACTGGATCAGGACTGTCATCATCAAGGTTGACGTCTTCAGAGTCACCGAATTCAAAATCATCAGACAACAGTAAGTCGTCGTCTTTGCCCAGACCTTCGTAGCGATCAGCAAGCTCAACGCGAACGGACTCATCCAGCGTGATACCGACGTTTTTTAAGTCGGTCAGTACCGAGTGGACAAACTCAGGTCGGGCCTGCGCTTCGGGAATACTGCTATCGATGTCTTTATAGGTAATGGTCCCTTTCTTCTCATGAATCTCTTCCAGATTCTTGAAAACTTTTTTCTGGACCTTGCGGGATTGTTCATCCATTTGTTTTGGCTTACTCTGCAGTCCGTCGTCACCACCAAGAGCCTCGTCGACGGAATCCATTTCTTCCATATTTTCCGCTAATCTTTTACCCGTATCCTTATCAGCACCGGCTTTTTTCTTCGAACTAGCCGTCTTTGCCTTTTTTGTGCTTGCCACTTTTTTAGATTTTGTGGTTTTTTTCTTAGCGGTAGTTTTTTTTGTCGTTTTGGTGGACTTTGAAGACTCTTTAGCCTTATTGGCAGTTTTCTTCTTAGTAGCCATAGGCAGACGATCTCTCCGGTTTTATGGTTTGGGTTCTCGGACTTGGTAGAAAGAGTGCTGCAATTTCTTCAAACTGCTCTTGTCGGGATCGTTTTTTTGTTTGTTCTCCGTCATCATTCGGAGCTAAAATATGAACGATACGAACAAGCTTTTCCTAAGATTTATGCAGCATTCAAGAAAGTACTTGACGCACACCCTATTAGATATAGCGAGTTAAGTTCAAAAAATCAAGTTTTGATTGGCCCAGTATAGTTGATCACTATACCCTCTTCTAATTTAAATTTCACGATATAATTCTTGGATAGTTATAAGTATGTCTCTTTGCTCCTGCGGGCTGGCTTGAGCCAGACTTTTTTGCAGGGCTTTGATCGTCTGGCGTTTGTCTTCAGTGCTGCGCAGGCTAAGGATTTGCTGGATTTTGTCCATGCGGTTGGTACAGACAAAGGCGGCGGCTTTCTTTTGAATATCTTCCAAAGTAGTCAGAACATATTCCGACGAACTGGCGCGCCAATGACAAGGTCCCAGTTCTTCTGGCACCTTTTGCCGACGTAAGGCTTGAATTAGTTCCATCGTCAATTCATGCCAGATACTGTCCGCAGCGATGTGCTTTTCCACAAAACTCCGAACCTCACCTAAATCAAGCTCGTCGGGTTTGGCAAAATAAAGATGACCGATCAAAGCCTCTTCATAACGCTTCGGTGGGCGATCAATGATTTTTACTGGCGGATCGAGCGGCGCCTCGTCAGCTGGGATGGGCTGTTTGCTAGCCTGTTGCGGTTTTGCGCTTGCTCCAGGCTTTTTATCCAAGTTTTGGATGTAGCTCGCAATATCATCGCGGGGAATGGCCGTTGCTTGTGCAATGCGGCTGATCAGATAGGACTGCTGCAGCGGATCTTTTACGGATTGAATCCACGGTCCGAATTCCTGGCGCACTAGCTCAGGAATGGCTGTATCATGGGCGCCATCAAGTCTGGACTCAATGGCATATTCTAATAGATCTTGGGCTTGGAGGACCAAAGATTCAAATGCCTCTGCGCCCTCGCGTTTAATAAAGGAGTCAGGGTCGTCTTTTTGATTGAGGCGAATGACATGAAACTTCATTTGTGGTAACGACATTGCCAAATCAACAGCTTTTAGACTGGCTCTCTTGCCCGCTTCATCACCATCAAAAACCAGATAGACCTTTTGACAAATCTGACTCAAACGCTTGGCGTGATGAATGGTCAGCGCTGTGCCCAGGCAAGCCACGGTTTCCGTGAGGCCGTGATTGCGTAGCTGCAACGCATCCATGTAGCCTTCCACGACGATGGCCCGCCGCTTCTGGCGAATGCTTTGCTTTGCCTGGTCGAAGCCGTAAAGGACGCGGCCCTTGTCAAACAAAGCTGTTTCACGGCTATTTTTGTATTTTGCTTGATCATCACCTAGGGTGCGACCACCAAAGGCTATGATGCGACCGTAGTGATCACGGATCGGAATCATCAGCCGGTGGCGGTAAAAATCATAGGTTTTGCGGTCACGTTCGGCAACAGTGGCAACCGAGGCGGACACACAATCTTGCAATTGAAAGCCTTGGCGCAAGAGAAAAGAGACGAGGCCCGTGGGTCGGTCCGGAGCAAAGCCAAACTCAAATTGCTTGATCGCTTCCTGACTAAAACCTCGCTGCTCCAAGTAACGACGGCAAGATTCCGCTTCCGGGCTAGCTAACTGCTGCAGGAAATACTCCTGGCTGCGTTGCAAAATCTGATAGAGATTAGCCAACTGCTGGCGTTGGCCATGATCTTGAATACTTTGCTCTAGCTCAGGCGCGGCGATATTATATTTGTGAGCTAAGTATTTTAACGCTTCAATAAAGCCAAGGCCTTGATCTTGCTGGATAAAATTAATTACATCACCGCGGGCGCGGCAACCAAAGCAAAAATAGTGATCATCGAAGATGGTGAAACTGGGGTTCTTATCGGCATGAAACGGACACAAGCCGACAAAGCGACCAGCCTTTCGCTGCAAAGGAATTTTTTCGCCAATGACCTCTGCTAGCTGGACTTGGCTAAGTATACGTTGCTTGGCGATTTCAATGCTCACAACATGACCTCAGCAGTAAGCCTTTTATGACACAAGATGAAGCCGATCGTAGCGAACTTAGGCGGCATGCGCTAGCTTCTTCTTTCCGTGTAAAGACGGATGGGACCCCCTGAAAGAAGGAGCTTTTTGTATAAATAAAAAGGCCCAAGACAACATGGCGAGTCATCCTGAGCTTGCATCATATCAAACATATAAAAGGAAGGCTGGGCTAAAGACTTAGTCCATGCCTAATTTGCGCATTTTTTTTATCGAACGTTTGCGAGCAGCAGCGGCTTTGCGTTTGCGGCGGATAGAAGGCTTTTCATAGGCTTCGCGCTTTTTCACATCGGAAAGAATGCCAGACTTTTCAATCTGCTTCTTAAATTTCTTCAACACGATCTCGATGGGTTCGTCACTTCTTAGCCTAATTCCGGGCATATGGTCTCCTATTGCGCCATGTCTTATAAGCCTTGCTTTAAATAGCGGCTCGCAAGTTGATCTCCGTGTTTACACAAGTTGCCCAGGTTTGACAACAGGAAATAGGACGCGAATGGACTGTCTGGATGCCGGGCTATGACTGCAATTTTCTCGTGTTTTCTCGGGTGGCGGCAGAGATTATACGGCTCGCCTTCGGGGTCGACTTCTTCGATCGGATGGGCGGCGATGATTTGAAAATGTTCGACGTCTTTGCGGATCTCAAATTCCTCGCCGAGCTCGCTGCGAAGCTGTTCAAGTAAGTCAGTACGGCTAACTTGGGCATCGAGTTCGTAAAATGCCACGCCAAAGTAAGGAATCAGGGTGCGCTTTTCACGATCGATGAAGTAGTAGATCTTTATATCGCGGTAAATACTGCCCATATCGCGATCAAAATGGCAGAATGCTAGTGGGAAATAATGTGGGATCTGGCGCGGATTTGTGGATGGGTGGAGCATACCCCATTCTGGGTGGGTCCAGGTTTTAGCCTCCTGTCCGTCATCTTGCTTGTCCTGCTTACTTTGACTGATCAAGATACGCTGCAGGGCCTCGGGCTCGACATTTTGGAAAGGGCGATATTGCAGCATGTCATTGCCGAAAAGAATGTGCTCGGGTGACGTCTGCTTAGTATATACATCCACCACGGACTGGCAGTTGAAATTTCCAATCCGTCTTTCATTGGACTCTTGACTGACCCGGGCCAGGTGGTTGACTGGAAATGGGTGGTTCAAACCAATGCCGGCGAAGAAAGCTTCGCCCTTATTGTGCGTTTTGATCGGTAGGATCGATGCTGGTTGGAAGACAAATTGGCGATAATCCTGCCGGCATTGTTCTAGGGCGGACTTTAAATAGTCTTTATGGTCGCGATAAGCACGAAATGCCTCTCGCTTGCACTCTTGCAGGACGGCGATCGCCGGGTATTGCTCCCGACATTGTGTCACGGCAAGCTTGAGGTAACGTGTGCGACGCTCCTTGGACAGTTTTTGCGAACGAGTCAGAGCTCGCTTCCGGCACTTTTGATAGTCGATGCGTTCTTCTCGGCTGGCATCGGCTAGCGGGCTGGGCTCTACGTTCAAATGACTCGCGTCAGGACTCTTGGCAAGCAAGTTTCCTGCGGCTAAACTTCCGATCCATAGGCTGATTAAAGCTGATTTTTTTGTGTCTGCCATAATTATGTAGCTTAAAGAAATCCTTGGTTTGTGAAAAGTAGAATTTTTGTTATGAATCCAGTTTACCTCGAAAGAGCGTGATTGGGCAGGAGTTGAGCTAATGCCGTCATTTGATATTGTAAGTGAAATTGATCTTCAGGAAGTGGATAACGCTGTCAATCAGGCTGCTAAGGAGATTGAGACCCGTTTTGATTTCCGAGGTGGTCAATCATCAATCGATTTTGACCGAAAAGAACAAAAAATCAAGATAATCGCTGATGATGATATGAAGTTACGGTCGATGCACCAAATTTTGGAGCAAAAGTTGGCGAAGCGTTCCATCGATTTGCGCAGCTTGGAATATGGAAAAGAAGAGTCAGCGGGTGGGCAGCGTCTAAGGCAGACGGTCACCTTAAAAAGCGGGTTGGAAAAGGAGGCTGCCAAGCGGATCAATAAATTGATCAAAGACAGCAAAATAAAAGTGCAAACCCAGATTCAGGATGAGCAAATCCGGGTAACGGGCAAAAAAATAGATGATCTGCAAGCTGTGATCGCGACCTTAAAGCAGGAAGAATTTGGTCTTCCCCTGCAATTTGTAAATATGCGGAGTTAAATTCAATGGGATTCAAGTGTGGTATCGTCGGCCTGCCAAACGTCGGCAAGTCGACTATTTTTAATGCTTTAACAGCGGCTGGCGCTGCTTCCGCCAACTATCCCTTCTGTACCATCGATCCCAATGTGGGGCGAGTCGATGTTCCGGACCCACGACTGCAAACTCTCGACCGCTATGTCAAGGCTCAGCGGATCGTGCCAGCAAGCATGGAATTTGTCGATATCGCTGGCCTCGTGCGTGGCGCGGCAGCTGGTGAAGGCCTGGGCAACCAATTCCTTGGTCACATTCGCTCGACTGATGCTATCGCCCATGTCGTGCGCTGTTTTGATTCTTCCGACATCACCCATGTGGAAGGTAGCGTCGATCCACTGCGTGACATCGAAATTATCGACACCGAGCTGGTTTTGGCTGATATTCAAACGGTCGATAATGCCGTGCAACGTTATCAGAAACTTGCCAAGTCTGGCAAAAAAGAAGTTCCGCTGGTTCTTAAGATGCTAACGGCCCTGTCAGCGCATATGGAGCAAAATCGCCCTGCGCGAACCTTTGAGCTACAGGAATTTTGTGGCGATGAGCCAGCAGTAGAAAGAGCCTTTGAGGAACTACATCTGATTACAGCGAAAAAAGTGCTTTATGTCTGTAATGTTGACGAAGATATGGCCGATGGCGAAACGGATAATCAATATACGCAAATTGTAAAGAAAAAAGCCCAGGAAGATGAAGCTTTAGTTGCGATCATCTGCGGTAAAATCGAAGAAGAATTGAGCCAGCTAGAGCCAGCGGATAAGTTGGAAATGATCAAGGACCTGGGAATGAATGAGCCTGGCCTGGATCGTTTGATTCGGGCTGGCTATCGCTTGCTCGGTTTGCAGACCTACTTTACTGCAGGGGAAAAAGAGATCCGGGCTTGGACCATTCGGCAAGGTGATAAAGCGCCAGCAGCTGCCGGAAAGATTCACTCCGACTTCGAGCGTGGATTTATCTGTGCCGAAGTCTACATCATCTCCGACTTGGAAGCTGTGGGAAGTCGTGCTAAGTTGAAAGAGAATGGCAAAATTCGTCAGGAAGGCCGGGATTATGTTGTTGTCGATGGCGACGTGATGGAATTCCGCTTTAACGTTTAAGAGGCGAAACGTAAAGCAGCCTGGAAGATGAAGAAAGTTTTCCCATGCTACCAAAATCCCTGACCCTGCTACGGGGTCAAAGTTTTGATCAGGTTGAAGACGAAAGTTTGGCGATCGTTTGTGTGGCTGATGAGGCTGAGTTAGGCAAACCATCGCCATTTTTTTTGGCCTTAATCCTGCCTCCAGGAGAAAAACCTCGATTGCTGGCGAGCCCCTCTTTGGGGAGCTTACAAGTCGAAGTCTTTTCTCAAGGTCACCAAGTCGCGCTGCCCTCATTGGGCTTACTGGTATGTTTTGGGGTCCTTCCCTGGTGGCAATTTCCTGATTTTTCCATACCCGAAGGCCAGAGGGTGGTTTACGTGCCTCTTCGTGCTTGGCGGGAAAATCAGTGGCATGATGGGCCACTGGCACATTTTATCCCAGAAGGGTATCTTTCCAGCTATGTGCCGGCAGGGGCGAGCGCAAAACTTTGTTTGCCTATGGAGTATGTACTTCCCACGGAAGAAGTGATCCCCTATATTCGCAGTAGTTTTACCAACCCAAAAATGAAAGCGATGTCCATGCGCACGAGCGCTGCCTTTGGTTTGCGGGCTCAGTTGACCTCGCTGCTACAGTTTCCTCATTGCCGCATCGAAGTGAAACATTATGATCAAACGGCAATCGTCCTGATGTGCTTGCTGCGTATCGCATTTCCTGATGAGTCAATGGAGTTGATAAAATTGCCTGAAGACAAGTTGCTGCACAGCCCCTGGAAGCGACTTTGCCAAAACCTGGATATCATCTGCGGCAAAGCGCCAAGGCCAACAGGTGCTACAAGCTTGGTTGAATTAGATCGCTATCGCAACCTGTTACCAGAACATATGCTGCCAACACTTCTGAGCTCGTTGACAGAACACAGCGATTTGATTCCCCACCGTCTTGTTTCGCCGTGACTAAAGTCCTCCGGAAATACCTTATTCTGCGGATTATTTTCACCTCGCCCCTTGCCTAAGGCGTTCCCGGCTGGGCTCTAACAAGAGTCCATGAATCTGAGCCGATGTCACCTCTTTTTCGTAAACCGGTCTAATGCCTGGCGATGACCTTGGCTCATCCAAAGTTCAGCAAAAAGCTCTCGCTCCGTTTCTAAAGCACGGTCACGATCCAGTTTTACAGCAGCATGCAGCATCTTTTTTTGTTGTTGCAAGGCTTGATAGCTCAAAGTCGAAAAATAGTCGGCAATTTCTTCCCAGCGTTTCTGTAAGGCTTCGCTGTTTGGCAATACTTCATGGACCAGTCCGCTATGAACAGCTCTTGTCGCATCAATGGTCTGGCCAAGTAGCAGCCAATGTTGGGCAAGGCTTCGACCAACGGTTTCGACTAAGCGGCGACAGCCACCATATCCGGTTGCCAAGCCCATCTGTACTTGCTTAAAAGAAAAGGTCGATGTCGTTGTTGCCAAGCGGATATCGCCTGCCAGACATAACTCAACTCCACCACCAATGGCCTGACCGTCAATGGCAATGAGAACGGGGATGGGTAGGTCTTCAAGTAATTGGCAAATCTGCCGATAAAGCTGAGAGTATTCATCACCTTGTGTTGGCGTGGTGAGGGCGGCTAATTCTTTGAGATCGCCACCAGCGATCCAAATGTTTTTCTGATCCTTGCGCTGCACGGCCTTCGCAGTCAAGACCAACAAACGCTGTGACAGATCGTTCGCCGCCAGTTCTGTTGTGAGCCGCTCCAAGCTTGCCAATAGTTCGAGACCAATCGTTGTGCCCAGTCCATTCATACGCTCTGGTCGATCCAGACAAAGTAGAAAATGATTTGCTTGCCGTAGCAGGGTCACATACATCGTGCAAACTCCATATTGACGTTTCATTAGAAGAAACTAACGTAACTTGTCCGAGCTGCAAAAGAAGTTTTTCAAAGTTCTAATTAGTCATGTTCATGGGAATGATTTTTGGTTACACTGTATCATCTTGTCACCTGGTGCGTGTTTTTTACCGGGTAGAAGCTGATATGCTCGATCAGAGAATGAAGTTGGAATAGCGCGGTTGCAGCATTGGAAAATAATATAAATAAGAAAAAGGACCGCAAGGTTCTTAATCGATTAGCTGTACATAATGTCGTCTTGGTTGGTGGAACAGGTTGTGGCAAATCCACGGTAGGTTTCCAGTTGGCTAGGCTGCTCGGCTTTGGCATTTGTGATATCGATCAGGCTCTGGAAGTCCGTTCCGGGCGTAAAATCCCTGAGATCTTTCAAGAACTGGGCGAAGTTCGGTTTCGTGACATGGAATCGGATATAATAAAAGAAGCCCGGACGATTCGAAATCACGTCGTCGTTGCCGGAGGTGGAGCGATTGAGCGGGATGAAAATTGGCAGGTTCTGCGAGAGCTGGGGCCAGTCGTCTGGTTGGCAACTCCAACAACAGAGGTGGTACAAAGGTTGGTGATGAACCCTGAACAGCTGCGTCAAAGACCCTTGCTGAGTGTTATAGCAGAGATCGAAGATCGCAAGGGAAGGGAGCAAGCACTTGCCGCGAAACTGGACGAGCTCTTGCAAAAGAGAATGCATCGCTACAAAGAAGCTGATTATTCGTTGACTTGTAGTTTCGCAACGCAGGAGACCTGCGCTCAGTTTATCAAGTCCATTCTGTTGGAACATGGTGAAGACCCTCTCCCGCAAGAGAATCTGTCTTAACTCATGCCGGTAGTGTGCCTTTTTTTCATGGCAAAGCTCATCTTTAGTTAATAAATCCCGACATAAGATGGGCGACACCCGGCTTTTAGGGTTTAAACTACTGCCTGAGGTCCGGCTTTGTTCGAGGTAAATTACAAAAAAATACTGAATTGGTTTGCATCGTTATCGACGACCAAGGTCGTGTTTGCAAGTGCTTTGGTATTCATTGGATTAGCTGGGTTTTCTATTTTTGATGCCATGCGTTCCTTACCAACTGAGGCGCCAAAAACTTCACGTCCTCGTGGCAATGACGATCAATTAGAAGTTGAAAAACAGCCTCTCAGTGCGGAAGGCCAAAAGGCGATCCTGGATCGGAACCTGTTTAACAGCGAAGGCAAGCTGGGCGATTATACAGAAGACGAAGGACCGGCGCGGGTGATCAGCGGAACCCTGGTTAAATCTGACTTGCCGCTGGATCTTAAAGGGGTAATCTTTGCTGGCGATCCCCAGCATGGATTGGCGATGATTGAAAATACGCAAAACAAGAGAATGAAAAGCTATATTGTCGGTGACATCGTCACGGAAAATGCAAAAGTGCTCGGTATATATGAAACGCGAGTCATCTTTGATCGTGAAGGAAACCGCGAGTATATCGAACTGAAGCCTTTTGAATTGACGCGTTCCCGTCGTCGCACTCAGGGGCGACCAAGCCCCTCTGGCTCAAGCCGTATCGCGACTCGTCCCCCACCCGATTCCTATCGGGAAGTCGGTTTTGAAAGGCAGGGGGCGGAAATTCGTCTGTCAGAAGAATTCAAGCGATCCTTATTAGCACCCGATAGTATGGCGCAAGTCCTGCAAGATGCGAAAGCCGAACCGAATATGGTAAACGGCGAATTACGTGGATTTCGTTTAACGCGAATTCGGGAGAATTCCATCTATGAAAAAGCAGGCTTCCAAAATGATGATGTGGTTGAGGAAATCAATGGCATTCCCCTGCGTGATGCAGCGGGAGCCATTCGTCTGTTGCAACAGTTAAAAGATGCTAAGGATATTGAGGTCCGGGTAAACCGAGGGGGCGTAAGTCAGGACATGATGATTAGCATTCAGTAGGTGAGTAGAGTGTCGAGTCTTCAGGAAAAATTAGAAGCCTTTTGGAAGACCAATGCGAAGCAAATTCTATTTGTCGGTGGGATTATAGGTAAATCCTTCCTGATTTTATTTTTTGCCTATATGGCTGCTTCAACTCTTACGGCTATGACCGTTGGATTTTTCTCGGATGCAGCTTTGGGCACAAAGGCTGGTCGAGCCAGTGAAGTGGAGCGGCCAGAGCTGAGGAAAACGCTCAATTATTTGGAAGTTAGGCGTTCAGTTGTCGATCGGAACCTATTCAATTCCGATGGTGAGGTGCCAGATGAGTCTGAGCCTGTCGATACTGATAGCGCAGGGTCTGGAAATTTTGATGCCAGTGCACCTTGTCAAAAGTCGAGTTTGCCGCTTGAATTACTTGGCACCATTATTTCCGGTGCCAATGGCGAATCGCTCGTGACCGTCCGGGAAAAAGGTTTCAACGTTGCCGATGTATATCGTGAAGGAGATACGATCCTCGGGCATGAACAAGCCAGCGTTTTTGCGGTCGAGCCGCGTCGTTTGATTTTAAACAACGGTGGCAATAAGGAATGTATCGAGCTGAAAGAAGCGCCGTCGGTAGCTTCTTCCGCTCCAAGTCCGAGCCCGGCGGCAGCCCCAGCAAATGAGCCTGCACCCCAAGGCGGTGGCGGTTCTACGACGGTAACTTTGGAAGGCAGCTACGTTGAGGATGCTCTGGGACCTGGTTTTGCCAAGATATTGGAGTCCGGTCGCTTAGTTCCCTTTAACCGCGATAATAATATGGTTGGTTTTAAGTTGATTGGCGCTAAGAACGATTCCTTGTGGCAACGGGTCGGATTAAATAGCGGCGATGTCATTACCTCGGTTAATGGTATTAGTATGGCACAGCCGGAGCAGGGTTTTGCGATCTTCGAAGCTTTGCAGAACGAGCGAGAAATTAGGGTGGAGTTTCTACAGAAAGGAACAACACCTTCCAATGTAACGGTCGAAATCAAATAGTGGGAGCAGTTGCGCATGGGACTCCGCTGTAAATTTAGAGATGATACTCTGGCAAGGGGGTTTTAACGTGAGGATGAAGCAGTTCTGGGGATATCTAATAGTCGTTGCCATCTGGCACGGTTCTCTTTCAGCCCAGACAGGAACGCCGACTGATACTGAGGCCAGGCAAGTCGAGGATCGAGTGGGAGCCGATGGAGTTCCTTCCGGCCAAGAGCTCGTCAGCATCGACTTTCCTGAGCCAACGGAGATCAAAGATATCATTCGTGCGGTCGCCCTATGGACCGGCAAGAATGTGATCTTGGGTCAGGGTGTCAACGGTCGGGTGCAGATGATTTCGCCGCGTAAAGTGACGAAGGAAGAAGCCTATCAAGCATTTCTTTCTGCTTTGAACGTCTTAGGTCTTACGACGGTCGAGACCGGCAAAGTCATTAAAGTGATGCCCACACGCAATGCCTTAAGAGATAATTTGCGCATATATCAAGGAACGTCATGGGCGCCTCGTACAGATAAGCTCATCACGCATATCGTTCCCTTGAAATACATTGATGCCAGAGAAATTCAACGGACTCTTTCCAGAATCGTATCGACGAACTCGATGATCGCCTATCAGCCGACCAATACCTTGATCATCAGTGACACCGGTTATACCGTGCGGCGAGTATTGCAGATTATTGAATTACTGGATGTTGCCGGACAGCAGCCCCAAGTCGCCCTTGTCCCGATCCGTTATGGAGATGCCAAGTCGATTGCCAGCAAGGTTTCAGAAATTTTGAAAGCTTCCTCAAGCGGTCCACGGCGGGCAGCTCCAGCTTCAGGACAGGCAGCTGGAGGCGCGGCTGCGGACTATCGTACTTTCCGGGTTACCGTCGATGAAAGGTCAAACTCTGTTGTGGTCTTTGGTCCTCCACGCACGATTGAAGACGTCAAGGCTTTGGTGAAAAAATTTGATTTCCCCGTTGATGATCCACAAAATCAAGCGTCGATTCGCGTCAGATTTTTGGATTATGCCGATGCCAAACGCTTAGCCACGACGCTGTCATCGCTGACGCAAGGTGGTAACACAAACCGTACAGCTATTCCGCGACGAACGATCGGTCAACGACGCCCTATTCCAGGGCAGAACAATAATAACGATGACGACGGTGCTTCGGCTGTAGCCATGCTAAGCGATAATGTCAGAATCACAGCCGATGAAAGCGCAAACGCGCTGCTCATTACCGGTAGCCGTGCTGCATATGAGTCTATTAATACTTTGATCCGTAAGCTGGATCGACGCCGGGCACAGGTTTATGTTGAAGCTGATATTCTTGATGTCAACCTCTCCAATACTTTAAACTTTGGCACCTCGATGATTCTCGGTAGTGCCAATGGCAATGCCTTGCAGTCCTATGGTTGGCAAGGTGAGCAGGTGGCGCCATTGATCGCCGCTGGTTCGGATCAAAACCGCAGTTTGAGCGATGCGCAAAAGCTCGGCATTGCATCGGCTTTAGGTAAGGACTTCACAATCGGTGTTTTATCCGGGCAAACGGTTGATATTCCGGGGATTGGTGAAGTTCGCCCAGGCGGATTGATCACCATGCTCAAAGCTGATGGTAATACCCGTGTCTTGTCCTCACCGCATCTTCTGACCTCAAACAATGAAACGGCAAAAATCGTGGTTGGTGATCGCTTATTCTTTACCACCGCCCAACCTATCAGTGCCGCAGTCGGTGCTGGTGCGATTCCAAAAGTAGAAAAGGAAGAGGCGGATTTAAGCTTGGAGATCAAGCCAAACATTAGCCACTCAGGAAGTTATGTGACTCTTAAAATAGATTTGGAAGCCAATGAAGGGGCGATCGATCCGAATACGCGCTTGCCGAATATTAACAAGCGGCAAACCTCGCAGCTCGTGACCGTAAAGAATGGTCAAACCGCCGTTGTTTCCGGTTTGGTCAAACGCAGGGATCAGGAAACCTTCCAGAAAATTCCATTGCTGGGAGATATCCCTATCTTAGGTTGGTTGTTTCGCAATTCGTCTATTAATAAGGTCACGACCAGTCTGATGATTTTCCTGACTCCGCATGTGGTTTACGGAGCAAATGACCTGGCCGCCATCTATGAGAAAAAAGTTCAAGAGCGAGATGAATTGATGAGGGCTGCATTTGGTAGTCGCAGTGACGATCCATTTCTTTCCGCATTGCCTTCTCAGGAAGCTGGCAAGTATCGTCCGACTTCTGCTGATGTCATAGAAGAGCGTCAGCACCAGCAATTTCTCAATGAATTGCGGGAAGACATGGGTTTCGGCGATGAAACGACTGCCCCTATTCGACAAGAACAAAACGGACCATCGGCGCCAACCACGGTACCTATTCCCCTGGAAGGTGGCTATGATGAGGCCCCACTACAGCTTGACGGTGATTTCTCTGAGCCACCTGAACCATCTGAGCCAATGATGGACCCTGAACCACCACAAGATTTTGATGGTGGCATGGAGCCTGATTTTGGTGGCGACGAGTAAGGAAAGGATGCCATATGGCAAAAGATGAAGGAACGCTCACGTACAAAGAAGGGCAAACAGAAGATGAGGCAGAGTTGCCACGATGGGCTCATCTACCGACCGTCGATTTTCGTAGTTTGCAGCAAAAAACTATAGGTCAGATCCTGGTCGAAACGCAGGCGATTTCTGAAAAGCAATTGCTAGAAGCGCTGAAAGACCAGGCTCAAGACGGTCCATATAAAAAGCTAGGCCAGCTTTTGGTAGAAAAAGCTTTTGTCAGTGAAGACGATATGCTTAAGGCGTTGGCCCTGCAATTGGATCTGCCTTATTATGATCGCTTGCCCATCAACGACATTGACCCTTCGCTCGTGGATGATATTCCGATTCAGTTCTGTCGCGACAATAAAATTCTTCCGATTGCCCGTGATGATTTTAATGTCACAGTGGTCGTGTCCGACCCCTTAAATATTTATCCTCTGGACGATTTGCGTTTGATTTTATCGACCAACATCAACATGGTCGTCAGCCCGCCTTCAGTGATTGAAAATAGTATCAACCGCGTCTTTGAGCGCGCTAATGATGCTTCGCAAAAAGTACTTGATGAGCTGAATGTGGATGAAGCTGGCGGTGACGAGGATCTGGAAGAAACCCGCGATCTTTTGGAGTCTTCGGATGATGAAAAACCGATTATCAGGTTGGTCAACAGTCTGCTGGCTCGAGCCGTAAAAGAGCGAGCGTCCGATATTCACATCGAACCTATGGAAAATGAGGTTCTGGTGCGCTTTCGGGTCGACGGTATGCTGCAGGATAAAACCCAGATTCCCAAACGGCATGCAAGCTCCCTGGCCTCGCGTATTAAAATCATCGGTAAATTAAACATTGCCGAAAAGCGGGTGCCGCAGGATGGCCGAATTCCGATTAAGGTGGCAGGTAAAGACATTGATATTCGTCTCTCGGTACTGCCGGTAGCCTTCGGTGAGCGGATTGTGATGCGTTTGCTTGATAAATCATCCGGTGGGAAGCGCCTCGACCAGATGGGATTGGCACCGCAGATCTACGAAAACTTTAGCTCTCTTGTCGAGCAAAAGCACGGTATCGTATTGGTGACGGGGCCAACAGGTTCTGGTAAAAGTACCTTGCTATACGCTGCCTTGATGAATATCAACACCACAGATATCAACATCATGACGATCGAAGATCCGGTCGAATATCAGATCTCCGGCGTTGGTCAGATCGAAGTGAAAGACAAGATCGGTATGACCTTTGCGAGCGGCTTGCGGGCCATTCTTCGCCAGGATCCGGACGTGATCATGATTGGTGAGATTCGGGATGCAGAAACGGCGAAAATTGCTGTCCAGGCATCGATCACCGGTCACTTGGTCTTATCAACTTTGCACACCAATGACACGGCATCAACGGTAACCCGTTTCCTTGATTTCGGCGTGCAACCCTTCCAGCTTTCGTCTGCTGTTTTGGGTGTGGTGGCAACTCGTCTCCTACGTAAATTATGTACTCAATGCCGGGATGCTTACGACCCATTGGACTCTGAATTGGCGATGATGGGGATGAATCGGGAGACTTTGAAAGGACGGACCATATACCGTGCCGGCGCAGGCTGTGATCGCTGTTTTGGTATTGGCTATCATGGCAGAAGCGGTGTGTACGAGCTATTGATCTTTGATGATGACGTTCGTGCTTTAATTTTGCAGACCCAGGATGCCAAGTCGATCAAAAAACTGGCTGTGGAAAAAGGTATGATTACCTTGCGTGAAGCGGCCTTCCAAAAAGTCTTGCTAGGCGAAACATCACTGGAAGAGGCGATTCGGAAAACTCAAACCGACGACCTTGAGCTGGACATGCATTTGGAGAAGGGGTAATCCAAAATGCCTTTATTTGCTTACAAAGGATATGATGCGTTAACCGGTGCGAACCGAAAGGGCAAAATCGATGCCGAATCGGAGAGGGCGGCTCGTCATTCCTTACGGCAGAAGCAAAAAATCATCGTTGCTGAAATCAAAGAAGAAACCCCAAACTCCTCCAGTAAATCAGATAAAAGCTTCAGCCTCTTTTCGCCAAAGGTGAGTCTGCCGGAATTGGCGGTGATGGTTCGTCAGTTTGCGACCTTGCAGGGAGCGCATATCCCTTTGGACGAAAGTTTAAAGGCCTTGGTCGCACAGATTGAAAACCCAGCCTTACGTAACACAATTTCGGCGGTCAAGGACTCGGTGTCGGAAGGTAAATCCTTAGCCGATGCAAGTGCGGCTTATCCTGGAGTTTTCAATCGCCTTTATGTCAACATGGTAAGGGCTGGAGAAAGCTCCGGAACCCTTTCCACTGTTTTGCTGCGCTTGGCTGAGTTTATGGAATATCAGGTAGCCGTGCGTGGTAAAGTCGTTCAGGCGATGATTTATCCAGCGATTATGATATTTGCCTCCTTATCGATCGTAACATTTCTATTGATTGTCATCGTTCCGAAACTGACTAAGGTCTTCGAAAGTTTAAAAGTTTCCGTACCTTGGTATACGGAGTTTTTGATCAATTTTTCGACTTTCATTCAAGGTTACTGGTATGTGTTTATTCTGGGTTTCGGTTTTACCTTCTTCGCTTTGAAGGGGTGGATGAACACCGACAGCGGACGCCGTAAATGGGATAGCCTCTCTCTACAAATTCCGGTCTTCGGTCAGGTCTTGCTGATGGTAGCGGTTTCACGTTTTACGAAAACTCTATCGACTTTGCTCTCCTCTGGCGTACCCATTATTCAGTCATTGGATATCACGAAAAATGTCGTCAATAACACCTTGCTCACGGATGTCTTGGAAAGAGCAAAGGTAGAGGTGCAGGAAGGTAACAGCTTAGCCAATTGCATCAGTAAAAGTGGGGTATTTCCTGGACTGGTCTCCCATATGATTGCTACAGGTGAACGGACTGGGGAATTGGAGCAGATGCTGGCTCACGTCGCCAAAGCTTATGATACCGAAGTGGAGACGAAAATCGCCAAACTCATCTCCTTTATTGAGCCGATCATGATGATTGTTTTGATGGGTATTGCCGTATTTGTCATCGGTGCCATGGTAATGCCAATGATGGACGTAATGAAGCAAGTTCGCTAAAACGATAGTTCAGAATTATTGAGGAGACGTTGACATGTTATTAGTTCGTATGAAGTCCTTGGCACAGCGACCTTTCACGACAAGATCACAGCATCCGGATAAATCACGGGTGCAGCAATTGGGTATGACGATTATCGAGATCCTCATCGTGATTGCGCTGATGGGTACCATCTTGACCTTAATTGCGACCAATATTTTGGACGTTGGCGAAAGTGCCAGACGAGATGCGGCACGGATAGCCATGCAGAAGATCCAATCGTCATTGGATATGTATCGCATTCATAACTATCGCTATCCTTCGACTGAGCAAGGTTTGCAAGCTTTAGTCAACAAGCCGCAAGAAGGTAATCGCTGGCGCGGTCCTTATATCGATAACAATCAATTGGAAGATCCCTGGGGAAATCAGTATCAATACGAGTCAGATGGGCGTGCTTTCCGCATCATCTCCCCTGGTCCTGATGCAACTTTTGGTACTCCTGATGATGTTCTATTCCCTGATGATGCTGGGGCGGAAGGCGAAGAGTAGAGTGTGCTGCTCTAACCATCATCTTAACGTCACTTTGTTAGTTTAGCGGTCTAGGGGTGCCTGAACGGCTCCCTTTTCAAACAAGATCAGGTGAGATCGTTGGAAGAGTATCTTCGCGCAATACAGAATCGGCAATCTGGTGGCAATGTCAGACTTGATTGGATCGAGATGTTGCAAGGCAAGGACAAGGTCAATGTGGTCGAAACACGGCAAATCCAAAACGCAGCAGCAGGGTTTCAGTTTGATCGAGCTCTTGTTGGTGATTGCCACCATTGGCATGATCTTCGTCTTAGCTGTGCCAAATATGAATATTCTAAGTTCCACGGAAGCCGCGCAGAAAATGGGAACTTTGACTGGTGATATTCGTGCTGCATTTGATATGGCCGTCTTACATCGCAGGCCGCATCGTCTCGTCTTTCACTTTGCAACAGGCGACTATTGGCTCGAAACGACCGATCGCCGTGACTTTTTCTTAGGTACGGAGGCTATCGATCGCGATTTATCGCCGGAAGAACTGAAAGATCAGATTGTGCTTTTTAAGGATCAATTTGAAGAATTTGTCGAGCTTGCTGGTATTGAAGTTGATGATATTGAAAATGATCGGACCATACCACCGACTTCACCTGTTCTAAAAGCGAAAGAGCGTTTGCAACCAGTCGAATGGCGGCGGGTTGAAGACGCAGAATGGTCGCAACGAAGTCTCGGCCCCCATTTCGTGATCCAATCCATGCAGGCTGAACATCACCGTGAAAAGATCACTTTGGAAGAGTTTGAGGATCGGGCTTTTGCCTACCTTTACTTCTTACCCCATGGCTATGTTGAGCGGGCTGTGATTTACGTCGCTCCTTCGGACGGTAATGGCAGAGTGGACCCTGCTGAACTTCCCTACACCATCACAACCGATCCCTATGGGGGCATAGCACAAATAGAAACCGGCTACTTAGAGGTGGATATCCGTGAAACCGCGCAACGTCGTTAAGCATAAGCCCGGAGAACGGAGCTTTACCATTATCGAGACCTTGATCGCCCTCGGTATCATGCTGACGGTAGTCTTGGAGGTTGTCGGGACGCAGGGCAATGTCGTGGCGTTCGCCAATTATAGCCGACGGGTGACAGAAGCAACCTGGCTCGCCAAGCGGATCATGGCGCAGGTGGAATATCATTGGCATCATAAAGAATTCAAAGAACTGGACGTCAAACTTGAAGAACAAAAATTCGATGTCGGCTTCAATCCATCAGATGAACTAGAATTTACCTATAATCTGACCATTGAAGAATGGAAGTTGCCCATCTTCGATATTCTTAGCTCGGGTGGCCCGCAGACGGAAGAAGAGGAAGAAGAAGAGCGTTACAATCCGACGGATCAATCCTCCATGATGTCTGGCATGGCTGGTATTGATCAGGTGATCAATACCGTATTTGAAGGACACATTTTAAAAGTAGCTCATGTTGAAGTGTTTTGGCCGGAAGGAGCACGACGTAATAGCATCACTTTATCCTACTTACTGACAAATCAACGTGCTTTGGACGCTTATTTGCTTGGTAAAGGTCAAGCGATTGATAAGTTGCTGAAGGATGTGGAAACGGATGTTGGTGGTGAAACCGGCGGTGGTGGAGACAACAATTCTGGTGGCGGCGGCAGAAACAACAATTCTGGTGGTGGCGGCAGAAACAACAATTCTGGTGGTAGCAACGGAAACGATAATAGTGGTGGCAGTGGAAATAACAACACTGGTGGCGGGATGAATCCACCGAATTAACGCAGATAAATTGCATGAGATTTAATTTAAGTAAGGAATAGATGAACTTGACTAAGATGATTTTTCCAAAACCAACGAAATGTCAGGCTCCTTTTATAAAGGGAAAAGAAGCCGGTTTGACATTTTTGGAAATCATCTTCTCTATCATGATCCTATTGGTCCTGACGACAACTGCTGCCATGATGATCCGTAATGGTATCGATATGCGCATTGCCTTATCCGAACAAGGTCGCGTGACGCATCGCCTGGAAGTAGCCATGAATAAAGTCAGCCAGGATTTGCAGCACGCCTTTCTTCTAGATCGCCGTCGTAATGAAACTTATTTTGCTACACGCGCAACGAAGGCTTTATTCGAAACGAGCATGCGTGGCGGAAGTTCGACGCTGCGTTTAACGACGCTCACGCACCAACCACTGCGAGAGCATGCAAACGAATCGGATCAAACCTTTGTGGTTTATGAGCTGGAAAAAGATGAAGCCACTGGCCTGACTCACCTGGTACGCGGTCAAACGCCAGTGATTCCACAAGATTTTAACGATAACGATGAAATTCCCAGGCAGGTTCTGGCTAAATACATTAAGTCGTTCAAGATTTTTCCCTGGTCGGGCGATGCCTGGCGTGAAGACTGGAACAGCGATCGCTCTGACTTCCGTGATTTGCTACCGCATATGGTGCGAATTGAAATGGAAGCCTGGGATATCAATCCTATGGTCGAGGAAATCATTGAAAATGAGCAGGAACTGCCAACGGTGACAATACGGACGGTTGTCTATATTGCGAACTCTTGGGGAATGAAAGAAACCAAGCAGGGTAATGCATCGATTAAGTATTATTAGGATGGATCGATGAGTCAGCGTAAATGGAAAATCTACTGGGGATTTCCTGTTGCTAAGGAGGCTGCGAGTGAGGAGCAGCCATCCAAGGAATCGTCACGTGGTATTGCCATGCTGATAGCCATATTTATGACCGCCATGATGATGTTGTTTATGTCCGACATCCTGGTGAATTCGACAGTCGATGTTCGTCTTTCTGTGGCCGCGCGTGACAACCTGAAGTCGGAATACATGGCAAAGTCTGGCGCTAACATGGGGCTATTTTTAATCAGTACCGATTTGGCGATCGATAGCACCATGTATGAGTTGCAAGGGGGGATGAAGCCCTCGGATTCCTATGCAGATATCTGGGCTTTGATGAATGACTTCCCGATAGGCGGGGAAACTTTGGAGATGGTATCAGCGATACAAGAAGGTTTTGGTTTGTCTAATATCAAAGATAGTGATGTTTTGGATAAATTAAAGCTGTTTGATGGGCAATTTGTATTACGAGTGGAAGATGAAGCCGCTCGCATCAATATCAACTTCTGTGCGCAAAGCCAGGCAGTCCGCTGTTTGCCCGTTATGAAATCGCTTCTGAGTTGCCCGGCAGAGCAGGAGTATTTAGAAAGAAAAAAACTCGATGCTGATGAATTGATTGGCTTGATCAAAGACTGGGCTGACGTGGACCAGACGCCGGAAGAAGGAACGATGGTCAGTTCAGAGGACGACCCTTATCAGAACCGGACACCGCGTGTCCGCCCGAAGAACGCTCCTTACGATACATTAGAAGAATTAAAAATGATTCCTGGCTGGGATGATGATCTACATCGGATCTTTTCCCCGTACTTGACGGTGTACCCCATTCCGGCCACGACCGTGCATTCGAAAGCGACTTATTTAAATATCAATACGATTGATCGGGCTCTTTTGGGTTGTTTAATTCCTGCCAGCTTAAATGAATGCGCTGAGAAGTCCGCAATCGCCATGGATCGACGACAAGACACCGGCGCCTTGGGCTCTGCGGATGGAGTGAAGCAGTTCCTCAGCCAATCGTTTTGTACGACAGATCAACAAAAAACTCAGTTATTCACATACAGATCAGATGTTTATCGATTGCATGTGATGGGGCAGGTCGGAGATCAAACAGTGCGTTTGGAAACAGTCGTGCAACGAGGTGTTCCCGATGAAGGAAAGCGGCGCGACGGTTTTAAGGGAGCATATCGGTATCTCTACTGGAAAATGTTATAAAATAGAAGTGTGCGGTAAAACATTAGAAAAGAAATGAAAATAAAAACTTGGAATATAAGCTTGTTGAAGACAGACGCAAGGACACAATAAAGGAATAGGCACCAGATGCAAAAGGTCATAGGACTCGACATCGGTAGTTACTCGATAAAGGCGGTTGAAATTGTCAACACCTTTAAATCTTACGAGATTACCAATTTTTACGAGACAGTTATCCCGAATCTTGAAGGGGTGCCCCTCGATGCCGTGGTCCCTGTGTGTATGGAACAGTTGTTTCAAGAACACCAGTTGAGCGCAGATAGAATTATCACGGCGATGCCGGGCCAGTTTATATCTTCCAGGGTTTTACCCTTTCATTTTTCGGACCCAAGAAAGATTGAAACGTCCATTTTAGTAGAGCTCGAAGATCATGTGCCCTTCAATCTGGATGACATGATTGTGGATCATCAGATTCTCGGCATGTCGGGTGGCACGACGTTGGCTCTTGCTGTTATGACGCGCAAAATCTTTCTAAAAAACTTTCTCGACTTGCTTGGTAGAATCGATATCGACCCTAAACTAGTTGATATCGATAGCTTGGCTTTCTACAACTTAAGTGGTTGTTTGAACTTTGAAGATGACGAATGCGTTGCCCTGGTAGATGTCGGTAATGAGAAGACTTCAGTCTGTATCATCCGGCAAGGTGTATTGCGGATGTTCCGCTCCATTAACCTGGGTGGCCGTTATATCACGGATTTTTTAGCTCGCGACTTGGAAGTCAACTTCCATGAGGCGCAACGCATTAAGCATCGTGTGAGCAAGGTTCTTTATTCGAAAGATGACGGCAGTGATCTGGACCCGCATGATCGCATGGTCGCCGAACGAACTACCTTGGCTGCCAATGCCATTATCAAAGAGCTGGGGCGGACTTTTTATGCGTTTAAAAACTGGGATAAAGAACCTCTAAAACGCATCATCCTTACTGGTGGAACGTCAAGAACAGCTAACTTCGAGCATTTCCTGGCAGAGCAACTGGAAGTACCGGTGGAAAAATTTTCCCTGGCTTCAACCAATCTTATCGTCAGTCCTGAATTAGAGTCGGTAGAAGAAATTCTGCCACAAAGTTTAGCGATCGGTTTGCGCGCTGTATCGAACGTGAAAAAACATTCGCAGATCAATTTGCGCAGTGGTGAATTCGCATACGTGCAAAACTACGAATCCATCATGCGTGCTGCAACGCTAGCCTTTAAGGTCATTGCGATTCTCATGGTAGTGCTATTGTCCACCTACTTAGTGAAATTTTACTTCTATAATAGCCAAATTGAGAAAGTGAAAGAACAGTATCAAAGAGAGTTTTTAGCGCAGTTTCCTGATCAAAGAAATCGCTATCGGAATACTAATGTGACCTTTGCCAAGATCAAGCAGGATGCGGAAGCACGATTCCGTCAGGGCATAATGGAAAAGCAAGATGCGATCATGGAATTTCAGATTTTAAACCGGGAAAGTCCGCCTCTGCGCCTTCTCAAAGAGATGAGCGAGGTCATTCCTAAAGATGTGAAAGTCGATATCACTTTGTTTGACTATCGAACGACCTTACCCGGACAAGGGAAATTTATTTTAAAAGCGGATACCGATAACTTTGCTTCACAGTCAGCTATCATTGAGGCGTTAAATAAAGTCCCTGTGTTGAAAGGGCTAGAAGAAAAACAATCTGGCGCCAAGCCAGGAACCAATGGGGAAGTCATCGAGTTCACGATTCATGCAGATTACGAGGCACCAACGCTATGAGCGCATTTACCAATTTAACGGATCGATTCCGGGCATCAATATCACGTGGATTCGATTTAATTAAACGCAGGCTTTTAGGCGCAAATAATGAGCGCCTCGACTTTCTGATGGATAGCTTTTATAAACTGTCTCCATCACATCAAACTGGTGTGCTTGTTGGCCTTTGCGCCTTCCTCGGAATCGTTGTCATCATGACTTTTGTTTTCTATATGTCGCGCGTGAATGCCTTGGAAAATCAATTAAACCAGGGCTTTGCTGCCTTGCAGGAATTGCGCACTCTAGGGCAGACCTATACCGTTGAAGAACGGCGATATCGGGAATTGCAAATGATCATCAATCGTGGCGCAGCCCCATTCCGTCCCAAGCCTTTTTTCGAGAGTCTTGGTAATCAGGTGGGCGTGACGATTACTGACCTTAGATCCAGTGAGACTGATATTCCAGCCGATCGTCCTTTATCGCAGGATTTTAAAAACGTCGTCGTCGACTTCAAAATGCCGAAGGTTTCTGTTCCCAGGTTGTTACGGCTCTTAGGTGAAATAGAAAAGTCAGATCACAACCTGCACTTACACACCTTGCAAATCCGCGCTCGTCATGGGGACCGTCTGTTTTTTGAAACAAATGCTAAGGTTGTCGGCTTTAAGCCTGGGAGATAAGCTCAGTGTCGGAACAAAAGAAATTTTTCAGTTCTGTTGGTTATGTTGTACTGTTTGTTTTTGCTTTTCTTTTTTTCGTTTTCATGAGTTTTCCCTATAATGCACTAAAAGAATTGGTTGTTGCGAAAATTTCGGCAGAAACCGGCCTGAACATACGTATCAAGGAATTTGGTCCGGCGTTACCTCTGGGCTTTTATGCAGAAGAAGTCTCCGTCAGTCCGGCCGAAGGCGGGGCAAGCCTTGAGTTTGAACGAGCAAAAGTCACCCTCGCCATATTTCGTTTATTTATTGGTGAAGTCGCCGCTGATATATATTTGGGAACAGCAAATGATGGTGAGCTTGATGCCCAAGCGAGCTGGCGAGTATTCAGCTTCTTTTCTAATGACATGCCCATGCCGCGCAAAATCTGGTTGGAGGCTGATAAATTTGACTTGAGTAACAGTGCGAATTTTCTTCTAAAAGTCTATGCAAAGCAGGCAAACGATCTGATAAAAGGCGTGTTTGCACAAATGTCATTAAAGGGGCTTTTAGATGGTGATATGACCTTGGTTATGTCCGCTGCCGATCCGGTTCAATCCTCAGGTGAGGTTAATTTACAAATTAACAATGGTGTACTCGATTTAAATGATCCTAACTTAAATATTCCACCACAAAACTTTTCTAAGGCGCTGATTCGGGCGAATCTGCGGGGCGGCCGCTTGGTGCTCGATAACGACTCCGGCCTTGTTGCCGAAGAATTGGCAATTGGTATCCGTGGTTCAACAAGCTTACGGCATCCATTTGATCGCTCTCTGCTTGATATCGATATTAGCCTGCAATTACAAGGATCATTGCAGGATAATTTTGGATTTCTCCTAAGTATGATGGGCGGCGGTGGCAGCGAGGAAACAGCAAGCTATAAGCTGAGCGGCACCATGGGAAGGCCGGCTTTTAATCCTCTTTGATTAATTTCCGAACATTTAGACTTCTTCTCTTCCAGCAGCTCAAGCCTCCCAGCCTGCCATCATTGACAGGTCTTTCATGCATCTTCTACAATGAATACAGGCGGGACTTTAGTAGGAATATGCGATGGATCCATCTTTCCATCAGGCGAAGATTTGCTTGGAAGCTTATCTTTACCGCGGCCAACAAGCACTAAAGCATCTGCAGAACAATCAAGCTGATGAAGCCTTGGAAGTTCTGAAGTGGCGACAAGCTGCTTACCATAATTTTCGTGCTATTGATGTAAAACTTTATCTGCAAGATAAAAATTATTTGAACCAGGATGCATTTAAAAGAATATGGCAAGATATTCAAAGCTTGGATCAAATTTTGGAAGAAAAGCTTCAGGAACAACTAGATAAGCAAAAGACTTTTCTTTCGAAGACGCGCGAAGCTAGAGCTAAAATACAGAAGTTTCATTCAGGATATCAGCAAGGTCCGGCCTTTCAAGGGCTAGGCTGAATCAGATCTTATATTAAATATGTGGCTTAAGAATTATTTTGTTCATTTTTGCTCTTCAGTTATCTCCTGGGAGAATCTTCATGAATGCAGAGAAGCAAAAGGTTGCACTGGTCATTGGTAGCTTGCCCAGTATTGAAGAGATCGATCAGTTTTCTTTGTTAAGCTCGACTTTTGATGTCAGTGTAATCAGCTCAGAATCAATTTGTGGTTATTTGACTGAGAACAGCTTCTTTCAGGATTTGAACTGCATTGCGTTAAAAGATCATGACGATAATCCGACCTTTCTCCCCGGCCTGGAGCAAGCACTGGCTAACTTTGATGTGGTTGTCGTCAAAGAACGCTTAGGCTTATATTCCTATCAGGCGCTAAAAGCTAAGTGGCGTTATCAATTTCGTTTACTTGTGTGGATCGATAATTTAAATCCGTTTCCTGCAGAAGATGTCGATCAAATGCGCACAATTCGCCAAGAAGTGTGTCATACAGCCGATGGCTTTCTCGTCCAATCGAAACTTGCTCGATCCATGTTGGAAATGGAAGGCATCGAAAAAGACCGCATTCATGATCTCAAGCCTTGGCTCGCGACTCATGTCACACGCTCACCTGCAGCGAGAGCAGAAGCCAGGTCACGACTTGGGCTTCCCGAAAGCAGTCTCATCATCAGCTACATGGGACAAATCGAGTGGGAAGAAGGCCTAAAAGATCTGATCGTTGCGGCAAAAATTTTGATCGATAAGGAACCCAGCTTAAAAGATCGCCTGCGGCTTGTGATATGTGGTATCGGTGCTTATGGTTCTGAATTGAGCAGCATTTTTCAAGCTTTTAATATCGAAAATTGTGTTGCTTATTATGCCCCAAGCCGTGATGCGAACAAGGCCATTCTCCAAGCAAGTGATGCTATCTATTTATCGACCTTACCCTCGCGGGATCGAGTTGAGGGTGATCCCTTCCGAATTCTGGTGCCCATGGCATATGGCATCCCTCTTTTAGCAAGCCGAACACCGATGATGGAAGAGTTCTGTGGAAAGCATCGCCTTGATTTTTGTTTGTCATCATCGCAAAGTCTTGCCAAAGCAATTCGCAAGTTAAAGACGGCTCCTGCGTTGATTCATAATATCGTCAGTAAAAATCAAACTGAATTTGCCAAAAGATATGAGAAAAAAACTGCTCAAAAGCAGATGTTGTCTGTGTTTCAGCAATTTGCAGAACAGGAAGCGAGCGTTGCTGAAGGATGCCTCGATCATCAGGTTCTGGAAGTCGAAGCAAAAATCAAGGCGCAACAATATGTTGATGCGATCGATATCATTGAGTCCATTTTTCGCCTGGATGATGTGCCTTTACACCACCGGGCGAATTTATTCCGTCTGATTGGTGATTGCTTTGTCAAACTTGGTGATATGGATGCTGCTAAAAACGCCTATGTTCAGGGTGGTGAACTAGACCCATATTCCGCAAAAGTCTTTATTGGGCTTGGAACAATCGGTTTAATGAAGAATACAACTGATGTCGCTGTTCTCCATTTTCAAAAGGCAGTCAGCCTTGCGCCAGACGATGAAATGGCCAATTTAGGTTTAGGTTTGTCGTTTCAAGCGATGGGTGAATTGAAAGAGGCTAACCGTTGGGTTGCCAAAGCATTGCAGCTGAATGCGAGTAATACCGCCGCCATCTTCACGTTTGTCAAACTTTCACATGAATTAGGTGAGTTTGAAGAATGCGAAGCAGTCTTGCGACGCTTCTTAAGAACCAACCCCAATGACCACAACATCATGTATTCTTTGGGCGGCATCATATTTAAACTGCAGCGCTTTGATGAAGTCATTAACCTCATGGAATTGATTCTGGCCACAGAGCCTGAAGATGATCGAGCACGCCAACTGCTGAATCACGCGAAAAAGGCTCAGGAAGAAACGACGGCAAGCTCATCAAATGGCTAAATTGTTAGCTTTTCGGCTATCGCTATCAATTTTTATTGGCTTCATTTCAAGAGAAGGCATGGCCTATGCTAAAATTTGTGATTCTCAATAGAAAGAAAGTACCTGTACCAGTGCCGCTAAAAACCCTACAGGATCTGATCTCCTGGATTGAAGATCACCTGGTACGTAAAGATCACACGATTACCCGCATTCGCCTAGACCATGAAGATATCGATTTTAGTGGTCAGAATCACATACTCGTTCCAGCAATCAAACTCAAATCGGACTCTCTCGTTGAATGCCAAATTGATACTCCTTTGGATATTGGCGTCCAAACACTTGATGCTCTGCGAAACCTTTGTATGGTCTTGGAGCGTAGTCTAAAACCAATCGCAGTTCAGTGCTGGCAGATAGGTGTAAATGATAAACCCATTGATTTAAGGCCGTTGATCGGGGACTTAGAATTGATCGATGCGCTTTTAGATCATCTTTTGCTTATCATTGATGTCCGAGTCGACTCAAGCAATGCACGAGCATTCCGGGAAAATTTAGAACAAGGTCGGCTTGCTCTGCAGTATGCGATTGAAATCAGCGATTGGAAGGCTGTTGCCCGAATCCTATTGAAACAGGTCGAAATATCTATTGCGGACCTGAATCAGGAATTGGGTTTTATGCAGAAATGTGTCTTTGAGCTTATCGCTGATCATAACTATTGCCCATCAGAAGCCTTCTTAGGGGGGGCTTCGCAGCAAAAGTAAATGCAATTTCTGTGAATTGCTCTAAGTCTTCTTGATACGCTCAATTTCAGCATCCAACTGATTCGCCCAATCATGTAATTGGCTTGCCAATTGACTGCGAAACTTTGGTGTTTCTTTTATTGCCGCAACCAGTCTTAGTTTTGGTAATACTTCCTCTTGATTGACATCCTTCTGCTGATCCCGCTCAAACTTAGCAGATCGATCAGGTTTCGCGTCTTGATTCATCTGGCACCTCCTTTGCCATTCATATCTGCTATCGGCAAATAGGCAAAAAAAAAGAGGCCCATAGTAGGCCTCTTTTACCTAGTTCATGCTTTTGCCAGCCAGGATTTTACTTGTTACCCTTCGCCAAATCTTCCTGATGCTTCTTCACCAGTTGCTCCTGGATCGAAGATGGAACGGCACGGTAACTGGCAAATTCCATACTGAAGCCGGCTTTACCTTGAGTTTTCGACCGTAAGTCAGTCGAGTAACCGAACATTTCAGAGAGAGGTACCTCGGCAATAATTACCGCATAGTCATCGCGCATGTCGGAACCCAAGAGGATACCGCGACGAGATGAAAGGTCGCCCTGAACAGTTCCTTGGAACTCAACCGGAGTTTCTGCTTCAACGCGCATGATCGGCTCAAGAAGTACAGGCTTGGATTCCAAGAAAGCTTGTTTGAAAGCCGCGCGAGCAGCGATCTTAAAGGCCATTTCCGAAGAGTCGACCGGGTGAAAGCCACCATCAACCAGCTCAACCTGAGTGTTGATAACTTGGCAACCAGCCAATGGACCTTTGACGATGGACTCCCGCAGACCTTTTTCCACGCCTGGGATGTATTCTTTTGGAACCGAGCCACCAACAGTTTTGTTGATGAACATGAAGCTTTCGTCTTCGCTTCTCTCTTTGCCATCTTCCAGAGGAGGTAGAGGCTGAAGAACACCGACAACGTGTGCGTACTGTCCAGAACCACCAGTCTGCTTTTTGTGTTTGTAGTCGAACTGAGCAGGCTGAGTTGGAGATTCACGGTAGTTCACCTTCGGTTGACCGACGATCACGTCCGCTTTGTACTCACGCTTAATGCGCTCGACATAGATTTCCAAGTGAAGCTCACCCATACCAGCAATCCTGGTTTCGTTAGACTCCTCGTCAACGAAAACGCGGAAGGTTGGGTCTTCTTTCATAAAGCGGTTGAGAGCTTTTGACATTTTAACCAGGTCGTCTTGCTTCGCAGGCTTGATCGCCAGCTCGATAACCGGATCAGGAACGTACATGCTTTCCATGGTGTAGTTTAAGCCTTCATGACAGAAGGAATCACCAGAGGCGCAGTCTACACCAACTACTGCAATAATATCACCAGCATATGCTTCGTTCACATCTTCACGATCGTTGGCGTGCATACGAACGATACGGCCGATCCGTTGCTTTTTGCCCATACGTGGGTTGAAGTAGGACTCGCCTTTTTTCAGGGTACCTTGATAAACGCGAGTGTAAGTCAACTGACCAAAAGTCTCGTCAGTGATTTTGAATGCCATGGCAACCAAGGGCTTGCTTTTGTCTGGGTAAACCTGAACTTTTTCATTCTTATCGTTGTCGTTTGCCCAGTACTCGCACTCTAGTGGCGAAGGCAAGTAGCGGCAGACGCCATCAAGAAGTTCTTGCACACCGCGGTTTTTAAAGGCTGAGCCCATAAAAACTGGGGTCAATTCACGAGCGCGAGTCGCCTTTGTGATCACTTCATGAATCATTTCTTCTGGAATTTCTTTTTCTTCCAAAAGCATCTCTGTCATTTCATCGGAGAAGATAGAGATCTTGTCCAGCAAGTCGGCGCGGTAAGTTTCCATTTCGTCAACCAGCTCAGCAGGACAGTCTTCAAATTCCATTCTTTCGCCCATATCGCCGTAGAAGCGGATGGCCTTGCGCGAAACCAAGTCGACAACACCATCGTGATCATGCTCCAAGCCGATTGGAATCTGCATGGCAACGGCGTTGTGGCCTAATTTTTCACGAAGCATTCCAATGACGCGCATAGGGTTGGAGCCAGCGCGGTCCAGCTTATTGATAAAGGCCAGGCAGGGCACTTTATAACGCTTCATTTGACGGTCAACAGTGATCGACTGGGACTGTACACCAGCGACACCGCAAAGAACTAGGATCGCTCCATCGAGAACGCGAAGAGACCGCTCAACTTCCACCGTAAAGTCAACGTGACCAGGGGTGTCGATGATATTGATCGGATTGTCTTTCCACTGAACGGAAGTTGAAGCAGAGGTAATGGTAATACCGCGCTCTTTCTCGAGTTCCATATGGTCCATAGTGGCACCATCACCGCCGCCGCGTACCTCTTCGATTTTGTGAATGCGGCCAGCGTAGTAAAGAATACGCTCGGTTAGAGTCGTTTTACCGGAATCAATGTGAGCGGAAATTCCTATATTCCTGAGTTTCTCAAGTTTCATTGCTCATGGACCTTTTGGAGATGATGTGAACGATAACTCATGATCATACATGCGCATCAAAGGAAGTTTAACTATCATAGAATCCTTAAAATTCAAGGTCATTTTCCTTTGGCCTGGGAATAATAGACATATATTATCGGCTCCTGCCTTTAACACAAGCACCAAAAATAAACCAGCTAAAACCCCTGTTTTCACTGTGCGACCTTCCTGTTTTTGACAAGATTCCAGGAATTTAGCTAGCGCAAATTTGCCTGGTTCTTGCAATTATTTCTCAATTTCTCCTCGAATTGGACGAAAGGAATAGGAAGCTTCTATCGACACAGGAGAGTCGCATTGGCTGACAAAGGCACTCAGACCATCGATCTTGGTGATGTCCAAATCGATGATCTCTTCGGCGGTAGCATACCATCAGTTCCTCAATCGGGACAATCGCAACAGCGTCCTTTCATAAATAAAGGTATGGATCTCTTTGCTGATAGTGGTGCTGGCCCTATCGATGCGGCGCAACACTTAAACCCACAGCGACCCTATGATCCAGGAAACCCAGAAGAGCCTACTGATCTTGGTTTGCCGCCGATCTCGTCGCTGACGCGACCAAGGACAGGGATTGCTGCGATCTATGGCTTACGCGAGCGCTTGGAAGAATTGGTTAAGCCAGGTTTGATCGTTATTTTAATAGGTGCCGCCGGCGTTTTTTTGGGTCCCGATCTTTGGCAATATTGGCAAGATATGCAATCCGGCGATCCTGTCGTTACTCCAGATCCAATTATGGAGCGAGCTCCTGCTCCGCCGCGACAGGAGCCAGTTGTTGCCTCGAACCGTGGTGATATCAGTCGTATCAATCGTGAATTGATTGGCAACCCTTACTGGCCGTTACCCAATCGTTTGCAGGTGGAGACAAAGTCTGTCACCCGCATGACGCCGCCGCAGGAATCCCGCTGGCGCTTTGGGCTCAACCATCAGTTCACTTATCAGCGTTATCGAACAACGCGGGAAATTCGTCGTTCCCAGATTCAAGGAGCTGCCTACCTTTTGTTTGAAGCTCTGGAACAACCAAAGTTTTGGACGCGGATGGAAGCTTTGTTTGGGCTTGCGGAAATGGGTCTGCAAATCGATGTCGATACCGTGGAAAAAGGTATCAGTGGGACAAGGTCCGAGCTTGTGGCCAATTATTTCCGCCGTTACTTAGAAAACCGGCCAACAGCCGGCGAACTGTATGTCCTGCGTCAAGCTATTCGCATCGTGGATGCCCGGGCAAGACTGGTTATTCTCCAGGTTCTGGCTAATCTTGGTGGCGACATGAATCAGCTATATTTAATTGGCGCCAACTACGATCCTTCCGATGCGATCAAAGCCTGGCTAAGCAGAGGGCGGTCGGCATATACGGTTTCCTCAACCAATCGCCAGCGCTACCAAACCATCATGGCTGAATACTTGAATCAGCAAGGCGGCAATGGCTCGGTAAAAGTTGAGGAGCTAAAAGTCGAGGAATTGGTCGAATCCAATATATTGAATGAGGTCCAGTTCTTCCAGGAATTGATCGATCATGAAGAGGAAACGATTGTTGGACCGGATGAGTTCGAAACTGACGGTTTTGAAGCCCTGAAATAGCCGGTCAGGCCTCAAACTGAACCTGATAGCCAGCATATTTGCGAATGTTCATCACGCCGCTATCGAGGATGATATACTGGCCTTTGAGACCTAAAAGTTTGCCTTTTATTTTCGGCGTTTTTTCCAGATTGAGAGAGCTGATTTTTTGTGGGTACTCAAGTACTGGATAGTGGATCATCACGGTTTCTTCTTCAAGCCATTCATGCTCGATTTTTGTCGGTATCAGTTTTTTCAGACGCGTTTTTTCAGCCTGCAGGTCAAGTTCGGGTATTTCACCTTTCAGCATCACTCGCCAATTCGTTTTATCAGCAATGGTTTTTTTTATTGCGACTTCGATCTTACCGGCTGCTAAACGAGAGGTGACTCTGGCGATCGGCAGAGCAGCGACTGCACCTTGATCCATCCACCTGGTCGTCTGCTGGTGGCTGCGGGTAATGCCAATTTTTAAGCCTGAGGAGTTTGCCAAATAGATCGTGTGAGGGATCATGCAATGACTTTGCCCCCATTCTGGCTCTCTGCAGGTGTTTTTGTGAAAGTGGCAAAGTTCAGGTTTTACGATGCAAATATCACAGCGGGCCAGACTGCGAAAACAGGGGAAACAGTAACCTTGATTAAAACTTTTGCCAGTCTTTTTGCCGCAGTGTATACAGAAAATGTCTTTTTTGAACTCTAAAAGAATAGTTTCTCCTAAGAGTTCATTCAAAGGAATGCATGCCTCACCCACCGGCAAAGCGTAGTGGATGGGTTCTACTGTTTGATATGTAAGCTGCAGTTTGCGCAGACTTCCTAGTTCTTTCATAGAGCCCAAAATAGCTGATCTGCGAGCCTTTGCAAACCGGAATATCGCTAAACGTCAATTTGTCTGGTTGGCAAAATAAGATGATAAACTGTTAGTCTTTGGTTTCAGCTTTCTTGTCTAGCTTCTCATCAAGTTGCTCGAGTAATCCTTCATTCGATGATGCGCCAGTTGTCGATTGATCTTGCCGTTTATGGATACTTTGTCGAATCCGGTCGAGAGATTTTTTCTCACCCATTTTTTCTTCGGTGCGGCGCAGACGTTGAATTTCCTCTTCACCAAGTCGCTGTTCCATCACCTCGCGCTCGTGCAGGGTCTGCAGCGGGGAACTTTCTTCCACAAGGCGCATCCGTAGCAAATGTTCTTCCAATCGATCGAGACGCTCGCTATCTGGAAGCTCGGGATTGATTTCCGGTGTGGGACTTTCTTCAGGCATGATTGACTCTTCCTGATTTGGTTCCACAGGTAGCGGGTCTAGCGCATCAGATTCTTCAGGACTTGACGGCAATTCCTCAGGTGTTTCCAGTGGTGGTAAGGCCTCGTCTTCCGTGATCGGCGGCGTTTGCTGCTGACGATCCATTTCTTGAGTGGGTACAGAACGATCTGCTCCTACATTCCAAGCAATAGCAAAGCCGATTTGCTTACTTGGAACACCAAAAGTTTTACCTGCAACAGCTCGACCCCAAAACAGTGAGCCACGGAACTCATCAAAGTCTACGGAGGCGACGATTTTATGATATTGAGAAACCTGCCGTTGATAGGCGGGTTTACGGGTCATGCTAGACAGGACAAAGCTATTTTTCTCATGAAGTTCAGCGTGCAGGAATAGGGGATGCAGGTTCACGCCCAAGCGGCCACCAAAATGGTATTCATTAGAAATCCTATAGATGCCGTAATATTCCACAGGTCGGTGGCGAAAGCCGATGTTAGAACTAAACTCTACAAATCGATAATTCGCATCAATCGCAAAAATGCCACCAATGCGCGTTTTTGATCGTAAGCCAAAGCTATCTTGCGGACCAAAGGCGGGCTCGATATAGGGAATTGCCGCCCATTGCATGTGCTTCAGTTTGAGTATATTTTGGCGAATTGCCAGACTGAACTGGCTGGCGCTATGATCAGTCTTGGCCCCAATAAAGCTGGCAGGTCTCGCAAGTGATTCATTAATATGCCGTAATCCTATGGAAAAATCCGCACTATCCCAGATTCCGGTGCCCACGTTAAAACCAAGGCGTTGTCTTTTCCCATGAAAAGATCCGTTTTGTTCCGGTTGTAGTTCAATGTGCTGTTGCTGATCAAACAAGGCTTCCATGTGCCAGGAAGATTCGTAAGTTTTCGCGCCGACAATGTCGCTCGCTCCCTGAAAACCGAGGCTGTCAAGGACGGTAATATCACCAGCTATACCTGGCAGAGGCGATAAACATAGCAGTAAAAATAGAAGCTTATTCCAAATTCGAGGCAGCAAGTTCATGGTATCGATCCACATCCACAAGAGTTATGGTTCTACCTTTTTGAAGAACCAGTAGCTTGTTAGCTGCAAAGACCAGACCAGGGGAAAATGAAGTGATATCTTTCAAGATCCAGCGGGTTTAGGGTCACATTTGCTGTCGTGGAATCAAAAGGCTGTCAAATAACTAAGCAGTTTTTATTTTGCGGCTTAATATGGATAGGTTGGGAAAAAATTGCCCGAAGGGCCCATTGGGCCCGGGCATCACAGGGATAATTTGTAACTACATTATTCCTTTTCAGCCAGCACATCCTGGACTTCCACTTGCCGGCACTTCAGCTTTTTCAACAGTGAATTGTGTTGAAAGCTTCGATAACACATGATCTTTCCAGGTGCTTTCTCAAGTAGCTGAGCTGACTGCATATCGACTAAACCATTCCCCACCAACAGCATGGCCGAGCGTTCTGTTGCCGGCTTGTCATTCGCAATCGCCTGACCAGCTGTTCCCAATAAAAAACAGCACATTAAAAGTTTAAACATATATCTCCCTCCGAGACTTGCCCAAAAAAATCCCTAATGCACTGTGGCCTTGTATGCATCAGCCACTAAGAAGGAGTTCGACCAAGTCTAGATCTGCTTTAATAGTAAGAATGGGAATATTTTATCTTATTTAAATGATTGAATTAAATGCTGGTGCGTGGGAACTTATACTCGCGACATCTGCTTATGCACCGTATGTTCGAGCATATTTCGTTGGGATTGGATCGTCTCTTTTCATATTTTGTGCTCACTGTTTTTGGTGGTGACGCATTTGTTTGGCTTTTAAACTCTGTCAAAGCTATGGCCAGAATGAACCTTGTTTTTGCGAAAAGAATTCAAATTATCATGCAGGATTAGAAATAGATGGAAGGTGGCGCTATTATTGCAGGGTTTTCAGTACTTGCAGACTCGACTATCGGCGAGCGATGAAACGGACAGCTTTTAGTGAGATTTCAACGATTACTGGCTCCTCCCGGAGACAATTCCGCCAATTGTCATTTGCCAGTAGTCACGAACCCGCATCCCCGTTTCATGGCTCGCCGAGCCTTATTTTAGCTGCAGATTGCGTAGATGTGTCTTAATCTTACCTTTGGTGTTATCACTATCGACCATAAGCCAGATGCCGACGATGTCCAAAGCTTCATCCAGATGATGCTGGGACTTTTGCCAAGGTTTGTCTTCGCTGTCTTTGCTTGCCAGGGCAATCGAGCGAATACTTGAGGAATAGGGGCTTTCCCACTGACTGCCGGCTTCATGCTGGCTGCCAGCCACCAGATAAACCATGCGATTGGATGGTAATTTTAAGGCTTCACGGGTTTGCTTGATCCAGGCTGGAGCAAAGAATGGGATGGTCGGGGCTGCGCCATGTACCATCAGGCCAATGCGCAGCCAGGCATCGTCACCACTTTTGCTGGCTTCATGCTTGGCATCGCGTACTCCTAAACTTCCTTCTCCATACCATTCAAAGCTAAGTTCGGAAACTTTGCGCACGGAATCAAAGGCGTGGATCAACACGGATGATGACTGGTTTGCTTCGGCCTGAAGTGTTCCATCTTTGAAGTGGTAGCGAGTTTGCGCAATATCATTAAAATGAATGGTTTGAAACTGATCGGCCTTTAAATCCAAGCCTTGCGCAAAGGCGCTGCAGGAGGCAAGCAGGATAATGCTACCGATAAGTCCTCGCATACTGACGATGGTCCCAATGAGCATGCAAACTCCCCCATAAACTAAGTATTCGCAGCAATGATCTTGCTTGGTTTACCCAGTGTCATGACCCATAATTGATGGATCGCTCGCGTTGCTGCAACGTGCAGCAGCCTCCGATCCTCCGGTTTGTCTTTGTAGAAGTGATCGCCCGCATCAGGAACGATCACATAGTCAAATTCCAAGCCCTTGACTTGATCGGCGGTGGTGATATCGATTCCTGGGCGGAAGTCAAACTCACCATCTTCAACCAGTCGCAGTTTAGGGATGTCTTTCAGTACCTGATAAAGCTTCAAGGCAAAGTCAGGAGTTTTGGCGATAATGGCGACTGTCGCATTCGGCTCCTCGGTCATCAGGGTCGTCAACGACTCATTTAAGAATAGACTGACCTGGCCATCATTTGGCATTGGTGTGATGGTGACGGGAACTCCCGAGCGGACGGACTTCGGTGGTGCTTTGGGAGCAAGTGGTCCAAGAATCTTATGGGCAAAGCTGGCGATCTGAGCTGTCGAACGATACGAGGTCGTCAAGTGGTTAGCCTTGACTCGCCTCACGCGTAACTCATCCAGGACGTTTTCCCAGCTTTCAAAACTGGTGGATGGATCGATCTGCTGCGCGGCATCGCCAGCAATGGTAACAGCACTATCCGGACGGATGGCACGACTTAAAATATTGAGCTCAATGGGAGCAAGATCTTGCGCCTCATCGATGACGATATGGGCAAAGTTGCGAAACTTACTGTGCTGGGCTCTGTCAGTCTTGTAAAATAACAGCTCTAACAAGACGGCGAAATCTTCCGTATCAATCGTGTTCCATTTGCTGTCCAAGCCGTCATCAGCTAAGGACTTCCCATCTACCATTTCCAACTTGGACTGGTCATAAGCGCCGTAATCATTTTGCGCTGATGATGCGAACTGATCAAGGCTATGACTCAATAGGGTGGTACCCATACCGGGAGTGAGCTGGCCCGAAGATGCGGCAACGATACTTTGTATCACCTGCTCGTTGGCAAACAGTTCCATACGATCCCGGTTCACGTTAAGCAGATCTTTTTTCACCTTCTGAAAATGCTCTCTGACGACACGAACCCGCTGCTTGGTGCTGTTGGTCGGCTTTTGCTCCAGGTGTTTGATAAAATCTTCTTGTAAGATATCAACCCTGGTAACGAGCGGTTTGGACTCATCGCGCAGTATCGGCAGAAATGGATCAATGCCAGGAACTTTGGCTGGCAGGCTTTTTTCCAGTTCGGCCACCTGGTTGGCGACAATGATGGGAAAAGCATGACGAATCGCAGGGTGCCGTTTAAAGCGCACGACATCAGCCGGTGTATCTTGGTAAACCCGCTTCGGTAAAGTGCGAATCATCGCCCGCGCTTGCCTTTCAATCCATAGATCGAAGGTGGTGACTTCGACTCCTTCAAGTCCCAGGCTATCTAAGAGCCGCCGTGAGAGTCGCGCTAAACCCTGTTCTGGAGCGATGACGATCATTTGATTTTGGGCAAAGCGTTTCCGGTCGCGATAATGCAAGAGCGCGATACGGTGCAAGGCTACCGTGGTCTTGCCACAACCGGCACCGCCCAAGATCAGCAGTGGCTCATCACTGTCGGCATTGAGCAGCGAAAATTGCAGAGGATCTAAAAGAGCCGACACTTCCGGCCCGGAAACAAGGGTATCACCTGTGCCGAGATGCTGACTTCGGCTGGCACTACCAGCTCCGCCACGCAGGGTCGGGATCGAGTGGCGATCATCCTGCTGCCACTCTCCTGATTCTTGTCGGGTAAAGCTGGCATCTGGTGTCATGATACGCATCAGATTGCCATCGTGAATGGTGAGGATGCGTCTTGCGATCACAGTGCCCTCAGCTAATCTTCCCGGCAGCTCCTCTTCAAACTCCTCGCCTTCGCGGTAATTGAAAAAAATACGGGATATGGGCGCATTCCGCCAATCGATGATCGGCGTGCCGCTCACTTCAAGAAAGGTTTTATGCCCTAAGAGGATGTCGCGAACTCTATTTCCCTCTTGCAATTTCATATGGGCAAAATAGGGCGATCGTTGGTCCGGTAGATCCGCTTCGGTATTATGCTCAAAAAGCGCTCTTTGGGTGTGCATTTGATCAAAGAGAGCTGGTAGATCGTCTTCCCTTGCCTTGGTAGCCTCGTCTCTAAGTGCTGCAAAACGACGGCCCAATGCCAGGCGGTCCAATTGGGACTGACTGTTCTTTTTAACCAAGGCATTTTGTATGACGGCGAGAAGGTGTTCTTCTTCCGCAATGATTTCTTTATCCGTGTCTTTCATATACAGATTTTTCCTAGATAGCGCATATCACAGTCAAAATCCGACAGTCCGATTTTTGACGAAGCCGTTTAGGCTACCGAAACCCGCAGCAAAACACAAGCCAGAGTCCTAGCCTCTGGATTTCGGCGCCTGTGCCGCCTCGCTCGGATAAGCATGAGTCAAGGTGCGAATATCAGCGATTGCGAGTAAGAGCCGCAGGTGTGCATCAATTCTTTGCATCTCAGCACTCAAGACTTCAATTTCATAGCGCTGAACTGCTAGTTCATCACTACGCGCTTGTCGTAGCTTACGCTCTTCAGCAGCTTTTTTTGCTCGTAGGACTTGTATATGAGTTTCGGCTAACTGGCGCTGGCGTTTCGCCCCATCCATCCGCTCAAAGGCGGCGTTCAGGTTTTGCTTGACCATTCGGCTGAGCATCTGACCATGATAATCCAGACTTTGTTTGCGTAGCTGGGCAGCCCGTGTTTGTTCCTTTTTTTCCGTACTACCGAGCGTCCAGTTTAAATCCATGCCGATACTGGCAATGCTGCCACCATCAAGGTCTTCCAGACTTTGGTTCAACTCATCAGCTAAGCCGCGGCGATGATAACTGACAAACAAACCGATATCAGGCAAAGCCTGTTCTTTTGCTAACTCGACTTGCTTATCACTCAATTCCCGCTGTTTTTCGAGCATGCGCAGATCGAAGCGATTTTTTTTCGCCAGCTCCATGGCCTGCGGCGCACGTTGGACGGATAATGCTAAAGGTGGATTCCGTGGTAGGCGGGCGGGCACGCGTAGGCGTTGTAGCGGATCATGACCAAACAGGCGAATGCGCAGACGTTCTTGCAGTTGGTTTTGCTGGACGACGAGGTTTAATAAGTCCGCTTCTCGGGCGAGCACCAATGAATCCGCATCGGCAACGTCGACATCATCAGAGCGACCAATATTACGCCGCCGTTCCATCGACTTGGCAAAGCTTTTGCTGATCTTCACTAGCTGCTCAGCTACAGCAACTTGCTCGTTGATGCCGACCAATTGCCAGTAAAGATGCTCGGCCTCGCCTTGCACATCCTGCAACTGGCTCAGCGCTTGAAACTGGGGTTCAATCGCCTTGCCTGCCATGACCTCTCGCGCCTGTTGGATTTCCTTGGTCATCCAATTGCGCCATAAACTTTGTCGCACAGCAACCCCGACCAGAGTTTCGTGTTCCGGGTTGTAGCGCGGAGCATTGATAGGATCGATGCTGCCGATGGGAAAAGGGAATTTCAGCCCTTGCTTCATCCACGAAGCGGAAACTTCGACCGAGGTACCGCTTGGCAGTAAAACTTGATAGCTGGTTTCGAGGCGATCCTGACGACGCTCTTCGCCGTGTGTTAATTGGTTCAACGGACCATCGTCATGGCTCTTTTGCCACATAGCCGTCAGTTTGCTATCAAACACACGGTTCATCGCAAGCGCATCCGCCTCATAAGCTTTTTGTTCCGCTTGATATGCAAGTGGCTCAACGGCATTTTGCCTGGCTATCTGCAAGACATCGGCGATACTTAGCTCTCGATTTGGCGGCTTTACCTGAGTCCAGGCCATAGGCGGCAAGAAGAAGACCGTGAAAATGGCGCTTAATACGAATACGTGGCGGTTTTGGGCAGGATACACAGCTTCCTCGATCGATCAATTTGCGTAAAAATGCATACTAGCAAAAGGAATATGGGAGGTCACGATGGAAGAACCAATTCAAATTTCTTGTCCCTGGTGCGGTGAGCCGATTGACACCTTTTTTGACTGGTCCGCCGGTAACCAGCAGTATACCGAGGACTGCCAGGTTTGCTGTCGGCCGATTAATATGGTGTTTCACGTCGGGCCTGATGGTGAAATGACGGTCGAGGTGGATCGGGAATGAGGGCGCACTCCGACGGAGTAGCTGCTATAGAGCGCATCGAGCCCGCTGCCTACTTGCCGCTACAACTAGGACAAAAGCTGTACTTTGTGCTGGATAAGTAACCAAACCTTCCTCTTACATATTGACATAAAAGGATTTTATGGAATAGATTCTAAATGGCAATTGAGTTGCGAAAAATACCATATTTCGGCAATAGAGATGCGACATGTACCGAAGAACGCTTAACATATCGAAACTACTAGAAAAGAAGTCGTTCTTCTTATTCGGACCGCGGCAAACAGGAAAATCGACTTTAGTACGCCAAAGTCTAGACGAAAAAAAAGTCTTCGATCTACGGGTAAAAACCGTAAAGGTTATATTCAAATAATCTAGGTCAAAGCTGCCTAAAAGCTTCGGGTCGGGAACCGGCCTAGGTGTGGAGAAGGCACTTCCTTCGCTGAAGCACGAAACTCCGTCTATACCGTAGCAGGCTCGTTAGAGTCTGTGAGGCTTAGAGGGATGTAGTTCATGCAGCATTATCGAGAAATCCCAATCTAATAGAGCAACAGAGCAACGCAACTGACCTAGTAGTGATTGACGAAATCCAGAAGCTTCCCATCCTATTGGACGAGGTTCATCGCCTCATTGAATCTCGAAATCAGAAATTCTTACTGACTGGCAGCAGTGCACGCAAGTTGCGCCGTGGCGCCGCGAATTTACTCGCAGGAAGAGCGTGGCGCGCTGACCTTTTTCCTCTCACTTCAGCGGAGATTGATAACTTTGACTTGCTAACTTATCTGAATACCGGTGGCCTTCCAGCCATCTATGGGCAGCGGGAAGCGCGGGAAGAATTGAATAGCTACGTAAACCTTTATTTACGTGAAGAAATTGTGGCCGAAGCTTTAGTACGACGCCTAGAGCCTTTCCAAGCTTTCTTAGACGTTATGGGTCGATCCAATGGCCAAGAACTTAACAAGGTGAGTATTGGGGAGGCAAAAATGATCCCAATTGTTTATCCCTTGTTGGCAAAATAACGGGCCTGATATTTGTGCATTACCGATTTACCAACGCTCTACACGTATACTGGTACGCACCATATTCTAAAAAAAATCTTGTATTTCAAACCATTTTTAATTGCTCTTTGATAATCTTGGCATCTTTTTTGCGATTTAACGGTGAGAGATTTCTTTTTGTAGGACAGATTTCACAACATCAATTTGCAAGAAAATTTTCTAATGGAGAAATTACATATGTTCATTCAGCAACTCATTGCACAAATTAAGTCTAAGCCGCTTCAAGTTGCAGCCTCCATTCTGTTGATCCTGCTGGCACCAGGTCAAAAGCTGATTTTGCTTATGAACTACGTCGGGGCAATTGCTTTGGCGCGTGCTATTGAGTTCATCAACCGAACTATCTTTCGACCAAGTGAGGAAGAAGAAGCACCAGTGGCGCAGGCGGCTTGAAAAAATTTGCTTTCTCTGCATAGCTGAAATGCGAAGGGGGTGAGGAACCTTTAGGCATGGATCTTGTCACTTGTTTAATAAGTGAGACAACTATGTATGGTCTCGCGCTCATGTTTCACATTTGACTGACAGCAGCTTCAAGGAGGCTCAAAAAGCCAAACTTACGGCATAAAATCGCCCATGATGGGTGATCGAGCAAGGGACCCGCCGCTGATCAACAGTCGCCACCAGCATCGGAGCCAAAGAAACCGTATCTTTAACCACCTGCCAGTCCCGGCTGCCCGTACGCTTCTCCATCATATCCAACGCTAAGATATGCGCTAAACGACTTTCTTCACGCCAACCTTCAGTCTGCAAGGCAAGCTCATGCTCAGTTTGTAACCCCACATCCAGCGTACTCACAGCAAAGATGTAATCACCCTGCTTGTGGCCGTAAGGAAAGCTCAGAAAAAATCGTCCCGCAGCATGCGATACCCGACTAAAATTCTCATCACATTCAAAATGCCTGGCAATAGCCTGGCAATCAGGTCTAATACGACGTAACGCCTTAAAACTGGCTTCCTTTGCAGCCCAAGTTTGCCACAAAAAACGCTGTTGTTTCTCAGGTTCTAGCATAGCCTGATAACGCGCCCACTCCGCTTCGCATAAAACTCTGCGAGCAAAGCGCGGATGGCAGTCCACATCAGCCATGTCGACGATATCGTTGCCGATCATGCCAAAAAGCATCCTCCATCTTCACGAGCTGATCCATTACTTGCATCGTTAAATCGCGATCAGCACGGCGGCCGGTATGAGTGGTCTGCGGCTCGATCATCTCTAAGCTGAGGTGAAAGCTTTCACCACGTTTGGGAAAAAAGCTGTACTGCTCCTGCCCCAAGCCACGCATATAAAGGCACCAAACTTTGATTTGAGGGTGGGTCTGAATTAATTGACCCACGCCATAGACGGCGCCGTCGCGATTGATGCGGCCGGTTCGCGAGCGTCCACCTTCTGGAAAAATACAGAGGCTTTCCCCTTCGTCAAGCAAGTAGGCGAGCTTGGATAGGGTTAGTTTTTTGGTTTCTAAACTCCCGCTTCTTTCGACGTAGATGCATTTGCCTAAATAGCACATGAGGCGCAACAGGGGATTTTTGCCAAAATTTTGCAATTCCGGCACGTTCCAGGGAAAACGGCGAAAGGTTTTTAAGTATGTGGGAAAATCATAGAGAAACCAGATGATCAGCAAGGAATCGATCATCGTTAAGTGGTTGGCACAAATCAATATGGGCCGCTGCAGGTTCTCTTGCTCCAGTTTACGAACCGCGTCGCGGATTTCTTGCAAATTGCAGCAACGATACCTGCCAAGCCAGGACAAAATCAGCATGAACAGTGGCACAAACCAGATCATATTGAAATAGGCTAGCGTGCGCTGAATTTTCAGCGATACTGTATGTTTTCGTGTGAGCAAGGTGGTGATCCTCTGCCCGGTTGAAACCGGGCTATTGACTTAAGCGAAGCTGATGGGTTGCTATCCAGGATCAGTTTTTGAGTTGGGTTTTTACCAGCTCAACCGCGTCACCGATGGTGCTGATGCGATCGGCATCATCATCGCTGATTTCCATGTCAAAGCGATCTTCAAAGTCCAAGACGATATCGACAAGACGTGCTGAGTTCACTTTCAGATCGTTTAGGATATGAGTATCCATGGAAAGTGTTTTCAGCGCTTCTTCGTTGCGTGCGTGCTTGGTCACAATGTTTACAATGTTGTCGTAGATTTCGTTCGTTTCCATAAATTAGCTCCATCGTCTGAGTATAAGACAGCTATTAACATCACCGAACCCAAAACTCGCTTTGGCGGCAATTTGAAATTCTTGCGGACGGTAGTCTCTGACTATGCGATTTTCGATTGCTGCGATCTCCGGATGCAGGTCCTCACAGTTCAAAGATGGATGCAGGAACTGAGCTTCGAGCTGCAATACCGTGGCGATAGTTTCAATCGCGCCGGCAGCACCCAGACTGTGACCGATCATCGACTTGGTGGCATTGACCAAGGGAAAGCGATCACCCTGTCGTTCCAAGGCTTGTGACCAATTAGCAATTTCCAAGGGATCAGCAAAGGTTGAGGTCAAATGACCATTCACATAGTCGATTTCATCGGGGCTGATTTTACTGGCAAGCAAGGCTTGGCGAATACACCGCTGCACGCCCTCAGAGCTTGGTGCGGTCATGCTTCCACCGTTGCGCATTCCACCTGAGCTCAGGCCGGTGCCGATAATTTCGGCGTAAATTTTTGCACCACGTGCCTGGGCTGTTTCGAGATCCTCGATAACTAAGATTCCAGCTCCTGCTGCCGGTACAAAACCGCCAGCACTGGCGCTCATCGGGCGAGACGCTTTCTCTGGCTCGTCATTGAAACGGCGCGATAATACCCGCATACCGTCGAAGCCACCCCAAATTTGCGGGTGATAAGCTTCGGCTCCGCCAACGACCATGCGCTTGGCCAGGCCTTTGCGGATACGTTCAGCGCCCATGATGACCGCTTCCGTTCCAGTGCTGCAAGCCGAGCTGTTGCTGGTCACATGATTACCGAGAGCTAACAGACCGCCAATTTTTGCACTGACGCCGCTGCCCATGATCTGCTCGACCACGGCACTACCGAGACGCCGAACTTTGCCAGACTTTACTTTTTCATAGACTTGTTCAGAAAAAACATCGAGTCCACCGACACCTGTGCCGACATAGGCACCGGTATCAGGATCGACATCGCTGTCGGCTGCTGGCACTTCGAGGCCAGCGTCGCGATAGGCATCCAATGCAGCCATACCGCCCATTTTCATGCCCATACTCAGAGCATAGAGCTCATCTTGGCTAAAATAATTTGGTGCGGCTTCTTCCAGGTTTTGCGGCACCACCCCTACCTGGCAGGCAAAACCCAGTTCCGCGAGCTCTTTAATATGACGAATTCCGCTTTGCCCTGCTTTCAGCGCTTCACGAAAATTTTCCAGGCCGTGCCCAATGCCGGACACGACGCCCATACCGGTGATAACGACTCGTCGTTCCATAATTAATAACCCATTCCAGCAAGTGTTGCCGATGCAGCCAATCGGCCGTCAGCCAGGTATAATCCTGCCTTGGCCTTTAATTTTCGGCGACGCCAATAGATTTTTTCGGCCCGAACCTCTACCAGATCACCAGGCAGAACCTGATGATGAAACTCTGCTTCCGTCTCTGCAAACAAGGTCTGAACATGGCTTGTTTCAGGATTCGCTTGTTTAAGCATCTGATAAATCGCAAGACTGACGACGCCGATTTGCGCCATCGTCTCGATCAATATCACTCCAGGAGTCACAGGCTGGCCTGGGAAATGGCCGGCGTAAAAATACTCGTCCTCGCGAAACTGATATTGGCCAACAATATGATCTTCATCCACTTCAATAATCCGATCGATAAAACGAAACGGCTTTTGCTGTGGTACGAGTGCAAGGATGCGCTCCGAAATCTCTTCGCTGCTAAGATCTGCTAAACTCATGCTCGCCCCTTGTTCTACTTTACCCGTCACTAAGATGCTCGCCGCCATCAACATGGATCAAAGCACCGTTGATCCAGGCTGCTTCCGGGCGACATAACAAGGAGATGGCGTTGGCGACATCATAAGTCGTCGTCAAGCGACCCATGGGATTTCGTTTTCTGGCATGAGCCAACATTCTTTCCGAACCGGGGATCAAACGCAAGGCAGGAGTTTCGGTGATACCTGCTTGCAGGATATTGCAACGAATGCCGTGTGGAGCAAATTCTTTGGCAATGGTGCGGGATACGGATTCCAACGCGCACTTGGCGGCAGAAACGGCAGCGTAACCAAGCCAGGCTTTTTGATTGCCTTCGGATGTTAGGCCAATCACTCGGGCATCCTGAGCAAACATATTGCGGCGGAATAAATCCTGAACCCAGAAAAGCAGGTTGGTACCCATGTTTTGTATGGTCTGGGTAAAGTCCTCTTCATTGAGAAGATCATCTTCTCTAAATTGACTAGGTTCGCTGATTAGATCTGCTAATTCATGGTGGCCGGCTTGTACCAGTTGCTTGATGCTGCTTGCCAGTTTTTCCTGTGGCACCTGCAGCTCTTTCGCGAGCAGTTCCAAACGTTGACCAGGTTGGGATTTACGGAAAGCGGGTGGCGGCAACGGAGCAGCGAGTTTGAGGTTACCCAAGGCAATCGAATGCAATAGGACCTTGATTTGACCGCCTCCCAAAGAGTCCGAAATTTGGGCAAGAATACTCTGACGTCCCTCTGGGGTCAGGGCATTTTCATTGATCGTCAATAAATTGCGGCCATACTGAGCGATATGTTCAAATTCTTTTTCAATGCGCGGCATCGCACCTTTCCGGTCGCGATGGACGGCAATGATGTGATAACCTTCAGCCGCTAGTTTACGAGCGCTTGCCAAACCCATACCACTCGACGCACCAAGGATAAGGGCCCAGGGCATATCTAAACTAATGTGTGATTGATTCATGACCATAAGTGGTTTTTCTCCCTGACTCAGTCTCGAAAGCATTTTTTTGGGATACACTTGTAAGGTGATTTTTGTCTACCCTAAATTCTGCTCTAGTGGCCATGAAGACACCTCTCCGCCGACGATTGCGCCCTGTGTTTTCTTGAAAAAATTAGCAAGATTAGGTGATTTCAAGGGGTTAAGTGCGAGCATCTGTGCGCTGAAAGAATTGTGCGGACACCCTGCCGGCGTCTCACATTTCAGGGTACAAATGATCGCTGAATTTGGTTTAATTCAGTTAAAACAGGAGAAACCACGATCAAGTGGGGAAGAGACGAGAGATCGATTCATGGCGGTGAATGCTGAGGATGGCTTCGGCAAATAGTTTGGCAACGCTTAAGACCTTGATTTTGCGGCTTGGCGTTTCAAAGCGATACTCGACTGTGTCAGTTACCACCAGTTCTTCAATCGGACTGGCATCGAGTTTTGCTGCAGCTCCCTTGGTTAAGACACCGTGTGTGACAGCGGCAAAGACGCGGCGCGCACCAAGTTCTTTGACTGCTTGTGCCATGGATATCAATGATCCGCCAGTAAAAACCATGTCATCGACAATCAGAACATCACGGTTTTTCACATCGCCAACTACATTCCACACTTGGGCATTTTCCGAGTGATCCTGGCGAACTTTATTGCCAATGACAGTCGGTACCCCAAGGACTTCACCGTATTTAAAGGCGGCTTTGCCATAGCCGACATCAGCCGAAGCGACGACCAACGGATCTAAATTTTTGCTGCGAAAATAATCGCAAATCAGACGCCTGGGATGCATGTGGTCGACCGGTTTTTTGAAAAAACCTTGAATTTGTGGGCTGTGCAGCTCCATGGTCAGGATGCGGTCGACGCCTGCCGCTTCCAAGGCGTCGGCACATACACGGCTGCGGATGGAAACGCGAGGCTCGTCTTTCTTGTCACCTTTGGCGTAACTAAAAAATGGGATGACAGCGGTGACCTGGGCGGCAGAGGCAAGTTTGAGCGCGTCGATCCAGAAAAGCAGTTCCATGAAGTTTTCATTCACCGGATAGGAAACTCCTTGGATCACATAGACATCACGGCCACGGACATTTTCCAGGACGCGAACAAAAGTATTGCCTTCGCTGAACTGGATGACTTCGCTTTCGCAGGGCTTGTGATTGAGTGCATCGCAGATTAATTGCCCCAGTTGAGGATTAGCACTGCCTATGATGACTTTGATTTCTCCGTTGTGAATGCTCACATCATGCTCCTAATGGCCGAATATACCGGTTAGAGATCGAATATTTTGATGGAAATTAGGAAGCTGGCAAGGCCAAGTTGCTCGGGGCTGAGGCTTTTGTTCCAACGTTCTCCCGTTCTTAACCAAGCAAGACTTGTTACCAGTTCCCACCAAACATAACGAGTCTGATAAATTGCGAGATTTGCGCCGATGGTCGTCTGGTAATAGGCAAAACGAGCAGCGTCGCTGCGCTCCAACTCCCCACGTCTGGCATACATCCGCCCTCCGCCAAGCTTGCCCCACAAGCTCAGCTTTTCATGGCGAAAGCCTGTAACAAAGCCGAGACCTTCTACGTCTAAACGATGGGGGATATTGCTGTCGTCACGACTGCGAATGCGCATCCAGTCGAGGTCGACCCCCCAAAGGTAACGCTTCGTCATCTGCAAATCAAACAGCAAACGGAAGCTGCCCTGGGTGGTCAGGCTGCCGACGGTCTTGCTCCCCTTCTGTGTCCAGGCTACGCCGCTGCCGGCAATACCGCTCATATAGTGCTGTCGGTTTTCGTCAGCCACGCTGATGTTATGAGTAAAAGGATACAGCCAGGCGAGGAAAAAGAAGATCTTGCGGAATAGAGCTGCAAAGTTTGGACGGTATGCGCCACTCAGTTTATTCTGCCGCCGCAAGAGTTCACCCTCCTAAGTCGCCAAATTTTACCAGAGAAAGTCTGTCGATCGGCTGGATATGGAATGTCGGAAACCGAGCCTTTATAACTTATCGAGGCAAAGAAAAAGCCCAAGGTACACCTTGGGCTTGCAGTTTATTTAGGAATTAACCAGTTTTACCTGCTGGTTCGAGGATCGCTATTGCTATGGGGCCTGGTACACGGTTGAGCTTGCAGGCTACGGTTACAGTTTCACCAACGCGCTTGATCAAATCCTGTGCGCGCTGGGGATTGTCTCTTTCACGGCCTTTAAGGCGAACAATCACTTTTACCTTGTCACCGCGCTCCAAAAAGCGATCAATGCTGTTCACTTTGGTCTGCAAGTCGTGATCAGAGATATTAGCCTTGAGCTGGATCTCTTTAAGTTCAGACTTATGGCGAGTTTGTCGCTGTTTTTTCTTTTTTTCGTACTGGAGTTTTTTGAAGTCTTGGATTCTGACTACCGGAGGGATTGCATCTTCGGTACTGACCAGGACTAAATCTAAGCCTTCTTCTTCGGCTTTTTTCCAAGCTTCCATAACTGGGACAATGGCGTTTGTACCTTCGCCTACCAGTCGCACTTCCCGCATCGTTCGTAAATCAGATCGCTCTAATACTTTCAAAAAAAAGTCTCTCCTGTGTAGTTACTCTTACGACTCAAACCAAACTTGCCAAATAGGATATACTTTAGTTCTTCTGCCGACTCTAGTCTATAATTTTTTGGCGCATTTGACTTACCATGGAAACAACTCGCCGCCGCGTGTGGATCCCAACCAAAGCAAAATATAATCACACCTTGAACAGTCCGCAAGGCTAACTCTGAAATTTTTGCGGAATGAAAAACTAACTGAAACGACTGGGATAATTCACCTAAATGCGACCACATGACCTTCCCTTGCGGCGGAAAAATCTATAATTTTACCGCTATTTACGGCTTTTTTGGACGGCTCTGCGGGCCATCGCTCGGTCTACGGCGGCTTCCATGTCATTGGCAAGAATGTCGACCACAGCTTGCGTGTCGAGGGTGCTGAAAAGGAAGGGAATCCGCTCCTTTGTGTAATCATTCTTTGCTTTTATGATATTTTGTGCGGTAAGGACGCCGCCGACAGTCGCGATCAGTTGATCTTTATCCGCTTCGCTCAGCTGGGTTCTAGCTTGGGGAACAGAGCCAGAAAGTTGGTACAGCATTTGATCGATAGAATTTATACTCATATTTTTTCCTTCGTTCTTCGCAGTTTATATAGCATAGTTGCCGGCAACTCGGAGCGAAAGTAACAGTCACAATGACGGAAGTTAGGACTTATGCCAAAAATCCTCGAAGCTAATGACCCATTGGGTAAAAGTTTGCATATTGGGCCCCACATATTTCCAGGGGTTTGGCGCTACGCCATGCCTCGTGAATTTTTGCATCTGCAATTTCCCGATGAACGCCGGGCGACTTGTATGAATTGCCCCAAGTCTGCTTATGAGTCTTATCGGAAGGATTATCGCTGCTGCACCTACCATCCGAGAATTCCAAATTATTTAATAGGCTTAGCCTGGGATGAAGGCTCCGCCCAGCCAGCGATTCAAAAAATCATTGATGATGGCTGGGTCACGCCTGAGGGCATGAATGGGACACCCCAGCAGTGGCTTGATTATCTTGCCGATGTCGAACACGATCGTTTTGGCAAGAGCGATAAAGTCTTGTGTCCTATGCTGGATAAGCCTACGGGCTTATGTCGCGTCCATGCGTTCCGCAATTCCGTATGTTCGACTTTTTTCTGTCTCAAGGATCACGGTGAGCTAGGAGATGGCTTCTGGGGCAAGGTGCAGACCTTAGGCTCGCAGGTGGAAACCTCTCTGGCGCAATGGTCTTTACGGGAACTTGGCTTTGATTTGGATCGTTACATCAAGCGTTTCAACCGCCTGGCGCCAAAAATTAAAAAACTTGCCGACCCAGTAACTGGGGGATGGTTGCCTGAAGTTCAAGAAGAACTTTGGGGAGATTGGGCTGATCGTAAAGTTGAGCTGTTTCTGGCGACGGCACAGTTGATTAGCGAGCATCGTGATGAACTCTGGGATATTGCCAATTCGCAGGAAATTATGGAAGCGAGCAAGTTCGATCAAGCCATGGTGCGGATGGTGCCAAAGGAGTTAGAAGGACAAGTTGATGAAGGCGATTGGGAAGAAGGCGGCGAGATGGTCTTCCCCCGCGAACTGTGGAAACGCTGTTTCCAGTCTTATCAGAAATTATGGGATATAAAATACGGCGGCTATCGACTAGCTAGAAAAGTTGCGATTCGTGAAAACGCGGGTGAAAGTGCTGAAGACCAATATTATGCGAAGTATCCCTTTTGTTTGGAATATAGGGCGGGCAGTCGTTCGAAAGAGGTGGAATGGCGGCGCTATCTTAGTCAGGACGAAAAGTCCTTGCTGGATCAGTTTACTGCTGGGCAAACGCTCGATTGGCGCTTGATTTCGCAAGTGAAACATCAAACTGAGATGGATGTGCGGCGCTTTCTGGCAGAAATGGTCGCCAGCCGTGTACTGATGAAAAGTTCGCAGTGAGAATACAAGGGCCCATCCTTCGTCAAGGATGGGCCTGAAGGTCTTAGACAGGATTTGCTTTATTAGCTTTATAACTCAACAAAAATTTCAGGCATTCAACGGCAGATACGCGGTCATAGCCAAAACGTTTTTCCAAGTTTTCAAAGGTCGTCCGGGCCAACTCAAGCTCTTTTTCCTTGAGCTGATTTTCTGAAGGTGTGTTCAGACTGAGCATGGCATGGAAGTTCTCATCGACGAGCATTTGTCGCTCCTGATAATAATGATCTTTGATCGCTTGCATGTAATCATGAAAGACATTGGCGACGACTATATCTTCCTTTGGATGATCGATCCGGAAAGCTGCGATGCGACCCAGGATACCCTCACGGTGACGCTCAATTGATCCGGTGACATTGATAATTTTTTCCAGCTCAGACATGACCTGTTCCGAAGGCTCTTCTGATTTACCGGTGACCTTATTGTAGATCTTTTCTTTTTTCACTCCAGCCACCACATGATCAACGTAGCGTTTCAACATGCTCTCGTATTCGCCTTCTTCGACTAAAGTCATGGACTGAGTGACTTCACGCTCGAAAATCTCGCTGAAATCCTGTTTGATCATCCGAATAAATTCTGCAGGTTGATGGTACTTGCCACGCGGTTCAAGCTGCAAAAATTCGTAAACGGTACGATCTTTGACAAGTCGCTCCAGCTCATCAAATATCGCCATTGGCGTCAGGGTTTGATGCTTGCTGTTTTGTACGGACCGATAAAGGATACTGCGCACCTCGCGCGGGGATGCTCCAAAACGCCCTTCATAGGCTACTACATTCTGGTATTCTTCCATGATATCTGTTTTCAGCTCACGGAAGGCGACCTCCTCTTGCGCTTTAAACATCGGCGCTAAGGATTCACCTTCATAGAGCTTAATTTTGGTTCGCGGGTCCATACGCGAAATCAAGGAGCGATATTTGCTGCCATAATATTCGGGATTCGGTTGCTTCAGTCGGGTCATGCTAGCCCATAAGCAAAGCAGGCGCACGGAATGTGGGCAAACAGGCTTGGTCTTGGATAAAGCTTTGACATCGACCGCATAGATCTTCTCTTCCAAACTTGGACGAAGCAAGTAGGGAGCTGTAATCAGCTCAAAGCGGGAGCGGAACGAAGCAAAGTCGGGAATGGTCTTAAATGCATCCAGGTGCTTTTCGTTGGTAGTGGCAAAAAATACAATATCGAGATTGGCTGTCGAAGAAGGAAGGTTGAGTGTTCCTTTTTCAACACTGGAAAGCAGGTATTTGAAGGCCTCAATCGGTCTTTTCAGCATGTCTGAAAATTCCAGTATACCGCGATTGGCTTCGACGATCGGTCCGCTGGCCTCATGGAAGCTGATGTTGTGCAGGACAGGAGGCAGGTTGGCGATGTTGCGATCCATGGTCAATTGCTTTTCATAGGCATCGATTGACATCTGTGGTTCGACGGTGCCTATACCGATGCGGTACTGCCTGGAATAGAAATAGCGCTCCACCTGTACATGGCGGAAGACCTTGCCCAAATCACCTTCATAAGCAAAAAGCAGATTTTCAAAGATGAGCTGATTCCGTTTGGAAAGTCCCGGTACGGTTATATGAGGTGGCAATTCCACTTCTTCCGGCGAAATGTCATTTTCATGGGCAATCCACTCGCGTAGCCACATTTCACGCTGTGGCATCGGAATCAGGAAGATCGGGTTTTCTTTGAATTCCGAATGAATTTTCGAGGCAACCTTTGATTCGTCCAAGAAAGCAAAGGAGTCCGCTTTCATCGCCGCATCGGCCTCGCGATCGCCTAAAAAGCCAATCGGTCCGCTGGAGCCCATCGCCTTGTTGGTTAACGATTTGTCGGTTGGGAAGATCCAATTGAAGCGATAGACAGCACCTTCATCAGTAGTGCTGTAGCGTTGCAGGGCGTGCGACAAGGATTCAATAATTGAGGACTTTGCTGATCCATTGGGTCCATGTAAAAGTATCAGCTTATTGGGAAAGCCCTGGCGTTTAAAGCTTGCCAGTGTTTTATAAATCTCGTCTTGCACGGCCTCGGAGCCGATGATGGAAACATTTTTTTCTGTACCATGATCAAAAATCTTCCACCGGGTGTGATTGGGATCTTCCTGGGTGTCGGACTTACCAAAATACGTGAAGGTGTCATAAAGGTACTGACAGGAATTGCGAATCATTTTTGACGGATGATCGCGCAGTCGTTCAATGAAACCACCAAAACTCATGATGACCTGGCGTTCCAAAAAAAGACTACGGGTATCCTGATTCAGTCGATTAAGAAGCTCGGCCGTCTCTTTCATTCCGCATACCTCGCCTAGTGTTCTTGGGCTAATGACTTTTTTAGCTTAACTGCTCAATTATTTTTTGTCAGCGTCTCAAAATCATAGACATTCTATGACAACCGGAAGAAATATAGAAGGAGGCTCAAGAAAATTGGCCTGATTCATAACTTTGCCAATTCGTCGCTTTTGGATTTTCATAAGATATGTTACAAATAAAAAATAATCAAAAAAAAACGAGATGATGCGGGGTATATACCAAAATGAAGAAAGTCTTCATACTGGATACCAACGTCCTTTTAAGTAACCCATTGAGTATCTTTAAATTCGAGGATAATGATGTCGTGATTCCGATATCAGTCATCGAGGAGATTGATACCTTTAAAAAGGACATGAGTGACATTGGACGTAATGCCCGCGAGGTCTCGCGCATTCTGGATCGCCTGAGGGTCAGGGGCACTCTCTCGTCCGGTATTCCCATTTTTGAAGATCGGGAGGATTCAGCTCAGCTCTTTGTTTACCTTGGCCATAACATGGACATATTGCCTGAGCTTTTGGCAAACAACACCGATAACCACATTCTGGCCATCGGCTTGACCTTGCAAAAGCAATTCGGCGACAGTCGACGGGTTTCCATTGTTACCAAGGATTCCAACCTGCGGATTAAAGCCGACGCCTTCGGTTTGGCTGCGGAAGACTTTGCTGCGGATAAGGTGGACATATCTCACCTCTATACAGGTGTCGTCACCATCAAGGTCAGCGCCGATCTGATTAATAAGTTTTATGCCCAGCGTGAAGTGCGCTTGGATCAGGAGCTGTATCCGAATCAGTTTGTGATTATGGAAGATGAAGAAGACCCAAGCCAAAGTGTCTATGGGATGTACGTCGGTGCAGAAGATGTCGTGAAGATGATGGAACCCCGCATGGAGGGGGTCTGGGGCATCTACTCGCGCAATTTAGAGCAAGCCATGGCGCTAGAGTGCTTATTGGACGATCGCATTCAACTGGTGACCATTAGCGGTGAAGCTGGAACTGGCAAGACTTTGATGGCGATCGCCGCTGGTCTGACCAAGACCACCGATGAGGATCAGTACCAGAAACTACTCGTTTCCCGGCCTATTTTTCCGCTTGGTCGTGACATCGGCTTTCTACCGGGTGACTTGGATGAGAAGCTCAACCCCTGGATGCAGCCGATTTACGATAATCTGGAACTTTTGCTTGGTGGTGGGACGCATTCCAGGCAAAAGCGTCTGAGTAAAAGTTATCAAGAGTTGATCAATCAAGGCATGCTTGCTGTTGAGCCCTTGACTTATATTCGTGGTCGCTCCATTCCGTCACAGTTTTTTGTGGTCGATGAGTCGCAAAACTTAACGCCACACGAAATTAAAACGATTTTGACCCGGGCTGGTGAGGGGACCAAAATTGTTCTGACAGGCGATCCTTATCAGATCGATAACCCCTATATCGATTCGCAAAGCAATGGCTTGACCTATGTGATCGAGCGCTTTCGGAAGGAAGAAATTGCGGCGCATATCACCTTGAAGAGAGGGGAAAGAAGCGAATTAGCGACTAAAGCGGCGCGTTTGCTGTGATTTTTCCGACCGATTTTAGAGGAGGCGGGCTTCGGTCTTCCTCCGCTTATTTTCTTATTGTCGATTTGTGATAATTGGTCTCAGGTTTGCATAATACTGATCTAAGAATGGCCGACTACTGTTGACCGAACTAATTGGAAGTACATAAGTGGGCTTCGTCCTTTGGTTTTATCGCAGTCTGCTCCATTCCCTGAGCTGGTTTTCCTGCTGAAAGCTAGCTTCTGTACTGTCGGAGCTTTTGACAAAAGCTGATCAGCTTCACCGTCGTTTCTATCCAAAATCTTAAAATAAATAGAGAAATCGTTGTCACCTTTTTTTAGCTGATGTTTTCAGCCGGATATTCCGCATTTTTTCTATTAACTTCCTAATATTGTTAATAAACAGTAAGAAGTGAAGCGGTATTAAATCGCTTCTGGAGTTCCCCCCTCTTTCTTTCTTTACTGGCGCAAGAAATATAAGTCCAAAAAATGTCAGTGCATTAGATAAAAAATTAAGATTTTCGAGCGTCTGGAATAAATGCTGCACAGTAGCTGCCATGGGGTTCTTCACAGGTTTTAAATCATCGTCGTAAAAGATTAATACTTCAGAGGTAGCTCGGCATGAAGGCATTCACGTCCACACTGGTCATTTGGGGAATTGCTGGAGTCTTTGGTTGTCATTCGGCGCCGGAGCGTCCGGTTGCAACAAAATCTAGTTCAAGTCCAGCTAACAGCAACGGGCAGGTATACGAAGTCAGCCTTCCGGCCCAAGCTTGTAATGGTCAGGGGACTGTATGGAGCTTGCAAGACCAAACAATTGAGTGGAGCGCTACCAAAGGCGATCAAGAGGAACCGGTTGTTGGTGTGATCAAAGCCGCAGGATGGTTAGCTCTTAACTCTCAAGCAAATATGCAAATTTTCTTTAGTAGTGCCAGTTTAGATTCGGCATCGCAGTTGCGAGATGATCGTATTAAAGAATATATTCTAGGTTATTTGGAAACCGAGGAACTGCTAGTTGAAATTACCAACCTGGCAGATATTCAAAGTGAGTTGGAAGCTATCAGCAGTCAGGCAACACAAATTAACTTTGAAGGCAATCTCGAAATTTATGGCCAAAACTTAAATGTTATCATCCCTTCTGAGGTTTGGTTGGAGCGTGGTGCATTAAAGATCAAAAGTTTACAAGGTGCCCTGATCGATCTTACTCAGTCCAGCTTTATGAATGCAAAAATTAAGGACCTATTGGATATTGCGGAAGTCACAACAATGAGTGAAACGGTTCCACTAAGCTTTGAGATCAGTTTTGAAGAAGCTTGCGAAAGCTGACAGCAGGATTCGATTCACTCTGGCGACAATCCGGAGGTTCTTGTATGCTGCTTTGGGCAACAGTATGACACTTGCTGTGTCCCGCCTTTTGTCGCGTCAAAGTTGATCCGATTTGTGAGCTCGTTTCCCGTGTTCCAGGAGCTTTCAAATAGGGATCCCTACGAAAGGCAAAAATGCTGAGAATGAGCCTAACACTACAGATATTCCACTAGGGTTTACCTGGCTTCGCTGTGTTAGTATGAGTCTTGAGATACTTCGTTATGATATTTTTTATGCGAGGAAAACTATGCAAGACAAAGTGACTTTAACCGAAAAGAAGTGGGAAAAACCAAAATTTTTAGATATTCGCCTGGGTTTTGAAATTACCATGTACGTCAATACTAAAAGTTAAAACTCAAAACTAAGAATTGAGATAGTATAGGCCTTCTCGATACAAAATTTCTGGATCGGGAAGGTGGCTCAACCATGTCTAAGGTATTTATCTTAACTTCTATATGCTGAAATCCATGCACAATTCATTCAAAAACCACGAGGCTTTGACTCATGACTATCGTTTGGATCTTCGCCGCGTAAAAAAGCGGCATCAGGTTCATTTTCAATTGGATGTGGAAAGTCTGAGCATTAAGTCCCATCAATTTTGTGTCTTACTAGGCCCTAACGGTGCAGGCAAGACGACACTTTTTCAACTGCTAACAGGGATGTTGGCAGCCGATCAAGGTGAAATTGTGGTTTGCGGGTTTCCCTTGCCCAAGCAGCGAAGCGCTGCGCTTGCTAGAATCGGGGTTGTTTTTCAGGAATCAACCCTTGATGTGGATCTTACCGTCGAACAAAATCTTATCTTCCATGCTTCTTTACATGGTTTGTCCGTGAAGCATTGCCGATCGGTCATCCACGAAGAGTCCAAACGCCTGATGATCTTCGATGTTTTGGACCGCAAAGTCAGACTGCTCAATGGTGGGCATCGGCGACGTGTCGAGTTGGTGCGGGCTCTGATCCATAAACCAGAATTTTTATTGCTTGATGAGCCGACAGCAGGATTGGATTTAGAATCGCGGGATATTATTTTGCAGCATGTCAAAGAGCTCTGTGCAAAAAAAGGAATGGCTGCGTTATGGTGTACCCATTTGCTGGATGAAGCGCACGAAGCGGAGCAGATCTATCTTTTGCAACAAGGTAAAATTGCGTTCCAAGGCAGCTCGCAGCAGTTACTGGAAGCCGGTAGAGCTGTAGACATGAAGGCAGCATATAAAAATTTATTGCTAACAACTGCCGCTCATCCATAATTTTCCTTTTTGTATGATAGCGCTTTTGTACGGAATTTTTCTGTTGGAATGGGGAACATCATGGAAGCTGGACATGCATTCCGAGCAATGAAGGGCATTTTGACAAGAGAACTTTATCGTTATCTGCAACAAAAAACCCGGTTTTTCGCTGCTTTAGTCAGGCCCATGCTATGGCTGCTTGTTTTTGGTACAGGCTTTCGTAATGTGTTGGAGCTATCTGTTCTTGAGCCCTATGGAACACCGATTCCCTACCATCAATATCTGATCCCAGGCCTAGTGGCGATGATTTTTCTCTTTAATGGGATGCAGTCCTCCCTGTCAATGGTCTATGATCGTGAGCTTGGTGTGATGCGGCTCTTGCTGACGGCCCCTCTGCCTAGATGGTACCTTATCCTGGGAAAGCTGATAGCCAGTACGACTGTTTCTATCTTGCAGGCATATTTATTTTTACTGGTTTGCTTATTCGCTGGTTATTTGAGCCTTGGTCTCAATCTAATCATCATCCTGCCTTTCTTTGTCCTGTGTGGTCTCTTGTTGGCTGCCGTTGGTTTGGTTCTGTCGATTTACATTCAGCAAATTGAAAACTTTGCAGGGGCTATGAATTTTGTCATATTCCCCATGTTTTTCCTATCCTCAGCCCTTTATCCACTCTCTCAGATCAATGAAAACAGTGTTGCCATGTACTGGTTGACTATGATCAATCCTTTTACGCATGTCGTGGAATTACTGCGCTTTGGCTTATATGGCCAAGTCGAAAGCTCTGCTCTTTTCATAGTTATGGCCTATGCATCGCTTTTTGTTTTTGTAGGAATCAAAGGCTACTCAGTTTCAAGCTCAAAGGTGAAGATCAAGCAAAAGAAAGAACCGGCGATCCTTGCTGCCTTGCCAAGATCTCACGGCTAAAGCTGCAAGTGCCACATTCCTAGTCATGGCATTCCATTGAGGTCAGGTAGTGATGGTGCTATAACTAACAGCTTTGCTAACGAAGAGACAAGGTAAGGCTAAAACAATGCATGTCAAAGTGTTAGGATCAGCAGCAGGCGGGGGATTTCCACAGTGGAATTGTCATTGTGAAAATTGTTTAGGCGTGCGCCGTGGCACGATTTCCGCCCAAGCGAGAACACAGTCTTCTATCGCCGTTAGTGCCAATGGTCGAGACTGGATTTTATTGAACGCTTCACCAGATATTCGCGCCCAAATACTAGCCAACGATATTTTTGCACCGCGCTCTGGTGTGCGCGGTTGTGCCATTAAGGGGATCGTGCTAATCGATGCTCAGTTGGATCACACATCCGGCCTTTTCTTCTTACGGGAAGGAGAACGCCTGCCGGTTTATTGCACCCCATCGGTGCATCATGATCTTACTCATGGTAATCCGATCTTAAGAGTTTTAGAGCATTACTGTGGAGTTGAACACCATCCCATCGAAATCGAAGATGGTGTGGCACACTTTGCCGTCGATGGGGTAGAAGGCTTGCAAATTACAGCGATCCCCTTGCAAAGTAAGGCTCCACCTTATTCGCCGAATCGCAATCAACCACAGATCGGTGATACCATTGCCTTGCAAATTTATGATCAAACTACCGGTAAACGTCTGCTCTATGCCCCAGGACTGGGAACCTTTGAGCCCCACCTGGAAACTTATTTTGCAACGAGTGATTGCCTCTTTGTTGATGGTACCTTCTGGTATGAGGATGAAATGCTGCGCTGCGGTGTTGGTAAAAAGTTAGCCTCTGACATGGGGCATCTTTATCTTTCCGGCGAGGGCGGAATGATCGAAATCCTGGAAAGATTTCCTGAAAAAAGAAAAATACTGATTCATATCAATAATACGAATCCAATTCTCAACGAGCGCTCGCCCGAAAGACGCGTGTTGGATCGACACCAGATTGAGGTATCTTATGACGGAATGGATGTCATCCTCTGATTTGCCAGCCCAGGCGATGGAAGTTCTAGCTGAAAGCAGTAAGTTTGAAGAAAAAACTGCTTGGAGCCCAGAGGAATTTGAGGAGCAACTTCGACAGAAAGTGATTCATTATCATACAGAGCATCCCTTTCATAAAGCTATGATCGATGGGGTGCTGACGAGAAAACAGATTCAGGGCTGGGTTGCAAACCGCTTTTATTATCAGCAAACCATACCCCGCAAGGATGCTGCGATTTTGGCGAATTGTCCGTTACGTGATTTTCGCCGTAAGTGGCTACGAAGAATCACGGATCAAGATGGCCTAGAAGGCAACGATGGAGGCTTAGAGGGCTGGATTAGACTAGGGCAGGCTTGCGGCTTGTCACGGCAAGACATCGTTAGTCTCAAGCTGGTCCGTCCTGGAGTCCGCTTTGCTTGTGATGCTTATTTGAATTTTGCAAAGCAGGCACCTTGGCAAGAAGCCGTATGTTCGTCGCTAACAGAACTTTTCGCGCACAATGCTCATAAACAACGCATTGAATCCTTTCCTCACAACTACCCTTGGATTGAGGAAGAAGGATTGAGCTATTTCAAGCAACGGCTAAAACTCGTAGAAACGGATGTCAAGCATGGGCTTAGCATCACTTTAGAACATTTCAACACCTACACACTCCAGCAAAGAGCGCTCCAAATATTAGGTTTCAAACTGGATATCCTGTGGGAAATTCTTGACTCCATTCAGATGGCCTATGGTATTGGAGATGATTTGTCATCATGACTGTTTTATTTACGGATGAGAGTAGCTTCGAAATTGCCAAGCCTTATCGCCTGCAGTGGGAACAGGCTCAGCGCAGTTATGTTTTATTATACCCAGAAGGGATGATCCAATTGAATCAAACCGCTGGGCTGATACTTGATCGCTGCTGCCAGGGGCAAAAAACTATTGGTCAAACTATCGTTGAATTAGCGCAAGAATTTGGCGAGCCTGATCATCAAGAAATCGGCCAGGATGTGTATGAATTCTTAAAGGCAGCTTATGGAAATCAATGGATTAAAGAAAGACAGTGAAAGCCCGAAAAGCTTTCCCTTGTGGTTGTTGGCTGAGCTAAGCTACAAATGCCCGCTGCAATGTCCATATTGCTCAAATCCCCTCGATATCGATCGCCACCTTCATGAATTGGATGCCGAGCAATGGTGCGATGTGCTCACACAGGCGCGCAGTTTAGGGGCTGTGCAATTAGGGCTTTCCGGTGGTGAACCACTGTTAAAAACGGGCTTGGTGAAGATTGTGCAACATGCGAAGGGCTTGGGTTTTTATAGTAATTTGATTACTTCTGGCTTGGGTTTAAACGCAAAAAAAATAGATGAGTTAAAAGAGGCTGGCTTAGATCACATCCAGTTGAGCGTGCAAGCGCCAGATGCTGCATTAAATGACAGGATTGCTGGTCGAGAAAGCTTTCGCCAGAAAATGGCTGCAGCTCGAATGATTAAGGATGCCGGTTTTCCCATGGTCATGAATATCGTCTTGCATCGGGAAAACATTGGCAAGATCAGGGAAATCATCGAACTTGCGTTGGAATTAAAAGCGGACTACCTGGAATTGGCGAATGTCCAGTTTGATGGTTGGGCCTACCTGAATCGTGGCACTCTGCTCCCCAGTCAGGAGCAAGTTCATGCTGCCTTGCAGGTAACAGAGGAATATCAAGAAAAGTATCAGCAGCGCATGAAGATATTCTATGTCATTCCCGATTATTTTGCAGATCGTCCCAAGCCTTGCTGCAATGGTTGGGGAAATGTGAGTATGGTCATCACTCCAAGTGGATCGGTGCTTCCTTGTTTAGGAGCGCAGAAATTAGGTGTGGCAGATATTCCAAATGTAAAATCCCAAGCTTTGTCTTGGATATGGGAAGAGTCTCCCTTATTCAACGCTTTTCGGGGCTTTGAATGGATGCGGGAACCCTGTCGTAGCTGTCCAGAAAAATTTAAAGATTTTGGTGGGTGTCGCTGCCAAGCTTATCTGCTGACCAAAGATGCGGCAAATACTGATCCTGTTTGTTCACTTTCGCCACTTCGTTCCAAGGTCGATGCCGTTTTGGCGAGTACTGATGTAGCATCTTTTGATCAAGCCATTTATCGTTCCTTTGCGAATTCCAAAAAATTAAGGAGTGGCGATACTGATACAATGGGCGCTAGAATTGTTGAATAAATAGGTTAGGATGGAAACCAGTTAGGGTCCATCCGGGAATGCCTTAGGCGAGGCGAAAAGAGAACTCAGTCATATGATAAGCCGCAATCTCGCACGTCGTACTGGTCTTCTGGCTTAAGACCCAGAGGCGCCAGTTGATATGGTGTTCTTATTCATGACGCAATGTGAAATCATGCATAGAATAAAAGCTTAATTTCAAACCTTAAGCGAGGCTATCTATCATGATTGATCATTATGCGCGGCAAATCCTTCCCCGCCTTGTTTCACCCCTGATTAACTTTTATCACCGCCATAATCTCAGTCCTAATCAAATTACTTTCATCGGCTTGATATTCGCTGTGCTGGCCAGCTTGTGCATCATCATGGGCTGGAATATTCTTGCTCTGATACTCTGGTGGATGGGTCGCCTATTTGATGGCACGGATGGTATCTATGCTCGCCAATTTCAACTAGCTACGCCTTTTGGTGCATACTGGGACTTCCTTGCTGACATGGCAGCCTATAGTCTGATGGTCATTGCCTTTGCCCTTGCCTTTCCGGCAAGCTCGTACTACTGGCTTATCATCTTATTCCTTTATATACTCTGCAGCACAACGGCTTTGTCTTTAGGGATACAGGAAGAAAAGCTCGGCGTGGAAGCTCGTGACAACCGGGGTTTGCGTTTGGGGGCCGGGCTTGCTGAAGGGGGAGAAACAGGCATCGCATACTCCTTGTTTTTAATTTTCCCTGCATTTATCGAGAGCTTGGCATTCGTTTGGATTGCGATTCTGACGATGACTGTCGTAGCAAGGAGCATGCTCGCGTATAACGTCTTAAGGAGTGGAAAATAAATGTCTTATCTTCAGGGAGTCGTCGGCCTTTTGGTATTTATGGCTATCGCCTACTTGCTCAGTGAAAACCGACGGGACGTCTCACTGAAATTTGTTCTACTGGGTCTGATTTTGCAGGCTCTCATCGCTATTGTCTTATTGAAAATACCTGTATTTCAAGAGCTACTCTTGACCCTAAATAAACTTGTTGTGACATTAAGTAGTGTCACGGACCGGGCCACACAGTTTATGTTTGGCTTTCTTGCGGGAGGCCAGGCACCCTTTGCGATTCAAAATGCCCAGCACAACTATATTGTTGCGTTCCGTGTTCTGCCTCTTATTATGGTCGTCAGTGCGATCTCTTCGGTGCTTTTTTATTGGGGAATACTTCCGCTTATCATCCGCGCGATTGCACAGGTTCTGGTCAAGACCTTTCGTATTTCCGGTGCTTTGGGCTTCGGGGCAGCATCAACGGTTTTCTTAGGTACGATTGAAGCGCCTTTAATGATCCGTCCCTATTTGAATCAGTTAAGCCGTGCCGAACTTTTAAGTCTGCTTTCCTGCACCATGTCAACGATTGCTGGTACTGTCATGGTGCTTTATGCCTCAGTCATCAGTCAGGTTGTCGATAATGCTGTTGGGCATATGTTAGTCGCTTCGATGATTAGTATTCCAGCTGCACTACTCTTGTCCCATCTGATGTGTCCTGGCACAAGTAGCGAGCAAAGTAACATTGTGATCCAATCAGACAGCCATAGCACTCTGGACGCCCTCATCCGGGGCACTATTGATGGCTTACAAATGGTCTTGCACATCGTGGCCATTATTATCGTATTTTTCGCTCTAATTTATCTTTGTAACGATGTTCTTGGTCTCATAAGTATTGCTGGTAAAACTCTGAGTGTTGAGCTGATTCTGGGCACAGCATTTCGACCTTTTATGTGGTTCATCGGTATACCATGGGAGCAGACACTGGTCGCCGGTCAACTCATGGCGACTAAAGTTGTACTTAATGAGTTTGTCGCTTATTTAAACCTTGCTGGAATGAATCATGCAGACTTGGGCCAAGAAAACGTCATCCGTCTAACCTATGCATTATGCGGCTTTGCTAATTTTGCCAGCGCAGGTATTGTCATCGGTGGTTTGGGGGCTCTCATACCGGAAAGGCGCCAGGAGCTCATTAAGCTCACGATGAAAAGTCTTGTGATCGGTAATTTAGCTACGCTGATGACCGCAGCGATGATAGGTCTGATCGCTTGACCTTATTAACATATTTTTACTAACTTGCCGCTGATCTGGCAGTGAAAATATGACCCGGGATTTTGTGATATCAATCAATAATTTTGAGATTAAGTATAATCAATTGCAGTGCGGAGACTTTTTGGCTCATGCCAAAGGATCTTTCACTTTAAGGCAGTGAATTCATCAAGCATCAACTAAGTCACGAAAAACTTAATTATCAGAAAATTTGCGTGAACGAAATAGGCAGGAGTTCACGATCATGTTCAAGATCAGGAATATGGGTAGGTATAGGTCTACGCAAAAACTGAGTATCAACGTTTGCAGCTTGTCCGGCATTCGCCGGGCACAGCCTAGTCTCTCTTAGGAACAAAGCGACAAGTATGACCATCATGGTGCTTTAGATATCCGAGTTGATAAAGGTAACTATTATAATCAGAGCAGTTGAGAAGATCTTCGGGAATGCAAAATTCACGAAAATGCTCACGATTTTTCGGATGAACCAGCGCTTTCAACTCTTCATAGTTGAAATGAGTCAACTGAGAGCAGCGCATCGCTTCAAAGTAGCTTTGCGAAGATTTCTTCTCTTCACCGCCATTCCAAGTAGTCGCATAGGAATTACCATCACAAATAAATCCAAGGGTAAGAACGAGAGCAAGGGCCAAATATTGCCAATAGCTTGCTTTGCCGCTCGATGAAATACTTGAGTAAGATTCTGGCATGCTCCACTCCCTTGTTCTTGTCATGGAGATCGGCAAAATTTTCCTAATTTTCAGTTAAGAATAATATATTAGTGTTATTAATGACTTGTCTGCGATGTTTAGCGCAATCAGATTAATGGCCCTGATCAGATTCAAAAGCTATCCGCAAGCAGACGCGTTTTTTCAATGAAATCCGAAGCTTCAAAATATGTGTGTTTTAAGTGTGTCCGTCTTGAATAGCGTGGGAGGATGTAAATTTTTCTTCATGATTAAATATCCTTGAACCTAAGTAACAGAGTCATCTTGAAGATCGAACTAGAGTCCCTTGCACAAAAATTTGAGTCTTGCCGCTCCATGCCGTATTAAAAAGGGAAAAAGCAAAAGATTCTATCTCTGGTGCATCGTATGAGGTACTGAACACCTATCTTGATGGTAGAGATGTATCAACACGAGACGCTGAAACTAAAGCTAATGTATTTTGCATTGAAATGTAATCTTTTCTGCGGAAGTTTTCTTCCGCAGTTTTCCAATAGACTTCGTCTTAATCGCCGACATAGGCAGTACCTGACGCAGATATCCGCCCATGTTCACCAGATCTTTCCATAACATCTAAAACAATATGGGTGGCGCCATAGTCAGCAGCTTGCTCTTTCAAATCCTGCTTGGCTTCTGAATAAGAATTCCAAGACCCTCCTTCAAAATCCACGCTAGCAATTTCTTCGCATCTTTTTGAGTCAGGGTGTTTTGATAAAATTCCTACACTTCTACCCTTTGGTGTTTCATTTCTAACAGTGATACACGCTGTTATCGTTGAAAAAGTTAAGAAACATAGTAATATCCGCATATGTTCTCCAAACAATACCGCTAAAAAAAGCTTCCTACGCGGCCGGATCCTAGCACAACATCAAGTGATTCATCTAGGAAATCATGTCGCACTTTCAGCCTCGTTCGTACATTCCAAAATCATAATGATATGTAGAATTTTGCAATTTGGATGCGCAAATTCTCTAAATCAATCTTTCTTAAGATCAGCAGCAACTTTAACACTACCATCTTCTAAAAACTCGATGACTTTAACTTGCAAGTTGCGTTGTAAAAACTGCTCTGAGAAAGCGGCAGTCTTTTTACCATCAATCAGAACATAGCCTTTGCCTTGGAAATCAGCCATGACCATTCCATGCTTGCCAAGCATATGAAGCCTGTTTCGTCGATCTAAGCTCAACCAACCACCCCGGATAACGACAAGCATCAAAGCTACTGCAAAACCTAAACCACCAGCGACTATCCATACGGTCGTTTGAAAATCGTCGATCATGGGATCATCAAAGAGGTTGAGGCTACCAAGTAAGAATGCGATAAATCCTACGATCCCCAAAGCGCCAAATCCTGCGACGTAGACTTCAAGTGCCATGAGTGTCAAACCGAGGATTAATAAGAGGCCAAATCCAATCTGCGCAGGTAATACATACATCAGAATTAAGCCAGTGATCAGTGCCACACTGCCTCCAAGACCAGGAAACAACAGGCCTGGAGAGGCAAATTCCAGATATACTCCCATTAAACCCAAGCTTACCAATAAAAAAGCGATTTCGGGTTTAGCCAGCTCCATGAGAAACCAATCGATCAAGCGACGGGGAACTTCGATGACTTCAGCGTTTGCAGTATTCAATATAATGTCTCTATCAACGATTGTAACGCTTTTACCATCTATTTTGGCTAAGAGGTCTTTTAAGCTGTTTATCTGCAAGTCGATGATATTCTCTTCTAAAGCTTGAGTTGAGGTCAAACTAATAGCTTCTGTGACAAATTTTTCAGCGACAGCAAAATTGCGTCCGCGCTTTTCAGCAATACTTCGCATAAATGCCCTCGCATCGCTGATAGCTTTTTCTTTTAACGTCGGAGGCATTTCTTCACCTCCAGCTAAAACCGGCGTTGCAGCGCCTAGATGCGAGCCTTCATGCATGACAGCGAGGTGAGAAGCCATGACGATAAAGGCACCTGCTGAGGTCGCTCTGGCCCCTTCAGGGCCGACGTAGACAATGACAGGGACCTGCGACGCGGAAATACTTGTGACCATGTCGCGTGTTGATTCAAGCAGACCACCAGGAGTGTTTAGTTGCAGGAGAATGGCTTCAGCCTTTTCTTCTTCCGCCTGTTGTATGACTTGGGCAAGATAAGAAGCCGTACCAGGATTGATTGTGCCATGAAAAAGGGCAGTCAAAACCTTTGGGGCTTCCACTTTTGCGATAAGCTCAGTAGGCAAAAAGAATGTGCGAATCATCCAAAACGCTAGCAGAAAAACCATCGATCGCTGAATCATACGCACACCCCTTCGCCTAGTCCTATTTTCCTTAACTCTGTACTTTTCCAGTCAGTGAACTTTGCAGGCGTTGTAACAGTCCATCAAGATCGGTAATATCTGCCGGTAAAACGACTTGGGTCGAAGCTTTGGCGACTCCTCCGACCTTATTTAAATAGCGCTCTGCCAACTCAAGTTGTACGGCCTCCTGACCGCCAGGCAGGCTGATGGCGCTACCAATTTTTTCCAGAGATTCTGCTGTAGCTTTGGCAATGGCAAGGATCTCCTGGGCGCGCCCCTCCGCCTGATTGATCAGACGCCGTTGCTCACCTTCAGAGTGATTGATCATCTCGGCTTTCTGCCCCTCGGAAGTATTGATCAAGCTTTGCCTGATGCCTTCCGACTGGGCGATCGTGGCTCGGCGTTCGCGCTCCGCAGTCACCTGGCGTTCCATTGCCTGTTGGACGGTGCTTGGTGGGCGGATATTTTTCACTTCATAGCGATGCACCATAATTCCCCATTTTTCACCAGCCTTGGCCAGAGTATCGACGACCTGCACACTGATCAGATCCCGCTCTTCAAAGGTTTTATCCAAATCAAGTTGCCCGATCACAGAGCGAGTGGTGGTTTGAGCTAGCTGCATGGCTGCAAAATGAAAATTAGTCACGCCATAGGTGGCTTTAACAGGATCAACAACTGAAATATACAGGACGCCATCGACTTCAACCTTGACCTCATCCTTGGAAAAACATTCTTGCGGAGGTACATCAATGGTGGCTTCACGCAGATCTTTTTTCGAAGCGACGCGGTCAAGGAATGGGACCAGAACGTGGAATCCAGGGCCAAGTGTTGTATGGTAGCGGCCCAGGCGCTCGACAATAAGAGCGGTTCTATTCGGTACCAAACGAAATGATTTACTGAATTCAATGGCTAGCCAGCCAAATAGCCCAAGCCAAACAGCAAAGATAAACAGTTCAGAGAGTGTGAAATTCATATCATATCTTCCTTTAGTAGGTATTTTAGCTCGGATTAGCTGTTGTCTTCTTGTGATCTAAACCTAAGCTTAGGCTATTGAGCACCCCTTTAATGTGAGCCAGGTCAGCAGGCATGATGCTGACCTTTGACTTGTCGAGTACGGCACCAAACTGCTCAATAAAGGTTTCAGCTAATCGCATCTTGATCGCCATGGAGCCGCCTGATTTTTGTGCTGCTTCCGCAACAAGGCGCATACCTTCTGCAGTGGCATTGGCGACAATGGAAATGGATTGTGCCCGGCCATTAGACTCATTAATCATTTTTTGCTTTTGACCCTCAGATATGTTGATGGCCTCCTGACGATGCCCTTCTGAAATGAGAATCTTGGATTCGCGTTGTGCTGTTGCTAGAGTGATTTCAGCTCTTTTTTGCCGCTCGGCTTCCATCTGCCGCTCAAGCGTATGGACCACCTGCACAGAGGGTGAAATATTGCGTAACTCATAGCGCAGGACTTTAATACCCCAGGGGTCTGACGCTTTATCAATTTCACGAACGATGGCTTCGTTTAATTTATCCCGCTCCGAAAAAGTTTCGCCAAGTGCCAGTTTACCGATTTCCGAACGCATCGTGGTTTGAGCAAGGTTAATACTTGCCATAATATAATCACCAATTCCATAGCTGGAACGATGAGCATCCATTACTTTTAAATAGACCAGTCCATCGACTTCGACCTGGATATTATCACGCGTGATACAGCTTTGTGCCGGTATGTCAAAGACTTGTTCCCGCATTTCATGGCGATAAGCGATGCGATCAATTATCGGAATGACAATGTAGAAACCGGGCTCTAAAAGTGCCTTAAACTTTCCCAAGCGCTCAACGACGTAATTCTCATGCATGGGAACGACGACAATCATTTTTTTAATAAAGAGTACAACCGCAACCACGAAAATTGTAAATGCAAGTAACATCTATACTTTGACCTCCAGTGAAATAATGGCGAACTGTGATGTTTATTTCTTTTACATCTCTGATTCAGAGTGTTGAGTAGATTAGGGCTTCGAATGATCATTCTAACTGCGCTCGACAACCCAGACTAAACCTTCCCGATACAGTAGCCGCACTTTGCTGCCGGCAGCAATAGCTTGATCTTGCTTGTGATTGCGGGCAGTCCAGGTCGTCCCTTGAAAAGCAATGCGGCCCTCACCGCCAACTGGAATTGCTTCTATCAAGTCAACAATTTTTTCATAAGATTCAGCATCTTCCTCTTGGTATTGATAGGAACGCTCTGGCTTCAACCAACGGCGGATCGTTTTATTCAGTAGGAGAAAAAGAATAACGGAGAAGGATATCCAGGCAACAAAGGAACCTGTCCAGGTTTGAATGGCGCCCAAAAAAATCATGGATGCTACCAAAAGGGCTGAGCTACCAAAGAAAAAGGCGATGCCACCGGGTAAAAATATTTCAGCAATGATCAAACACCCACCAATGATCAGCCAAGTCATCGCCATGATTGCACATCCTTATTCAGGAATTGATAGCCACCCTGACTATCTTACGTGAAAACTCAGTTTTTTATGCATCTTTTTTGGAATGCGGTCGGAGCTTTTTGATTTGCGGTAAGGGCAGCCACCCGCCCGGCTTGGTGCCGGGTAGTGAGAATAGAATAGAAAATCAGTGACGGAAATGGCGTCGATCTGTGAAATACATCACGATACCATGCTCATCGCAAGCCGCAATAGATTCGTCATCTCTTATTGAGCCCCCAGGCTGCACGATTGCTTTGATGCCGTGTTTTGCTGCTTGGTCAACGTTATCGCGGAAGGGGAAAAAAGCATCGCTGGCTAAGACGGTGCCGCTCAGCGAATGGCCATATTCCTGGGCCTTTTGAATCGCGATATTAACAGCATCGACTCGACTCATTTGCCCAGCGCCGATGGCCATGCTTGTTTGATCTTTAGCAAACACGATAGCATTTGATTTCACATGTTTTGCCACAATCCAGGCAAACCAAAGATCGTCCAAAGTCTGCGCATCAGAAGCTTGCGAGCCAACCAATTTCCACTGCTCAGGTGAGTCTTGGAGCTCATCGCTCGTTTGTACCAGTAAACCACCGCGTACTGATTTAAACTGCAAGTCTTTGCTGCACCGTTTTGCCTGTTCCAAAGCAAGATAAGGTAAGGTTAAAAGCCGCAAGTTTTTCTTGCGTGCAAATACTTCCATTGCTTCTGCTGTGAACTCAGGAGCAGCGATGCATTCTAAAAAGATTTCCGCCATTTTTATGGCAGTAGCGCCATCAATAGGGCGATTTGTCGCGACAATTCCGCCAAAGGCAGATTTTGCATCGGCGTTTAATGCGCGCTCATAAATATCGACCAAGGCATCACTGTCTTTTCCTGCAGCGACACCACAAGGATTGGTGTGTTTGATGATCGCCACTGCTGGTTTCGCAAATTCCGCCACCAACTGACTGGCAGCATCAAGGTCGAGATAATTATTATAGGACAAAGCCTTGCCTTGCAGAATTTTTGCATCTTGCAAGCCGCTGTCTAAGCCGGCAGCGGAGTAAAACGCCGCTGATTGCTGTGGGTTTTCTCCATACCGGAGGCTTTCTTGCTTCGTAAAACTTAAGCTCAGCTGATCAGGGGTTGCGGAAGTCTCCTCTGGAGTCTCGGCATGAATTTCTGCGCTTAAATACTGGGTGATCAGACGGTCATATTCGGCTGTTGCTTGGAAAACCTTGGCAGCGAGGCGCTGTCTAGTCTGTGGTTTAACGCCGCCCAACTGCAGCTCCTGAATCACGTTGGAATAGTCTTGCGGATCGATAATTGGCAAGCAGTATTTATGGTTTTTGGCAGCAGCCCGGAGCATAGTCGGGCCACCAATGTCGATATACTCGATCGCTTTATCGATGCTGAGCTTTTGGGCAACAGCTTGCTCTGCAAATTGATATAAATTGACAACGACTAAATCGATCGCTTCGATGCGTTGTTCGACTGCTTCGCTTTGATGCTGTGTTGAGTTGCGATCCATAAGGATGCCACCATGAATGCGCGGATGCAGAGTCTTCACCCGGCCGCCGAAAAACTCCGTGCTTTGTGTGAAGTCGGCAACTTCAGTGACGGGAACGCCGGCATCTCGCAACAATTGAGCTGTGCCGCCAGTGGAAAGCAGCTGGTAACCCAGTTCATGCAGAGACTTCGCAAATGGTAACAGTCCCGTTTTATCGGTGACAGAAAGGATGGCATAAGGGCCGTTGACAGTTTTCATCGGTAAGAGCCTCCGTGGCAGGGGGGATGGACAGGTTGACTTGGCTAACGGGGCCGCAGCCCAAAGTTTTACCGTGACCGAGAACCGATGGATACCCGCTAGCCATGTCGAGGCGGTATTTAACAGCTTTTCAGCCAAGACCCAAGAACTTTTCTGTTATTTGGGACCGAATGAAGCCTTCTCCGTAGGTTAAAGCTGCGCTCATGTGTGAAAATAATTAATTATGCCAAACGGGCGCTTTGGAGTTCAACGCGCTTGGTCGGGATTTTCTTTGCTCGACCGGCGCAAATTTTCCAGGTTTTGCTGGAGCTGTTTTTCCGTTCCTACCGGGATCGGCTCATAAAAGCGGGCTTTTTCCAGTCCTTTAGGTAGATAAGACTGGCGCATGGCTGCCTGCGGATCATCATGTGCATAGATATAACCTTTGCTATAGCCAAGCTCTTTCATGAATCGGGTGGGAGCGTTGCGTAAATGCAGAGGAATATCCAGATTTCCGCTGCGCTTGACCTCGGCCAAGGCTTTGTTGATCGCGAGATAGCTGCGATTGCTTTTTGGTGAAGCCGCAAGAAAACTCGTCACTTGGGCAAGAATGATCCTGGCCTCTGGGTAGCCGGTTTTATGCACGGCTTCCATGGCACTGGCAGCCATTAAAAAGGCAGTGGGACTTGCGTTACCGATATCTTCCGATGCAGCAATGACAAGACGCCGTGCGATAAACATCGGATCCTCTCCACCATCGATCATGCGTGCCAGATAGTAAATGGCGGCATCTGGCTGACTGGCTCGGATCGATTTGATCAAGGCCGAGGCAAGGTCGTAATGATAATCAGCTTTTTTATCGTGTTTGCGCAGAATGGCGCCAAGAAACTCGCTCGCCTTTGCCAAATCAAGCGTTTCTCCTGGAGCAATACAAGCCAGACAAGCTTCCACTAGATTAAGTCCGGCTCTGGCATCGCCGTCAGCAGCCTGGGCGATAGCAGCGAGGCAGTCGGCAGAGATTTCACGGCCTTCCCGTTCCGCTTTGGACTTTTCCAGGGCCTGCTGCAGGATTTGTTGCAGACTTTCTGGTTCTAAACGCTTGAGCTGAAAAGCCAGACAACGGGAAAGGATCGCTGGATTCACTTCAAACGAGGGATTCTCAGTTGTTGCCCCGATGAATCGCACAATACCTTGTTCCAGCGCCGGTAATAGCACGTCCTGCTGAGCTTTGTTGAGACGGTGAATTTCATCCATGAACAGTAGCAGAGGTGCTTCACCGTGATTCAAACGAATTTCTGAGCGGCCCAAAGTTTCACGGATATCCTTGACGCCGTGACGCACAGCCGACATCTCTGCCAAGCTTAAATCCATCATGGAACCGATCAGACGTGCAATACTGGTTTTACCTGTGCCTGGTGGTCCCCAGAGAATGATCGCGTTTAAGCGTTTTGCTTGCACCAAGCGTAGCAACGGTCCCTTGTTACCCCAAATATGATCTTGGCCGATGACTTGGTCCATGTGACTTGGTCGAGAACGCTCGGCAAGTGGGGCTAGATGTTCTGGAGAATCTGAAACCGGCATGAATATCCTCGTGAATGTTGGCACAGCCGCTAGGGAGATTAGGGCGAAACCTTTGCTCTTGCAAGGGCAATAAGTATTTTTATGTAGGAAGTGCTAATGAAAAATATGATAGTCAAATAGCTAAAACCGCCCTATCCTTTTCTTCAAATCTTTGGAGATCGCTATAGATGGAAAGTCAATTTGATAATGACTACAGGCGTTTCATATTTAAAACAAGCCTACTCATCGGTGCGTCTATTTCAGGGGTTATCCTGATCTACTACGCATTTATCTTTGGCCCGCATCAGGCTGCGGTTTACATCCGCTTGTTTACCGTCAGTGTTTTTCTGTTGATCTACGCTTTTTTCACAAAACTCAGCAATTATAGAATCGGGGTACTGTTGACTCTGATATATTCAATTGTAGCATTAACCCTGCACTTGAATTCTTTTAAGCAACCTGACCTAGCTCCAACCTATATTCACATTCCTTTGATCATTTTTGCAGCGACCTTTTTCGGTGGTTTATGGGCAGGAATTATTGCTTGTCTCACGTTAAGTCTTGTCGTCTTATGGATATTTTTTGAATTATTTCCATTTCAATATCAGCCAGTCCACCCCTATTTTCCCCAGTTTTTTGTCGAAATATTAATATCAGCATTTTTTACTCTTATTATCGCCTATTTCTTCGAAAAAGTTCGTCAAACATATTTAGAGAAAATTAGAAACCAGGCGATGATGTTGGCTAATTCCGCTAAACTCTCATCACTAGGAATGATTGCCGGTGGTATAGCTCACGAAGTGAGCAATCCTTTAAGTATTGTTCTCGGTCAACTCGAAATCATGAAAAAAGATGAAGGCATTTCCCAGAATGAAGCTGCCATGAAACGTTTGGATAAAGCCTTTGCTGGCTGCCAGAGAATTAGCAGGATTGTCGATGGCATTCGCACTCTTTATGTTACCAACGAAAATAGCCAACAGAACGAAACTAATCCGCAAAAATTGCTGTTAGAGCTGCTGGATAATTTTCAGATGGAGTTTGCCGGAACGGGCATTGAATTGAAACAAAACCTGATCCCTGAGCTGCGCATTAAAATTGATTCGACCCATCTAGAGTTGATTTTTAAAAATATCATCAAAAATTCGGTGGATGCTTTACGTGATAGTACCCGCGAAAAGTACCTGACGATGAGTTGTGAAATTTCTACCGAAAAATTGCGTTTATATTTTGATGATACGGGAACTGGCATTGACGAAGCGCATTTAACTAAGGTTTTCGACCCGTTCTTTACCACAAAAGTATGTGGACGTGGCATGGGCTTGGGTTTAACTCTCGTCCACAATATCATTCAAACCTACGGCTGGCAGATCGAGGCAAAACGCCACAATAATCGCACTCGAATCATCATCAGCATACCTTCGACCCATTTTCGCTTGCAAACTGCTCATAGTCAGCAAAAAAAGTTATCAATTCCAACGCTAACGAGTCCACAATCCGCTTACTGAGGAATTTACTGAGCGAAAAAAATTCTATTCTGCCTTCAAGTAATATTTTCACCCTCGTTCTAAGTTCTTATTTTTTCATCATAAATGAGCTGCTTAGGCGATCGCTGTCATTTACCAAGGGGTTTTACTTGGTTTGAATCAGTAGATTGTGAACTAATTGCGCTCAATCTAAGCGAAAAAACTAAAGATTATTCAGAAAATTGCGAATAAGAGTTCACCGCAATTAGTTTGCCCGACCTGTCAGCTTATGGAAAAAGGAAGCTGAATGAAGATGCAACGACACATGATATTATCGCTCATGCAATGCGTAGGCATAATCATAGGAGTGCTTAGTTTTTTCCCATTTTCAGCACATGCATCAGCGGTTTTATTAAGCGATAAACGAAGCGAGATCCATATTGGTCAGCAGTTGCAGATTCTTGAAGATGTTGATCGGAAATGGGGCTTTGCCGAGCTGGAACAACTGCCAGATGATGTCTGGACAAATAGTTCATCGACCATCCCCACCTTTGGTTTTACCAAGTCACGCTATTGGGTGCGCTTCACAGTGCAAAGCGAAGACCGAGAGGTCTTGCAGCGGATTTTAGAACTGGAATATTCTCATTACGATAAAGTCAATATTTTTCTCGTTAGTAACGGCGAAGTTCAAAGCTTTGCCATGGGTGATCTGGAGCCTTTTCAAACCCGCCTTGTCGACTATCGTAATTTTTTGCTACCTTTTTCCCTGGAAGCTGGTGGATCAATTGATTTTTTTGTGAGCTTCGAAACTTCGGGTCCGCTGTTTTTCCCCATTAACATCTGGAATCCCATAGATTTTGCTGCCCAGAAAACGACAGCGGATCATGTGGCTGGCTACTATTATGGTATTTTTTGGCGATGATCGGTTATAACCTCTTGCACCTCTCATGCAGTTTGATATCAACAAACACGTACTCCCCCGAGAAATCAAATTAGAAAAGAGACTGATCGAAGTTGATTGGAGTCCAATCGTAAATAATATGGAAGATATTGAAAAAATACTGGTTACATTAAAGGATGTGACTGAAGTGAGAAGTTTGCAATTAAAAAGCATCGAACAAGCCCAAGACTTTGCCAAGTTGGGTGAAGTGGCCCAGCATGATGCTGAAAAAATGCTCGGCTTCTTTTCGATATGCATGGATCTTTTCAAAAGCTCCCTGCGAAATTTGAACACCAGTGGTACAAATAATGCGATGGTCTTTCGTAATTTGCATACCATCAAAGGCCTGTCTCGAAACTTTCAATTTCAACGCTTAACGGAAAGCGTGCATGAAGCGGAACAAATTTTAAAAGAAAATCAAAATCAACATATCGATGAAAAGCTTTATCAGCAGATTCGTGTAAAAATAGATATGGCGATCGAAATTTTTAAAGAGTACGAACGCATTAATAATAATGTCCTGGGTCGTCAACATTCGCATGATCAGGTTGTGGTTTTGCGCAAGGATTTACAAGAGATTCATAACCTCATCAGTCATGCGACAGGTAAAGACGATATTCGTGAGGTCGAAACAAAAATTCTATTTTTATTCGAATCCAGATTGGAGCAGGTCATAGCTGATGAAGTCAATCTCTTGAATTCCCTTTGCCAAAAACTTGGTAAGCCAGTCCCTATCGTAAACTATAATAATGATAAGTTTATTATTCCAACAGATAAAAAATCCTTGTTGCGCAAAGTCTTTGTCCATCTTTTGCGAAACTCCATTGATCATGGAATCGAGGCGGAAGAAGAGCGTCTGCAAGCGAATAAACCTGCTAAGGGCACGATCACCTGCAGCATGTCGGAAATTGATAATGGCGTTAAAATCAATTACCGTGATGATGGACGTGGCTTAAATTTGTTGAAAATTCGTGAAAAGGGGCTGCAGAAAGGTTTTTTCAAGTCTGATGCAGAGGCGTCTGCCCTGGATATCGCGACCTTGATTTTTGAAGCAGGCTTTTCGACCGCGACTGAAGTCACCGAGATTTCAGGCCGCGGAGTTGGCATGGATGCTGTGCGAAACTTTCTTCTGGAAAACGGCTCGAATATCGTCATCAATTTGGAGAGCCAGGAAATCAGCGATCACGTCCCGTTTTCCTTTGATATCTATCTGGATTTGTTTGGCCATGATTCTCATGCCGAAGCTGGCTAAATTCCTTTTGCTGCAATAATGACGCAACAAAGCATACTTGGCGAATCTCCTATTCTATGCTACTTAGGCTGATCGATGGGAGGTGCGTGAAGTCATGAATATGGCGGTACTAGTTTCAGGCGGTGTCGATAGCTCAGTTGCTTTAAGCCTCTTGCGTAAGCAAGGCCAACATAAGCTGACAGCATTTTATTTAAAAATCTGGCTGGAAGATGACCTGCAATTTCTCGGCGAATGCCCATGGGAAGATGACCTGCGGTATGCGCGCGAAGTTTGTGCTGCCTGGGATGTGCCTTTGGAGGTCGTCTCCTTACAAACGGCCTATTGGGATCGCGTCGTTCACCATACGATTGCCGAGCTGAAAAAAGGCCATACACCAAGCCCGGATATTCTTTGCAACCAAAGGGTCAAATTCGGCGCCTTCCTCGACCTAGTCGGGCAAGACTTCGACCTGGTCGCCAGTGGCCATTATGCACGGGTCCAAGAAGATGGTGACAGCTATCGTCTGCTGCGGGGCGTGGACCCGGTAAAAGATCAAACCTACTTTCTTTCCCAATTGAGCCAGCAGCAATTAGCCCGCTGCCGCTTTCCTGTGGGACACTATCAAAAATCCGAAGTGCGCGCCCTGGCTCAAGACTTTGTCCTGGCCAATCGAGATCGCAAGGATAGCCAAGGTATCTGCTTTCTCGGCAAAATCAAATATAACGACTTTGTCAAAGCTCATCTGGGAGAAAAGCCGGGAGAGATCATCAACCGGGAAACGAATCAAGTTGTGGGTGAGCACAAAGGTTTTTGGTTTCATACCATCGGCCAAAGAAAGGGGCTCGGTATGAGCGGTGGGCCTTGGTATGTGGTCGGCAAAGACATCGAAAAAAACATCGTCTATGTTGCCACTTCACAGACGAAAGAAGCGCAAATGCCTTTGAGCTTCCATATTCGCGAAGTGAATTGGATCAACGATGCACCACAAGATACAGAAACTTTGGCGGTCAAAATTCGCCATGGAGCAAGAACTACAGAATGTCAGGTCTTTCAGGCTGGAAACGGGCTTTATCGGATTGATCTGACTAAGCCGGATGGCGGTATCGCTGCGGGGCAATATGCTGTTCTTTATCGGGGTGAGGAATGCCTGGGGTCCGGAGTGATTAGTGCTTCGTGACAAGTGAAGTGTCTTGGTCAATCTGTGTTTGCTGCAAAAAAGTACCCTCTCTATGACGAAATATTTTTTGCTGTAATTGCAAACTTAGTGAATTGCTGTTCTGTAACTTAAAAAGAAGTGTTTATGATAATCGTGGGCGACTAATTTGATTTGTCATTCGCCCATAAATATTGCCAAGCTAATCAAATCATCCTGCCTTTATTATTGAGCTTAATTAAAAAATTGAAGTTTTCGCATACAAGCTCAATTTTTCACTGCAATAAAACTGTCTACTTCCTGTCTTGTCAAAACCAAGTTTTTTTTGGAGCACTTTTTAGCTCCCGATTCTTCATAAAAATTTACAATAAATAGATTCTTGCAGGGATTCATCGTGAAGCAAATTTTGGGTTTTTTTAGTGTATTGGTACTATTTATAGCCTGTAATAGCGACAATCAAGCCGTTCATTCGACAGTTATTTTAGATCATGATTCTCTTGCACTGATAGGTGAAGGCACAAAGTCTGCTAATCTTGGTTTGATTATGTATGAAGGTAAAAAGTGTCATGCATTTATAAGTAATCATAATTGGGTGACCAGCTCAGTTCATTGCTTAGGTTCCGGATTGAGTCCTTTTGGTGGCATTGAATTTCAAACCTTTGAGGGTGAAAAAATCAATGTGATTGAAATTGCGGAATTAGAAAAGAATATCATAACGTTTGTAGTTGATCAGAATTTTACTTCATTTTACGAGATTGACTCTTTAGATTCTCAAAAAGACCTAATGCTTGTTGCTCTAGATCCCAAAGATTTAATCCTCGTGAAATCTACCTGTAATGTAGCAAGCTTAAAAGATCATGATACGGTATTTGAATATAAATGCGACACAGAAGCTCCTTGGTCTGGAGCATTCTTGCTGCAGGGTAATAAACTGGTAGGAATGAATATCGGAAGAAATAGAAAAAACAATTTAGATTTTGCTTTAAATTTAAGTCAGATAAATGCAAGAAATGATGAAGCTAATAGCATGGAAGAAATTAATGAAGTCAAGTGGTCTTTCAAACGATCCAAGCGGGACTATTGCTGCGTTGAAGCGCCAAATGATAATAATTTTAATGAAGTAGGGCAGTGCGCAAATATTCGGGATTATCGAGATGAGCTTGGTCGTCAATCAGCCAAAGCTAAATGTAAAGGCTTTTGCATTGGTCAAGCTTGCCCTGATTTTCCAGAGAAGCACAATGTCCTGCGAAGTGCTAAATGTCTTAATTTACCAGAATGCAATTTTATTCACTAAAAACGATTTAGTGTAGATTTCTTTCAAAGAAAAAGTAGAGATGACATTTGTTTACCCTATTAGGAAATATTTGGCATGAAAAAAATCATTAAATTTTGTTTCATTTTTGCATTGCTCATCAATTCTTGTGGAAAGCAAAAAACTGGGACTGACTTACACACTATTTTAGATCACGGACAAGAATTGTTAACATTCGAGCCCTCGTCTGAAGAATATAAGAGAAATTTCATAATCTATTCGGAGCGGGGAATTGCTTCGGCCTTTGCTATCAGTGAGAATTATTTACTTACGAATTCACATGCTATTTCTAGATGCTATAATAGCTGCGTTGTTAGAGGACTCAATGGAGAAAAATTTACAGTTTTGCGCACGCGTTCTAGTTTAGACTATGCTTTATTGTACTCGGATAAAAATCTTGAAGCGTATTTCAAAATTTCTCCAGAAATATTACCAGATGAAAGCGTAAGTATGATACGCTTTATGAACAAAGATGCGAAAATACTTGAGAATATAGAAGAAAAACTTGTACTTACACAGTCGTCATATATTGGCTCACAGCCTGATGAAATTGATAATAATCGCATAAAACATGCTATAAATTCAGGACCAGGGAATTCAGGTTCACCGTTGGTAAATGCTAGTGGATTGGTCGTAGCTATTCATGCTGGGGTTTCTGATGATGAACAGTCAAATTATGGAATTCGAATGGAGCCGATATTGAATTCAATTGAGGCAAGTCTTATTAGCGAAATGAAATACACTGTCAAAAAATTTGAAGAAACGAATCTTTCTGTGCTTAAACTCGATCTTGTTGAAATGTATGACGAGGCATTGCAAAATGATGATGGGAAAGCATTGGAAGTTTTGAAATCCGAAGTTAACTCATCTAGTAAGAGCTCGTCGATTAAGCTTTTTTTCAAGTTGAAAGGCAGAGCGATTGAGTGGAAGGAATGAATAATGAGAAATTTGTTTTCAATTGCCCTGGTAAGTCTTTTGTGTGGGTGTGTGTCTTTTGCCAAGCCTGACCCTGAAACAGGAAGGGGAGGAACTTCTTCAATGGATCCTGTTGTAGGATCTATTGCAGCTGTTCAGGCTGTATTTGAAATGAGTAGCGAGTTTAGATTAAAAGGACAAATCTTGAATTTGACAAATTGCAGTATTCCCAAGCCATTGAAATGGCTAAAAGTTTATGTTCAAAAAAAAGATGATCCCAAGCAAGATATTCAATTGGATATTGAAAGTGAGGTGTTTGATTATTCTTTGAACTTGGAAAAAGGAAAATATATTTTTTCCCTTTATGATGAGAGGTTAGGTAGGACACTAGATCAGGTCGTTCGAATCGTTGATGGTCGCGATATGCGCATTAATTTTTCCGATCCTTGTAAATAATTTATTATTGTAGGTGAAGTAAATATTGAAATTATCTGTCAATAGAGCACTTTTGAATCCTCTGCCGATGTTGTTGTATTAATAAAATAATTGAATCTAAATCAGTTGCTTCTATCCATCTACTTTGACTTTTCTATCAAATCTCTTACTTATTTTAGGTGTGTCGATAAAAATTTTTAGCGATGTGCAATATATCATAAAGTAGGTTGTCATACGATTTGTATAGAAAATTATTTTTGATTTAAAAAGGGTAGTAGGATAATGAAAAAATTTTTAACTTCGCTTGCCATCGTTGCTTCAAGTCATGCATATTCACAAGAGTACTTGCCAATCGAATATGCTCCTTTATTCTTATCTTTAGATCAATCCGAAGTTGCAGGCGATCTAGGATCTAATATTGAAGCAGGTATTATTAAATTTGAAGATATAAGTTATAAACCTCTCTATCAATTTGAGGGCGATGAAGAAGATTGTGAATTTATCAAAGCTGAGCTAAATAGCTTTATTTGTATTGAAGATGCCATGATATATTTGGATGAGTCGCTGTTGTACTCAGAAAGCCATGAGTTGAAAATTGGTGGGAAAATCGGGAAGGCGCTCGGAAAAGTCACGAATCCAATTAAAGACAACATAACAAAACCTGCTTTAGAAAGCATCAACGGTTGGAAAGGTGTGCAATGCGGATTGTATTCGGCGGGTGCTGTAGCTGGGGTAGCCACAGGAAATGGACCGGGCGCCATCGCAGCAACTTATCTTGCAAGCGAAGCTTGTATGGATGATCCTTATAATAGAAAGTAAAAAAATTTTTAGTTTCTGGTAGGAGCGATCCGGCAGAGGAAGTCATACTCTATAAACCATTGCGACATCATCTTTTTGGAATGTTCCAAGATTTGCGCCGTCGGATACGCGCTCGTGATTCCATAAAGCATAGTTTTAAACAAATGTGCTATCATCTATAATTTAAATCATTAATTTTTTGAGACTTACAATCTTAGTCTATGAGGCCTTGCAATGAAAACTGTCATTTTAACTTGCTTGATTGCTTTATCGCCAATGCTGCTGGCAAGCGAGCAAGACAACGAACACTCTCCATCAAAGTTCGAAACCCAATATGTAGGTATAGCAGCGCAAGTATTCCAACTTGAAACATACACGAGTGGAAGCGCTATTTTTGGTCCGACGATGGGTAAATATGGAAACTTAGGTCTGTTCATCGGTACGCGAAATTACGATATAGAAGGTGAGAACGGCATCCAAGGAGCTACTGATGTAGGAGCTTATTGGAGTAAGCATGATACTATTTTCAACAGTCTGTCCAATAGCTTGGTTAAAAACCTCTTTGTGAAGTCAGAAATTGTTATTGGCGAAACACAGTATGAAAATATCGCTACAGATGAAAAAGAATTGTCGCATCTTTTTACAAACATTGCTTTAACGATTGGGACGATCGACTTAGCTGAACATTACAATCTGAAATACGAGTTGGGTGTCGGCACGGGAATACGTATGAATTTTTTCAACAAGGACGATACACCAATAGTATTGGGCAGAAAATTGGAGAAGACGATTATATATCCTCAATTTTATATTGGTGCTCGCATCTAATAATGACGACTTAGCCGATTGCCATTTAGCCATCGGTATGGCACCTGTCATGTTATAAGGTCAAGCTGATCGAAACAGCATGCGTTGGTCCCCCGGGGTGCGACTGCTGGATCATTTAGTTGGTGTGTTAGGATTGGGTAAATAGATTTCGAAACATATAGTCCTTTTAATGTGGAAATAGTATGACCCAATTTCTAAAAACAATTTGTCAATCTCTATTGGTAATTTTCACTTTACTTTTCTGTTTAATGACAGCCGGAAACGCCTTTGCCCGTAGCTTTCAAATTATTCCAATGTTTTCCAGCCCTACAGGGTCAATGGCAAGTATTTTGGCTGAAGCTTCTATATATAGTGAAACAGGTAAGAATCTATTTTTAGGGATCGATGTCGGTGGAGAATCGTACAATTCCATCGAGTATGAACAATGGATGCGCACTCATGCGGCATTATCATTTGGTCTGAGTGAGCTATATAATGAACAATCTTCACAATGGGTAGTATACCGAATTCAAGCCGGGATGAAACAATCTGATAAAGACTCATATTGGTTTGTTAATCAAAAGTTTGGCATGCAAATTAAACATGCATTAATAGGAGTGGATTTCACAATCAATCAGCCAGAAGCGATAACCAATGGAGTCTATGTTGAAAAGTTTACCGTATCTCCTTTTGTTGGTATAAAGCTCTAAGCTTGAAAAAATTCATACGGATCATGTGTCAGGTTATTTATGTTAAAAAAATTACAGAATAGTGATTAAGTTTAAACCTCGTTGTCGCAGCGCAAGCTCAGAATGCTTACGATTTTAAGCTGCGCAAGTCCTTGATTAACTCGCCAATTTGCTTGTTTAAAACCTCACCTGCTCGGTACTAAAGCTTTCCCGCAAGCGGAAAAAAATCACGCGGATCTTCCGCCCAGGCAAGCAGGTTCGTTTGGATTCTTCCTCGTTATTTTTTCGCGCGAAATCAGGCTGAGGCGGAACACTTAGCCAAGAAAAATCCACAACTAGCTCGAAGACTCGTCAGCCTCGGTCGGCAGGAATCATTAGCCGGTTTATTAGGAGGTGGTGTCGCGAGTGCAGAGCAAGGGATGGCCAAAGTCTTATTTATTGGTGGAATTCAGACTTTAGATCTTTTGTTTTCTGATCGTTCAAAAGCAATGAAAGCGACAGATGAAAAACTTTCCATTGAGCCTGGAGAAAGCCAGCGTATATATTTTATATTGCAGCAGCTTGAAGCGAATACTTTGCCCGAAGCTGTTCGCCTTTGTCTACAAGGTGAAAAGGAACGATTATGCTGGCCGATGGAATTGAAAGACCCCTTTAAAGCCCGTCGCAGCAGTTCAAGTTCAAGTTCAAGTTCAAGTTCAAGTTCAAGTTCAAGTTCAAGTTCA
>JBMDZZ010000009.1:0-309140 GCA_048816425.1 Oligoflexus sp. FD111
AAAGGCCTGACAGGCTGCAGGATCTTCTCTTCCTCTATGCCTACTTTCATAATGAACGACTTGATCGGCCCAAAGGAAGAATCAGCCTCCTTTGGCCCATACCCAGTTAGCGAGGTCAGTCTATGTCCGTTAAACTTGCTCAACGATATGAACTGGCTTGCGGTGACTGAGCCGGCGCCAGATCCATTCCATGGGGCCGAAGTCAAAATACTTCAGCCATAGTCGGCTGAGCAAAACTTGTATGACAAAGAAAATTAGGGCGAAGGAGGTGAGGCTTAGGAGAGAAAAATCTTTCCTTGCCATACCCAAACCATAGCCATACATGAAAAAAGTCCAAAACACTGATTGCAATAAGTAGTTTGTGAGGGCCATGCGGCCAGCCGGCGCCAAAAATTGCAGAAAGCGTAGTTTAGGGGTGTAGATGACAATCAGGCTTAAATAAGCCAGGGCCAATAGTGGAGCGCCAATTTCTGCGAGGGTGAAAGCCAGCGAAGTGCGAAGCGTTTGTAGGAAATAGCTTTCTCCAACCATAAGGAAAGTAGCTGCAATATTCAAAGGTAGACCAAGAAGAAGGCCCCAAAAAGCCAAACGCTGGAAAAAATCTTGGTGCTTTTCTGCTTCGATCAGGCGAGTTGAGCGATAAAGCCAGGCACCGATGAGAAAAAATCCAAGTATCGTCGGTAATCCCCAGAATGAGGCTTTAAATGTAAGTTCGATATCCACCCAGCGTTGGATGATCGCCTCAGTATAAGATCCTTGCTCATAGACTAGCCGGGCTTTATCGACTAGTTTTTGGTGTGCAGCTGTATTGCTTAACGCGCCAAGGCTTAAGTGGCTAAGGTATCCTGCTTGCCGTGCTCCCGTCCAAACATGGTGTACATAAAATATCCAGGTTGGAATGATGGTTTGGATGATAAAATAAATGGCCCACTTTGGCAGGTGGGACACAGGAGTATGACGAAATAATAACCACAAGAAAAAGCCGACAATGGCATAGATAAATAAAATATCACCCGACCAGATAAACAATCCATGGACGAGTCCAAAGCACAAAAGAATGAAGAGACGCCGTAAAAACCGCCAACGATCTGGTTCGGCAAGGGCTTGCGATTTTTGCATGATCAATGCGAAGCTTGCGCCAAACAGCAAGGAAAACAGAATATAGAATTTACCTTTGACGAAAATTTGTAAAAGAAAATAGGCGATGCGATTGAGGGAATCCATGGGAACTTGGGTGGAAAAAGCTGATTCCAATATCGGGGCGGCAAAAACTTGGATATTCATCAATAAAATACCAAGCAGAGCCATACCACGGATGGTATCCAAATGAAGCAAACGGGCTTTAGGTTTATGTGCTTTATCTAGGGGCATCACCATCTCGATCTGATAAACTCCGCCAACCACCTGCCTAGCTGTGATAGATCAAATTTACACGTCAAGTCAACTACGTATTTACCCCTGGAGGGCTCGTCCATCAAGACAAAGAAAACTCCCTAATGGTTGAATTTTTTTGCTGAAAACAGACTGATCCTTCGAGAGAGTAGCGTCGCCATAGCGGTGCTTTGGCTAAAAAATCGAATAAAAACAGTGGTTAAACTGGTAAGTTTTGCGGCTTATTCCAAAACGGAATAAGTACATGCCAAATAAATTGTTCTCTTGCAGTTCTCCAGAGCTTTAGACTCAGCTTGAGTTGAGAAGATGGAGGAATTCACCGTGATAGCAAAAAATATGTTCAGGATATTCGCCCTTGGATGGTCGCTGATCGTAGGCTCACTTAGCGCGACTACAGCGTTGTCGGCGCAAACACTCTTACATATATCTTATGACCCCACACGCGAATTATTTCAGGAGATTAATCAAGAGTTTAGCGAATTTTGGCTCAGCCAACCAGAAAATCAGCAGCAGAAAAAGCTGAAGATTCGCCAGTCACACGGTGGTTCCGGTAAGCAGGCTAGGGCAGTCATCGATGGTCTGCAGGCTGATATCGTGAGTTTGGCTTTAGCCTACGATGTTGATGCGATTGCCAAGAGGGGTTTAGTTGCTGCAAATTGGCAGCAGCGATTACCCCAAAATTCAATGCCGTTTACCTCAACCATCGTATTTTTAGTGCGTAAGGGTAATCCCAAACAAATCCAGGACTGGGATGATTTGCTGCAGGATGATGTTAGTGTCATCACGCCAAATCCCAAAACTTCCGGTGGTGCTCGTTGGAATTACCTCGCAGCCTGGGCTTATGCCAGTAAAAAGTATCCTGAACAGGAAGCGTTGATTCGTGACTTTGTTGCAAAAATATATCGCAAAGTACGCGTATTGGATGCAGGAGCCCGCGCTTCGACAACAAGTTTTGCGGCACGGAATATGGGTGATGCTTTGATCACCTGGGAAAATGAAGCCCATCTTGCCTTGGCTGAATTCGGTTCAGAAAAATTTGAAATCATCACTCCATCAATTTCCATTCAAGCAGAACCTGTGGTGGCCTGGATCGATCGAGTTGTGGCCAGACGGAAAAGCCAGAATTTGGCCAAAGCATACCTAAACTTTCTTTATACGGATCAGGCGCAAGAGTTGATCGCTCGCCATCACTTCCGCCCCAGGTCTAGCGAGGCTGCTAAACGGGCAGGGGTAAAATTTCCCGATTTGGAACTTGTGACCGTCGACGAAATGTTTGGTGGCTGGCAAAAGGTGCATGAGCTTCATTTTGCTGATGGTGCTGCATTTGATCAAATCTATCAGCCGGGGTCCTAGTCATGCGAAAACAACAGGTCTTGCCAGGATTTCGTCTGACTTTTGCATATAGCATTTTCTACATTAGCCTACTGCTCTTACTACCACTTGCAGCGCTGGCCATGCGAGCTTTTTCCATGGAAGCTTCTGAGTTCTGGCGTGTTGTCACCGAACCACGAGTCGTAGCATCCTTTCGTCTGACTTTAGGGATGGCGTTTCTTGCCGCTTTGATCAACACAGTGTTCGGCTTGTTGCTTGCCTGGGTATTGGTTCGATATTCGTTTCCGGGCAGAAAACTAGTCGATAGTTTTATCGATCTGCCGTTTGCCTTGCCGACTGCGGTTGCTGGAATAGCACTTACCGCCATATATAGTGAAAATGGCTGGATTGGTCAGTATCTGGCAGCTCTAGGAATCCAGGTGGCCTTTACGCCCTTGGGAATACTTGTAGCCATGATATTTATCGGTATTCCTTTTTTGGTGCGTACCGTGCAGCCTGTGCTGGCTGATTTAGATCAGAGTTATGAGGAAGCGGCAGCCAGTCTCGGTGCTAATTCCTGGCAGCGATTTCGCTATGTCATACTCCCACAAGTTTTCCCGGCAGTATGTACCGGTTTCGCGCTGGCCTTTGCCAGAGCCGTTGGTGAGTACGGTTCCATTGTATTTATCGCCGGTAATATTCCCATGGTTTCTGAAATCACACCTTTATTGATTATTACCAAGCTCGAACAATACGATTATGCCGGAGCCACAGCAATTGCTACCGTTATGCTCGGGCTTTCATTTCTCCTGCTTTTAGGCATCAACAGCTTGCAACTCTGGTCGCAGCGTTTCTATCACAAGGAGGCATAAGGTGGCTGATATTTCGACGACTGCAGCCTGGCCGGCGACGCAGCAAGGCGTGCAAATAAAATCTAAACCATGGATGCAGTACGTGTTGCCGACATTGTTGACGGTCATTGCCCTGAGTTTTTTTGTTGTCATGCTGCTATTACCGCTGCTTGCTATTTTTGTGGAAGGCCTGCGGAAAGGTTGGACAGCATATCAGGCGGCATTAATTGATCCTGATGCCTGGGCAGCATTGCGCTTGTCTCTTTTTATCGTCGTATTAGCTATTCCTCTAAATACCATTTTTGGACTCAGCGCTGCCTGGTCGATTAGCAAATTTCGTTTCCCCGGAAAAAGATGGCTGTTAACCTTGATCGACTTGCCATTTGCTGTGTCACCGGTAGTAGCCGGCTTGGTGTTTGTTTTATTATTTGGCAGCCATGGCTGGTGGGGGGAGTGGCTTCTTGATCACGGGATTCAGATTATTTTTGCGTGGCCCGGCATATTGTTGGCAACGACTTTCATTACCTTGCCTTTTATCGTGCGAGAAATCTTACCTCTGATGGACGCTCAGGGTAGCGATCAGGAGGAAGCGGCTATCATCCTTGGTGCTAGCGGTTGGCGTACTTTCTGGCATGTAACTTTACCAAATATTCGCTGGGCATTGCTGCATGGAATCATCCTTTGCGCAGCCCGGGCTATGGGCGAATTTGGAGCTGTATCAGTGGTGTCGGGGCATATTCGTGGCTTGACCAACACCTTACCGTTACATGTGGAAATTCTTTATAACGAGTATCAGTTTGTTGCGGCTTTTGCAGTAGCGTCTTTGCTGGCTTTGTTTTCACTTGTGAGTTTGTTTGTCAAAACGCTATTAGAACGCAAAATGCAAAAAGATCTCTTGATTGAGGGAGAAACTGCGATATGACGACGATTCATCTGCAACAGATTGGCAAAGTTTTTGCCAAGCACGAAGTATTGCGCAACCTGGAATTAGATATCCGATCCGGTGAATTTGTCACCTTGCTTGGTCCTTCAGGCTGCGGGAAAACTACGCTCTTGCGTATTATCGCGGGTTTGGAACAGGCTGATTCTGGTGCGGTGTTGATCGACGGTAAACATGCCAATCGCTTAAGCCCACAGGATAGAAAGGTCGGGTTTGTTTTTCAGCATTACGCTTTGTTTCGGCATATGAGCATTTTCGATAATATCGCCTTTGGCCTGCGGATGAGGCCACGCTCTCTCAGACCTTCTCGAGTTGAAATCGGACGAAAAGTTGAGGAGCTCCTAAACCTTGTTCAGCTTGATGGTTTTGCCAACCGCTACCCACACCAACTTTCAGGTGGGCAAAGGCAGCGCACAGCTTTAGCGCGTGCACTCGCGGTGGAGCCCAAAATTCTCCTGCTTGATGAGCCCTTTGGTGCTCTTGATGCACAGGTGCGGAAAGACTTGCGCCAGTGGCTCCGTGATTTGCAGCAACGCCTGGCGATTACCACGGTATTGGTCACACATGATCAAGAGGAAGCGATGGATATGGCCGATCGCGTGGTTTTGATGAATCATGGTCGGATTGAGCAAGAAGGAGCGCCCGAAGAGCTATTTGCCAATCCAATTTCGCCATTTGCTCTCAAGTTTCTTGGTGCGGCACAAGAGCTTAGTTTGATGGACCACGAATACCTGAACTCAGAAAATCCCACCCCTGGGTTGGTGCAAGAAAAAAAGAAGCGTTATTTACGGCCGCATGAGCTTAAAATCCAGGCCCAGAACCCTGGTTCCGCTGGACAATCGGCGACAATCAGGCGTATATCATGGCGAGGAGCCTGGATTCGTTTGCTTCTAGAGCAGGAAGAACCTGGCAAGTCGGCATTGACGGCGGAGCTGGGGCGCGAGTATTGGGAAAGCTTGCAGCTAAAAGTTGGCGACAAAGTCTTTTGGCAGCCCGAGCGCCTGCATTCCTTTCAAGAGGTCTAGGAGAGCAAGAGCACATGAACTTTCAAAGATTACGGATTATCCGCGAAACTGTTCGCAGGGACTTTAATCTCACTGAAGTTGCGCAAGCTCTTTGTACGTCACAACCGGGTGTGAGTAAACATATCAAAGAACTCGAAGATGAACTGGGAGTCGAGCTGTTTATTCGTCGGGGCAAGCGCCTGTTGGATTTGACGGAACCTGGGCGGGAATTATTGGCAGTTGTTGAACGTATCTTAATTGATGCGCAAAATTTGCAAAAAATTGCCGATCAATTTTCCGGTTCAGAGCAAGGGCGCCTGCGAGTTGCGACGACGCATACCCAAGCACGTTATGCCTTACCGCTGGTGATTAAAAAATTTCGTCATGATTTTCCCAAAGTTCATTTAGCCCTGTACCAAGGCAGTCCGAAAGAAATCGCAGCTATGGTCGTAGCTGGCGAGGCTGATATTGCTATTGCAACCGAAACGCTGGATCAGAATCCAGGACTGGTCACCTTTCCCTGCTATAGCTGGCATCATGCCGTGATCGTCCCTGAAGCTCATCCGCTTTGTGAGCTGGAGAACTTGAGCCTGGAGGCACTGGCTGAATATCCAATCATCACCTATCAAGATGGCTTCACCGGCAGATCGCACATTGATGATGCTTTCGCCCGGGCCGGTATTGTGCCGGATATTGTGATGTCCGCGATTGATGCCGATGTGATCAAAACTTATGTGGAAGTCGGCCTTGGCATCGGCATTATTGCCTCGATGGCCTATATGCAGAACCGGGATCAAGGTTTGTTTTTGTTAAATGGTGATCACCTTTTTCAACGGAATACGACACGGCTTGCCATCCGCCGCGGTGAATATCTGCGCGGTTATACCTATCGCTTTATCGAAAGTTTTGCCCCCCATCTCAATGAAAGTTTGGTGCGGCAGGCCTTGATGCGTGATGGTGGTAGTCCCTTTGATGAAGGTCTCTTGCTTGCCGCCTGCCACGAAGTACAAGGTTTTATGCAGTTCAAAATGTAAACCTTGGAACCTCCAAGTAAACTTTGTCGAGCAGATTTTTTGCAAAATAATTCATGACGAGACGTTTCTAAGCTGAACGCGCTTTGAAATCTTCTGCCGTTCTTAAAAACATTCTAATGTTTTAAGTTGGTGTCAAAACTTCTGCTTCTGAGAGGAATCGAGACATGTGGAAAAAAACTATCATCACAGTATTAGCGTATATCCCGAGCTTTATTGCTAGCCCATCCCATGCGAGCGAACCAACAAGCTTTTCTTCATCTGGCATTTATTCTTCTGACGCCTATCGCTCCACACGGAGTCAGAAAGATAGATTTTACTTTAAAGCGATCGGCTTCTGGAACAAATGTTTAACCATGCATTCAGAAACGAATTCTAGCACTGGTAAAATTGAGTTTTTTCCAGCGCTGAAAGATTGTTACGGATCTCAACTTCAAGGTAGTCCTTGGCAATTTGTTACAAATGACCAAGCAGCGACGACGATTCCTGCACGAGGTCAATTCCAGGCGGTGGGCTCAATTTACTGTGTCGCGCTACGCAACAATAAGGTCCGAATGTCTCGCTGTCGGGCAAATGATGAAAGCCAAATTTGGTATGTATATCCGGGGCGAAGTACTTCTTATGGGTATACACTGCGTAGCTACTGGCGTTATGGGAATCAAGCCGAATGTTTGCGACCTGATCCCTCGGTTCGCTTTGGGCTTCGCCTTGAGCGTTGCGACAAAAATTTAGATCAGGTGGATTGGAACGTCCGTATTCAGTGAACATTACCTTATTTGGGGGATGAAAAAAACCTTCCGTCAAGATTTTGAGATGCATTGTCGACCATATAAGGCGAGTTCAGACGAAATAGGCTGAATTGCTCGTGGGCAATGTGTCTTTAAATTGTTAGCAATGGAATCATATCCAGCTAAAATGAGTCGAACGATAAAGGAAAGATATCTAATTTTTTTAATTAATTCTCTCCTGCACTAACCGATACAAGCTTCACACCTTGGTGAATTACTTGTCGCATTCTCGCATATGTACAAATATGTTCTGGTTTACGAGAGCCCAGATTAAATGCGACGGATTGTACAGAAGGGGAGTTATCTTTGCGCATAGTCGTAGCAGTTTGGCTCTATTTGATAGTTGCCTGGGTTCCTCAACTGAGCGCCAGCCCCGGCTTAGTCACTGCTGGGCAGCTCGACCTCAGTTCTTGGGACTTCAGTGGTCCAACAGAAGTAAGCTTAAGGGGTGAATGGGAGTTTTACTGGGAGAAGCTTTACCAGCCGAAAGATTTTGCCAGTCAAATTCCAACAGAAAAAAATTTACTGCAGGTTCCTGCTAACTGGGCCTTTAAGGGTTATCCTGCCTATGGTTATGCGACCTACCGTCTGCGTGTCCAGCTCAGTCAGCCACGTGAGTTGGCCATACGTCTTCCTTGGATACAAGCATCAGCAAAGATTTTTATTGATGGCAAACTTCTTGAAGAAATTGGTCATGTACATACCAGTCGTGATCCTCAGCGCTACTCTCATACTGTCAAGGAAGACTACTATATTTTTGAACCCCAGCATGCGGATTTCGATATTGTGATACAGGTTGCAAACTTCAGTAACCTGATAGCTGGCATGGCTGGTACTCCGACTTTGGGTACAGTAGCCGCTATTAAAGCCACTTATATCAAAGATATTGCTCTCGTCATTTTTTTTAGTGGTTGCGTGTTTATTATGGGTGTCTACCACTTTTGTCTCTATGCACTCAGAACGAAAGCCCGTTCGACGCTCTATTTTGGAATGATCTGTGTGACCGTGAGTCTCTATATGTTTGCGTCGCATTTGCCCAGTGTTACAAGTTTTCTCCCTAACATATCAGCTCAGAATGCCACCCGATTTTATTTATAAACTTTAAAAAGCTAGGCCGGAAAACACTCGATGATCATATCATCGAGATGTCTGATTCTGACCTGACTCAGATTTACAGCCAAACAGAAAATCTTAGGATGATGCTTGATTCAGCTCCGGCCTCAGTCGCTGCTGTGCTGCAGAATATGCAATCAAAGCTCTTTCCTCGCTTATTTATTCCAGTCAAGGATCTGCTGGATGATATTTGCCAAAGTTTGGATGCTTTGGCCAAAGACCTGGAAAAACCAAAGCCCCATCTTTCGATTGAAGTTGATGAGCTCCACCTTAACAGGCGAGGAGAGACGCTATTAAGGAAAATCTTCATTCATATCCTCAGAAACTCAATGGATCACGGGCTGGAGAAAGCTACTGAAAGACGTGAGTTAGGTAAGCAAGAGCAAGGAGAAATATTTATTTCCTTTAAAGAGGAAGATCATATGATCGTGCTGCACTACCATGACGATGGGCGCGGATTGCATATCAATCGGATTCGGGAATCAGCAAGGATACAAGGCCTTGCCATCGATCCTGAAAGTTTAACGGTACAAGAATGTGCAGATCTCATCTTTCATTCAGGACTATCAACAGCTGTGAAAATCAATGATATTTCTGGGCGTGGCGTTGGTATGGGAGCTGTCAAAAGCTACCTCCAAGCCGAAGGTGGCGATATCCGAATCCAGCTCCGTGACAATGTCAGCACCCAAGTAGGTCATCATTCTTTCTATTTTGTCATCAAAGTCCCCAAGTCTCTATTTTCTCGACCCTTGCCTCCACTTATTATCGATGCGGCTTAAAAACTCCCCTCCGATTATGTTTTGCTATCAAGACTTGCAATGCCGATATGAACTAACCGAGCGTGTAAGAGTTCTTGAGCAAGTTGTGGGCTTAGTTCTATTAGAAAACCTCTTTTCCCGCCGTTGATATAGATCATTTCCAAGCTTAAAATAGATTCTTCCATATAAACGGGCATTTGTTTTCTGGTACCAAAAGGAGAGGTACCTCCAACCTGATAACCTGAATGTTTATCTGCAATCTCCGGCTGGCATGGTGTCACCTGTTTAACACCGATGATGCGAGCCAGCTCTTTCGTCGACACTTGCTGGTCTCCATGCATCAAAACGATGAGCGGCTGCTTCTGATTCGTCTCCATGATGAGAGTCTTGATGACTTGGTGCTCACTTACCCCCAAGGCTTTGGCTGAAGCGGATGTTCCACCTTTTTCCTCGTAATCGTAAAAGTGAGGAATGAAGAAAACTTGATTTGCTTTAAGGAAGCGGATTGCAAGTGTCATGGGAAGCTTCATTTTGACAAGGTCCTCTTTAACGATTTGAGCTAAGATTTAAATGAAAAAACAAAACCTTTGCAAGGAAAAGCTCAGGTGGTCTGGATGAGCGAGGGAATGACTTTGAAGAAAGCAAGGGTGGGACCAAGCTGCTGTAGTTTTCGGCCCCCAATAGATATTGGGCGGTACTACTTTAGAAACGGAAGAGATTCATCATCGCCTGATATTCGCTGTACCAAACGGTAAATGAATCTTGAATTGCGGCTGGAGCTTGGTTTTCATTAGTGGAACGTTGACAACTGGCGAACATCGACGCCAATGGATCGTTCAACGATTGACACTATTTTTTCGCGGTAAAGTGTGGATAAGTCCACAATTCCTCTTATCCACACTTTACGAAATGAAGCAGCATTGAGAAGGATAATTTTTGGTCACTCTTTTATGGTGTAAATTGTTGCAAGACACATTTCATCATCGGTGCCTTCACCCCAATAAGTACTAGTATTCTTGCTCATTGAATTGTAAACACAGCGTATCGAGATGGGATCACTGCTTGAAATTCGCACTGGATTTTCAAGAAAGTAACTTGTCTGCCAATTAAAATCATATTTTGGAATATCGGCCAGACATTCCTCGGCTTGCTTTGTCTTTACCGAAAGGTGCATCTCACTGCCAAGTTTATGCATGTGGGCTCGAACCCCCATAATTTTTAAAGGCTGATTTTCCCCATAGACATGTTGTAGTGAAGCTTGTCCTTCGTGGACCCAACGCTCCTGCTTTGGTGGAATCACAAGTGGTTTGAGTGGCGTAAGAAAAGTCGGAGTAATTTCATTTGCGACTTTTTCTGCCATTTTCATTTTAATGCTGGTCTGATCGTAACCAGTATTTCCACCCATTATATGATAATGAACTTGAAAAACAAGCGGCAGCTCGGGATCGAGGCGGATACCCGTTCCCTTCGGGTGAGATACGCTTGCCGTACCCGGGGCCCAATTCATTACCATCCGAACACCCTGAACTCCAGCACCACCAAAGCAGGAATAACCTGGTCCGGCTTCGTCCTGGTCATTTTGTATGGCTTCCATCCGGGCTTCTTCGGAAGTGACCTGATAAGCTACCACATGATGCACGAGCTGATCATTGCCGGGAACTACCAAATAGTCTGTTAGATATAAGGCCTGATTCCCGTTTATGCCGCTGTCTAAAACGAAGCAGCGATAATCATCATGCAGTTCCGGATTCGGTTGATAGGGCTCAGGCATTGCTGTTTCATTACTAGAAATGCAATCTCTAGTCCATCATTCTAATAATGTCAATTTTGTCCAACATATGACTTATTCCACGTAAGGTTGCGCCGGCCGAGTCATGGGCAATTCGTACTGGTACATGAAAAGATTTTTCCAGGAATTGATCGAGGTTCAGGAGTTGTGCCGATCCACCAGTTAAAATGACTCCACGCTCAATGAGATCTCCGGCAAGTTCAGGAGGAGTATTTTCCAGCATCAAGCGACATGTATGTAAAATAGCGTTAATGGGAGGTAATATAGCATCGCGTACATGACTCGAACGGACGGCCTTTGTCTGAGGTAAGTAAGTGCGTACATCAATTCCCTTAATGGTGACGATTTCTTCCGATTCGCCATAGATATCACATAATAATGGCTTTAAAAGCTCGATGCTTTGTTCACCAACTATCAGATTGTAGTGGTTACGAAAGTAGGTGATCAATGCATCAGTTATCGCATCACCACCTACGCGCATCGATTCGCAACGGACGATTCCTCCTAAGGAAATGACAACAGCTTCCGTGATGCCGCTGCCGATATCGATAACAACATTGCCGACACTTTCTGTAATATCAATGTCTGCGCCGATAGCAGCTGCCAGCGGTTCTTCTATTATAGCAATATTGAATGAACCCCAAACGCTAAGAGCATCCATGACCGCGCGGCGTTCGACATCTGAGATCTTGAAAGGAGCTCCGACGAGAATCCGAGGCTTTTTTAAGAAACGACAGATCTTTGTCCGTTTAGCGATTTCATTAAGCATGAGCTTCGCTGCTTCGAGTTTATCAATTACTCCGGAATGTAAGGGTTTGATTGTCGTGACGCCGAGGGGTTCTTTTCCTTTCATTTTATAAGCTTCGCTGCCGATTGCGAGTACACTTTCGCAATGCTTCGAACTGCGCATACTGATCATTGATGGTTCCTGATAGACAAGTCCTTCACCGTTTACAAATACTGATGTTTGGGAAGTGCCTAGATCAATGGCGACATCCAATGAGCGAAAACTGCGAAAAGTTTTTGTGGCCATGGAAAATCCCTTCATGTCGATGTTATAGGTGCCAGTGACCGGCAGATTCTGGCTGGTAGGTGATAGTATCAATCATAAGTTTTTTACTTCGTCCGTTTCGACATCGCCATGTTATAAGCTGCCCGGTGCGCGCACCGAGAAGGGAAATTCCTAGAGGAGCCAGGATCGAAATTTTCCCAGTGTCGATATCTGCCTCATGCGGGAAGACCAAACTTAGATGACCCATCTCCTGACATTGCATGGTCGAATGAATGGTCACTAAATTTGCAGGCGCTTGTCTTTGACTGATGATTTGTGAGCGCTCTAATTTTTCATCCCAAAGTTCAATGATTTCCTCATCAATATGAGCATTTTCTAAGCAACTGAGGACTCGTTTCAAATCCTGATCCGTTATCATCTGCACCTGATGAAAGAATTCATCATGACTCATGGTGTTCATGTTGCATAACCTTTGCTGGTCGTTACAATTAAGAAGCCGTTTTTAGTTCTTCAATGGTAAAAGCTTGGCAAAGCTGAAAACCGCGAACAAAAAGGCCTAGAAATTTTGGAAATGAATAGTCAGTGATAAAGAATTTTTTTATGTGTTATGTGGGATCCCAGGCTGCTTGATGCTTTTCGCTAGGAAAAGCCTTGGCAACCTGGGTTTATGAGCGTGTCGGGACAGTTAGTCGACCAAGGCGTGTCAGTGAACTACTAGCTAATACGATGCATTGCGACATAATCTGTGAGACTATTTCGATAAAACTCAAATTTTTCCATAATGCATCCATGTCGACCCAGGTCCTTTTATAGAACTTTGTTAAAATATGCCACAACTTCTTAGGAAGTCAACCTTCGTTTTATGATTGGTGTCAATGTGGAGTTTAGCATGGCTCGTGTTTTATCGGAGGATTATTTGTGGTTGGTTTGACATAGATAGCCGCGGGCAGTTTGTCGAAGCTGAGAGATGACCAGTTGCTTCTTGCTGATATTATCAGCGAATTCTAAAAGAATCACTGGCTTCACTGTTTAAACTAAGTCCGTGCCCGTGTAATTCCAGATTAGGACTTAGACAACCCCTTCTTGCGGATTTGTGAGCTCGATCAGTTCCTGACGTTGTCGTCGTTTGCTTTGCATATCGACTCCAAGTTTCTCGTCACGGTCTTCCAATAAGTGGGGATCAGCTTCTCCATCGCGATTTAACGACCATCCTAGCATTGCTTCACCTAGTGGAAGATTATCACCTGCATTTCCTCCTGTACCCGTATTCCAAACATGCCAGGTCTTGCCATAACTGTTTACCTTATTGCGCATCAAACGTTTTTCTGCAGCATCAGGTAGACCCGGTGCTACTAATATACCTGAAAGAATTTCATAATTGTGGGGGTGCCAGAACTGGCGTTCTTCGTCAGGTAGGCTGGCAAAGAGTTTTTCAGAGATGATGTATTCAATGCCGTTCATATTTGCATCATCTGCATCACTATCGAATAGGACACATTGCGTAAAGTCTTCGTTAACTTGCTTACAAAAATGATGAGTATCCATTTGATGTTCGGGTTGATCCTTCATCGGATGTATGCCCACGAGGTGTATGTCGATCGAGCTGAGAGGTGGAGTGCGTTGTAAAAGCTTGGCGCCGGCTTCTAATACTTTGGTTTCAGTCGTTTTCTCCTCTCCTAGTGGTTCACTCAGAGGCTGAGTTCGCGGTGCGCAAGCCTGGACAGATATGAGACAGACGAGTCCGAATGTTCTGAAGGAAAAAGCATAGATCATTTCTATTCCCCTTGCTTAGGTAAAATGTCCTGCGACAATTGGAAGTCGCTATCCAATCTTACAAGGCTCACTGTCAGGTTTAAATATTGTAATCTTTACATCATGAGATAAAAGATTCTCTTTAAAAAACTGTCATCCCAATCTGACAAGTACATTCTTTTTACTTATTTTTTGTAATTTTACGCTTCTCTTTGGCATGAGCTGTGCAATTTCTTGTTAGGGCTTTTTAGAACGATGAAAAGGCTTTGTCGAAAATCGACCACTTAATGACTACATAAAAAGCCTAGGTAACTGATTCACGTTTTTAAGTTTGTATGGGGAAAGTTATGTTTAAAACGCTTAAGAATGTGGTGCGAATAGGAATCTCTGGCTCATATGGTGGACTAAACCTAGGTGACGAAGCTATTCTCCATAGTATTGTGAGCCAGATCCGTAGGAGTCTACCGGCAGAAATCACCGTTTTCTCGAGAAATCCTGCTGATACCTTAAGGCGTCATCAGATTGATCGTGCGTTTGCGGCCCGTGAGATGACCCGGCTCGAAACCAGGCAAGAAATTTCTAATTTGGATTTTTTTATCCTTGGTGGAGGAGGGATTTTATACGACGCTGAGGTCGACGCCTATCTTCGAGAGGTTATGATTGCCCATGAACTGAGTATTCCAGTTATGATTTATGCTGTTAGTGTTGGGCCACTAACGCAATCCTCAAGCCGTAAGCAGGCAAAGGAGGCTCTCAATCAAGCCGCAATCATCACTGTTCGTGACCGACAGGGACACCGACTCTTAGAGGATATTGGTGTCCAACAAAGTATTCATCTTACAGCGGATCCTGCCTTACTCTTGGGAGAAGAAGAACTGACGGATGAAGCTCTTCAGGCAGAAGGAATTAATCTGGGGGGTAAACGTCTGGTAGGATTTTCTCTACGTGAACCTGGCCCAGCAGCACCGGATTTAGATATTGAATATTATCATAATCTGATCGCAAATGTTGCCGATTTCATGGTCCATCGCCTGGATGCAGATATTGTTATGGTACCCATGGAGCAGCACAATATGGATATTCAACATAGTCATGCTGTTGTTGCTAAGATGAAGAGTGCATCAAGAGCTACGATTCTAAAACGTGAATATTCTGCTGGCCAGATACTTTCTCTTATGAAGCGCTTTGAATTTGTCGTTGGCATGCGTTTGCACTCATTAATTTTCGCTGCACTGCAAGGCATACCATTTGTGCCATTGCCATATTCTTCAAAAGTTACGGGCTTTGTTGAAGCTCTTGAAATGAATACCGAGCCCCTGGAACAGGTCAATGCAGGTCAACTGATCGCTGTTATTGATCGCGCCTGGGATTTCCGGGCGGAAATGCGTCATCATTTGATTCAAAAAATTCCTGGATTGAAAGACTTGGCGAAGAAAAATCACCAATATCTTTTGGATTATTTCGAGCAAAATCATATGGAGGTCGTCAACCGTGCCAGTTCTTAGACGTCCTGAAAAAATTGAAAGACTCTTACTACCCGAGCGTCGAGCGATATTAGCTGCTGACACCGATGTCCTGGTGATTGGTGGCGGCCCGGCTGGTCTTGGCGCTGCCATTGGCGCGGCTCAAGCAGGGGCAAAGGTGATTCTTGCCGAACGTTACGGTTTTCTCGGTGGAAATGCCACAGCTGCTCTTGTGATGCCGCTCATGTCTTTTTTCACCCAGCATCCTAGTCCCGAGCGTCCTATCGTCGGTAAGCTTCTGCCTAATGATCACGGTGAAGGCGAAGCTGTCATTGCAGGAGCATTAAAGTCATTATTGGAACGGCTCATTGCTAAAGGAGGAGCAATTCAGCCATCTTTGGAAACAGGTTTTGTCGTTCCATTTGACCCCGAAATATTTAAGATTGTAGCCCTCGAACTTCTGGATGAATTGGGAATTCAGTTTCTTTTCCATTCATTTGCCTATGATATCTTTGGTTCAAAAGCTCCTGAAGGTGTCGTGTTTGCCAGCAAAACGGGGCCTATTGTCATTAAAGCCAAGATGTTTGTCGATGCTACTGGCGACGGCGATATTGCTGCCTATGCTGGTGCTGAATATGAAATGGGACGGAACGAAGACCAATTAGTTCAGCCGATGACTCTTATGTTTCGCATGGTCGGCTTCGATCACGCTGCTTTCGAAGCTTATGTGGCAGAAAACCCGACGCAATGGCGAGGCGTTCATGGCTTATGGGATCTGATTCAAAAGGCATCTCGTGCAGGTGAACTCGATTTAGCACGAGAAGATATCTTGTTTTTTGGAACACCGTATCCGGAAGAGGTTGCTGTCAACAGCACACGTATTACAAGGGTTTTGGGCACGGATATATGGGATTTATCATTCGCTGAGTGGCAAAGTCGTCGGCAAATGCAGCAGATCGTCAATTTTTTGCAAAAGTATGTCCCTGGTTTTGCCAGTGCTTATGCTGCGCAAAGTGGTGTCCAGGTCGGAGTGCGGGAAACAAGGCGGATTCGTGGAGATTATCAATTGACGGCGGCAGACTTGTTATCAGCACGAAAGTTTGATGATGTGATAGCTCGTGGGACTTATCCATTGGACATTCATAACCCAAACGGAAGTGGCACGACTCTGAAAAGGATACCAGCGGGCGAGGCTTATGACATTCCCCTGCGTAGCTTACTTCCAAAAGGCCTGGATAACGTAATTGTTGCTGGCCGCTGTATCTCAGGGACGCATGAAGCACATTCCTCCTATCGAGTGATGCCAATTTCCATGGCGACTGGGCAAGCTGCAGGAGTTTGCGCTGCCTTAGCAGCAGAATCGGCCAGTGACTTGCGTGATATCGCTGTTAAAAATGTACAGAGAGAATTACTACGGCAGGGTGCCGACTTAGGAAATCGTGTCAAAGTTTCTTAATCGGTTTCATGTTGCTCGCGCTGATAACAGTCATCAGTGTTGCAACTTATTCGGCATTTGTTGTGAATAGAGAAACAGCGATGAATTGAAAAAGATAGAATTTCTATTTTGAAGCGTGGTGAGTGTACAGCTGTGGTTAACGAAAGCCCTGCTCATACAGGGCTTTCGCATTTTGCGCCAGTCAACAAAACTTGTTTTAAAATCGATTTAATTCACTCTATCGAAGCATCACTTCAACGCTCTCAATTGTGCCGATAAAGGGAAATGGAGATTCGTATCGATCAGAGACTGGCGAGCCAGAATCTTCACCAATGTCAAACGTATCGTACTGTGAATAAATATTGGGAGTTGTTTTTGAAATTTGCCCTTGGCCTACAAGACGATCATCGACATACAACCTACCGAATCCTTGATGTTCCCCTGTCTTATCAAATTCAAAACGAATGTCGATCTGGCCGTTTGGCAAAACCTCCGAGGAAGCAATCTGGTAGCGTTCGGTTCCTACCCAATTGTGGGTGTAATAAAGGATGCCGTTATCCATGAAGAGACTATAGCCTCCAACGCGTCCACCGACAGCGACAATCACCCCATCTGCGCCACCTTTAGGAATGACAACTTTTGCTGTGATAGTGTGCGACTTGTTTTTCACAGGTGGTGATAGGGCCTCATGTATATGCCCATCTTCCTGTGTATACCGGAAGCTAACGATGCCAGCAGTAAATGACTGATATGTTTCCTTTACGCGTTTGGTTGTCGAGTCATCAAGGGGATAGACATTGTATTTTTGCGCTTCTTCGTCAAATAGGACTTTAAGTTCAGCTAACTTTTCTGGATATTGCTCACTTAGGTCAACAGTTTCAGATATGTCTTCATCAATCTTATATAGGTTCCACTCATCGTCATCAAAATTCGGATCAGAGAATGACGTATCCCATGGCATCCGCCCGTGGAATGCGACCGCTTTCCAACCGTCCTGCCAAATTGCACGGTTTCCGAGCATCTCGAAGTATTGAACAGTTTTTCCAATCGCAGTATCAGGCTCACTTAATGTTCTCGCAAAGCTTGTGCCCTCGATCGGTTCTTGATTGATGCCGTTGACTTCCTCTAATGGTGAAACATCGATAAGATCAAGGATGGTAGGAAGCACATCAATCACATGGGTAAACTGCCGTCTCATCATCACTTTAGGATCAATTTTATTGGGCCAAGCAATGATGAAAGGAACCCGTGTACCACCTTCATTTGTTGTTTGCTTAAAATATTGTAGCGGTGTATTCCCAGCAAGAGCCCAACCGGCTGGATAATTATTGTAGGTAGTTTTAGAACCAATCTCTTCAATTTTAGCGAGGTTGAGCTGAAAATCCTCTGCTAAACCGTTGAAAAATCGAGCTTCATTAAAACTACCTTCGGGGCCGGCTTCACCGCTGGCACCATTGTCCGAGGTAACAATGATGATGGTATTTTCTAGTTTCCCGGCGGTTTCAATGGCATCGAGAAGGCGCCCAAACTGTGCATCCGTATGTTCTAAAAACCCAGCAAATGTCTCTTGAAAACGGGCATAGAGCCGTTTTTCATCGGCGCTGAGTTGATCCCAAGCTTTGATGACTTCTGGCCTTGGAGCAAGCTGGGTGTCCTGCGGAACGATACCAATATTCTTCTGTCTAGCTAAAGTCTCTTCTCGGACTTTGTCCCATCCCTGATCGAAGCGGCCTTGATATTTTTTTATATAAGCTGCAGGTGCATGATGCGGAGCATGGACTGCTCCTGGGGCGAAATAGAGGAAAAACGGCTTACTCGAATCCTCGACATTCTGACTATTAAGCCACTCAATCGCTTGGTTTGTCATGTCGGTTGTAAAGTGATATTCGGTTTGTCCAACATGAGGAGTTTTAGGACTTGTGTTGTCCCAAACCAGGGGTTCCCACTGGGATGCATCACCAGCTAAAAAACCATAAAATCGCTCGAAGCCGAGGCCGGTCGGCCAGAGATCATAGGGTCCATCAGGTTTTATTTCATCGACAGGCGTGTTATGCCATTTGCCAAAAGCTCCTGTTGTATAACCAGACTGTCGCAACGTTTCGACTAATGAAAATTTTTCTTTTGGTATGCGGCTAGTATATCCAGGATAGTCGGTTTGTAGTTCTGATATAACGCCCGTTCCAACTGAGTGATGATTTCTGCCGGTCAACAACGCTGCGCGTGTCGGGGAACAGAGGGCTGTTGTATGATAATTAGTGTATCGAAGTCCCATATCTGCTACTCGATCAATGTTAGGAGTCTCAATAGGCCCTCCAAAGGCACCAAACTGACCAAATCCCGCATCATCCAGCATAAATATTACGACATTTGGTCGCTGTTCTGCTTCGCCTTTAGCAAGTTGCTGAGTTTGCTGCTCGGCATGCGTAGTTGTGACTAAACCAGTCACTGCTAATAGAACCATTTGGTTCTTCCACTTTTGCATCATGATGTTTAATCTCCTTTTATTAAAATCATTCTCATATGTACTTGCAGTTCGCTGCCGTTGAGAACTTAAGGAATGTTCCAATTTATTTTTTTTCCTTTTCATCCTTCACACAGCGAAAACCAATATTTGAACCAGCGCTATTCACAGCGCCTTTACCGCGCGAACCGACTAGATACCGAGTGCAGTAGCGATCGCTACATAGAAAGGAACCTCCTCGTTGAACACGTTTAGGAACATCAGGTTCGTTCGGATCAAAACTTGTGCTGGGACCTTGAGGATTTTGGACCATACCGTTTGCGGCAGCCTGAGTGTATGTATCTGGTCGATACCAATCAGACGTCCATTGCCAGACGTTACCTCCCATATCGTAGAGCCCATAACCATTGGGTGGAAACGAATGAACCGGTGAGGTCCAGCGATATCCATCCTCAGCCGTGTTCTTGATTGGAAAAAAGCCTTGCCAGATATTGGCAGGCCACTTGCCATCTGGCTTAAGATCGTCACCCCATGCATATTTCTTTCCGTGTAAGCCACCACGAGCCGCATATTCATACTCAGCTTCAGTCGGTAGTCGCTTACCTGCCCAATGACAATAAGCTTGTGCATCAGGGTAGGCGATGTGAACAACGGGATGCTTGTCTCGGCCTACGATGTCAGACTCTGGACCTTCGGGATGCTGCCATGATGCACCCGGTACGTATTTCCACCAGGATAGCGGGTTACCTAAAGTGGCGATCTTTATTGGTGGAGAAAAGACAGCCGATCCGGGGACTAGATCTTCTGGCGGAACTGTCGGATAGTCCTTTGGATCAAGAGCGCGTTCGGCAATAGTTTTATATCCCGTTTGTTTCACAAAGTTCTGGAAGGCTGAATTCGTAACCGGTGTTTCGTCCATCCAAAAGTGGTCTACTTCGACTTTATGGATAGGGAGAGCATCATGAAGACCACAGTCGGCACATCCCATGGAGAATATACCTCCTTTGATCCATACTATTTTCCGATTTTCATGTTCAGTCGATGGCTGACGAGTCGTTTCACTGTCCCCATTTACGACTGAAGGTTCCTTAATTATGTTGCTTTTGGATGGGGATACGATAAAGATTGCGGTTGAAATTCCCAGGAACAAAAAAGACAGAATCAACTTAAAGATGAGTGAGTATTGCATAGGTTTTTTTTACCTTAAAATTTATATGGATAAGCACCTCATCTTTATCCTAGTAAGATCTAATTGAAAATATTGAATTCCCACCATCTTTCGGAAATAGAACGTTTTGTTTTTTCTTTGGGAAAGAATACTATCAGCAAAAATAGACGCTGCTAATACTGAGACATATGAGGAAAAAGGTTTCAAAAATGAACGACAAAAGGAACTCCTATAAGCAAAGCCTAGCAAGCCTTCCACTTGATAAATCTCTGATCAGAAATATTTGTCCGTGTCAGTTTCATGTACCCCTTTAAGAGCCCCTTGCTTTTACGAGCGACTGATCGCCATTCTTTTGCTAATCCGCCCTATGGCGGCCTTCACTGATGATACGATCATGGGGTTCTTCTTGCCCATTGCGGATCTCACTATGCCTGATTTTACCACCGGTGTTGGCGGTTAAGCCCAAGGCAACGGCAGAGGCTATGGCTGCAACTATCGTGACAAGACTAAGGGTTTTCAAACGCTGTGGCGTCGAGGCCCTGCCAAACAAAAGGCTGACGAGAGCTATGAAACCTGTGATCTGGGTGAGAGCCAACGCAAGCTCTGCCCTTTCCTCATGGGCTTCAATAAGATCTTCATTGAAGCCACTTAAGTTTTCCACCACGTCTTCTGCTCCCTCGCCACTATAGTATGCCGGTATAGTGCTAAGGGCTGTGACAAAGACAAAACCCAGCGCAACTCTTTTGACATCAGCCGACGTCTGCAGGAAGGCATATGCTAGAAAACCTATGGCGAAGATAAAGCCGACGACTGGTAGATGGTTCAAAATTAAGTGTAAATGAACATCAGTCATAACGGTTACTCCTGGAAAGAAATTAGGTGCTCCATGCGACCTATTAAGACAACTATCGCGGATTTCACCGGTTTACTCTATTCACCAAAAGTCTAATGGCTATTTTTAATGAAGCATATTAGTGTATTAGAGATGGAGTATAGGACTTATGGTGGAGAAGTTTTTGCGCACAGATTTTCTACTGCCCCTGATATTTTTAATACTTACGGTCATTCTTACCGGTATCGATGTCCTTTTAGATCTTGCAGAGGGGACAAGCTGGCAGCATGTCACGATTGAGATGATTGTGATCGCCGTAGGCTTGGTCGGAGCGATCTTGATCGGCCAAAAAATTATAGATAATTATCAAAGCCAAATCACCCGCACGCAAGATGAAGCTGAAAGGCTACGTCTTGTTGCAGAGTCGTGGAAGAAGGAAGCCCAGTCAATCCTTAAGGGCTTGGCTTTGCAAATCGATCAACAGTTTACAAACTGGCAATTTACCCCAGCCGAAAAAGAAGTTGCCATGTTCTTGATCAAAGGCTTGTCGATCAAAGACATTGCAGAGATAAGAGAGGTGAAGGAGAGGACTGTTCGACAGCAGTGTATGGCGATTTATCGCAAGTCAGGGCTTGCTGGCCGTTCCGAGCTGTCGGCGTTTTTTCTCGAAGATCTCTTACTGCCCGACAGCTTGGGCAAGTGATGCTTTCTCAGTGTGTCGAGATGTGAAAGTCTTTCGCTTCACTGCATGGATTGAATGATGGTCCGGTAGGTACCGTTCAATCCTGAGAGAAGCAGATATTCTGCCACGATGAGATGCTTGCTGATTTGAGTGGCGGTGATTTCCATTTGACTGGAATCCACTTCCAGCTGGGAACTGATGAGTTCCTGAGTGGTCGATCGACCTTCCATAAATTCATCATAACGGAGCTGTGCTAAGCTTTCCTTGATTTTCATAATTTGCTCAAGGTCAATTAATTGCTGATTCAAAGTTTGTAAGTGAATCAAAGTTTGCTGGTTAAGATGCTCGACCTCTTGTTCGATACGGTGTTTCTCATGCAGCCATTCCGTTTGCCTACTTTCTGCTGCAATGCTAGCATAGCGCTCACGGGTTTTTTGCCAATTACCTATAAAGCTGATACCGGCCATCAAAGTTGGCAGGTCGCCTTGCACCGTTTGACTTAGGCTTTCGTTAGCCTGTTCTGAGCGGCCTTTGCTGGCAACGGTAAAAGTAAGATCGAAGGTATTTTTGTTCTCGAGCCGAATGAGTGCGCGCTCATGTTCCAGGCGTTCTAAACTTGCCAGTAATGTGTTGTAGAATGGATGGCTCTTCAACACCTCACTTGTTTCGATCGAACTGATGCTGTGATCATTGATGGCTAAACTTTTAATTGGCTCCAAGGCTGTGATCTGCTGATCAAGTGGACGTTGCAGCATCATATTCAGTGCAGCTAGGGACAGCTTGTATTGGCCTTCACGCTTATTGAGGTTTTTTTCCTGATTTTCAACATATAGCTGGCTTTCCAAGACTTCCAATTCATCGATAATACCGAGGCGATGCTTATTTTGATTCGCTTGATGAATGCGGCGGCTTTTTGCCAAGATTTTATGTGCCAGATTAAGTTCTTCTGTTTTTAGGTACGCCTGCCAGTAAGCTTGCACAATTTGCCATTGTAGTTTGGCAAGGATCTGTGCCCTCTCGGTTTCTTTGCGAACAATCCCTGCCGTCTGTGAGGCATAACGCTCATTCTGGATTTCATTAGACTTGCCCTTAAGCAAGGGAATTTTCAGATAAGCTTTTACTCTGAGATCATGTAAGTCAATATCTCTGGATAAAGGCTGTAGGGTCTGGCCCCGGCTTAGGAACAGCATGTCTTCCACACTGGTCTGACTTGCTTCCAAACCTGCACCTACCGTAAAACCACGGGATGTGAATCTTTCCAAGTTGACGTTGACGGCGCTGCGTCTTGTCGCAATGGATTCGCCAAAGTTCAGCGGTGATTCTGAGGGGGACTTATCATAGGTCAAGGAAGGCTGTATTATGATACGCGAATCATAGCTCGCTTCGAGAAGACTTCGCTCAGCGTTAGCTCCGGTAATGGCAGCGTTTGCCTTTAGGCTTAAAGGATGTGTTTCCACTTCTTCAAGCAGCTTGGCAAGAGAGGCAGGTTCGGCCGAGGCTTCTGGTGCTGGCATGAATGTGCCAGCAATGATCAGGATCACGATACTGGCGATCTTCACTAGCTTCAGATCTGATTTCTTGCCCACCTTATGGCGCAATTGGCTCAAGTCGTCACCAATTGCGTAAAAGCACGGGACCAGCAACAGAAGTATCATGGTGCCAAAAAGCAAACCGTAGCCCATAGCAAGGCACATCGGAGAGATGAAAGGGTCATAGCCGCCTATACCATAAGCTGTAGGAAATAGACCTGATACCGTGGTCAGTACACTGAGGAGTATGGGACGCAGTCGCGAGACGGCCCCATCAATAATTTTTTCTCGAATTGAACTGTGGTCGCTGGAATCAATGGCATAGACCATGATAATCGAAGCATTGACAATGATCCCCGTCAGACCAATCAGACTGATCATAGCAAACATGGATAGCGGCATCTTGTGAAAAAAAAGAGCTAGAATCACTCCGATTGCCCCGAAAGGGACGGCGGTCATCACAATCGCCGGTTTGGCTAAAGAATTTAAGATGAGGGTAATAACAAAGTAGGTGCCGAAAATGGCCAGGATCATGGCGCTGCGAAGATCTTTAAAAATCTTTTCATTTTCAATCGGCTCGCCGGCAAAGTCGATATTAGCTCGATTTTCATGAGCAAAGTTTTCCTGAATAAGTCTAACCACCTGCTCCGGAGTGATAAGGTTGCGATTGACTCCCCCTGATACGGTGGTGGTTCTCTCCTGATTGACGTGTAGGATCTCGCCAGCAGCTGGTCGCTCAACCAGCGTAACGAGTTCACGTAAGTTGATTAGTTTTCCTCGTTGGTTCAGTATGGGCAATCGTTCAATATAACTCATGTCCGCACGGGCTAACTGATTTAACTGCAGTCGAAAATCGATACGTCCGTCGATAGTTGCTAGATCAGTGACGATCAATCCATCATAAGCGATGCGAAGTGTGGTGATCACATCAGATACGGTCAATCCAGTGCGGGCAAGTAAATCATAATCAATCATGACGTTGACTTCATCCTTACCTCGGATTTGATCATCAACGACATCGGTAACGCCTTCGACGCCATTTAAGAAGGACTTGATCTCTTCCGTGACAATTTTCCGATTATCGTTGTCATTGCTCTTGATCCGAACTTCAAATGCCTTGCCAACAGGCGGTCCAATTCGCATCAAGTCGATTGCAATAGATGAATCAGGAGGTATAGCGCTGGTCATCTGTTCCCGTAGCTCATCGCCGATCTGAACAGCAGTTCTTTGACGTTCTGCAAATGGGCTTAGATAAACAAATATGATGGCCCGATTGCTATGAGAGCCGCGATCAGTTGCTTGGGACACGCTTTGCGTGCCAAGACGGGTGCTAAAGCCGATCACTTCCTCGGCAGGGAGTCGCATGAGGATTTCTTCGATAGTGCTGGCCGCTTTTTCGGTACTTTCCAGGTTAGCATCATGAGGTAGAGTGAGTTTGACAGTGAGGCCTTCAGCGGCATCTTGAGGAAAGGGGTCTTTATGCAGTGCTTGATTGGCAAGATAGACGGCGATTCCAAATACGATAATAAATCCTAGTACAACCAGATAGCGGAATTTCAATGTTACTTTGAGGCTTTTTCGGTAGCCATTTTCCAATAAGGGTACAACTCCAGATTTTTGTGATTTTTTAGCTTTGACATGGGCTAAATGCGAAGGAAGAAAAAAGTATCCTTCCAGTAAGGATGCAAACAGAGTCAGGGCGACGACCACTGGGATCGCCCAGACAAACTTGCCTGGTAATCCACCGAGGTAGGCGATCGGTAAAAAGGCTATGACAGTCGTGATCATCGAAGCAAAAACCGGCTGCCAAACAGCCTTGACACCGGCAAGTGCCGCTTCGCTGCCCGACATGCCGCTTTCACGAAAGCGACTGATCTGATCGGCAATGACAATAGTGTCGTCGACCAGCATGCCAAGGATTAAGACAAATCCCCCAAGCGCAATGGCGTTAAGCGTCAAACCAAATAACGCTGTTAGAGCTAGTGCCAAGAGCAGTGAGAATGGAATGCCGAATCCAACCCAGAGAGCGGTTTTCGCCCCCATGATCCAAAAAAGCAGGAACAGCACGAGGATAAGCCCAAATAGAGCGTTCGAGCCAAGCAGTTTTAAGCGATTGCGAGTAAACTGTGACTGGTCGTTAAGGTAGTGGATTTGAATATCGTCCGGTAAATTGAGAGCGGTGATCTTCTCTTTTAGCTCATCAATGGTTTTGATAATGTCAGCCTGTGGTTTTTTTGTGACAATAATTGATGCACCGGGTTGCCCATTGTTGTGAACCTTAAGATTGACACTTTCTGGTGCTGTTACGAGATTGGCAACTTGCTTCAATTTTATCCCGCGACCTTCCACAGAAGTACGGATATTGGTTTCAAGGATATCTGTAGGATGATGAAACTTATTGTACGAGACTACTTTCTTTTCCGTCAGAAAGGACTCAATGCTTCCTCCTGAACCATGAATATTGCGAGTTTCTATCGCACGAGCTATGCCACGTAAATCAAGTTTATGCAGTCGTGCCTTGTCTGGATCGATCAGAATCAGAATTTCCTGATCAGGCAAGCCAACCGTTGTCACATCAGAGATACCTTGAACTTGTTTGAGGGTAGAGACGAGTTTTGGTTCCCAGGCACGAAGTTGTTCATCAGGGCCTGATAAGGCAATTTCGATGATCGGAGTGTCGTCTGAGCTCACTTGTTTAAAAATGGGCCGTCCATCGATATTTGCTGGTAAATCATCAATTCTTGCAATGGCTTTATCGATTTCATCAAAGATGAGTATGAACTCACGTTCGTTTGCATCTTCATCAATATGAATGGTGACTTGAGATATATTGTCTTGAGAGATGGAAAGGACCTCATCAATTCCCGCGACCTTGGCGAGTGCCTCTTCGATCAGGGCAGTGACATTCATTTCAACATCTTGCGCTGATGCACCCGGGTAGCGGGTTGTCACCACAACTGTGTTCATGCTGACTCTGGGAAAGCCTTCTTTCTGCATGTTAATTATGGTGCTGATGCTGATCATTGTCATAGCCACGATCAAGACATTGACGACCAATGGTCGGGAAATAAAGTAACGGATGAGCCTTTCCATAGAACCTCCAATTGGTTCATCACCTATGTATGATCAAGCCATCGATCAAAGTTTTCACAACGGCGGCTTGTCTTTCCTCTAAAAATTTATCCTGAGCCTCAGCGGGCAAACCAAGAATTTGGGGCAGAGCCAGATGTTGAAGTAGGGATGCGATGATCAAACCGGCGATGTTCATAGCTATTTGCATGGCAGATAGGTCTTTGCGCATTTCTCCTTGCTCTTGCAAGCGTTGAATTTGAGACACAAGGAAAACCTGACCTCCTTGGTTATGCTGCATCTTCATAAGGCCTGGCAAAGCCTTCTTCAGAATCTTCGCATCGCCGACGGCTTCCCAGATCAGTAATTTGACAAAGCCAGGCTCCTCTTTATGGAAAGCAAACATTGTGTTAACAATCGCGGTGATAAGGCCTTCGACAGAAGGTATGCTAGTCTGGTGTCCCATGATCTTTGTGGCAAACTGCTGGTGTAAATTGAGAAGAACTTGCTCGTACAGATTGTCTTTGTTTTGAAAGTAATAATGCAACATCGCCTTGTTAACTTTAGCTTGATCAGCTATTTCCTGCATTCGCGCACCTTTTAAGCCCTTTGCAATAAAATTTTGTCGAGCTACTTTTAAGATGCGCTCTTTTGTTTTTTCTTCTTCTTGCGACATGCTAGCTCTCCATTAACCAGATAGTTTAACCAACTGGTTAGTTATTATACGGCTGTAATCGGCAATACTTAAGTCCTGAAAAAATATAATAGTAATATCATTATGATAGACTGTGATTTTCGGGCTCAGTATAAGCCAGAGCTCAGCTGATATGGCATGATCTGGTGGGCTTTTGCCGATGTTATTTGGGCTGTGACATGGGCGCGATGCTCCAAGCAATACGTGATCATTTGAGTCTCATGCTTGAAACCAGGTATGCAAAGCTGCAGCCGAAGTGGAAAGTGAAACCTTAGCTTCCCACTTACTGGCAGAAGTTTAAATGAACCGGGAAGGCGCCGCTGGATGTTTGCGCGAAAAACGAAGGACTGCTTCCTGATTCATCAATAAAGCTTGGAGCGGATCATAAGTCCCCTCTAAAAAGACCCGTTGACTGTCGGCGCTGAGCTCACAGGGCCAATTTTGTTCGGCGCCTGCTGCGCTCACCCGTAAATCGCTCAAATCGATAGTCAGAGCTTTTGCCTCCTTACCCAGGTACTCAGTGATTTCTTGGTGAGAAGCAGCACTTATACTGATGCAGGGCACACCAAGATGCTGGCAGTTTCCACGGAAAATATCGCCAAAAGAGCGACCAAGGATGGCCTTGATCCCCCAAAGTTTGATGGCCTGGGCGGCATGCTCCCGGCTTGATCCACAACCAAAGTTTTTATCGACGACCAAGATTTCCGGCTTTGGCTCGCGATGCAAAGGATGTGCGGGATCAGGGTTGCCACTTGGCAGCATGCGATCGTCAAAAAACAAGGCTGCAGCCAGTTCGGAAAAAGACACGGTTTTGAGAAAACGTGCCGGCACGATGCGATCGGTATCCAGGTTGGGGCCAGGTATGTGAACAGCATAACCATTGATCGTTTTGATAGCGTCTTTCATACAAACACCTCTTGAGGGTCGATAATTTCACCGGCGATGGCACATGAGGCAACCGATAAAGGGCTCATCAGTAGAGTGCGACCCTGGGGCGAGCCTTGGCGGCCTTTAAAGTTACGGTTCGAACTTGAAGCGCAAATTTCACTGCCCTGCAAGCGATCCTGATTCATGGCAATGCACATCGAGCATCCCGGTTTGCGCCACTCAAAGCCGGCATCGCGGAATATCTGATCGATACCCTGTTCTCTCGCCATGCGATCAACTTCTTCCGATCCTGGAACAGCTAAGGCTCGCACCCGTGGGTGAACGCGCTTGCCTTTAATTTTCTCGGCAACAGCAGCGAAATCGGAAAATCGGCCGTTGGTGCAACTGCCGATAAAGGCGACATCGATGGCTGTGCCCTTGATCCTTTGTCCAGCTTCAAATTTCATGTAATTGAGGCCTTCTTCATAAGCATGGCGCTTATGCTCAGGGACATGTGACGAGTCAGGAATACTTTCATCAAAGGCGATGTTTTGTTCAGGATTGATGCCCCATGATAAGCGAGGCTTAACATCACGAGCATCAAAGACCACTTCATCATCATAGCTTGCATCGCTATCCGAAGCATAAGCTAACCAGCGTTCCGCGATTTGCAAAAAAGCTTCTTCGGACTGGATTGCAGTGCGTTCTTTTAAGTATTGAACGGTCGCTTGATCAGGGTTGATATACCCACAGCGAGCACCAGCTTCAATACTCATATTGCACAAGGTCATCCGCTCATCCATGCTTAAGGCGCTGATGGCTGGGCCTGCATATTCATAGGCATAGCCAATGCCAGCATCAACTCCAAGTTGATGGATCAGATAGAGGGCAAGATCTTTAGCGCTAGCTCCATGTGGAAGCTGATGATCAAACCAAATTCGTCGCACCTTGCTCGGTGGTAAAAGTATAGTCTGGCTGGCGAGGACATCACGAACCTGGCTCGTACCAATGCCAAAGGCCAAAGCACCAAATGCACCATGGGTTGAAGTATGACTGTCACCGCAGACGATGATCATTCCCGGTTGTGTCAGCCCCAGTTCAGGGCCGATGACATGGACGATACCCTGATGTCCTTGCCCTGGTTTCAGTATGCGGATTCCGTGCTCGGTGGCATTCTGATAAAGCTGATCCACCATTTCTTTGGCTGCTGCATCCTGCTCCAGTTCCTGCAAATTTTTCGTTGGAATGATGTGGTCAACGGTTGCCACCGTTCTTTCCGGAATCGCGACTTTAAGGTTTTTTTCTTTTAATACAGAAAATGCCTGTGGGCTGGTAACCTCATGTATCAGGTGTAAATCGACGAAAACTTGATGCACGTTTTCTGACTGCTTGCTGATGATGTGGTCTTTCCATATTTTCTGATAAAGATTTTGGCCCATCGCTCGTGTCCTACGGATTTGAAGGGAATGCAAAGAACTTAAGATCTGTTGGTTTTTTGATGTCATGCTTTTGGTTAGATTTCCAGTAAAAAGAAATCGACGCCAACGCCAGGGGAGGACTCATGAAACCGATAAGAAACCATTATAGCCAGAAATTAACCGGCCAGCGTTCGCAAGGAGCTTCGCAGGCCATGTTGCTTGCCACGGGCTTAAAAAGCGAGGACTTACCGCATCCTTTTGTGGGAATCGGCTGTGTATGGTGGGATGGTAATCCCTGTAACATGCATCTTGCTGGCTTCGGGGAACGGGTCCAGGAAGAAATGAAAGCTTATCAAATCAATGGGATTCGCTTTCATACGGTGGGCGTGTCCGATGGGATTTCAATGGGCACCAGCGGCATGTCTTATTCCCTGCCCTCACGTGAGCTGATCGCTGATTCAATTGAGACAATGATTTCTGCTCATTGGTATGATGGCTTTATCGGTATACCCGGCTGTGATAAAAACCTACCAGCCTGTGCGATGGCCCTTGGGCGATTGAATCGACCCGGTTTATTGATATATGGTGGAACCATTAAGCCTGGCTGCCTGCAAGGCCAGGAGCTTGACGTTGTTTCCGCCTTCCAAAGCTATGGCCAGTGGCTGAACAAGGAAATCGATGATGAGCAGCGCCAAGCCATCGTCAATAAGAGCTGTCCGGGAGCGGGTGCCTGTGGAGGCATGTACACTGCAAATACCATGGCCGCTGCATTGGAAGCCATGGGCCTCATGCTGCCGTATTCTTCGTCCACACCAGCGGAAGACCCTGGAAAATTGGAAGAGTGCCGCCAAGCTGCCAAGGCTATGGATTATTTGCTGAGTCAAAATTTAAAGCCGCGAGACATTTTGACCAGAAAAAGCTTGGAAAATGGCTTGGTTGCGGCAGTCGCACTGGGTGGATCTACTAATGCTGTCCTGCACTTTTTGGCCATCGCCAAAAGTTTTGGACTTGCATTTGATCTTGACGACATTCAGAACATAAGCAATACAACTCCATTACTCGCTGATATGAAACCGAGTGGTCGATATCGCATGGCGGACTTACACCGAGTCGGGGGAACGCCAGCAGTCTTGAAGTATCTTTGGCAAAAGGGCCTCTTCCATGGTGATGCCATGACTGTTTTAGGCAAGCCCTATGCTGAAATTCTGCAAGATGTTCCCGATTTAGCAAAGGAGCAAACCGTGGTTTATCCCGTTGAAAACGCTCTTCGACATAAAGGTCACATCGCTATTCTGAAAGGGAATCTGGCGCCGAAGGGTTCTGTCGCCAAGATTACCGGTAAAGAAGGCGAGCAGTTTTCCGGGCCAGCGATCGTCTTTGACTCTGAAGAGGACATGCTGAGAGGTTTGGAAGAAGGGCGCATTGCTAAAGGTCATGTCGTTATTATTCGCTACGAAGGACCAAAGGGCGGACCAGGCATGCCGGAGATGTTGACACCGACATCGGCTCTAGTTGGTGCTGGCATGCACCAGGATGTGGCTTTGATCACCGACGGTCGTTTTTCTGGTGGTTCGCATGGCTTTATCATCGGCCACGTGACTCCTGAAGCGCAGGAAGGCGGACCAATTGCCTTAGTTGAAGATGGTGATGAAATTGTGATTGATGTGAGTCGGCGAAGTATCGAGGTGAAAGTGACGACGGAAAGCCTCGATGAACGAGCCAGGCGTTGGAATCCTCCTCCAGCTAAGGTACGGTCGGGGTATTTAGGGAAATATGTGAAGCTTGTCAGTGATGCTTCCCAGGGCTGTGTGACGGACCAAGGGGAGCTTTAGGTTTTTGTTTGCTTGGGGAACTTCCCGGGATGCGGGGAGATCCCCGATACAGTTCAAGCTGCTGGGAATGCTAAAGATGTTCAGATGCTGATCGGCTCACAAGCCTAGTGCTTCATCACGAACCTGAAATTCCCGAGCCACCATCTCCACCTTCTGCGCAATCAAATCTCCCATTTCGGCCGTTGATACCAACTTACCACCGGCGGCAACAATATCCTGTGTGCGGTAGCCCTCGTTTAATGTGGCTCGCACCGCCTCATGAATCATCTGATCCACTTCCGGTCGTTTCAAGGCATAGCGGAACAATAAGCCAAGGGATAGAATCTGGGCAATGGGATTGGCGATGTTTTTTCCAGCAATATCGGGTGCGGAACCGCCTGCTGGCTCGAAAAGGCCGAAGCTTGTCGCATTCAAAGAAGCTGACGGCAGCATGCCGAGAGAGCCACAGAGCATGGCGCTTAAATCACTGAGAATATCACCAAATAAATTCGGGCAAAGGAGGACATCAAAATCCGCCGGGCGTTTGACCAATTGCATTGCGGCGTTGTCGACGTAGAGATGCTCCAGCTCAATATCCGGATATTGCTCATGCACCTCTTTGACAACTTCCCGCCATAAGCCCATGCTTGCCAATACATTGGCCTTGTCGATCGAGGTAACACGTCTGCGGCGTCCAGCTGCCGCCTGGAAAGCAATGTGTGCGATGCGCGCGATTTCACGGCGTGTATAAGTCATGGAATCCAGGGCGCGCTCTTCCTCGCCATGACCACTACGGCTGCGAGGAACACCAAAGTAAACACCACTTGTCAGTTCACGCACACAGAGTATGTCAAAGCCCGACTGGACGATTTCTGGCTTTAAAGGTGAGAGGGAAGCAAGTGATGGATAGAGCTTGGCCGGCCGAAGATTACCGAATAAGTCAAACTCTTTACGTAAACGCAACAGGGCGGCTTGCTCTGGTTGCTGGCCAAGGGGTAATTTTTCCCACTTCGGGCCACCAACAGAGCCGAGCAGAATGGAGTCGGCGTTGCGACAAATTTCCAGAGTGGTTTCCGGTAATGCCTGACCACAGGCATCGATGGCTGCACCACCGACCAGCGCTTCCTGGTATTCGATGGATATGGATAAAGTTTTCTTCAGTGTGTCTAAAATTTTCAGGGATGCCTGCATCACTTCAGGACCGATCCCGTCACCGGCTAAGACCGCGATGCGATAAGTCTGCTTCACTTGCTGGTCACTCATAGATAGCCTCCTTTAACTCTCCTGAGCGGAAAGTGATGATTGATGTGTGGGCAAGGGTCCAGCTTGGTGGTTTGCCGTGCTGGCATCCCGGTCCTGAGGTAAAAATCGTTCCGTTTGAAATAGGGCATTAAGGATGTTGAGATAAGCCTGGGCTGAGGCTTCGATGATATCCGTCGAAGCAAAAGCGCCATGAAATTTGCGCCCTTGATATTCAGCAATCATATTTACCTGGCCTAATGCGTCCCCACCTCGACCGCTCGATGAAATCCGGTAATCTTCCAGCTTGAGCTGGCGTCCGGATATCTGGTCGATAGCGCGGAACACGGCTTCAATCGGACCGTTACCAACTGCTGCGGCGATGAAATTTTCACTTCCTCGCGCAAGCTGCACCGTCGCTGACGGCATGCTATCAGATCCAGTATTGACGCTCAAGTGTTCCAGAGTGTATCCGTCATCATCACTTATTTCACGTGACCATAGTAAAACCTCTAGGTCATGATCAAAGATGGTACCTTTGCGATCAGCAAGCTCTAAAAACTTTTCGTAGACGGCGTCCAAATCATAATCATCACCTTCTTGGTAGCCAAGTTCTGCCAGGCGGTAGCGAATCATATGCCGGCCGCTGCGTGAGGTCATGTGCAGATGATGTTTGGGAATGCCTAGTTGTTCCGGTTGAATGATTTCATAGGTCTGGCGTTCTTTTAAAATTCCATCCTGATGAATACCGGACGAGTGAGAAAAGGCGTTTTCCCCGACGATCGCTTTGTTCGGCTGGATTGGTGAATTGCAGATCTGCCTGACTACCTGGGAGGCGTGATAAATCTCCTTGAGATTGACATTACAACGAAACGGCAGCTGATCCCTACGCGTTTGCAAAATGACGGCAATTTCTTCCAAGGCACAGTTGCCGGCACGTTCACCAATACCATTGATGGTCGCTTCCACCTGACGTGCCCCTGCCATCACCGCTTGGATAGAATTTGCTACGGATAAACCTAGATCGTCGTGACAATGGACCGACAAGATTGCTTGGTCAATATTTGTTACATTTGTGCGGAGATAGGTGATCATTGCCGCAAACTCATTCGGCAGGGTGTAGCCGACTGTATCGGGAATATTGACCGTGCGAGCGCCAGCACGAATCGCCGTTTCAACGACCTTGGCGAGTTCATCCAAAGGAGTACGACCAGCATCTTCACAGGAAAACTCGACATCATCGGTAAATTTTCGGGCAAGTTGCACCGATTGTTTGGTCCGCTCCAGTACATCTGCTAGCGTCATGCGTAACTTTTTTTCGCGATGTAATGGCGAGGTGGCGATAAATGTGTGAATCCGGAAGGCCTCGCAGGAGTTTAGAGCTTCGGCGACAGCTTCAATATCCTGGGGAACAGCTCGCGCAAGTCCACAGATGCGCGAGTGTTTGACTTGCCTGCCGATTTCCTGGACAGCCTTAAAATCACCAGGGGAAGAGACCGGAAATCCGGCCTCGATGTAATCCACCCCGAGTCGCTCTAAAGCCTTCGCTATCTGTAGCTTGGCCTTCAAGCTTAAACTGGCCTTTAAGGACTGCTCGCCATCCCTCAACGTTGTATCAAATATAATGACCTGTTCCATCTTCGACTTCCCTCCCTGGGTACACCGCAGCGCTATTGGGCCGTTCTGGGTTGGGTGCTGCTATGTTGGCAAATGAAAAGTGTTGGCGAATGACCTTACCGATTTCTTCAATCTGTTGCTTGCCTTCAGCTTCGCGATACTGTTGCAGTCTCGACGGTGATTTCTTCTGATCGCCAATCCATTCGCGAGCAAACTCACCTTGTTGAATCTCCGCTAGGATTTGTTTCATTCGTTCTTTTGTATCGTTGTCGATGACGCGTGGTCCACGAGAGTAATCGCCAAATTCTGCAGTATTGGAAATTCCCTGGCGCATCCCTTGCAAGCCGCGCTCGTAGATCAGATCCGTGATCAACTTGATTTCATGCAAACACTCAAAGTAAGCCATGACCGGGTTGTAACCTGCTTCGACCAGTGTTTCAAAGCCAGCTTTGATGAGGGCACTCAAACCACCACACAAAACTGCTTGTTCGCCAAAGAGATCGGTTTCCGTTTCTTCACGGAAATTGGTTTCAAAGACGCCGGCACGGGTGCCGCCTATGCCTTTGGCATAAGCCAATGCTAGATCTTTGGCGCTACCGCTGGCATCCTGGTGGATGGCGATCAGACAGGGAACGCCGCGACCATCCAAAAACTCTTTACGCACCAGGCGACCAGGACCTTTTGGTGCAACAAGGAAGACATCTACGTTTTTGCGTGGAAAGATATGACCGAAGTGGACATTGAAACCATGGGCAAAGACCAATGCTTTACCATCATGCAAGTGCGGCTCGACCAGTTCCGCATAGGTTTCGGCCATAACCTCGTCGGGGATCAACATCATGATGATATCGGCCCACTCAGCGACGTTTTCGATTAAGTCCGCTTGCAGTCCATCATTGATGGCTTTGGTATAAGAGCCGCTTTTTAAGGAACGAACGCCGACCTTTACATCGAGCCCCTGATCATTGAGGTTCTGCGCATGCGCATGGCCTTGGCTTCCATAGCCAATGATTGCGATTTTACGCTCTCGCAGCAGATTTAGATTGGCATCGGCATCATAGAAAAGCTGTGGTTTCATAGCGCGGCTCCTTTACTTAATTGCGAACCTGGTGTTGATGGTGCGGTATTGTGGTGACTGCTCGTTGCGAGCTCATTTTCTTCGTCTGACAAGTTTAAACTGTCATCGATGATACGAATGTCGGCATAATGCTTGAGTATTGCTAACATGGCTTCGTCGGTATGTTCCCGCTGGGATTTTTCAATCATCAAAACCTGATCTTGAAAATCGACAATTTGAAAACTCGAATACTGAATGCATTGTAGTATGAGCTTTTTATGTTCAGCATGACAAGTAATTTCCAGACGTAAGGCTTTTTGCGCTTCCTGATCGTCAGCCTGACTTTGCAAAACAGGTGTCACGTGAATCACATCGATAATTTTCTGGCAATTTTTCACAATTTCTTGAAAACGATCGATCGAGCCCTGGCTCATAATCATCATGTGCGAAAAGCGGCGATCCAGTGTGTGATGGACATTTAGGAATTCAATGTTGAATCCCCGCCGAGAAAACACCAAAGCGATTCGCCCCAGAACTCCTGGTTTATTGCCGACAACAAGTGAAAGCAAGAGTTGGTCTTCCGGTGGGGATTGCCATTTGTCCTGAAAAAATGGAGCCGTATATGGACGGAATGAATTAGCTAACATCACGTGGCACCTATAGGTTTAGAGAGTTTGCGATCGGTTGGACCAAGGATGATTTCATCAGCAGACAGTCCGGAAGGAATCATCGGGTACACATTATCTTCTTGAGCGACCTTGGCGTGAAATAACAAGGGACCTTCTCGATAATTCAGTGCATCCTGGACGTGTCGGCGTAAGTCACCGGCCTCGGACACGGCGATGCCTTTGATGCCATAAGCTGCAGCTAATGTGACAAAATCTGGATTGCCGTGCAGTTCAATACCGCTGTAGCGACGATCGTAAAATAGTTCTTGCCACTGGCGGACCATGCCAAGGCATTGGTTGTCGAGGATGACGATTTTAATCGGTAATTTATGGATTGCGGCGGTTGCCAGCTCAGCTTCCGTCATCTGAAAACCGCCGTCACCGACAAAGGCGATCACCTGTTTATCGGGGAACGCAAGTTGCGCGCCAATGGCTGATGGCATGCCAAAGCCCATGGTTCCGGCACCACCGGATGAAATCCAGCTACCAGGATGATGACTTAAGAAAAACTGGGCAGCCCACATTTGATGTTGGCCAACATCGGTCGTGACGATCGCTTCTCCCTGGCTTTCCTGGTAAAAGCACTCAATGACCTGACTGGCGCGCAGAGAATCGGCAGCCCCAGCAGCGATCAATGGGTAACGTTCCCGGTAATCAGCTAATTCCTGTATCCATTCGGCCGTTGGTAGCGGGCTACATAATGGTATGAGTTCTTTTAGTGCTTGTTTAGCGTCAGAATGAATGGCGACATCGACTTTGACAAGTTTTTCAATCTCTGAATGATCGATATCGATATGAATCTTTTTCGCCTGTGGGCAAAACTTTTGCGGGTTGCCATTGATGCGGTCATCAAAACGGCTGCCAATAGAAATGATAAGATCGCAACGGGTTAAGGCATAGTTGGCATAAGATGTTCCATGCATACCCAACATGCCGAGCGAATGCGGATGGTTTTCGGGAAAGACTCCCTTGCCGAGCAGGGTATTGGTTACCGGCGCCTGAAGCAATTCAGCAAATTTTCTGACTTCCGCAAAACTACGACTGAGTAGTGCTCCATGGCCGACAAGAATCAATGGCCTACAACTGTTCGCTAAAAGCTTGGCTGCCTGTTGAATGGCTGTTAGAGTTTGACGAGATAGGCTGCGAAAGGCAACATCATCCTTGTAGCCCGGCAAATCCAGTTCAGGATTGTCTTCCCAGGTGAGGTTTTCTTGTGTGATGTCTTTGGGAATATCGAGGACAACCGGACCAGGGCGGCCAGTAGTGGCGATTTTAAAACTTTCATGTAGGGATCGAATCAGCTCGGACGCTTGGACGACAAGGTAACTATGCTTGACCAAAGGCATAGTCACACCAAAGATATCCGATTCCTGGAAGGCGTCTTTGCCAAGATTGCTCGATAGAGTCTGGCCGCAAAGCACCACAAGCGGTACGGAATCCATCTTGGCAGTCGCAAGACCAGTGACGGTATTGAGTGCTCCTGGGCCGCTGGTGACAAGGACCACTCCTGGTTTACCCGAAGCACGGGCATAACCGTCGGCCATGTGGATGGCGCCCTGCTCGTGGCGTGTGAGAATAAATTCAATGCTTTTCGAGTCATAGAGAGCATCGAAGATATTGATCGCCGCGCCACCAGGGTGACCGAATACATACTCTACGCCTAGGTTTTCCAGGCAACGGATGATTGCTTGCGCTCCAGTTAAATTTTCCATTGGACTCGATTCCAAACATAGCGAAGGGTCATGAATAAAATTATCAAGAAAAGAAATCTGTGAAATCAAACGCTATAGTACGATGTCAAGCAGCTTATTCAAGTCGAATATTGAAAGTGCTATACGAAAGCCACGAACATGTTTTATTAACGAGGGAGCGATGCGTAAGGAGACAGTCATGGGACAGAATAAACTGTTAGGTATTTCAGACGAATTGGTCGAATCTGTTGCAAATTTCAGAATGCCGGAAAATCTCGGCTTCGGAAAAATTAAGGCGCCACTCATGGCGCGAGCTGTATTTGAGGGAGGACAATGGTCGGAGCCTGAGATTGTCGCTTGCGAAACCATTGAACTTGATCCTTTTTGCAAGACCTTTCATTATGGGCAGCAGATTTTTGAAGGTATGAAGGCCTATCGTCGACCAGATCAAAGTCCTGCGTTGTTTCGCTGGGTAGAAAATTTTCATCGATTCAATGTTTCTGCAGAACGCATGGCAATGCCGTCTTTAGATAAAGAGCTGTTTTCCCGCGCGCTCAAATCCCTAGTCCACCATTTGATACCGATCATTCCCACAGGCTTCGGTGAATCCCTCTACTTACGGCCTTTGATGTTTGCCCTGGATGAAGGCTTAAGTCTCGGACATTCGGAACGCTATCTTTTTTTGATCCTTGCCAGCCCTTCAGCCGCATACTTTCAAACAGCGGAAGTCAAAGCGTTAATTGAGCGAGAAAACTGCCGGGCTGCTCCCGGCGGAACCGGTTTTGTCAAAGTTGCTGGTAACTATGGAGCAAGTATCCGCTCGGCTTTAGTAGCAAAACAATTGGGCTATCAGCAAACTCTGTGGTTGGATGGCCTGCAAAAGCGCTATATCGAAGAATTTTCCGGTATGAACTTCTTTGCAGTGATCGATGATAGTCTCGTCACACCGGAACTGACCGATACCATTTTACCAGGCATCACTCGGAATTCTTTGATCTGGCTGGCAAAGCAAAGAGGCATTAGTGTCCGTGAAGAAAAATTGGACATTGATCTAGTATTAGAAAGTATTAGCACTGGTCAGTGCAGTGAAATTTTTGCTTGTGGCACGGCTGCAGTCGTTTCACCAATCGCAGCCTTAGGCGAGAAAAACGGCAAGCTTTATGAGTTACCGAAATCAGGCGGAAAACTTACGAAAATGTTGGGCGATACCTTAGTAAGTATTCAATATCAAATGGAGTCAGCTCCAGCTTCGTGGGTTGATGTGATCACCCCCGACAGTATTCATTGATTTCTTCCAGTACAATAGCTTGTCGATCTCCCTGGCAAAGAACGCATGCTGGGTCAGGGGGAAGACGAATCTCTTGGAAACTGGCTGCCAGGGCATCATAGCTTAGGATGCGTCCCACCAAGGGCTCGCCGATTTGCGCTAAGATTTTAATGGCTTCGACAGCTTCCAGTGTGCCGATCACACCTGGCAAAATGCCAAGAACTCCAGCCTCCGCACACGAAGGAGCTGATTCTGCGGGTGGCGGTTCGGGAAAAAGGCAACGATAGCACGGACCTTTTTTCTGGGGGGACTGGGGCCAAAAAACACTGACCTGGCCTTCAAAGCGATAAATCGATCCGTGAACATTGGGTTTGCCGAGTTTTACGCAGGCATCGTTGACAAGATACCGGGCAGTAAAATTATCAGTTCCATCGATCACGAGATCATATTCGCGAATCAAAGCCTCAGCATTCGCAGCGCTAAGACGCTCTTGATAGCAGTTGATCTTGATATCAGGATTCAATGCTAGTAAGGATTTTTTTGCTGATTCCACTTTTGGCAAACCGATCGTGGCCTCACTATGCAGCACCTGGCGCTGCAGATTACTGCGATCGACGATATCAGGGTCGATGATACCGATTTCGCCAATACCGGCTGCTGCAAGATAAATAGCCGCCGGACAACCTAATCCGCCGGCGCCAACCAGCAATACCTTGCTTTCAAGGAGGCGTAGCTGACCTTTTTCACCAAGCTCCGGAATGCGCAAGTGTCTTAAGTAGCGCTCGCGTTGCGTTGCATTCAGACGTTTAGGCATTATTATGGGCAAAGCTTCAGCCTTCCAACGATTGAATCCACCTTGCAAAGAGGCGACGTTCTGATAACCCAAGGTCGCTAAATCTCTGGCGGCAAGCAGGGAGCGCATGCCGCTGGCGCAATGGACAATGATGGCTTGCTCTTTGTTCGGAACGAGACTTTCGATTTTCAATTCAAGAAAGCCGCGCGGAATATGCTCTGCTTGGGGAATCATGCCGGCATCGACTTCTTCCTGCTCACGGACATCAATGAATATTGCCGTATGATCTTCCAAATACTGGATAGCCTCTTGCGGAGGCACTTCCGGGAAATCTCTTTTGAGTTGTTCCATATATTTCTGAATACTGGACATGCTTTAGGCCTCCTTCGCGCATCAATCTCGCTCGTTGTGCTGCAAAGCTTGTCGATCGCTAGGTGAGTGAAGTTTGATCTAGGTAAGAACTGGTCCGACCAAGAGGTCAAACTTTAGTAATTAGGAGTGTAGAAAGGTGCTGTCAACAGTTTCTTCTATGGACGAGGAAGGAGAGCTTCCAAAACGGCGAATCTCAAATTGATAGTGCACTGGGTGCGTCTATTTAGCTTGCATGAGGAGCTTTACTTTTTGCAAATGGGAGAAATGCCTCGTTTGCTGTGGAAAAATTGCCACAACTTATCTATTTGGGTAGGGACAAAATTTGAGCCTGATATCAAAAACTTCTCCCGCAAGGGACGATTTTTTTCCTGGCGCTCAGACCAATCCTTAAGTTTGCCTGATTTCCGCCGAGATCAGATCTATTGGTACGCAATGGATTCATACTTTGGGCAAGAACTAGGAAGACTGTATCATGAGCAAACCGATCAAAATTCTAATTGTCGATGATGATCCGTTTATGGGCGAAGTTTATGAGTCATTAATCAGTGAAGGCCATGATGTGGAAGTGGAGTATGCAGCTTCAGGCTATGAAGCCCTGCAATACTTAAAAGAAGAAGAGGTTCATTTGGTCGTCACAGATTACTATATGCCAAATGGCGATGGTGGCACTCTTTGTCACTTCTGTCATGATCAGGACATCCCCTGTGTGGTGGTAAGTTCGCATGGGCCAGAGGAACTCTTGCCGTACTTACCAAAGGACACCGTCATCCTGCATAAACCGCGAATTGCCAAGAGCCGGATGCTGGAAGATATCGTTGAAAAAGCCATCCAAGCTCGTCAAGCATAGTAGTAAGATTGAAGCTGAGCCTGCGCTGAATATTGCCAGCACAGGCTTTTTGCTGTTCGTTGTTTCCCCTTCATCAAACATCCTCCCGCCTTAGACACCTATTTTCATGATGCCATTGCCAGTTGCCTGCATGCTGCTGGTGATGCCGCGCCGACGCCAGCGGCGGAGGAGCTGTCGGCTCACTGTGGTCTTAAAGCCAGGTACTTCTAAAGGCTTAGGACATTCAACCAATTGAGTGCTTGGTTTCATGGTGTTGATCACTGGATTTTTTTCTAGTCGATACGCTTGCATAACATCCTCTTTACGTTTGAGTTGACAGTTTGCAGCTCCCTGCTGCGTTACTGTATTATATATCTAATACAGTATAGCACTTCTCGTCAAGTTGCCGAGTAAACTTGAGTAAAAAAATTAAATCAATAATATTAGTTGGTTAATTCCTGTTTCACTAGCGTGTCTGTCAAGAAGGCAGTAATTCTCATGACTTGGGCTTATGCAGATTGGATCGGGGAAGGGGCCTACATCAGTGGCCCCGATAAGCTTTTATTAGGTGTATTAGTGTGCTGGAGCTGGTTGAACGGAAGAGGCGACAATGGAGGCAAGGTCTTGGTGCTCGTCAAAGAGGGACTGGTCTAAGCGAAGATTGTACTGACGCTCAAACTGACGAGCATTGAACAGCTTCACATCGCCAATCACTTCGACATCATTACCTTTCGTAACATTCAGCCTTTGTTGGGGGTCAATGACCAGCAATTTGTTACGACGAAACATGGGACCATATTCAACAATAAATGCATTGCCTGAAAGCAACTCTTTGACTGTCCCTTTGACCATAACTGTTTTGTTCAAGTAGGACGAAGGATTCGCCTTGACTTCATCTTCATGGGATAAAACAACATCAACATTACTGGGAATATCCATGTTTCTCTCAGCACTGCTTGTTGCACAGCTTTGGAGCAAACAAGCGCTTAATACAACGATGGGTAAAATTTTTAAACTACGAAGCATAACTTACCTCAATATCTGGTGAGACTTATTTCCTTACTTTATTTCGTGTGCAATTACTCTGCCAGTGTTGAAGCGCTGGAAAGATCTGCTTTTCAACGAAAAGCTGTTTGAGGCGAAGGACAGAGTCTGTAGCAAGTGAACAACAGGTAAAGTCGATGCGATGGCCGTGCTGCATGTTAAATTTTAGGAGTAAGCACTCAGGCAAAACTTCAAGTGATTGAAACATATAGAAATATCATTTTGCGGCATGCTTTGTGCTTTTCACATGGAGAGAGCGAATCTCAGTATGACTCAGGGAAGGAGAATGTAACATGGCGAAAAATAGAGTGGTATACGCATTATTTCGGGATCGTGTGGACGCAGAAAGAGCAGTAGATGCATTGCGAGTGGATGGTTTCCGCAATGAAGATATTTCCGTTTTGATGTCTGATAACCAAAGTACAAAAGATTTTGCGCATGAAAAAGAAACTAAGGCACCGGAAGGAGCAAGCGTTGGTGCCGCTGCTGGTGCCGTCGCCGGTGGAGGACTCGGCTGGTTGGTGGGAATTGGTAGCTTAGCAATTCCTGGCGTCGGTCCTTTTATTGCCGCAGGTCCCATCGTCTCAACACTAGCTGGAGTGGGCGCAGGCGGTGCGCTAGGTGGAATTGCCGGAGCTTTGATCGGCATGGGTATTCCTGAATTTGAGGCCAAGCGCTTTGAAGGCGAGGTCAAGCAGGGAAAAATTTTGATGTCCATCCATTGTGACGACTCTGACTGGGTAAAACGAGCGAAAAATATCTTAGAAACTCAGCGAGCAGAAGATGTTTCTGCGACTGGCGAAGAGTCGGATCATGTGGTTGAAGGGACTGATGATGACCGTCCATATACCAGAGTTCATACCGCTGAAAGCGAAGCATTACAAAATCGCGATCCCAAGTATTATGGAGATCGTGGGACTCATCCCAACTCACCCTTGCTCTGATGAGCAGGCGATCAGATAAGTGTCTGATTCTAAGCCGCCGGCTCTGGGAGATTCAGAGTCGGTGTTTCATTGGTTTCATCGTTGCAAGTTTTTCAGGAAGACTAGAATTAGACAAGCTCCGTACCTAAGTTCCGCGAACCATGACAAATAGCAATACTACTTGCCGCGTCACAAATCTTCACCATAGCTGCTCCAGCAGCCTTTGCCTTTAAGGCGTTTTCCAGTTTAGGTATCATCCCCTTGCTAATCACCCGTGATTCAATCAGCTCAGCAAAGCGTTGGCGATCTAATTCAGCAATAGCTGACTGGGGATCATCAGGGTTAAGCAAAACTCCAGCATGATCCATCGCATATAAGAGTGAGCAATGATAATGAGGGGTCAGGACTTGGCAAAGTTCCGAGGCAATCGTATCGGCATTGGTATTGAGAAGCTGCCCGTCGCTGCTGCAACTCAAAGGAGCGATCACAGGGGTTAAACCTTGATCAAGGGTCTGCTTGAGGAACTTGGCAGAAATTTTTTCAATATCACCGACAAAACCATAATCAATGGGTTGAGCTGGCCGACGCTTTGCTTGGATCAAGCCACCGTCGGCACCTGTCAAGCCAATTGCCGGACATGAAAGTGCATGTAATTTAGCGACAATTGTCTTGTTGATCAGACCGCCATAGACCATGGTCACGATATCAAGGCTATCCCGATCTGTAATACGGCGGCCTTGATGCATTTGTACTTCGATACCGAGCTTTTCACTCAGGCGGCTGGCTATCAGACCACCGCCGTGAATTAAGATCTTTTTTTGTGGGATACGGGAAAATTTACCGAGAAACTCTTGCAGCAGTTTTTCATCGTCGATGACGGACCCACCAATTTTAATGATGCTCAATTCTTCCAAGGCTCAATCCTCGCCGGCTGGGTGTTTATCATAAAACATCAAGTTGTTGAATTTGCTGTAACAGGATTGCTTGCATGGCAAAAGTGCGGTTATTGGCTTGCTCAATGATGAGTGACGTCGGATGATCCAAGACAGCATCTTCTGCTACTAAGTTGCGACGAATAGGCAGACAATGCATAAATTTGCCCTGATTGGTCAAATCCATTTTTTTTCGTGTCATCATCCACTGGGGATCCTGATTCAAAATTTTTCCATAGTCATGATAGGAAGACCAATTTTTTACATAGACAAAGTCAGCGTCTTTTAAGGCAGCTTCCTGATCATAAACAATGTTTGCACCTTGAATAAATGCTGGCGCCAGCTCATAGCCTTTGGGATGAGTTATGACCAAATCATAGTTCATAGCCAAGCAAGATTCCGCAAAAGAATTTGGCACCGACTGGGGCAGAGCTTTAATGTGCGGCGCCCAGCTTAATACCACTTTTGGGCGAGCGGTTTTTTTATGCTCTTCGATCGTCATCACGTCAGCTAAACCCTGTAAGGGATGACGAGTGGCAGACTCCAAGCTGATAATAGGTCGGCCGCTGTATTCGATAAATTTTGTCAGGATTGTTTCTTGATAGTCGAAGTCCCGATCCTGCAGACTTGGAAAACTGCGGATGGCAATGATGTCACAGTATTGGGCAATGACTGGCGCCGCTTCTTTGATATGTTCACCAGTATCACCGCTCATGACCGTGGCATCATTAAATTCCAGCTTCCAACCTTCTTGAAGGACGTTCAGCACAAAGCATTGCATGCCTAAATGAAATGCAGCCTTTTGCGAACTAAGCCTGGTCCTTAGAGAAGGATTTAAAAACAGCAAGCCTAGCGTCTTTTTTTGGCCAAGTTGGTCATAGGCAAAAGGGCTGGACTTTAATTCCATAGCCTTTGCAACGACTTGCTTGGGATCGACCAGATCATGAATGGATAGAAAGTGCTTGCTCATTTTAATTTTGCTCCTCGTGTTCTTGTAATGCCTGCTCGAGACATTCAAGAAATCTACGACACTCGATGGCTCCGGCAGTTAATGGTGGCAAGAGACGTATGGTTTCCTCACTGCTCGCACTGCCGACGATAATATGAAACTTATGAAATAAGATGGATCGCAGCTTGGCCGTTGCAAATGGAAAGTCGATGCCAAGCATTAACCCGCGACCGCGAACTTCTTTGACTTGTGGTAAGCTGCGCAGCTTTTCTATCAGCCAAGCGCCATTTTCGGCAGCTTTGGCTATCAGATGATCTTCTTGAATCGTTTCGACAACTGCCAGCGCAGCGGCGCAAGCAAGTGGGCTGCCGCCAAAAGTGGTGCCAAGCATGCCCTTACTGAGTGGAATGGATGATTTGATAATGACACCACCCACTGGAAAGCCGTTGCCCATCCCCTTTGCCATGGTGATCAAGTCGGGTTGAACATCAGCATTTTGATGGGCAAAAAATTGGCCAGATCGGCCAAAACCCGATTGAATTTCATCGGCAATAAAGCAGGCCCCATGCTGTTGGCAGAGTGTCTGAATCAAGTTTAGAAAACTTGGGCTCGGTTCATGAATGCCGCCTATGCCTTGAATGCCTTCGATGATCACAGCACAAACCTGTTGATTCATGGCTTGTTTTAAGGCGTCCTCATCGTTGATATCCAGCCAAATGACATCCAGGCCTTGATTGATTGGTGCTCGCAGTTTAGGAGAGTCGGAACACTGAACGGCAAGGTCGGTACGTCCATGAAATGAACGGCGAAAGGCGATGACCTGCCGGCGTCCATTGGTGAAGGAGGCAAGCTTCAAAGCGTTTTCGACGGCTTCCGCACCAGAGTTGACCAAAAATAGCTGATCGTTTTCATAGCCGGAAAGCAAACCTAGCTTTTGCGCGAGTTCTTCCTGTTCCTGGAGGTGAACGGCATTGGAATAATAAACGATAGTTTCCAACTGTTTTTTCAGCCGGTAGACAAAGCGGGGATGCTGGTGTCCGATGGAAATCACTCCATGCCCGCTATAAAAATCCATAATTTGTCGCCCTTCGGCATCCCAGATATAGCAGCCTTCGCCTTTGACGATGGTTGAGGGATATTTGGGATAAACGTCAGCTAAGTTCATGTCGATTCCTTTAAAACGCCACAGGCTTAAATTGTAATCCGCAGTTTTGCGGGAGTCCCAACATCAAATTCATATTTTCTACAGCCTGACCGCTCGCTCCCTTCAGTAAATTATCCAAGCAGGATACAATATGCAGCTGGTCCCCATATTTTTCGACATGGACAAAGCAGTAATTAGTGTTCAAAACCTGCTTTAAGTCGGGGTTGTATGGGCTAGCGACGGTAAATGGATGTGCTGCATAATATTCTTGGTAAAGCTCTTTAACTGCAGATCCGGTGAGCTCTGATAGCAAATGAACCGAAGCTAAAATCCCTCGGGGAAAGCTTCCTCGCATAGGTATGAAGTTGAGGCGGCCATCAAACTTGGGATGAATCGCCCCGAGGTGATGTTGCATTTCTTTTAAGTGCTGATGCGAAAACGCCTTATATACTGAAATATTATGCGAGCGCCAACTAAAGTGGGTGGTATCCTGTGGCGACTGGCCGGCACCTGTCGATCCTGTGACAGCGGTAACATGGGGAGCTTCTTCAAGAGCACCGGCCTGAATCAGTGGCAGTAAGGCTAGCTGAATTGTTGTGGCAAAGCAGCCAGGATTAGCGATTTTTTGTGCTTCACTGATTTGCGAATGATACAATTCTGGTAAACCATAGACCCACGAAGCATCCGTGCGGTAATCATGGCTCAGATCGATCAGCTTAATCTGAGGCGGCAAAGAATGCTGGTCGAGAAAGCTAGCAGTACGGCCATGGCCGCCGCAGAAGAACAAAACATCCAGAGACTCCAAATTTTGTGGAGCACTGAATTTAAGGTCTGTCAGAGGCAACAGGTCTTGGTGCACGCTATGAAGCGGCAAACCTTTTTGGCTTTCGCTGTCGACAAAGCTGATGCTGACAGCAGGATGTTGGAGTAAAATCCGTAGTAACTCGCCACCTGTGTACCCTGCTCCACCAAGTATGCCGACTTTGAATTGACTCACAATGCCATCTCCTTATTTTTTTCAGAATCACTTTGCTCAGAGCTGCTTGGTATAGCAGCCGTTTTTTTCTGCCGAGCAGGATCAAACAGCATCGCCGTGCAGAAGCAGTTTTTCTTGTTTTTGCTGAGTAAGGTGGAGTAATTGACGCAACTTTGACAACCCTGCCAAAACTCATGATCTTGAGTCAGACTTTCATAGATCACCGGACGGTAACCTAAGTCCGAATTGATATGCATGACCGCCGAACTGGTAGTCAATCCGAACAGCTTAGCATCGGGAAAGCGTATGCGGGATTCCTGGAAGGCGTATTCTTTTAAACGTCTGGCCAGACCAAACTGTCGATATTCAGGAAATATGATTAACCCAGAGTTGGCGATATAGTTGCCATGACTCCATTTTTCGATATAGCAAAAGCCGGCAATATTGAGTGTCGAAGCCTCTAGGGCAACGAACGCGTCGCCGTTCTCCATTTTCCTTCGTATGTAGTCGACGGATCGCCGGGCGATTCCGGTTCCGCGTGCCTTTGCACTTTCCTCCATCTGCCGGCAAATGGTTTCTGCAAATTCAGCTTCGTTGTGACCTGACGTCTTGATGATGAATTCGCCCATGACTTTATTTAACCTTCTTGAATATTATGCATTTAATATGCATAATAATGTTTATAATACGTATAATAAACTGTATATGCAAGTGCAACAAGTATGAAGTACTCGGACCCACTTTTTTCCTGCAAGCATCAAAAACGTAGCTTTCGCGCTAAGCTTTCTGACCTGCGTAATGAATGAAGGTGTTCATATTAATGATCATAAAAGAGGAATGAAAAGAATGGATAAAGATGCGCCTTGCTTTGTTGCGACATTTATATTCATGAAAAATGCATATAAGTGGGGAGGGGAAGCTGCAGACCTCCCTCTCCGAATCTTGGCAAGTTTCAACGGGTAGGTAGGGCTCCGATCTGCCCCCAATAGCTAATGATGCCTTGCATCACCTGTTTCAGCTCTTGGAAGCCGCCAGGTTTAGTGACATAAGAATTGCCACCTAAGGCATAGATATTACTAATGTCTGATTTCGTGCTGGATGAGGTAAAAACAACAACAGGTATATCCATCAAGCGAGGATCTGTTTTTAGCCGCTCCAGTGCCTGGAAGCCGTTCATCTTCGGCATATTCAAATCAAGCATGATGAGTTGCGGGCGAGGAAAGTCAGCATTATTTTTTTTGCTCTCTTCCAGGTACTCCAGCATGGACTGACCGTTGTCGACGTAGCGAAACTTGATGTCGTTACTGATGCTAGAATGTGTCGCTTTCTTCACAAGCTCGACATAGCTTTCATCGTCATCAGAGATCAGAATAATTAATTCATCGCCTTTCGTTGGTGACTTAACTGTTTTGTTTTGAATGACAAATTCAATGAACTTGCCGAGTAGCTCGGATTTCGAAGTGGTGCCGGCTTTAGTGTTAATATTTTTTAAGTGGATGCGCACTGTATTTCGACTGATGCCAAGCTGATCAGAGATATCTTCAGCACTGACCACCTGATTTACTAATAGAGCCAACACATCCTGCTCGCGCTTGGATAAGCTGTGCTTTTCACTGAAAGCTTTTAAAGGTTCCAGAAGTTCATCCAAACCTTTGATGTCTTTACCAATATCAGATGCCAAGTTCATATAAGTTCTCGCTTTTGCAATGAATCCGTTTTGCCAACCTCTACCAACTTGCTTTCGGTCAAATTTCTCAAGAATTTAAGCCACTCTCTATATATTTGGATTTATCTGGATTTTACTTGGCAGATTCTGCCGACTCAGGTAATAGTCTAGGCAAATTGCAGGAGGAATGCGTTTGTCACAGGATATTCGCCAGTTTTCACAGGTATTAAGTCCCGATTTTTGTCAGGCTTTGATTCAGAAATTTTTATCTGACGAAAGGGTTGAAGCAGATCCCCAGCCCGATTATAGTACCCGTCGTTTTTTGTATTTATCCGACAAGTCCGATTGGGCACCGCTGCTTGCTGAGTTGCAGGGCGTCGCTGATCGGTTGGTGGCAGAATACTTTGCGGGATTTGCCTGTGAGCAGTCACCTGGCCCGGAAGACTGGTTTGATGATGGCTTTGTCTTGGCCCATTATCGGCCCGGAGATACCTGCATTTTGCATGATGATGGCCAAAACCCCGAACCACCCAACAATGGATTTCGTCTTGCGACCTTACTCTTTTATCTGAATGACGTGTCTGTGGGCGGGGAAACGATATTTCCGCGGCAAACATTCAGCGCCAAGCCTGAACAAGGCAAGGCGATTCTTTTCCCGTCAACCTATGCCTATCCACACCGTGTGGCTGCACCCACAACTGATCGATTTGTATTACAAACTTGGATTATCGATCCAGGAATGGTCGTCAATTGGCGCCAATCGTGGGAAGAATCCGAAAATTGTGGCGATTCTTAAAGTCTAATATCTTGAAATCATAATATTTTACCTGTTTTCTCAGGTTCTGTGTGTCGGGGCCGACCGAGTTATTTAGTACTAAGGATGATCATGTGCTCGCGATGAAATGAATTTCTACGCTGAGACATAATCGTTACCCTTATTTAATGGCTTAAGGTGGGCAAAATATGGCAAGCGCAGCGATATCAATCGATCAAGACCCAATTCAGAGCGCAGGCTCGGCAAAAGCCCACGCTTTGCATGATGCGATCATTTTTGTGCAGCGCAAGGTCGTTAAGAGCGTCGTCACAAGAGAGCTGCAAAAGTTTGGCATTAATAACATGCAAACGGTTGATGGCGCGAAACAGGCCGTCAAGCTTTTGCATGACTTACCTCACGCAATGCTCGTCATCGACTGGGAGCATGGGGAAAAAGCTGTGGTGCAGGTTCTGGAAGCCGCCCAAGGGACGTTTAAAGTGGATACCAGGCCAATATATTTTCTCGCCTCAGAAATTTCACCAAAATTAGTCAGTATTGCCAGTGACTATAACATCGTCCAGCTGCATATTGGTGAAATTACGCCAAAGGACATACAGAACGAATTAAAGACGATTACGAGCTTTGGCCATATGTCTGAAGAATGTCAGCAAGCTTTTCATGAGGCGGCTATTTGGCGTAGCAAGAGTGAGTGGAAACGGGCTGAAGAGCCGTTGAAGCAACTGGTCGAAAACGAGCCAACAAATGTTCGAGCAGGCTTGGAATTAGCTGATAATTACTTTGAAACCGCAGACTATGAAGATGCGGCGGACGTGGTGGATCAGATGCTTGCCATTGATCCCGACAATATGCGAGCCTTACATTTACACGCCAGAATCCTCTTGAAACAAGGTGATCACGAGCAAGCCCTTGCCTTATTAGGCGATCTTTGCGAACGAGGGGCATTAAATCTCGATCGATTGGTTGACCTTGGACAATGCCTCATGAATCTGGATCAGGTCGATGAAGCAAGCCGGCAATTTGATGAGGCTTTGGAAATTAATGAGCACTCAAAAAAGGCGGCAGTAGGTAAGAGTCAGTGCGAATTGCTCAAGGGTAATATTAATGAAGCGGTCCTCTTAATGCGACAGATTGCTGACGATAAAGAAGTGGCTGCTATTTTTAACAATACAGCCATTTTATGTATGCGGCGCCAGCAGTTTGTAAAAGGTCTGAGCTTGTATAAAGCAGCAGTGTCACAGGTGTTACATAATCCTCGCATTCAAGCTCGCATCACGTTTAATATTGGCATTGGCTACTTGCGTTGGGGAAAGAAAAAAGAAGCGGTAATTGCCTTTACGCGCGCAACCGAGCTTGACGCAGAATTCCTTAATGCCCGTCACAATGCGGAAGTTCTAGCAAGGCAAAGCCTTGTTCACGATTCGGCAGTTGATCTTTTGGCTCCTTTGCCTCCACGGGAAACGTCAGATGCTATGTTTGAAGATGCGGAAGAAGGCAGGATTCCCGACCTTGAAGCGGAATCTATTAAATTGCTTCAGCCTCAGCAGAAAGCAGCTAAATCTGATGGGGAAATAACTACACCGAAGCTGGCAGCAAAAACTTCCGCGAAGAAGCCTGCAGCACCGGCCGAAGCAGCGAAGGCCGCAAGTAAAAAGCCAGCGGAGCAAAAACTTGCATCGCCATCCAAACTTGATTTAAACGTGACTGGTAATTTGGAAGATTTTGGTAGCGATGACGGCGAAGAATCGATCTTTGATGAGCTCGATGATAGCTACTTCCAAAGTTTGATTGAAAAATAATTTTGTAGCTGCCGATAATCTGATATCGGCAAAAACTTTTCCTTAAGGAAGGCGTGCAAACGCGACAATATCTGCCCATCGCTAGGGTGAAAGTATGTAAAACAGCATTGAAATTTAGTATCGCCTCAGTTATATAGGTGGGATGGGCTTGTGCTTGCAATGAGGTTTTATCTATTGAAAACAATTAAAAAAAGCCGATATCATATCGGACTTCTGCTGCTTTCTTCTCTGATTCACCATTCATGTGGTGTGGGATTTGGAGCAGACGCCGGTGAAAATGAGCGGCAAACCGAGTTACCAACACAATTTTCTGAAGCCTCTGCAAATATAAGTTTCGACACTGATAACAGACTAATTCTCATCAACCTAAGCAGCTTAGCAGAACAGCCTATACTCGTCCCCCGCTTTCCATGTAGCAATATTACCATTGAACAAGATCTGTTAGAGTATGAATTGTCACAACAGGGCCGCGCCTTAAATCTTGGTGAGCAAGATCTATCGCGCAAAGCGGAGCTAAGTGGAAATGTGTCTGTTTTAGGTGTCGATCCTGATCTTTTTGCGGTTTGGGAATTTCCGGAGACAATTCGGGGCAATGTCCGTGAACAGATTACAGTTACCATTACTGACCAAAAAATCACCTACCGCAATGAATGCCGACAGGAATCATAATGAATAATGATAGTAAGACCTTGCTGGTCGTAGATGATGAGCAAGATCTTTGTGAATCCATTTCCTTTGTTTTTGACGATGCTGGTTATCAGACTTTTTTAGCTCACAATATTTTGCAAGCAAAAGAGCTTCTACAGGAGCATCACATCGCATTCGTGATATCTGATGTTCGCTTGCCAGATGCCAGTGGCATCGACTTACTCCATTGGATTCAACAAGGGCATGCCAAGCAGATGTCCCAAGTGATATTAATCAGCGGCTATATTGATGCCGAGCTGCAAGAGGCAGAATTTTCTGCAGCCAAAGCAGTACTGAAAAAGCCAATTGAATTGGAAGAGTTGTTTCAGGTCGTGGAAAACTTGCGTAACTAGGTTCCATCCGGAAATGCCTGATCCTTTGTTTCATCGGCAAAAATAAATCCTCATGTATCCGAATACGCTGCGGTTTATTTTTGCCTCGCGCCTTGTCTCCGGCATTCCCGGATGAAACCTAACTCATCTAGAACGCTAATTTAAGCGCCGGTAACCAATATACGACAGGCTGTAGATCTTTATTAGCTTTTTGCTTACGGTTGCTGTATTGAATGCTTAGGGCGACCACATCCCACCAGGCATGAATAAAGATGCTCTCACTAATGGTCCAATCACTTTGCTGAGTCAGCCAGCCAAGATAAAAGCCTAACGCGAACTGGGTATACGGCATGGAAATCTGATTCAAGTGTGCTGCGGCAAATATTCCTGATTGCAGAAAGTTGCTCCAAAATTCTGATCCTGTCCCCTCCATCATAAGTGGCATCAGCCAGCCACGGAACATAGCCTCTTCATAGGTACCGGCATTATAAGAAATCATCCCGGTATAAAAAAGGTCAGAGCTATTCAACGGATCTCGACGGTAATCCTGATGCTTGGTATTGGCATCGAGTATAGCTAAACCACTGATGAGAGCTAAGGGTAAAAGTGTGGTGGGTCGTGTTAAATATTCAAAGCGAAATGGCGCGAGCAGGATTTCGCCAGGGCTTTCTTCTTGTCGGAGAAATTCGTAGCCGCCATAGGCTTGATGACTGCGAACCGATGTGCGAAAGCTGTGATAGGCACTCAAGCCTCCACTGAAAAGGATAAACTGGTTGGCAAGCGTTCGTTGCTTATAGCGCTCGTCATGGGTGCGCAGATTTTCTTTTTCTGCCTCGCTCATATGTCGGTAAATTTGACTATCTTCAAAAATAGAAACTGCCTTGTGTCGGTCTTCGGCCCACCAGCTGCTGAGTAGATAGAGGCCGCTGTAGCTAAGGCCGTAATCAAATTGATGGGCCAGGTGCTGGTCGAAACCCGGTAAAAGCAAAGATAGAGCGGGTCGCCAGAACGTCCCTCTCTGGGCCATTGGCCCGGCTTTGGCCTGAAAGGGAGACTCGCTTGCTATCAATCGGGGAGAGTCGTTTTCCGGATCTTCGCTCTCGGCCTTTGCTTCTACCATATGACTGAGCTGCCAACAAAGCAGGCAGAAGGACAGGACGCGGACTATAATTGGCACCGTGGGCAACTCCCATAAAAGTATGTGGGGGGAATTTCATCTTCCCTCCAGACTAGAAAAAATATGTGCCCCAGTAAAGCCAGAGTGGAACACTCAAGAGGGCGAGGACGTGGCTGATCAAGACTTGCTGGGCACAATAGGCGGGGTTGCCCTGAAAGAGCTTGGCCAGAATAGCGCTAGCAATGGCTGTGGGCATAGTTGATATCAGAAAGATAACGCGTGTTTTTACTGGGTCCCAGTCGCTTGCGAAGAGGATGAGGCCACAGATTAAGGGAGTCAATAACAGGCGAACGCCGGTCAAGACCATTTGCGAACGAAGGCCAGCTGACGTGAAAGCTTGGCTTCCCAAATAAGAACCAAGGACAAACATCGAAAGAGGCACTGTAAAGCTGCCAAGCCCTTGCAGAAACGGGTGCAACGGCTCCAACTGATCGAATATCCAGTTTTTGTCAGCAAGGATGATGCTAATGGCAGCAATGAGCGCCAAAACGGGTGGCTTAAGAAATGGTTTTAACCATTGACCGCGACTTCCGAGTGTCGGAATGGCAATCAGCCACAAAAATAAATCGCCGCCGAAAGAAGTGAGTATCAGAAATGCTGTTTCATCAACGCCCCAAAACGCTTGTGTAATCATGAGGGGAATAAAGACATAATTTGGCATAGCAGCCATGAAGATAAAGCTGTTACGAATATCTGACGGCCAATGTTTCATTGGCGCAAAATTCCTGGCAATCAAACCGATGGCAAAGCCGCTACCCATCAAGGCGACCAAAACTAGGGGCATGTCCCAGGAGGCGAGCAGAAGCTCGACGCGAAAATATGAGGTCAGGGCAGAAAAAATAAGGCACGGGTAGACGATGGTCACTAGTAGTTGGGTGATGCGCTGCAGAAAACTGGCCGGCAAGCGCGAAGTTTTTGTCAGGAAGTATCCGAAAAAAGCTAAGACAACATCAATGATGTAGATGCCATATTTGAGCAGGAACTGGGCCGTCTCGGCGAAAAAATCTAACACGCGCTGGTTTCCACTGCAAAAAGGTGATTCATTGATCGAAGCCATGTAGTTATCATAATCTCTTGGGATGTCAAATAACTTGCCGGGTGGCGCTTTTGCTGTCCATGACAGGTTTCGAATGAAGGAGATGATATGGCGACAAGCCTACCGACCGGTGTTTTAATCATTAATCTCGGCAGTCCTGACTCGACGAGTGTCGCTGATGTGCGGCGTTACCTACGCCAATTTCTTATGGACGGTCGGGTGATCGATATTCCTAGCTTGGCTCGCTGGTTCCTTGTGCATGCGATCATTCTTCCTACTCGTCCGAAACGCTCGGCTCATGCCTATAAAAAAATATGGACGGAGCAGGGCTCGCCACTTCTGGTAGAAGGCCGCAACTTAGTTAAGGGTCTTCAGCAAGAGCTTGGCTCCAGCTATGTCGTTGAGCTTGCCATGCGCTACGGTCGACCGAGTATGGACCAGGCCTTGGAAAATCTTATAGCGAAATCTTGTGAGCGGATCATCGTCTTTCCGCTCTATCCCCAGTATGCCAGTGCCAGCACGGGTTCGATCTATGAAGAGCTGATGCGAATCATTCAAGGTCGCTGGAATATGCCGGCAATTAATTTTGTCGGAGACTTTTACGAGGACCCGCGTTTCATCGATGCCTTTGTGAGCATCGCCCAACCGCAATTGACGAAATTTCAGGCCGATCATGTTTTATTTAGCTATCACGGACTGCCCGTTCGTCATCTTCAGAAAAGCGACCCCACCGGACAACATTGTGTCCAGCCGCAATTTAATTGTTGTGATGCGATCAATGCACAAAACCGCTTTTGTTATCGGGCTCAGTGCATGGCTACAACGCGCGCTCTGGTCCGTGGCCTGAGGCTTCAACCCGATCAGCACAGTGTATCCTTTCAATCTCGCTTAGGACGGGCTGAGTGGGTTAAGCCCTATACTGATGAAGTGATGCCAGAACTGGCAAGCAAGGGATACAAACGCTTAGCTGTTATGTGTCCGGCTTTCGTGGCTGACTGTTTGGAAACCCTTGAAGAGATAGGGATGGAAGGGCGTAAGCAATGGTTAGAGTGCGGTGGTGAAGATTTTCACTTAATTACTTCCTTAAATGCCGAAACGATCTGGGTAAAAAACTTAGCGGCCATGGTGGAGGAGAGAATTCCTCGCATCAGCTCCGGCATGTAAAGTTTTTCTAGTATATTCGATATATTAGTCTGCAACATCATGCGGCATAGTTTCATCGCAGCGAAGACCGATAGGATGGAAACGATCGCCGGAGCGATTTGAGGTTCCATCCTCAGAGTTTTTGTAAGATAGGTGAAACATCATGCGAATACTTTTAACCGGGGCCACAGGTTTTGTCGGACAGAGTTTAGCGCGCCAATTGATTTTAGATGGCCATGAACTTGTCGTCTTATCGCGGCATCCACAAAAAGTTGCACGAACATTGGGTGTGCCTTGCCAGGCATTTGCCTGGCAGGCTACCGATACTCTCCCTCCCAAGGAAGCATTCCAGGGTGTTGACGGTGTGATAAACATGATGGGCGAAAGCCTTGCCAGCGGGCGTTGGACTTCTGAAAGAAAAACAAGGATATATGATAGTCGTGTGCTGGGTACACGTCATCTGGTGCACGCTATTGATCGTTATTGTGAAAAAGCGCTGCAATTTTTTATGAGCTTCTCAGCGATCGGCTATTACCCGGATCATGCGAGTACAACTTGGAATGAAGACTCACCTACAGGCTCTGGATTTCTTGCAGAGGTGTGTCGCGACTGGGAAGCCGAGGCAAAAAAATTAAAGCAGACGGAACGCACAATCATCCTGCGCTTAGGAACCGTCTTGGGCTACCATGGCGGTGCTCTGCAAAAACTGCTGCCGATCTTTAAGTTGGGCGTCGGTGGGCCTATTGGCCAAGGTCAGCAGTGGATGAGTTGGATTCACATCGACGACTTGGTAAAGCTAGTCACGACTGCGGTCACTAATCGCGCTTATATCGATGTGATTAATGCAGTCGCTCCCGAGCCAGTAACTAATCGTGTCTTTAGCCAGGTTATCGCCAGGATTTTGCACCGCCCGGTGATGATGTCCGTACCGGCACCGGTTATGAAACTTGCGATGGGTGAGATGTCGCAAATTGTCCTCGATAGTCAAAGGATCGTGTCGCGAAAACTTTCGGAGTTGGGTTTTCGTTTTCTCTACGCGAATATCGATCATGCTTTGGCGGAAGCCTGCGGTTTTGTACCTGTCGGTTTAAAAGGCGAAAAAATCGTCTGTGATCGCATAGAATCCTGGCAGTTTTTGCCACAACCGATCGAGGAAGTTTTTGAGTTCTTTTGTAATCCATATAATCTGCAAAAGATTACTCCCCCTATGCTCAATTTTGCGATTCAAGGCAATCCTGACCAACCCCTCAAAGAGGGCAGTCAGATCAATTATCGCCTCAAGGTTCATGGTTTTCCCATGAGATGGAAGACGCTGATTACGGAATGGGAGGCAAACAGCTGCTTTATCGATTTTCAATTAAGTGGGCCCTATAAGATTTGGCATCATCAGCATCGTTTTTATCCGATTCAAGGCGGTACATTGATGATGGATCGGGTCGATTATCGCCTGCCGTTTGGCTACTTTGGTTACTTATTTGGCCATGCTCTAGTGCAACGCGATGTGAATCAGATTTTCCGCTTTCGTTTTGATAATATCGAGGGTGAATTGACCAATTATATCGATTTGCAAAAAAAGGTGAAAAATATCCGTCAGCATCCGTCGGTAACATGGTCGGCGCTTTCTTCCTGAACTGACATCCCATAGCTCGTGGAGCTTTGTTATACTGAATAAGGGATATCGGCTACAGCGATGACGGGATGAAGCCTTGTCAGATGAAGGAAAATTTGATTGGCGTTTACGCTCACAAGTGCGCGGACTTAGACTGCTAATTTTTAGTTTACCCTTATTATTGATAGGTTTGGTGGCAAGTTCACAATTGCCGCGCACGACGACGAAAGTCCTGTGGGAAAGCCAGGCTTCTAGCTCGATGAAGCAGCGGGCTGTGATCACCTTGCCAGCCGATGGTCGGGAGCAGAGCCCTGTGCAATTGCTGACAACATTTACGGCTAAGTCATCGCGCTTGCGGGCTGCGATGCGTTATGAAATCTGGGATGATCAAAAAGATCTGATCACGCGGCGGACTTTGCGCTTTGGACCGCGTGCCCAAGCTGATGGAAGCCGTGTCTATCGTTCAGCTGTGATCAATCTGGATACCAATCGTAAATATCTGATCCGCAGCCAGCTCAACATTCATAAAGCCGATCTGCGGCATTTTTCCAATTGGCAGTGGCAGGTTTTGCAAGATCCGGACAAACCCTCAAAGCGTTTGCTGCAAATGATCGAGCTTCTCAGCTATCCAGCCCTCTCTCTGACGATCCTCGGTCTCGTCATGGTCTTTGGTCCTCGCTTGGTCAAATAACTGACAATTATCTTGACAGTAGCCAAGTATACAACGAAGTCAGCTCCGATGAGCATTGGTAATCAGTTGGAATTACGCTGTTTTTATCCACACATTCTTGGTATTTACCTTGCATAAAACTTGGCAGGAGATGAAAGGCGTCCGGTAGCGAGGGTTAGACCGGAGGACTGTCTTCGAGGAAAGTTCTTGCTGAGGTAGTGTTATGTGGATGTGGATGAAATGGATTATTGTTACGCTGAGCGGGCTTTTGTTGGCTAGTCCGGCCTTCAGCAATATTATTGGTTCTGATCACCAGAATTTTAATCCAGCAAATAGTCACGAGGATTTGATCACTGTCTTTCGGCCTAAAACCTTGGGGCAGGGGCATTTTCATTTAGGCTTGCATGCCAACTACGGCGTGAATACCCTTCCCTATTTCGAAGATCCCGAAGGGGAAAGTCGGGAAGATAAAAAGCGTAATTATAATGACGCTATTTCTGCGATGGACCTGACGATGTCTCTCGGTCTTACCGATCGCTGGGATATTGGTTTGACTCTTCCTTACTTTGTCAGCCAGACGATTATCGAAGAAACTGGCTTTCGCGGACAATTTAGTAAGATGGGTAACACTGAGATTCGGGTCAACAGCAAATTCAACGTCCTCCAGCACGCCTTGGGCGGCTTCGCCCTCGTTGGGACGGCAAACTATAATCGTGTGAAAAATAATCCTTATACTGGTAACGAAGAATGGCCGGCATTCAGCTTGGAATTGTTGGCCGATGTCGATTTTCAGATCATCAGCCTTGCAGCTAATTTCGGTCATAGATGGCGCAAAGCGGGTGATGCCGTGCCGATTGAAGGTGAGGTAGCGATCGAACCGTTTCGTAACCAGTGGATCTTCTCTGGGGGCGTAAATGTGCCGATACCTGCGGCAAACACCGAGTTGATTTCAGAAGTTTATGGTAGTTACACGGAAAAAGACATTGCCAGCATCTCCTCGCGTAACGCCTCAATACTGGAAGGTATCCTTGCCCTGCGTTTCAAGCTGCCTCATGATTTTTATCTGCAAATGGGAATTGGCAGTGAATTGCGCCATGCCATCAGCTCCGCTGATGAACGCTACTTTGCTGGTGTGACCTGGAATGCCTCTCTTCCGAAAAGAAAACCAGCACCGATTGATGAGGAAGCGTTGGTTCTGTCTTCCCAAGTTCAGCAGGGTGTGGCGACGATGGATCGAGAACCGGATGAGATCATTGTGATCGAGGACGTTCTTTTTGAGTTTGACTCGGACGAAATAACTGGTGAGCCAGCTTATGACACCTTGCAAAAGCTTGCCCGGATATTTAATGGTTCACGAAAAATTGAGTTGGTGGTCATTGCCGGGCATGCCTGTGCAATCGGTAGTGAAGTTTATAACCTTGATCTAAGTGAACGCCGCTCAGAATCCATTGTGGATTGGCTGGTCGGTCGCTATCAGGTGCTACGGGAGCGAGTCGTGCCAGTTGGTTTTGGTAAGATGATGCCGACCATAAGCAATCAGACTGAGCCGGGACGCAGAAGAAATCGTCGGGTAGAATTTGAAATCTATTATGAAAAAACTGTGCCGCAAACAACTGCGGCACGCTAGCTTTGAGTATGTGGTTAACGATTGCCTGTGAAATCGATGAGACTTTGCAGCAAGCTTCGTCGTGGAAACGGATTACTATTGCCATTGGCCATCGGAATGCCATTAGCTAAAGTTGTTCCTAAGTGGTGTTGCCAGATGGCTCCGATATAGCGCGCTTGATAGGGTTCCTGTTCGGGGTTCAGGCGCTGATGCAGGCCAGGTAAAAAGAGGCTGCGATGTACCGGTACAAAGCCATCGTTGCTTTGTACGCCGCTTAAACGATAGATTTGATAAAAACTGCTTCTTGCTAATTGCAGGTCGGCGGTACCAGTACCGTAAGAGAACGCATTTTTGCCTTCACTAAAGATTTGCTCAGGTGTTGAGGCATTCATCATCGTCGCACTGACAGCGATATAATCTAAGTGTGGTGGTAAGGTGTTTTGCCTGAACCAAGCTTCTCGTGCTGCAGTCGACATCACGTCGCTGCCTTCGATCAGTTTACGGACGAACAGCTTAAAACGGTCGATATTTTTGCAATAGCCGGCAAAAGGGCGACTGAGTTGAAAAATATCTTCCAATAAAACACCGGACAGTATTTGCCAGCCAGCTCGAATATCGATCAATCCTGGTTTTATGCCTTCCCAGCTCAATTCCTCCGGGTTCTGCATGCCTGCACCTTCTTTAAGAAGTTTTGGTACGGCAAAGCTCCAGCGCGCGGTATTCATCTTTACCTTCCAAGAACGCTCCCAGGGCTTGTCATCGGCTTCGCATGATTGCAAGCTGTCAGCTAAGTCCAACAGAGCTGCAGTTGGAGGTCCGGCAGATGCTTCCAGAGCATCACCGCTGTCGCTTAAAGGGGTGCCGAAAATCGGTCCACCAATGGAGATCATGCCAGCAATTTTCTCGCTCCAGGGGTGCTCACCACTGGCTGCCAATCGCTCAAGCTGCGAAAGTATTTCCAGGGCGACCAATGTACCCCGCGAATAGCCTACCAGGTAAACCGGGCCCTCAAGCTGCATCAGAGCATCCAGTTTTTGCAGGCGTCGGATAATTTGTGCTGCATTGTCTTCTAAACTGCCAAACGATTCTAGCGAACCACGTAGGTGGTTCATGACAAAAAGATTCGCCCCTTCTTGATTTGAGCTTTGATCTAAGCTTGCTGCCAAAATCAGCTCTTTCATGGGGGTTGAGATCTGGGCATCATCGATCATGCTGTAGCGGGAATCCACGCGGAGATGCTGAGGTGCGCGCCTTAAGGTCTTCTGCCAACGAGACTTCAGCAGGCTCTTGCCAGAAAAGACCTCGGCAAAGGGGATGATATCCGCTAGTTCAGCCACGTATCCAGGGATGAGAATTAAGCTTGCTTGCGATTGATTGGACCGTGGTGCAACAGTGATGGGCGAGCGCTGACTTTCTTCATAAAATTGGCTTGGAGTAAAATGAGGTGCGAAAGGATCGCAATCCTCAATGCTCGCAGCTTCTTGATTGCAGTAAGCATAAAAGTCTTTAAATTCTTCCGTGAAAGGCAGATGCAGGCGCATCATCTCATCGTCGGAATAGCCCGATTTTTGCAGATAACTTGTGAAAATCGAACGGAAATCTTCATCGCTATGGCGCTGCCAAAGTTCGGCAAAAGCAGTTTGAGATTGGCTAAAAATACTGATGAGTAAGCCAAAAAAGACTTGGTGGGCGCAAAGCCTTGACCAGGGACGATACCCTCTTTGGACTAACATAATTCAGTCTCCTTCGATGGTTGATAGTAGGGCTATGGACGAATCGACCATGGGGAGCAGAATAGCGGGATTTTTGCGCAATTGGAACTATAAGTTAGAATACCGAATTTACTTGATGGCGAGGGCTGCTAATGCTTTGGCAGCCCGCCTTTGGCAAGATTCATGCAAACAAGTTAAGAACGACGAATCGGTATTTTTAAATAACTCACATCATTGGCTTCCGGATTAGGTAAATGGCCTGCATTGATATTGACCTGTACACTTGGCAACAGTAAGCGTGGAGCTGCTAATTTTGCATCACGTTCTTTGCGAAAACGTACAAACTCATCCCGAGTGGTCTTGGCATTCAATTGAATATTTTTTTCTTTTTGCTCGCCAATGGTCGATTGAAATCGCAGCTCTCTGCCATTGGGTTTGTAATCGTGGCCGACGTAAACTTTGTAATGATCAGGTAGTCCGTAAAGTTTCTCATGGACAGAGTGATACAGATCTTCGGCACTGCCTGCGGGAAAATCGCAGCGACCGGTACCGTAATCAGGCATGAAGATCGCATCGCCCGTAAAAACGTTTTCGTCGATGATATAACTTGAGCAAGCTGGAGTATGGCCAGGGGTATAAATCGATTTTATCTTAATTGTGCCTGCTCCAATCTCTTCGCCTTCATGAAGCAAAAGATCAAATTGTCGAGCGTCGACTGGGAAGTCAGCTGGCAAATGAAAAACACCTTTAAAGACCTCTTGGACTTTACGGATATTTGCGCCAATTGCCACCTTAGCTGTGGGATAGTGCTTCTTTAGTGGCTGTGAGCTGGAAATATGATCAGCATGGGCATGGGTTTCCAGGATCAGATGTGGCTTCAACTTATGATCGCCAATAAACTTGACGAGCTTCATCATCGACTCGTCACTCAATGTCGACGAGGCTGGATCGTAATCCCAAACTGCATCGATGATGACAGCGTCGAGGCTTTTCTCGTCATAGACAACGTAGCTTAGAGTCCAGGTGGCCTCATCAAAAAACTCCTTAACGATTAATGACATAGTGGTTTCTCCCTTGGTAAATTTATCAGGATAAAGTGATTATGTGGGATCGTAGCAGAAAATTCTATGTGCTGGCCCATAGTTTACCCCAAAATGCTCAATGCTGAATTGCTTAACGCCGAGAAGATGCCTATGTGCGGGGAGGGTGATCGTGATGAAGGCCAAAATAGCAGAGATTAAACGATTCCAGACTGCAGAAATATTCCTAAACTATGTGCTACCACATAGTTTTCCTGGTGAATATGCTGCATCCTAGCAAGCGAGACGAGGCTTGCATGAAGTTGTTTGTCATTCTTAAACGGTTATAGTGCTAAAAATAGTAGTAATTATAGTAAGTTGTTGTTGGTATGAAAAAAAGGGAAACACTCATGAAAAACTCCATCATCTTCTATCAATTGTTTGAAGCTCAATCATCAACCTATACGTACCTGCTGGCGGACCCTGAAACCAAAGAAGCTGTTTTGATTGATCCTGTAGTAGAAAATCTCGAACGTGACATCAAGTGGGTTCATGAATCCGGGGTCAAGTTAAAATACGTCCTAGATACCCATGTGCATGCTGACCATATTACTGCAGCTAATGAGCTGCGCCAGCGTTTAGGAGTGAAAACTGCTGTTAGTAGCGGTTCCAAAGTTTCCTGCGCTGACATCCTTTTGGAGGATGGGCAGGAATTAGAATTTGGCCAAAAAACCATTCGCGCCATTACCACACCTGGTCATACAGATTCTTGTATGAGCTATTATACAGAGGGCATGGTTTTTACCGGTGATGCCCTGCTAATCCGTGGTTGCGGTCGTACAGATTTTCAGCAGGGCTCTTCAGAAAAACTCTACGACAGTGTTCATCAAAAACTCTTTACCTTGTCTGATGACACGATTGTCTATCCCGGTCACGATTATCGCGGGTTGACAGCGTCTACGATCGGTATGGAAAAGAAATATAATCCCCGTTTAGGGCTCGATAAAACAAAAGCTGATTTTGTCAAAATCATGGCAGAGCTAAAACTGGCAAATCCGAAAAAAATTGCCGAAGCCGTACCTGCGAATATGGCCTGCGGTAAAACCAGCTCTGATCGTGTCTTAAACCCGCAACTGGTTGATGGTGTACCGGAAGTCAGTCCTGCAGAACTTGCTCGTCACAAAGATCAGGTGCGTATTATCGATGTGCGCCGTCCCGAAGAATTTAACAACGAATTAGGCCATATTCCAGGGGCCGAACTGGTGACCCTTGGCGAAGATTTGAGCCGTTTTTTACGCTCGTCAGATCGTACGCAGGAGATTGTTTTTGTTTGTCGCAGCGGTGGCCGTTCCAACCAAGCGACTGTTGAAAGTCAACAGTTAGGCTATAAAAAAACGGTCAACTTAGTCGGCGGTATGCTACGTTGGAACGAAGAAAATTTGCCGGTTGAACGACGTTAATTAGGGGCCATTCGGGAATGCCTTAGGCAAGGCGCGAGCTGAAAATAAACCGCAGTGTATTCAGATACATGAGGATTTATTTTCAGCGATAAAACGTAGAATAAGGTATTTCCGGATGGACAGTAATTAGGAAAGGAATAACTGTATGCCAAACGAATGGTTATTAGCATTGCTCGGTGGAATCCTCATCGGTCTTGCCGTATCGCTGATGCTTTATTGGAATGGCCGGGTAACCGGTATCAGTGGAATTATCAACGAAAGTATGCGCCTCAAAAAAGGTGATCGTGACTGGCGTTTGATGTTTATCGCCGGTCTTGTGCTTGGTGGATTTGTGCTGAATCTCTTTAATCCCGAGTTCTTCGCCGGTCAATTGGAAACTCCAGATTGGACCTTGGCGATTGCAGGATTACTGGTTGGCTTTGGAACGACGATGGGCAGCGGCTGTACCAGTGGTCATGGTGTTTGTGGTATTTCCCGTATGTCTGTTCGCTCTTTGGTTGCGACAGTCACCTTTATTTTTGCCGGAGTTTTGGCGGTGGCATTTTTTAGAGCGATAGGGGTCTTGCCATGAAAAAAACATTGAGCTCATTCATTGTCGGCTTCATTTTTGCTTTGGGACTGGGTATTTCGGGAATGACTCAACCAAGTAAGGTGGTGGGTTTTCTCGACATTTTCGGTCAATGGGACCCGAGTCTGATGTTTGTGATGGTCGGGGCAATTCTGGTCCATACGCTTGCCTACCGCTTGATGAAGAAAAAATCATCACCACTATTCTCAGCGGAATGGCATATTCCCAATAAGAAAGATCTCACGCCAGCACTTTTAATCGGTGCCAGTATTTTTGGTATCGGTTGGGGCTTGGGCGGATTTTGTCCGGGGCCAGCGGTGACCTCTGTAGCTAGTTTGCAAAGCAAACCGCTCATATTTGTCATCTTCATGGTTTTAGGAATGTTTCTTTTCCGGGCCTTTGATCGCAAGTTTAACATCAGTAAGTGAGGCATGTCGTGGATATTTTAGGCTATGTATTGGCAATATTTATGGGCTTGACGCTTGGTATGATCGGTGGTGGTGGTTCTATTTTAACCGTGCCTTTGTTGGTCTACGTCTTTCAGGTTGAGCCAGTACTAGCCACCGCATATTCCCTGTTTATTGTTGGCTTAACGGCATTGTTCGGCGGGATTAGTTATCAGCTAAAAGGTGAAGTCGACCTCAAAACTGGTTTTATCTTTGCCATCCCAAGCTTCGTCGGCGTGTATTCGGTTCGCGCCTGGGCGATGCCAAAAATACCTGATGAGCTGAGTTTGCTGGCAGGATTCACCGTATCCAAATCCACGCTGATCATGGTGGTCTTTGCGATATTGATGCTCTTGGCATCAATATCGATGATTAAGTCAAAGCGAGCGACGACGGGAAAAACTGATATATCTAAAATGACGCGATTCCTGTTGATCGGGGTTGAAGGATTGATCGTTGGTGGTGTGACAGGCTTTGTTGGTGCGGGAGGTGGATTTTTGATCATTCCTGCTCTGGTACTGCTTGTCGGCTTACCGATGAAACTAGCAGTCGGTACATCATTATTCATTATCGCGGCAAAATCATTGATAGGTTTTATCGGTGACTTGCAGCAATCAACAGCAATCGATTGGCCTTTCATATTGACGATTACGGCCATGGCACTCATTGGCTTGTTTTTCGGCAGTCGCTTGACGCAGTATGTCCCCGAACAAAAGCTGAAAAAGGGATTCGGCTACTTTGTTCTGGTCATGGGCAGCATCATTTTACTAGATCAGCTGCGCGGCTTATAATTGCGGTTTCTTCGGTATTGACTTTACCTTATACTACCACCCCTCGTACGACAAATAGTAAAAGACGAGAGGGCTTGTATGAGTGGACATGACCTCTGGCACAATCTGGCGCCAGAAATTCGCGATCTGTTAAGCAAATCCTCCCAAAAGCTAGAGTTTAAGCGTGGCGATTTTATCTATCGCAGCGGTGATGCACCTAGGGGCTTCTACCTGGTCGAAGAAGGTTTAATTGCCATCGTTATCGTCGGGGCCAATGGCAAAGACCACTTGATGCGCTTTTTTCGTCCGGGACAATTTTTTGGTCATCGCTCCTTGTTTGCTGAGCAAGCCTATCACGCATCGACACAAGCACTTGAGCCTACTGCGGTCCGATTGATTCCTAAATCCGTCATATTTTCCGTTTTGCTGTCCCACCCACATTTGTATGCTCCCATCGTCCAGCAATTGGCTCTTGAATTGCGACAATGTGAATTGCAACAAGTCATGTTGCTCGATCAACAGATTATGCCCCGTGTTGCCCGTGCGGTCGTCTACTTAAAAGATATTCATCCCAGTTACCGTTGGACAAGGCAGGAATTGGCAGCCTTTTGTGCCTCTACCACGTCGACGGTCATTAAAGTTTTGGCGGAATTGGAAGGCATGGGCTTGCTGAAGCAGCGCGGGCGGGAAATCGAGATCATCGATCGGGCTGGGTTAATTCAAATGTCATCAAGTTAATATCTGCGCTGGATAACTGGCGCGTAGATATTTCTGCATAGTTTTGCCTCTGTAGGTCGAGAAAACCTCACTGTAGATGATGATATGCTTGAATCCAGTCGTCGCTATGTCTTGTATGGCAATCGCTACCTGGTAGCTGAAGCGGTCAAGGCCCATGCTGCACAGCTGGCAACTCATTCGATATTTCTGCAAGGTTTATAACTCTTTATGACTTTGGCACCTATTTTGCTCCTTTCTTCGGTGAGAGGGAGAAGGAGCATTGCCAAAACAAGGAGTTTTTTCATGAATAGATGGGAACGAGAAGGCCACCAACAAAATATTCGCTCTAGTAGTGGTAAACCGAAGTGGTTGCGTGGTGCTGTGCTCGGTATTTTGATGATCATCGGTTTGAGTTTTGTATTTTATACGTCGCAGAAAAATAATGCAGCGCAGGCAGGGCTTGCTCAACTGGAACTAGCGCAAGAAGCAAATACCGAAGCACAGGTTTCAGAACGCGATCAAAAAGATCAGGTCTTCGCAACAGTAGGTACGCGCGATCGTTCCGGAGCTATGGCCTTAGACCGTGTCCCGTTGCATGAATTGTTAGCCTACGAAGGTCAAAATATCAAGCTGCAGGGAAAAGTAAAAGAGGTGCTGTTACCTGTCGGTTTTCTTCTAACAGGTGAGCGGTCCAACGAAGAGATTGTCGTGATTTATCGTGTTGGAGACATCAAAGGCTTACCGCCGACTCGTGGAGTTAACGTTATTGTGGAAGGTGAGCTCGTGCGCTTGGATATGGCGGATGTTGAGCAGGCCATTGGAATGGATGCTGTACATAAGACGGTTTTTGCACCATATCAAGGTCAGTTGGCAATCATTGCAAAAGCGATGAGCCACTAACCGGCGATCGTTGCTGTGCCTCATCGTAGCGATAATGATTTATTGCTCTTGTTTTTGTATCGGTAGAGACTTGCCAATGCTGCTTGAACGGCCGACTTTTGTCGGCTCGAGAGCGCTTGCAGGGTCCCCACGTTTCACCCACCATTGGAAAAATGACACAATAATCAGGATGCCGAGAACTATCAGCAACCAAAATCCCCAATTTTTGAGGCGCTCACTGGTTAATACAGGTTGAAGCCGCCTTTGTTCATGAAGTCCCTTTGGCATGATGACTCATTCCCCCCGCTAGATAAATATGAGTCGCAACTCGAAAGCCTGAGGGTTTGAAGCAAGTCTTATGCCATTACTGCCATAATCTCAATTAAATCGGCATGCTTCTGTGGGTTAGTGTTTCATTTTGGCGATCTTTAATTTGCTTTTCATGTAGTGTTGGTGCTCAAGGCCGATTAAGTCGGTGAGGCGGCGACAAATGCTTTCTTCGTACTTATCGATCTCACCATCGGCGTAAACGACTTTCCACATCATATCTAAGACTTTTTCTCGCTCTTCGATGCTATAGTTTTGTCTTATCGTTTTTGTAAAGTAATAGAGATCAACGCTGTTTTCACGTGCTGCGGTAGCTTTTTTCTTCAACTCGTTCAAGTCTGCATCAGTCAGGTGGAAGTATTTTTCAATGAGGTGATCGATGCGTTGTTCTTCTTCTGAAGTGACATGATCGTTGGAATGAGCGACTTCCAAAAGAACTGCGCATACGGCGACTTGTAATTCCTCGTGTTCAGCTCCATCGTCAACATCTTGGCCGGAAAAAATTGATTTCAAAAAATCTATCATCACTGCACCTTTTCGTCAGATCATAGCATTAGCACTTGAAGTATAGCATAGTGTACAGAAGTTTTTAGGTAGATTTTAAAAATGAAGCTAGAGATTTCCCTATTTGCAGACCTGCAAATAGGGAGGAGTTTTTCAGATCGAATAAGAAATCAGTGCAAATTGTCCTGTGGCAGATCTTTTTTTAGAGCTTGGCCACGGATGAAAGTTGAGTACCAGGAGCGAACTTCCACAAGGTGTCGTTCTTCAGCTTGCATGGCAGCCTCAATTTCTTTTTGGAATTGGACAACACCGATATCATCCAATAATTTACTCAGGAGGTCCCAACCAGCTTCGTCGACAAGCTCAGCGGTCAGCAATGCTTCCAATCCTTGTGCTACTGAGGTGCGAGGATCACTCAATGATTGAATAAGGCCGGAAGACATGACTGCCATGCTATCAGCACTTGGTGTGATGGCTGTTGGATCTGCTCCTAAACTTTTGATAATATCATGTAGAAGATGAAAGTGTTTTTCTTCTTCAGCGTGTATGCCACGCAATAGCTCAATGAGGGCGGCGGGTGTTTCTTCATCCGCTTCACATTTGATGATCATAAGCTCATATAATCGAGTTCCGGTTCGTTCAAATGCCATTCGCTCGCCCAATTTATCAATTAACACCTCTGGACGATCCCCGGAAAGCTTTTGCATTGCCGTTTTAGCGATACCTTTCAAGGTGCCAGGCAGAGGGACCGTACCAATAGCATCGGCGGATTTAAAGAAATCACTGCGTAAACTCTGTGACGAAGAAATCTCAGGTGACATTGTTGCTTCGATGTTTGCATTATCAGCCATTTGCTGTGACATGATTTTGGATAAATCCATACCGGTCCGGTTCATGCCGATTTCGGTGTGTCGTTTCATATTTTTACTCCGTTGAATGAAAATTATGCTGGAATTTCTCGGTTAAGCTCAGTACCTGGGTGCCAAACATAGCCTGCTGCCACAATATTTGAGGGTGAGCCTTCAGAATTGAGGTGCTGCCGGTATTCGAGAGTTGCCTGAGATTCTTGGTTTTTAGGGACGATTTCAGTACCTGTAGCCCGTAAGTCGACTTCTTGGCTCAATATTTTACGAACGAAATCTCTTTGTGATTCAAAGGTAATTGCTTGTGGCAGCTTATTTGGTAAAATTTCTGCTGGATCTCGCCTTTCGTGTTTTTTGAAAATCTCACGTACATAAGCGAGTTGTCCTAGTTCGTAGTCGAGAAATCGCTCCCAGATAGCTTTGATCCGCGGATTCGATTCCGTCATAACGCAATTATGGTAGTTGTAGACCTCATTTGCCTCGTGTAACAGCCATTTTTCTAACCATGTCTCAGTAGGGTCAGCCATCGACTCGTATTGGGTAACATGTTGTTCCTCGATCGAGGCGATTTCAGCGTACAATTGCCTTGCCAGTGGATCAGCAAACAACGGACCGATGGTCATATAATAATCATGAGTTTGAAACTCCGCCGCCATAATCGTCAGGGCATTCAATTTAGAAATGGGGTCAGCGACGAGTCGATCATAAGGCCGTCGTAAATCATCTTCCGGCGCACGATGCTCTTCCGCAGTTGGTCGGCCGGGGCGAATGTCTGTGTAGTTTTGTAAAATGCTGTTGGCATCTTTTCCTTCCAAACGATCCATCAAGGCTGAATAGCGATACATATGATCAAAGTCTTCGAGCATACCGAAACGATAAATCTGTGCCAGATAGGGGTCAGGTTCATTTAAGGCGACGTTAGCCGTAACTTCAATCGCCACTTGTTCAAAGCCAATGGTGGTTTCCAGTGGAGATTGATCGGCAGGGTTTAACCAGTTAATGACTGTTTGTTGATGCTGTTCAACCCGCCGTAATTTAGCAAGGTCGAGCTGCAACTCAGGATTCATCCGGGAGCAGGCGTGGGAAAAACGTAAGGCTTCTGACTCCAAACCGTTCATCAAAATCACTCGAACCCGAGTGAAGGCGTCGTCATCCAATTTGCTATATGGCTGCATGCTAAGTTCCCGCAAGGTGAATTTTTGATTTTCGAGTTTGGTACCATGATCGCTTTGCAAATTAATAGTCATGATTTCCCTCCAGTATTTCTTGAAAGCTCTTGGTGAGCGAATTGGTCAAGTTTTCTCGTTCGTGCTTTTGCCCTTCTGCAATGAGTGTTCCATTAGGGCATTCGAGGGTGCGTGCGTGAAAAGCTTCACCCACGCACCTATGTTCTTGCATATTTACTGGAGAAAATCCCTACAGGTTAAGCTGCAGTGATTTCACCACCCAGTATGGTTATCACTTCACCTGTGATGTAAGTGGAGTCCACAGGAGAAGCTAGAAATACGAACGATGGCGCGATTTCTTCTGGTTGAGCTGGGCGTTTAAAAGGAACTTTTTCGCCAAAGTGGGCAACCTCTTCAGCCGAACGCTCCGCAGGATTTAGCGGCGTCCAAACCGGGCCTGGTGCCACGCAGTTTACGCGGATACCCCGCTCCAAAAGCGATTGGGCGAGCGACTTGGTGAAGGCATGAATGGCTCCCTTGGTCGATGAGTAGTCCAGAAGACCCTTGCTACCGTGCAATCCTGTAATTGACCCCGTGTTGATGATCACAGAACCTTCTTTCAAAAATGGAACGGCAGCTTTTACCATATAGAAATAGCCATAAATATTTGTCTTAAAAGTAAGATCCCACTGTTCGATCGTTAACGCCTCAATGCTTTCCTGATGGTTTTGAAAGGCGGCATTATTCACTAAAATCTCTAAATGACCAAAATGATCTAATGTCTTTTTTATCGCTGTTGCACAAAAATCAAAGTCTTTGACATCACCAGGAATGGTGATGCATTGACGCCCTTCTTTTTCAATCGCTTCTTTCGTCTCTTGCGCATCAGCTTCTTCTTCTGGAAGGTAGACTATTGCAATATCAGCCCCTTCTCTGGCATAGAGGACGGCTACAGCACGCCCAATCCCTGAATCGCCGCCTGTAATGAGCGCCACCTTATTGATGAGCTTGGCTGCTCCCTGATAAGCATCAGCGCGATATTGCGGTTTTGGCTCCAGATTTGATTCAATGCCTGGATATTCTAATTCCTGTTCAGGAAATGGGGGTTTTGGGAAGCCCTTCTGCGTCTTACCAGTTGCTGTCGTACCTTGTTCCTGTTGCATAAATTCCTCCTTCTGCTCTTACGCCAAGTAAAAAAAGCAAGAGCTATACCATCAAGGTGCGACACATGTTTATTTTGTAGACGGTTCAAAGTGGCAAGTAGCTAGAATTTTTCCTTAGGTAATTTTATAAAAAATGGAAATTTAAGGGGAAAATGGCTGAGCCATTTTTTCTGAAGCTTGGTTGATTCCTTGCATGAATTTGCAACAAGTATCAACAAAATCATTTTCTTAATTCTTACTGAAGATATGGAGTGAGCATGTTCAGGGAAGAGGAGTGTTTCGGCTTGGAAACCATCCCCGGTAAAAATGAGCATTCGGAAAAATCAAAGTTTGAGAGAATCGAGTATATTCAAAACAACACAGGCCAAAGCTTGACCGAAATCAATCGTACCAGTTTATCGGCAAACGACATGCACGGCTACGTAGAGAACTTCATTGGTGCCGTTCAAGTTCCAGTCGGACTAGCTGGTCCTTTGCTCTTCCACGGTAAAGACGTGCAAGGCCTGGTATCTGCACCATTTGCAACGAGTGAAGGCGCACTAGTCGCTTCTGCTTGCCGTGGTTCTCGACTTTTGTCGACTGCTGGCGGCGTTTCCACATTAGTTTTAGCTGAAACCGTCCACCGGGCGCCCTGTTTTAATTGCCGTAGTCTTCGTGAAGCTATGGATTTAAAGGACTTTATCGATAAGCAAGTTCCTATGCTGAAGACTCTTGTGCGCAATGCTTCTCGTTATGCCGAATTGCAGGAAGTTCATTGCGTGGCTAATGGACGTAGTTTGCATGTTATCATGCATTTTTCAACAGGCGATGCTGCTGGCCAGAATATGGTGACGATCGTTGCTGACCATCTGGCGAAATGGATTGCAAAAGAAGCTCATGAAAAAGGTGATATTTTGATCCGTTCTTACCAGGTTGAAGGTGGTATGAATGGCGATAAAAAAGTGAACTTCTATAGTTTTTTAAAGGGACGCGGTGTGCGCGTAGCGGCAGAGTGTTTCATCCCGGACCACATCTTTCGCCAGCAAATGCGTTTGGAGCCTGAAGTATTTTTTGAACACTATCAACGTGGTTTGGCGGCGACGGTTCTTGCCGGTGGTGTTGGTGTCAATGTCAACGTCGCCAACGTGATCGCAGCAATTTTCCTGGCAACAGGACAGGATGTTGCTTCTGTGCATGAATCCAGCGTCGGCTATCTGCATATTGAAAAAGAAAAAGACGGCTTGTATTGCTGCTTGACCTTACCTTCGCTTCTAATCGGTACCGTGGGTGGTGGAACTTCACTGCCAACACAAAAAGAAGCCTTGCAGTTATTATCTTGTGAGGGTGCAGGTAAAAAACATCGTCTTGCAGAAATTATTGCCGGTTTCTGTCTGGCGCTTGATATATCAACCTGGTCAGCAATTGCGGCACATGGCTTTACCCAAGCGCATAAAACTTTAGGTCGTCGATAGAATTAGAGGAGGCCCAGGAATATCAATTCCTGGGCGCATGAGACTTGAATGGAGTTTAGATACGGCCAGAGACCGTAAAGTCGACTCCAATATGCGTCGCCCCTTCGCCGCAAACTACTTCTGAATCGATATCAGGAACCATGATCGTTAAATGCTTCGGTCTTCCCCAGTAGAGGTAGTCGTTGAAAGTTAAAAGTTCGTCGAGTAATGCCTTGCCACCTTCACAAAGCGACTTTCCTTCGATGGCGGCTACTTTCGATTCAACCAACTCCACTGTTCTCTCTGCATTGTCAGCAAACAAAAGAGCGCTGTAGCGGCAAACGCTACTTTCTTCCGTAAAAGTCGCTTTCAACAGGCCGTTATCCAATGAATAGTCAGTGGTAACAGACTCAAAAACGACATCGTAAGCTGCAAGAGCCTGAGGCTGGGCAATGGCTGCCGAATTTTCTGAACTGCAAATATACCCGTTTGCTTCGGCTAACCAGCGCTCACCTGGAAGTTCCAATTCTTCCGCAGCGAAAGCTGAAAACGAGGACAAAGTTATGATCGCAAGACAAGACTTTTTAAACATGAGTTCTCCTTTCAAGAAATTGAGATATAATGAAAATGATAATCATTATTAATGCAAGGAAAGTCAATTCTTTTTCTGATTCATCAGGAAATTTTTTTCTTTGCGATATCGTCAGCGAATTGCTACTTAAGTGAGGTCAAATTTTTTTGTTCCGTCCTTTATAAAGATTCATACTATGTCGACAAGGTTTTTAAGAGCTAAAGCTTGGAGGTTCTCATTTATGAAATTATTAAGATTGACGCAAAAAGGGGTGTTAGTCCTCTCCAGTTTCTGCTTTTTAGCAGCAGCAAAGCAGGATGATACGTTTAGACGCTATGCTGATCATCTTCAGGCAAGCTTGACTGCAATTGAAAAGCGAGAATCTGGGGCGGAGCTAGAAAAAAATGTCAAGCCTATGTTTCAACTGTCAAAATCTATCCTTAAAGAGTATGCGTCAAAACATAAGGATTGTCAGGAATACTTGGAAAAGACACTAACTGCTGCCGATGCGATGCTAAAACTTTCTTTGGAAAGAATTGAAAAAGACTATCATGCTGATGGTGCGCTGCCAAAGGCACCAAATCACTGCTATCAGGTCAAAGATTTATTAGTACACCCGGCAACAGTTTTAGTCCTTCTTTCCAAAAGCGATGAGCAAGCCTACAAGCAAATGCACAGTGAATTAGCCGAATTGGATGCTCACTGGCGCTTTGTTCAAATGAGGCTCAATCAAAAATCAAGCGCAAAAGAAAAGCAGTAAGTTTTCAAGAGAGCAGCATCATGCATGAATATGGCTTGATGCTGCATTGCCTAAAAATCAATCAATTGCTTGCTTGAACTTTCGATATCATAATAAGGAAATCCTAACAAATCATTGATGATGACGGCGGCACGCCAAGACATCAAACTTATCTGTGGCTCGGCAATGCCATGACTGTGCCGACCAAAGTTTACGGCATACATAAAGTTCTTAGCCGAACCATCCCATGAAACACGAAAATTTTCATTGAGCTGTAATTGGCCTTGATCGTTTCGATCCATGCGACTGTACAAAGGTTCTAAACATTCTGGAGTAGCTTGTTTAAAGCCGGTGGCGAGAATAATCACGTCAGCAAAAAAGCTTTCTTCCTGTTGATAAAACTTGTTGTAGAAGGAGACTTCATATTCATTGCCAAATCGTTTGATTTGCGTCAGTTCCCTATTTGGCAGAATACTGGCATCAAGGGCGTTGTCCTGTAAAAAGCGTCTCTGATAGACCTCGCAGTAGATATCCTGCAGATATCCCGGCGTAATCCCGTCGCCTGAAAGTTTCTGATATTCAGCTATCTCATCCTTTTGTGACTGGGGGCGGTGATAGAAATTTTGCACGTAGCCAGGAGTGAAATACTCGTTCACAAAAGCCGACTCGTCTAGAGGCTCGAGATTAGCGCGTCTGCTGAGCCAATGAACCGATTTGGCTTCTCCCCAATAAGCGCGAATGAGGTTTAAAAATAGCTCAGCCCCAGTTTGCCCACCGCCAACAATGAGGATTCTTTTTTTCGTTGCCTGAAAATTTTGCAAATATGGTGATTTTGCATGGAAACAATGATCAGATAAAAAGTCCTTTGCACAGTCAGGTACATGGGGGAGCAAACCCGTGCCTAAACAAATATGCTTGGCATAGACCGTTTTCTCATCAAATTTGATGACAAATTGCTGGCCATCAAATTGCACTTCACGGATCGGGTGTGAGAAAAAAAGGCCATCCAGCTGCTGGCAGACCCACTGGCAATAGCGTTCAAACTCCATGCGCGAAATTTGGGTGCGGCCAGTATTTAAAAACGCATAATACAGTTTATTGCGTACCAAATAGTTAAGAAAGCTATACGGACTAGTTGGGTTCACGGCAGAAACCAGGTCCTTCAAATATGTTGTCTGCATCGTTGTGCCCGGTAACATCAGCTCCTTATGCCAGTCGAACTTTGCTTTTCTGTCAAAAAATTGTGCCTGAATCTTGCTGATGGGTTGGGCCAGTGCTGCCAAACTTAAGTTGAACGGACCTATACCAAGTCCGATTAAATCACAATTATTTTCTATCATATGAACTCTCACAGGTTTGCAATGCTAATTCGAGTGGATTATCTAAATCGCTGCCAAGTAGAGGTAGGGGTCGTTCATTGCTGTCAGCATAGCCGATTTGAAATCGAACCTTATTGATCAGAACACGCGGAATTTTCTTTCTTAATAGACTAACATTTGTCATGCGTGACGCTAAGGCTTGATGTCTATCTTCATAAGTACTGACGGCATCGGCCAAAATACGATAAAAAAGATTTTCGGGAAAACTTAAATCTTCAAAGAGCGTTGCTGAGACAAAGCGTAAGACAGTTATCAAGTGCCCAGTTTGCAGGTCATGAATCAAATACTCAGCAGGTAACCGTGTCAGAGTTGATTTGATTTCTTCGTCAAAATATTTTAATTCAGGCCAGTCTTTGTCTATTAGTCGGAGATCGCCTTGGAAATCTTTTAAAAACATGCCAACCGGTCGAAAGTTTCGCAATTTGATGCCAATATTTTGCCCATGGGCGACGATGCCAATGCCGTATTTACACTGCAAATGATAAAGTGGAACAACGACCGTGCTGAAATAGGCGAGCAACCACTCTTCCGTGCTCAATCCTGATGCCGTGATGTATTGACTGATGAGAGCATTCCCTGCGGCATCCTTTTGTAATAATGCAGCAGTTAATACTGACTTTTCGTTGTCTTGAAGTTTTGCTTCCGGACTTTCACGCCAGACAGCGCCTAGAAGCTCCTGCAAGCGATAGGCGCAGCCTTTGATGGCTTGATACCGGGCGTGCTGGTAAAAGACAGCGGCGTGTTCTGCCAATACTTCAGTCCCAGCGGCCTGTAAAATAGGATCTTCACGGCAAATTTTGGCTAATATGGACGAGAGCCGTGGTCCAATTTTCATATACTTACCAGGCAAACCCCTCACACAGGATGTGTTCAATATCGAAACGGGAAGCTTAATATGTGCTTGCTTAGGCCTTTCCTGGTTGGACAGAGTGCGCAGAGACGTGAGTGGTTGATAGTGGTCACCAAAAAAACCCAAAGGTACTAAATGCCGATAAGCAATGTCTTCAGCAAACTGGATTTTGATGATATGTTGCCACTGCCAGGGATGAACGGGTAAGAAACGGTATTCGTCGCAAGTCACATCAAGCTTGCTCATTTCTTTCATCAATTTCTCGATCTCAGAATCTGAGAACGAATGCCGCAAAAGAATCTGCTCATCCCAGGACTCAGCAAAACTTTCCTTTAAGGATCCCTTGTGTGCTGCTAGCCAGAAGAGTTGAAAGCTATGGGCTGACTCTGGAGCGTAATGAGACAGCTCGGAGCTTCCCCAGCCCAGCCGCCCTTTATTCAATAGAGCCTTGGGATGGCCTTCAAGCAGTGTTTGCAAGTCGGCATCATCGCAGTGAATCATAGCTGAAGCTGTCGTTGCCTTAAGCCGCTGCATGACTTGGATATCGGCATATAAGGTCTGATGCATTTCTTCTAAAAATTGCCCCATGATGGTACTATTCATGGCCATATCGAGTTGGCAATCCATAAAGAACTGAGCGGCATCATAGGCTGAAAGAAAAATGTTATTTTTTTCGCAGCGCTCAATACTGCTAGCGATAACTCGCAGATAATCCCAAACAGTCTGCCACGCAAGAAAGCGATAGCTGACCCCTGAGCGTAGCTGGAGCCGATAGCGATGCAGATTTCCGCTTCGCTCTTCTTTCGTCACTGTGAAAATTTGTTCATAGGCCATCTCACCAATTGATTTTGCTATGAGGCGTTGATTGGCCTGCTGCCATTGCTCGGCGGTCGCGTTCATAAAAACCCCCCTTCGAAAAATCTTTGTCGATGGCAGGCGAGCAAGGCTGCACGCTTGTGCGGAAAATCAAATTCACATAACTTTTCCCAAGCCGGAAAAATCTGCAAATAGCGCAATAACATCTGGTTGTCAAAGCGAGGCTCTCCCATAATTCGCCGCGTGCGGACATCATCTAGAAAAATCATATGGGTAGCTGCTTTCAAAATTTGCGCAGTATATTTAGGGCCAAGAAACCGGCGATTACCGATCAGAAAATGGAAACCTCGATCATATGCTTCGGCATCATAGTGTGGCCCTAAACGGTCTTCCATCGTCCAGTAAATTTCAAAATAGCCTACGGTGATCGCATTAAAATTGACGATCACGGGAATGGCGTGAGGATCATCGTTTAGCTTTTGTAGATAGGACTTTAGTTCTTCACGCGATTGATTTAGCTCCCAAAAAGCAGCGACTCTTGCTTGGTTTTGCCATTCTGTGAATATGTCGAGATGCTCATCAAAATTAAGTAAATCAAAACTGATTTCCTCTTTCAGTTCTGGAAGATAACGACGGTAAATACAACCAGGGGCTGGCTTGGGCCTGATTGGGTGCAAGCGATCCTGCGTCCTTTGCCAACGCTCAGCTCGGCAGAGGTAAGCAGGTTCCCTGTGCCAAAGTAAAGGGCACTGGTAAAATGTGCTGCGATCAAATTGCCAATCATTGCCATTTCGATGGACGTAAGCTTGCACATAAAGAGCATCTAATTCACACTCTGGCTTGGCGATGATGATGCTTTGTAATTCAGGGCGATGACTGAATAGCATTTCCATCAGGCTCATCAGCAGGATTAAGTGCTGATCGGCCCTCAAGGGGCTTGCTTCGATTTGCTGGCAATGAAGCGTTGTTTGTTTCTCATCTGTGATCACATAAGATAGGAGTTGGTCACTGGATCTTGCGAACAAAGATTTGTTTTTTTGTGATAGTTCAATACTTTGAGAAAGCCCCGGTGGCTGGATTCTCAATTCTACATCATGCATGAGGCTTCTCCAAGCTGGAAACTAGAATCTTTATTCAGATAATTTGGCGTCGGGATATATAGGGCAAATGGTGACGCCATGGTGTTTTCATTGATGGCTTGCAAGCTGCATAAGAAATTCGCCTTTGTCCATAAAGCTTTGCTTTGTAGGAGAAAGTCCAGGCAATAAGGTTCCCTTGGTTGACGCTCTCGCAGTATTCTTAAAAAATTAGTCAATTGGGAAAGTAAGTCTTCTTCAGAAATTTCTGCTTGCGACGCTATGGCGCTAATCACGTTAAAACTGGTATTGACGATGAGATAATAGGTGAATAGGGGAATAGCCTGTTCTTCCGTTAAGATGTTACCATTTTCCATATCAAGCGAAGCAATTTCACTTTGCAAACACTGATAGGCTTTCACACTATAGCCAGTGCCCTGGCAATCACGAAAATACAAGGCTTCAGGTAGTTTGTTCTTGATGCCGACGATAATATTCTGCTGATGGGCGCCTAAGAGTATGCCGTAATCGGCTTGTGCAATGAGCAGAGGCTCCAATATATTCCGACAAAAGCAATCAAACCAGAGAAGTGCTGAACTTCTAAAACTTTCTTCGCGCTGAAGAGCGAGCTGATAAATATATTTGCTGACTCGGTTTCCTCGGTCAAATGGATCATGTTGTGTGAGAGTAGCAAGAACGATTGATTCTTGCTCCTCATGAGCAGGAAAAGGATTTAGTCTCATACTGACAATGGTTTCAGGTAAAATCTCGCCTTGTGAGCTTTTAATAGCTGCGAATGCAGGTTCATGCAGGATATGAAAATTGGGATATTTCTCAATCAGCGGCTGAACATAAGAGCTAGAGAAAACTTCATGTACCTGGATGCCGCGTTTGACTTCGACTGGAAGAAGATGCCTGATCGAGTTGGTAAGACGAACGCTGAGGGAAAATTTCAACATGAAAGGTGAATGCGGTCGATAAATGGTTCGCAAAGAGGAAGTGGCATGCCAGGGCAAACCAAAGTCGCCAAGTGGAATTAGAAGTTCATTTTTAATCAGCTGTTTCATGGCTGCATGAGCTAAAAGATGCTGGTACTGCCATGGGTGGGCAGGTAGCAAATGATAGCCCGCCGGACACTTTGCTTGTAAATTTTCTTGTAGCGTGGGATCAGCCTTCACAAGTTCTGCGAAACATGATGTGGAAAAGTTTGCGGATTGATCTTGTGTGAATATCGCATCGGCAACAGCAAACCAAGCCAGTGGAAAAGACTGAGCGAATTCAGGTGAGTATCGTTCCAGGTCAAGGTCGCTAAAACCATCACGACTTTTTGGGCTCGGATGAAAGGAATGACCAACGATTAATGCTTGTTCCGCTTCGATGAAGCTCAGCTTTCGATGCCATCCTTCTGCCAGTTCAGCGCTTCGTCGTGCTAGTGTTAACGAGATGGTTTTGCAGCTTTGCTCGACTCGTTTGCAAAAGCTGTCTATGGCCTCTGGCCGGCTTTCTGCAATCAACTGAGGCTGCTGTAACAATAGCTGGACAAGCTCGATAAATTCTAATGTTCTGATTTCACCTGAAGATTGTCTGAGAAAACATGGCCAGCCATAGAGATGCTGGCCGATCAGCGAGACTTTCTTCAAAGGTAGCCAAAGCTTTGCTGGCTCTCCCTGGTAGGTAACAGCCAAGGTGAAAGCTTGCTGACAGTCCGTAAGCTGGCTCATTTTACCGACGACTGTCCTTGGAGTAAATAGGCCCTTTTCTTTTTGCAGGGAATTCAGAAAACAATGGGCAGATAATTTTTCTGCCACTTGATGATGCTCGTAGATGGATCGGGAATATTCTTCCGCAGACATAAGGACTCCAAAAAAGCGATCGTGATTAATTTTTATTTAAAATTCATGCTGGTAAACAAGGCTCAATCGACGTCCACTAGCCGGCGCCCCAGATGCTGGGCCATAAGTTGCTTCTGCCCACTGATGATAGACAGTTTTATAGTCACGATTGAGAAGATTGCTGATCGACAAGCGTAAGCTGGCTCGATCCGAAATCTTGCTTGCTAAACTGGTATCAACGACATGATAGCCATTGATTTTTATACCCTGGGAATCACGAAAATCACGCTTGTAATCCTCGATGCCAAGCAATTGAATCTGCCAGTTATAACGCTGACTCCATTGTAGATCGCTGTATAAGCTCCATTTTGGTGGGCTCACTTCCATTGTCGATAAGCCGAGCCAACGCCCTGTTTGTGTGTCACGGTACTCACCAGCAGCGAAGCTCAAGCTACCACCCATAGTTAAAGATTGATACGGACGCCAGCCATATTGGGTCTCGAAACCATAGATCCGTTTTTTTTGCTCGAGAAGTGACACGGTAAAATCGGGATTAAAGCGATAAACCTTGTCAGACTCATTATAAAAAACCGCTGCACTTGCAAAAAAGCTTTGCAAGCTAGCTCGCCAGCCGATTTCGATATTACTTGTCTGAATGCTGTTCAGATCGAGGTCCTGGAGTGTTGATGTTTGAATCGTTCTGTCCGGGTCAAATATGGGCAGCAGACTAGGTAATAAGCTGTCTGGTGAAACGGCATCTCGCATCAGTCGAGCCGTATCTGCTAATTCGTATCCTTGTGAGGCATTCCAATATATGTTTTGCTGCGGGCTCAGCTGATAGACCAGACCGATATTAAAGGCCAAGGCTTGAAAATCGCTACTATCACCAGGCATCCGTGCCATTGGGAAAGCACCAGGCAAGCGGCTGGCCGTTTCTTCGGGGAGCTGGCTCAGAATACTTCCCCAATTTTGAGCAAGGGCTGTTTCTAGAGGAGGTGTGAAAGCATGAACCTGCTGACGAATTTGTTCGAGGCGTAAACCAAATCTGCTAACGAATTCATCGCTCCAGTCCCATTTAAGCTGAGAAAACAGAGCGATTTTCTGGGTTTCAACTTCAGGACCGTAGTCGTATGGAGAGCTGCGAGTCTTGTAAACTCTTCCACCACTCAGGCTATGCTGTAAGTAATCATACGCTACTGCTGTTTGTTTGCCTCGATCTTCCTCAAGGTCGATTCCCCAGTTAATGCTGAGTTGCGGAAGCGGTTCTGAGTGTATAGTCGTTTTTAGACCAAATATCGTAGCCTGTGAATAGGATTGATTGATCATTGCTACCGGCTGGGTCAAGACAAAGGGAAAAAATCGATAGTGACGTTGCCGGTAAAAGGCTTTGACTGTCAAGTTCTGTGCAAAAAACTCATGATTTTGATAGTCCAGGACAGCTTGATAGCGTTCGCTAGCAGGCTGTTGCTCTAATTCCAAACCGGAAATCGCCCGGTAAGGGTTGGTAGCAGTGACGTAAGTGGTATCCTGCTGCTCTTGAAAGGCTTGTAAATTCAATGATATTTTTTGCGTTAAATCAATGTTATAAGCGAGTTTTGCCAAGACATCGAAGCTCTGGCTATCGCCTCGACTTGTTTGGGCCGGCTCAGGAGCGATCTGCTCACCCTTTGCATCAAATTCGTTTTGTCGCTCCTCAAAACCTAGACTCAGAACGTATTGAATATCCCGTTGGCTCCCGGATAGAGTTTGTTGAACTTGGTAAGCCTGGCTGCTATGGGCAAGAGGCTTTGTCGCCACACTTGTTCCCAACAAGGTATGGGAACTGAGAGGTTTAGTACTCGCCTCTTTCGTGAAGATGTGAATAATCCCACCCGCTGCACCTACTCCATAAACGGCACTAGCTCCTGAAACAATTTCGATGCGCTCGACAGTCTGAGCATTGATGCTATTGAGTTGGCGGGAGATCTGGCGATTTTCGTTTTGCGGAATGCCATCAATTACGATAAGGATATCCCGTCCCCTAATGGTTTGACCAAAGTTAGTGACGCTTTGGGTCGGCATGCCGAGTCCAGGAACAAGTTTACCAAGCAAGCTTCCCAGGTTTTCTCCGGGCGTGGCATATTTTTGAAGTGTTAAATCATCAATGATTTGCACAGTTGATGGTAGAAATGCGATGGATTCAGAGCTTCTTGTCGCTGTTACAATCATATGATCAGACGCTAGATTTTGTGAATTTGCAAGGCTAAGACTGCTACTCAGACTGATGATGGCATAAAGTGTTTTAGAAATGGATGTCATGTTATTGATGAACCTCAGGATTGATAACAGTAGATTTTTTCCGTTGATGATAGCGATCCGAAAAAATGATACCGACACTTAGTAGCAAGGGGATGATAAAGAGAAACAATGCTAAAAGGTCACCATATTGATCAGAGTAAAGGGCGAGAAAGCTGCCAATGGTGAAGCTGATTCCAATGCCAAGAGGAAAGAAATAGGCCTTAGTTCGCCAAGCCCGACCAAAGCGAGGCTTGCGCAATTGCCTTGGTAAACCGCCTTCTGCAAGCTTTTTCCGTCGTTTCAGCCAGACGATCCAGAGCCCTGAAACCGGTAACGTAAGAGATAATAGCCCTAATACGGCCCAAATGATTTTTAAAGACATCCCCCCGTAATCACCAAAGTGCAGAGGTTCTGAGAGCAAGGCTGCTTGTAAGTACCAGGGCAGCTCACGAACCTCGATCACCTTGCCAGTAAGGGCATCTACCAGGACTAGAGTGCGGAGTTTCTCTGTCAAGGGTGTCACGCCTTTCATGAAGAAAAGAAAATGCCGCTTCGTAGAAAACTCATTTCCCGGAAAGGAGACAAATGAGAATGCGAGATCTGGACTTGCATCACTTGCCATTTTTAAGGCTTCATCTAATGAGATGATCGATTGTGCAGGCCCAGGGTCAGGAAACTCTTGGTTGAGCTGCTTTAGTTCCGTATATTGGTAGATTTTTAGTAGTGTACCGCTAACAGCTAATATACTGCCGCTCACAGCAATTAAGAGACACCAGGCAAAGGATAAGACGCCGATGAGCTTATGGATATCGCTCCAGCGGGGAAGAGAGGGGCCACGAATCCAAGCAAATGACAGTTTCTTCATTAAGGGGCCATAAATATATAAGCCCGTGACTAAGCTTAAAATAAAAAGGCAGCCGATCAGAGCTACGTAGAATTTTCCAAAGCTTCCAAGAAAAAATTCTCGGTGTAGAATCAAAACTTGATCAAGAAGAGTGCTTTGTTTTTCACCGGGGGAGTTGGAGGCAAGTTCTTGACCAAAACGGTCAGATGTGATCCGCCTGGCACCTCGAAACTGCTTCGATTGATCGATACCTAGTCTGATTTGCACAAGCTCAGAGTTTTCTTCATCAATAAACAAAGCGAGTGGTCGATCGTTAGGATGCTTTTCGAGTGCTTGATCCAACAAGGCCTGAAAACTCAGAGCAGGCCTCTTTCTATCTGTTTCGATATGATGGGAAGGCGCAGGATAAAAGGTTTTTTCTAACTCAGAGCGAAATACCAGAATGCTGCCTGTAGCTAGCAAGATCAAGAGATGCAAGCTAAGAAACAGGCCGAGCCACCGATGCCACTTATAAAGTTTTTGAAAAGTCTTTGCTTTTCCCTTCATGGATTCCCTATGCAGGTGAATGCTTCGATCAGCAGTATCAAACTGTGAATAGATAATGATAATAAGAATCAAAAACAAGATGTTTTATATTCTTTCTTGAAGCCTTAATAACATTAATAATGATTTTAGATGGTTATATAGGAAGAGGAATGGTGTAAGTCATTTTGGTTTGTTGATGGTATCTTAACTGGCGCGAACTAGTTCTCTGCCTGGTTCCATGGGCAAGTACACTAGGACACGAAAGCGAAAGCTGGTTTGTTCGCGATCAAGTGCATCGTGAAGCTCGAGATTGACGCGGCCACCAACCGCTTCAATATATTGTCGCACAGCGCCCATTCCGATGCCTCTGCCTGAAATAAGGGAAACTTTCTCCGCTGTAGAAAAACCGGGTTCAAATATCATCGCGACCGTTTTTTCGACTGATTGCTGGTGACTGCTAAAGCCAAGTTTCTGGCAGCGCTCACGCACTTTTTTGATATCCAGGCCGGCACCATCGTCTTCTAAGCTGATGGCAATTTCCTGCCCCTCTTTTATCGCGCGAATCATGATTTTACCGCAGCTTTTCTTCCCCTTGCTGAGTCGTTCTTCCGCAGTTTCGATGCCATGATCCAATGAATTTCGCAACAGATGGATAAAACTGTTTTTTATGGCTTCCTCTTGCTGGTGATTGATCAAGATATCATCAATGTCGTAGTCAATTTCGGGAGATTCTTTACCAAGGTCAGCAGCAATTTTTTCTGTCTGGGATAAGGTGTCGACGATAATGTGTTGCAAGGAGGAAAATATTTTACGTGTGAGTTCGTTTAAGTTTTTGTGAATGATGCTTTTTAGATCTTGGGGAATTTCATTAAAGTCAACCAAGTGCTCTAAAAGTACGACATTTTCATGGAGAAATTGGCGGTCGATGCTCACTTGCGAGTGGTCATCACGTCTACCGAGTAAATCCTGATTGACGATTTTGTAATTTTGATAGCAATTTTGCACTTCTTCAAAGTCATCTATAATGATCTGGCTATCTATGGCGATTCTATTTTTAAGAATTTTTGCATAGTAAGATTCAACTTTATGAAAGGCATTTGCCATAGGTTTAAGCTGCAGTGAGCGCGCAGCGCCTTTGATGGTATGCGAGTTGACGAACAAAATTTTAACTGAGTCATGGGTTAAGTCACCAGATTCGATGAGGCGCTGATTTTCTTCCATGAGTTGATCGCAGGATTTGAAAAATTGAATAGACTTTTTGGCGTTAACCTCGACCAGTTGTCTAATAATCTGAAACTCCTCATTTTTTCGCTGCAGCTCCTGCTGGGCTGATACTTCAGAGCTGATGTCCAGCATGGTTACGAGGATATGCTTAACATTCTCTTCACGATCCAGCTCGACATTCCATGTCAAGCGTAAAACCTTAGCCTCATTTTTAAAGGTATAGGTCAATTGCTTTGGCAATTTACTTTCATTGACTTCAAAATTCATGATGCTTTCACCTAATGAACTCATCAGAGTTTGATAAGCTTGATCTTTTTGGTCTTCATCCAAGTTGGAGCAATCGAATATCAACTCTTTGAACGGCCTGTGGGCAATATTGTTATGTCCAAGTATTTCGATGAGCTGATAGGAATAATTATCTTCGAGCAGACCACTTGCACCAATTGACAAGATACCTTGAGGAATATGCTGCAACAATGATTTGACCTCAGCAGTTCTTTCTTCTACCTTCTTTTCCAAACCGAGATTAAGTTCATTAATCTGCTCAACGTGTTGCCTTCGCTTCTCATTAATCCGCGCACCCAATGCCAATGACAAGATTGCGACCTCAAAAGCACCACCGGTAAATTGTCCCCAACGAGTAAATAAACTCGTTGGCATGAGCCCTACTAGGTTCGATACAGTTCCAGTGACTCCTACTAAATAGCACATCCAGGCAAATAGGTAGTATTTTGCCGGAGGATAACCAGACTTTGTGACGAGAATACCACATAAAATTAAAAGACTGGTTGCTTGGGCTGCAGTATACAAGCAAATGATGGTACCAAGCTCGATAGAATAGAAAGTCGTGATGGCAATATTGACGAGTGACACGGCAATGCCAACATTGAAAATTTTATGCATCCATGGCAAGCGAGTTTGTATATTAAGAAACTGACGACTAAAGAGCAGACTTGTGATGGCGCAAAAATCGACCGCCACAATCATAAGTTTATTGCTAATCGTTTGTGAAATTTCCAGAGTGCTTGCAAACTGTTGAATGAGACCCAGTCCAGAGCACTGATATAATAAATTGCTTAAAACATAGCTGACATAGCTGAGATAGGTGACATCGCGGAGTGAAATAAATAAAAAGAGGTTGTATAAGCAGATCACCACATGAAAACCTATCAATATACCTAAAAAAGCATATTCTTTGGCATTGAAGCTGTAAAATTCATCCGCAGTCCAGATGTGTAGGGGGAGCTGCATCGTGCCTGCAGTCTTTGATTTTGCGTAGAACGTATGGATACCTGGATTTAGTGTCAATCGATAGACCACTTGTCTGGTAAGAATATCGCGATTGACGAAGGGAACTTGATCGCCGGCAGTTTTGCTTTGCCACAAGCCATCTTCATCCTGCCAATAAATACTAAACGTATCGATAAAAGAGAATTTGTTTTCAAGGTATATTTCAACTGCTTGTTCCAGAGGATTTTCGAGCTGAAAACGAACCCACTGAGCCGCGGGATTCAAAGCATAGTTGGGTACCGGTTCAGAGGAAGCTTGCATTTTCCCATTTTCGTAAATTTGGACAATATGAGAAATTTCTAGAGTATTCTCAGGGTCTTCGTATGTTAAGAGGTGGAGTCCAAGTGGATCACCCTGCATTTTAGAGGAAATTTTATATGGCACAGGCGTAGCTTGCGACATGGCGGTGGTCGCTGAAGCTAAGAGAAAAGAAAGACATGCGAGAGAAAAAAATTTGAATAATGCCATCGAAGTCTCTTTGTTTTCTACGAGATGCTTATTGGAACTGATATCTCCTATAAAAGCTGATCGGCATCTGTAATGGCTTACATGAGAAAGGAGTGAATCAATGGATAAGCTTGTTTGGGGATATTGCTAAATTTCATCAAATTTTTCTGTATAGACGCCATAGTTCTAATAGATAGTAATCTCTTGCAGATCACTCACATAATTTTCAAAATCAAAGCGAAGATAGCGAGCGCTGATCGGCGTACCCAGATTAAAGCTTTGAAAGCGTTTGGCTTCCATCCCATCCAAGTTCATGCTTTGCCAAGCCTCTTCCAAAGTATTTCGAAACTGTATAGAAATCACATGTCCTTGCGATTCAACAAATTGCAGATTGTGAGTGATGATTGTTGAAAAACTTTCAGTCGTCTCAAAATCCAATTCAAGTCGCTTGACATCAAAAGCTTGAAAGAAGATTGGATCGTAGTAGTTGCTGTTAGTCAACGATGTAATATCAAATAGGATGTCCTGGCTGTGAAATTTATGATCTCTGGCAATGGATTGGATCTGGCCATCGAGCTGAAAACTTGTGCTTGGCCCTAAACAGGATAGGATAAATTCCTCTTCTTTTTGAAAAAAAGTTTCAATAGCAACTTTTATCTCTAAGTCTTGAAAAATAAGCTTAGGCAAAGAAAGACTTGTTTCAGTGCCGGCCAATTTCTCAGCCCATACCAGACTGTTGTCACGAGCATCCGCGAAAATCAATTCAAATGAATTGACATCTTCTGACGGGACAGGCCATGAGAAATCCAACCTGTCACCATTTTCAACGACCTGTATCTGGCTTTGCCTGCATATCGTTGCAGAATTTAACTCCGTCTTTTGCTGCTTAATGACAAAATTGAAGCGCGAGAAGGCGTCGACATCAGCTTTACCATCATTGACGAGTGAAATATTGATGCCCCCCTCACTATCCCGAAGCAATTGCCCCGCATATACCTGAAAGCGAAATTCACCATATTCGTTTGTTTTAACCTGATCAAAGAAGTAACCCGCTTTATGTTTTACAGGCTCGGATGAATTGTCATAGATAGGAAAAAATGGAAATGCAAGACGCATGAGGAAATTAAAAAACTGTGTAAAAGGAATCGTCTGATCGTAATAAGCAAAATAACGAAAATTACGGAAATGAATGGGAGTGTTCATTAGAGGTTCGCCGTTTTCCAACAAAAAAATACCACTGACCTCGACGACATCGCTGTCGTTAAAAGGCGGGGATTTCGAAGGCTTGTCGCAAGCAATGAAAAGTAGGCAGCTAGCGAAACAAATAAATTTCTTTGTCATCGAAAGATACCTTCCTGATTGAATGCGAGGATTGCTCGAGGATGAGCCAGTTCAGAATGATAGTTTGAAGTATATAATGTCAGCTCCTGGGCGGCATTGTTCGGGCTTGGTTGGATGAGTATAATAGCGCCTGAGATCAGTTCATTTAAACTGATCAACTCGATAATTGCTGGTGTGATGTCAAATCTTAGAGTTTTATAACTGAGTTCAGCGTTCGTTGTTTTGCTAATATCCGGGAAGAAGGGACCATAATTGCTTAGGTCTCCACCTGCCTGCTGCCACTCATAGCCTTCCAGGAAAGAAACTCGGGAGTTCCATGTGACAAACGGTGACCAGGGAGAGCTAAGCAAATAGAGGTGGATATTTTCCGGGTTGACGGGAACGAGGCTTGCGGCTTTGACCTCAATACTAATATTGGCGATTGAGCTCAGTACGACTTCTTTCTGATAAAGATCGATGATTTGCGGAAAGGAAAGAAGCATGCGGGATTCCATATCATCCTGGTCGAAGCCAATCTTGGCAATGGCTCCTGCATAGTCAGGATCGTTCGGACGTGCTTCGGAAATTAGGGTATCATACAGCCGACGTTCTTCGGCGATGACATTGTCAGTGGTCTCTTTCCGACAGCCGAGCGCCAAGCACAATATCATGATTGTATTCAAAATAGAGACTTTAAAATTTGAATTCAAAGCCCATAACTCCCGCATCTAAAGCATCTTCGTTGACGCGATAGCCGATGACAGGATAAAAGCTGTCCGGATCGATCGCGCTTATGATATCGTGGTAAGCCAATATGATTTGGATCTGAGAACTTGCTTGATAAGCGATGCCTGTTTTGAAAAAGTAAACCGGGTCATGTGCGATCGGGCTCACGATATGGATGAGATTGTAAACAGCAGATAGTTGGCTGTACCTGCCAATGTTTAGGTTTAAATCCAGGGAACCCAGCTGTTGCGTCAGCTGAATTTGTAATACGTTATAGGGAGCTGGTTTAAACTCGATTTCGTAGGAGTCGATCTGCTGCTTTGATTTCATGGCAGTATGAAACTCTCGATAATCGGCCTTAACAAAACCATTTTCCCAGTTAAGATACGCATAGACACCGCCAATATATTTTGACAGGGAAAAGCGCAAGCCCTCGATACGATATTTTTCAATCGGCAATTGAAGACCAAGATTTGCCGCAATTCCACCTTTGCTATGATGCAATCCCATGCCTTGGTATATAAGCTTTGAGTTGGAGCCTTGAAATTTTTTCAAGTCTGACCAATAGCCAGTCATGGATAATTCAAATGACGTGAAACTTTGCTGACTCGTTTCAAGGAAGACGCTAGTATAGGCACGTGGGCGGAGGTCGTTTGTTTGTTCATGGGGATGAAGTAAGTATCCTAGCCTTAGACTGATTTTCGCAGCCCATGCGTGTGAGGCTAGTAGCATCGCCATTAAAATGAATGCTGCATTGCGATAAAACATGACGAGGCAATTTCCCATTGCTGAATCGATATTTGAGTGATTACCATTTAGTTTACTTGGCAATTTATGAAAGTTCAATCGTCATGCATCAATATTGTAAATAGATGGCGGGATATTTGACGAATTTAAAAAAAGGTGTGACCGCAGTCACACCCCTTATTTCTAGCATTGAGGAAAAGCATTTTTACTTAGGAGCAGCGACGCCAAGCTAGGTTATAGGTGTGAATCACTTGACCATCGATCGAATCAACAGTCATCAAACCTTCGGCATTACGGTTAAAACGATTATCAACCCGCACCTCTGAGTTAATGTTTAGTGCCCGCCTTGCACCACAAGGTGACCAAACAACAGCATTTAGCCCCAGGACATCGCGGACGAAGTAGCTATCATTGAAGAAACCTCGCAGAGTCGTGCTGGATCGCGCGGTCTGGCCCTGGCCTTGAAAGTAATAAGAGGCTGCGTGTGTGCCCCTGACACCGCGATCGAGAAAGGCAAAGCCACGATAGTCGATGCTGACAATTGAGTATGACCATCCTGAGGGGAAGTTGAGATCAACAGTAACCTGACAGTTGCGACGTTGCGCACTTAAAGCTAGGGTGGGACCGGCTTCAGCAGCATACTCACTGAAGGTTAAAGTAAAGGCTTGGCGATCTGTAGAAACGTTCTCATTCACAGTTCCCAAGGGGCATCCGCTACCGTTGTAGCTAATGCGAGAAATGTTGACAAAAGATGGCGCCGATTGACCAAAACCAAGACTCTGAAAGCCTATAATTCCTACCACAAAACCGAGTACTTTTGATAGCTTTATCATAGCCTATTTCTCCTTAAAAGACTTTGGACAGGATTCGATTTCAGCGTCGAAAATAGCTTTTTGTCCTGGCTTTTCCTATCAGATGAAATCCCCAATCTTTTTATTCTTAGAGAAATTTTTCTTCGTTTGTGCAAGCTCGCAGAATAATCGTAAGCAGTTTTTCCAGTAAATCTGGATTTATCTTTCTCTATCTTTCTTAATCTTTGATCTTGTATCCAGTTTTGAAAATGTACCAAATTATCAAGAGGCACAGCGTCATAAATAATACCGTCATGCTGAGACTGATGCCGACTGATACATCGGAGATTCCATAGAAACTCCAGCGAAAACCACTGATCAAATAAACAACTGGATTGAATAAAGTGATTTTTTGCCAGAGTGGGGGCAACATATTGATCGAATAGAAACTTCCACCAAGGAAGGTTAATGGAGTCACCACCATGATCGGAATGATTTGCAGTTTTTCAAAACCATCGGCCCAGATACCGATGATAAAGCCAAACAAGCTAAAGGTAATGGCGGTTAATAACAAAAAGGCGATCATCCATATCGGGTGAGCGATGCTAAAAGGGACGAACAGTCTGGCCGTAGCAAGTATAATCAAGCCAAGGATGACTGACTTACTAGCTGCTGCTCCGACATACCCAAGGACGATTTCGACCATGGAAACGGGAGCAGAAAGAACTTCATATATCGTTCCCGAAAACTTCGGCATATAGATACCAAAGGAGGCATTAGAAAGACTTTCGGTAAGTATCGACAGCATCATCAGGCCAGGGATAATAAACGCCCCATAACTTACGCCATCAATATCTCCCATACGCGATCCAATCGCTGAGCCGAACACTATAAAATAGAGAGAAGTTGATAGCACTGGTGATGCAATGCTTTGAATAATGGTTCGCCAAGTTCTGGCCATTTCAAAAAGATAGATCGCTTTGATAGCATAGAGGTTCATGATTTTGCTCCCACTAAACTGACAAATATATCTTCTAACGAACTTTGCGTGGTTTGAAGGTCTTTGAAGTCGATGCCAAGATTGTTGATTTTGCGAATTAGATCGGCAATTCCCGTTTCTTGGCTTTTGGCATCAAATGTATAAACCAGGCTTTGGCAATCAGCTGCCAGCTCCAAGGGGAAGTTTTGCAATTCACTAGGAAGCTGCGGTAAGGCTTGTTGAAGCTGTAAGATGAGTTGCCTCTTACCAAGCTTTTCCATTAAGCTCGCCTTTTCTTCGACTAAAATAATCTCACCCTTGCGAATGATGCCGACTCGATCAGCCATCTCTTCTGCTTCTTCAATATAGTGAGTCGTCAGTATCATGGTGACTCCATTATCACGTAAGCTGCGAACCATATCCCACATATCACGCCGTAATTCGACATCGACTCCGGCAGTCGGCTCATCAAGAAACAAGATTTCTGGTTCATGTGACAAAGCTTTGGCGATCATGACCCGACGCTTCATACCGCCTGAGAGCATCATGATCTTACTGTCTCTTTTTTCCCACAGTGAGAGGCTGCGCAGAATCCTTTCTACATAGGCAGGGTCGGCAGCTTTGCCAAACAATCCGCGACTGAAGTTGACGGTGCTCCAGACTGTTTCAAACATATCAGTCGACAATTCCTGGGGTACCAAGCCGATTCTTGCCCGAGCCTGACGGAAGTCTTTGACGATATCCTGACCTATCGCATAGATACGGCCACTACTGGCGCGAACAATGCCACATATGATGCTAATTAGCGTTGTTTTGCCTGCTCCGTTTGGACCAAGTAAGGCAAAAATCTCTCCCCGCTTAATGCTGAGGTTGATGTTCTTTAAAGCGCAAAATCCCGAAGCATAGGTTTTGTTGAGATCGGACACGCGTAGAATAGCGTCGTCATTAGGCTGGACCGGTGGCATCGTAAATCCTCATCTTTCAAGATTTAAACTAGCGGCAACAGAGGTAAAACTTTTCTCTCAAACCGTATAAGCGCAGGATACCATGGAAATAAATCAAGTTCTGAACGAACTTGTGACGCCTAAATCAGCTTGACGTGCATGAAGCTGTGGGGAAAGAGCAAACTAGTGTCGGTGTGGCTTGCTGAAATCCCATGCTGCTGGTATGGTCTCAGCTTTGAGGGGCTTTGATTCTCAATCAGGGAAAGGATGACGAGAAAGCATGAAAAAGAACTTATGGCGACGTCGATTCATGCTCATTGGCTTGCCGCTACTTGGCATCGTAATGGTCGCATTGCTGATTTTTGACTTTCAAGTCCGGCAAAAATTTGAAGGCAAAAAATGGAAGCTACCCTCTCTTGTTTATGGGCGACCATTGGAGATTTATCCTGGTGCCAATATTAATTTAAAGATGCTGGAAGAGGAATTGGCTGAATCGCAGTATAGCCGCATGCGTTCGGCGGATCGGCCTGGGACTTATAGTGTACGGGGTAGGACGCTGCAGATTTTTCGGCGCGGCTTCGATTTCTGGGACGGTAGTGAAGAGCCGATAAAGGTTGAGATTGAATTAGCTGGCAAGCAAATTGCGCGGGTTTCTGCCGATGGCGGGGATATCGCTCTTATTCGCCTGGAACCGTTGCTTATAGGTGGAATATATCCGGACCGCTTTGAAGATCGAAAGCTGATACGCTTGGAACAAGCACCGGAGCATTTGCTGCAAGCTTTGATTCAAACGGAAGATCAGCATTTTTATCAGCACTTTGGTGTCGACTTTAAAGGAATTGCCCGAGCGACTTTGGCCAATATCAAGGCGAGAGCTTACGTTCAGGGGGCCAGTACCTTAACGCAGCAGTTGGTGAAAAACTTTTACCTGAATGCGGAACGTAGCCTGAAAAGAAAGCTCTACGAGGCAATCTATGCAGTCGTCCTGGAGGCTCGCTATAGCAAAGACGAGATTCTGGAGGCTTATCTCAATGAGATCTATTTGGGCCAACAAGGCGATCGCGCTATCCACGGCTTTGGTTTGGGCAGTGAGTTTTATTTCGGCACTCCGGTTGACCAGCTGAGCCTTGCTCAAGCTGCTACTTTGGTGGCGATTATCAATGGTCCGTCCTACTACAACCCAAGGCGGCATCCGGAGCGCTGCCTTGGTCGGCGCAATTTGATCCTGGACAAAATGCTGGAAGCCGGGGTCATCGATAGCGAAGCCCACGAACAAGCGATCAATGAACCACTGGATGTGCAACCTTCGGTACGAACGCAGTCCCTGCTTTTTCCGGCCTACATTGACCTGGTAAAACGTCACTTGAATCGGGACTACATGGAAGATGATCTGCAGCAGGAGGGCTTACGTATCTTCACCTCCTTTGATCCCCAAGTTCAGTGGTCTGCGGAGCAATCACTCGATCGCTTTTTGCAAGGTATGGGTATGAAAGAGCTCGAAGGGGCGATCGTCGTAGCCAGCTCATCGGCCGATGTGGAAGCTGTGGTCGGCAGTCGCCAGCCGGGCTTTGCCGGATTTAACCGGGCATTGGATATTCGTCGTTCCATCGGTTCTTTGGTGAAGCCGGCCATCTTGCTGGCTGCTTTGCAAGAGTCGGAGCGCTTTCATCTATCCAGCTTCATCGAGGATGCGCCGATGGAGGTGAAACTAAGCAATGGCCAGGTTTGGCAGCCGCGAAACTACGATCGTTTGGACCATGGAATGGTGCCGCTCTACCAGGTCATTTCCAAGTCTCTCAACCAATCTTCGGCGAAACTCGGACTACAGGTTGGGACGAAGAAAGTGGCCGAAGTTTTACAGCAGCTTGGTGTAAGCCATGAGATTCCTACCAATCCCGCCATGTTGCTGGGTGCCTTTGGTATGAGTCCATTTGAGGTCCTGCAGTTTTTTCAGACCCTCTCTTCGGGAGGTTTTCAGCGACCATTGCGCTCGGTACGCTATGTGATGACCAGCGAGGGTACGCTGATGAAGGCCTATCCACCGGAAACTAGACGTGTTTTTGATAGCGGCCTGATTCACCTTGTGCAGTATGCCCTCCAGTCTGTTATGACAGAAGGTACGGGTATGAGTGCCTATCGGGTCATGCCAGCAGACTTGCTTTCAGCCGGTAAAACCGGTACTAGTGACGAACGTCGCGATAGCTGGTTTGCCGGCTATACTGGCGATAAGATTGGCGTAGTTTGGCTGGGTCTCGATAACAACCAGCCTACACCCTTAACGGGAGCCTCGGGGAGTTTGCAGGTTTGGGCCCAGCTCATGGCACGAATCAGTTCGCAATCGATTCATCTGACCAAGCCGCAGAATGTCGTCTACGAGTGGGTGGAAGAAAAAACGGGCTTGTTGGGTGACGAGCATTGTGCGGGGATGCGGCAGTTGCCATTTATCGAAGGCACAGCGCCTACAGAACGAGCGGACTCATGCCGGCGATCCGAATATCCAGTAGTGGATTGGATCAAGCGCTTTTTCGAGTAGCCATAGGACAGGGAATAAGGCGTCCATGATCTTACGAAAGACTATCTCATCATTCTTTCTCATCGGCATTTTAGCCGGTTGTACCTATCAATCTCGGCCTGTGCAAGAATCAATCGAACCCTATGTTGAAAAACCAGGTGAAAAAAATGGGCGGAGTCAAATTCCGGCAACGCCTCCGGAAGAGGAACGCACACGGCATCCACGGGGACCAAGTCAACCGATCCAGCAGGCACCAGCGGTGCGTTATCTACTTGGAGAAGCGAAAAAGAGCATGGAACAGGGCGAGTTAGACCAAGCCCAGTCTCATTTGGAACGCGCTTTTCGTTTGGCCAACCGTGACCCTTGGGTTTCCTTTCATATGAGCGAAGTCCTGCTGGCCAAGAACGAGGCGAAGCAAGCCGAACAATGGGCTTTCCAGGCCTTGTCTTACTTTCCAAGTGGCGAATGGGAGCCGAAAAGTCAGGCCTGGGAATTGATAGCAGATTGTCGGCGTCAGCGTGGAGATCTGCGCGGCGCAAACCAGGCGCAAAAGCAGGCAGATGCTTTTCAAGCTCGGCTGCGGCATTAAAATTGGTTGAGACTTTCTCTTAAGGTGCCATCAATTGAAACGATGGCACCAGCACTGATGGAGCAAAGTCATAATAGGGGGGATTTGCCTCATTAGAAAAAAAGTACTGGTAATTATTTGCCTGATCCATTAAACGAAAATCCTTTAAATAATATGTGTCCGCAGGCATTCCACTGGGAACTTGGAAAACAGCTTCTATGGTTTGTGCGTCGATGAAATGATATTTCGGACATACGTAAAAATAATCGGTGGCATTTAGCGTATCGATGCCCCAGCAGTAAGAGTCCATTAGCTGTAGTCCAGAATTATCATCACTGGCATTGATAAGGACCGCAGCCCAATCTCCCGGATAATACGTCGTTTGCTGAAAACTGATGCTATTCAAGCTCGGTGGGGTCGTATCTGCCGTTCCACCAGTGATCGTGACAACGGGTACTTCAATTGTTGAATTGTCATAAGTTGTTCCATATGTGCTTGTATATAAGCCGACCCAATTACCGGCTCTATCATTCATATTAACGTAGTTCAAAAAGTAGTCGCCATTTGCCATCCAGGTGGGAAGGTAAATCTCCATCTGGTATTGATTGCCACCGATAGAATACCAATGACCACACTCATGAAAGTAATGCATGTGATCTGAGGTGGCCAGGTCAATACACATGGAAAATCGATCATCGATGCCCGCAATGTCATCCGTCGCTTCCGCAGTAATATAGAGATACTGTCCAACATTGATCGATGTTTGCTGAAAGTTGATTGCGGAAATGACTGGTGCTGTTGTATCCGGTGTTGCGCCCGAAACGGTAAACTGGGGGATGGCAACAGTGGTATCCATATAGTAAGGATCAAGGTAGTGGCCGTTATAATGATGAAAATATCCCCACTGATCGTTGATTTGAAGTTCGGATAAGGAATAAGTTATATTTTGAAAATAGATCGGCACCAAAAAGTTTCCGGTGTAAAATCCAGAACCGTCACTGGTCACGCCGCTGCAGTCTAAATGGACATAAGAATAATTCATGCTCATGAGTTGGATACAAAAGTGATTGATTTCATATGGGCTGTCAGCTTGTAAAGTCACGCTTAAATAGTTTCCAGCAATGACATTGGTGGAGCTGATATCTACGTTCATCAAAGTTAAGGGTTCGTAAGGATATTGACTAGGCGGAGGATTCGTTGTTTCCTCATCAATTGGTGGTGGATCGCTTGTGGCAAAAGGAGGTAGATAAATACTCTTTTTTGCCGTTTGCAGACTTGTGCCATTCGAAGTTTTACATGTGAAATACAGATCAGCATCAATTTCGCCAACTGCGCTTAGATCGATCACATGCTTTGTCAAATCGTTCACAGTGCCGTTCAAATCCTTACCAATCCTACTTTCGATGAAATACTGACAAGATTCCACCTGACTTGCGGGAATATTGGCACTGACGATGATACTCCGATTATCGTAGCTAATTTTCAGGCTATAACTTGGTGCTGCTAGTTCCAATCGGCGGAAAGACGTTTCCACGTTTCTTCCTGATATCAAGTCACATCCAATCATGAAGCGTGAATCAATAGCTTCGGTGCTACTGGTAAAATCGACTTTAAAACTCGGTTGCTCGGCTTCCTGAGTATATTCTTTTCCTGACAAACTATCACGGCCGTACAGGTAACAAATATCGACATCTTCCCCTTCGACAGTCGCTTGCAAGGTAAGGACTCGATTTGTTTCTGTGAACGTGCTCATGGAAATACTGACAGCTGGTAAACTTTTCTGCTCTTTCTTCGTTTCAATCCGACAACCGGGACGCATGATCGAATAGACGCCATTCACAGCTTCCGCTTTGATTTTAGTTAGGTCAGCTTCGGGCATGTAAATTGGCTGATAGGCACCAAAGCGTCTGACACCGATTTTTATTTTATTGTCTTGGATTGCAAAGCTATCAGGCGGGAAGATCTGTTCGAAGCAATCGCCTTGGCCAAGGTCTTGGCGCATAAAGGTGACAAGTACGTCGCTGCTGTTGAGTTTTAAGCCGGATGAATTGACCGGAAGTTGTAGGACCATGGGTGAGGCCTGAGCTGGAATCTCAAGTATGCCTCGATCATTACGTAGGTTTACGGCTTTACCTGCTTCGGCCCCAAAACTCACACCCATCTGTGCCGCAGCTTTTCCCGAGGTAAGAGTGAGCGATTCTTCCAAAGAGATGGCCATATCAACCTGGAGAGTTCCCGGGGAAATGCTGAGTTCCACTCCAGAAAGATCGGAGTTGTCGGCTGTTTTGATGCGCTGGGTGACGTTGGAAGAGGCTGAGATCATGCCGATTGTCGTTTCACCATCGTCCACAGTTTTGACTTCCGCGACGGTGTCTGCCGCCATCTCGCTCTGTTCAAAAAAGCCAGGACCTGGAAAGCAAGCGCTGAGCAGCAAACAAGCTTGAGTGCAGATGAAAGTGTGCCGCATATGATAGAGCTTATGACGCATAATTACCTTTGGTCAGAATGAGGTTGCCATTACAATTGACCCGTACCTACATTCTGCCTTCGGCTGTTTTTTGAAAGATCTGAGAAATTACGGAAAACTTTGTTTTATCGGGGCTTTACCAAGCCCCTTAGTCGACGATTTCGATGCCAGTTGGCAGATCCTCACCAAACAGCCGATTAAATAGGCTTTTATCCGGTGGCAGATAGTTGCTGATGGGAAGACGAAGCTGCTCCTCAGCACCGGCTTTTTCGAGTTGATTAAGGCACACTTGGCGATAGGCTGGACTGAGGTCAAGGTCGCGTTGATTTAAACGGCGCCCCGCCTGGCTATAAAAATTCTGGAGACTACGGTAGTGCTTTTGCCGGATGTCCACGTGATGCAAATCATCGATCCATTGCTCGACAAAAACTGGTTGGATGATGTCTTCCACTCCAGCATAGAGGGGGACACGGCTGGCAAGATGGGCTAGAGCCCAAATTTTTGCATCGACCAGTTGCTTTTGTCCGGAGCTGATCTGGCTAACCAGACTGCGGCCAAGCTGCAATTTCCGATTCATTTCGATTCGCTCCAGCGAGCCCGCGAGAAGTAACATTTCGCGGCTGGCTTGTTCACTTTGAGCTTTGCGCAGTTGCGGAAAGATGCGGTCAAAGATGGTGTTTTGCTGTTCCTGGTTTAAGCCACCAGCAACTCGTCGCCACATAATCCACCACTGATCCAAAACACGGCTGTCTTTTGGGTGGGCAAGTCCGAGTTGCCAACAACGCCAAATTTCACGACAGCGATCAGGGTCACGGCTGGCACCAAAGCCTGGACGAAGACTATAACCTGCCAATTGCAACCAGCTGGTTTCGTGATCAACAGAGCGTTGCCGGCGAGTCAATCCTTGCTGGAGCGATTCCCATATCACTCTCAACTGGGGAAGGCTCCAGTCTTGTTTTTCCTTATGCAGGATTTTTTCGATGGTAGCGATCAATTCCTGAGGGCGCATTGCCGAGTCGCTACCCTTCTTTTTCCCATAAAGGGAGCGGATAGCCTCGTCAATTTTTTGCCACTCAATGGGGCTAAGTCCTGCATCCAGCGAAGGCCCGGTCTGCTGCTTTTTTTGCCCTTGAAACAGCGAAGCTTCCCCGGCATGAAATTCCAAAGACCATTGATGGCGTTGCTCATCGCGATCGTTACAGAAAATCTGCAATAGGCCTGTATTGCTAATCGTCGCCGTTAATTCAACAGCAATTTGTCCATGTTTTTTCTCGGGATAAGATAAGACCGTATGCATCGGCGGCAAGCGATGAAAGTCCGGAGTAAGGGAGACAGTTTCACCGACGCTTTTTCCTTGATCTGTTGCCGAGGTCCATACTTCAAATTCAACATTCTGATTGACTAGAGCAAGAAGCTTAAGATCCTTGATCGACCATGAACTATCGATAGGACTGCCTCTCGGTATCAAGCGCAGAAGCCGACTTTCGCCCTGTTGTTCCACTTTGAGAAATACCGAACGAGGATAGCTCGCTGTGACAAGGCCTGCTTCCTGTTCGTGGAGAAATGCGAAAGCGGTGGCACCTCGAGAGACGGCCAGGTCGAGACTGCTGGCCTGCAAATCCAGGATAGGCTGCTTTTGCCAGTCTCCAATGAGTTGGCAAATCCTTTGTCGTAGGAGTTTGGGAGTTAAGCTGCCGCCAGCAAAGATCACCGCATCAATGGTTTCATGATCTAAAAAGGCAGCCAAATGCCGGGTGATGGCACTATCCTGGGCATAGGGCAGACCCCATTCACTGATGCCACTGCGCGGCTTTTCATGGGGGCGATCACTGGCATCACATAGGGGATAAAAGCCATCGAGAATCATACCCTGAATTTGTGCTGGATCAATGGATATGGTCTCGGTGCTGTCAAACAACGAGGCTCCAGCCTGATCGATTGTGACAAAATAATTTTGCTGTTGTGTTTGTCCAGCTTGCTCATCACTTTGTAATAAGCTTTCTTTTAATTTTCGTGCTTCGTTGACCAGCCGACTCCAGGCACTGGCGCGAACGGCATGCTCTTGGTGTTTGCGTTGCTGATCGATACGATGGGCGATGGCCAAATCGATGTTATCGCCGCCAAGTAAAATATGATTGGAGACTTTAAGCCGCTTAATTTGCGGTTTCTGATTGGACTGCTTGGATACTTCCAAAATACTGAAGTCGCTGGTCCCACCGCCGACATCACAGACAAGAACTTTTGCTGACGAGCGTTTGCAGTCAGCTAAAAGTTTTTCCAAGCGCGGTGACCATTGCGCATCGCTCAATAACCAATCAAAAAAGGCTGCTTGCGGTTCTTCCATCAATCGCAAGTGCTCGCCGAGACCGGCCAAGCGGCATGCTTCCAAAGTGAGGCGCTGAGCAGCCTCATCAAACGAAGCTGGCACCGTGACAAGTAAATCCTGTGCGGCCAAGCTATTTTCCGGGTTTTTATCGCTGCTAAAAGCGGCATCCCAGGCAAGTCGCAGGTGGCGCAAAAAAGCGGCTTCAACTTCAACTGGCGACCAGCGTTGGTCGCCCAAAATCTCTTCTGACTGCCAGGGCAGAATTTTCGAGCTGCGGTTGATGCCACCGTGACAAAGCCAGGATTTCGCCGAATGGATGACCCGATCGGCCTGCGACGACAAACGCTCTCGCGCTTCCCGGCCGACGATGGCAAGCACTTCTTCATCCTGGTGATCAAAGGGCAGGCGTTTTTCCTGGCGTTTGATTTCCCCTTTGGTCAGAAGATAGAGGAACGATGGCAGAGTGTACTTGGCAACGAGGCCCTCATCGCCATCCCACTGAGGGATGGCAAAGCTTTGAATCCCAGCTTCCGGTTCAAAACGATCAAAGTAGGAGAGGGCGCAGTGAGTGGTACCTAAATCAATTCCGATGATAAAACGTGCGCTTTTCTTATTCATAGCTTCTCAGATCAAACTCCAATTGCCACTTCTGCTCCGATGCCAGATGCTTCATAAAGAGCGACATCGTCCCGGTTTCGGTGACTTCGGCATCAAGCTGCACCGGGACGCGTTCGCCTAGTTGATGATCCTTGTCGGCTGGCAAGGTGATCGTTAAGCGAGCTGTCGCTTCCAGCTCTTTTTCCGCGTTTTCGACGATGCTACCAACTTGATCACCAGCGCGAAGGCGGGAACTGAACAGCTGAAACTGCGCCTCCTGGCCTGTGATCAGGGCAAACTCACGATCTTCGACGCTTAAGCTTTGGCCTTCTTCCGTGCCTTGTGGTACGACGCACAAGCCTTTGATCGGTGGGCGAAAGCCGGGAATGGCCATCATACCTGATTCAATCCCCAGATAATACGAGCGGCTGGTACCGGAGCGGATGCGCAGCCCTTGGTTAAGACGTTTATTGCGCGCATAGTAAGCAGCGCCGCGGGAGACAGCTAAATCAAAATCGCCGCCGGTCAGCTCATGGCAAGTTTCCTCAAGCCAGCTTTGCAAGACATCTAAGACACGGCTACGTAAAACTTGCGATTGAAACACACCACCGTTGAATAAAACCTTGGTCGGCCGCATAAACTGCAGTTCCTGATCCATGTGTGCGGTGGTTAAGAGGTCTTTCAAACGCTCATCTTGTTCGACATTATTGAAAGCCTGATGCAGAAATAAGGCTAAGTGCCGACTGATCGCAGGATCGTTCACATAAGGAAGGCCAAATTCCCGGAGACCGACGCTGGATTCGGCCATTGGATATTCGTCAGCTTGCGTGTTCGGAAAAAAGCCTTCGAGGATGACGCGATCGATCAGCTCTTGAGTCAGTTTGCAAGAAATGCTGGAAGCAAACAAACTGGAGCCGCGCGAAGCAATACTGAGTGCTACTTCGGGACGGTCAGGCTCGGCAAGAAGCAGCTCCTTTGCCTGGCGACAATTCAGCTTCAATGATAACAGTTGCCAGTGATCAAGCTCATGCCCTTCAGCTTTCAGCTCTTCTTGCAGGTGATAGGCCAGGGCGAGATCCATATTGTCACCGCCAAGCAAAAGATGCTTGCCGACAGCAATACGTTCGAGTTGCAGTTGTCCGTCTTCGTCACCAACGGCAATCAGGCTAAAGTCACAGGTTCCACCGCCGACATCACAGACTAATACCAGATCGCCGGCTTCCACCTGCTCCCGCCAATGTTTTTCATCCTGAGCGATCCAGGCATAAAAGGCGGCAAGTGGTTCTTCCAACAGGGTGCATTCGCCGAGCTCTGCTTCTTGCACCGCTTGCACGGTTAATTGCCGGGCGATCTCGTCAAAGGATGCTGGTACGGTTACCACCGTATGCCCTGAGCCTGGCCAGTCTTGTTGCTGCGTTGTCTCTGCCAAAGCCTGCCGCAAATGCTTTAAGAAAGCAGCTGACGCCTGCACCGGTGACATCTTTGGAATGCCGGCTCCTGCCCCCCAAGGAAGGATGGCCTCATCGCGATGTGTCTGACCAAAGCAGAGCCAGGACTTGGCCGAGCTGATCAGTCTCTCCGGATTGAGCGAGCCATGCTGGAAGGCATAGGCACCCAATATTCCGCTTAGTTGTTCGCTCGAGGGCCAACTCAACTGGCGATCTTCGGGACTGATTTCATCCTCGCTGGGCAGATAGATAGCTGAGGGCAAGGTCGAACGTTTAAAAATATGGCCTGGCGATTCCAATTGTTCAACCGCCAGTTGCTGAATGTGCGGATAGTCTTCTTGATAATAAGCCAAGGCACAGTTAGATGTGCCGAGGTCGATACCAACGTCCAATGGTCCCGCATTCATAAGTTGGCTCCTTCATGATCTTCATCTTTAGCGCCTGCAGGGGTAGATAAAGGCTTGTTAAGTTCGAACTTCGACTTCTGCAGGTGTAATAATCACACGATCCATATCATTCACTTGTGTTCGTTTCGGTAAATCTACCTTAAGTGTCTGCCAGCCGCGATGCACCAGGCGGCCTTTTTTCGGGTGAGCTTCCTCACCTTGGCCGATAAAGCGAATCGTTCTTGGGTGCTGCTCATCTGGCAATTCAATCTGACTTCCTTCGTCGGCGCTCAGGATGGGTTGGATATCAAAGTAATCCCGTATGGCTTTTGAACAGCCTTGATGAACGAGTCTGGCAGCGGCACCCACCCGATCATCGGGGTAGCGTGTAATATCCCCCATGACAAAATCCAAAAAGCGCCCTTGCTTTTGTAAGATACTTAAAAACTGTACTAACTCAGCTTCACTTTGCTCTGCCGCTGCCTGATGCGCTTGTGCTGCTTGCAAATCTTTTTCCAAACGAGCGACTTGCTTGCGGCTTTGTTCTAAATCCTGACCTAGTCGCTGAGCTTCAGTCCGGCTTGTCTGCATTTCTGTTTGCCGCTCGCCCAGTGCTTGTTCAGCAGTTGCGATCCTTGCCGCTTGCTCTTCGATGGTTTGATTGAGCGTTAAGGTCTGCTCATTCATCGCCTGCAAGTCTTGGCGAGCTGTGACCAGCGCCTGCAATTTCTGCCGATAATTGAGCACTTTCAGGCCAAGCCACAGGAACAAAGTGGCGTTTATCAGTAAAGCAACGGGTAAACCACCCAGTATTTCCAGGAGGTCTGGTCGGATGACCAGAACGGCATTTAGTCCCAGTCCCAAAAGTACTACCACAATGTCAATCATGTCGCGATCCTTGTACAGTTAAGGCCCTCTTTTTTACGCAAGTCCACGTGATGAAACAAGGATTATTACCGATTTTGCGCCGATTGCATCTACCTAAAGACTTGCAATCTTTAGCCGATACCTCTTGCTGATAATGGAATAGGGAGAGTCACATGAAAAAATTCATGTTTTTACTTGTTAGTGCTGCCTTCCTGATGGCAGGCGCAGCCCAGGCTAGATCGTCGGGCAACCTGAGTATCACTCCGTATGTGAGCATCAAGAATAATAAAACTATCGTGCCGAATGTAGATACCGGTGAGGAAGAAGAGCGCATCGATGAGAGGCAGGAATATGGGATTCGAGCAGCCCTTCGCATGGGCAAGCTCTTTAAATTTCAGATGGGTCTAGGTCAGAGTAAGTCGATTAAGACGGAAAAGGCTGCACGTATCAAAGATACTTACGATAAGATTGACCTTCAGCAGGAGCTGAATATCTCGACAGATGATCCCAGCAAAGATATCAAAATCACCGAAACACAGAATGTTGGCAATGCCTCGATCGTGTTTGACCCAAGTTTCTCGGTGTTTATCGCTCGCGTCAAACTTGGTATTACCGCCATGCAACGTATTTTTGAAAAAGAAGAGGAGGGATTACCCAGCGTGCGTAAGGAAGACGGACCTAATTACTTCCCACACTCAGGCGTAGGCCTGGGTATTAAAGTCACACCACGCATGTTTTTCATCGCCGAGTATGAATTTATTCACTACGCTTATCCGCCAAAGGCGGAGCCATTTGAACGGCAGTTGACCGTTAGTTTTGGCCTGCAAATTTAAGCCTAAGTCTGATCTCAGGTCTAATGGCAGGCACCACGTTCCATATCTTGTACATCTGGTCTTAAAAAAAACAGAGGAATACGGATCTCAAATTCCTGATTATTCGGTCCAATCATGTAATACTTGCCACGCATATTTCCCGTTGGCGTGGCAAGTGGGCACCCACTACGGTAGCTGTAGGTTTCTCCCGGTTTTATGATAGGCTGTTTGCCGAGAACCCCATCACCAATGACATGCTCTTCACGCCCCATGCCGTCTCGAATGATCCAATGCCGACTAACAAGTTGGCATGGTTTAGGGCTTTTATTCTCAATAGTTACAGTATAAGAGTAAATGTAGTAACAGCTATCTCCGCTCGATTCTTTCGAGATAAACTGAGGCTCAACAATGACATTGATGTCTTGTGTTCTCTCGAAGTACATGGCTCACCCGCATTAAGAAATGATCCAACCGTCTAAAGGCTCTATAACATATGAACTGGTAAGGGTCACGATGGCTTTCGTCGATTTTTGCTTTTCTAGCTGGAACATGAGTGTTTTTATGCGCCAAGCTGAGATCTCATACCGATGAGTAGCATGTAAGCCACGTATAAAATAAGGAAAAAACCACCTGTTTGCCGCGATATATTGGGCCCATTCTTTTTCATGAGAAGTCCGAGAAAGAGCAGTGAGACTATTGTCATAATAACCATGTCAATCACACCCCAGAAATCGATCAAAAACGGCGAAAGCATGGCAGAAGAAGCGAGCACTAGCGCCACGTTCATGATGTTCGAGCCCAAAATATTGCCAAGAGCAATGTCACTTTTTTGCTTACCGGCAGCAACTAAGCTGGCGACTAATTCGGGTAGACTGGTGCCTAAAGCGACGATGGTGAGGCCGATGGTACTTTCGCTCACGCCTAACTTTTGAGCCATAGCAACGGCACTTTTCACGGTGAAGTCGCCGCCGATTATGACTAGAGCCAATCCGACAACAATTTGCAAACTTAACAAACCGAGATTGTATTCTTCTGCTTGCTCGTTGCTGACAGCTTCAGTGCGGGGGTTCTTACGTGACTTCATTTCTTGCCAGAAAAGTCTGCCAATAAACGTGATAAAGAAAGCGATAAGGATAGCGCCGCCCCACCAGTCTAGCCGGGCACTTATAGGTGATTGCAGCGGAAAAACCGTGACGATCAGAATAGCAAAAAAGCCGACGACAAGTGCGAATGAAAAACCCAGATCCCGGCGCGCTTCAGGGGAAGTTGTCATCGGATATACGACCGCAGCACAACCGAGGATGAGAAGAATATTGGTGATGTTCGACCCGATGACATTGGCGTAGGCAAGAATTGGGTTGCCTTGAATGGCAGCATTCACCGACACCACCAATTCAGGCAGACTGGTACCAAAGGCGACGATCGTTAAGCCAATGAGAAGTTCGGAAACGCGGAAGTGACGAGCCAGATTACCAGCCCCTTCAATCAACCAGTCAGCACCTTTCATGACACCATATAGAGCGACAGAGAAAATCAGCAAGTGTAGAAAAATTTGATCTGGCACAGCATATCCTGCAATTGAGACTACTGAATACTACGAGCTAACACTTCATCACTACACGGTAAACTGAGGCGATGCTAGTAAATTCATTGATCGACTTACAGCCGCATGTCGATGCTTTGTCCATACACTGCTGTCGGTATTTTGCGTGGATTGACGTGGTTGTAGGGCTTGGGCAGGGTCTCGCTCGTCGTTGAACAGCCAGTTAGGTGCATAATGGTGCTACACCCGAGGGGCAGCAGAAAACGAGCGGCGAAAACTTGCCGTAATGGCATGACTGTCTCCATATCGATAGCGTTGGAAGATCTACCTTCATCCTCATTCTGTTTATTTGAGACATCCATGCGTCGAGAATATTGCAGTCACGATCAAAGTTTTTGACGCAAATTGACGTAAAGACGATGGATTTTCTCGAAACTTAAATTTTTACCAAATTGTGTCGAAGATCTAACTGGAGGTGACTCATGGCTATAGGAAAAATTGTCAGTATGCCAATGCCCCAGTCGAAGTGGGCTCGCATCCGGGATGAATACGGTAATGATTGGTCGGTTAAAACTGATGATTTGCCAAAAAATGTCGGCAGTGGTGATGACATCGCTTATCGCTTGGACTTTTCCGAGGCGATGGCGCCACGAATTCAAACGAGAGATCCTGAAAAATAGCCGAAAAATTCGTCGCAGAAATCTTAACCGCTTTTCTTTTGGATATCTTCCAATAAGGTATCGACGGCATTTTGATCCAGTTGTTCGCGTTTTTGTATGTCTGCAAGGGTAGAGAAACTTTGCGATAACTCAGCTTCCTTTGTTATCCACTGGTTCAGGGCCTCCGTTGGAGTCTGCTCGCGCATATCGCGCAGTAAAAGGTAAGCACACTTTGCTGCTTCTTTGATCAATGACCAATGATTATCGTGAACTTCGGTATGTTGATTTTCGTAGTGACGACAGATTTCATCGATAATTTGCGCAAGGCTACAAAGGCTTTTGTAGCCAGCTTGGTCTTGTAAAAAGGCGAAAGCTCCAACAAGTCCATTGAATTTTTGACCAACTGCTTGAAGTGCCTCTCTTTTATTTTTATCAGCGCTGAATTGATTGAGAAGATCGACTGTATCTTTGAGGTGGATGGAAGCTTCAATCACACTTCGAGCTGGTTGCTTTGGCGATGACTTTTGCCCACTTTTTGCCTCATCTTGATCTTTTTCAGTATCACGTTTGATAATGAAGCTTTTGTTGAACACGGCCTGGCTCAAAGGAGCGAAAGCGAAATGGAAGCTTGGCATAGCTTCCTTCAATTGAATTTCCAATGAATGTTGGTGGTCTTGTAAATAACACAGGACGCGAACAGGCAAGTTTTTCACGACAGTCATGACCTGCTGAAGAGCGGGTTCTAATGCCGCGTCGCTGAATATTCTGCTGTCAATCACAATATTCCGCACCATGCTATCGCGCACAATCAAATCCAAGGTCGCGGCGACATTTTCCGTTTGAAATTTTTCTCCACTGAATGCGGCATTATTGAGAAACATGATCGATTTTCTTTTAAAGTCACGATCTTCGCAAAGAATTGCGCTTTTAACTTGATTTTTTTTGAGTCCGACTAAAGACAAGGGCTTACCTCCTTGCTAGATGAAGCAGCAGTGCAACAGGCAGACGCTACCGTTAGACGCCTTGGTTTCGGCGTTTTTGCGGAAAAAATGAGATTAAATATCCAAAGGTTTAAGTTATTTGGATTAGTATGCCGGATGCCAGCAGGATGCCTGCGCTCGATCGCTAGTCTAAGTGCTTTGATCGACGAAATTTAGTGAACGTATTTGCTGTCTAGCTAACTGGTAAATTTTAGGAGTCAGTAGTTGCCTAGCTGGATTTTAATCAATTCTATCGCGAGGTAGATTTTTACTTCGTCCAGTTTGAGTTATAATAGTCTTGACGTATAAATTATGGATAGCCTTTTCCCTAAAAACAACGATTGGAAAAACCGAGTGAAAAAGGGTGGGGGTTGCGAATCTGGTTGTTGACACCATAAAAGAGGACGTGTGAGATGGCTAAAATTTTGATTGTGGACGATTCAGAGATGCTTCGGGTTGAGATTAAAGATCTCCTCCAGGGGATGGGTCATGAAGTGATCGAGGGCAAAGATGGAACGGATGGTGTTCGTCAGGCGGAAGCGTCTCAGCCGCTCGATATGATTATCAGTGACTATAATATGCCTGGTCTCGACGGTTTAAGTATGCTGAAGAAAATCAGAAACATACCAGGCCTTGAAAGTACCCCTGTTGCGATGCTAACGACCGAAAGTTCGCCTGAACTTCGAACCATGGGGAAATCACTCGGGGTTGTGGTCTGGTGCATCAAGCCAATTGACAACGATCAGTTCCAAAAGACCATTTCTATCGTTTTGGAAAAGTTTAGTAAAGCATCTTAATCATTGATCTTTCCTCTTTTATTTGCGGGCTTCGAGCCAGTGGCCCGTTAAGCCCTTCCCATTTGCTCCGATGACAAGTTACGGCTGCGATTAAAATTTCGTAGTAGATCGCGACTTGATGGGAAAGGCAGCATGTATCCAAATAGTGACCTCATAGCAACCCATGAAATCATCAAGGCGATGGAAACCTCCTTAGGTTTTTCCATGACCGTCTTTAATGATCAGCCGACCGTCACCCTTTTAGTTGATCACGAGGGAAAAGTACTTGATGCCAATCGCAAGGCGGAAGAGTTTTTTAAAATCGGCCGTGCGGTGTTATTAGGGCAGCCAATTCAAAAAATGTTTCCTACCGATGCCCAGAATACCCTTGCAGACCACTTTACCAATAAAAACGACAATGTATGCAGCTTTCCCATGGATGATGGCGACATTCATTACTATTGGCAGGTTTTAAAAATAAAAAATGAACATTTGAGCAATGATATCTATATTGTTAAAGGAACGGACACCACTGACCTGCACCAAGCCTATCAAAAGATGGATGTCTTGAAGCGCGAGCGCGAGATATTTGATCAGGAAATGCAAAAAGCGCAGATTATTCAAAATACACTGCTTCCTCGCACCAGCGTGCCTGAGCCTTTGGAAATGTCATCGGTTTATTTGCCAGCCTCACAGGCCAGTGGTGACTGGTTCGGCTTTCATCATGACCAAAAACAAAACATACTCAATATTTATATGGGAGATGTGACAGGCCACGGGATTGCCAGCTCACTATTGACTGGTGCTATATTCGGAGCGATGTATTCTACCGAACGCATTTGTGATCTCGGTTTTGATGGACGACCTTTAACGGCTCAAAATCGTCTGAAAATCTTGGCAAAAACGGCGAATGAAACCATTTTTCAGACGGCATCCGACTTGGCGATGTCTATGTTTTTGATGTCGATCGATTTAAATACCGGCAAAACTTATACACTGAATGCCGGTCATCGGTTGCCATTTGTCTATTGCAAGAAAGAGGATAAAGTCAGTCTATTTACGGGTGGCGGCGAGGTGCTCGGAGTATCAATAGATCCCCAGCACGAGGTTATCGAAAGGCAATTAAACGACGGCGATCTGGTCTTTCTATATACCGACGGAATAGTAGAAAACGAAGGCGAGGGGAAAAAACGGGTTCGAACAAAGCAAATCAAAGCATTGATTGAAAACCACCACGATGACGTCAATGAATTAAAAAAAATTACGGTAGATTTACTCGAAAAAACTTGGAAATCGCTGCGGGCTGAGGATGATGTGGCGATGATGTTTTTAAAATATAGAGAAGGCAGATCATGAAAGATCAGATTGCCATTGCCAATGACAGCATCCTTAATCTTGTGCGCACTGTGATTCAGCAGATCGCTGAGCAGAAGTTTAAAGTGCCAGAAGTTGAAGTTGTTGATGGTGATGTCGAGCAACTGAAATTTTCCGAACAAATGGCATTGATCCTTTTGAATGGCCCCAAAGTGCGCATGTTTTTTAAATTTCATTTCGCCATTACGGAAGTCAAAGCGCTGTTGCAAGATAGGTTTCCCAAAGAGTCCTTTAACGATATGCGGGTTAAGGATTATATGAAAGAATTTTGCAATTTGGTTGCGGGTAAATTAAAAAGTAAACTTAGCAATGCCAATCTACGTATGGGTCAAAGCTTGCCCATTAGCTTGATTGGCTATAACGAAATTTTTTTTCGACAAGAAAGCCACAAGTATACCTTCGCCTTTAACGTCTCACTGAATGAGCATCGCTTTATGTGTTCAGCATCCTTGGAGTACACCGACGATGATGCTGTGCAGGCAATTGTCGATAGTGACCTATTGGCAGAAGAAGATGCCGACGACGTCGCCTTTTTGTAAGGCGCTTCCCCCCCCCAAGCCAAATCGACTAAGACAAAAGAAAACCCGATGTGCGGATCACATCGAGCCCATGAAAAGGAGAAATGTAATGATGGTAGCTTAGCGTATCAGTCAAAAAAAAGGTAGTTATTTATATCATCCAGGTAACTTAGCGCTTTGGCTTAGTTGTGGGGTTAATGCGCCAATTGCACCTAGTTTCATTGCTGAAGCGGAACGATGTTCGTTCTAGTTCCCCTCTTTTTTCGGTTCCAATATCAGGACCTCGATCGTTTCCAAGCCTGCTCGATCGCCGGCCGGTTGAAGCCAGAGACTATCCTGATAAACAAAATATTTGACATTCAAAAGCATGTACTCAAAGATCATCGTATTCAAATTATTACGATAATAGACTTCAGTCATCTTTGCGACAAGGCTATCCGTCTGCTCGGCTTTGGGACTTTTCTCAGCATAGTTATTGGCCTTCCATGCCAGAAATTGAGCAATTTCAGTGGTATCAAGTTCATCGATTGGTGGCATGAGTTTATTTTCAACTTGAAATACCAGTTCGTCGCCGGCGGCGATTAAACCATCGTAAGTATCATAGTCCGGATGACAAGTTAAACACTGCTGCTGAACGATTACTTGGATATGGTCCTGGTAATTGATGGGTGAGTTCATAGCTGCCTGGCTAGACACGCTAGCAAGAATCTGCGGGTCAGAATATCCGACCAGCAATTCCAAGCGATAATCACAGAGACGCTGGCTTGCCAGTTCCAAAGTCGCTTGGTCTTCATAAGGTGCTAAAACTTCGATCACCTTATCATCTTTACAGAGTTGCCCTTCAGGTACGAGCTTCAGGTAGTAGCTATTAAGCAGTTCCTCTACAGCCAGGTCTGAGCTGATGATATCTTGCCTCTGGGGAAGATGAATGCGAATATCAGGGCCGTTTTTTACCTCTAAGTCAGCCGACCGCCAAGAGCTTAAGCGACGTTGATCCACTTCTTCCTCATCACAGGCTACTAATGCGATCATGCTGAAAACTATGAGGATTTTAAAGTATTCATTTGCGATTTTAACCATGACGTTGCGATCCTCCTCGATCAGGGCATCGGGACCTGGAGGCAGATATTTGAAAGTCTTTTGCCTTTTTTCCAAGGGTGCTTCTAGCTAGCTGAAAATATGAGTGAAATTTAATGTAAGTGGGAGCCTTGGTAAGGTGAATTAGATTGCTTAGGCGCAAACCAAAGTCTGCGCCTTCACGAATTCAAGCTAAATTCTCTAAAATATTTCACAGCTTGCAGTTGTTTCTCGGGCGACTGCAGCCGGATCAGGAAGCTTCCTGACTTGGTTTGGTGACTTCCACCTCTTTCGCATCAGCAGCTTTGTTTTCTTCTTTTTCGTCTGCTGGGACGTCGGTGTTTTTACTTATCTGCTCTGCCCCATCAGCTTTTTCTATTTCTGCCGTATTTTCGACGTCTGATGAACCGTGGAAGACTTCTTGGAAAATCAGCTTATCAGCTTCTGTCATGCACGCTGTAGGCGCTAACGCAAATGCGATAACGAGGACTAATTTATGGACTCGCATGGTAATACCTCCTTGGGAAGGTACATGCAAAAAACTATCCAGCTGGCGACCATAATGAAATTCAAAGCTTAACTATATGATTGTGAAGTTCTTAGACAGTCGATTGTATTGACTGCTTTTTACTTCAGTTCTAACGGATAGCATTGGAAGGACCAACTTAGTTGTATTCCTCTCGTGATCTTCTTTAATGAGAGGAGCTTTCCAATGCTGTTGGTTCCAAGAATTCGGGATTTTTGAAATGCCAGATCCTGTGTTTAGCAAGTGGAACCTGTAGTATTTTTAGTATCGATTTTTGTAGTACAGGTTCCACAGCCTAATATTCATTGGTCTACCGTCAGACTCCCAACACTGCGTTATCAAAATCTTCCATCGGATTTCTGACAGCAAAACCCTGAAGAGAATCAAGCCCCCTCCAACTACATTCGCACTTCACTTCGAAATTCGATATAAGCATCATCACAGATGTGCCTAATTAACTCCATTGAATCTGCTTTCCAGTTGTTATAGATAGCTGACCTTTGCTGATGGGTCGCATCAAATATGGTCTCTACACCGTTCTGGCTTTCGCAGGTATACCAGATATTATCGTCAAGCTGTGCCTGAACATTGCGGTTCAAGAAACCCTCGACTTTGACGTAACCATTGCCATCTGACGTAATCTTAACAGGATGGATGTTCCAGTGATGGTGAAACAAATGAACACGGTCTACTCGTGGGCCGTACAATGCTTGACGAATCGCCATGCCTAATAGGGTTTCCGAGTGTTCCGTGAACTGCGCCTCGGCAAGTAAAAATTCCTTCAAATCCTGTTGAACGACGGTATTCACTTTGGTGTAGAATAGCTTGAGACAAATATCTTTTAAAGAGTTGACTGTGTCACTTTTCGTTATATGAAAGAATTCTGAGAATTGACTAACTTCAGCAGCTTGCGAAAACTCATTTTGAGTGGAAAAGCCATTCCCCGATACCTTCAAGGAGTTCAACCACCGATGGCCCGTTTTCGCTTTAGTCGAGTAAACACACAGTCCGACATAAGCATGCCCATCATCAACATATGGCCTCCATATACCATGCTCATCCAAATACTGCATTCTTTCGTTCAAGGTTGGTGCATGCTTTAACATCATGAGTGACTTTGTAACTTCGCTACCTAAGGTTATCGTATACTCTGAAGCAGCGTCGACCAAGTCAAAAAACGAGTATTTAACTCCCAAATGAATGCTGCCTTCGTTAGATGTGTTGATGCTTTTGGTAATGACTTTCCTAGGCATATCTGGCCATCCGATTTTACCAGTTTTACCCGGGTCGATCATGTCTAGAGGCGTCGGTCTATTTGAGTCGTCATTTAATGAAAAACTTGTCACCTGCATACCTTGCTCAGCAAGCTCCTGAATTTTATCTTCTATCGAACCACGGTACTTGAATACTTGTAAATTACTTCTTTCATCAAAATTGGCAAGGCTATAAGAGTTTTCTTCGGGACCAGTGCAAGATTGTAGAATAATCGAAGCCATCAATGCCGGAAGGAAAATTTTTACATTCAAGTTCCTTAAAGCTTTCTTCATCATTTGCAATTCCTCATTCTGCGGGCAAAACACCAAGTTGAAATTTCGTCGCGAAATTGTCATTAGCAAAAACGAGACCACTTTGATAAAAATCTTGCTTAGCTTGTTTGATTGGAGGTTCACTCGATGATTCTTGTGGTTTATTTTGGTATTCAATTTGGCCGAACACCATTGGCAACACGAGAAAATTGACCACAATTTTTCATACTGTTTAACTCTTCGACAGAAGCTTGACGCGCGCCAATCGAAAGACTGCAAAATATTGAAACAACGTGATTTTCTACATTGTGTCAATTATGGGTAGTGTTGCAACTATCCAGGCCTTTGCTATCATAGCGCAAACCATTGCTGGAGATAGCCCCTGCTTTTTGATACCAAAAGTCACAGCTTTGAGCGAGAGATCATAATGCTCAATGTCCGTTGGTATCTAAGCTACAAGCTGAGCTATCGGGATTTGGGGAAATGGCAGCTGAACGCGGCATCGAGGTGAACCACACCGCTATTTTTCGATGGGTCATCAAGTTCACGCCAGAGGTGGAAAGAATTGTGCGTCTGCTGAAGCGGCCTGCAGGCGAGAGCTGGCGCCTTGATGAAACCTACATCAAGGTCAATGATCTGTGGAAATATCTTTATCGCGCCGTTGATAGAGAAGGCAATACTGTCGATTATCTTCTGACGGCAAGACGCGATAGAAAAGCTGCCAAGCGTTTTATCGGCAAGGCTATCAAGTCAAATGATGGACCAATAAAAATCAATATAGATAAAAGCGGATCGGCGCGCTGGGGGAGAGCTTCAGAATAATGGGTAAGTTATGGAGTTTTATGGATTTATCAGATGTGTTTCGGGGAGGCTGCCATCACAAAAATTCTGATGTAGCCCGCCTAAAAAATTGCAGTTATTTCTTTTCTTGAATTTTCAGGATACGCACCATCGGGCCCGCCATGCAGATACTCATCATATCGGTAACAAGCTCTGCCTGAAACTCGATTTTCATCCCATTTTTCTGAAAATTTCGCTCTAAATTGATGGGTTGCAATTGCTGGCCAGATGCCGTCTTGATGAGGAACTGACAGCCGTCCAAACCACTGGCGTCATAGATCTCACCAGATTGCCAAGTTGTGGAGGAAAACTGTGGTGCCGATTCATTGGAAGGGGGCACGATTTTCTCCTTTTTTTGGTTTGATTTAGAATCTGATGTGCAAGCTACCATTCCCACACTGATTATGAAGCACACGCTGACAATTTTTGATTTTAGCTGCAACAAAAATGCACCTCTCATAGTTAGGGCTCATCCGGAAACAGATGAATTCAGTGACTTAAAGCGAAAAATCCTTCGCCAAAGAGCTGTTATCACGCCATTTCTCTTTGACGATGGCTACGGTTCCACGTCCGGAAACTGCGTTTCCGGATCAAGCACCCATGATATGTCCACCACAGACCCGCAGGACTCGACCTGTCATTCCCAGACTACAGGGACTGGCGAGGAAACATACGGCATCAGCAACGTCCTGAGGTTTTCCTCCCTGGCCAAGTGAGGCCATTCTCCTGGCTACCTGCCGGGTGACAAAGGGTATCTTAGCGGTCATTGGTGTTTCAATAAAGCCTGGAGCAATGGCATTGGTAGTGATTCCGCGCGTCATGAGTTTTTCTGCCAAAGCTTCCACATAGCCGATCAAACCGGCTTTGGCTGCACTATAGTTGGTCTGACCAAAGTTGCCGGCAATGCCGGAAATGGATGATAGGCAAATAATTCTTCCTCCATCCCGGAGTATTTGCTGCTGTTCGATTGTCTCGGTCAGATCCATAACAGCCTGTAGATTGATATTAAGAACCTGATCCCAGTGGCTGGCATCCATTTTCTTCAGACTACGATCACGGGTGACACCTGCATTATGCACGACAATATCCAAATAGCCGATATTGCGTTTGATATTATCGACGATCATCTGGGAAACTTCTTTTGTGCCAAGGCTTAGAGTAATGGCATGACCTTCAATTTCATGAGCGAGGGATTCCAAGGCGCTTTGATTTTCCGGACGATCCAGGCAAAAGACATGAACACCTTCAGCAGCCAAGGCTTGACAGATGCTATAGCCGATGCCTTGGGCAGCACCAGTAACAAGTGCTGACTTTCCGGCTAGTGAGCCAGCAAGATGCGCTTTTAATGGCCCCTTAACCCTGTCGTTAATACGGATTGTTTGGCCCGTGATGAAAGCTGCATGATTAGAGAGCAGAAATTGGCAAAATGGCCCCATACGCTCCATGCTGCCGGTCGTATCGTCGGTTTGCAAGAGCTGAATCGTGGTGGCTTGACGTCCTAGCTCCTTAGCCATACTACGACTCAAGCCCTCCAGGCTGCGGCTTGCGGCCTTCTCTTCTGGTTTGCTCAAGCATGCGGGATCGCGGCTCATCACAACGATTCGTGAGTGCTGCGGCAATAATGGTAGGACTTGATGAAAGAATTGATATATTTCTCGTAAATCTTCAACATTTTGCACACCGGTTGCATCGTAGAGTATGCCGCTGATGCAATGCTCACTTGTCATCTGCTCTAAATCAGGGAGCCGGTAATGATCAATTTCTGCAAAGGGTTCTGCGTCCATTTCAGGACTGAGAATAAATGACGCTCCTGAATCCGCCAGCCAATGACGAAGGCTGGTACATGCTTGACCGCGTCCACCGATGAGGATTTCGCGATCTTGCAGCATGCGATCTTCCCAGCCGGCGCTACTACGATTAAGCATGGCTGGAGGTGTGAAACCGACTTGCTTCAAAACCCGTTGGAACAGGGAATTTTGTCCTATTTCGACAAGCTGATCTTTCATAGCCATCCATATTTTGACAAAAGGTAAAAGGAAGCGACACCGCTGAATTCAATCTCAGCAACGCTACTATATAACAGCTGAAAATAGAATTCTTTCTAATTCTTATTAACACAATTCTGACTGAAGTCAGCTCATTTTGTCTGATTTCTTTCAAGTCTGGACCCATCATGCCGATCTTGGAGAAAACAATGCTAGAGACAGATACGGTGGTTGATGCCAAAGTCCATGCAAAAAAAATCAGAAGCTTCCGTGCAGTCGGCACAAGATCTATTCATAACCGGCTATCGGGATCTACATAAAATCTTCGAGAGTCCCCGGAGCAGGATCTTCCGTGCCATTCGCGAACATGACGGTCGGCAGGTCATACTAAAAATTCTTCAAGAAGATTTTTTAGAACGAGCGGAAATTGCTCGCTATAAGAACCAGTATCAATTGCTGCAAGAAGCACCATTAAGCTGTACGCCCGAGGTTCTGGCGCTTGAAAAGTTTCACAATGTGCCCATGTTGGTCTTCGTCGATAGCGGTGCTCCTACTTTACGTCAAGTCCTGGACAACGGACGACTAAGTATTTTAGAGTGCCTTGATGTTGCGGTGAAACTGGCCAGTGCGGTCATTGAAATTCATGCGCAAAACATTATTCACAAAGATATTAATCCGTCAAATATTCTCTATCACCCTCAAGAAAAGTTTGTGAATTTAATTGATTTTGGTATTTCCACTAAGTTGCTGAGGGAGCAAGTCAGCCTCGACCAGGATATGGTGACAGAGGGAAGTCTACCTTACATGTCTCCGGAACAGACTGGGCGAATGAATCGATTCCTTGATTATCGGAGTGATTTGTACTCGCTAGGTGTCACTTTCTATGAGCTATTTGCCGGTCAACTGCCCTTTGTCTCTGAAGACCCGCTGCAGCTTATTCATTTTCATCTAGCTAAAAAACAAGTCTGCTTAAAGGATATTGATGATCAGATCCCTAAAGTTGTTTCTGATATTGTCGACAAACTCCTGAATAAAGATCCTGAAAGGCGATATCAAAGTGCATGGGGTCTGCGCGCCGATTTGCAAAAATGTCTGGAAAGCTACCAGCAATCACAATCAGTCAAGCTATTTCCTTTAGCCTTGCAGGACGTTCCTGACAAATTTCACATTCCTGAAACATTATATGGTCGGCAAAAAGAATTATCTTTGCTGCACTCACTTGTCGATCGAGTGAGCAAAGGCGAACAAGCGACGGTAATTATATCTGGATCTGCCGGTGTAGGAAAAAGCTCATTAGTGCGAGAGTTGCAACAAACTGTCAATGAGTATCAGGGTACTTTCATTAATGGAAAATTCGAAGAATTTCACCGCAACCGCCCATATAGTGGCCTTGCTTTAGCCTTTGGTGAGTTAGTTAAACATATCCTAAGTGCCGATGAATTTGAACTGAACCACTGGCGCTCGGAAATTATCAGAATCTTGGGATCGAATGCCCAGATAATAATTGACTGGATACCCGAGCTGGAGCTGATCATCGGCCCACAACAAGCGGTGCGGGAACTTGGGCCAGTTGAAACGGAAAATCGTTTCCGTATGGTGTTTTTGAGCTTTGTTCGGCTTATTACGCAACAACGATCACCTTTGATTTTATACTTGGACGATTTACAGTGGATGGATTACCCATCCGCGGTATTGATTGAATTACTGATTGAAGAACAAAATTTAAAAGGTTTGTTCTTGATCGGAGCCTATCGCAGTGAAGAGCTTGGAGCAACTCATTCGCTTCAACGGCTCTTGCGTGACTTGGATGATCAGCACGGCATTCATACCATTCACTTGCAGCCGCTCGGCTTAGCTGAAGTGTCAGCTTTGATTGCTGATGCGCTATACACTGATCCGAAACGTGTCAGAAAACTTGCAGAGCTTGTTATTCGTAAAACCGGTGGCAATCCCTTTTTCACCGATGAATTTTTGCGCTCGCTGCACAGCGAAAAACACCTCTATTTCGATCCCCAGAAAGGTCGTTGGGATTGGGACCTTGATTCCATCCAAACACTAGACCTGACAGATAATATCGTACAGCTCATGACCAATAAAATTCAAAAGCTGGAGAATCATACTCAAGAATTGATCCAACTTGCTGCATGTATTGGTCATCACTTTGATGCCGAATTACTTGCCAAACTTTCGGCTAGTTCAGTTCAGACCGTTGTCGCTGGCTTGAAAACGGCTGTATTGGAAGGTCTGATCATTCCCATAGGTGATAGTTACCGCTTAGTCGAATTGGAAGTCTATCGCGATGGCAGTGATCTGGAAATTCTCTATAAATTTTCACATGACAGAATATTGCAAGCCGCCCGAGATCTATTAGAACTTGAAAAAATCGCTGGCATTCACTACCAGGTGGGACAGATTTTAAAAAATCGCTGTTACGAGTATGATCGTGAAGAATTGATTTTCTCCGTGGTCTCTCATCTTAATGCGGCCATCTCCTGCATGCAAACAGAAGACGAGCGAATCGAGCTGGTTCGATTGAATACCCAAGCTGCTTATCGGGCGAAAATGTCCACAGCCTATGATATGGCGATGGAGTTGCTGCTGTTTGTAAAAAGCAGTCTGTGGAAGGAGCAGGACTGGACAAATTACTATGAACTGGCATTGCAGTTAAGCAACGATCTTGCTGAAACTGCAGGCTTGATCGGTGATTATGAAACCATGAATCGGGAAGTTCAGCTGGTTTTACAACGTGGCAAGCAATTACTTGATAAAATACCGGTTTATGAAACCCTGGTCCAGGCTGCTATAGCTCAGGATGATATGTTAGAAGCCGTGCGAACTGGTCAAGCCATTCTACGACAACTAGGAGTGCCTACTCCGAAACATCCTTCCAATTGGCGCATAATTTGGGAATTCTTGTATACAAAAATCGCTCTCTGGGGAAAGACGCAGGAAGACCTGCTCATGCTTCCAGAATTGACAGATAAATTACAATTAGCCCGTATTCACTTTCAATACACCTTAACCCAATGTATCTTTCTCTACATGCCTAAGCAAGTTCCCGTATCGATCTGTAATGCACTTCGGACCTCCTTAAAATATGGCAACACCTCGACCTCAGCTTTGGTGTATACCACATATGGCATCATGCTGGCTGGAGTTCTGGGGCGCTATGAGGAAGGCTATAAGTTTGGTGAGTTGGGAAAAAAACTCTATGAAAAATTACAGGCGAAAGACGTTGAGGCAGCGACACTGGTATCATTCAATCTCTATGTGAGACCATGGCGTGACCCATTGCGTTCGACGCTAAAAGACCTGCAAAAAGCTTATCAAAGTGGCCTTGAATCCGGCGATCATGAATTTGCGGCTCACGCTGCAATGGGATATTGCTATCGATCCTTTTTAGCTGGAGTAGAATTACACTTTCTCTCTCAGGAAATCCATGACTATCAAACGGCACTGGAAAAGTTAGAGTATCGCGGCAATCAATATATTCTGGGTTTATATCGGCAGGTTGTCGAGAATTTACAGAAAGAACCCCCATCGCAGCCTAGTGTTCTGGCTGGACCCTACTATGAAGAAAAAAGTATGATTAATAGGCATAAAGAGCATAAAGATGCTCCAGGCCTGTTTTTAACATACTTCGCCAAGTTGCAATTATCTTACTATTTCGCCCAATATAAAGAAGCATTGCAATATGCGCTGAAAGGTAAACAGGCGTTTAAAGCGGGAATGGGAACATATAACGCTACGGTATTCTATTTCTTTGAAGGTTTGACTTATCTTGCATTGGATGAGTGGCGAAATTATCGATCTGAGATCAAAAAAATTATAAAATCATTTCATGTTTGGGCAAAAAATGCCCCGGACAATCAGATGCATAAACTCTGCTTGCTGGAAGCTGAATGGTTGCGTGTTAAAGGTAAATCTTATCAAGCTCAAAAGCTTTATGATAAAGCCATGAACATGGCCAAACAAAGCGGATTTATTCAGGATGAAGCGCTGATTCAGGAACTCGCAGCGAATTTTCATTTAAAAGATGATCGGCCAACCATGGCAATCGCCTATATGCGTCGGGCCCGTTATACCTACGAGCGCTGGGGGGCCATGGCAAAAGTTCGTTGGTTGGAAGAGCAGTATCCGCAAATCTTAAATAGTCTGACAGGGGAAAGGCCAATAACCAGCTCTCTGGCAACTATGTCATCCTCCACCATTGACTTGACGACTCTCAAAAAGGCATTGCTTGCTATTGCCGAAGAGACGATTCATAGCCGGATGCTAGAGAAAATCATATCCAGTGCGATAGAATTCGCAGGCGCTCAAAAAGGTTTTTTACTGTTAAAGAAAGACAATAACTTTGTGATTGAAGCTGAGGGAGCTATCGATCAAGAAGCTCCTAAGATTTTACAGTCAATTCCCTTTGAGCAAAGTCAAGATCTCTCTGTCGCCGTGATCAATTATGTCAAACGGACAAAGAAAGGGATTGTGATAGATAACGCACAATCTGTGCAGCAGTTAATTCCTGGTCTTGAAAACGACCCTTATATAAAATCCATGGGAGTTCGCTCCTTACTTTGCATTCCTATATCATTAAAATCTGGCAATCAAGCTGATATTGTCGGCTTGCTCTACCTGGAAAACAACCAGACAGGCAGTGCATTTACCGAAGAAAAAATTGAGACTTTGGAGATTATTTGTTTATCTGCTGCTGGACGATTAGAGCTTTCTGTTAAAGCTGCAACGGATGGCTTGACTGGCCTTTACAATCACGAATACTTCCAAAGTATGCTGGAAAAGGAAATTCTTCAGTCCCAGAGACAATTGCGCAATTTATCGTTAATCATGATTGATATTGACCATTTCAAAAGTTTTAATGATCGGTGGGGACATCAGGTTGGTGACATGGTCTTAAAATCTGTCGCCGAACAGATTAAACTTGCGTGCAGAAAGTCAGATATCGTGGCGCGGTATGGCGGCGAGGAACTGATCGTCATATTACCCGAAACAAGTTGCGATATGGCTTATCACGTTGCAGAGAGAATTAGGCAGTCAGTCGAACAGCATAGTCTGCAGCATGGTGAAAACCAATTGAAAGTAACCGTCTCCTTGGGGGTCTCGTATTTACAGGAAACTGTGAGAACGGCGAGAGCATTGATAGAGCGCGCAGATGAAGCACTTTACTTATCTAAAAATAACGGCCGCAACAAGGTGACGATGATATGAACAATAAAGTGGGCCACTAAAGGGAAATATGTGCATCCTTTTTTGAAAAAATCAGGTCTTTTCCTTGTCATCTTACTTTTGTTTGCTGCGGGAGTGAGCTGGTTTTTCGTTTCACTGTTTCGTCATTCACTTAATGCTGAGCGTGATCAGCAAGCTGCAAAACTCCATTTGCAACAGCTCCACCTTGACCTTTTGGAGCAAAATATTAGCTTGCAGCGGCATTGGTTGCCCTTATCCCAGGACAATAAAATTATCGATGCCCTTGATCGTGAAACACCAATTAGTGCCCTGCAATACATTCAGGAAGAGGCTAAACGTCGTGGTCAAGATCTCGACTACATTGCGATATATGATTTCGATCATGATATTCTGATCTCTTCTTTTCCCGATCAAAACTCTCTGGATCAGAGTGTAGGCCGTTATTTTAAAGCTAAAAAGCAAAAAACTAAAGAGGGAAATCTTGTTTTTGTAAATGAAAAATTATTGCATCTCGTTTTTTTTCCTGTTGGCTCCAATGATAAACCTGCGGGATACTTTGCCTTGGGGAAGAAGTGGCTGCCTCGATATGTTTCTCACGACAAAGAGATACATTCCTTTGATTGGCGGGTGTCCATTGCTGCAGATGATGAATTAAGTGAGGTCATGCAGCAGCTAGATCAATACTCTTTTTGGCCTTATCAGGTTCTAAAAGATCAGGATCAGGTTCAGATGCGTGTGTCTACCATCAATCAAGTCACCGGCCTGAATGTGTATTTTAGCTTGAATCAACAGGACATGACTCATTCGCGTGGGTATTTTTTGTTGCTGGCCTCAGCTATCGTTCTTCTGTTAACTCTGCTCGGTCTAAGTCTGATATCGTATCTTCATTACGAAACCTACTTACCTTTGGAAAAACTCTTTTTATTTATCACTATGCTGAGAGATCGTAATCAGTTCCAAAAAAAGCCGGATTTCAGCGGCTACCCTCTTTTTCGACGTATTGCCAATGAAGTACTCAGCTATCTAGAATTGATTGAAGAGGAGAAGAAGTCCTGGCAAATTAAATATTTCGAGCGCCAAAATAAGATTGAATGCACTCAGGACCTGGTTAAACTCAATTCCTGCGAAACTCGAATCTGGTTACAAATGACAAGTGAACTCATGAAAGACTTGTTTACAAGTTTCCATAGGCTAAAGGAAAACCAAGGGCTTGTCTGTGTGAGAGATCTCGGTTCAGTGTTTTCGCTGGTTAAAACTCTCTATCAATATCAAATAAGTTTTTCTGTCCATCAACTTGCCAGATCCATGAGTAAAACGCAGGTTGCACTGCATCGATTGGGACCAAAAAATCGCCAATTAAATAAGGAAGATTGGGATAGCTTGGAAAATCTTGTGTACGAGGTTTTAACTCAACTGGAACTTTGTCATGAGATCATAGTGGAGTGGTTAGGTTACCCGGATGAGCTGCAAGCGTTTCGCTATGTATCCCGACCAAATGCCGATTGGTTTGAGCGACTGCAGGCTCATATATCTGCCATCAATACTGATAACCATCAAAATGATTCCAAAATTGCCATGGCGATGGATAATTTGTTATCAGAGCTGGAAGTATTTCCTTGGGCAGATTGTCAGAGAAGACTTCAGATTTTTTGCAGTGAGTATGCGCAGCTTTATAATAAAATACCGCCACAACTTCATGTCAGTATTCAAACATCTTTACCTTATGTGAAGTGGCAGTCTTTGTTAAGTATCTTTCCTTTTATGATCGAAACCTTGGGTATGCTGATCGAGTTTAGTATCGAAGAACGATGGGAACGGGTTCAAGCAAAAAAGTCGGAATCAGCAAAACTCTCGGTGGAAATTAGTGAAGATGCAGCAGCCTACTATATTGTTTGTCAAGATGATGGTAGGCATTTGCCTATTAAGACAGCTCTGGCTAAAATGATCCCTTCAGGAGGATTCAAGCTGGATGAAATTGATGAAAATCAATGCTGGGATCTTTTAAATAAAATTCATTTGCAGGATTTTGCCCGAGAATCAAAAGCTCCTGCTGACGAGTTGGAATTTTTGATCTATCTGATGAAGCGTTTTCAGCATATGGGCCTTACTGTCAATGCAAATGGTCAGCGCGAGGGTGGGTTAATCCTATCTGTAAGGATTTTAAAAGTAGGAATTTTGCCCTCAGGGCAGAATTCGCTCGCTAGTACTGAAAAACGAGCCTGATTTTCTAAAAAATCTCTTCTATAGAAGCGATGTCTTCGCTCAAAAGAAATATTAATTTACTGATAATATTGATAAAATAGCCATTTCTTGATTTTGAAGTGATGCCGCCGAACCCATAAATATAAGCTAACGGGAGGAGTCGGTGCATGTCATCGCATATGAATCTTCAAAGAATCTTTTTAACATTAGGCCTGATGTGGTCAATACAGGCTCCCTGTTTTGCTGATACGACCATGGTTGCAGCGGAAACTCGCGATCAGCCGCAACCAGTTTCGTTGTCTTTAGAAGGCTCTCCAATAGAAAAAGTAGAGCTGCTGGAGCTTGTCGGGGCACGTAAACCCTATTTGGATATGAAAGAGAAAATTCAACATCGGTTACGACTCATCAAGCAAAAGCTTAAGAATTCAGGCGACGAATTGGGGCGATTGCATGTTCAAATCGAATTAATTCAACGAGAATACCGTACTGACTCCGGCTTAATGTCCAGGCTCCAAGAAAGAATGGAGCTAGTTATGAGCGAACAGATAGATCTGCTACAACAAAAAGATGAGTTAATATGGCAATTGACGGAAGTGGACCAGGATCTTTACAGCTTAACGCGAAAAATTCGTGATTTGCGGATCGATTTGAAATTACAAAAACGTAGTTGATTGAAAAAAAGCCCGGTTTTCTCAAAACCGGGCTTTTTTTAATTGGGGATAACTCAGTATTTAACGAACCTCACGTAATAGGGAGAGAAGATTCCTAGTACGCAATGGTAACGATTCATCTACTATGCTCTGATCAAACACCTCACCAATTTTATGCACAGGTACAGCATATGACAATTCCTGCCAGATTTGTTCAGATGAATGATCAATCCACGATTGAATTATCTGTGAATTACGAACTTCTGATTTTTTCGGGATCTTTCCTGTCCAAATTAAACCAATCACCCCGCCTGTATCGCGATCCACTATTGCTGAACCTGAATCACCATGAGAAACATCGCAACCATTGGCAAAAGACCAAGTCCGATAGGAACCTTGATTGTATTGATCAGGATCATGCATAAAACGGTAATCACCTTCTTGTGAAAATACAATACAATCTTCATCCCAATTTGCAACTAATTGCCTTCTAGGATTGTTGGCTGAACCAAATCCTACTGTAATGAGTTTTTGGCCCGCAAAAATTTCCGCGTCGAAGCGGAAGGGATTGCTGACGCTGGAGAGTTTTTCCAAATCACGCGAAGATACCCTTGCCGTGAGCAAACTCAAGTCGACTTCCGACCAAGTTCCCAGAAAATCATCGATACGGGCAACAACACCAAGCATACGAAAGCTTAAATTTTGGCCGGTACATGCGCGTGCGCTAGGACAAACGTGATGATTTGTGGCAAAAACATGCTCACCAGCAAACTCACCTAGATAGAATCCGGTAGCGCCACGAATATTAACAGTCCCCTGCGCAATGCGGGCTAGATGCTCGACTTGCAACAGTGCTGCATTTGTCACTGGTTTTTTGCCCCATTCATCACCAATCTGATAGCGCACATCACTGAACTCGGCATCAAAATGAATCGCTTCACCGCTTCCTAGTTTGGGAATTTCGTCGGCAATAAGCGACGTTGAATTCCATAAGGCAGAAAAGCTTAACCCGAGCGTCAACAGAGTAATTTCTGAGCGCATGCTGAACTCCTTCAATGCCATGGGTCTGCTAGGAGCGATGGCACTGTGGCAAAATGTATCTTTTTTTCAGTATGAGATTCCTGCTGTCAGGGTGCAATGAAACAAAACTAAATTCATAAAAATTCATACAAGAAAGTCAGCCACAGGGAACTAGCTGCAGCTAAAAATAAGCAGCGATAACCTTACCTCACATAACGATTGGAAAGTCTTTTATCACCTGCCTGTTAGAAGCCTGGACACAATCAGGCGAGCTTCCTCTAACAATCTCTAAAACTTGCAATAATTATTGCAGAAGATGGTTGAATTTACCGATAGTGCCAATAGTTTCTGAAAACGACAAAAAAAGGTTTGGATGTGACTAAGTCATTGAAACCAAAAAAGAATTCGAAAAAATCGCGATCTTCTACCCGTGTGGATCAGTTCCGCCATGCGCAGCCTAATTCGGTCTTCACCAGGAAGATTCGTCTACCTACAACAGTAAAAAGACGTGGTGGCTTGATCTTTATAGGAGCAATACTAGGGATTGCCTTACCGTTATCGATTCGTCTTTTGTCGGAACGTGATCAAGTTCAAGACGCCCAAAGATCGCAGGTTTCCCATCAGGATGTGACGAGTCAGCAGCGTGAGGTGCAAGAGCCTAGTTCCATGGAACAGCAAGCAAATTCGCGGTCGAGCTCAGGGCGAAGAAGTAGTGGTATAGAGAGGGAAAATACACGGCCAGCAGCGGCAGCAGGTCAAGCAGCGAACTCAGGTTGGCTCAGTTCATCAACACCAAGGAATCGTCAAAGTCGAGCTCGATCGACATCGACTAATAATAGGCAGGTTCGAGCGACCCGAAGCACTCCAAGTCCGACGCGTCCTGTAGCCCGTCAGGTAAATCCTGCGCCGGCTACCAGCAATCCAACTTCTGAGATGGCAAGTCGCTCTTCTTCATCCACGCCAAGTGAAGCACGCATCGCAATGGTCGAGCCACCGGCTCCCGCGCCGAGCCGTTTCGTAAGTGATCTGCGTTTATCTTACAGTCCAACTTTGGTCGAACGATGTGCTGCAGAATGTATTTTAGTATTTCGCGATTCACAAGGAACTTTGGTCAGAGGAACATTCTCTCGTAGTCAGTTTCAAGCTGTCTTGTTGCAGTCAGCGGGAGAAGCCTTATTCAGTGGTATTTTATCGGTAAGGCAAAGCCAAGCTTGGCTGGAAATTACAGGTGTGAAATCGATGCGCCCACCTTTGGTTGTCGAGGCTCCGGTTGCAAGTCCTCCGCCAACTCCAGTAAGTCCGGTATCAACTGTGGCATTGCCGTCAGCAACAAATTCGTCTGCCAACGATAGTGAACCCAGCCCAAGTGCCGAAGCGAAGCAACCTAGCGTCGACTCGACTCCCAGTGTAACTACGCAGGATAATTCGCCTGGTGTACAAAGATTTCAGAATCGACTCAGAAAAATCCGTAGTGTTCCGACGCAAAAAGAGGATGATGCCGAGGAGGAACTTTCTGACGAGCAGCAAGATACTGATGAGCCCTATAACCGCTTTCATCAGAGATTACGCCGATCGACAGGAAGCCAGTAAATGGAAGCTTTCTTGATGAGATAACGCATCAGCATCAATATTCTGTTTGCTCGATCTCTTGGAGGGCGTGTTTTGAAGTGGCAAGCGACTTGGATAGGAATCATCAGTCTAGGTATATTCGCCCTGTTACCGGCGGATATTCATGCTGATTCTTTACTTCCAGAGTTGGGCTATGCCTTTTATCTGCCTTCTGACAAGCAGCCATCACAAACGATAGCCCAAGCGACAAAAAAAAGAAGAAAGACAAAGCGAAGTAAAGAAAAAGCACCACCTGCACCGCCTTACTATTCATCACTTGGTCTTGGTAAAACGCTGCCTGGCGGTTTTTACCGCTTTCGCTCCATCACGCGTATGGGGCGTGGAAGCGTTGGCTACGATGACAGTGGTAATGAAGTGGATTTGGGCTTGGAATTAAATACCGTGGTCCAGGCAGTCGTCCTGGAATATGGATTGACGGAAGAGTTGTCGTTCCAAATTCTAGCTCCCTTTGTCATCAAAAATCAAATGGCGCTCGACTATCGCCGGTTTAACCAAACAGAAACTTTTCAAACGCAGGTGCAACAACTCAATGGTTTAATGTATCGCAGCCTCATTGCAGCGGAACTATGTAGTAGTATAGAAACTTGTCAGCAAGCCATCGATGGCGGTTTAGAGTTGCCAGCGGAAGCAGCGATTACGTTACCGACTGGCGAAAAGGTCCCTGTTGGCGGGGGGCCTTTAAGTGCTGTGCAAGCACAAATTCCCGATCTCGTTAAAAAAGCTGCGACTCCTGCTGACGGCGAAACCGGTATCGGTGACGTTGATTTTGGTGTGCTCTATGTATTTCATTCCACTCGCGATTCAGTCTATGCCATCGGCGGCGGCTTACGTTTGCCGACTGGTTCATTTGAAAATGTACCGCGAGCGCAAAGAGGAACTGGAGAGGGCCTCTTTAAAGGCGCAATTCGCTTTAATTACGATTACAATCCGTTTGCACCACTGTGGTTTTCCCTGCAGCATCAATCAGAATTTATGTTGATGGATGGCCGCAAGAAAAAAAGCAGTATCTTGAATCCCAATGAACTGAATACTTCCGATCCTACTTCAGATGCTGCCATCGCCGCTGGCTCCGATGGCCAACCAAACTCCCAGGTGGTCAAGCAGAAGGGAATGAGACACCACGGCTTGCTGCGATTGGACTATGGTTTCGGTGGCTTTGTTCCGGCATTAGAACCCATAAGCACGGAATTTATCACCATTTATGATTTTGGTGCGGAAACAACCATTGATGGTGTCGCCAGTTCACCGGCGCCGCAGTCTTTTCGCTATAGTTATGGAATCAAGTTTGATGGCTTAGGCTTGGCCCGACCATTACCAGCTTATGTGAAGCTATCGCAGGAGCGTTTGATTTCCGCACGTAATCTTCCACTTTTCCAAAACCTTGTCTTGGTTGAATTTGCTTTCTACACGAGTTTTTGAAGCGAGCTTTTTACAAGTGGCCGACACTGTCTAGCTTATAGACAGTTGCTAAGCGCATTCACAGCTCAGACCTCGTAAGCCTTCTTTTAACATCATTGAGTTCAGCTAGTTATGTGTTCCAAGACAACGCGGCAATCCTTGCAATGACAGCTACGTCGCTGCCTTTCGGCGGTCTTAGTTGAAGCTGTTGTGGATTGTTGGAGTTGAGCTGTTATGGACCGGAACCGTCGCCCAAATCGCCCCAGGCGAGTCGTGGTAAAAAAACGTTATTCAGGGAATAAGCCGATTCGCTACCATCGGCATTCGGATCAATTAAGTCGCAAGCTGAATCCGAAGCATATTGATGCCATTCGCATCCAAATATCCCAGTCTTTGGAAGAGCCGGTACAAATCTATGAGCGATCAGTTCGGAACTTGCAGCAGGATCTGCAGCTATTTAAGCTGGAAGATGACCGTCGCAGTACGTATGAGCGCTTTTTCAAGCGTAGTATCGACGTTGCTGGTGCCCTTGCCGGATTGATCCTACTTTCACCTCTATTTCTTCTTATAGCCATTTTGATTCGTTGGACCAGCCCAGGGCCTGTTATATTTAGTCAGGAACGAGTTGGCAAAGGTGGTGAATTTTTCAAAATCTATAAGTTTCGCACGATGGTGCCTAATGCCGAACTTTTGAAGAAGTATCTTCAGGAAAAGAATGAAATGGGCGGTCCGGCTTTCAAAATGAAAGACGACCCGCGCGTGACGCCTGTTGGGAGAATCTTGCGGAAATATAGCTTGGATGAACTGCCGCAGCTTTACAATATTCTCATGGGTGACATGAGTATAGTCGGCCCTAGACCGGCACTTCCGGATGAAGTTCTCTCCTGGAGAATGTGGCAGACAAGACGCCTATCAGTGGATCAGGGTTTAACCTGTATTTGGCAGATTAGCGGACGTAACCAGATTACGTTTGACCGCTGGATGGAACTAGACTTGGAATACATCGATAACTGGAATTTGTGGCTTGATATGAAAATCATTTTCCGTACTGTTCTTGTGGTGATCACAGGTAAAGGGGCCTATTGATACAAGCTATTGAAAACAAAGCTATTTCATCCTGAATTAGGCTCCTTCTCAGCTACGACTTGCGAACGAAATGAAAAGCGGCAAGCTTTGCCTATTTGATGATATTCTGGTCAGGCCTTCCTCGTTGCTTGTCGCAAGCTTGCAGCAAAAATCCATATATTATTCATAGATAGCGTCCTGGGTAAGAAGCATTTTTATAGGCTCAAATAAACCTGCATCGGGAGATGGCCGAGGTTTTTGTTAGGAAATTCCTCGAGCAAAAATCCATGATGAGGTATGAGTGGTATGAGAGTATTTGTAGGCTTGATAGGTCTTTACGTGATGACTTTGATATTAGCCTGTCAAGAAACTGAATTTGTGGAAAACCGACGGGCAAAGGCCATTACCGAAGATGACTTCTTGACACAAATCTTTCAGCCGGCTGAATTAGTATCGACAGAAGTCAGTTATGAGCCGGAAAATCAGTTTGTCCACCAGCTTGTGGAAATGAAAGAGCCACGGCGCTATCAAGAAGAATGGGTGCAAATTTCAAGACCCGTGGAAAGAACACGCTTTTTTCAAGGTCATGATGGATTTGAAGAGCGTGAAGTTTTATCTTTACGTGAAGCTGGATTACTTGATGTCTTAATTGTGATGGACGATTCATCGTCAATGCACCCATACCAGGAGCTGATGCAAAGTCGCTTTCAGGACCTGCTAAGCCGTGTCTCCAATACAGATTGGCAAATTGCTGTGGTGACCACCACAAGTAGCTGCTTGCGGCAATCATCCGATGGTGTCAAAATTTTACGTCGTGATGACTACCGTCGATCTCCTGAGGCCACGCAGCGCCGTTTTCAGGAGTTGATCACACCGGGTGAGTATGGAAACACCTTCGAGCGTGGAATTCTAATGGCCACGGAAGGACTCTTGGGTGATTGTGGTAATCCAAGCGCAGGCTGGACCAGGGAAAATTCCGAAAAAGCAGTATTTATCATCAGTGATGAGAAAAATTGTGGCAGTGCTTCGAATGAGGGCTGTGCTGATGCGGAGTATGCAAAGGCCGATTACTTTCTGCAGCGTGCCCCAGCAGGAAGTCGAGTTTATGGACTTTTCCACTTTCGCGATAATGCCGTGGAATGTCCCCAATCAGGTGGCTATGAAGATATGTATCCGCGCGAATATCAACGCCTTGTGGAAGCGACAGGTGGCTTTTCCGAAGAAATATGTCAACCTGATTATACCCTGGTGATGATGCAACTCTCGGCTCACGTCAGTGAATTTGTGCGCAAAGTTTTCAACCTGAAATACCCTCCAGTGACGCAAACAGTGCAATTGGAACTTGATGGCAATCCGCTGCAAAACGGTTATCGCATCGATGGAAAAAACCTTTTTCTTGATATCGATATCGACAACCCGGATACTTTGGTCACCATAAGCTATCGCCATAATCCTGTACCAATCGTCGATCAATTTACTTTTGATCAACCAGTTGACCCTGAGACCTTGCTTGTTCATATAAATCAGGCCTTGGTTCCCCCAAGTACTTATCAATTTGATCATGAACGACGGGTATTACGTTTTCACGAAAGACCGCAAGCGCGCTCCACGATAGATGCTGAATATAAGCAGCTAGGCTACCTTAAGCAAAGCTTCACCACAAATCTGCCTGAGGACTTGCACGAAATGGTGGTGTACATCAACCAACAGCGAACGAAAAACTTCACATGGGATCCAAGCTGGCAGCAGTTGCGATTTCAAAAACCACCGCAAGATGGCGCCAAAGTTCGTCTTGAATATAGCAGACAGCAGGATCTCGGTTTGGAGTATCAAATCGAAGGACTGAGTCCGGATATGATTCATGATTACTGGGTGGAAGATCCGGAAAGTGGTGAAGTATTTGATTTTAATGTGCAAATTAGCGATGCCAGACTGAGTTTTCCTATTCAGGAATTTATGCCAGGAAGGCAATTTAAGATCGTCTATCAGCTGCAAATTCCCGATCGAACAAAACCCATCGTCTGGGAGATGCCGGATTATCTCGTTGAAGAAAGCTTGCAAGTGCGCTCCGCAGCTGATGATGTGACTTGCGGACGCGAACTGCTCTTGGAAGATAAACGTTTAATGTTTGCCTGCGAGTCTGCAGATCGACTCGGTTTCTCGATCAATTTTCAATATTATGAGAATTTTAAAACCCGTTTTCATGTTGATCCGTATGAGCGAATGCCAGGAAAATGGCAGGTTTGGGTGAGTGATAATGAAGTATTTGATTTTCAACGACAAGATGGGTGGCTCATTTTTACCGAAGATCAGATTCAGCCAGAAGATAGCGTGCGCGTGCGCGGTTATATTGGAGACTAGCAAAAAAGCCTGGCAACAAACCATCATCAGGAGATATAAATGACCATAATTTTAGCAAATTTCAGCGTGAAGGATATCAGCCTAAGATTTCTATAGAAAGCGCCAAGTATTGCCGAAAAGTCTTCCTAGGTTGTCTAGGGAGGCTTTTGTTTAGTGAAACCAGCGATCAACAAGTTAAATATTCAATATCAGCTGCAAGAACAAGTCGGCCGTGGTGGACTTGGTCAAGTCTATCGTGCAACACAGAAGGCAACTGGGCAGACTGTTGCGGTCAAGGTTTTGAATCCTGAGGTGCAGTCAGATCACGAACTGATTGGCATCTTTCAAAAAGAAATGATGATGTTGATGAAGCTCTCCCACCCTAATTTGGTTGGTCTCGTGGACTATTGTAGCGAGCCACCGGCGTATTTTCTGGCGACCGATTTTGTCGATGGCCTTTCTATTCACGATATGCTGCAAAAGTTTTGGCGTTTACCACCTTTAGTGGCAGCATCCATTTGTATCCAGGTGTTTGCCGCCTTAGACCATATTCATTTACGTGATCTGATTCATGCCGATCTATCGGCAGGCAATATTCTTATTCGAAAGGATGGTCGAGTATTAGTGACTGACTTGGGTCTGGCCAGTGATGTCCTGTGTGATCGCTATCGCTATGAAATAGTAGGGACAGCCGGTTATTACTCGCCCGAGCACGTGATTGCCGCGCCGATAGGACCCCAGTCTGACCTTTACTGTGTGGGATTGTTATTTTTTGAAATGCTGACCGGAAGGAAGGCGATTTTGCCTGCGAAATCAACGGAAAAATCTCGGGAAATTGCCGAAAGTATGCGGCAAATCAATTTCGAGGACATACGTTGTTTGGACCACAAATTGGAAGAGGTATGTCGCAAGCTAGCTACTCTAATGCTGCAGTGGAAGCTTAGTCAGCGGGTTCGTGATAGTGAGGATGCTTTTTGCGCCTTCCGCCAACTGTTACTCATGTTTGGCATCACCGATCCTGAGTCCTGTATTCATCAATTTTTAGTCGATGGCCAGCTTGTGGAACAAAAGCCAAAGCATGTCTACCAAGATATTTACTTCGGTAATTTTCCCTATACTTCTGATGATATTCCTAATAAAAACAGGGCTTAATCTCTAGCTTTCCCACTTCTGCTCTTTAGCTTTGACGCAGTCTTGCCGATACAAGCTCAAATTAAAATAAGTAGAGGACCTTCTATGTATCGGCTCATGATCGCATCTCTTATTATGATCACCGCCTGCGAAAAATCGTCGAAATCCGAGATGAATGGAACGGCTACAGTCGTTGCCCAGTCTAACCAGGGCATCGTGGTGCAAATAGATGCTAGCATTGACCAATGGATCAACCTTTCCTTTGTTGAGGGTCTTCAAGATCACCTCCTTGTCTTTCCTGCGGGCTCTTTATCGAATTCAGTGAAACTGCGCGTGATCCAAGACTTTGATCTACTTGCTAACGGTGAGTTGCAGGAAAGTTTCAGTTTGGAACAGCCGGTAGCTATCGCCAGCCGAAAACCTAGCTTGCTGGTCGAACCCATTCTTGCTCCTGGCGAGTCGGTGCAATTGAATGCGCCTTTTTTCTGGCAGATCCCCAGCTTGGAAAATCGTGAAAATTGGTCGGCTCTCGCTTTGGAAGATGGTGAAGATGATCGCCGTATCTTACGCTGGAAACCAGTAGCAACTGATGTCGTAGCACCGGCATTACGTTTCGATTTTACTGGATTTGGCAGTTTCCAATTGCTTGAAACGGATGCTCCGCCAACTGAAGTGGTGGAAGGCAGTGCGGGTTCAGGTAGCTGGTGGGGCTATGAAATTAATTTATTTCAAGCTGCCGTCAACGCATCCCAGCACAGCGTGTCTTTATGGCAATTGCTATTTGATGATGGTGGTACGATTTCTGATTTTTTGACTGATGGAGAATCGCTCAGTCCATTACCAGGATTAAGCTTTGAAGACTCATCGATTTCCCACCCCTATATTTATGACAGTTCCGATGAAACGGGACTTCGTCCCTGGATTTTCTCGAAGCGCTCATTATATGGTGTTATGTTTACTTCCTCTTCGCTCAATCAAGGGCTCGTTGGCCGCATCTTGCAGCGTCAGCAGTGGCAAGGAACAGATCTACCTGAAAGTCTAGACCCCGCAAGTCTAGTCGGTTCCTATCAGGGCTTGGCAGTTGGCTATACCGCCGTCAACGATCAGCCGCAAGCCAGTCCTAAAATTAATGCGGATGCGGTTGAAATTAGCTATAGCGAAGGTCAGTTAAGCTTAACTGGTCGTATTGCTGGTTACAGTGATATTGCAGCCCAGATAGTCTGGCCAGTGGCTGATGAGCGTGCCGCCCGCTTAGGTATTATGAAAACGACGATAAATAGCCAAGGCAAGGATATGCCTCTGACTTTGTTTGTTTCCTTGGACCGTCGAGCCATCGGCTACATCGTCTGTCACGCTGCAGTGGAATCCGCTTGTGGTGATGGCAATGGGGGAGGGGGGCTTGAACCTCTATCTTTTGATTACGGCATCCTTGAGATAGAGCCTAATTAGCTGTATATATTAATAAAACTACATAAATGGCAGAGTTCCCTCGGGCAAGTCGGAGCGATGCTTGGGTTCCAATCTTTGCTGGCGGGGGGCCTTCCATGCTCCCCTGCTCGGCGCTATAAGAAATTTTTTTCTTCGCCAAAATCTTTTAATAATCGTAATCACAACGCCTCCTCGCCCTATACCTAGCGAAGCCAGACCTGAACTGTCAACTTTTGCCTGAAAACGATAGAGAAAAAGCTGATCACCTTGGTGGTGTCAGCTTTTCATGATGATTGATTGCACGTTTTTGCTTGTGAAATGCTAAGCTCAAAGCCTTCAGTTCTGTAGCCATTCCTGTATGTATAATGAAACAGACCAGATTTCTTCATCTTTTAAAGTCTTGCTAAAGCTCGGCATTTCTTCTTCTGACTGACCGTACTTAGTGGAGTAAACAAGGTGTTCGATACTGCTACCGAACTTCAGCTCCGCCTCATGAAAATTCGTAGGAACGATACCCAGTGAGGCTTCATCTGGGCCGTTTCCACGTCCGTCGACACCATGACAGCGAGCGCAATGTTGCGCGTAGATCGCTAGCGGATCGGGCAGGGTTTGCTTGCTTCCGACGTACTTGGATTTCTGCTCGATGATTTGCGCCAGTTTCTTCTGACCTTCTGGTGTGTCGATTGACGACTCCTGCTGAACTTCATCATAGGTTTGGTAAGTGCCTTTATTCTCACCGGCTGAAATTTTTTGTGGTGTGCTGGACGCTTGCGATGTGCCCCCCGTTTTTTCTTGAGCCTCACGCATTTGCTTGATGTGCTCTTCAAGCATGGCCTGTTCACTTGCATTCTGATCGCTAGCATCATCGCTGCTATCGCTTTGGTAACCATCGACACGATCGGCAGGTTGCTCGGTATTTAAGGTTTGTTGTTCTTGGCAGGTACAAGCCGTCGCCATTAGACAACAGATGCTCCAGGCAAATAATTTTTTCATTCGATTTCCCCTATGGCAATGTTTAAGACATTTTGCGTTGTCTTGACTTGAACGTGTTGTCGAGCAACTGATGCCTGATAAGAGCTTGGGCATACATGCAGCGTTAATGGAAAGAAAAGCGAACTCTCCCCCATTATTGTAGCGGACCTTACGGTCATACGTCTAGCAGGCGGAGAATGAGTTTATTCTTTCCTCTCATTTCCATGCTTGAGCAAAGCGTGAGCTTCTATTAGTATCGGCTTAATCGATTTTGCTTTGCGGAGGAGTCGACGGATGTTTAAAAAATTCATGCGTTTGTTGGGTTTCAAAACAAAAGAAGAGACGTTGGAAAAGCGCCTGTTTCAAAGTATTTTGATTCCTCATTACCCGCGAGATTACTTTAAGTGGCACTTCTATAAGTAAGCGCCCGCGGGAAAGTCGTGCGCTAAGCACTTGGTGATGAAGGCTGTACCACTTTGGTTCAGCCTTTTCTTTATGCGAATATCAGCGTGAGGATGTAAGGCAGTATGGGCCAGTGAAACGGACTAGGTAATCACTCAAGTCTGTGCCAAGGGCAATTTCTGCGGTTTGCCCACGTAGAAAGTAATGACGATCGAAACTAGAGCTGGCTATCTGTTCAAAGTGATCTTCAAACACGAAACTGATCTGTGAAAAGTCCTGTCGCCAATGCATCGTAAGATCTTCACCCCAGTAGGGTGTTTCAATATAGATAGAGCCTTCATCGCGCTGCTGATCTAAGTTGATGCAGTCGCTATAGATATCTTCAAGCTCACCAAAGCGATTGATTTCATAAATTTCAAAGCTAACAAAATTTTGTGGACTATCTGATGTTTCGCTGCCGACAATGGTGACGCCACAAGCTTGCAGGAAAAGACTTGTGGCAAGTACAAATACTAAGGTTTTTATCGTCTGACTCATGGGCTGTCCTCCTCGCCGCGTCTGGGTTCGAAAGTCATAAAGCATTCCTTGTGCCAGATTTAAGTGCTGGGATTTACTTTGTAAATTATCTATTTTGCAGGCGAGCTTTTGCACAACTGTGGGCGTTTAGCCACAGGCATCATATTCTGCCCAGCAGCAATAATGGCAGGTTTTGTGAGCCTAATTGGGTCGAGGCTACTTGCCAGCTTGATTTTCAAGGCCCGATCGCCCATCTTGAGGACTGTTTCCCCCTGGAGTATTGCAAGACTATTGAGTGAGGCATATCGATATGGCTAGCGATGAAGCGAACTTTTCTCCTAAGAGCTTGAGCATAACTCTGCCACCACCTGACAATCAACCGGTTTGCCAACCTGTCTTTCATAGTGTGAAATATACGATGCCGAGTATGGAGGAGCTGCGTCGCCTGTTTCGCGGTGAACGGCAAGGTTATTTCTATTCACGCTATAGTAATCCGACTGTGGAGCAATTGGAAAAAACTCTTGCAGCTTGGCAAGGCTGTGAAGCAGGTATCGCGGTTGCCAGTGGGGTAGCGGCAATTGCGACAGTATTGCTTAGTCAATTGTCGCAGGGGGCGCACATTGTCTATTTTATTGAATCATATCGGCCAACCCGTCTGTTTATCGAATCAATTCTTCATCGTTATGGAGTATCCAGTAGCCGGATATCTATTCATGACCATGATGCGATCAGGCAAGCTTTTTGTCCGGAAACAAAGCTGGTCATTTTTGAATCACCAACTAACCCGCAACTGAAAGCAGCTCCCATTGATCTGATTACCTCCACTGCAAAAAAATTTGGGAGTTTGGTGGTTATGGACAATACTTTCGCCGGCTTTCATAATCACCACCGTGATGACATTGATCTTTATCTGCATAGCTTAACGAAATATGCTTGTGGCCATAGCGATGCCTTAGGTGGAGCTATTCTTGGTCGTAAGGGTCTGATTGCGTTGATTCGTGAAACTGAAATACTCACCGGACCCAGTTTGGACCCGCAAGCAGCTTATTTGATCCTGCGGGGCTTAAAGACCTATCGACTGCGCTATGAAAAAGCCTGTCAGACTGCTTTAGAGGTGGCTCGATGGCTGGAAACTCAGGATAAAGTTGAACAGGTCTTTTATCCAGGATTACCCAGCCATCCCGATTATCAACGCTTTTTGGGGCAACAAAAAGATTTTGGTGGCGTCTTAATGTTTAATCTAAAAAACAAATCATGTTCGATTGATAAGATCTTGGACCACTGTCAGCGTTTTCATGTTTTGGCAAGTCTAGGTTCTGTTGAGTCGCTCATCGCGCCAGTTCTGTATTTTTATGGGGGTGATTTAAACCCAGAGGAAAGGCAACGGGCTTGTATCGATCATACATCGCTGCGTTTGGCAATAGGCTTAGACGAGCCTGAAGTGCTCATGAGCGAGCTAAAGGAACTCCTGGATCGCTTTGCTTAAGTCGCATGGTTTAGTCCCTAGTCCACTCATAAGTCAGCATTTTTTACCGATGAGCATCCTATCTTTTCATGGCATAATATTGACATGATTGGATATCACTATGAATGATAGACTCTGAGGACTCCATGCGGCTGAGAAGACCCAGGTATGTAATACCAGTGCTGGCATTGATCCACCTAGCTTGTGGTCGTGCCGGATTTCAAGTTGTTGAAACCGACGATCCACAACTAGACAACGGTTCGCAGTTGCCAATCGACTCGCAGGATGGAGATGTGATTGGTGATGGCACCGCCAGCGAAAAGCCTGGTGATATAGACGACGATGAGCCCGAAGCACCACCCCCACCACCGCCACCTCCGCCAACGGCCTGTGAGGCCTATCTCGAACTTAGCTGCCAAAAGCCGCATAACTCCGAACTTGTGATTGGACCCCAGGAATATTATCAAGATCTCGATTTGAGTGCTGTGGATCTCGTTGGTGAAGCGCTTTACCAAAGTTTTTGGCAGAGAGTGAAAATCGAGCGATCCTGTGCCTCCCAGGCGAACTTGACTCAGATTGTCTGGTCGCAAGTAGATGGGAGTCACGCTGACTTTTATTTGGCTGTTTTCTTTGGAGCGGAGTTGAGTCAAAGTCAGTTTTCATTTGCTCACTTGCGACAGGCAACGTTTAATCGCTCTCGTCTTTCTGATTTAAGCTTTGGCTCAGCTTGCCTCAATGGAGCGCAATTTCGTGAAACTGAGCTACGGGGAAGCTTAGACTTTACTGGGGTTATCGCGCAGAAAGTTGATTTCTATCGCAGCTTTTTTACCGGTACCGCTAGCTTTGAAGAGGCCGACCTGCAGGAAGCAAACTTTTCTCAATCCATATTTGATAAACCGGTTTCATTTCGCCGTGCCGACTTGCGGCGGGCTAACTTTCTGGATGCGGAAATTGCAAATAACATTGATTTTTCTGAAGCAGATTTGAGCGGAGCCATATGGGTCGACGGGCGCACTTGTGCTCCTGATTCGATTGGTGAGTGTCTCTAAGCAAGGGGCGCCTTTATCATGATCGGCTGTTAATTATGAAAAAAAAGCTATCGCTATGGACGTTCATTTTCTTAGCGTTTACGGTAGAATCATTTAGTCAAAGTTTGCCTGTGATCAAGGATGGGCAATTGCCTGCCATCGGTGAGCATCCACAATATTTGATTGATCCAGATGGAAGCCTTGGTTTCGCAGATGTCATGGCTAAAGACTTGCCTCATCATGAAAAACGCAATCCCTCGTTTGGCTGGATCAAAGACATTGTATGGTTATCAACAATTTTTCAAAAAGAAGATGAGCAAAGTTACATTGTGGAAATAGGCTATCCCTTGCTCGACCACGGACAAGCCTATATTCTGCACGATGGTAAGCTAGTCAAAAAATTGATTTTTGGCGATAGCGTTAAGAATTCAGACGAAATCTTGAAAAATGTCAATCCAGCGTTCTACCTGCCCGTGGATAAAGGTACATATCAATTAGTCCTACGTATTGAAAGTTCATCTTCGATTCAAGCGCCCCTTAGCCTGTTCACTGAATCCCAGTTTAATAAGTCGGCGAAAGAAGAGCTGTTTGCAACCGGAATTTATATGGGAATTCTTGGTATTATGGCTCTTTATAATTTTTTCATTTTCGTGGCATCACGCCACCGCGCTTATCTTTACTATACAGGATTTGTGGCGACATTCTTAATCCTGCAACTCTCTTTAAGTGGTCATACCTATTACTACTTATGGCCTTCCTTTCCCAAATTGTCCGACATCATGATCTGTCAAGGAGGAATGGTCGCAACGATTTTTATGGTGCTTTTTGCGAATGAATATTTAGCGATCAGTCAAGCAAGCGGGCTTCGGCGCCGGGTCATTCGATCTTTGCTCATTGCCTTGTCTTCCGTATTAGTGCTCTCGGCCTTTATCCCCTACGTGACAGGCATCAAAATGATGGCTGTCAGTGCCTGCGTTTCTGTCGTCATCGTCCTCTATATTGCCACCTATCAAATGATTGGTGGTCAAAGAGAGGCGCGATTGTATTTTGTCGCATGGTCCGTATTTATTGCTGCATGCTTAGTCTATATTTTGAAGCAGCTGGGGATTTTACCAGTTAATTTTATAACCAATTATGCATTTAAAATAGGTTCCGTCATTGAAGTGGCCTTGTTATCGATAGCTTTGGCTGATCGATTGAATACCATGCGCAATGCCTTGAAAAAAACTAACGCTGAACTCAAAGATCTGAATGAAAATTTGGAACTGAAGGTTGTCGAAAAAACTCATGACATCAAAACCATTTTAGCTACGATTCCTCAGGGAATTTTTCAGGTCCGGATCATCAATGATCATCCCGTGATTGATCAGGAATTTTCTGAACATTTGAAAGTCATGCTGCATGGTAGCGACATTGCCGGCACAGATCCAATGAAGACTGTTTTTGCGCAAAGTAGCCTATCTTCTGACCAAAAGGCGATGCTTTCAGCCGTCCTTGAAGGCGCAATCAACGAAGAGCTATTTGGGTATGAGGCAAACCATCACGGCTTACCCAGAGAAATGGAAATGAACGGTAGGTTTATTGAGATAGACTGGTCGCCTATTGTCGATCAAAATGAAATTGTCCGGAAAATTCTGGTGACCATGAAAGACGTGACTGATTTGCGTCAGTATCAGTTGGCAGCAATGAAACAAGCACAAGAATCACAGACACTGGGTGAAATTGTCCGTCAGGACGCAGGTAAGATGCAGGAAATGATTCGTGTCTGTGAAGATATGCTAGAAACATCGCTATTTCACTGTGCTAAATTTGAAAAAAATTCGCTGGCTCTGATTTATCGTAACCTGCATACGATCAAGGGCCTGTCGCGTAACTTCGAGCTGAAAATGCTGACCAATTCTCTGCATGATGCTGAGCAGACGATCAAAGATCTGCAAGGGCATGAATTGAGTCGCCAAGAAATCAAATCGATCGAACAGAAAATTCGTGATAGCTACCAGGTGTTTATGGAGTATAAGAGGATCAACAATGAAGTGCTTGGTCGATCTGATTTAGCTGATAAGGTTTTGATGGATCGCGTCGAGTTGAAAGATATCCTCCGACAGATCAAAAAAATCAATAGTTTGACACAACTAAAGGAAATCGAGTCAAAAATCCTCTTTATGTTTGAAGTCAAGCTGGAGCAAGTCTTAGCAGATGAAGTTAGCTTGCTTGGTTCAGTATGTAAGAGTCTCGGTAAGCCCTTGCCACAAGTTCATTTCATGGACCCTGGAGTCATGATTCCACCGCAGCTGAAGAATCCCCTGCGCAAGGCCTTTATCCATCTTTTCCGTAACTCCATTGATCATGGTATTGAGCTTGCGGAAGAACGACAAAAACTGGGCAAGGATGGGTTTGGGCACATTTATATTGATGTGAAAGAACTTGATCATCAGCTGATCATCCAATTTTGGGATGACGGCCGTGGACTGATATTGAACAAAGTGAAAGATCGAGCGAAAATTCTGCACTTGATTGAAAACGATGATCTTTCTTTGCAAGAAACGATAGAATTAATCTTCGCTCCGGGCTTTTCTACTGCCGAGAAAACTACAGACATTTCCGGTCGTGGAGTCGGGATTGACGCCATCCGCGCCTTTATTGAAGAGGCGGGTGGGCATGTTCGCATTGAAAGTGCGGGTATCGTCGGTGATGAGATTGTCAAGATTCGCTTTGTCATAACCTTACCTGCCCATCATGAGGCTGAATTTCAAGAAGCGGGTTGAAATGGCAAAAGAGCAGCAAACCATAAAAACGATGCGTTTTCAGCCACGGATCTCGTTTTCTTTTGCGGGATGTGCCTGGTTATTTCCCTACCATCTCGGTGTCATTGATTCCTTAAAGACCCACAAGACATATCATAAAGCAGTATACTTGGGCGCTTCTTCTGGAGCGCTGGCGGCGTTGGTTGCAGCGCTTGGCATCGAACCTGCTCTCATATTAGACGAAGCGCAGCGCTTTGCTCAGGATGCAGCCGGTCGATTATTGGGGCCTGCTGGTCGCATGAGTCGCTATGTTCGCGAGGGGCTGATGCGACATCTGCCTGACGATGCGTGCTTGCGGGTGAAAGATCGTTTACTGATATCTGTTACCGAATGGCCCGGTATGCAAGCAAGATTGATCGCCGGCCATCATTGCCGTACACGGGATGAGCTTTTAAAGCTGCTCTTAGGCTCCTGCTATATACCGCTCTATTATGAAAAACCGGTCTGGTGGGAAGGGTGCTGGCTGTTGGATGGTGGTTTCAAAAATAATCAACCAAGCCTTGATCCATTTACAATAAAAGTCTGTCCGTTGATCGATCCACGACAAAAGCAAGTACATATCAGTCCAGCAAAGCGCCTTTCCTATCGCGACGTCCTGTTGCCGGAAGTCAAACGCCTGCCAAGATTTTTCCGTATGGGACAAATTGATGGCAAGCGCTTTTTGGAAAACTGGCACGAAAAAAACGGCAAGCTTGGATTGCAGGAGCTGGATTCCACTGTGCTGCCAAGTTTTATGAGTGCTAGCAGAAAGAAACAAATTGACACGAGATCACCAGTTTAAAATAACCTTGCCTGCAAGCCCTTCATTCATGATGCGAAAGCCCTGCTCAAACTCATCGACAGTAAAGCGGTGCGTAATCACAGGAGAGATATCCAGCCCGCTTTGCAGCATGGAAGCCATCTTATACCAGGTTTCATACATCTCCCGACCGTAAATCCCTTTGATCTGCAGGCCTTTAAAGACAACGTTGCTCCAATCTATGGCGACGGCATCAGAAAAGATACCAAGAAGGGCAACCCGGGCACCATGATTCATGAGGTCAAGCATTTCATTGAATGCACTGGCATTCCCAGACATTTCCAAGCCGACGTCAAAGCCTTCCGACATTTTTAACTCACGCATCACGTCTTTCAGACTTTGATGTTTGACGTTGACGACACGACTTGCACCCATATTTTTTGCCAAATCGAGGCGATAATCGTTCACATCGGAGACAACGATATGCCTTGCCCCGACGTGGCGGGCAACTGCAGCCGCCATAATGCCGATTGGTCCGGCGCCAGTAATTAAGACGTCTTCCCCAACCAGATCATAAGATAAGGCTGTGTGAACCGCATTACCATACGGGTCAAAGATCGAGGCCACTTCATCAGAGATCTCATCAGGAATGCGAAACACGTTGCTGGCAGGCATCACAAAATATTCGGAGAACACTCCGGTGCGATTGACGCCGATGCCCTGCGTATTGCGGCAAAGGTGACGTTGGCCGGCACGGCAATTACGGCAGGTTCCGCAAGTGATGTGCCCTTCTCCGGAAACACGGTCGCCTGGCTTATAGCCCGTGACCCGCTCACCGATCTGCTCGATGACACCAAAGAACTCATGACCAGTCACCATCGGGACGGGGACTGTTTTTTGCGACCAGGCATCCCAATTGTAGATGTGAAGGTCCGTGCCACAGATTGCGGTATGTTTGATTTTTATTAATACGTCTTCCGGCCCGAGGCTGGGAAAGGGGACTTCCTCCATCCAGAGTCCGGTCTTTGCATGGCGCTTCACCAGGGCCTTCATCAGTCGTGTCATGACATCCCTCTTTCTTATGATTTGATAATCTTCAGCTCGCGACCGACCTTGGCAAAGGCGGCAATGGCCTGATCCAAGTCTTCTAAGCTATGGGCAGCGCTCATCTGCGTACGAATCCGTGCCAATCCTTTGGGTACGACAGGAAACGAGAAGCCAATGACATAGATTCCTTCATCCATGAGGCGATCAGCCATTTGACTGGCTAGCGCTGCATCGCCCAACATAACCGGAATAATGGGATGTTCACCAGGAATCAAATCAAAACCTAAGGCGCTCATTTTCTCGCGAAAGTACTGACTGTTGCGTCTGAGGTTGTGCCGCAACTCGTCTGTTGACTGCAGTAGCTCCAATACTTTGAGTGAAGTGGCAACGATGACAGGAGCAAGAGAGTTGGAAAACAGGTAAGGGCGCGAGCGCTGGCGCAGTAATTCGATGACTTCTTTGCGGCCTGATGTGTAACCGCCGGATGCACCACCTAAAGCCTTACCCAAAGTGCCGGTAATGATGTCAACGCGTCCCATGACCTGGCAAAATTCGTGCGTTCCACGACCTTGCTCACCGATAAAGCCGACTGCATGCGAATCATCGACCATCACGATTGCTTGATATTTGTCGGCCAAGTCACAAACGGCTTGCAAATTGGCGATAATACCGTCCATGGAAAAGACCCCGTCTGTGGCAATCAGCTTGTGACGACAGCCATCGGCAACGGCCTGTTGCAGCTGCTTTTCCAAATCTGCCATATCGTTATTTTGATAGCGAAAGCGTTTGGCTTTGCACAAGCGCACACCATCGATGATGCTGGCATGGTTTAAGGCATCACTGATAACAGCATCTTCCGGACCCAAAATGGTTTCAAACAAACCGCCGTTGGCATCGAAGCAGGAGGAATAAAGGATGGTGTCTTCGGTGCCGAGGAATTTGGAAATCGCCCGCTCCAGGTCTTTGTGAATATCTTGCGTGCCACAGATAAAACGCACGGAAGACAGGCCAAAGCCATGGGATTCCAATGCTTTTTGCGCGGTTTGAACTAGTTCAGGATGATTAGAAAGTCCCAGGTAATTATTCGCGCACAGGTTGATCACCTGTTTGCCTTCTGAAGTGATGCGAGCTGACTGGGCCGAAGTGATGACACGTTCCTTTTTGAAGAGTCCTTGGCTTCGGAGTTCTTCAGTTTGCTGAGCGAGATGTTGAAAGTAAGTCTGATCCATGAAATGGTCCTCTTTTCCATTGCAGCAAAGGTCGATTCTGTGTTTTAGCAGGAATCTAGCAATTTGATAACTACCTAAACGTCGTCTTTTTTTACGGAGCCATCTCAGCTTTCGCCCTATTTCAAAAGCTCCGTAGGGATAATAAGACCGTGATTTCATCGCGATCATGGTAAAGATGGCTGGCTCTCAAAATCTTTGGCTCTAATCCCTGCAGGCGTTCCAGAGCGCTACGCACTTCGGCAAGCTTCTTTTTCATCGGTAGCTTAAGATTAAATATGGCAGTATGGCACCATTTTTGTGTCAGCCATTTTTCCATTAAATTAGTCACTTTGGCCGGTTGCTCAACCATATCACAGACAAGTAAATCGACCGCTTGTGGCGGGCGATAATGAAAGGCATCCACTCGCAGGTGCTCAACCATACCTGTAGCCATCAACTCATCCTGCATGGAGCCATTATCGATAGCAGTTACCTGAAAGCCACGGCGCACCAGCTGATAAGTCCAGCCTCCGGGAGCCGCACCTAAATCGACCGCGTAGCGTTTTTTCTGTAGATCAAAAAAAGTGTTGCGCTCTTTTTCAGTCAACAAACGCAAGAAAGCTTCTTCCAACTTCAAGGTCGACCGGCTCGGTGCCTCTTGCGGCATCTTTAAGCGGGGAATGCCCTGCGCCCACGGGGGGGTCTGATGATAACGCAAACCGACAAAGCAAGTTTCGTAGCTATCAAAGCAGATGTGCACCCAGGGTCCGTTGCCTGGCGAGTCCCGATTTTCAAAACCTGATTTTTTTAATGCTTGCTGGAAAGCGCCAGCAAATTTTTTGCAAAAGCGAGCCAGTTCGCGTCCTTCATTAGTATCCGGATGTTCAATATGGAAGCCTCGCAGCTTTTTTTCAGGTAGCCACTGATAGAGCGTGTCTAAAATGGGGCTGATGCGATCCTGAGAAGCGAGTTGTTCGATTCGGACGGCTGGGTTCAGCCATTGCCTGGCAAATATCGGTGCTGTAACGATATCCGGAGCTTTGGCGGCGGCTTGACCATCTGCCGACCGCAGCTCACAAAAGCCAAGGTCGGTCCATGGCTTCGTGTATCCCGGCCAGTCATATAGTAAGTCGTTCAACTCTCCGGCTACAGTCGACTCATAACCAGGGCGGGTATAAACCAGTAAAGACATAAAATGAGCCCTTTTTCCGCGAAAACATGGGGTGTGCAATGGAGCTCATGTATAGGTCAAACTTGAAGGATATGCCACAGCAATCATGAGAAAATTACGGCAATATGGCCGTAATTAAGTCTCTTATAACTGAAAGTTGATGCCAAAAACGTGGAGGATCGGCAGGACGGTGAAAGACTCGCCAAAGCGACCTGATTCGTGCAGGGCAACGATGCCGATGGCATCAATGACAAATTGCTTGTTGTCATCCCAAGTCCACTCCCAGCCCATGGCGAGCATGGGGCCAAAGCCGGAGGTGCTCGACTCATCGGCTATGGAATAGCTCGCTAACATTAGGCCATAGCGCAGAAAAAAGTAACGGTTCAGAAACTGGCGTTGGCTCAAGCTTATGGATTGGACGCCGCCATCAAGGAAGCTACTGATATCGGCGGATAGAATCAAATCGCGTCGCGGCGCTGTTTTCCAACCAACAGCCAAGCCCAGGTGCAAGGGATTGAATTTTGCTGTCACAAAGCTTTGTTGACTGCTGTCATTGGCATTTAGCTTGGGCGTCGCAAAAAACGGCGCGAGGCAGATAATGATGGCATAGAAAAATAGTCGTTGCATCTTGTCACTCCCATTTATGACGCAAACCAATTGCGTGCTTTATAGGAATGACGTTTTAAGGGGTGATTCCATTCAATTTTTTTCACATAGAGGAAATAAACTAGTGATTCCCATGCTATTCTGCTTGCGGGCAGTTACCTGACGAGCTGCTGAAAGCAGGTTGGCGCAACTGGTCCTTGGTGCGGAGACCATATTCTTTGAGCCGCTGCCAGGCCTCTTTCGCCTCATCCGCCGAGTACGACTCGGAATCAGACTTTATATCACCACCTTGGCACCAGGCGGGAACTTCGGCATTCTCATCAAAGCTGGAATTGCATGCGGAGTCAGTTTTCCTGTAGCGAATGTATTCACTGCGATCTCCGGCGATCACGGCGCCGACTAAATATTCCTGGACTTCTATTGCAGCATCGAGACTGGTCATGTCTTCTGACTCGATGGTCTGGATCGTCGTTATTTTTTCATCCTGTTTTTTGATCATGCCTGAGAGCATTTCATATTGTATTGTTTGGTTTAACGGGATATTGCCGCGGTTATTACCATTTCCGCGATTAGAGCCATTGTTACCGCTGTCATCTTTTTTCGCATCGCTATTATTCTTATCATCATTGTTTTTCGTTTCATCGAAGAGGAAGAAATATTCGAGACTTGGACTTTCATTCATGCTCAGATGCAGTTCATAAGCGCTGAGATCGGAGTATTTTGATGGGTTCTCGCCATCCTTAAACGCCCTGACAATTTTTAACGAGGTCTTTTCGGCGTTCCAATAGGCTTCCATGTATGGAGTGTTGCTGCTGCAGAAGACAGCTTGATACTGAAAGCTTGGATTTTCTTCCAAACCACTGACCAGAACACTGTATTGACCATCAGGACCTATGCCATGAAACGTCCCGGTTGCAGTAACGCCCTGATTTAGAAAAAGCTCTAAAAAGCTATCCGTCTCTCCAAGCAGATGCTCTAGTTTCTCGACATCTTTTTGGACGCGAGATTGACCCTTAACATTGCCATTATCATTAAGAGTAAAAAAGGAAAGGAGGTCGCTATCGTCAAAAAATATGGCGAAGTCAAAGCTGATACGCGGTAAGCTATAAGGAACATTGATGCTGGCCTGCGTCCTCTTGGGCGTACCGTTTTGTGAGGGATTACCCACTTTAGTGCCACAGGCAAAGAATGCCGTCGCAAGATAAACTAAAATGTATAATCGTAGATTCTGCACCGTGCCCCTCTCAATCTTTCTTCGTAAACGGAAACATTTGCACATTGACCTGGTAAACATCTTCCGGATCAGTGCATTGTTCTTCAAGCTCTAAGATCTCATCGAGCAAATGATTGATCTTTGCCTTTAAAAGTGGAATATTTTTCTTGGAAATACTGACAGTAACGGCATTTACCGAGCGTAGGTCTTCATGCACCCTGGTAATCGCATCTTTACCCATTTCGATCATTTTCTGGTGATAGCGAGTGACGGAAAGAGAGTCAACTTCGTCATCTGTTGAGATATGGCCGCTGACTTTTTCATATCGTCCCGCTATTTTGTCGTAACGGATCACGCCCATTTCCTGCAATAATTCGAGGCTTCTTTTAATTTCATCAAGTCGCAGTGGAAAACAAAGGCTTGCTTGGATGCCTTCCGGGCTGGTGTCCAGATTTTTTAACGACATCATTTCGCGAATAATAGGATTATACCATTGTTCAAAGTAGCGAAGCTGCTTCTCGTCGATGCTTTTTGGACTGATATCGCTTTTCAGTTTCAATAGCTTTGCAAATAGCATCTCCCGCTCTCTCGGCAGCCTTTCATTGTTAAAGGCGACCAAGCCGATAAAGTAGCGTTTTTCGAGAGATTTATATCCTAAATGGCGACAGATGCTGGTGGCGGCTTTTTCCGTCAGCAAGCGACTACCGCCAATCACTAGCCGAATGGTATTATTAGTGCGGGCAAAACCTAAGTGCGCGGCAAAGTCTTTATGAGTAAAGTTCTCGTCTTCGTGTTTGCAGGCTTTAAATAGATCTGACAGATATTCTTTGTACGATAGGTAGCTGATGACAGTCAGCCTATCGACGATTTTCTTAAAGCTTTTGTCTGTCAGCTTTTTCACAAAATAACTTCCTCAAAGTAAACGCTTGTAGATTCATCGGTAACTTGAAAAAATAACTCAAGTAGGGGGGATTTTTTCTTTGAATTATCAAGGGTTATTAGGTGGTATAGAAAATTTTAAAAAAGTTTTTTGCACTCTGCTTGCACTCGATGGTTGGACGTTTTTGCACTCCAAGCAATAGATTGCCTGATATCAAATATTTAACTGGAAAAACGGAGTGTAAATATCACTCGCTACATTTCAATTACCCTTGAAAATGTTTCGTAAAAACAAGTTATTATGAGGTTTCTTCAAGTGCAATTTGGTAAAAGCCGAATAGATAATTACGGGGTTTGATCTAGAGGGAAAAATTGGGTTTTAAAAAGGGTGGAGTCGGCTTTCCTATAAGTTCGAACCCAGATGAGACAAATTTAATTATGTGTTGTAATCTGGGGGTGTCGTTCGCATGAAAACTTTAAATTTATATTATGTTCCTATCTTATTAATTCTGATGTCTTGTAAGGCACTCAAGCCGGTAAAGCCGGAATTCGGTGGAAAACTTAGTGTTGATAATAGCGCTGAAGTTGTTGTCGATCAGCCTGAGGCCGAACCAGAAGAAGTGGATATCAGTTTCAGAGCACTGCAGATTTTAGAGGCGCAATGTGCTAGCTGCCATAATCTGGAAAATCCTAAAGGTGGTTTCGGTACTGTCTTAAGTCCAGAAGAAATGATCAAAAGCAATTACTATCTGATCCCGGGTGATGCAGAGAATTCTGAGATCATCAAACGCCTTGCTCCAGTTAGTAATATGCCTCCTTCTGGCGAATTTTCTGAAGACGATCGCGCTGTCTTGGTCCAATGGATTAATGAGCTGGAAGTGGAAGAAATTGTTCAATTAACTGATGCTCAACTTTTAGCTTCCATTCGTCAAGATTTAGAACAAAATGTAGCAGTCGGTGATCGTCCAACGACACGCTACTTTTCTTTGCAAGCGGCCAACAATGCTGGTCTCAATCAAGAAATTAAAGATGAGATGATTAAGGCATTGAACAAGACGCTCAACTCCATCTCGCGTGCAAACAATATCAACTTGGCGACCGCAATTGATGAAGCGAAGCTTATTTATCGGGTTAACCTGCGCAACTACGCAATCGATCCAGTGTTATTTGATACTACTATCTCTGATTTCTATCCGTTCCAAGTCGATTTCCAGGCCTTTGGTGATGATCCTAATTCCGTGCGACTGGCAAATGATCATGTCTTCCTAAAAGAAGAGTCCACTTCAGACAATTACGTCTTACGGATGGATTGGTTTAATGCCACGGCGACATTACCTGTTGTTTACGCAAGGCTATTCAATTTACCGCTCACTCAGCCAGAGTTAGAGGCACAACTGGCTGTCGATCGGTTGAATGCGATTATCAACAATCAGGTGATCCGCGCCGGGTTCCGCAATTCGGCAGTATCCAGTCAAAATCGTATCATGGAACGCATATCATCCAACGGCAGTAATCTGGCTTTTTGGATTAGCTACGACTTTGCTGATAATAACGAAAGTCAGCAAAACATTTTCAATTTCCCACTAGGCCCGGTAGGAATCGGTTTTGACGCACGATCCTTCGAATTTGATGGTGGTGAGATTATTTTCCAGCTACCGAACGGTATGTTTGGCTACTACCTTTCTTTAGCGACTGGTGAATCCATTCACAAAGGCCCTCTAAACATTGTGAAGCAAACCGATGGTCCGGCGCAATTTAATCAAGCGATTCTCAATGGTATGTCTTGTATGTCCTGCCATAACCAAGGACTCTTGTATAAGAAAGATGAAATTCGTAGTTTTGCCAGCTTGTCGCAAGAGCTGTCGAACGAGGAAAAAAACAAGGTTATCAACCTCTATCGCCAGGATAGTGAACTAAAAGCCGCCATGGATCAGGACAATGCCCGCTACTTCCAGGCTCTGCAGAGCATGGAAATTGATCCGGCAGAGCGTGATCCTGTCAATTATGTCTATCGCTACTACAATCAGAACCTTTTCCGCAGTGATGTTATGGCAGAATTGGGGCTGGACGAAGCGATGCTGAATACTATTTTAAACACGGAACCTTTCCGTTCACGCTGGGTGAGTATTTATAATAACTCTGGTTCAATAACTCGTGAAGAGTTCAACCAGCTCTTTGGATTGGTGACCAACCAATTTAAATTAGGCGTCGACTGGGTTCCACCGCTTTCAGGTGATCACTTTGCATCACCGGATTGTATGGTTAGCGATGCATTTTTCATGGATACCTGTACAGAAGATCTTAGTTTGATTCTCGCAGACCCAGAAGTAGAACCTGCACCAGAGGTTCTAGCCCCCTAAAGTCAGTCTGCAAGTCCCTTTTAGCTTGTCACCTTTTGATGCCTCTTAATTCTTTAAGAGGCATCATTTTTTTATTGGTTTGAAAAGCGCGATGTCAATGTGCGTCAAAAAGACTTCTGTTGGTTAATTCAAATCACTTCATATCACATCATCAGTTCCCAGATCTGATAAGTCGTCAGAACTTCGCGGCTTCTTTACAAGAGTAAGTGTCAAACAACAAGTTTTCTGAACGACAAGAAATTTAAAGGAGACCTCGATGAAGTTACTTACAGGAATCTTAGGCACTCTTCTGATCAGTGGTAGCGCGATGGCAAGTGGCATTAAAGTTGATTTTGCTGGTGCGTGTCAAAATGGTGATTTTCAGGCTGTTGGCGCTGATGTCAGCTATTTTAACCTCGATCTTGACCTGTTTAATGGCTTCGGTGGCGAAGCTAAAGACTGTGTGATCACAACAAAAATTCCAGCTAGATCCGGTTTGCGTATCAATGTCAGTGACTTCCAGGCAGAAGCATTTGCACAAATTACCGCTGATCGCGGCTTGGCTTCTTTGCTGGTGAACCACCGCTTCAATGGCCAGATCGTTGGCTCCAACCGTGATGTTGCAACAGATTCTCGTGATATGCTTGCTGAGCAAACCGCCGTAGCTCTGTCTAAATGCGGTGAAAAAGTACAATTGCAGACACGCATTTCTACCCGCGCAAAAGACGCTGTTCTGTTCTTAGATAATACGAAGTCAAACACAGTTTCTTACAAGATTAAGTACATCAAGTGCTAAGTCAAGATCGGACGACCCTCTAACAGGGTCGTCCTAAATGCAGGTTTATTTTGAACTAAGAAGTTTAAAGAATTGAGTTGAAAAACCACCACATCATATTAAGGGAGAAAATCTTATGAATCGTTTGATCGCCGCATTTTTTATCTTGTGCTCCAGTCATTTGCTTGCGACACCAGATATCCACTTTTCGAAAGACTGTGCGCATGCAGGATTTGATTTTCAAGAAGGCGACATTTCGTTTTTTAATCTAAATCTTGATCTTGATTCTGACAAAAAAGTGAAAAACCGCCTGTGTGAAATTGCTGTCAAATTTCCGGCCAATAAAGGACAACGCCTGGTCGTCAGTCAGTTTCAAGTGGAAGCCTTCGCTCAGTTGGAGCGACGTGGAGTGGCTCTCTTGTCATTGGAACATAATCTGAATGATCAATGGCGTCGTCGCAGCGACGACAGGGCGGTCAAACCAGGAGCTAAGAGTTTGCTCGTGAGTGATAAAATCTTGCAAAAAATGCCCTGTGGAAAATCCGCTTGGTTGAAAACCAACATCATTACTGCTGTACGCAACGGTGTGCTGTTCCAAGATAATGCTATACAAGTCATTAAATTGAACTACCACTATGAAAATTGTAAGTGGTAGTCTGCCTGGAGGCAAGGATATGAAAGCGATACTCAGCACCTTAACTTTACTTTTATCAACAAGCACATTGTGGGCGCAAGATTCTCTGCAATTTACGACAGCAACTGCATCACTTGGTTGCCAGTCCTTGATCAAAGAGGAGCACGTTGAAGAGTCAAAAGTAAGCCTCGTATTTTTTGAAAATACCATGCAGGTTGATAAAGACGATCAAATTGACTATGTGCATTGTAAAATCTTCTGGAAGCCTGACATCCCTAAAGGCTTTCGCCTGACTGCTGGCGGGAATTTAAGCCTAAGAGGCTATCTTGTTGGCGCAGAGTTTGTTGAATTGCGCTTGCGACTTGCGCACGAACTTCTTGGTCAAGAAATGACAAATGTTGGCGTTTACAATCAGCTAGACGAAGGTGAATTCCATCTGACCCAAGAACTGAAATTGATGGAACTAACTGACTGTAACAGTCATGGGCGCTTGAATTCTAGCTTTTCTGTGTTTCTGCGGCGGCTAGAAGACTTGTCAGATGACGCACAAATGAAAGAAACCCAATTGAACCTGCAAGAGCTGACCATTGATAATGTCAAGCTTGAGGCCTGTGAAGTTTGAGAAGTTAGCTTATAAAAAAGCTGGAGCAAGCTCCAGCTTTATCAGTTGTTTCCCAGAAGAAAGGACTCAGTTCAAATAAAATCTTAATATAATCTTTCCATGCACATAAGTTTATCATTAAGAGGCCGTCGCCTGATGAGAGCGGCTGACATACTCTACCGCTTCATCCCGATAAAACGTGATGAGGTATGTTTTCTGACACTCCTCACAGCTTACGATTTTTGATTTTTGGTCATTATCGTGTTCTTCGTCATAGTGCCCACAGCTCGGACAGTTCCAACTCCAGAACGAGGCACCCAAAAAATCCTGATCGTATTCAGCAAAAACTCGTTTCACGTCGGTTCTCCTTTTCTTGGTAAAAAACGTCAACCCGTCCTCGTTGCTTTGCTGTTTGCAAAATCGATGCCGATAAAAAAGTGGCGTCACCTAGGCATGTTAGCCAGCACAGGGCCTCACAGCCTGTGCTTGGCCAAAAGCTATGAAAGAAAAACTGTAATATCGCAGCGAAAGGAGAGGGACAAACTGCGCAAAATTAGGTAGACTGCCGGACATAATCAGGCAGAGACTTTACGAATACCGGCATGAGGGGGTAAGGTTTGTATAAGTATAAGGTTTTATTAATCTATTTATTCTTATTCGGGCTTGTAGCCTGCAGCGATTCGCATAGCTCTTCGATTTCTCCGACCATTCCCGACGAAAATCCCACCTCACAGCATGAGAGCAATACCGATCAGAACGATGAGAATACAGGCCTGGATCAACCAGAAGACAGCTCGCCAGCATTACCGCCTAGTTGTTGCGATGGAGAAATTCGCATCGGCAGTTTTAACCTGGAATCAGGTAATGCCGACATCGATTATCTGCTGAACGACATCAGAAAATTTGGCCAAGGTGTTGATGTCTGGGGCTTTCAAGAAGTGGCGTCGGTGTGGCAAGAGCCGATCGTCAAAGGACTCGGTCGACTGAACGAAGCGGAGTATCGCGGCATTATGAGTCTGACGGGAAATGAAAATCGCTTGATGATCGCCTATAACGCCGAACGCTTGCATTTGGATGCTTTCGACGAGTTAGATGAAATCAACATCAATGGTCGGGTCCGCTCGCCGCTGGTGGCGATGTTTACTGAAATTGACAGCGGCCTGCAGTTTATCTTTGTCAATAATCACCTGTATCGCGGCAGTGAGAGCTCCCGTCATGAGCAAGCGCGTCGTCTTAATGATTGGGGGCGAGTTCAGAATTTACCAACAATAGCAGTTGGCGACTACAATTTTGACTGGGAACTGCACACGGAGCGGCGAGATATGGGCTTCGACTTGCTGACCTCAGATAACGTGTTTGTTTGGGTTAAACCGCGCGATTTGATCAAAACCCAATGCAGTGGCCAATTTAATTCTATCCTCGATTTTATATTTTTAGCTGGCAAGGCTCAAAGCTGGCAAGCAAGTTCAAAAATTAAATTTCCTGAACCGGATTATTGTATTCGCAATCCTTGGGGGTCCGATCACAGACCGGTTACTGCCAATCTATTGCCGCGTGAGACTTGAAAGGACTCCAGCAAATACTGCTGTCACTGGCAAAGCTTGCTAAAATGGACTAGGTCTCATGAAAAAGCAAGCTTCCAGTACCCATTTATGGAGTGACACGCAGTGTATAAAAGTCAAACTTGCATTCGTTACGGGCATGCTAAGCTCGTGATAAAATTTCTGTTCTTTGTGATATTTGCTTTTTATTTACATCCAGACTTAAGAGCCGATGAGGAGAGCACCCGCTGGGACTGTCAAGCAAGCCGGGAGTATGTGACGGTCTATAATTATCTGCGGGAAGAAACGCCATTGGAGTTAAATGAGGAAGAGAGGCGAGAGACAGCCTGGCAGGTGGCCAAGGGATGTGACCGCTCAGCTTGGCGTTTTATTCAAGTGATGAAAACACTGATGCGGGCCGATATTAACCCGCGTCATGCCCTACAAACTGCTGTCGAACTCAGTCATGGCGACGAGACACGAGTCAAAGCATTTCTGACCATTTTTAAACTGGCCCATGCCAGTGACTTCCTTGATTTGAACCTCTTGCAAAGCCTCGATTTAGCAAGGTCACTATCCATTGATTTTCTGCAGCTTCCCCATTGGCTTGAGGATGACTTTCGTAAACTGGTACTATTCTGTGTCTCGGAACAGGCCTTGAACTTGCCCAGGCCCCAGTGCGGTAAATGGGCAGCCGACTTGATTCAAGCCACTGCGAAAAAGTTGCAAAATGGCCAAGTCTTGAAAATCGGTGTTGCCACTCCATTTTTCCAAGGCTTTGAATTTCTCACAGGAGAAAGAGGCCCGCAAATCACGTCGGGAGATGCACTGCAACTCTTATCGCAGTTACTGCTCGTGAGTCCATACACAATCGCTAATTTGATTGAAGCCTATCAGTTTGCAACTAGCGATAAAGGTCTGAAGCTGGATCGCTCACAGGGATTGGAATTTTCAGCAGAACTGGCAAAACTCACGGTCCATGAATCAGAAGCTAAACAAGAAGACATGAGGGCTCAAAATCGCAAACTTAATTGAAGCGCTTGTCCAAATCGCCCTGCCTCATAGAAAGGAAGCATTTGCAATGATGCGATTGGGCCGTATATTTTTTTCTTATACTGCTGGTGTTGACGATGATTTTGAACCCAATGCAGTTGAAAGAGGTAGGGGCTCAAAGCTGCTAGGCCAGCCAGCCCCGCTTGTAGCTTCGCTTGATCGTTTTCACTATTAGACATCAAAGCGATGCTCATAATTCCCTGGCTGGCGGCTGACAGGTGAGTCAGTCGTTGGGCTAGTTGACTTGCCTTACTGATGTATTCTTCAGCAATACGCTCGCGGATCAGGTCTTCACGGCGATTTTTTGCTGGATAGCGCCGCACTTCGCCTACTCCATCACTGTAAGGCTCATACCATAGAGTCATTGACAAGCTTAAGGCAAGCCAAGCGCCGCTAACAGCGGTGGCTGCCATCCCGGTATTTTTCAGACGTTGATTTTTCTGAGGGTCGTCACGAAGGCTTATCGCATCAGCTTTCTCATTCATCACCTGCAAACCGGTAAAAAAATTTAAGACTGCCGGTATTTGAATCTGTAACAAGTTGAAGGCTTGGCCTTCTTGTTCCTGACGGGCGTAGCGCAAAAGGCTATCACTTGCTCGCGGTGCAACGAGCAACTCGGGATAGTCAAATTTCAAAGCTTCATCTGCCAGCAATGGCGATGAGCAAGATAAGAGCAAAAGCAGCTTTGTCAATTGCAGCTTCATCGATCTTCCTTTTTTTGTATCGCGATGATCCCTCCTCTTTTAGACTAATGGAGTCGCTTAAGTTTTGTCTATGCTCGAGTTTTTTGGGCATAAAAATCAATTTTCAAAAAAAATTGACAAAAGCTGAGGAAAATTCATGCATTTACAAATTTGTCGAATGAACTTTTATCAATATTTATGCAGAATACTTCTATTTGTCGGGCTTTGTTTTCCCTGTTCTGGTCTCAAGGCGGAAGGACAAAAAGATGATAAAAATGCCGACAGCGGTGTTGCAGCAATTACAAGGTTTCACGGCGATGTCAAAGTTTTAAGCCATCCATCGAAGCAACGACTTGGACCATCACCTCATGCGATGTTTGAAGGTAAATATTATCAGCTGCGAAAGGCAGCGATCGGCACCCAATTGCAGGTCGGTGATGTGATCCAAACCGGCAAGCAAGCCAGGGCAAGAATTGTTTATCGCACCGGCGACCAGCTGACGATGGCTAGTTCTTCATCTTATCAAATTCTTGATGAAGGCAAGGGAAAAGAAAAACGTGCAATCGTGGATCTTTTATTTGGTAAAATTCGTGCCATGATCCGTCAGCGCGATCAAGAGACGGAAACGCTGGAAGTCCGCTCTAAGTCGATGGTCATGGGTGTGCGCGGTACCGACTTTTTTGTTGCAGCACGTAATGGGGAAGGCGCGGTGCAATTGACGGTACTGCGGGGAAAAGTAGCAGTAAGTTCTCCGCAGCGTGCAGGCGAAAGTGTAGATGTGCCGGCCGGCTATTCGTTGATGGTACAAGAATTGCCTTCTGAAAAAGCGGAGCAGGAAAACGCGCCGGATAAGGCTGCGTTTCAAGTTCGACCCAGCACAAAAGATGATGTTGCCGCGATCTCACAAGTGAGCCGCGTCGAGCCACCCAGCGAAGAAGACTTACAGCAGTCGGAGCGCATGGCGGAAGTCCAGAAACTAGAGGAGCGGGCTTTACAAAGCCTGAAAGAGGATATTAAAGACCATCAACCGGAACTTTATAAAAAGCTACAGGAAATTCCAGCTGAAACCTTAAATGATAGCGACTTGCTGCAATCTCTCACAACTAAAGATGCCTTTGAAAAAGCTCCAAATCGCCCGGAAAAAGAGGGAAAATCACGACGTTTTGATCTGGATTCCTATGGTGATGACGTCTACGAAAAGTATCTGAAATATTAAGATGACCCGCTGAGAATTTCACGAATCTCTCATCTTACATGGAAGATAATGAAAGCTAAGTGGTTAAGGTCTGGGTGACAAGGATCCTCCTCAATCAGCGATGACAAAACCAGAAACGATTTGAAAACCCGATGTTGGCTAACATCGGGTTTGTTCTTTTTAGGGATTATAAACTTCACCAATGGGTGTTATGACCCATGTCTCGCTTATTTTTGTTCTGAACTCACCCATGCTCGCACTTTTTGCTCCAGCACATTTAAGGGCAACGGTCCATCTCTAAGTATGACATCATGAAAACCGGCAAGAGAAAAGGACTCACCGAGAGCTTCTTTGACCATTTGGCGTAGTTCTAAAATTTTCAAACTACCAATTTTATAGGCAGTCGCCTGTCCAGGCATCACAATATAGCGCTCGACAGCCTTGACGATCTCACCATCCGAGGCCGGAGTCACCTCCTGTAAGTATTGAATCGCTTTCTCACGCGTCCAGCCTTTGGCATGCAAACCCGTGTCAACTACAAGTCGGCACGCACGCCATAATTCCATGGATAAGCGACCAAAATCTGAATAGGGATCTTGATAGAAGTCCATTTCTTTCGGTAAATATTCGCTATATAGACCCCAGCCTTCCGAGTAAGCCGTGTAGCCGGCGAAGCGGCGGAACTTGGGTAAATTTTCTAGTTCCTGACTGATGGCAAGTTGCAGGTGATGGCCAGGTATGCCTTCGTGATAAGCGAGGGCTTCCATCTCATACTTCGGCACCCCCTTCAAGTCGTATAAGTTGACATAGTAAATACCAGGCCGGCTGCCATCCAGCGCTGGGGAATTATAAAAAGCCTTACCCGCCGACTGTTCACGATAGGCTTCGACTGCACGGACTTCGATATCAGCCTTAGGTAAAATGCCAAAGGCTTCAGGCATTCGTTTCTTGAAGGCTTCAATATAGGCTCTGGCATCTTTCAGATAAGCTTCCCTGCCAGCCGCAGTTTGCGGATAATAGAATCGCTGGTTCTTGCTTAAAAATTGGAAAAAATCTTTGAGGCTACCCTGAAAGCCGACTTTGTTTTTGATGGCTTCCATTTCTTTTTGAATGCGCGCAACTTCGGCTAATCCGAGTTGGTGAATCTGCTCGGGGCTGTAGTTGGTTGTGGTGTATTGCTGCAACTCATGTTGATAAAAGGTTTCACCGTTTGGCAAGGCGCTGGCACTACCCTGGAGAGGAGCCTTTTTTTCCAAGTCCTGCATATAGGCGATCAGGGAGCGATAAGCGGGGCCGAGGGAATTTAATAAGGCTTCTTGCCCCTGCTGTAAAAGTTGTTCCGTTTCCTCTTCGGAAAGTTTTAACGCAACAACTTTCTTTTGGAAGTCGTCATATATGGTTGATGGTGCTTGCGTTTTATCAAACGGAAAGCCGCTGATGATATTCTGTGAATCGCGAATCACTGCGTCAAATACGAAGCGAGGGGGGATGATACCTAAATTCTCACGCTTTTTGAGGCCGTTGATTAACTGTTGAAATTGCTGATCGACCTGGTTGAGTCGCGAGATATAAGCCTCGGCGTCAGATTTTTGATCGACACGGTGCATGGTCATCATAAAATTGGGCAGCGAAGATTGCAGGCCAAACATCTGATTGACGGGATAATTGTGATAGCGGAAATCAAAATCGGCGATTTTTCGCTTCAGCTGTTCTTCGAATAGCAGATAGCTTAGCTGTTCCTGCGGTCCTAAGCTTTCTGGGTCATACTGCTTTAGCTCCTGGAGCTGTCTTTTGACGATTGCGAAGTCTTCGTTTTGTCGCTCTTCGGATAAATCATCCAACTTATCGTAGTCATGTTTCATGCCCAAATAGGTCATGCGCTGTGGCGAGCGCAGCAGGCGTTCTTCAAAGGCTTGGTCAAAAAACTGATTGATATCTTCCGGAACTTGGTTGCTGGTACTTTGGCAGGCTTGGAACGCCAGGGCGAAGGGAAGGCTAAGCAAAAATCTCTTATGCATAGGGCTGACCTCGATAAATGGTTTGCAAGACTCTCAACTCTTATAGCGAAAGTCTGCTCATTATTGAACATTTAAGCGAGGTCTGTCAGGAGATGCTTTTTCACCAGTTCCCAGCCGTTAAACCGCGCATTTAATTTATGCAAGGCGATGAAGACACCACCGATCTTGCGATCCAGGAACAAGACTTCCCGCGGTGGCGGTCGCAGGCGAAAAGTAAAAGCATATTCTTTCGCTAAACTAGTGACTCGTTTTGGTAAATCGCTCTGGCCCCAGAGATAGTGATGCTCAGCGTCAAAGAGTTCCTTTTTGAGCCTAGGATCATCTGGCCCAAGCCAAGGTTCGATTGCGGCATAGGCGATTCTCAGGAAGCAATTATATAGCTCGTTGCTATCGTCTTCACTGAGAAAACCAATGCCAATCGCTGCTTGAATGGTCATATCATCATCACCAAGTAAAGCACCAACCAACATTTTGCGGTAGTGCTCGACAAAGACCTTGGAAAACTTGCGCACGGCACCAAAGTCGAGCAGGATAATGGAATCATCTTCTCCATCAGCTCGCTCGCCAATGCGAATTTTATAATTGCCAAAATGGGGATCAGTTTGCACGATGTGCAAAGTGAACAATTCTTCTAGAAATAGATTGGCGAAGATGCGACCGAGACGGCTGCGTCTTTCGCTACTGAGACTTTGCACTTCGGAGCAGTCGATACCAAAACCGGGCTCGTAGGAGGTGGCGAGTATCTTCGGACCGGAAAACTGCGGGTATGTCCGCGGTACGATGAGGCCTGGACGAGCTGCCAGCAGCTCACGCATTTGATCGGTCGCGGTAAGCTCCCGGCCATAATCAACTTCCTGCCGCAGCATAGATTTGACTTCTTTCAGGACATCGTCAAAGCCGCTTTTGTGGCTTGGTATCAAGCGCAGCATACTAAGCATGCTGCGCAAGGTGCGCACATCGTTGTCAATCGCCTGACTAACGCCTGGATACTGAATCTTCAAACAAATATGCTCGCCACTTGCCTTGATCGTTGCTCGGTGCACCTGGCCTAGGGAAGCGGCAGCCAGCGCTTCGGTTTCAATTTCCAACTGGGCACGCAGATCTTCTTTCAAGCGACGACGAATGATCGGCTCAATCGCTGGCCAATCCAGCGGTGGTGAGTCTTCGTTTAAAGTTTTCAGAACTTTGACAATCTCTTCTGGAAAAAAGTGTTCGCCATAAAGAGCCAGCATCTGTCCGACTTTCATCAAACTGCCTTTAAGTCGACCTAACTCATCAGCAAGCCAATGAGCCTGGGTCTCTAAAACTTTGCGCAAGCTCTGATCTTTGATCTGCTCTTCGCTCCAAAAATTTTTAATATGGTTTGCTGCCAGACTGGCTCCTGATCTAACAGCAACTTTCGTCAGACTCAGGCTCCGATCGAAAAATCCGGATTTGATTTTTTGTATTTTATTCTTCGCCACGTTGCACCCTGCTTGCAAGAGATCAAAATCCAGAGAAGACTCACCCATGAGGATGGATCGACTCTTCATAGTTTATCGCAGATTAGTTGTTCCTAAGATAGAGCTCTGCTGAACACTTTATGCGGCAGTATTTTTGTCTGTCTGAGATAACGGGGAAAAATCTTGAGAATTTGGGAAATGATAAATTTAAGTGGGAGCGGTAGCCTGTGTTGATTTGGCTAGCTTTTCGGGTGGCCGATGCGGGCTTGCTAGGCAGCACAAACTTACCTGAAACAGAGGCTTGGCTTGAGAGTTTTGGCTTTCGGTGCCATGGTCAGCAACTATGGGAAGGTATGTCCATTTTGGATGGCCGATTTCCATTGAGTCAAACGCCGAAATCAGGTTAAAACATTAGTTAAATATCCAGAATATTAAGTGTTTGCAAAAACATCGCACGTCAAAGGAAGAGCGCTGTGAACAAATCCTATGACCAGATTTTGTCTATCCTGGAAAAGGTAAAAATCGAAGGAGCGATTGATTGGCAGAGGCTTCCCCCGGAATCAGACTTCAGCCGCCAGCTGCTTTCCTGTCTACCGGAAGAGGGTGAAGCCGGCGATATGGCAAGGCAGATATGCTCAGCTATGGAATATCTTCTCGTCCGCAGTCATGTTGACAGTAGATTGCTAATTGACTTGTGTGCCGCTTTAAAAACTTTGTCAGAGCTGCCGTTTCCGAAACTTTTGAAAAACTTTGATAAAGCCTTGCGCATGCTGCAAGTGCCGGTCGGTAGTTGGATAGCAAAAAACATGCGTGCAGCTAGGGTCATAGACTCTCATCCAACGCTAGCAGAGCTTTCGGATGTCGAATCGTTATGTGCCCTTGAAAAATTGCCGGAAGGCAGCTTTGAACGTCCCGATGCCGCTGGTCCTCTCATTGTTGGTGATGAAAAATTGGATCTGCGTTCTGCCGGTAAAAAGGAAATTGTGTCGGCAGTGCGCAAAGTAAAAAGTGAAATCGCCAAAAAGAAGAAAGAAGCACAAGCAGCATTGGAAGAGGAAGTAGCATCGGATCAGGAGTCTCCAGCAATGGCGCGTCAGGGTGCTGAATTAGACCCTGAAGCTGTGATGGACGTCGTTGCTGGGGAGTGTGACGTCACCTTGCCAACGAAAGTGCAGGAAGAAAAACCAGCAGGCTCTTTGGCAAGCGAACTATCTGAAGCCGAGCTTGTCATTTCTCGACTTTTGTCGGCTCTGGCAAAAGATGAGAGATTGCAAGAATTGACATCGGCCCTTGAAAATACCCGTGCTCTCATGGCTCATGCTCGCGCAGACCTGCAGGGGCCTGTTCCGAGTGATCAACACTCTCAATTTTTGCAGGACGAGATGAGCCATTGATCAAGCTCTCTTTGTCTTTTATCAAGCTTTGTCAGCAAAGTTTACTATCGCTTCCAAGCATCTGCAGTGCTGTAGTTTATTCGCTCCATTGAACCTCTGTTTTATCGAAGTTACGATCTCCAAAGCTGACAGGAGGTCGTTATGATTAAATTTATTCATCTGAGTGAAGCGGAGCAAAAACCATTACCATCCTGGTTGAATAATCTTTGTATTGGAGCAGCGATCGGTAGCTTGTTGTGGCTAGAACGCAAGCTTCCGTTAAGGCGTTCGGTGGAACCGAAATTAAGGCATGATGCCAGAAATTTTGTCATGGCAGCTAGCACTGCTTTAACTATTCGCCTTACAGAAAAGCCCTTAGCAATGAAGGCTATGGCTTTGAGTGATAATCATCGCATCGGTCTGTTGCATCGGTTTAAAGCTCCAGCAGCAGTGAAATCCGCGCTCGCCGTGGTCATGCTTGACTATACCTTATATGTTTGGCACGTGCTAACACATAAGGTTCCATTCCTTTGGCGCTTTCATCAAGTTCATCACGTTGATCTTGATCTTACAGCGACGACGGCCATACGTTTCCATTTTGGAGAAATGGCAATATCCGCTATCTACCGCTCTGGCCAGGTTTTCTTCATAGGTGCTTCTCCACGGGCATTGAATTTATGGCAAACTCTGACTTTAATCGAGATCCTCTTTCACCACTCCAATGTGAAGCTGCCCATGAAATGGGAGCGATTGATCAGTGCGTTTGTGGTGACTCCAAGAATGCATGCCATTCATCACTCGACCAGGCAGGATGAGACTGATTCGAATTGGTCGAGTGGCATGAGCATTTGGGATCGCTTGCATCGCACTCTGCGCCTTGATGTGCCGCAGGAACGCATTCGTATCGGTGTTCCAGCCTATGGTGAAAGTTCTGAGCTCAAGCTATGGGATGTCTTAAGTCAACCGTTTCGAGCGCAACGGCAAAGTTGGCAGGACTACGAGCTTCACCCTCGCATACGGTATCGGCTGGGGCTTGGTGCATGCCGCATTCCGTCGCTGGAAGCCTGAGTCAGGTCGTTATTTGGGCTTGCCGTTTGGCATTGGTTTTTTTGCTGCTTGTGATGGGGCATTGGCACCACTATTAAAGTTAACGCCTTCCGTGCATCGGATTCCCTGGCAATTGAATGCCAAGGAAATGGTCAATCATCTTGCGTGGACATCAACGGCTGAACTAACTCATCGTTTGGCGCAAAGGATATCGGCCTAGACGATTATATTATTTGAAGCGAAGTGAAAGAGAACTCTCAACCTTTTGAACTGAATCTTTCAAAACGCTTCAGGATGGATGATTTCCGCCCAGGGCATAATAAGATGCCGTCGCATAAACGAAGCCATCCAGCGTGGCTTCTACTAATAATTGGTAGATTTCGCTTGATTTTAAACGAGTCGCATAAGTTTTTTACATTAAACTTACCATAACCATATTATTTACATAGGTTGATTGTTACTAGGCAGCTATATTTTAGCTGTTTATATTTCTGTTTAGCCAGGAACAGCAGCTGGCGATTTTACACGCGCTCTGTTCCTGGCCAAACGTCGCAATGAAGTGGGAAATAGACAAAGAAAAAGGAAGTTTTGGCCGTCTTCATCTTTCTCTTAGATTATGAGTACTATTTGTAGCGCGGTATGCCGAATTAATTACGGCACCAGCGATTCTAATGATCTGACGATCAAGTGTCGAACTCGCTCTCAGCAACAGGGGTAATATTCGCAGGATCTTCCAATGCTGCTGTTTCAATAAATGCTTCTGCCGGAGGTTCAGTTGATTCTTGCTCCGAGGAGATGTCGGTTTCCTCATCGCCGCAGGAAGTCAAATGGATAGCTGCTACTATAGCCATTAGGTATAAGTTTGATTGCGTTATGAAGCCCTTTAGTTTTTTACGCTTTGGAATAGTTTCTTAATCTCTGATCTCTTCATCCATCGACTAAGTGCCGTGAAATTTAATGATAATGACTTAGATAAATATAAAATTTTGAATGACCAAGTATGTCATTGAAAATAATAGTTTTTATAAGTGCAAAAGGGTGAAATGCCAGCAGTCATGGAAGCTATGTTCAGTCTATTTGACGAAATTCAATGCGCGATGGGTTAAATTTCCCACTAAATACGACCAGCCTTCCTATTTTACTTTCCATCCTTTAAGTATATACGCGGTGTTTTTGAATCAACGAATTGGGAGAAATAAAATGAAGAGAGTGAAAAGGAATCTTTTTATTGCATGGGCCATTCTGGTGCCTGGCTTGTCAAGCTTTGCGCAGGTTGCGTCGCAGCCAGAAGAATTGCCGGATGCTCCTTATGAAGGTTCCTACTTTCGTGATGTTTGGGACGAGCTCATCGCTGAGCCTTATGAAGAATTGCCACAAAATAAAGTGACAATAAAAAAGTTCTTTCTCGGCGCAAGAAATCTAATTCTGGAAGCCTCAAAGAGAACGCTTTCAGAAGGATATGATATCTTGCCATATTTTGAAAAACTGGTGCATCCGAATGGTATCTGTTTCAAAGGAACATGGAATATCACCGAGGAAAACCCTTACACGGGATATTTTCGTCCTGGTACGGAAGCGATGATTATCGTTAGAGCTTCGACCGCTCTTTCCAATACCACGCGCCAGTCTGGTGCACGATCCTTTGGAGTAGCCGGGAAAATTTATCCAACCAACGATCCCTATCATACGGAACCATTAAAAACCGCCAACTTTTTTACCATCAATGATCTTGGGGGAGAGCGTAAGGATTATTTTTTAGACGCAGAAAATACCAACGATATTTTAGCTGTAACCCCCACTCTGACTGCCTTTGCGCATAGCTTGGTCGGCGCCGCAGTCTTTGCTTTTTTCCCGAAATCTGAAGATAGCAATGTGCAGACGGCCTTGGTTCGTGAGCTCTATCCCATTTCAGAATTAGGGGAAGCTCCGGATTCAGAAATCGTGACCCCGGTCTGGCTGAAAATAACCGGCTCTGCAGAAACACCGAGAGTTTTGCGTGATGATTTTCGCGATGAACTGGACATGCAGAACTATCCAAAAGGTATTCGCTTCGACATTTCAGTCGCTAGTGAAGGCAAGCGCATCGGCGATAAGGACTGGCAAAAAATTGGCTTTATAGATTTAGACGAATCCGTTGTTTCAGTCGCTTGTGACCACAAACTGCATTTTGCACATCCAAAAAGACGTGATGTTCACGTCAATCCACTGGCAAAACCGATCTCTGGCTCTTAAATTTAGTCGCTCCAGTGACAGCTAGCGGTCTTCCCCGCCGACTAGCTGTCAGCTTCTTCATCTGTATATTCAGATGCCTTCAGTAGTTTCTAAAGCTAAAACAGTGGTATCGGCATGCTGCAGAAAACGGCTCGCTGGAATATCAGGATCACCTGCTAGTGTCCTTTGTAAAATGGGTCGTTTATGGGAACCATTGACTAAGACTAGAATACGGCGACAGCCTAAAAAATGACCCAAACCGTAGCTGAGGCCTTTTGTTCCAGGGGAAACCTGCAGATTTTGACAAGTCTCGCTGCTCAGGGTGATTTCACCAAATTGAAAGTTTTCGGGTAAGTGCGGCTCATGAAAGGCGACATGCCCATTCAAGCCAAGCCCAAGGATGGCAGCTTCAGCCTGGCGTTCGCCTTGATCGATAAAATGAATCTGTTTGGTATAACTTGGTAATTGCTCTTCAAAGTTTCGGCGAAACCTACCCCGACTGCCGCCGGACAAGATGTCATCAACCTGTATAAATTTGATATCATTCAAGAAATCAGGCTTAATCGCTTCCATCTTTGCATACAATCCCTGGGGGCTTGCCCCAGCTGGTAAAAAAAACGTTTTTATTCCATAAACTTCTATTGTTTCCTTTAGCCATTGCCAGGAAGCGTCGATCCATTGATCCGGTTGCTTAAAAAATACGGTCTTCATGTTTTTTCTCACGTGCAAGGTCCGCTATGACGCAAAATCATTATAACTTAATCGTGGTGGCTCATCCAGACGATGAAAGCCTCTTTTTTGCCGGTTTGGTCCTCCAGAAGCGGCAAATTCCCTGGCATGTGGTCTGTGTCACTGATGCCAATGCCGATGGCAGGGGCGATGAGCGGCGCGACCAGTTTGCTTTGGCAATGCAAGAGCTGGGAGTAAACGACTGGCAGTGGCTTGGGTTGCCTGATGTTTATGAAAAACGTCTCGATCTCAGCGTTATCATAAGCATGCTTGCTGATCGGCAAACACCTCAATCCGTCTATACCCACGGACCCACTGGTGAGTATATGCATCCGCATCACCAGGATGTATCCATGGCGGTACATAGATTATGGGCAGAAAAACTACCCGTCTATTCTGTGGCTTATAATTGCCGGGCGGAGCAAACCATCTGTCTGTCAGCGGCGCACTACGCAAAAAAATGCCAGATTTTGGGCCAAATCTATGGGCAGGAAACGATCCGCTTTGCTAATTTTTTGCCGGCAGGTTTTTGCGAAGGTTTTAGCCGGATTTCTTTGTCCGAGGTGCAAGCGATTTACCGCCGCCTTAGTGGACAATCAGCGAGCTTAGCAGGTGTGGAACTACCTTTCTATGAATGGCTGCGTTTTTTTCTCGAACAGCGGGCTTCACAAGGAAACCCGCGTCCATTTTAGGTTTTACCAGACTTTGATGCGTTGATTAGCTTCCAAGGCCATCGGGTCTTTTGCCTTGCACTGAAAAGCTTCCGCAAATCCAGCCTGATGTTTCACTTGCTCATTCACCCGTGCTTCACCCAGCGGATGGGGATCGGTTTTCAACATCCGCTCGCGCATCGCCGGTCGCATCGTGCCACACCATAGGCGGGCATACTGCAAATAGAACGCCTGTTTTTGCTCTTTGCTGCCTTTTCCTTCAGGGAAGGCAGCGCGATAGGCAAAGGTCAGGCCAGTCCAATCACCAATATTTTCGCCAAGCGTCAGGCGACCATCATGGCCAGAGGCATCAAATTGTTCAATAAACTGTGCCCCGGCTTTTTTAAAGTTCTTCAAATCGTCATCGGTCATCCATTGAACCAGACGGCCTTGATGGTCATACATCGCACCTTTATCGTCAATTCCATGTCCCAGCTCATGGCCGATCACAGCGCCGACGGCACCTAAGTTAATCTCACGCGGCAATTTTGGATCATAGAAAGGATATTGTAAAATGCCAATCGGCATCACGAATTTGTTGTCTGACGGGCTATAGTAAGCATTGACCGTCAGTGGTCCCATCGCCCAACGATTACTATCGCGCTTGTCTTTTAACTCCTCATACATGCGATCAACCAAGGCCACATTGAGGCGTCGCGTGTTTTCCAACGGAGTATTGGCTGAATAATCAAGTTCAGGGTTGAAGTTCCATTCTTTTTCATTGCGTGGTTTGACAAGTTGCAATCGGGCATTTTCCAGTTTCGCTATGGCGCCTTTGCGACCTTTTTCGGAAAGCCACTGGTTTTCCTTCACACCTTCGATAATGGCAGAACGGACATCTTCTGCAAGTTTAATGAAATCATCTTCAGGAAAGTCTGGGAAAATTTGAGGCAGCAATTCAGCATCGATTTCCATGCGGTAACGACTCATCACTAGTTCGGTACAACGCTCCTGGCGATCGCTGCGTTGCTTCGGGCCACCCAGATACTTGTGATTAAATGCGAACTGCTTTTGGAAAAATTCAGGATAGGCATCATCCATGACTGGACTCATAGCCTGGTAAAGATAGAGATCTTTCAGCAGGTCGAGGGCAGCATGGCGTAACTGTCTTTCTGTAAATTCAAAGTTATCCGGAATAAAGTGGCGAATGTTGAGTTGATCCGGAACTTTTTTTAGGTCTTCCTCCAGACGAAAACTGGGATAAAACTTTTTGATATCAGCTTTGCTGATGCTGGATTTTTTAACAAATAACTCGCGAATTTCAGCAGGCAGAGGATAGTTTTCCGCAAATGCCTTTTCAAATGTCACGATTTGTTTCGCGCGAGCTGCGGCATTTTTTTCGCCGATGGCTTCAAAAAAGGATTCGACCAGTTTTTGATAATCTTTGAGTACGGCTTCGTTTTGATAATAAGACCGCTCTGGTAAGGTCTGCATATCTGCTATGAAATAGAAATCATAAATGTCGGGATTGTCTTGGTTGGCGGTAGAGCCGACCTGGACAAAGCTAAAGTAGCCATTCGCCCGTTGCTCAGCCAGAAACTGGAGAAAATCTTCGCGATTTTTCAGTTGGCCCAATTTGCTTTGGACCTGTTTGGCCAGTGCCCGTTCTTCTTTTGCGCGGGCCGATTCATCCATGCAGGCACCATAAACGGTTTGCAGAGTTTTTGAACGAGAACTCATTTTTTTGCCGCTCTTCAAATTCTGCAAGAAAGCTTTTTTCTCTTCCAGGAGACGCTCGCGAGAGTCGGAAAAGGAGAAAATGTGACGACTGCGATCATCTGGCAGTGTAAAATTTTCAACAACTTTTGAGCAGGCATGCTCATAAAAATTTTGGCATGGTGAGACATTTTGATTGACAGGAAATTCTCTTTTATCGGGAATTACACCGGACGCATAGGCCATTTGACCTGCCAATAGTAGTAGGGAAAAACTGCTCTTCTTTACCATCATCAAACCTTTCTCGACTCTAGGGCAATGCTTCATTGAGGAAGCACACTCATGGATGAACTTGGCATAAGGGAGTCATGAAACGAATGATTTAGCTTTTTGTCATACGGAAGTCAATCCTACAGCCTGGATGCTTGCTTTAGTGCTGCCATTTGCAACAGCCGCTAGGCCTGAATGCTTGACCAGAGTCAGCGGGATTTTTCCTTGCTTCCCTGCAATAATGGGTGTCGAATAAAGGTCAGAGTGCAGGTCGATGGCCTGGCAAAAGAGGTCAGTCTCGACGGGATACTGATAATAGAACATCTAGTTTCATACAAGGAGAACAAATAGAATTATGGATGATGTGGTACTGACTCGTGAGGAAATGGCAAAAAAAATCGTTGGCTTGCGAGATATCCGCTTTGAGATTGAGGAATTGAAACTTCGGGCAAAAAATGCAGAAGAGGATCAGAATCCTGAATTCCAAGAGCATTTAGCAGAAGTGGAACATAATTATGACTTATATAAGGAGAAGCTGACTCAATATGCAGTCAGTGATGATGAGGAGTTGAAAACGATTAAAAGCAGTCTCGACCAAGTCTGGAAAAATCTGCAAGCTTCGGTACAAAAGTTTGCAGATTTTTCTAAACATTAAAAATTGATCACAAGTGCATTCTTGTAGTGATGATCGGTTTGTCGAATGCCGGGTGGTGGGTTGGTGTCGTGGGTTAAAGTCGCACTGAAGCGTAATGCCAAGATCTCGGTGATTTGTATGGTGAGAGCTGCATCATTTAATAGGCGATAGATATCTAGATCATCGGCAAGGGGCTGCCAATAACCGGTGTTACTAAAGCTTAAATTTTCTGCCAGATTAAAATGATAGCCCAAGGAAAGGGAAAGCCTGATATCTTCTTGCCGTTTGCTGACGAGTGGCTCATCGGTCAAAGTCGAGGCTTCCTCAAATACTTCTATTTCCTTCATCGGAGCCAGCCCCAAGTGAAGCAGGTGATTTTCAGTTGCTAAGATCTGAAAGCGTGGGCCGGCGCCAATTAAGGTGCGACTTTTTAATCGGCGAAATTGGTTTCGATCATGCTGGGCAAAGGTTTCCAGTGTGACCCGCTCCAACCATTGGTAACGATAACGAAGATGTTGGAAAGCGCGATCGCTTAAGGCGCTTGAATTTTGCACACCATATTCACGTTCTAAAATCAATAAAAGCAGATGATCACTGTGACGGTAGAAACTTGTGGCTTTGGCGGTGAGAACACTAAGATCGATATTGCCCTGCTTTCTTTCCCAACTAAGGTCTGTGCTGAGGGAAAAACCTTCTTTCACATCGCGATTAGCAATCTGAGCGACATTGACGATCTGTCCCAGGCACCAGTCCTGAAAGAAGATAAACGAAAACAGCAATATAATGATCAGACGCCAGACAGACTGCGACATGAGAGTAAGACTCCTTATGGGTTAAGCATAAAATTCCCATGTCGAAATATAATGATTCAGCGCTAAATTGCAAGGAACTTAAGCCGTTTTGCTCGAAAGCTGAGGACTTGAAGTTTCAGGGATATGAAGGTCAAAGCGTGTGCCTTTTCCTGTTTCACTATGAACATCAATATGTCCACCAAGCTCTTCGACTGCTTGTAAGAGTGCGGTCATACCCATGCCTCGTCCGGACAAAGCATTGACTGACTTGGCTGTCGTAAAGCCTGGTTGGAAGATCAATCTGGCGACTTCATCCCCACTGATGTTTGCGGCATCTGTTGAGCTTAACAAACCTTGTTCAATGGCCAAGGTTTTAATGTTTTCCAGATCGAGGCCTTGGCCGTCATCAGTAAGGCTGATAAGCAGCTCGTCTTCCTTGTGGTTGACAGAAATCGTAATCCGCCCTCTTTGATTTTTCGGGGCCCGGTCCTCGGGGAACTCAATACCATGGTCAATACTATTCCGCACCAAGTGCATCATGTTTTGCACGACATTGCGTAGTTTGTCTGCTTGAACCAAGGTATCGCCACCGGTAATATGAAGGTCAAGACTTTTGCCAAAATGATCGGCAAGCCGTTCAGTTTTGACAGCTAATGAGCCAAGAAGCTGCAAAGCGGAAACTTTTTGCACATCACTCAGCCATTCGTTGACAGCTGATTGAAGCTCAGTGAGTGATTGCACTTGAAACGTTTTTTTCTGTAAATCTTGTATTGCCCGATTGGGTAGTGAATAGGTTTTTTCATCATATTGATAAGTGTCGTTTGCAAATAAATTTTTATGTTCTTCAAGAAATTGTCTGATGCTTGCTTCAATATCAATGAGTCCTTGCGAACTAATTTCCGTTAAGTCCTCTTCGTTGTGAATTTGCTGTGCAATCTCATGCAAATCAAAAGCAAAAAAGTTGCCTTTGAGAGTATGCAATATCATACGGGCTTGCGTCTGATCCCCTTGCTTCACAGCCTTATGAGCCTTGCCAAGATCAATAAATGAGTCAGACACAAAATCATGAAATCCGTTTTTGTCCTGTAAAATTTTCAGCAAACCACGATTGAGTTTGGCCTCTGCTTCAGTATGAACAAGTAAGGTGGCGTCGGTGATGGTAAAAAGAATGGAAACCACATGGCCATTTTCGTCACGAACGATGGATCCTTGCAAGGATATGCTGCGCTCACCGATTGACAGACGGCTTGGTATTTGGTTCAGGCCAGCGGCTTCAGGAAGCATGTCGGCAAAAACTTGGGAAATTGCCAGCTCAAGGTGATCACGCTGTCTTTTATTTAAATCAAAAAGATCGATAAAAGCATCACCCTCACGAATTTCTTTACCAAGGATTTCAGGACAGGACTTGGTGAAGCCGCCTTCGATCAATCTATCCTGATTGATTAAGAGAAATCCCGCTTTGACATTGTCCAGTATGATGCGGATGGTTTGGGTCCGTTCCTGAACACTTCTTTCCAGCCCTTCATTGAGTTGCCGGATCTCTATCTCTGCCTCTTCAACTCTGGTGAAGGCTTTGGCAAATCGCTTCGAAAGAAGGATGGCTTGAAACAAGATAAAGAAGAAAAGTCCAATGTGGACCATGGTTGGGGCTTGAATAATATTATTATGTTTAAGGATGTCGCTGGTAACGCCAGCCATCAAAGCGAGAAATCCAAGAATAAACAGCAGCGCTCCACTGCGCCGGTTGATAATCGCACGGACCAAGCCATAAATAATTCCCATAGCACAGCACAGGACAAAGATCTGAAATGGAACGAGCAATTGTGTGAAGTAGTAAGCTGGACTTACAGCCACAACAACAGCATAGGCAATACTACAGATCATGACGGTCTGATAGAGCCGACGAGAGAGATCGCGTGAGTAAAGGACATAGACAAAGTGGGTGCAAATAGCCGAGCCAAGATTAAAGCACCAGTATTCCAAACGGTAATGCCACTGATAGTTGGGCTGGTCGATGATCTGGTAGATCAACAGACCTTCTGAGCGGACTAATGTTCTGATCACAATGAGCAAACAAAACATGCCAAACCATAGTGGTGCGACCCGATCGCGACGTAGTAAAAACAAGCTTAAGTGATAAAACGCCATAATGGCAATCGCGCCGACTGCAAAAGCGTCACGAGTCATAGGCGATTGCCGGGATTGATGTATCAGCGTCGGGTGACCGATTGCAAAAGGCAGCGAAGGGCCTATTTCAAAGCTGGCAAAACCGGACATTTGGACGATGATGTCGAGGTAAGGTTCATCACCATGCAAATCGACAATGATAGGCTTCATGGCCGATTTTTCCTTTTCTGACGAATCACCAACCACTCCTGCTTCCAATACCAATTTACCATTGAGCCAGACCTTAGCAGCCGATCGGATTTCCGGTATGAACACCGAGTATTGACTGGTTCGTTCAGGGAGGAGTAAGCGTTTATGTAGCGTCACATACCGTGGCCAATCTTTTTCAAAGCTCTCAGGTTGCATTAATTTGAAGTGTAATTGGGCACTTCGTTTGCCAGTATGAATATTTTCTGGTGTCAAAAGCTGACCAAAATAGAAATCCCATGGGGTTTGTGCTTCAAAGATTTTTTGGCTGAATGGAAACAATCTTAGGTCAATATAATCTTGGTTTGCAGTCGGCAAACCTGTTTTTTCAGACGTGATTTGACCATGATCGACAGGAGTCTGCCCATGACAGATGCTACTGATCAGGAAAATAGTCGTTGCCCATGAAAAAAAGTAGTTCAATTCATCGCTTCCTCTATGGATTACATGGCCGCTATCGGCTGATTCTGGTAAAATTTAAGAAAAGAGATTGATTCTTATTTTGTCAAACCCATTCCGGATTCTTTGAAAGTCCATGAAAATTTGCAAATTTAACTTTAGTTATTGAGGCTTAAGAAAGGTGAATTATGGCAAACAAGGTTCTTGTGGTCGATGATTCCAAGACGGCGAGGCGGGAAATTTCGAGAATCATCCACAATCATGGAATCTTAACGTTGGAAGCAGAGAATGGCAAAGCAGCGCTTGGAGTACTTCACGAAAAACAGGGAATTTCTCTGGTTTTTTGTGATGTTAATATGCCTGAAATGAACGGTATTGAATTTTTGGAAGCTGTGAAAAAAGAAGAAAAATTTAAAGCATTGCCGATTGTCATGCTCACCAGTGAGGCGACTAGAGATGTAATGGATCGTGCCAAGGAACTTGGTGTTACCGGCTGGATTATTAAGCCTGCTGAGTCAGCGACCGTAAAAGCATTGCTCGATAGCTTCTGTGCCTAAATGTTGCGAAAAGGAATCGTCAAAATGCCAAACTTTGACATGGGTGGGGTAGAACAAGAGTTTCTACTGGAATTTATCAAGTTTTTTCATGGTCGTTTAGAAAAAGAACTGATGATGCTGGAAAAGGGTGAGTCTTTACAATACCTTAAAGAGCCTATTATTTCTGCTCAAATTGTATTGAAAAGTGACGATACTGAGGGTGTGTTGGTGATGAGAACCGACCAAGAGTTTCTGTGGCAGAGTCATCCTGAGCGGAAGTATGGTGAAGATCTGGAGAGAGAGGATTTTTTGGATTGGGCCGGCGAAATCGTAAATCGTATTTTGGGCGGCATGAAAAATAATCTCTTGGCAAGAAATATCTCCACCATCTTGCAGGCACCAGAAGCGAAATATGGCGAGATGGGTGGTGATCTGAATGACGAGGATTACCTGATCACGACCATGGAAATCGGTAATCATGAAAATGCGATGGAAGTGAGGTTTGCTTTACATCGTTCAACAAAGGGTCAAGAACCCGATTGAAAAAATAGGGCTTCAGCCTAGGTTTAAGGTGGTGTTGTCATGTCCAACTTAGCAGAACTTCAAGATCATGATCGCGAAGCATTGGTTCTAGCGATTAAACAGAACGTTCGCGAAGCGGCAAACCTGCGCTTAGGCTCATCTTTGTCCGGTATGAAACTAGAGCCGGTTGATGCTTTCGAATATCATTTAGACGAAGATGAAGACTGGTTAGTGAAAATCGTTGTTAATGCTGATGGCATTAAATTTAAATTCAAAGTTTATTATAGTGTCGACATTGCCAAAACTTTCTTATCACAGAAAAAGGCTCTGCAAAACAGAGCGATTGCTCCGAGCCTTTGCCATGACTTTATCCGCGAATTCTGCAACCTGACAGCAGGTGCCATCAAAATTTGGTTGCAATCCAATTACTCATCTTCCAATGAAGCTGGTGAGCTGATTGTGAATCTTCCAGATCAGAAGCCAGCTGCAATCGAGCCTTTGGAAAAAATGGAAAAAGACATACAAAACTCCCAGGAGACTTTGGTCGATAAATGGTGCTATCGTCTCAATGATCAATCACTGATTTGTGCGGTCGAAGTGCGAATCACAGATTGGGATAAGATGCAGAACCTGATGTCAGGCAAAGAAGAGGCTGGCATCGACGATCAAGACGATAGCGGCAACATCGAGTTCCTCTAGTCGCGGTTTCTGTTTCAAAAAGTTTAGTTAATTGACAATGATTAGAATAAATAATTTTTCCAGGCTTCGGGAGTAGTGCTAATACACTAGAGACTCCTTCGAGTTAAGTTTTTTGATCCCCTCTATGGCTTTGGGAGCTTGGGCGAGCTCCCGAGCCTATAGAAAAACGCATTTCTTAAATTTTCTCCATTACTTATAATCATTGCACCCGATATTGAACAAGTATGTCAAACATGCAGGCGTCGAAACTAGGAGTTTTTCACCTTGATGTCCTTTCACCAACCATTTCTGACATTTGTCGTCAGTTTGCTGCTGGCGATTTTTGCTTCGAAGCAAGCTGTTGCCGACTTCATCCGTGTAGGTCTGCTACTTCCGGAGCGGGCAGAAGATTTATTTGGTCTAGAAAAAGACGTCGTTGCCAGTATGGAGCGATTGCGTCACAATCATAACCTCTTTTTCGCCAGCCGTTATGCGACCAACGCCGCAGAAGCGCAGGCCTTTGCTAACGAACTAGGTCGGAAAAATTTCAATATTTTAGTGACCTTAGGCCCCCGATTCCGTGATGTCTGGCACGAGATGGCAAGCTATTTTCCTAAGACGCAGTTTATCGTTCTCGATGGCGAGGATGAGGCGAGTCCGTACACAGGATTGGTCTTTGACGAGCATCGTGCTGCCTTTATACTAGGAACCCAAGTGGCAAGCCAAACGATCAGTAAACGCCTGGCTTTTGTGGGCGCCGTAGATAACCCGTCGATTAGGCGAGTTCTTCTTGCCTTTCGTGCTGGAGTGCGACTTGTTGATCAGACGATTGTGATTGAAGAACGCTTTGTCAGTTCAACGGCCCAAGGTTGGCAAGATTTGGAGACAGCGCAAACTTTGGTCGAGTCGCTTTTGCTGCGGCCACTCGACGCTCTGTTTTTAGCCCTTGGACCTAACACGGCAGAACTTGTGAGTACATCTGCTATGAACGAATGGCTAACAGAGCAACCGCAACGGCTGCTTCTGCTTGCTGGGCGGCAAGACTTGCAGCAGCTATCTCCGCAAGTGCTACAGCGATCAGTTCTGCTTTTAAAACGGGGTGATCTTGCGATGGAATATGTCCTTCAGCTTTTCACTGAAAAATCTCTCAAACCTGGTATCCTCAATTTCGGTTTAAGTGCTGGCGGTGTGCAGCTTGTTGAAGGTACCAATAGAAGCCGTATCAGCACCAAGCTCGAGGCGGATCAGCGTCTGCGTGTCATCCGTCAGGATGTTTTGAATGGTCAAATCAAGGTGCCCGATTATTTCCGAGTCTTCTAAATGACAAATCTTGATCCCTTGTTGGAAAAGCCGCCAATTTTTGCGGGTATTCCTTTGACAATTGATGTCGATGCCGAACTTCAGCCTGCCTTGCTGCAATATGTAAAAAATGAAATGGAGCGGGAATACCCATCGAGCGCTAGAAGGCGAGGGCAAAAGCTCTTCCCGCACGCTCTCCTTTCTCTCAATATGGCAGGAGATGAGCTGGAGGCAGAACTTGCTGATCAAAAAGAACATTTTAAGGTACGGATGACCTTACCGATCTTCGATTGGGAATCCGGCTATAGTTTTATCAGCTGCAGCTGTCAGCGGGAATCCTTGCATATGGAAGAACAGCGCTGCGCTCATATGTGGCTTGTTCAAAATGCGCTGCTGACGAGACTCGAAGAGATGCTGGCTGATCGCCAAGGCCAAGCCCATGATCCCGATTTGCATCCACTTTTAGGTCTTTTTGAGCGTTTTCTCGACCAGGATGAGGATGTGACAAAAGCTGAGGAGCCGGATCAGGCCGAAGCGACAAATAGTCAACGCATCGTCTGGTTTTTGCAAGAAGATGGTAGCGTCGAAGCTCGCTTGCAGAGCTTGCGACAGCAGCAGTGGACGCTGGGCAGGCGACTAAGCTGGGCGCAATATCTGGAAAAAAAGGAATTGTGGCAAGAAAGCCACTATCGGGTTGCCAGTCATTTGCAAACACAAGTTCAACAAGGCCGCCAAGAGATTCAAACCGACGCTATGGCCATTTTGCAGACTTTGCTGCAAGAAGATCTTGTTTTTTGGGCTGACCGGCCCAGCGAGCCAGTCGAATTCGTCGCGGAAACCTTGGTTCTCAAGGCGGAAAAGCAGGGTGAAAGCCTGCGCATTCAACCCTACCTGGGCCGGCGGCTTGTCGAACAGGTCGACGAGCACTTAGGGTTGCTCCTTGTTATCGCTAAGGAAGAGGGCAGTGTTTATTATGGGGAAACGGATCAGAAGACAGCCACTTTAGTGCAACAGCTCCTGCTGACGACAGCCGAAGTCCCTTTGGATCAGCAATCCGTCGTGATCGATTACATGTTACGCTTAAGTCAGAAAAAGCTGCCGGTCGCTCTAGATGAGAACATGGTTATTGCAAACCGGGCAGCCGAAGATACCATAGTCTTCCGCCTGACTCCCTTTGCCAATGGTCCGGTGAAGCTGGACATGCTGGTCAAGCCGATGAGTGAGGCCTTGTATTTCCCGCCAGCCAATGGACCGGAAAAAGTTTTAGCCCGACAAGGTGATCAGGCTTTTCACGTGCAGCGCGATTTTTTTCGGGAAGAGGCGCAGGCACGTGATTTGATCGATCGCTTCAGTTTGATGCGATTTGGTTTTCGTCCCCCATCCACATGGTATTTACCTGGCATCGATGCGCTTTTGAGTTTACTGGAGCGAGCCAGATCGCAGCCTCATCTCAGTATTGAATGGCCGAAAAACGACCCCAGTCTGGCGGCGAATTATCAATTGGCCGCACCCCTGGATCAGCAAAAAATCGTCCTGCAGGTCGGTGGAAAAAAAGACTGGCTGGCCGTACAGGGGCAGATTGAAGTTGAAGGAGAAGAAATTGATCTCAGTGCTTTAATCAAGGCTTTGCGTGACAACAGACAATATATCGAATTAAAAGATGGTCGCTGGAGCCGTATCACAGATGCCCTACAGCAGCGTTTGGAGCAGATGCAAACCGCCCTGAGTGAAGAAGATGAGCAATTGCGCGTTGATCCGGCGGCTATGGAAGAACTCTTGCTCATGGAGCAGGCCGAGAGCCTGCTGATTGAGCAGGAAGCTGATAAATGGCGGCAATTGCGGCGCAACTTTCAAAGTCTGCAGAGCCTTAACCACAGTATCCCGACAAATTTCCAGGCAAGCCTGCGTCCCTATCAAGAAGATGGTTTCCGCTGGCTGAACCGACTTTGTGCCTGGGGGATGGGAGCTTGTCTGGCGGATGACATGGGTCTTGGCAAAACGGTGCAAACCCTGGCAGTGCTGCTCAAACATCAAGCGCTGGGGGCTTCCCTGGTCATTGCACCGACCTCGGTGATTGCCAATTGGGCCCACGAAGCCAGGCGCTTCGCTCCCGATTTATCGCTTGTCATTTATCGCGAGACGGATCGCAGCGCCGAAGATGTGAAATTTCAAGCTGGTCAACTGGTCCTGGCAAGTTATGGTCTGATTCTGCGTGATCGTGAACGCCTGCAGCAATTGGACTGGAATATCGTAGTGATCGATGAGGCGCAGACCATAAAAAATGCCAAAAGCCAAACGGCGAAGGCCATCCAATCTCTGCAATGGCGTTGGTGCCTTGCCTTGAGCGGCACACCAATCGAAAATCATTTGGGCGATTTGTGGAGCTTATTTCGGACGATCTCGCCCGGCTTATTGGGAAGCTGGCCACACTTTCGCCGTGCTTATGGCTTTCCCATCCTGGCAGGTGATGAAAAATCTAGGGAGCGACTGGTAAAAAAAATCCGCCCCTATATCTTGCGTCGCTTAAAAAAAGACTACTTGCATGAACTGCCCGATAAAATCGAGATCGATCTGCGGGTCAGTCTGAGTGAGGATGAACGGCATATCTACGAGGCTCTTCGCCTGGATGCGCTCGCCCAAATCGAAGGCGACGACGATGCAAAAGAAGATGAGAGCGCTGAGAAAAAGCCTGCCGGACAGAAGCGGATGAAAATCCTGGGCGCTTTGACCCGGATGCGACTGGCTATTTGTCATCCGCAGCTAGTGAAAGCTGATTGGCAATTGGGTTCGGCGAAGCTGGAAGTGCTCAAAAATCTACTTGAGCCTGTGCGTGGCAGTGATCAACGGGTGTTGATTTTCAGTCAGTTTACCGGTTTCTTAAGGCTAGTACGTGATTTTTTACAGGAGCAGGGGATCGGGCCTGTGGCCTACCTGGACGGCCAAACGCCGGCTGATGAACGAGCGAGTTTAGTCCAGCGCTTCCAAAACGAAGAGTTTGCTGTTTTTCTGATTTCCTTAAAGGCGGGTGGTACCGGTCTGAATCTAACCAAAGCGAATATGGTCGTTCACCTTGATCCCTGGTGGAATCCGGCTGTCGAGGATCAGGCGACAGACCGCGCCTATCGCATGGGGCAGAAGCGGCAGATTATGGTTTATCGTTTGGTGACGGAAGCGACGATTGAAGAGCAGATTTTGCAGTTGCATGCAGAGAAAAGGCAGTTGGCGCAGGCTTTGTTGTCGGAAGATGGGGCGGAGCTGACTCGCTTGGACGATGAGCAGTTGATTGATTTGATTAAGACGGGGGAGCTGCGTCGGTGAGTCAAGGCTGACTTGTAAGTAAAAAAACAACCCGACCTTCCTTAAGGAAAGCCGGGCCTCAATCGGCTACTGTAAGTCTACAGTAGATTCTTCATAGATATCTTGTAGGAGCTCAAAGTAACCACGGAATTCTGGCTTTGTTTGGCGCCAGAGAAAATCAGGACGCGGCATATCGCTGATCCATGTTCCCCCGAGAATTTCACCAGCTTCATTGAGTTCAAGAGAGTACTCGTAAACCGCTGTTTGCTCAGCAGGACGAATGCGGTTAAGGTTTGGTGCGGTTTCAACGCTATAATTGACGAGCGTTTTCAAGGTGACTTCTTTTACTGTGCCGGGTGCTGCGTTTTCAGAAAAATTTTCCAAAGACTCGCTGACCACTTCCGATGTATAGCTATTGATCGGCTGATTCCAAACTTCTGCATCACGGGTGATGTCCATAACGAGGAAGTCTTTCTTCTTGCCAATTTCGTTGGCTATAATTACGTGAAAGGCACCAGGATTAACACCCTTACACGGGCCTTCGTTACGCAAGCGGCGGTATTCTTCTTCCGTGATACTCTCAGAACGTAAATCCTCGTCTAACTTTGTAAAAGAGACGTTGCAGCGCTCGCTCATAAAGTAATCCTTAACGGAGCCGTTGTCGCGATATTGCTGATAAAAGGTCAATAATGCTTTGATGTCTGAAGAAGTAAACGGTACTTCGATACCGCTTGGTCCAGTCATCGTCACGGCTTTGGGTTCCTTGAAATTATTGGCTGCTGCTGCCCACCCATGGCATAAACCCTCCCAAGCAGGAATCTCATAAGCTTCTTCGAAAAAATCCGAGCCAGGGATGGTTTTTAAAACCTTTGTTCGTGCTCTTTCCATATGAACAAGAGGATAATTAAAGCTCCCCATGAAAATGTCATATTTTTCAGCCGGTGATAAAGCTCCCAGGTTGGTCCGGCTGATATTCGCTTCATCAAAGGTTTTATAATTGATGCTGCTAGCATTATAGCCCAGTCTCCAGCGGTAGCTGAGGCCACCTTTATAAGTTGGCCAGTAATCATCACTCCAGCCAACTTGCCTTGTCTTGCCGGCAAGTGGCAATTCAGCAAGCTTGTATTCGAGATCTTTACCGCCAATGCGAACAGGGTTGTTGGCTGCGTTCCATTCTTCCTTTAATTGACTTTCACTTTGTGGGCCGCCACATGCTGCTAGTGCCAAAAGAATTGGTGTGTATATAATTTGTGTCATGTTCAGTTTCATATTGTTCGACCTCAATATTTTTATTGGTTAAATGTTAAAACGGGTTTGTTATTTTCAGTCGCTTGTTCCGTAAAGCAGCCAGTTACAGTATTTGTTTCAGCAAAATTAGCATCATTAAGGATACGACATGCTGTTTTTGCAATTTTCGATGCATTGCTTCTTGCCAAAACTTCCGTACAGCCAGGAGCATAAAATTCACGGACAGATCGTGACATTTTATATTCCATAGTCACACGATTAGGTCTTAGCAACCGGAACGATTCAATCATGTTGAGTGGGCTGAAGTGCGGATAAATAAACTGATTCTTATTTGAAAAGACATTAGCAACCTGAACATCGCTGCTCATAGATTCACAGCTATTGGCTTCACGAGAGGACAAGAGATAATGAGTATTCGGCAAATTTGTTGCATTATTTGTTGGTAAAATCTTAAATATCCGACCATTTTCTTTATGAACCTGATAAACTTCTTCACTGTCTGCTGTCTTATCTTCACAAACAGCGACCTTCTGATATTTAAGTCCCATCGGTAAGGTCTCATAGCCAGAAATTTCAGGTGTTAAACTGTAATTGGCTTCAAGGTTTTCCATTTCTTCAGCAAATGAAAAGACAAAGATACAGCCTTTGTCACTTGGATAGTCGTAGACTTTGCGCAAGTCTCGATCGCCAACGACAAAGTCACGCGTTGTGCCAAGAGTTTCCAGAAAGGCCTGGACACTTTGGAATTTGAGAGAGCGTTGCAGATTTTCTGCCTGTGCCAGACTTTTTGCAACTGCTTCGTAATCAGCTCGGGCTTGTGCTAGATCTGCCTTTGCTTGACTCAATTCTTGACGTAAATTTTCCAGTTCAACTGTGCTTGGGGTATCTTCGCTAGTATCGTTGTCGCTACCTGCTTGGAGTAATTTTGCTTCCAAATCGGCAATTTTCTCTTCTTTTTCTGTAATTGTTGCTGTGGCAGCGGCGAGTTCTACTTCAAAAGCAGCTACTTTCTCATTCAGGCTGGCGATCAGGGTATCTTGCTCCATGACACGACCACGTTCTTCCGCGAGTTCGGCCAATTTTTCATTTATTTCTTCTGTTAAGTTTTTATTTTCATCTTCAAGTTCTTTGACTGTTTCAGCAGTCTCTTCCTGACTTTCTTCCATACCGGCAATTAGTGTTTCGTTTTCAGCAAGTTTGCTTTCTTTTTCAGCGATATCGAGTAAAAGCTCATTGATGCGCTTTTGTGATTCAGTCTGAACCTTGCGTTCTTCAGCTAGTTGAATTTCTGTGTCGCGAAGTTTCTTTTTATTTTTGTTGTCGGATTTGTCACAAGCAGTTTGCGTTAAAAGTGAACCGGCGAGGCTCAGGCAAATAAGGGTCTTGTTGATCAGTGATGTTTTCATAAGTCTGTGTTCCTTTTGAAATTGTCGTGTCAATATGCGAGTTATACTAGTTATTACAGTCATATGGATAAAGAGTGTCTAATTGTCTATCTTTTGTATGTCGTATACATTGGCAAGGACAGGGGGAGTGGTGAAATATTGCAAAGCAGGCAGAAATAAATTGATAAAATGAAATAAAAATTTTAATGGCGCAAAAAGTTGGAATTTAGAGCTTTATCATGTCTATATGATAGCGCTAATGGGGTAGTGTTGGCTGCTTACCTATTGAATTGATGGAGGTCTAAGGTAGAGGTGAGCCTTGCACCGGCTCAAGGAACTCAAGGATCGCTTCCAAAGCGCGATCCCGTATAGAGTCGCTCTCCTGCAAAATCTCATGCTTAGCATCCGCAAAATAAACCTTCTGACAATCAGCAGCCTGAGAGCAAACATAATCCTGCCCATCGACTTTAACCACAATATCCTTGCCAGCTTGCAGCAATAAAATCGGAGTCGTCATTTGCTCAGCATGACTCCGCATTTCCCAGGTTGCTTCCAAACTCGCTCTGGCCCAAGCAATGGTTGCACCACCCAGGTTTTTTTGTGGATTTGCTACACGCCATCTGATTTGTCTTTGATAGCGAGCGACACTACTGGTGACATGATTTTCTTCGTTCGGATCATAGGGGCCATGGGTATAGACATAAGCATCACCAAAACCGATCCATTCGGCAAAGCGAAGGAAATACCACAATGCTTTTTGATTTATGGGGGTTGGTATATCCAGCATTGGTGACGATAATATCAAACGATCAAATTTCTGTGGATGTTTAATCGTATAAAGTGAAAGAACATTGGCGCCCATGGAGTGGGCGAAGGCTGCGATGGGCACTAGTTGCTCTTGACCTTGCGGCGCAACCATTTGGTCCATAAACTGTTCCAGCGCATGCAAGTAATCCTGATAATCTGTGATATGGCATTTATGAGTGTCTTCCAGATAGCGTCCTGATTTACCATGTCCAGGCCAATCAAAAAGATAAACCGAATAGGACCTCTGATAAAGGTCGTAGGCAAGTTCATCGTATTTTTCTGTTGACTCGGTTCGACCAGTTAAGATCACTAATTTTAGTTTTTCCTCGGGATGAATGAAGCTATGGTAGTAAGTCGGAACTTGGTTTACACCTATAAAATAGCCTGATGTACCTTGCTTGTAAAAAGCCGCAAGTTCATTTTCCCGTAGCTCTAATTCATCTTCTGGAATGGCCAGCAAAGGATGGCTTGCAAATAGAGCCAAGGCCAGACCAAGCTTTCGCCATCTTTGAATTACATTTGCACACCGTTTGAAAATCATATCTGGCACAGATTTATTTATCCCACGACCGTTTTGGTTTGTTGCGGCCAACAGGTTTATTGCTCAGTTGACTGCGCTTGATCCAACCGCGATTGACAACATTCGCCCATTCGCCAGATAAAGTGACAAGGACCGGGTCACCTGCACGTAAGCTGCCAACAACATTTTGTCCGTTTGGAGTATCAACCAATTCACCGCCGCTTGATGCATAAAAAACCTGGGTATTGCCAGAGGCTGGCATAGGACTGCTAGCTGGAGGGGGGCTCGCCATGGGGGCGGGTGTGTTGCTATTCGTGCCAAGTCCACTGTCCATACCCATGCCCAGTCCGCTATCTAGGCCACCACCCATAGCGCTACTATCATCGGTAACAATCTCGGTTCCTTCAGTCGTCACAGGACTTCCCATATCACCCATCAGGGCATCGCTATCGAGATTGTCAAAGCCTTCACCATCAAACCCACCGGATGACATCATCGTGTCCATCGAGCTATCTTCATTCGACTCTTCAGCAAGTTCGGGTGCGGCTTCTTCGTTTTCTCCAGCTTCTTCGTCGCCTTCATCCATAGTATTCATTTCAGTGTCGAAAAGATCATCTTCCATCTGATCTTCGCCACCGGCAAAAATTGAGCATCCGGCAAGATTTCCTGCCGTAAACAATAGAAACAGAAGGCGCAGGGACATAGGCCTGATTCTCATCGTGCTCATCCTTCCTTGGTCAATTAAGGACTTTAATCATCTCTTCCATGGCAATCGGCTTTTTTGTCATATTCTTTAACACCCCCTAGTTAAGTAGCGAATATTATTTCAATCTCCTGTCGCTAATTTAAGCAGTCTGGCTCAGTGAAAGAGATTTTTTTTAAATTTTAAATCCTCGCTGAGTTTTTTTTGAAAGATTTTAGTTTCTCTGGAGATGTTCAGGCCTTTTGCTTGCCCCGGGCAGCTTGTCGTGTTTAACTGAGCCGGGTATCACGGTAAGAGTTAGGAGGTGATCTGTGAACAGAAGTCAATCTCCCTGGGGGAAGGAAGAAACGGAGTATTTCTATCAGCTAACCCCGGATCGTATCCTAGATGCGGTAGAAAGATCTTTGGGCGTTCGTTGTACCGGACGCAGTTTTGCTCATAATAGTTTGGAAAACCGAGTCTATGAATTGGAAATTGAAGCCGCTGAAGGTGAGCTAGCACATCGCCGCTCACGTGTGGCTTATGAAAATTTTCGCATTGTAAAATTTTACCGGCCTGGGCGCTGGACGAAGGAACAGATACTGGAGGAACATCAGTTTTTACTGAAATTGGTGGAGCAGGAAAATCCAGTCGTCGCCCCTCTAAGATTTCAGGATGGGCAGACCTTACATCAATTACCTGATATGCATATCTACTATGCGGTTTTTCCCAAAGTTGGCGGGCGCTCGCCGCAGGAATTAAGCGACGAACAGGTTGAGCGTGTCGGTCGGCTCTTAGCACGGATGCATCAGGTTGGTGCAAGTTTGCGCCCGCAACATCGCATCCAATTAAACCCTGGAACTTATGGTTGGAACAATCTGCAGTATCTATTGGACCATAACATCCTACCTGAATCGATTCGCCAACCTTACCAGTCGATGGTCGAACAGATCTGTCATTTAACTGAGCCATGGTTTGCAGCGGTTCCAGCCACTCAGATCCATGGCGATTGCCACTTAGGCAACTTGTTGTGGGGTGATGAGGGTCCGTTTTGGGTAGACTTTGATGATTCCGTAATCGGTCCACCAGTTCAGGATCTGTGGCTGATGGTTCCAGGGCGAGATGAGTCCTGCCGCTTGATACTTCGGCGCCTGATACAGAATTATGAAATGCTGCGTGAATTTGACTGGTCATCCTTACGCCTGATTGAAGCTTTACGGGCATTGCGTCTCATACACTTCAGTGCTTGGATTGCGAAACGACGTCAGGATCCAGCCTTTATTCGCGCTTTCCCTGACTTTGGGACAGAGCACTATTGGCAAGTTCAGCTCCAGGACTTGCGAGAGCAGTTAGATTTACTGGTTAATGACCCCCAATTTTGGCTGCATTAGGCGAATGAAAAAATGCAGGCATGCTTGTTGCTTCCTCTGACTGCGAGTCTTCGACTATCGAGGAGTAACAAGGAGTTCAGTATGACACTGTCAAAAGAAAAGAAATTAGACGAAGCATTAGAAGAAAGTTTTCCGGCAAGTGACCCTTTGCCAACGGGCAATACAGACGACAAACCACCGGAAAACATTGGAAAAAAACATAATGACGAAGACAAGAAAGATAAAGGCAAATTGCCCCATTCCGCTTAGGCGAGCCGTAAACTTAGCCTAGGCCAGGAAAAACTTGCTCCTCCCTCCCGGGAGGGGGGGGCTAGTGAGGGCCGATCCGGCATTTCCGGATGAAACCTAGCGAACCGCCATCATCCGATCAATCGATTGCTTCGCCCGGACTGCGACATCTTCAGGTACTGTCACTTCATAACGGAACTGCTCTAGGGCAGCTTTAGTATCTTCCAGAGTAATCTGCGCCATGTGTGGGCAGCGGTGGCTGCAAAGGCGTAAGACTTCGCGGTTTGGATTACTGGCAATAACATTATCTGCCATCGAGCATTCCGTTAGCAGAAGATAACGCGGTGCTTGAATATCACGGACATAGCGAATCATGGCCGATGTGCTGCCGGAAAAATCGCTGGCTGCTACCACTTCTGGCGGACATTCCGGGTGTGCGAGGACGACAACATCGGGGTGTTGGGCTCGTACTTCAGCGATATCCTGGGGCGTAAATAATTCGTGAACTTCGCATTTACCATGCCAACCGATAAAGACTTTTTCCAATTCCGCATCCTGGCCGGCGACCGCCTTTGTGGGATCTTGTTCTGGAAAGATAATCCGCTTCCCAGTGGCTTTGGCAACATTCCGCGCAAGAAATTCATCGGGAATAAAGATAACAGTATCACTATCCAACGAGGCGACGATGCGATCGGCATTGCCTGAGGTACAGCAGATGTCGGTCTCAGCTTTGACATCAGCATAGGTATTGATATAGGTAACCACGGGCACGCCGGGATAAATCTCTTTCAGGTGACGCACATCAGCAGCGGTAATCGATGATGCGAGTGAACATCCTGCTTTGAGCGATGGAATAAGAACTTTGCGATCGGGGTTCAGGATCTTGGCAGTTTCTGCCATAAATTCGACGCCGCAAAAAACGATGACTTCTTGCTCTGCCTCTTTTGCCTTATGGCATAGTTCTAGTGAATCTCCCGTGACATCAGCGACACCATGAAAGAGGGCAGGTTCCATGTAATTATGACCTAATATAATGGCATTCTTCTGCTGCTTGAGTTCGTTAATCTCACAAACCAATTCAGCTTTTTGACGTATCTCAAAGTCTGGCATCAGTTTCGCCATTTTGCTTTTGAGTTCTTCGTAGGTTTTTTCCAAAGTTTTCATGGCGAACTCTCCTTGTTAGGGAATCGGGAGTTGGGCCCGGGATTCTCGCCAAATTTCCAGGAAATTGCAAGGAACTTTGCCGGAGTGATGCGACTAAATGCAGGGGAAGATTGTTTTGCGAAGGCCGGTAGCAATCTTGCTACCGGCCGAGTAAGCACTGTGAATACTTATTCACTGAGATCAAAACGGAAGCTTTGCAATACTGTTCCTCTGCTTGAAGTCAGGGTTGCTGTTCCTTGGAAGCTTTGCATACCGTTCATTGGATTGGCTCTTAAGTTCCCCTCCAAACGTAAGGTATCAGCTCCACGTCGCGCTTCAATCAAACGCTGGCCTGTTGCGCTGCCTGTAGCACAAACTCCTTGAATGCTGAACAGCAAGTTACGGCCCAATTCGATCTGTCCGCCGACACGATACCAGCTCATAGGCCTTGGGCAAGGAGTATTCTCGACAATCGGTGAGCTGCTAGATCTACGATCGAAGTAAACTTCTAAAGCTTGTTCGCCAGATTCTTGTCCATTGGCCAGTTCAATGATTCGTCCAGCCATTCCAAAGGGCAAGGTGCCGTCGCCAAAAGGCAATGTACCATCCGCCAAAAGCGGATTAGCTAAAAATAAGCTGATTATGAGATAATGTAATGTGCGTTTCATGACAGGGGGCCTCCTAAAAAATAATTGGGGGTTTTGCGTAATCAAGCGAAAACAAGAACCTTGAATTAGCTTTCGTAATACATACCTACTAGACCAGAATTCACTTTTATTTCATCCTGCCAGTTACCCACAGCTGGTCGACCTCCCTGAGGTGGAGGATCGAAATGATCCCGGCTCGCCAGTTTGTAACCGAAGCGGCCGGAAAGCAAACAAACCGGCTGATTCTCGTAGGGCTCAATCAGAGCGCGAACGCGTCTGGCGATATCAAAAATTCTCGGGTCGTGAATACGTGGCTTGTAGTCCTGGTTTGGCCACAACTCCTGGGCGATTTCCTGCTTGCTGACAAAAGTGCCTTTACGATGCAAAAATTCCAAAAAGCCAAAAATTAAAGGCTTGTCATGAAGAGGAATCCACTTGTTCTGAACACCAATGCGTTTAAACTCGCTATCGAATTGTAAAGTCGAGGTCAACGAAAAATTCACATCTTTAAACTTTTCATTCACCAAATAGGTCAAATAAATCGATTCATCTGTTTTTAAGTAGCAACGCAAAATTTCCAAAGTGGCTTCCAGGCTTTCTTGCTTGCCAAGATCCTGAAACATGGATGACAAGCCGTAAAGGCTTTTGACGATGAAATAATTCCACTGGCGCGGATAAGACTCTTCGATGACACAATGAAAGCGGTTTTTGGCTTTTTGCGTTAAACCATCGATTCGATGATTCACATTGGCTTTTAACAGATAGTAACTCAATCGCTGATCGACTGTGACTAATTCCAAAAGTTCTTCTAATTCTGGAATCAGCCGTTTGAGATCATCATTTTTGTTGATCGAAAAATAGACATTCGCCAAACCCAGCAGCGCTTTATAATAGTCTTTGACGGATTCACCATGATCGGCCAGTAGGCGAAATAAACGGGCAGCTTTTTCCCAGTCTTTATCAGCATAGTGTAATTTTGCCATGACATATAAGTAGCGCTCAGATTGTTTTTCGTGATGATTCGTTAACTCACGCAAAAGGGATTTAGCCACGCTCACCTGATGCATTTCAAATAATGCCTGCGATTTATACAGCTGCAGGTCAAAAAAATGCTGCGAACCAGGGTCGATATCGGAATAACGATCAACTTCAGTGACGACCTTTTTGAATTGGCACTGATAACAGAGATCCTTAATGGTCTCGACAACATTTTTCCAATCCATAGCTCTTCCACCTTCTGACTTGTTAGCAAAAACTGTAATGCATGAAATGTGCCTTTGAAAAATATTCATAACTATCTATAATTATTTCTGAAAATATGGCATATTCATTCCTCACCCAGTCTTTCGGTAAAGCTTTGATACCTCGTTGCGCTGCAAGTGGTATGCTTTCGTGCTTTTTCGCAGAATAAAAGGCATGGTTTTTTTCTTTGATTCAGGTCAGATTCTTGGCGTTGTTTTCGTTTGCGGGGAATAGTATGGAACAATGGTTGTGGTTTGCACATAGTCGTGCGCCAATTAGTTTGGATCTCTTGGCTTTGCTACTTTTAATTGCCCTACCAATTCAGATTATGAGTTTGCTATTAGTCTGGCGCTGGAAAGCTTACCGCGCTCATAAGTACCTGCAGCTCGGAATTGCCGGCATTTTGGGGCCAGCCGTCCTGGGCTTTGAAATTCAGATACGAGTGCATGGTTGGCGTCACTTGGCCGAGATCTCTCCCTATTACGATTCCTTTGTTTTACCGGCTTTGGTATTTCATTTGATCTGGGCTATTCCCGCATTACTCTTGTGGATTTTTACGATAATTGGGGCGATGAAAAATTTTGCGCGGTCTCCTAGACCAAGCAGATATAGTATCATACATAAGAGGATGGGGCGTTTGGCTGTTATTGCGATGATGGGCACCGGTATCACAGGTTGGTTGTTTTACTGGTTGGCTTTTCTGGCAACAGCTTGATCAGTCTGGTGGGGTCCATGCGGGAATGCCTTAGGCAAGGTGCGAGCTGAAAATAGATCGCAGTGTACAGATACATAAGGATTTATTTTCAGCTAAAAAACGCAGGATTAGGTATTTCCGGATGGACCCTGGTTAGTCTTGTCTATCGATGGCCTAACAAGTCGGGAGTTGATTCGAATGGCCCAAAAGAAGCCAGGTGCGGATAAGCGTGGTGTGCTGGTATGTATTTCGGGGAAAAGTGAAAATGAAATGGTGAAGTTGCGTCGTGACAACACTATTTTTGGGCGGGAAAAGGCTGATATTATCATTAATGATCCCGAGGTTTCGGCCACACACTGTCAAATCCAGACGATCGACGATGTCTATCATATTTTCGATATGAATAGCAGCAACGGTACTTTTGTGAATGGTCAGCGGATCGTGAAAGCTAAATTAAAAGAGGGCGATCGAATCGATATCGGCAAAACCTCTTTTAAATTTGCCTTGGAAGATGAAAAAAATGTCCGCCATATCCCAACACTTTATACTTCAAAACCACAAAAAGAGGGTGCTGACAGCCTAGTCGATACCTTGATCGAAAACGAACTGAAAGTCACCGGCGAAGTATATATCGTCATACGCGTGCGCTATGGTGATGGACAGAAAGAGGTGATCGAATTACCTCAAAAAATTGCCTATATCGGCAGAGCTTCAAGCTTTGGTCAGTTTGATCAGGATACAGAAATTTCACGTAAACATCTGATGATCAAACTCAACAATACCGGCGAGATTTTTGTCGAAGATCAAGGTTCTACTAACGGTTCTTTTATTAATGGCAAACCGATTCGCGGCATGCAAATGGTAAAACCCACTGATGAGATCAAAGTTGGTAAGTGTATTCTGAAAATCTCCCCAAGATAGGGGAGATTTTATGCTCAACTTTGGAAGCTAACTATTCGAGCGTTTGCGTTTTGTGCTGGATGACACGTGATGGCTGTGATTTTTAAGCAGGAACTCTTCCCAGTGACTTTGCTCAGTTGGGTTAAGGGTGCAAAGCCGGCAAACTGCAACAAAGCCATGCTCAGTGGAAGGTTTCAGAGTAGTAACTTTTACGTAAATGTCTTTCTGCGAAACTTGACTTAATATTGCGGAGTCGACACGCGCCAAGCCGAAATTTTCTATAGGAATCGGTAAAGCGACCTCAATATCCTGATCCGACCAGGCGATGATCCTGGAAGGTAACTCAATTTCGGCAAAAGAGTAAGGGTGGTCCGAAGGAAGATAGAACGAATGACTTTGACGTTCAAAGTGAGTCGATGGTAAATATTGTTTTTCAATAATCTCTGTTAGATTCTTTGGAATACGAGCCAGGGCTTCCAGTCTTCGACCTGCACTGAAATTGCGAAAACTAGAAAGGTCTTCACGCCCGCCGACAACGACAACCGTACTTTTTTCCGGCAGGTTGACGACCATTTCCTGGAAGCGGCTCATCGAATCACCGCTACAAATGCGATCTTCAATAAAGACCAAGTGCGGGCTGAAAAATTTCGGTTCCATGATCACACTGCGTTTTTGCAAGGCAGTATGCACTTCATATTTAAGTGGAGATAAATACTTTAAAATCGTGTTGCGAAGAGCGGGCGACTGAACTGCCAAAAACACCTTTGGCCGTTCGCCACGATCAAGCTTTTGAATCAAATCAAATGTCTGACTCACTTGCTCTTGATCGAGCGTTTCGTTTGCTTGCCAATCTGCAATGATGGCTTCGGAAAAGCGAAACACCAAATTACTTTTCGCATGATCCGTGACATGCAAGTGAATTTTTTGCTGACTGTTCAGATCGCGAGCTAACGCGCCCCCAAGTTGCAAATTGCTACCTTGCGGGGGTCTTGCCCGCGATTCAATCCACATCTGCTCTTGATTTAGCCAGACCACCCGCGCCGGCAAGAAAAACTTCACCTGTTCGGGCTGTTCGGAACGGACCGTTTTTCGGTTGATATCACCTTCTTGCCCGGAAGTTGAAAATTCAAAGCGTTCCAGCCAGATATGGTCTTCCCACTCCAGCTGCATAATGTCACGAAAACCTTGGCCCGCAGCATAGTGCAGGATGCGATTTGACTCACCGCCGCTACAGAGAATGAGCCTGGCGCCTTGAATGGCAGGATTTGATGCCAGCGCATGCACGGCTTTAATAATTTCGTCTTCCTGGCCCTCGGCACTGACAATAATGATAGACACCCGCTTACTAGCTAAGCCGACTAGCAAGGTTTCCAAGTTAGGGAAAAACGAGATCTCGTAATCGATTTCAGCGAGGAGCTCAGCCTTGGCTCGATGCAGCTCGCTGGGTTGTTCGCATAGCCAGTAAATCCCCTGGTTTTTCATTTTTTCCCCCTGGAATATGCTACACGACTCATCGTACTACCCATCGGTTGGGAAAATAAAGAGTTGAGGTATGCGAAATTCCCGATATCCATGGAATCTATCCCTTGCCTAACCATTAAAAAGGCAAAAAATCTTATCATTAATTAGGATTAAACACAAAAGCCCCCGCTGCAAATGCCATTCATTGCTTACAGGGGGTGGGCTTCCGGGCTCTCCTACGTGTCGGTTATTTGGTTTGGTAGGCTCGCAGGATAAGCTCTTCAGTCGTAGGCCAGTCAATACAGCCATCTGTGATAGATTGACCGTAAGTCAATTCCTTCGCACTGATCGATTGTTGGCCAGGTACTAAAAAGCTTTCCAGCATCACCCCCAGCAATGCTGGTTCGTTCTTGATATATTGCTGGAAAACCTCTGTAAAGACTTGAGGCTGTTTACGGAAATCCTTGTCACTATTGCCATGGCTACAATCGATCATGACTGTTCGCTGGGGAGCTTGGTAGGCGATCTGGGACTTTGCTTCAGCCAAGGCTTTCGGCTGGTAGTTGGGGCCGCTCAATCCGCCACGCAGTATGATGTGAACATCCTGATTTCCAGTAGTTTTTACTATGCTCGTTCTGCCATCCAGGTCGATTCCTAAAAAAGCATGCGATGAACGGGCAGAAATCATGGCATTAGCTGCTACATCCAAGCCACCGTCGGTTGCATTTTTGAAGCCGACCGGCATCGAAAGACCGCTTGCCATTTCCCGGTGAGTTTGACTTTCTGTCGTTCTGGCCCCAATCGCTGCCCAGGTGATCAGATCCGAGATGTACTGGGGAACGATCGGATCGAGGAACTCGGTGGCGCAGGCTAGGCCTAACTGGTTAATTTCTAGTAAAAGTTTACGGGCTCGAATCAGGCCGGTGGCAATATCGTTACTGCCATCCAGGTGCGGATCGTTAATGAGGCCTTTCCAGCCAATATTGGTTCGCGGTTTTTCAAAATAGACTCGCATGACGATGAGAAAACGATCAGCAACTTTTTGTTGCAAGTCAGCGAGACGCTTCGCATAGTCCAATCCCGCTACGGTATCGTGGATCGAACAGGGACCGACAATGATCACGAATCTCTGATCCTGCCCTCGCATGGCATGGCGGAGATTCTCACGATGAGCGACGACTTGCTCTTCCACCTCAGCAGGAGTCGGAATTTTTTGCCGAATCTCGCGGGGTGTCAGAAGAGTGTCGAAACTTTTGACGTGTGTATTTGAGCTTGTGATTTTAGTCATAATAGAGCCTTAGACTTAATAAATAGAAAAAAAGAGGGTCCATTGTCAGCCACTGTGTCTATCGATACCAGGCTTTCGCTTGAAGGCAGTGGTGACCGTCCGATCTTGCTGGCAAATGCGCCAGTATGCAAATCCTGAATCGAATGTCAGTTGCAGTCTGGTACCCGCTCATACCAAAATGTGCTGGGTCACTGCGCTACCATGCACGAGGACGGAACGGTCTAAAAATTTGATCGGCAGTTTTCAATATACTTATAGTTTTTTGTAAAAATTCCGAATGGAGGGGTTGAAGGCCATTATATGGGAATCAGTATCGTGACCATAGAAGCAGAAATCCTAAAGCAATATCCAATGTTTGCGAATCTTTCAGCGGAAGATTATGCACTGCTGAGCAAGATTTTTCGGCCGAAAACAGTGCCCGATAAGCAGGTATTTATCCATGCCAATGAAATTTCCCATAGCATCTTTTTGATTGTGTCGGGAAGCGTTAGCATCGAGCTACCGACGCCTGATACGGGGCGTTTTGAGCAAATAGCCAAACTGTCGCAGGGGGATACGGTCGGCGAGTTCATCCTTGCTAAGGAGTCTCGCCGCTCAGCAACGGTTCGCTCACTTTCCGATCTGGTTATGTATGAAAGCAGTCGCGATGAGTTACTAGAGCTTTTTGAGCAGCATCCACGGATGGGCTTGGCTGTTTACCGCAATCTTGCCGAAATTTTGGTCGATCGCATTCGTGACACCAATATGCTGGCAAGAAACGCTTTAGGCGTCATTTCCCGTCAATTCTAAGGCCTGCTTTTCCTTGCACATCACTATAGCCCGCGTTACAAAATGCGTTGGTTCTTGTGTCTTATTTTCTGACTTTCACATTTCTCAATTTCTATTTTCACACGATGAGAGGTCCGTCCATTGAGCCAGGCAGCACAATCTTTTTTTTCAATTGTCGATCATGAAGTTTTCGCCATTACTGCTCACACCGCCGCAGCTCGTAGCGGTATGATAGCTACTTGGGTCTTACCAGCTTCAATCCAGCAGGGCTATCCCCAGTGCTTGTTTTTATCCTCGCCCTATAATTTTACGCACGAGCTGATCATGGAGAGCAAACGATTTGTCATTCACTTGTTGAGCTCATCCCAAAGTGCACTTTTAGGGCAATTAGGGCTGGGATCGGGACGTGATCATGATAAATTAAAAGAGTTGGCATATGGACTAAGTCCTGAGGGTGATATCATTCTTAGTGATACCTGTGGTTATGCCGTCTGCAGTGTAAAAAATAGTTTCGCTCTGGATGAAAGAGTTGCCATAGTCGGCGAGGTCTTGCAGCAGAAAGTTTTTGCTGACAAAACGGCTCTCACCAAGAAAGCGGCTTTTGCCAATGTGAGTCCCGAAATTCGCGATAGGCTTCATGCCAAGCAAAAAGAAGTGGCGGCGCGAACTGCTGCAAAGAGCTAATTTCATCCGGAAAATAAAGGAAGCCAGATTATGAAACAGAAAGCTAATCACAGCAACCCAGAAAGTCTAGCTGCAGCGATTCGCGCCGCTAGAGGCTTGATCGATTGTGATCTGGTGATAAAGGATGTTCAATTTTTAGATGTTTTTAGCGGTAAATTTCAGTTGGGTGATGTCGGAGTTTACCAGGGAAAAATAGTTGGCGTCGGAGACCAATATCATGGGCCACAAGAAATAGATGGGGCGGGGCAATATCTGGTGCCGGGTTTTATCGATGCCCATGTTCATGTGGAAAGCAGTTTGATGACGCCTGCTCGCTTTCAACAGGCGGCACTACCTTGTGGCACGACGACGGTCATCTGGGACCCGCATGAGATTGCCAACGTTCAAGGAGTGGCTGGCATCGAATGGGCTCTTGCCGCTTCAGAAGGTCTTGCGCTGGACTTTTATATCATGGTGCCTAGCTGTGTTCCTTCGACCAGTCCTGAGCTGCAGTTGGAAACCAGTGGCGCCATATTAAGACCCGAAGATACCAGTGGGTTCAAAACCCACCCTCGAGTCTTAGGCTTAGCGGAAATGATGAATTTTCCAGGATTATTAGCCCAAGACTCGGAAGTGATGACCAAGCTCAACGATTATCAAATGCATCTGCGCGATGGTCATTGTCCGGGATTAACAGGTCACGATCTGAATGCCTATGGAGCTGCCGGTATCCACAGTTGTCATGAGTCAACCTGCTTGGAAGAGGCTCGGGAAAAGCTGATGAAAGGCATACACGTGCTGATACGCGAAGGTTCGTGTGCGAAAGATGCTGATGCCCTTTTGCCAATTTTAAATGCCTATAGTTCAGCAACGCTTGGCCTTTGCAGCGATGATCGCAATCCAGCCGATATTGCGGAAGAAGGGCATATCAATGCCATCATCAATAAGGCGCTTCAGGCCGGGCATGAGGCGACTGACATTTTCCGTGCCGCAAGTTTTGGGCCGTCTTTAATGTATGGCTTGCGTGATCGTGGTGCCATCGCTCCAGGCTACCTGGCGGACTTTGTTCTGGTCAGCCCCAAGACTAGTGACAAATGGCAAAGTGGCCTGCAAGTGCATGCCGTGTATAAGGCTGGGATTCTGCAAAAAGCTGATGCCTTGCAAAAAATCGCCGAACAGCAGCGCGAAATATCGCAGCGAAAAAATTTATATTTAAATCCAGTGCAGCTAACGGATATGCAGATACCGGTAGCTGCTCGTGCTCAGCAAATCGAAGCTTCCGTCATTGGTGTGATTCCACGACAAATTCTCACGGAGCATCTAAAACTCTCGATGCTTGTCAAAGATGGTAAACTTCAGGTCGACCTAAACCAGGATGTCCTTAAAATTGGTGTATTTGAGCGCCACCATAATAGCGGTGGTTCCGCCTTGGCTTTGGTGAAAGGCTTTCAACTAAAAAAAGGCGCCATTGCCACAAGTATCAACCACGATTCGCATAACGTGATATCTGTTGGCGCTAGTGATGCTGCGATGGTAGAGGCGATCAATGCTCTGATTCAAATTGATGGCGGCATTGTCGTCGTGGACGGCGAGGGGCGACAAGAAGCATTGCCCTTGCCAGTCGCTGGATTAATGACGGATCAATCACCTGAGCAGGTGACAGCCGCTTTGCTCCGTCTGAAAGCTTTGACTCGTGAGCTTGGCTGTCAGCTGGAAGAGCCGTTTTTACAATTATCGTTCCTCGCCTTACCGGTGATTCCCAGTTTAAAGATCACGGATAAGGGACTTGTTGATGTCGAGTCCTTCCAGGTTATCCCAGTCTGTCAGCCGTAAGTACGGTTCCACGTCCGGAAACGAGCGACACCAGGCTTTCCCGCTCCTGTTGAACGCGTTGGAAAGTCTCGGTGGAAAGCTTTTGCGGTAAATATTTTTCCAATTCGTGCAAACTTTGTTGCACCTTTTGCTTCAAGCCTTCGCTATCTGATGCCAATTCTTCTTTGCTAACCTGAAACGGCTCTCCATAGACAACAAAAACTTTGGCAAATGGTTTTGGCAAACGAAAGCGATCCCAACTTCGCGACAAAGTCCAGTAGCGATCACCTATGGCCATTGTTGGCAGGATCGCGGCACCAGTCTCGGCAGCAAGGCGGAGAATGCCACTTTTCACTTGATAGGCCGGGCCACGTGGGCCATCGACTGTTATCGCCGATTTTAGGCCATCCGGGGTGCGTTTGATAAGTTCCTGCAAAGCCTCTTGGCCGCCCTTTGAAGAGCTGCCACGGACAGAGGCGACGCCAATTTTATTGGCAACATGACTGATAATTTCACCATCAAAGGAGCGACTGACCAGGATGGTAAAGCCTTTCTTGGCATGTCCGAGGATGCCGGCAAAGCAGTTTTGATGCCAGGAGGCAATGCATAAGCTGCCATTAGGATGCATCGCCTCTGCTGTGGCGTGGAATTGAGGGTTGACGACCCGGTAGCGGTAAGTCCAGTGGAATAGGGTCACGAGAAACTGGCTAAGCCAAAGAGTCAGGCGGCGTTTCATATGAGTAGGGCCTTTTTTCTGAAAAAAAAAATAAATGAGTGATTTTGGGGAAGGATAACTTCGTATCAAATATTATGTAAGTTATTTTTTTCGAGTTGCCTTTTCGATGAATTCTGCTCATCAGTAAGAGTCAAATTGGACTATAGCTGTATTTGCCTGACCACTTTTCTGTGCGTAGTATCAAAATTCCCTCGAAAGTCTCGCATTTCAATTTATAACTGGCTGAAAAATTAAAGGAAATAAGGCTAAATTTTTTTCAAAAACTTGCCGATAAGGAGATATGTGCAAGTTGAGATTTTATTTTTAGATGTGAGCCAGGATGAATAGCAAAGCACAATTTCATCGAGATGCCCAAGCGATCCTTCCTAGTCGCTATTTGGACTACAAGGAGTATTTGTCTGATCTCTATCAGCAAATCAAAAGTCAACGCGATCGGTATTCGTATATTACCTTCACAGAAGAATTAGGCCTTGGCAAATGCAATGCGATGTATCTCATCGTTCATGGTAAGCGCCCCCTCACCGTAAAAGCCGCGAAAAAAGTAGTGGCTGCGCTCGGTTTAACGGGTGGGGAGCGACAGTATTTCTTACGAATGGTAGAAATTGCCAGTTTGCATGATGCGACAGAACGGGAAAAAGCGTTCCAGAGCTTAATTGAAACCAAAACCAAACTCCTGCCAAACGAGCTGGACGCCAAGCAGCTTGAATTTCACAGGGAGTGGTACCATGCAGCGATATTGGAATTATTAAGTCATCCCAAGGCAAGTGTCGATGAAGAATGGCTGGCAAAAACTTTGATTCCACACATTACGCCCAGCAAAGCGAGGCGCAGCCTCGAACTACTCGGCGATATTGGATATATCGTCTTTGATGAAGAGGCGAAAAAGTGGAAGCCGGCAACGCAGGTGATCAGTACCGGGCCAGAAGTAGCCGGTATGGCAATCATTGGCTTTCACCAGCAAATGATCCAGTTGGCGAAGGAATCGCTGACCCGAATTAGCCCTTACGATCGGAATATCAGTAGTGTGACAGTTTCTCTTTCAAAGGCAAAGCAGGAACTTTTGAAACAGGAGATAGATAAGTTAAGAAGTCGTGTGATACAGCTTGCGGAAGAACCGATAGGCGATGAGGAAGTTGTTCAGGTTAATATTCAAATGTTCCCGATTGCGCGACCGGAAGGGGGAAATCAAAGTGATTAGAACTATGGCGAAATTTAGCAACATACGGCTGTTGTTTGCGCTCGCCTTCACGCTGACGTCAGGCAATTGCGCTGTCGAAGTGGGAAATCCTCATCCGGATCGTGACGCAGGAACACAAAAAGCATCTGTTGATGTTTCCATCATAAACGAACAAGCGTTTAACTACGACAGTGTTGGTTTAAACATTGTGGGTTTTGGTTTGGTATCGCAACAGAATCCGGAAAACACGGTAACCTTTTCGGCAAGAAAAAGCGTGGTGATCGTTAATACTGATGTGAATCAGTCGAAAAGAATACTCTATAGTACCACGCCTGCGACAGGGAAATACGATACCATCCGCGTCTTGTTCTCAAGGAGTGGAGTCGGGGAAATTAAAAGCGGTGAGCAGGTTTTTCCAATTGAGATTGAAGGCGAAAGCAATTTTATCGATGTGCCAGTGAACTTTGAGCTGTTGTCGGGCAAAAGGACAAAAATCAAGCTTGGATTTAACAGTACCAATTTATTGGAAGAGTTCCGTAACTCCGACGGTCAGCTTGTTTCTTACACGTTTAAATCACAGTTTGATACCGATGTTGACTCAGAGAACATAGAAGTGGGTGAAGAGGACCCTGGTGAAGAAAACAAACTTTTCCGCTCCTATCGCTTGACAGTACTGGAAGTGAACGATGACCGCCAGGTTAATATTCGCCGTCTTAAACTTATGATTAACAATGAATGGCAAACGAATGAGTTCAAAACTGCGAACGGTCTGATCGGTATGTACACTGCCACTATTTCCGAATCCTCTTCCGATAGTAGCAATTACGGCTGGAAAGCTCTCAGTGGTGGCGCCTGGCAATCAGCAAATCGAACCTTTGATGGGGATTCTCGACAGGCAAATGATCCGGAAGGCGAGTATGTACAATTTGATTTTGCACTGCCGGTTTCCATGGAAGGCATCGAATTCAGCGGCGATGGCAATGAGAAATGTGCAGTACTCTATCGCATCGACCGGATGAATGCTCAAGGTCAGTGGGAAACAGTTCCCGAAACCGTGAGTGAGACGGAAGCCTGCTCAACAGTGAACATGACCTGGTAAGAAGTCGCAGAAAAATAGATAAAACTCCAAAGGAAGGATCTAACTGAAAAGATTAGACCCCTTCCATTTTTTGATAGGCGCTTCTTGTATCTCGGGCAAGCGAAGTCAAAATCAGACAATATTTCTATACATTTTGAAAACCTATCCTCTTAGAAAGCTCACCTATTTCCGATGAATCATGGTGGAAAAATAATCTATGAAGCCAGCAGTGATCAAATTAGTGCAGCCATTGGGGCCATCGTCCATGATCTCTGCGATCTAGCAGAAAGAAAGCAGATCCCCTTGTGATAGAAAAGCTTGGCATTTCGAAAAAAGATTATCTTGATAGGTCAAAACTTAACGGCGATGCTCCAGATGAGCAAGTGATCCTGTCGCTTTTGCAAGGCGGCCTTGCTGGACCCAAAGCCTTAACAAAGCTATCGCCGAAGATAAACTTGAAACATTTAAAAGATGTTTATTTGCAATTTGATCCAGACCGTCGCCCTGGTGCCGAGCTTGGCTTTCTCAGAAGTCATGTCTTTGCGTCAAAGGCCCGGCTCGCAGAAAGCTTCTCAAGGCGCTCAAAAGGATAAGTCTGGAAACTGCTCGCCAGGCGCCCTGTTTGAATTGGATTAGTTGCTAAAATAAGCCTCCAATTGCTTGGCTTGCTGATCGTCTGGCCAGAGATTGTTGTTGACTAAATTGCCATGTCTTGGATTGTTCATAGCAGCCAGAATTTGTGTCGCCATTTTGTTGACCAGACGGTTATCATTAGCTGGAGTCTGATTGTGACAAAAAGCAGCGGCACAGCCTCTCTCCATAAAAAACAGTTGCCCTTGTTCGGCGAGTACAGCTGGGTCTTCAACAGTCACTGGCGCTGGAGTTTCGCTGGGGGGAGCGGCATTGCTCTCTTCCGTGAGGCCCTCTTCAGCTTGCCGCTCGTCCTCTTCCCTAAGTTCACTTTGTTGGTCTTCTTCTACGACTTGACGTTCAATCTTCGTAGCGGAGCTTTGCCGGTTGCTGGCTACATTTGGTTGATACTCATAACCATTGGAACAAGCGAATATGCTGCCAGCGAGCAAGCTAGTCATAAACGTCCTTTGTATTGCCATGGTTGGACCTCCTTTTCCTTCCTCTGAATGAATCTGAAACAAGTCTGGATTTGCAATTTTCAAACCGCCGGATTCAATGTATTCATCCTTCTAAAAATATTGAGGGAAATGGGTCTGCTTCAACAGTGTCATTGATAGTGTTTCAAACAGGTCCAAACTGCATTGACTGTGTCGATGCAAGCTTGATAGCGGAAAATATTGGGCATTTTGTTAGCTGTCGCGATCGATGGGATAGGGTGACGGGATCCGCCACCTGCTAGCAAGCGGAAACGCCTGAAATGACTCTTGGAATCGAAAATTCACAGTTTCCAGAACATCTTAACTATTTCTTTATAAAAAACCACCAATGCGTGGGAATGAGGATCTGATACGAGTTGTAGATCGTGAGAAATCCTGGATTTGTCGTAGCTCACTTGTCATATTGAACCAGAAATTCAGAGTTTCCATCTCAAATTTTCAATGTAAGTCGAGGGAGGAGTCATGGGAGTGATGGTCGCGAGGGGGATTCTATTACTCAGTTTACTTTGTGACTGGAGCGTTCCATCGCTTGCGCAGAAACAACAGGATGGCTTTTACGTCTTTGTTCAAAAGCCGGAATCTTGGAACGAAGTTTATTTATATGCTTGGTCGGAAGAAGAAGTGCCGTTTCGTGAGCCCTTTGGTGCTTGGCCGGGCGGCAAAGACTCGTTCAGGCCATGCTGCTTTCACCGCATTTTCTTTACCGTAGTGAACTCGGCGCATACGATAGTGGCCGGCAAATGTATCGCTTGAATCAGTATGAAATCGCTAGTCTCATTTCCTATTCAACGATCGGTTCAATGCCAGACGAGAAGCTTTTTGCTGCAGCGGAAAAAGGCGAATTATCTGATCCACGCAAACGTCAATCACATGTGCGTCGTCTGTTGGACGAACCTCCAGCGAAAGTCTATTTGGAAAAATTTAGCGGCATGTGGCTTGATATCGAAAAGCTGATGAGTTCTTCGCGAGAAGACCCTAGTCTCACGCCTGAAATCCGCCGGCAAATGATCGAGGAAACCAAGACCTTTGTCAGTCACAGTTTTCTTGATACCCAAGGCAGTTTTTCCGATTTTTTTACGGCTGATTACACCTACACGAGGCCAGAGCTTGCTGCTTATTACGGGATGCAGGATAGCCAATCATCAGGTTTAGCCAAACGTCAGCTTGATGCGACCAGGTCCGGTGTCCTTGGCCATGGCAGTATTTTAGCAAGCCAATCTCTATTCTTGGAATCCTCGCCGATCAAACGGGGAGTCTTTGTTAGAATGCAACTGCTTTGTCAGGACTTGCCACCACCACCGGCAAATGTCGATACCACGATACCACCACCGATTCCCGGGCAAAGCATCCGCGATCGCTTGAAGCGCCACCAAAGTCAGGGTGAGCAGGAAGATGGCGCCAACAGTTGTTTTAGCTGTCATCGCTTTATCGACTCCATTGGCTTTGGCTTAGAGTCTTTTGATTTTGCTGGCAAACATCGTACCATTTACGAGCATATCGGTGGCGTAGCGATTGATTCCAGTGGTGCCGTATCGAATATCGAAGGATTAAATGCCCCGAGCAATCATGAGTTTCAGACGTTGCCGGAACTCGGACAAATTCTAGCGGATAGTCAGAGCGCGAAAGATTGTGTTGTCACTCAGCTTTACCGTTATACCTACGGGGTTAATAACAAGCGCTCAGATCAATGTGCACTCGACGAGCTGAACCGGTCGTTTGCGGCCAACGGATACTCCGTGCGAGCGTTGATCGAGTCGTTTAGTGCCTCTGAGTTTTTTATCTATCGCCAATAACGATTTTCCGAAAGGATGAGCATATGAATGTTTCACGACGCAGCTTCTTAACCGGCTTGGCCAGCTTACCATTTTTACCTCAATATCTTATGGCCAATTCAGAGCAAAAAAAGCGGCCGATCGAGCGCTTAATTTTCGTCTATCATCCCGATGGAGCATTTCTGGATCAATGGCATCTGGCGCAAGGTGCAGGTGCCATTCGCGACTTGTCGAAATCGCTGTCTGGTCTGCAAAAATTTCGCGATCAGATGATCCTGCTGCGCCGCATCAATATCCTTGATGGCAAAGGCGATGGGCATATTGAACCGGCCTCGTACTTGCTAGCGGGAGCCAAAACGCAAAATTATGGCACCATCGATGTGCAATTAGCCGAGTATTTTGAAAAGCCTTTGATTCACCTCGGAGTACAGGCAAGCAAATACAACGGCGAAAGTATCAGCTATCTTCCGGGCGGTTCACAAAAAATTGCCGATGATAGTCCGATTTCTACTCATCAACGTCTACTCGGCGATCCTGGCACAAAAAATCTGCCAGATGATGCGGTTCTCGATCTTGTTGAGAAGGAGCTGCAGGAGTTGGTCAAAGGTCTGCCCGAAAAAGAGCAGATCAAACTCGGTCAACACCTTTCGCAGATGAAAACATTGGGCCGACAAGTCGGTGCATGTCAGACTCAAGGGGTCGATCTTAGCGGCTATCAAGAGGATCTTAAGCATCAGGATAAAGCAGTACCGATGATCATGGATCTGCAGATGGAAATTCTGGTGCAGGCACTCTATTGTGGTGTTTCGCCTGTTGCAAGCTTCCAGTTATCGCGGAATACCAGCCCGATGAAGATGGACTTTGACTGGCTGGATCGTTGGCAAGACCGTTGGCCGATGGAAAGTCATCAGGCTTCCCATAATGATGCGGAAATACATGCTCAGCAAAAGCGTTGGATCAATACCCAACTGGCAAAGTTACTCGGTCGCCTGGCAGCGCTGCCTGAGCCGAATCCGCAAAAATCGGGATCGATGTTAGATCATAGTTTGGTGGTAGTCCTGACAGAAATTAGCAATGGCGCTGCGCATGGCCGTGCCGATATGCCTTTTTACATTGTCGGTGGTCGAGGTAGTGGTTTGTTGAAAAACGGTGAGGTCGTCGATTGCGGCGATGCCTCTCATAGTCAACTTTTATATAGCCTGGCGGGGTTGCTCGGCATGCCAGCCCGGGAGCCGTACTTCCGTTCCGGTCCGTTACCGCAAATCTTCAAAGTTTAGTCTCATCGGCTCCTCCTGCTTGGGAGGAGTCGGCTCCAATCTAATTTTGTGCAGCAGCGGCAACGGTTTTGATATTTTCTACATAGCTTTTGATAAAGGTGTCGATCCCCATGACATTATGAGCGAGAAAGCGCAGGATGGTATGTTTGATTTGACCATACTCAGTCACGACAATGCGGCTGGTCTCATCGTTAAGTGCTTCGATCTCTATCGTCCAATAGCCTTGAAACGGCGACTGGGGATCATGAATGGTCCGGGTGAAGCTTTGTCTTTCGACGACATCAGAGATATAAAAAACCAGGCTATCGCCCGTATGGTAAGTTTCCCGCCATACGCGGTGTCCTTCAAATGCCTGGAGTTCTTCGACCTTGACGATACCCTCGTTCCATTCCACTTGTTTGGGAATGTCGGCAACGTAGCTCCAGAGCTCGGATGAGCTCAGAGCGAGTGTGTCTTCATAAGTTGTGACGTGATGGGGGTCGATCCGGCTTCCAAAAAAGTGCAGGAAGCCAACTAAAGTGAGGGACAAGGCGCTGAGGACTCCGGTGGCAATCAGCAAGTTGCGAAAAAGGCTTGGCATCAAAATAGGCTCCTAATCAGTACGTTCGCCAGAATCGTCTGCCTCAACTTCCTTTAAAAACGGCAAATTGCGCAAGTCGGTCGGCTCATCAAAAAACTCTTCAATGAAGAGAATATTATGATAAGGGATATGCAGCGATTCTGTCTTGCGAAAGCGCTTACTTGCGGCATCTTCCTCAGGGAGGATGATTTTTTTGGTGGTATCCTTAAATACAAAGTCACTTAGGCATACCAAGCCAGGGATATCGCTGGGTTCGACATGGCGAACAAGTGCCTCGGTGGAATTGCCTTGTTCTTTCTCGCGAAAACGGACTCGAAAAATGGTTTCTTTTTTCATAATTCCCCTGTAGCACTTGGGCTTGACGTTTTTCACCTAAAATGTCGCAGTCGGCAATGTAATGCGCTTTCTCTTCTTGTCAAGGCGTTATTCATGGCAGATGACCTGGAACGCAAGAAAGCCAAAGGAACGACCGGATTTTTTCTTGCCATGGCTCTTTGATATGTGAAATATATCCAGTTACCGTGTTACTGCCTAATTTGTTAGCACTCTCATTCACCACCTTAGGACGAGATTTTACTATGAAGCCTCTTACTCCCCATTGGGCGGACCAAACGGCCACCAGAATCATCGGTGCGTGTGGAAACCGAAACGACTATACCGTTGCCAGTGGTATCACTCCAAGTGGAACCGTACACATCGGTAATTTTCGTGAAGTTATCACCGTTGATTTAGTCGCCCGGGCCTTACGCTCCCTTGGCAAGCAGGTCAGGTTTTTATATTCCTGGGATGACTTCGACACCTTGCGTAAAGTGCCTAAAGGCTTGCCCAAGCAAGAGATGCTGCAGGAAAATTTACGACGGCCGATTAGTCGGGTGCCTGATCCTTATGATCGGGATGAGAGTTATGCGGCGCATAATATCCGTGATTTTGAAGAGCAACTGCAAATGGTTGGAATCCAGCCTGAGTTTTTGTACCAGAGTCAGCGTTACAGCTCGAGTCTTTATGCAGAAGAAGTAAAAGTTGCCTTGGAGCGCAAAGACGAAATCAGTGCCATTCTTAACAAGCATCGTACTAAAGACTTGGACGAAGACTGGTTGCCAACAACGATCTATTGTGAGGCCTGTGATCGCGATCAAATGGAATATCAGCGCTATCAAGGAGACTATCAATATGCCTATCACTGCTCATCCTGTGGGCACGAGTCCGTGGTTGATATCCGCAAAACCAAAAATTTAAAACTTAACTGGCGAACGGATTGGCCTATGCGCTGGGCCTATGAAAAAGTCGATTTTGAGCCTGGTGGGAAAGATCACTCCAGTGAAGGTGGCTCTTTTGATACAGGTAAGGAAATCGTCAAAAAAATCTGGAACCGTCAGGCGCCGCAGTATCTACAGTATGACTTCGTCTTTTTAAAGGGTGGACCGGGAAAGATGTCGTCTTCAGCCGGCGGGGTTGTGACACTTGGTGATGCCTGTGCGGTCTACGAACCGCAAATGGTGCGTTGGATTTTTGCCTCGCAGCGACCAAATACCGATTTTGCCATCTCTTTTGATATCGATGTGATTAAAATTTACGATGAGTTCGATCGGGCCGAGAAAGCTGCGCTCGGGCCAATGCCGGGAAAGCCGGGAAAATGGCCGGTTTTGCGTCGTAACTATGAGTTATCCTGCATCGGTGAGGTGCCGGAAAAAGCTCCTTATCGGGCTCCCTTCCGTGAACTGTGCAGTCGATTACAAATCTTTGATGGCAATATCGATCGGACGATTGAGCGTTACTATGGTGAGCAATTTCAATCAGCGAACGACGAGTCCTTGTTCCGGCAGCGAGCCGAGCGTGCCCTGCACTGGTTGGAAAACTTTGCTCCGGATGAATTCCGCTATCGCTTGAATGCCGAAGCCCGGGAAATGGAACTGGATGATTTGCAGATGAAGGCTGTCGCTGCCTTAGCGCAACTGGTAGGAAAAATAGATCTAGCTGAGATTGAAGCAAAAGATTTGAACCAAATGATCTACGACGATGTGATTCGTGGAGTTGGCATCGATTCTCAGGCCTTTTTCCAAGTGGTTTATCAGAAGTTGATCAATCGTGACCAGGGGCCTCGCTTACCGGGCTTTTTGAAAGAAATCGGCAAAGAAAGGCTTTTGACTTTGCTGCGCTAATGATTTTAAAATAAACCCGTCGTTGCCATACTAGTTAGGGTCCATCCGGGAATACTTTAGACAAGGCGCGAGCTGAAAATAAACCGCAGTGTATTCGGATACATGAGGATTTATTTTCAGCGATAAAACGCAGAATAAGGTATTTCCGGATGGAACCTAGTAAGGATGGCAGCGGCAATTGAATAAGAGTACTGCCGTGCTGCGAAAACGCCTCATTTTCAGTGTTATGATTCTTTTCTTGCTGTCTGCTTGTGCTGGCTTGCAGAAGCTGTTTTTTGAAAAGCCTGAGGCGCAAGTCAAAGAAGTTAAGCTCAGTAAGCTCAGCTTAACAGCAGTGGAGCTTGATGTTGATGTCGAGGTTCACAACCCCAACCGCTTTACTCTCAAGCTCTTATCTCTTAATTATCAGGTTCAGGCTCTCGGCGTCGTACTTGGTGAAGGTGCCTACCACGGGGATTTCCAAGTACCGGCAGGTGAGAGCGCTGTCGTCACCTTGCCTGTGCGTGTGCGCTCAGCCTCAGCTTTTGAATTGGGCAAACACTTTTTAAGCAAACCTAGTGATGAGGTAGTTGCTGAAATGAGCGGCGATCTCAAGTTTCAAACCCCTCTCGGTGCCTGGGATTTTGATTTCTCGGACAAACAGCGCATAGCCAATCCTTTTGCTAGCAAGTAGTCCCACAAGTTAAATCATATATCTTTGCATAATTGAAAGAGACTAGTCTCGCATTTGACTAGTTTTTTGCAACTTTATTTTCAAATTTATCTGCGACTAAATATTGAAACGCTTAAAGCCTCGAAAAATCCAGTAAAATAAACGTATTGTTTAAGTTTATTGAAAAAATTCCGATAAGAATTTGAAACTTGAATCTGGACCAAGGAGGTGCCCATGCCCATATTGATAGCGATCCTGGCATTTTTTGCCACCATCGCCTGTACGAAAAAGAAACCTGACGGCTTTCATCAACAAACTCAGCAAGCTAGCCAGGGGGCCGAAGCTGTCGACCAGCAAGCTGGTGAGGCTGTTGTTGAGCAAGATGAAGCCATGGATGTGAAAAACCTGCCGCTGGTTCAGCAGGCCGTAACCGATCACGACTTCCTTACTGGCTTGGAACAAGACATGGAAAAGCAGCTACAGATCATTTGTAGTCGCAATCAAGGAAAAACCAACCGGGTGATCACCGCCTTTTGTGTGGATAACATCCGGCCGAAAAGTTTGATTGAATTACAGAATGCCTTGGGCCTCAATGTTGCTGAAAATAACGTGCCGTTTGCAATCACCGGTCACTCTAGTTCGTTGGTAGCAAAATTCACCTCAGCCATCAATCCACGCGCGATTATCTTTACTGCCAATGGGCAGGATAATAACTACGTGGTGATGGGCTTTGTTCGTGGTGAGCAGTTTGCGGAAATTGTTGTCAACAACGGCCAGCCGAACACTCCAGATTATTTTCTCGTGGCCTTCACTCAAGCCTGTAATGCGAAGCCGGAAGGCTGTAACCCGGGTGATCTATTAACTCCAGAGATAGAGTCGAACTGGACGGGATTTACCCTTTATCAAGACGAAGATCTGAAGAACACCATCGTCGACTGTTTGCACTGTCACCAGCCGGAAGGCGTGAACTCGCCAAAAATCTTGCGCATGCAGGAATTGCAAAATCCCTGGACACACTTTTTCCGCAATAACAGGACCGGTGGTCAGGCCTTGCTAGCCGACTATTTTGCAGCCCATGGACCCGACGAAGCATATGCGGGCATTCCTGGGGCAACGATTGCCAATTCCGATCCGGCAGACCTGGAAGATTTCGTGCGGGATAATGGTTTTGCTGACCAACCGAATGAATTTCAAACCAATAATATTGAAACTGATGTCGAAGATACAGCACCTGGGCAGCCGCAAGATAATACCACTCCCGGGCAAAGTGCCCAGTGGGAAGAGCACTATCAGGCTCATGTCCGTGGTGAGGTGATCGCCCCTCCGTATCACGATGTCAAGGTCACGGAACCATCTTTGCTGCAGAAATACACGCAGCAATACCAGGATTATCGTGCTGGCTTGATCACCAAGGATCAGTTCGAAGATCACCGGGAGATCTTTAAGCTTGATCCGGTGCAAAAAGCGAATATGGGCTTTGGTGTGCGACCGGATGCCGATGGCCAAACGATTATCACTCAGGCCTGTGCGCAGTGTCACAACTCGAAGCTGGATCAAAGCCTTAGCCGCGCGAAGTTCAATGTGGATCTGGCGGCGATGGGAGCTAATGCAGCCGCTGAAATCGATATTGCCATCCAGCGTCTGCAGCTAGGTTATAGCGCAGGGCGACGGGCCGAAGCTGGTATTAAATTCTATAATGCCAATGCTGAGGAAGTCGAACTGGATAAAGGAGAGCACCTTTTAACGATGCCGCCACGGCGCTTCAAAGACTTGACTGATGAGCAGATCGATGCTGCCATCCAATATCTGCAAGGTGCCAAGGCACAATTCCAATAAATTCAATACGGGCCTGACGCGCTGGTCAGATAGCGTCAGGCCTTTCCTTTGCCCCTGCTACTAGCAAAAAACCCTAAAAGTATTCTATAGCTAGCAATCCCCACTGAAAAGCTGGAGAAATAAACCGACAAGGAAAGGAACCCTTGTTGGGAGGCTATTATGTCACAGTCAATGGCTAAAAACCGCCGTAATCACCTGCGTTTTTCGCTGGGCGAGCTGGAAGTCGCCTATCTTGCTAAAAGTTTGGACGCTGATAATTTTCAGCCTGAACTGGTCGGTTTGATTTCTGATGAATCTTACAATGGCGCCCGACTGGTCTTCGCCGGTGCGGTGGATCTGCAAGAAGGCGAGGAATGTCTGCTCCAAGTAGGCAAATTACCCTTGAGTCGGGCTAAGATTCAGTGGATTAAGCAGCTGGAAAGCGATGTTGTCATCGCAGGTTTTCAGTACTTGGAGCTAGACTAATCCTGTATGCTGCTGGCAATATACTGCATGAAGGCGCCTGGTTGAGGTGCCTCTTAATCTTGCAGTTAGTCAGGCTGTGCTTGCGATTTCACTCAGACTTAGCTACTTCCATTAGCCTCTGCTAAAATCCGCTGGAGGCGCTAATGAAAGTTTTCATACCATCCTTTCAAGGGCTGATGATTTGGCTCGTGCTGACGTCTGTGCTTGAGGCAAATATGCACCGAGCGCAGCCTTTGCAAATTCTTTACGTGACGGATTATTCGGACTTTTGGCATGATTACCATGAGCAGGCCAAGTTTTTGCAAGAAACGCTTCCGCAATATGCAAATCTTGAAGTAACAGTCGTTGGCCGCACGGCAAGCGATGCGAAAACCATCTTGCGTCAAGCAAATTTTGCCCAGGGTTATGATGCGATTTTCTATAATGCCTGCCATGCAGATACTGAAGAGCTGGATCTTAGCTTGGAATTACTACGTCAGGTAAATAGTGGTGGTATACCTATTCTATTTTTACACTGTGCCATGCATAATTTTCGCAAGACAACGAGTCATCCGGGATTTCTTGAAAAGTTTGCTGCCCAGCGCTTAAAAAAACAGTGGCAAAAAGAATATCCAGACTTAGATTTTCCAGTTTGGTGGCAGTTAACGGGTATGGATACAAGCTCGCATGCTTTGCCGCAAAAACTTAACTTGAAAAAAGAAGATAATGCTCATCCCATTACCATACGCTTGCCTGATGAGTGGCAAACATCACGTGATGAACTTTATCTGAGTCATGAGGAGTTGCCCGATATTGACGTGCTTTATCGCAGCACGAAGTCACATCGCGGGCAAAGACAAGCGGTCGCCTGGGTGCGCGAAACTCAGGGAAACCGGATTTTTGCGACGAGTCTTGGTCATGATATGCAAACCTTGCAGCAAATACCTTTCCAACAGCTGCTCGCCAATGGTTTGTTATGGATCACTGGGCGGTTGACCGATCAGGGCTGGCCAGCTCCCGGCTACGAGGGTTTGCAGACGTATGTCAATTATTCGGGTTCGGTGCGCTGCCAAACCGGAGAAGTGCTGACGACACAGACAATCGCAGAGGTGCAGGAGGCGGTGCGTTACGCTTTACAAACCGGGCAAAAGCTCAGAGCTGTATCGCTGGAAAACTCTAACAGCTATAGCCCTGTGATTTGTCCGGAACATGGTGGCATTTTATTGCAATTAAAAGACATGAACCAAGTGCTAAAGATTGATCGACAGCTTAAGCAGGTGAGGGTGCAACCCGGAGTGCGCATCGCCGATTTGAATGAAATATTGCATGCAGAAGGACTCTATCTACCAGCGATGCCTGACTACAACGGAGTCAGCATTGCCGGAGCTATGGGGACAGGCAGCCACCATTCGTCGCTTAATATTCCCGTAGCCGTCAGTGATTGGGTCGCCTCAATAACCCTGGTAGATGGGCTAGGGCAGCTTCGGGTTTTAAAGGCAAACGAACTTCGCGCAGGCCGAGTTCATCTGGGAATTTTGGGAGTGATCGTTGAAGTCACTTTAAATCTCGTCGAATCGACCAAGCTTCGTTACCAGTATGAAAGCATCAGCGATGAAGGTAATTTCGCTAAGAGTCTGTTGACTTCAATCAAATCACATGATTATGCCCGTGCCTCTTGGTTTCCACATAGCTCGAAAATCATTGTGGAAAGCTATGATCGGCAGGCAGCCGAGGTCGAAGGCGAGTCGGTGCACAATCTGTGGCAGGCAAACGCGGGTCTGCTGCGCGCTGTAGGTGAACTTCCCAGTCAAATATTAAATCTGGGGCAAGGGGTGCAATGTAAGGCGGAAAGCCTGCGAGCAAAACTCTGGCAAGTACCTTTTCAGGTCGTGAACTCTCCAGCTGATTCCCCTGTTGGCTGGGCGCATCAGATGTTGGCGTCGGATTGCGAAAAAGGGTCTTGTGCTTGGGATCTTGGTTTGGTGAATCGCACCATGGAAGTCGCCTTTCCTGTCGAGAAATTTCCTCAATGGGTGGATGAGGTGAAAGAAGTTCTTGCCGCTCGCAAAGCTTGCTTTCCGATACTTGGCATTTACCTGCGATTTGCCAAGGCTGGCTCACACTTCCTTGGTTTAAACGCAGATCATGATATCGTCTTATTTGAGATTCATATTCCGACCCGACCTAAGTCGGATGGCTTCGAACCATCAGCAGAAGTTTATGATGAAATTGTACAATTGACCTTAAGCCAATATCGGGGCCGTCCTCATTGGGGTAAGAACTCACGGCCTTACTTTTTGCAGCTAGGTGTCGAACAATACCGTCATTGGAATGATTTTGTAAAAGTAAAGCAAAGTCTAGATCCCACCGGCTTGTTTGAAAGTGAATTCTGGCGTGATGTGTTTCAACAAAATATCGATAACCAAAAAACTTATCTTGCATGCGCCTATGACGGCGCATGCATTTGTAGCTGGGACTTGGATTGCGGCAGTGAGCGCTCATGTCGACCAGGAGGCTATTTTTCCGAGGCCAGGGTATGTGTCGCCAAGCCTTAGTTAGGGCCCTCCGGGAATGCCTTTGACAAGGTGCGAGGCGAAAATAAACCGCAGTGTATTTCGATACATGAGGATTTATTTTCGCCGATGAAACGCAGTATAAGGTATTTCCGGATGGGCCCTAGTTAAACTCGTATGTAGGAGCGCACGCCAGCTTTATTGAGTAAACTCAATTCAAAGATATGCAAAATTTTGTTCAATGCAATCTGGCGTTCGTGATCCGAGATTTGATCCAGCTCATTTTGAGCTCGAATGTCAAAATAATTGGCGAGCAAGCGAATCGTTCGGCGCTGCAGTTGATTGGCTAAAATTTGGCTGACGGCATGGGTAAGCTTTCTTTCCATAATAGTTCGAGCTTGATGAAGATCAATCAGGTCAAAAAGCTGCCAAGTTCCATCAGACTGAGCATCCATTTCCTTGCGGGTTAGTAGCAGGTATTGCTGCTTGAGAAGCTCGCTAGGCTGCAAATCAAAGCTTTCTAACAATTCGTCACTCAATTCAGTGGCCTTCACCAAGATCATTTCAGCATGACTTTGGCGAAACAGTTCATCAGCTGTTTGATCATCAGTTACTGTCCACTTTGTCTGTGCCACACCTTCCAAGATTTCAATAAGGGCACTATTTTCCAGGCTCTCTCGATCCATGTGCATGACACAGGAAATTTTAGCTGTCTCGTTCATCATATGCTCCTTTTGATTCCTTGCTTGACTTTTCGTCGATGCTCAAAGGGATAAAGCATACGTTGTGCCAGCAACATGTAAGGCAAATTTTGTGAATAAAAACAGTATGATGTCTAGCAGAATTACTGCTGAAGGATTAAGAAGGCCTGAGGGAAATCACACAGACTGTTGCCGGAGGGAAGTATAGATTGGCTCTTTTTTTCGCAATTGCAACATTATGACTGCGCGGTAAGGAGGAACAAATTTTTGTTCCTCCCTTATAAAAATGGACTAGCCGATGTATTCGCGGTTTTGCATATAAGGCTGCAAGGCCTTTGGAATACGGATGCGCCCATCTTTTTGCTGATGGGTTTCCAACAAGGGGATCAACACCCGCGGTGTAGCAATAGCGGTGTTGTTCAAAGTAAAGCAGAACTTTTTATCCTGCTTATCATCCTTGCTGCGGTAGCGAATTTTTAAGCGTCGCGCCTGGAAATCATAAAAAGTCGAACAACTGTGGGTTTCACTATAAGATTGGCGTGAAGGCATCCAGGTTTCGATGTCATGTTTGCGAACCTGTCCCTGACCGAGGTCGCCGGTGCAGACATATACCACACGGTAAGGAAGTTCCAACTTTTGCATCAACTCTTCGGCATTAGTCAGAAGTTCGTTGTGCAAGGACTCGGAATCCTGCTCGCAAGCCTTGCTGATGATGACTTGTTCGACTTTTTGAAATTGATGAACCCGATACAAGCCTTTGGTATCTTTGCCATGAGTTCCGGCTTCACGGCGAAAGCAGCTGGACTGGGCCATATAACGGAGCGGTAAATCCGCTTCGTCAAGGAATTCATCGCTGTGCATGGAGGCAATCGAGACTTCTGAAGTCCCAATCAAGGTCAGTTCATCCCGCTCCACCAAATAAGCCTGATCGCGACCGTTAGGGAAGTAGCCAGTGCCGACCATGCAATCTTCCTTCACTAACACTGGCACGGAAAGTTGCGTATAGCCTTTGGCGTTGAGATGGTCAAGAGTGAGCTGTAAGACTGCTGCTTCTAAACGTGCGCCATCACCACGCAAGATATAGGAACGAGAGCCGGCGAGTTTTACACCGCGCGGGATGTCGATCAGCTGGTGCATTTGCCCGAGTTCCATATGATCACGGATAGGGAAGTCAAATTCCGGTTTTTTGCCCCAGGTGCGGACCTCGACATTTTCACTATCATCCTTGCCAACCGGCACATCACTGCGTGCCGGTGTCGGCACTTTCAGCATCAGCAACTGAAACTCATCTTGCCAGCCTTTTAATTCCTGCTGCAGTTCTTCCATACGAGGCTTAAAACTGGCAACCTGTTCTTTCAAGGCCTCGCGTTCGGTTGGTGATGAGGCTTGCCCGATGGTCTTCGACAGACGGTTGCGCTCAGCTTGCAATGTTTCCAGCTCGGTTTGTTTGCTGCGAATCTGCTCATCGAGTTGCAATAAGCGGGATAGCTCGACAGATATGCGTTTATCACGCGCGCCTTGCGCGATGAGTTCCTGATTTTCCCGGATATACTTGATGTCCAACATGGCCTAATTCTCCAAAACAACGCCCATTCCGCTGGGATGAAAACTGGGATCGATCTGACCGAGGCAGAATCCAACCTTCTCACTTATGCCACCTTTGGAGCCAGTTCCCAACCTGAAATTGGTCAGCAATTTCGTGACTGGGGACTGGACGACCTGCATGGAATAAGCTAAAAACGATGCCGCCAGTTTGAAAGGATTAAAACCCGCCTTTTTGAGGATCTAAGCACGTGCAAGTTCAAGCTCAATCACAGCGTCCATCACCGTGGGGCGTATTTCAACGTCTCGAAATCAGCTCATTTCCTATTATTTTAGCGCCACTGGCTGGCGTGTCCGACCATCCTTTTAGACGCATTTGCCAACACTATGGCGCTGATTTGACTTATGTTGAAATGCTCTCGGCAACAGCCTTACTCTATGATAGCCGGCGCACCTGGGAGATGCTGAAGCGTCATTCGGAGGAAAGACGGGTGGGTGTCCAACTGACGGGTAGATCGGCTGATGATGTGGGCCGCGCTGTCGCTCGGTTGCATGACTTAAACTTTGATACGATCGACATCAATATGGGCTGCCCGGTACGCAAGGTGGTCAAGACCGGCTGCGGTAGTGCCATCTTAAAAGATCCTGAACGCGTCCAGGCGACGGTTACTGCGGCCCGCTCAGCAACCGACCGTCCCTTATCAGCAAAAATCCGCCTGGGCTGGGATCGACAATCCATTAACGGCATTGAGGTGGCGCAAGCCATCGAAGCTGGTGGCGCCGACTGGCTGGTGGTTCATGGTCGCACCCGGGCCGATGATTATTCGGTTGCCGTGGATTTGGAAGAGATTGCCCGTATCAAGGCCAGCGTTTCCATTCCGGTGATCGGCAACGGTAATATTTTCAGCCGTGCCGATGCGGAGCTGATGCGTGAAGCAACTGGAGTCGATGGCGTCATGGTCAGTCGCGGTGCGTTGGGCGATCCGTGGTTGTTTCGTGAAATTCAAACCGGTGAGCGACGAGTCGGCCTTGAAGAGTGGCTACGGTCAGTGCTCGACCACCTGGGCTGGCAGCAGGAAGAATATGGGAATCAAGGGGCCGGTGCGGTATGCATGCGCAAGCACCTTCTTTGGTATGCCAAGGGCTGGCCGGGAGTCAAGCAACTGCGCGAGGCGATCAATCAAAGCCAGACTTTGACCGATGCCAGGGCTTTGATCGAAGAGTTTGCAGCAGGACTGTCAGCCCAAGGACTAACCCATCGACTGGAGACGGGAGATCTGGACCAAGCCGAGCGATTTAACTGGGACCCGAAGTGGGATATGGATCGAAAACTGGATCGTGGTGTTGGCGATGATCCTAGCATGACTGCTGAAGAATTAGCTATCGATCCTACCAGTCGGTAGGATTTTTTCTGCTAAATTTCGAAAATCTCGTAAGCTCAATTCTTGACGAGGAAAATAGAATCCAGCATCGTGCTTTTGCCTGAACAGGTAAAACTAAGCCCCGATGTGGTCGGATCATTTTTCAAAGCTCAAGAGGTAAGCCTTATGATGAAGCAAGCAGAGTATATCTGGCATGATGGTCGTGATCCTAGCCAGAGACTGCGCTCCAAGACCCGTATCATTCCCGATTTAAAAGGAAAGCCGGAACTTAGCCACTTTCCCCAGTGGAGTTACGATGGATCATCGACCTATCAATCCGATGGCCATAACAGTGACCTCCTCTTGCAACCAGTCAACTTCGTTAAAGATCCGATCCGTGGTGAAGGCAACTACCTGGTCATGTGCGAAGTCTTGAACGAAGACGGCACGCCTCATCACAGTAACCGCCGGGCGCAGCTGCGCGCGGCTTTGGAAAAAGGTGGCGAGGAACTCGAATCCTGGTTTGGCTTTGAGCAGGAATATGTGTTCTACGATGGCAGTCGCCCGTTAGGCTGGCCGGAAAACGGATACCCACCACCGCAAGGCCCGTTCTACTGTGGGGTTGGCCCGAATCAGGTTTATGGTCGCGAGATCGTTGAAGCCCATACCAAAGCCTGTATGGATGCCGGTATTATGATTTACGGTATCAATGCCGAAGTGATGCCAGCTCAATGGGAATTTCAGATTGGCTACCGGGGAGTTGCCGGTGAATCAGCAGATCCAGTCAACACCTCAGACCATCTTTGGTTTGCGCGCTGGCTTTTGTTTCGCATCGGCGAAGACTACGGTGTCGAGGCCGTCTTGCACTGTAAGCCAGTTGAGGGTGACTGGAACGGTTCGGGGCAGCACACAAACTTTTCGACCAAAGATATGCGCAGTCCGGAAAAAGGCATGGCGACAATCGAGCGATATTTGAAACTGATGGAAAAAAAGCATATGGATCATATCGCCGTTTATGGTGAAGGTCTGGAAAAACGCCTCACAGGCTTGCATGAGACTTGTGCAATCCACGAGTTTAAGTATGGTGTCGCCGATCGCGGCGCATCCATTCGCATTCCGCGACAAGTTTCCAATCAAGGTTATGGCTATATCGAAGATCGGCGCCCAGGTGCGAATGCTGATCCCTATCGGATCGCAGCCCGCATCCTGAAAACCATCATGGAGATTGGCTAATAAACAGGAAGGGGCGTACACTAGGCCCCTTTTTCTTTAGGCCTTCATTATAAAGTAGGAAGAGGCTCGTCAGTGGCAATCGGAGAGCTTTCTTCAGCTTGTTCGAGCTGATCTTTTAAATCGCTGATCATACCCCCCTCATCCGTAGCATCGATGGTGCCTTCATTGACGTCTTTGACGGCAAAAGTCTTGTAAAAAATACTGGTCAAGTAGCCCTTGCCCAAACCAGCCGGGTCTGAGTCTTGTGTCATGATCGGGGCCGGTTTCGACACATAGAGTAGGCCTTCAATGCGATCTTTGCTGAGCCAGTCAACATTGGCTTGTCTCAACGAGTTTTGTTTGACACGACCATGGATTTCGACCTGACAGTTCGTTGCCGCTTGCAATTCCTGGTCAGTTCGAAAATTAATGCCGCGCAAAGCAGCGACGCGGTTATTCCGGATGATGGATTTATATCGCCGACTGGCACCATCGCAGATTAAAAAAGCTTCCAGGCTGGAGCGTTCGATGGCATCGAGATCTTCATCTTCCAACATGACATTGAAACTAACGCGATCGCTAGAAAGCTTGGAGTGGCTTTCTTCCACTGCCTTACAGCCAAGCAACGCAGTGCTGAGGCTGAAGCAGACAAAACTGGATCGTAGGATGAGCTGCCAAGTTTGAGAAAGCATCTTCATATCTTGCATTGCACCACCTCTTCCATTATCATTCACAAATCATCGTTTCAAGATTCAGCAAACTACCTGCAGGGCATTGAACGATATGCGGCTCTGTCAGCTCAACAGTTTTTAAGGATGCTTTTTTCTGCTCAAGCTCGCGGCGTGAGCGGGATAGCTCAACGGCAAGTTGTTTCTCTTTTTCTTGAAGTTTTTCCAGTGCCTCGCGCTTTAGCGCTAACTCCCGTTCCAACTCTCGTTGCAAGCGTTCCTCTTCTTCCTTGGCTTCAAGCAGCTTTTTTTCGGCCTCGATACGCTCCAGTAACGACTGATTGGCAATTTTTTCCAGCTCAACAGCTCGGCTTTTTTCTTCTTGCAGCTCGCGTTCGGCTTGCGAAAGCTGCTCTTTACCTTGTTCAATTTGCCGGATATGGGCTTCTAGCTGCTGCTGGTGGATCAAAGCGATTGCTGCTTCCCGCTCAAGACGCTGTTTTTCGCTTTCTTGTAAAGCAATCTCGCGGGCGATCTGACTTTCAATCAGGGCGCTTTGCGGTAAGGCAACTGGTTGAAAGGCGACGGTAACATTTAAGTCGCGGGCTTGGTCGCTATTTTCTCCGACCTTATCTTCTTCATCTTTGGGAATGCGAATCATTTCCCGAATTTCCGATTCAAAATAGCGCTGCTTGGCATCGGAAACGATCAGGCTTTTGCAATTGAGATCATAGCTATACGATTCAGCCTGGACCGTAAACAAGACCTGGCGCTGTTCTTCATTGGTCACTTGAGCAGTTTGCTCAATGATGCCAACGGCTGGACTGCAGGAAAGGGTCAAAAGTCGGGCTGTGTTATCAGCCGTTGCTCCTTCCGGCAGAAAAACAGGAATTTCAAGACGAAAGGTCAATCGTTCAAAACCCTGATTTGGATGGTTTAAATTACTGCGCTTATTGGTTTTTTCTTCTGGCTTTGCGGAATCTTCGTCAGTTTTGACCGTTTTTTGGTCACGAAGATTGGGGGTACAGGCGAGCAGTGTGGTTGCAAGAATGAAACTTTGGCCTAAACTTCGCATCAACATATACAGCTCCTTCAGCACAACTCTTCAGCTGCCGCCTTATCGGAATTTTTCGTAAATCCTTTAGGAAAAGTAAAAATAAATCAATATTGTCATTAATAACAGGGGTCTGAATTGGGAAATGGTTCTCGAATTTAACCGCTTCAGGTGGGCCAGCGGACAAAAAGTGTCACTTATCAAGCAAATTTTTAGCTGTAGTCAGCCACTTAGCGGAAGAGGCCTCAGCTTTTAATTAAAGTTCTAACGTACGTTGCCGATTGCAAGTAGGTCTAGTTAAAACGTTGTAGGGTGTATCATGAAGCGTTACGAAGTTCAGTGGATCGACGAGAACAAGTTGAAACTGACGGGAACCATAGACGAAAACTTTGTCTTTGATGAAGAAGTGGCAAAGTTTAAAGGTGAAGTCTGGATCGACCTACGCGGCGTGGAAAGAATCAACAGTTGCGGCGTGCGGGAATGGATTAAGGCCATTTTAAAGACCGAGGCAAAAATTCATTTTATCAATTGCTCATCAGTGATTGTTTCCCAGTTTTCCATGATTCCCGAGTTTTTAGGCAAACACGGTGCCGTGGACTCGTTTGAAACCCAGTTTGTCTGTGATCACTGCGGTCATGAGGAATCAAAGATTCTTGTTGTGGGTAAAGATATCCAGCCCGGCCAGGAGATATATGAAGAAGGGCCGGAATTACAATGCTCCGAGTGTGGTGAGATGATGGAATGCGATCATAATCCGGAGCTGTACTTTTCTTTCCTTTCGGAAGTCGGTTAAAAGTGACCCCGCAGCGATGTGCGACAGTCTTTTTCCTTGCAACTTTGACTTAGATCTTTCATCCATCGTCAAGCCCAGGCGCAAAGTGCCACTGGGCTATTTTCCGCAGCACTATTATAACCTGCCAAGTTAACCAAATGATAAGCAGTTCACATACAACATTTTTGCTATTCCAGACTTGCAGGAGATCGGGTAATTTGATCAGAGTGTTTCATCATGCGGTTTTGCATAAAACACAAAATTAGTTAGATTCAATGTGGTATTTGAGGTATATACTCATCTCCGGAGATAATGTAAAGTGTGAAGAGGTGTCCTTCAAGATGGGTAAGAATGACGTAGATCTTCTCAATTTGAAAAGTTTTGAAAATACTCCTTATGCAATCACACTCGATGATGATCCTCTTGCAGCAAAAATTATCGAGGAAACCTTAGGATTAAAAAATTTCTGGTTCAAAGCCAGTAAAGACCTCTTATCTCGTGCGGCAAAATTCCAACCGATGGGTGCCTTTATTGATATCCATTTGGAAGGGGAGTGCGGTTTAGATATCGTCCCTGCTGTTCGAACGATTTGGCCAACGACAGCGATTATCGTGATGACGGGCGATGACTCCGACCATCTGGTTGGCCAGGCTCTCGCGTCAGGCGCTGATGACTTTATCCGCAAGCCGATCAACCCCGCAGAGGTTCTGGCTCGCTTAAAAGCTCGTCTGGAAGATCTTAAAGATAAGAATGGGCATACGCTGCTGCGATTTGGTGACTTGCGAGTTGATACCAAACACAAATCTGTCACCGGTCCCGGTGGTCAGTTAATATTATCAACACGTGAAATTGAATTGATTGCCGAATTAATTCGTGCCAACGGCGTTGTGATTCCTAAAGATGTGCTAAAGCGTGAATTATGGCATAATGTAGCTGTTAGCGATAACGCCTTGGATCGCAAAATATTCGAAGTCCGAAAAGCTTTAAAAGAAGTTAGTCGAAATGTCGAGTTGCAATCCATTTATGGTGTTGGCATGGTCCTGCGTCTGCGCTCTTTTGATGAAGATCGAGTGATGCTGGATGATTTTGAGGCGCGAATTCGCACGGCTCGTGAGGATCAAACCTCTCCCTAATATTATGTAAATAGCCATTAATCTTAAGTTTTTCCTTGAATTCTCAGTCGCCTGTTTTAAAATGAGGTCAACATCTCGATGGTGCAGTTGATCTCTGTTTCGTAGCTGGTCATTTCTTGGTCCCGGTTCCTGACTGAAAACTGATGTCTCCTTATGCTTTTTCAATCAAGAGGCACTACATTGAGGTGTGGTTCGAATCGCCAAATTTTACGATTCGGCGCTAGCAGTTGCTTGCTTATTTAAGACGATTTTGCAAAATTGCTAGCAAGTTTAGAGAAGGATAATGAGGAAACATCAATGAGTTCAGTGAGAATTTTTGGGGGGAATGATTATGAGAATAGGCAAAGAGCCAGGGGTCGGCTACCGGCCAAGCAAATTCATTGTTATCGATCACGATTTGCAATTTGGGGAGAGGCTCCTCCATGTCGCATCTGAGCGCGGCTACTATGTAGATTGTTACAAGTCGATGTTGGAAATCGGCTACCTAGGTCGTTTTAAACAGTATGATGTTGCGATTGTCAACTACGAGCTAGGAGACATGACTGGTCTTGAAGTCGCAGAATATTGTGAGAAACTTCTGGGTAATTTGCCGCTTATCCTGATTTGTGACGATGAATTGACTCGACAGAAAATTGCTCATGCCAGATCTCCTGCTGTGTTTCGCAGTTTGACCAAGCAAAATGGTGTATATGCAATTATGAATGCTGCGGAAGACGCCGCCGAGTATGGCTATGCTCAACGTATCGACTACCTGTTTCCGGAAGTCGACCCATCAAATGTGCACTCAAGCTAGACTGCTGATGGATGGGGCGTAAAAACTTGGAACGAAGGAGAATAAAGACTTGTCCTTAAGAATGATGCGAGGGATCTTTTGCGACCATAGAAAAGATCCCTTGCCTACCTAAGACTTTTATCTACATAAGTTTTGTGTTTTTTTAAGTTCGCGCCATACCTATCAAAAACTTTGTTTTAGCTGCAACAATCCCCTTTGCATGATGAATGCAGACCCTTAGATTTTCCCCAGTGCTGTGATTTTCAATAAAATGGAAGCCAAGATTTTGTAGATCACCTGAGAGAAAATCTCCAACGTGAATCTGATCTGCTTGATGGTATTTCAAAACGGAATAAGAGCCGTCTTCTGTTTTCACGGCGGCCATTTTTTCTTGAGAATTAACGAGCATCACAAAACCTTCCATAGACTTCCTTTCTAGTAGGTAAAAGCTAGACTTGGGGCCAATAGCGGAAAAAGTGAACCAACCATGGTACCCACTCGTCTCAACCGGTATCCATGCGGGTACGCCTTGTGAGGCTATGGCATAAATCGATCTAATATCCGCATCGAGCAGTTTACTTATGAGAATGTATTAGGTTGTAGAAGTTTGGTGACGGTTTCGACAAGCAAGACGAAAATTTCTTACGTTTTCATAAATTTTTTTCTGTATGATCGACTTAGACGCTGTCCTGCCAGGGGTCTGAGAAGTCCAAATGTGTTGGGTAAAGTTTCTGGATTGCTGTAAGGAATACATAACCGTTGACTTGGTGATCTGGATACAAGGCTTTTACTGCCTGAACATAAGCAGCGATTTGTTGGTCAAAGCGATGTTCCATCATCCAGGTAGCAAGGGAGGGGCACTCCCGTGCCTCATCGCTCGTTTTATAGTCGATCACTGCGAGTCGTTGTTCCCCTAAGTCAACCAGTAAATCAATATTGCCTCGGATCAGTTGGTTTTGATGGAGGTGGACAATGGCTAATTCCGGATAGAACTTGCATCCTCGCTGCTTGATGTCTTGCCAAACAGCTGATGTTAAAATCTTAGATAACTCCTGTTGGAGATCGGGTAAAAGATCGGCAAAAACCTGGCGATCGCCTTTTTGAAAGAGGCTAAGCCAGCTGCCTTCAGCATCAAAGTCGTCGCCATTCATCTGTGCTTCCAGTGCCTGGTGCAGCCAAGTGCCGGCTTCCTGTGCGTAGGGCTGGAAGCGGCTTGGGCTACCATGCCTCGTATCAGGCTGTTGCAGGAGTTGGTTGGGAGCCAGGGTGGCGATTCCAGCCTGACCACGGGTGTAGACGACAATTTGCGGTGTGATCACCGCTTCGATCTGGCGATCGCTGATGCCAATAGATTCACCTTCTACTGTGTGGCGGCGAATAGACCAGCGTTCAAAATTTTCTTGCTGATAATGCTTGTCGAGGCGATCGGTGATCAATTGGTGAAATGAGTCAGCTTGCTGCTTCCGATTGTTTTTGTAGCCCGATATCAGCAAGTGGTGTTTGGCTCGTGTTAAAGCAACATAAAGAAGGCGTAAGTTTTCATCCTGGGATTCCTTAAAGGTAGCTTCCAGAAAGCTTTCAAACTGCGGATCATTTTGGGGTTGATCGTCTTTCTTGCCTATATAGTAGACGCCAGCTTCTTGATCATGCGTATTTCTTGCCCAATAAGGATCGCTCTTCTCCCAGGGTTCTCCGGTAGCGACCAATGCGACCAAAGGAAATTCAAGACCTTTTGACTTATGGATGGTCATCATGGTCACGGCGTTGGTGCTTTCCAGAACACTGCCCATCTCATCAGCGCGTTGCAGATCATTCATTTTTTGCACGAGGCTGGGTATGCTCACAACGCCTTGGCTTTCCAGGTCGTGCACCATCTCCAAAAATGCCCGGAGGTTTGATTCTGCAAGGACGCCTTCAGCTGGGCCGTAGCTTTGCAAATAGGCATCGAGTATATGAAACTCGGCAAAAATATATTCACACAATTCAAAGGGGGTGAAGAAAGAGGACAGGCGTCTCAGTTGATAAAACTTTTGTATGAAATCAGCAGCGATGCTTTCTAAGTGGCGAAGGATGAGCTCGCAGCCGTTCAATGGTTCTTTGCGGTCAATCTCGGCCAAATGGCAAGCTTGTAGCACATCTTGGTCGCTAAATGGTGTCCAGGGGCTCTTGCAAACGATAGCTAAACTTAATGGATCATGAGGATAGGCGATAAAACTCAATAGGGCTTTAATATCCTGGATTTCCTGACGCTCAAAAAATCCACGTCCTTCTTCACGTCGGACTTCAAGCCCGACTTGACGCAAAGCCTGCTCATAGACAGTAGCGTGCGTCGTTGCTCGATATAGGATCGTACAATCCCGTTGCTCGATCGGCCGCATTTTGCCGGAACTTTTGTCATAGACATGTAAGGGATGGGCGCCGCATATGGCTGCCTGCAGGTAACTGGCGACAAAGGCGGCCTCCTCTTCAATGGGGCTTAGCTCATCATGAATATCTTCGCTGCAGATCAACTGACTGATGGTGACGCTGCCATGGTCGGGGACGACCGGCTCATCGATCGAGACTTTTCGTGCAGTTTGATGCTCGGGAAACTCATCCAGTTGGTCCGAAAAGATATAGTTGATCGCATCTAAAACCACCTGGCTGGTGCGGTAGCTGTGATTTAGTTGCACGTCTTTGACTCTGCGCGGCGTTAGACTTTCAACAGCCTTTTGTAGTATCCGGCTATCTGCTTCACGAAAGCCATAAATCGATTGCTTGGCATCACCAACAATAAAGACGCTTGGCTTGACAAACGATGCTCCTTCCAAACCTTCGCCGGCAAAAAACTCGTGGGCGATGGTTTCAAAAATCGACCATTGCAGGATACTCGTATCCTGAAACTCATCTAACAGCAAATGCTCGGTCCGGCGATGTATAAGATAGCGTGCGCCTAATGCATCGCTGCTTGAAAACAAGCGGAAACAGCCTTTTGCCATATCATCGAATTCGATCAGGGCTTGATCAAATTTCAAGCGATCACGAATATCGTGATATTCCATGAATAGATCATAAAAAAACTTACCGGTTTGATTTAATTGTGCCAGGCAGATTTTCGTCCAGTAAGCACTGGCCGCAGCATCAATGCGTTCTATTTCTAAAAGGTGCTGCTCACGTTTTTTTCCACGGATCGTTCCACCGTGTACTTGCCAGTCGCCTTTCAAAAGGCGGTATTCCATTAGGGTGGCGATATCACCAGTGGCGATCGCGTCAAGAAAGATGGCTTGTTTGGCTGGTGCGGTCAGCTGGGCAATTGTGGTCAATTCAGACTGAAGCTGTAGGACAAAATCCCGACCGTCTGTAATGTTTATTTGGACGCTTGGAAATGGGTGTTCTTGGAAGGCTCCATCTTCCGAACCTTCCTGGTGCTGCCTGATTTGCTGGACGAGCCAAAGAAAGGAACGGATTTTTTGCAAGGCAAAAAGCCTGGTACGCAGATCAAATGGCTTCAATGAATGCAGAATCGGTGGCAATTCTTTTGGGTCTTGAATCTTCTCATAAAGATCGCAGCAAACCTTGGCCCAGGCTTTTTCATCTAATAACGGTGATTCGGCTTCTGTAACAATTTCAAAACGCAGAGGCAAGGGTAGCTTGTCCCGATCACGAGCTTCCCAGGGAAACTTGCGCACCCAATCCATAAAAGTGCTATCTATCGTCGCAATACGTAGCAGCTGGGTTGCAGACAGAATAGCCTTCGCTGTTTCTTGAGGGTTGCGTGGCGGTTGCGGCTTATGAGTCGCCTGCTGGCAATAAGCTTGGTAAAAATTTTGTAGTTGTTTGCCAAAGGATTGCGCTTGCTCAGGTTCACGCAGGAGTTTGGCAGCTTCTTGAAGGATGCGCTCGCGCATTTCCGCTGCTGCTTTTTTCGTAAAAGTAATGGTCAATACCGACTGGGGATCAGCGCCGGCACCAACCAGGTACAAGAACCTTTGGCTCAGCTGATAGGTTTTACCGCAACCAGCGGACGCTCGAACGATGAAGCTATGATAAGGGTTTTGCGGATTGTTGTCAGCCATTACACCGGTTCCTTTTTCAGGTACTCACTGCGTAGATAACTCTGCCCGATGATACGCTGATTCTGAGTGCTTTCTTGGCGACGACAAACATTTTCATAATCACACAATCCACACTCGCTTGGGTCTGCGTAATAGCGTTGTTGGGCGATGATATCCTGCTCCCGCCATTGCCAGAGCTTCTCAGTTGCGCTTTGAATGGCGCCAAGGTCAAGAATTCGGGCATTCTTTTTCAATAATCCACGTTGCAAGGCCTCTTCTTTGGCAAGTTTACCAGCAGCGATCGGCGCCCACTCGCCTTGAATCACATTCCAATAGCCAAGCATGATCATGTCTTTATTCACACCAGCCTGCTGGCTTAAAGCAATATAATAAAAGGCCAACTGTGGTGATAAACCGGTGATGATAGATTTTTTGTCCGGAATGGTTCGGCGTTTATAATCAGTAATGATAATCAAGCCGTCTGTAAAATCGATGCTGTCGATGCGGCCTAAAAGATGGCGTTCACTGTCGTTGAGGAGTAGATTTGCCTGGTAAATACAATTGCTTTGACCAAAGCTGGCTTCCCGCTGTCCCTTTGTCAAAGCCTGCCATTGATTTTCATACAGGCGCTGTAGGTGCTGAATAAATGCCGGCCACGAGTGCCGAGATAACTGATAATAGAGTGGGGTGCGTGTGATTTCTTTGGGACCGATCATGGTCGTTAATACCAGCAAGCGGTCCATGCAAAGCTGTGAGTCAAACTTTCGACTGACCTCGTGCAGCGGTGCCATATATTTTATGTTGGCATAGGTGCCGGTAAAAAATGCTTCCAGCACACCGTGCAACCACTCTCCTTCAACCCGAGTATCATCATCAAATGGCAAGGGCTTATGGTCACGGATGCCAAGCCGATCCAATAAGAAGCGATAGGGGCAGCGTTGCAGTTTTTCCAAAGCACTCGCCGATACACCCTGGCAGAGTTTCGCTGGCGGAATTGGTAAAATTCCCTCGCTGACCTGCTTCAAGCTTATGGCCTTTTCCATGTGTTCCGCTGGTGGCGGCTTCAGTAGATCAGACTGCGAGCTGATCGAAATGATGATCACATCATCTTCGGTAATCAGTTTTTCAATAAATCGAGAGCGAACCTGAGGCTCTCGACCACGAAATAAGCAGCGCGACAGGATAAGCTGCGGAATTCTTTCTTTAAGCAAATGGAAGGTTTGGTCTTCCATCGACTCCAAAGCTTCCCAGCCTGGTAAACCCATTTTCTTCTTTAAATAGTCATCGAGCAGCTCATCTTGCGGCAAAGCTTTGGGGAAGGTGCCTTCGTTGCAGCCGATCAAAAAAATCGTATCGAAGGGAAATAGTCTGGATTCGGCTAGACTTAAAACCTGCAAGCCAGACAGCGGCTCACCTATGGAGCGGATATCAGCGCTGAGAAAGTGTTCATCGATCAAAGTCCAGAAATCTTTTAAGTTCAACAGCCAATTGCCGTGTGCCAGTAGCTCATCACGAAAACTGGCAAAACTTTGAAAGGCTTCGCCGATAGCTTCCTTATAGCTGTCTTCCATATGGCTTTCAACAGCAAATTCAGTTAAAAGTATTTCCCAATCAAGGAAACGCTGCTGCAAACTTTTGTCTTCTGAGTACAGCCAGGGTTGCAGAGTCTGATAGATGGATTGAAACAGCTCGGCAAACGCACTCTCTTTCGTTTCTTGTAACAACTGTTGCCAGCTGCCGATCATTTTTTTCAAGCTGAGAAATTCGGCGATCTGCTGATATTCAAAATCAGTATCAGGAAATCGGCCTTGCCACCATTGACTGGTGATCGGAAGGTGGCACCAGGCGAGTAGGCGGCTGATGTGAAAGTCTTTGCTGCTGAGTTCATAAAGCAGTTTGATCCAACGACCAATGGCCACATCCCGCAGAGGAAAGCTTAAAGCTATGTTGCAGGGAACTTCGGCTTGTTTGAGCAAGGAACGAAGGTACTTTTGATAATCGCCTTCGCTTGTGACAAGGATGGCTAACCTGCTGGCATCCTGCCCCTGCAAGATTAATTCCTGGCAAAGTTTGACGACCGCGCGGCACTCCTGATAAGGGCTGGAGGTTTCCAGTATTTGGATCGTCTTTTTCTTTGTCTGCACGAGTGGTTTGGAGTAATATGTCGGGCTGCGAAATTGCCGGATAAACTGATTTAGCTCCAAGAGTGGGCTGCTGCGATGATAGATATCAGGCTGTTCCATCAGCCAAATCATGACGTCTTCGCGCTGACAGAGCGTTTCCAATAATGGGTGCCATGATGGGGCCATGCTGGTATAACCGCATAGGATCATTCGATCTTTTTGCTGGGGCAGATTCGCCTTCCAGATCTCAGCGACTTGCTCCATGGTTTCCGCATAGATGCGGGAACGCACGGCGAGGCCACGAAGCTCCAACTGGGCTTCCAACTCTGCCAGCAGCTTTTCAATCTCGGCAGCGCGCTGGTGTAAAGAACCGATGTGCGTATCGTTCTTATAAATATCCTCCGCCAGGCATTGGTGTAAAGCTGGTAAAGCCGAGTGGCGGACGCGTTGGTCATATAATTCGCCGAGTATCAGGCGAAGTTCGCGCTCATGGCCTGACCTGACTTGTTCGTAATGCTCTTGTTTTAGCTTTTGACCCAACAAGAATTCAACCATGCCGTCGGTCGCGATCCTTAGTGGGTGTAAGCGGGCGGCTTCCTTACTGAGTAAGTTTTCCAGGGTGTTGATTTCAGGAGGAAGAAATGCCCCACGTTTGCGGGCAACTTGACTTAAAATATAGCTTGCCAGACGTTGAGTCGGCACGACCAAAATCATGCGCTGGAGCTCTTCATTTGTTATTTTCACAAGTTCCTGAATCAGGGCAGTCACAAGGCAGCTCTGAGTCGGCTGAACGAAATAACCAGAAGGCATTGCGGCATCCTTTAATTTTAATAAATCTCACGAAAGAATCAGATTAGCGAAGACGCGAGCTCTTGTCGACTAGAGCTAGGTCATTGATAAGATATGTGGAAATGTCGAGTCCTTTTCTTAAAATAGAATTAATAATAAATATCTGGCCTTAGGCTCAAATTGTGCTATAACGTAAGTATTCAAAAAATTGAGGGCGGACGGTGGTAGGGCTAATTGGCTAGTGAAGGGCGAAGACCTTTGGCATCAAGCTTGATCCCATGAGGCGCTGCAGTTAGCCTCCGGTTCTGAGCAAACCGGGGGCCGCAGCGGCTGGGCTGAGGCCGGGGGGATCAGTTCTCTAGTTTAGATACCTTAACCAGTGAGTATGGGCGTGGTCATCGATCAGGGTCGGCATTGAATTTCGCGGCTTGATCTTTTAGTCTCCATTTCCAGATGATGGTTTCATTTGGGAGGCAGATATGAAAGCAACAGCGGATCTTTGCGACTTGTTTGAGGATCGTGTCGTAGTCTTGGCGCCCTTGTTTCGCCATTTTGGTGGTGCGAGGCAATTCCACGGCCCTATCGTTACGGTGCGAGTACGCGACGACAATAGCATGGTCAGGAAGCAATTGGAAACTGAGGGGCTGGGGCGCGTCTTGTTCGTTGATGGCCATGGCTCGACCAAATGCGCACTGCTTGGCGATCAGCTGGCAGAGCTTGCCATTCGCAATGGTTGGGCAGGGGTAATCGTCAACGGCTGTATTCGGGATTCTGCGGAAATTCGCAATATGCCGCTTGGAGTCATGGCTCGAGCCACTCATCCCTGCAAAAGTCAAAAGCGAAACAGTGGTGAAACGCAGGTGCCGGTGCAGATCGAAGGCGTTGAACTGCGACCAGGGCAATTCCTCTATGCGGATGATGATGGCATTGTGATCAGTTCGGAAGAGTTGCTTTCATAGCTCGATTTCCCCAATTATGTCAGTCACTTTTTGAACTTGTGCTCAGCTCCTCCCGTATGTGGCCGATGGCACTACTTATGAGTGTTGAATCGCCTTCTGCGGGAGAACGTCATGCGTTATCAATTATCATTATTGGCATTTTTGCTCGCTTTTCTCGCCAGCCCTGGATTGGCGCAAAATAAAATGATGTTCGAATTATCGGCCATGCATTTTAACCTTTCTGAGTCGAGAGCTGCGACAGCGGGTGATGGGAGTACTTACACCCGAAAAACGAAAACAGCACATACTTACTACGGACTAGGCTTTTGTTATGTCACGAGCATTTGGTGCTTCGGCGCGAAGTATCTGGCTGCAGAGCGCAAGTCGGATTATTCCGCTTCCAACACGCAAACTAAATTGCGGGGTACGCTGGAAATGTCAGGCTATGGTCTGACCATCGGTTATCAGGGGGGAGCGGCCCTGGCACATTTCACCTATTTGATAGAAGCGGAAAAGCGCCTTGGGGATACGGATGCTCTCGACTTCGGTGGCAGTACCAGTACCAAGTACCCAGCGAAGCTCGCATATAGCTTAGACCTCGGTTATGGTTTCGACTTCCGTGGACTGCGCATTGGTCCGCTACTTCGAATTACACATTTTGAATACGATAAAATTATCGTCGGTAGTCAGACTTATTCCTTAGAAAGGACTGAGGCAGATGATTTTATCATTCCGCATTTTGCTTTGTGGGTCGATTTTTAAAAAATTTCGGATTCGGGATCTATTCCTGAGCTGCTTCTAATATAAGCTGGCGTATGGCGATAAAGCGATCGTCTTGATCATAGGCTTCGATCCGCCAGATGTTTTCAGTTTGTAGATCAAAAACCTCCGTATCATAGAAAAGCATGCGATCGTTGCGCGGATCTTGCGCCTGCAATGATCGTCTTTCTTTTATGCAGCCAGTATCGAGGCGAGCTTCTACCACGCATATCTCAACGCTTGCCGTGTTTGCCGGCGCACTGATGGCCAGGTGATGGCCATCTGCAGCTTGGATTGCTGCTACAAACAAGTCAGGGTCAGAGGCTAGAGGAAAAAGCTGTTCTTTTTGCGCCTCATAACTTGCGTCCAGTTGCTCGGTACCTGCCGAATAAATGGCAAAGATGAGAGCCAGCTGGGTGATGCGGCGAGCGAGCTGCGGGTTATTAAGGCGATCGCTGCTATCTTGAGCCGTATGGATTTGCGGATTAAAAGCCAGCGGATTTTCAAAGGCAAATAAGGTGGGGTAGGCTTGATCATACCAGGCCTTGTGGTCTGAGGTGGCGTTACTGATTAAAGTCGAGATCTGGTAGTCATCACCGATATAGTGTTTCAACCAGTTTCTCGCCCGGCGCCTAAGCTCCGTGCTGGTATCATTGGTCAGTAAATAGACCTGGCCAAGATCAGACTCGTTGCCCCAGTGATTCATATCGATTTGCATCATGCCGACGACCTGCTTATTTTGACTACGATAGCTTTGCGCCAAATCCCGGCTGCCGATCAAGCCGATTTCTTCAGCGGCATAGGCATGAAACTCGATCGTTCGCTGTGGCTGGAGACCATGGGCTGCGAGTATCCGCAAGACTTCCAGCAGGCTGGCGATACCGCTTGCATTATCATCAGCACCAGGTGCCAGACTGCGATTACGAGCAATCGAATCAAGATGGGCGCCAATAATCACGACTTCGTCGGGCCGGCTGCTGCCTGTGATGCGAGCGACGACGGATTGCTGTTCGGTGAAATCATGCCCGACCGTGCTGACCGTAAAATTATCAAGGGCAGCGCCTTCCTCGGTAAACCAGCTCGCGATTTTTGCCGTCGCCGCCAGTCCCTCGGGAGTGGCGTGAAAGCGATTACCGCTTTCTTCCAGCTCTAGAATACGTTGGAAAAGTCTTGCCGAGTCGACGGCGTCAAGCCAATCATTGAGTTGCGGAAAATCCGCACGACTTGCATATGCAGCTTGTGGAAAGCGAAACTCGTCTAAGATGTAGCTGCGCTGATCTAAAGACAAGACTTCGATGGCGCCACACATGCCACGGTTTTCATGGACGGCGATTGCCAACTCATCCAGCTGCTCCTGGCTTGTCAGCTCGACTACGGTCAGTTGTAAGGCGAAGTCCATTGGAGCATAGAGGATAGTGCGTGGATCTTGGCGTAGTTTGTGTGCTAAATCCGACCAGCTGGTCGGGGAAAGTATGGCGATGCGTCGTGAGGCAAGGGAATCAGGGGCCAGACTTAGGGCTTGATTTGTCAGACGAAGCTTAAAATTTGCATTTTGCCAAACAACTGGTCTTTCTTTGCTCATTGCGAGGGGTTTGTTTGCTTCCAATTGCAGGAGGGATTGTGCGGGGGCGTGGGAGCTGATCAGACAGATTGCCCAAACAGCGAAACCATGAAGAAGCTTCATTCTAACTCTCGTAGTTGCCAACCTGCCGGCAGATAGTCCTGCTTGCCATCCCACTCAAGGGGTATCGGTGAAACTTCAGGCGCTGGGGTCGAACTTGAGCTGCTCGACCGGCTGCACTGCCATTGGATAAGCAGCATGCCGATATTGAGGAAAACCAGTAGGCTTGTTGAAAATTTTCTCATAGATGTCTTTAGCTTCCTATGCACTGACTTTAGTATAGCGAAAAATAAGACGATTGGAAATCTCAGACGATGAATCGCTTCACGGATGACTCTGGTGTATTTATGCAAAAATTCCTCATGATTGTAAATATTCTCTTATTTTGCGCGTCTTGTGGCTTTGGCGATGATCAAACCTTGGAAGTTCTGATGTTTGGTGTCTATGAGGCGCCAGCTGAGGCAAGTGGGGAGCGAACGCCGACGTTTCATAGCTATACGATCACCGGGCTGACTGGTGTCGACGTTGAAACAGGGGAAACCATCGACTTTGCTGAGGAGCTGGAAGACGAAAGCTTTCGGATCATCGATCGTCCACAAAAAATTTTTTCGATTCCGATCACGGACTATGCGGGTCAAGTGATTCAAAGTCTAACGGTTCATTTTGTTAGTAGAATTGAAGGCGGTGAAAGCGATGCAGAGGTCATCAGCCTGGATCTGGGTTTGACCAGTATCACCATGCAAGAGCCGCTGGAATTTGAAGAGGGGCGCGATTTTACCCTGAACTTCCGGGTGAAATGGCGGGATACCCTCACGACTGATGGCATGCTGGCCCCCGAGCTGGAGCTTGTCAAAAAAAATTAGCCTCTCACAGCCTAGAATTTCCGCTGCGTCCGTCAGGCAAATCTGCTAGGATTTGCTGATCTGACAGTGTAGACAGGAGTTGGTGATGAGTGCGCAGAAAAAAACGATTGCTGTCATTTTTGGTGGCCAATCGACAGAACACGAGATTTCTTGCCGTAGCGCTACGTTTCTATTTCGCAATATCCCCCGCGATCGCTACCAGGTAGCCGCACTTGCTGTCAGCAAGGACGGACAGCTGATGCCGCAAAATATCGAACGAATTATGGCGGAGACGCAACCGACGGTGCGGATCGTGACGAGCGAAGCGGCCGATCCGGTTTCACTCGCTGCTTTTCGGCGGCTGAAACGCTTTGTGACTCAAGAAGCAAGCGAAGATATGCCCCTGATCGTTTTTTCCATCATGCACGGAACGTTTGGCGAAGATGGTTGTTGGCAAGGCTTTTGGAATCTGGCTGATCTTCCTTTTGTTGGCGTCGATGTGCTTGGTTCCGCAGTTGCTATGGATAAAGAGATTGCTAAAAAACTGGTATCACTGGCCGAAGTGCCGATCGTTCCCTATGTAACGGTGCAGGATTATGAGTGGCGGCAGAATGCTGAGGCTGTGATCGAACGCATCGAAAGTCAATTACAAGGCTCCAATTACTTTATCAAGCCGGCAAGTCTTGGCAGTTCTGTTGGCATCAGTCGGGCAAAAAATCGAGTCGAGCTGCAAGAAGGTATGAATCAAGCCCTCGGCTTTGATCAGAAGGTTTTGGTTGAGCAGTGTCTGGAAGTGAGAGAAATTGAGTTTGCGGTCTTGGGCACCGACGAGCCACGGGTTAGTCTGCCTGGTGAAGTGGTCTCGAATTCTGGTTTTTATTCTTATGACACCAAGTATGTTGATGCTGATGGGGCAAAAATTCTGATACCAGCTCCTTTGACAGCAGAACAAACGGAGTTGGGGCAAAAGCTGGCGCTAAAAATCTACCATGCCCTGAATTTATTTGGTATGTCGCGGATTGATCTGTTTTTAGATAAGACATCCGGGCAATTTTATTTTAACGAAGCGAACACCCTGCCTGGTCTTACCAGCGTTTCTCAGTATCCCTTGCTTTGGCAACATATGGGACTAAGTTCTGCAGAGCTGATTCACCAGCTTGTCGAAACCGCTGTCTATCGTCATGAGAGGAAAAAGCGTCTGCAACGGGTGCTGCAGACGAATTGAAATTATTCATTCTGGACTTCGCGCAGTGTCTGCACTGCGCAGCTCCACTTTTAATCCTTTTGTCTGGGACAACAGGTTCACCTTGCTGGCATCAATGACGATCGTCTTTAATTTCGGCAACTCGCTTAAGATGCTAAAATCTACCACAGGATTTGCGCTTATATCGAGATATTGCAAGTTTTCCAAGTCACGGAGAGGCGTTAAGTCGCTGATCGCGTTATTGGCCAACGATAAACGTTTTAGCTTTGTGAGACGGGAAAGCACTTCCACATCTGATAGAACTTGGTTTTCTAAACTTAGCTCCTCAAGGAAATCAAGATAAGCAAGTGGTGCCAGGCTGCCGATGCGGAAGCGATGGTCATTTAATGTCAGTTTTTTGTGTTGACGCAGATATTCTTCAGCTTCCCGGCACTGATAGGCGCCGATGCGGTTCAAGATGCAGGAAACAGTGCGAACAAAGTCATAGGATTGCTCCGCATCGTCACAGTATTCCTGAAAACTTTTCGGTAAACATTTGCGAGTTTGCGAATCAAAACGCAAGCCAATCCGGTCACAGTCACCTGCCGTCAGTGGTTTTGGTACGCAACTTAAACTTAATTGGTCAAGATATTCGTGTTCGTTGCATTTAGGAATATTGAGGATGCATTCGCCGCTTTCTTCATCCAGCCGCCAGCCATCTTCGCATTCTGCAGCTTGGCCGGAGTTTGCCATGAAGAAGAAAGATGCGGCAAAAAATATACAAAAGCTTTTTAATTTGCTGTCATCTTGCATAGCTTGCCTTCCTTTTTCGTGCAGATAGCATTACCCCGCATGCGGTTAAGATTTCCTAAGTAGAGACATAAGTCAAGGGTACATGATTTTTCGCAACTAAGCTAATATGGTGCTTCAGGGAAATGGGCTGGCGCCAAGCAGCTTACTCTTGTGTTCAAAATGCCGATCTAGTTGAAAAACTCCGCGCTTGCTGTTGGCAAACCAAAGCTCATCCTGGTGCAGGTGCATATAGAGGGGCACAAACTCCACTCCTGAATAATACATCTGATCAAGGCGCGGCGTCTTACGAATCTTCCAGCCATCGTCCCAAACTGCAAGTCCGCCTCGGTAGCCCATCACGCAGGCCCGCCCCTGATCATCAAGCCCCAGACGATACAATCCCTGCCTGCCATTGGTCTCTTCCAAACCAGTTGCGGCGAGCTCCCAGCCATTACCCGTAAGTCTCATAAGACGCCCCTGTCCGTGGTAGATACCATCTTTGTATTGAAAATCTCCGACAGTTCCCGGGCTCAAACCTAAGGCCCAAATCTGGCCATGGCGATCTTCCACGATGTTTTGCACTTTGGTCAGTGGGACTTGGGGCTCGGTCTCGTGATCGATCATCGACCACTGGCCGTTTTGAAATTGAGACAATGCCTTGCCGGCTGCCCAGATCCTGCCGCTACTATCACGATATAAATACCGTCCAGAAACCTCGGGATAAGCTTGCATCTCACCGTCCTTGACGTGGATGATCCCGGAAAAGGCGGTGCCGACCCAGTAATCATGGGCGTTGATAAAGAGCGACGACCATAAGCGGTCTAGGCCGAATCTTAGATGATCATCGGTATTTAACTCCTGGACATAGTCTTTTCTGAGCTGCCAGGATTTGCCATCAAAAAAAGCAGTGCTTAAGGTCCAAAATCCGAGATGGCTGGCTTTTCCTGTAAAAAACTTTTTGTTGTCATCAAGCAGTTGTATGTCATCGACATACTCCAGCGGTAACTCGCCTTCTCTAAAATTGAGCGAATGATAGCCGTTTTGATCAATTTGCTGAAAGGTCCAGCCGGAATTAAGAAGGGCACCTGACGGCGATGACTTTAGAAAAGGACTCCAGCCAGGTAATTTAGCATCGATAAAAGGATTAAGGGCTTGACGCTGTATATAGGTGCCAGATGAGGCGAAAAACCAGAGGCTGTCATCCGCTGCTGGATAAATGTAACTCGGGTAAAGTGGATTGGTGTCGGCTAAGCCCATCGACCAAGGATCGTAGACCTCATAGTTGCTCAAGTCTTTATTGATCCGGAATGCCTTGTTGAAACCAAGCAACCATAAATGACCCTGCCGGTCAAAACTCGCGCCAATGATTTGCTTGATGGCTGGTAGGTTCCGGTAAATTTGCCCAAAGCTTTGCACTTGACCTGCAGTGTAACTCAGCAATTCTCCCGGCCAAGAGACCCAAACCCGGCTCTCGTAATCCTGGAAAAATTTCGGGTTGGCTGGGGTTCCATCTGCCAATTGCGGCCACTCAGTCCGTTGGCACTGGCTGCCATCATAATACAACAAGCCGGCTTCGGAAAAGGCCCACAATTTACCATTTTCACCCAATTGTAAGGCAGCAATATTCCGCTTACCTGTCGGGTCAGGCCCATCAATATTGCATGGGTGAGCTTGGAAGCTGGTGCGATCGCCGAAAAAGATGCGATTTCCCTGCACCACGTAAACCTGGTCATCAGCATCAATTTCAAGGATGCTAACACTGCCGAAGCCGACACCAATGTCTGGCAGGTCGCTCGCCTGATACAAGCGATGATCATCTTCGTTGGCATAGAAAAATAGCCCTTTGGAAGTGCCGATCCAAAACTGTTGCTGGCTATCGATTTCAAGATCTTGAAGCCAATAACTAAGGACATAGCCGCTTGGCTCCGGTTTTTTTAATGCTGCAAAAATCTCCTGCTTTGACCACTTCTGGTTTTCGTATAGGTAGAGTTCTTTGCTGGAATAAAACCAGCTTCGGTTCATCCCGTCAACTTTAACAGCTTTAAATGCAGGTAAAGAGGCGTTGTTTTGCGGATCGATCCCTAATTCTTTTGCTTCCAGTTTCTCCCAAAGAAACGAGTTGTCCGGATCAAACTTCATGCGCACGGCGCTACTTGCCTGTTGTTCGAGCTCATCCTCGACTTTAAACTCGACGACGAGATCGTGAAGCACATGTTGCCAATGTTCGTGGCCAAGATCGATTTTAAGATTTGAATCGCACGGCACAAATTCATTCATTTTTTGGCCGCGGCAGGCAGCTGACAGGCAACGGATAAAATGGCCGCGAACGGTCGTGTTTTTATCCGGTTCGACTCGGGCGCGACACTGTAATTTTTCTGCGAGCTCTTCCGGTGAGTTGATGTCGTCAGCAAGCTCTACCTTGATCTGATGAATCGCTTGCGGGCGACGCAGGCGTGCACCGATACGATTTAAGTCCTCATCGAGCCAGCGGGCTTTGATACTGGGTGCGCTTGCATCAACCTGGACTTGAAAGCTGGTGATATTGGAACGATTCCCTGCAGGATCGCTGGCAAAAGCTTCGACAAACCAATGACCGACTTCACCAAAACTGATCTGTTCCCTTGCCGTAAACTCTTCTTCCGCACAGCTTGTCAGATCTTTTTTTCGGCAGACCATGAGTTGAGCATGATCGGATAGGCTAACAGGCACGAAGGAAAAAGGTGCCAGGCTAATGATTTGTCCCGACTGCAAGCGGGGGTGATGAATTTCGAGGCTTGGCTTCGAGCGCAACACACGCACTAGACAGCTTTCGCTGGGGCCTTGAAAGCGTTTGGCAAGAAAGCCGGCAATCTTGACTTTTAGAAAATAACTGCCTTCCTGATCGAATGGTAAACTTAGGCTGCCTGACGAGGTCAAATGCATGCCGATTGGTTTGACCTCGATGCTATGGGTGAGTTCGGAGTTTTTACTGTTGATATATTCAATGGTAAACAGTGAACTGCGAAGGTCGAAGCTACTGTCGAGCTCATAGTCTAAATCTAAGTGATCCTGGACAAAATATCCTTCAGTGGGGCAAGTCCAGCTTAAGCTGCTTGAAGCTACAGGTCGTAAATCTAAGCTGATCAACTCCTCTGAAAAACCTGATGCTAAAGATATTTGTGCAAAGTACTGATCTTTGAGGCTTAAGCTCAATAATCCCGCTTCGTTTGCGGGAATTTGCAAGCAGCCACCCGGGGTAAGATCAAGGGTTTTTTGCTCACCCGCTGCAGTTAGCCAGCTTTGATTTAACGTTTGCCACTCGTCGGGACGACTGGATTGGCCTTCGATCGTGAATTTAAGATATTGAAATGTTTTATCTTCTAGCCTTACCGCCGGAACCTGGCAGTGGCGGGCGGTTTCTGCTATGCGATCATTAATATTGGAATGACAAGATGCCAGGAGATAAATCAGAGAAAAACTCAGTTGATAAATATACTTCATTGAAATCTTTGCTCCTCCGACACAGCAATAGCAGAAGCTAGGGACTATACCAGAATGTTCTGGCGGGCTCAAATTTTTCGAAAACTTAAATACACTGTTCTAACTAGCTGAAATACTTAGAGCCACTTGAAAACTCTCCCAATCAGACTAACTCTGGAAACTAATTCACACGGCCAAGCTCCAAAGATGATAGGGCTTTAATTCGCGGTTAAAGAAGAAACGATACGCGACGAAAGCAAAGCTATGGCCTGTATGAGACCGTGACTCAAAAAGATTTCAGTTTAAGGAAGAAAGATATGAGCACAAATGTGAAACAGCCAATGAAACAATTAGTTTCGTTGGGATTTTTAGCTCTTCTTTTAGGTACAGCATGTGGTGATGGTGGTAAAGATGGTGGTGACAATGGTGAGCATTACGGTCCCGATGGGATGATGGGTGCTCCGACCAATATTCAAGCGGATTTAAGCCGTGCGGTTGGTTTGCTGGCAATTGAGACCGGATCTGGTCTGCGCTTGCAAGACACTGAAGGTGAGAAAAGTGAGGAATCAGAAAGCGGTGAGCTTCTCAAAGTTGATGAAAATGGTGATGTCTCCAATGTTTTGAGTATGGATAATGCTGGTGGATGGACAATGCCACCCGTCAAAACTATGGCTTTGGGTCCAGACGGTAAGATTTATCTGCACTTTAATCACCCATTCTGGATGCATGATCCCAATGGTGGTGAAGGATATAGCTGTAACCTGTTTTATGTCGACGGTGGTACCTACGACCAATTGGCTGCTGGCAACGGTGGCCCACAAAACTTGGTTTGTTTGGATCGGGAAAACCATGTCGGTGACTGGAATTCAGCCCGGGAGTCGGCCTTCCAGTTTGATGGTGCCGGTAACATTTATTATGCTGGTTGGAGTCAGGCTGATGGTCGCTCGCAGCTGATTATGCGTCGCCCGGATGGAACAACTGAGATCAAAATTAACAAGAATATTTGGTTCCAGGATTATTTCATCACCGAATCCGGTGGGGTATTCTACACGGGCCAGTCAGAAGATAGTAACAACGGTGGTTTCTTCCGCTATATTTCACCGGACGCAGGTCTGCAACAAATTTCTGATGGCTTTTGGGGCTTCAAGTTTGAGCCAGGTCAAACAGAAGAGGGCGATATCGCCATTTTCTATGGTCCCGACCCTCGCGAGGAAGTCTCGAATAATAACCATTGGCAGACGGCTTGTCTATTCCGCTATGACGCTAGTCTATACGATATCGATGCTGAAAATCCTATATTAAACGCGGTCGAATCGGTGATTGGCTGTTCTAGCGGTGATAGCTGGGAATACTTCCAATTACTCAGTGCCAAGGATCGAGACACCTATGGTGATGGCTATGGTTGGGCGACTAACACAAGCTCTCAACCAACGAATGCTTGGCTTGCAGAGTTCGAAAATCGCTGTAAGGCGACAGGCGACACTTTCCTTGGCGGTGGCGAGATTCAAAAGATTCATCAAACCAAAGAAGGTGAAATTTATATCATTGGTTACCTGAATGTGAAGTCTGAGGCAGGAACTGTAAAATGTAGTTTAGAAGTTGGTGGTGGTGGTAATATTTGTCTAAAAGATGGTGCACCCATCTTTGCAACCGATACTACAGATTGTAGCGCCAGCGGCGGTGTTTGGCAGGCAAATAATTCGATTGCATATTACGATTACGTGACCGATGCGGAATTGTGTGGAGTAGGAAGTGATACGAAAGACGCTCAAGGCTACACAGATATCGGAACAGGTGGCAATTATTATGTTAAGTTAACCCGCTCCGACTGCTACAACGGTTCAAACGCCAACGACTACTGGAACATGTTCTCAAACTACACCGGTGTTGCCAAGGTCGACAAAGTAAACAAAACTTTATCAGCTTTAACAGACAACACAGCCGAAGCCGTGAAATTCTGGTTTATCGACGATGCAGCTTACTACGTCACTAAAAAATCAGGTGTTTATCGCTTGAACAAAATGGTTGAAGGTTCAGAGCCACAAGTTCTTTTAACCAATTTCGAAGTGTATCACCTGGCGTCAAGTGGTCGTGAAGGCACGATCCTTTTCAGTGGTTTGGATTTTTCAACCAACCAAGTGGTCTTCGGTGACCTCGACGTATCAAGTGGTGTACTTGATGAGAATGAGCAGATTGGCGAAGCGAAAGTTGGTGCTATCTTAAGTTTTGACGCGGAATAATCTACTTGCAATCTAAATTTGACTCGAATAATGAAGAAGGCTCGGGTTTTTCACTCGGGCCTTCTTGGTATTTAGGTCAAATCACCCAAATGCAGATGGCGTCGCAAGTTCTGCAAAAGACGTTTAAATTCCTGCTCGCCAGTAGCATGCTGACCATACATCGACCGATTATAGACCCTTACCACCTCCAGGATTTTTCCCCGCATATCGGGAAAATCCTCAGCAACTCTCATAAAAAAATGATGCACCGTTTCCGTCCGCTGCCGGTGATAACCTCTGCGCCTTAGCTGACGCAATAAACGAGCAAACTCTTGTTCCCAGGCTGGCAGCTTCCGCCGCCGAAGAAGCCGCAGGCTCAATACCAGGATCATGACCGGGCCGATGGCCATGACGATGAGCCAGAGGACTTCGATGTTTTGCAAGAAGACGCTGAGCTTATGTGCTGCAATGCGGCTCCAGAAGCTGAGCCAGGCCCCCGGTAAAAGGCTGAAAAAATGCTGTTGTGATCGTTCCACTTGCGAACCAGGAACGACCTCCGTTGGGTCGATGCGCTGCCATTGACTCTCCAGCCAAACCTCAGCCCAGGCATGGGCATCGGCGTCGAGAACGACGACAAAGTCCGAGTCACCGAGTTTTCGACCGCCGGTAAAGCCGGTGACGACTCTGGCTGGGGTGCCGCTTAATTGCATCAGGCTGGCAAAGGCCGCGGCAAAATGCTCGCAAAAGCCACTGCGGGTTTCAAAGAGAAACTGATCGAGGGGATCATCATCTCCCAATAAACCTGGCTCCAAGGTGTAACGGAATTGGCTAAATAAAGCCATTAAGCTCTCAATTTTTTGTTCTGGCGGCAGAACTGATAATTCTTTGACCAAGGCATCGACGCGTGTCGATCGAGCGAATTCCGGATTAGGGGGAGCTGGTGGCTGCCTTGGCCGAAAATTATCAGCAGGTGAGGCGCCAATCTCGATGATCGATTCGCGACTGCGAAAAGTTCTGGCATCAGCTTGCCAATACACACCTTCTTGCACTTGACGGTGAGCGTTGACATATACCGTGTGCTCTAACAAGGGCAGGTGTCCACGCAGCCTGGATTCGGGAATGATACGATAAACCAGCTCAGCAGCTTGCGGTCGGAAGACCAAGGCTTCTTCCTGTGCCTCAGTCGAACGCCGCCAGACCATGCCGAGGTTTTCTTCTAAAATGCCTACCCGCCAGTAGGCGTTCTGTAAAGTAGCAATATCGATTTCGCTGTCAAACTTAGCGCGAAAGGCCAAGCGCTGCGATTGGCTTAAGCGAGCTAATCGTCCGGGTGCCAGGTAATTTGATAGGCCGGTGATCGCTGTATCACCACGTTCCTGCCGTAGCTCGGGGAAATAGAAATAGACAGGGAGTAAAATCGCTGCCACCGGTAAGGCAAGCTTAAGAGTATGACGGCTTAATGGTACGAGAGAAAATAAAGACTGGGGTGGCAAGTGATGAAGAACGAGGCTAAAGAAAATGAGAATGGTAAGTAGAAAATAGATAAAAGCAGGTTGCTTACTGCTTGGTACCACCAGCAGACAGAGTAAGAGGGCAAAGAAACTCCCATGTAGCAGCATGATTTGCTGACGATTTGGTCGATCCCACAAAATCATCAGACTAGAAATGGTGACGAGGCTGGCAAAAGTGTCGCGATGCCAGATTCGTGGAGCTTCGATCATAGCCAAGCTTAGGACAATACAGCCAATGGCAAAGCTTAAAAAACGAGGCGGATAGGCATCGCCACGCCTGATAAACAGGACTTTGGTAAAGCTAGCGACTGCAGCTATAGCGGCTAGCCATAGAGGCAGTGAAGGAAACAATAGAACCAGATGAAAGAAATAAACCGCAAAGGCAAAAGGGTGAATTTCGCGCATTATGCCTCCTTATACGCAGCCAGTAGTTCCAAGGAGCGCTTGAGGTGATCAGAACCTCGATTGAGGGCGAGATAGTCTTGTCCTAATTTGAGGCTGTAACCGTTCTGCCTTGCATGGCTGGCAAATACCCATGCACTGGCTTGACGCAAGCGAGCTTCCAGTCTTTCCAGGGGAATATCAGCAAGATCAAGGTACAGGTCGCCGTCTCCACCATCATGAAATTCTTTCAGTAAAAGTTCCTGGCCGCGAGCATATGCTTTCCAATCGACTTGTCGCAAGGAGGCACCGGGAGCATAGGGACGATGGCCCATAAAATCTTCTTGCAAGGCTCGACGGGCAGATTGGCCTGCAGGCGGCAGGGGAAGGGGTAATGAGCCTTCAGCTTTGGGATAGACAAGCAATCGAGCATCGCTGGCTAACCAGCGCCAAACATAAAATAAGCCGTAAACACCACGACTGGCGATTTTAAATTTCTCTATTGGATAAACACCGCGTTTTGGGCAGCCGATAGCTAAGCGACAAGTGGCGGTCTTTGTCAGGACATCGATGAGAGGAAGTGAGCTCTGCACAAATCCACGATCGAGCTGGAGAAATAAATTATATCGCTGATCATCCCTTAGGTTGCGGATATGAATTTTTACATGAATGGGTGATTGTTGCTCTTCTTCGCCGAATTCAACATCGACGATAGTCGCATCGAGTTCCGTCATATTCTGATTGCTTTGAATCATCGCAACCAAGCCAAACACAATCATCGTTAAGCCTACCGTATGAAAAGGAATGCTGTCGCGAATATATCCGAGGGCAAAGACCATAACGATGAAGAGTAAATAGAAAACCCCGGAATAGCTTGGGATTATGTAAGGGCTTTGCTTTGCTTTCCATGAGCCAAACTTCATGGGACCGGAACCGTTTCCAAGATTTCCCGCGCTCTCTCCTGACCGATTTGCGGGCGAATTTCCTCGCCACTGACGAGTCGATGACTCATCACAGCTAAAGCCACAGCCTGCACGTCTTCCGGAGCAATAAAGTCCCGCTCATCAAGCCAGGCATAAGCTTTGGCCGCATGCATTAAGCCCAATGAAGCGCGTGGTGACAGGCCATGATTGAGCTTACGACTCTCGGTTGCGATATCAATTATGTAGTGGACGATTTTTTCCGCACAGTGGATTTGTTTGACTTCGCCCTGTCTGGCAATGATCTCTTCAGTACTTAGAAGAGCATTTAAGTCAGCTAATGCTGCGGCAGGGTTGCCATTCATGAGAATGCTGGTTTCGGCCTCGCGACTTGGATAGCCAAGTTCCAGCTTCATGAGAAAGCGATCTAGCTGAGACTCAGGCAAGGGGAAGGTTCCAATACTGCGCCTGGGATTTTGTGTGGCGATAAAAAAGAATGGTGAGCTTAAAGCCATCGATTTCCCATCAACATTCACAGCCTGCTCTTCCATGGCCTGCAAAAAAGCGCTTTGGGTTTTAGGGGAGGCGCGATTCAATTCATCGCCCATGACGATTTGACTAAAAATGGGCCCAGGATGGAATACGAATTTCTGGCTTTCTCGATCATATACAGAGACGCCGATGATATCTGCCGGCAGCAAATCTGAGGTGAACTGGATGCGGCTGAAGTCTAGTCCTAACAGCTTTGCCAAAGTCTTGGCAAAGGTCGTCTTGCCCATTCCCGGCTCGTCCTCTAAAAGGAGATGGCCACCAGCAAGCAAGCACGATATTGCCAATTTAAACTGCTTTTCCTTGCCAATCACCACACGATTGGCTTCTTTAAGAAAAGTTTGCAGCATAGCTTTTCCATTCTGTTACGTAAAATAGAGCATTTTGATCCTTGTGATCGTTTCGGGTGCCCCAAACAAAGTCTTAGGATCCAAACTAGGCAAAAATTTATCCTTTCTTTATTTTCATTTGCGAGCGGCGTGGCAATATCCCTTCATGTCACGACATTATCTTCCACCCTCGTGCGCATGATGTGAACCATCATTGCCCCTATAATAGTGAAGATCCCCTTAATGTGGCGAGTCCTGTTCTTTTTAAAACGGGACTCGCACCTTTATATCTTCAGCTCTAATCGATTGTGATCATTGCCTAAGCAGTGTGATTTTTTACCGGAAAATGGGCCGTGAAAAACCGCCGACATAATATCATTTTTTCTGATTAATCTATAAATATTAGTTGGTTAGATTGTTAATTGCCGGTCTTTAAGAAAAAACTCCTCAGTCTCATATGAATCTTACCGAAGTCATCATTGGACTAAAGGAGTAAAACGACATGTTGGTCATGATGCGGTCGAAAACTATGGGATGGCTTGCCGTTGCAATAAGCTGCCTTCTATCAGCCAAGCCAACGCTTGCATGTAATATAGAAGGAGTCTGTGACTTAAGAGCAACCGATTGGTCGAAACAAGAGCCTGTTTCTGTAGACGGTGACTGGGAGTTTTACTGGCAGCAGATTTTAAGTCCGCAAGATATTCAGGATGGAAAGGGTGAGTTCACCGGTTTTTGGAATCCAACTCAACAATGGAGCACAGTTTCCTTTGGTGAGCTTAAATTAGAGCATAATGGCTATGCTACCTATCATTCCAAGCTACTCTTAGAACCAGGCGTACCGCTGACGATTCGTTTTACGGAAATTGCCTCAGCCGGTGTGATTTGGGTTAATGGAAAAAAAGTCGCCGAAATTGGTAAAATTGGCAAAGATCAAACGAGTGAAGTCGCCCATCAGCAAAAATTCTTCTATACGTTTCAACCTGCGCAGGTCGAAAATACTGTTACCATCCAAATGTCCAATTTCTCCAATTACTTCATCAATACGAGCGCACCGATCAAGATTGCCCAATCTGATAAGCTGTTTCATAGTTTAGCGAAGGATTTTATCCTCGATGGCTTCATATTCGGAGCGATCGCCATTATGGTGTTTTATCATTTTTACTTGTGGTGGGTGCGGCGATCACGGATTCCGCCCCTATATTACGGTGTTTTTTGCCTGGCACTTGGCATGCGATCGTTGGTTATGGGGCAAGGAGAACTGCTGACGTTTATGATCCCCAACTTCAATTTCGAATGGCAGTATAAATTGGAATATTGGGGCATTTCCATCGGAATTGCTGCAATCGTTATGCTGACCTATAAACTCTATCCCAAAGAGGTCAATCGCTATCTTGCATGGGCACTAAGTGGATCTACCTTGATCTGGAGCATTTTGATTCTTGTGACCGATGCCTTGTTCTATCCCAAGCTCTTACCATTTTACCAATTAGTTACTTTAGTGACAGGCTTTAGTTTATTGACGTCTCTGGTTTTTGCTGCTTTTCGTAAGCGCGAAGGCGCCAAATTATTTTTAATAGGCTACGCCATTTTTTTTGCCAGTGCTTTAAACGATCTTATGGATGCGATTGGCTTTATTGACTCAAGCCAATCGTCACATTTCGGTGTTTTTGGTTTCATTCTTTTTCAATCCATGATTTTGGCATTGCGCTTTGATCGTGAATACGATCGGGCTGAACACGCGGAAATTGAAGTTCGCAGCTTGAACGAGGGCTTGGAAAAAAAGGTTGCAGAACGAACTGAAGAAATCACAACGATCCTGAAAAATGTAAAATCAGGGTTTTTGGCCGTCGATCGCGATGGCAAAATCCTACCAGGCTTCACCCAGTCGTGTCATGAGATATTGCAAAAGCCTATCGAGGTCGGGCAGAAGTTGGTCGATGTCTTTGATATCAAGGAAGCTATGAAAGATCACTTCGAAACGGCTATGAACCAGGTCTTTGACGAAAGAATGCCGACAGTCGTTAGTCTCGCCCAACTGCCTAGTCGCCTGGAAATGAATCAACGAACTTTAAGCCTGTCCGGCGCTGAAATTCGTCAGCCTGGCAAGAAGGATATTAAAGCGATATTGTTTACCATTAATGATGTCACTAATCTACGCAAGGCGGAAGAAAAAGTTCAATATAATGAGATGTTATTAAATATCTTGAAGGAATGGGAATCATTTGCACTTTTTCTGGAAGACTTCTATCTGGAAATGATGCAGGCGGAAAAAGCTGCACATTCCGGCGATGAGATTAAGTTGCGTACACTTCTCCATACGATCAAAGGAAATTTGTCAGCATTTGGTATACAAGAAGTTGCCAAAAAGATTCATCAGATCGAATCGCGAAGTAAAATTACAGCAAGTGATGTCGTGAGCATCAAGGATGCTCTGCAAACGATTATGCTTGATAATCGTGATCTCCTGCATTTTGTGACGCAGGCAGGTCGCTCTTATCGCTTTGAAGAAGAAGACATTATTGCCCTGAAAGAGCATATCCGACAATTGGTTTCTGAGCCTGTTGCTCAGCAAATTCTGCAAAAAATTGATGCGCTGTCACAAAAACCGATCCAGTCCTACCTTGACCCCCTGGCTTCAATTGTGTCGTCATTAAGTGAAAAACTTGGCAAAGAGGTCGAATTTGTGATGCAAGGTGAAAGCTTGAAGGTGAATCCGGAATTTGCACCTGTTTTTCGTAATTTAATTCATTTAATCCGCAATGCAGTCGATCATGGAATCGAATACCCCGAAGATCGCCGCGAAAAGCGAGAAAAAGCACGAATAAGTCTGAGTTTTAGTCGCAATGAAGACAGCTTGCGGATTCTGGTTGAAGACGACGGACGTGGTCTTGATACGCAAATCATTGCCCAAAAAGCGATAGAACTTGGAATAATGTCAGCAGAGCAAGTGCAAACCAGTTCCGACGAGGACTTAAATCAGCTCATATTCCACCCCCACTTTTCGACTGCAGAAAAACTGACCGACATTTCGGGGCGCGGTATGGGAATGACGGCGATGAAAGAGGCAGTCGAACAGCATGGTGGCGTATTGAAGGTAAAGAGTGAACTAGGTCAGGGCACATGCTTTCTCATTCAATTACCGGAGAATCCTAAAACCGTTAAAAATAGTCTTCAGAATGCAAGCTAGGGTAAAGGATATGTTTTCATTTTGCAGAAAAATATTTTTCACCTTCCTGATGGTGCTTTTCGGCTTTGATGCACAGGTCTTCGCCAATTCGCCAGGTGAGTTTGACCTGCGGCGGCACTCATTTGCTAAAGATGGTCCAGTAATTTTAGGTGATCAATGGCAGGTCTATTGGGGTAAGTTATTAGATCCTGAAGAACTTGATAAGCATAAAGCTGATGAAGTACGTGCCTTTGTTAACATCATTCCTGACTCGCTCAAAGAAAAATTTCCAGACGATCCTAGCAAAGGCAAGTATGCAACATTTCGCACGAAAGTCTACCTGCCAGAGCAAGGCGGCAATTACTCCCTTTTTATCCCTGAACTTCGCTCAGCTGCGAAGGTGTGGATTAACGGTGAATTGCATGCAGAAATTGGACAAGTGGCTGTTAACTCTGAAGAGGAAGTTCATCGTATTCGGCCACTCTTGATAGATTTAGACTTGGACAATTTTGCCTTTGACATACACGTGCAGGTGTCAAGTTTCTCTAATATTGAACTAGGTTCCACAATCGGTATGCAGCTTGGATATTCAAGGGATATCCATGCTGAAAAACGCAGCGCTATGGTCCGTGATTCCTTTGCGATTGGTGCAATTCTGATTATGGGGTTCTATCATCTAGCACTCTTTCTTCTTCGACGCGATCGCTATGCTCCCCTATGGTTTGGCTTGTTTTGCATTATGGTCGCAATTCGAGCGGTCGTTCGTTCGGATGGCTTATTGATTTATCAGATCTTTGAAAATCCATATACTCCGCTCATTTTTCGCCTGGAATTTTTAGGCTTCAGTCTTCCTAGTGCGGTCATGACGCATTATGTTTATATGTTATACCCAAAAGATATTCCTTATCGGGTATCTAGAGTTGTTTTGGCTGCCTGTCTTTTTTATTCGGGTTTAATAATCTTAACGCCGATGATAGTCTATATTCAGATCCTTGTAGCATTTCAAATCACTATTTTGACGTTTTCCGCATACTATATTTATTGCCTCGGAAAAGCTGTCTATCACAGACGAAACGGTTCCATACTTTTTTTAACAGGATTTCTTGCTATTGTCGGCGGAACGCTAAACGACATTTTAAAGCACCATGGTGTTTTGGAAACACCAACCTTGAATCATGTAGGCCTTTTTTGCTTTACCTTATTGCAGTCGATCATTCTATCAAAACGTTTTTCCCGCGCATTTGCCCGTTTGGAAGAGGCGGAGCATGAAATTCGTCATCTGAATGACGGTCTGGAGCAGATCGTCCAGGAAAGGACTGAGACGATTCAAGTGATCTTGGACAATGTCAAATCAGGTTTTCTCCTGGTCGATGCTGAGATCAAAATTAAAAAAGGGTTTACGCAATCATGTCTTGACATATTCGCTCAGGATTTGCAGGAAGGCCAGGATTTTCTCGATCTTTTTGATCTGGGGAAAAGGCAAAAAGAGCACCTGCAGCTAGCGATGAAGCAGGCATTTGATGATCGATTACCGGAAATTGTCACATTAAGCCAGATTCAAAAACGCCTTCCGGTTATAGGTCGACAGATCATGATACAGGCAGCAGTTGTAAGAGATCGACAAAAGAGAGTTCAGGCATTGTTGATTACCCTCAATGATGTGACTCACCTCGCACAGGTAGAAGAACAAGCGAATCTAAGCAAGATATTGTTGAAAATTGTTAAGGAACGGAAAAATTTTGCAACAGTGATCCGTGAAGCCTTGCTTGATATAAGCAAAATGCGCGTGTCAGTGATTAAAAACAAGCAGGATGAAATTCCGTGGATGTTGCATACCCTCAAAGGTAACTTTGCAAGTTTTGGCTTGGAAGATTTGGCAACTTGGATCCATGCGTTAGAAGATAAAGAAAATATAACGATAGCGGATTTGGAAGATCTTGATCAGCAGATTCATCAGTTTTTGGAGCAAAATCGTGATGTTCTGCAGATTGATCCGGGTATGGTTCATCATAAAAGCTATGCCATCAGTGAAGCTCAATTTGAACAACTTTTTCATGCATTAGAGGAGCAGGGTGCCAGCCGCGAATTAATGAATGTTTGCCAACAGTGGCTGGACGATCGAAAAATGGTACGTTTTGATAGCCTGGTGAGTTCCCTGCATGAAAGCGTGAAACGTATTGGCAGCCAGCTGGGCAAGGAAGTCGATTTGCGCTTGGAAGGTGGGAGTCTCTTAATTGATCCTGATCGCTTGGAAACAGTCATACACAACCTCATACATTTGATTCGTAATAGTATTGACCATGGAATCGAATATCCAGAAGAAAGAGGGGAAAAGCCAGGATGTGGTTTGATTCATATCAAGGTTTGGCGCGAGTATGAGCAGATCTATTTGCAACTGAGTGACGATGGGCAGGGGATAGATGCACAAAAAATATTACTGCATGCATGGAACAAGGGTTTGATCACTGAAGATCAAAAAAACAAACTAAGTGAAGAAGAGATTTTGCAATTAATTTTTCAACCAGGTTTTTCAACTCGTCCGAAAGCGACGGCCATATCCGGACGTGGTGTTGGCATGTCAGCAATCAAACAGTGTGTCTTGGATTTGGGTGGAGAAATTCGTATTCAAACCGACCTTGGCCAGGGTACACGCTTTGTACTAGTGCTGCCTGAATATCATGCAATGAAAGACGCGGCATTGTCTGCTTGATATCCAAGTTTATGATTAATGAGCAGCCACGATTCCTGCTGTAACTTCTGGTGCTTCATAACGTTCAAACTTTTCTGCCATGTTGTGATAATAGGTAAAAAACTCTTTTAGTTTTTCAATATGTGCTTTTTGCAGTTCTTGCAAATGTGATACTTGCTTCGGATCTGCTTGGCTGTCGATCATCAAACTACCTATGGAATCCATTGCATCCTGGGCAAGCTGTTTGTTTCTTGCATAGGCTTGATGGCAAAAAGAATTTTCCGCTGGCTGACAAACGATGTCATAGATCTTGCTGATTTCATGATATTTGCGGTAAATACCTTCGATCGTGCTACGATACTGAATCACGGGGACAATGCTGGCAATAAAAGGCACTTCCAGATCCAGGCTTTCTGCGCGGTAGAAGCGCAGCATGCCAACCGCTTCGGCGACATCCTTACGATTTTTGGCATAAGGAAGCAGAATTTTCTCCTCTTCCGCCATAGCTTGAGCCTGTTGTTTTTCAGTGACTATCTTGGCTAATATGACATGAGCGGAAACATAGTCATTTTTCTGACTTGCGTCGGCTATTCGTAGAATCGGTTCTGATTCAGCCAGGGCTTGACCTAAGTTTCCTGTTTGAGCTTCCAATTGAATATAATTTAATGCTGCCCGCACCCGCTCCTGTTTATTCATTCTTGCGTCCTGACTGTGGCGACGGAATAATTGTGCGGATTCACTGCCCATCTCCATAGCAGCTAGGACATGAGCGAGTTGAAAGCGAGCAGCTGGCATGCGGGCATCACTGGAGAAATCCTCGATGTAGCGCTGATAAAAGAATGCGGCATGCTTTAAATCTGAACCACCACTTGCCTGAGCCCATTGCGCAGCCTCTAGCATCGCTCGTTTTGTGAGGGGGAGTTCAGGACTATCTTGCATCATCGTTTTAACAGCTGCAAAAGAGCGCTGCAACTGCTTAAGTTGGCGATGCAGTACGGCGGTAAAATATAATGCTATGGGTCGACGTTTATCATTCTTAAATCGTGCGGCAAAGGTTTCAAAGTCTATCAAGGCTGCTTCAAAATTTTTAGCTTCCTGATAAGCTTGACCTCGTTTCAGGAGAGCTTGTTGATACATGGCAACGCTATTCATCGGTTGCTCATTATAACTGGGAGCAATCGATGCTTTTTCGGCGATTTCATAAACTTCGATAATCTGTTGCCAATTCTGACTTTGAAAAGATTCCGCTAGCAATATTCCAAATGCACCGTGACTATCATCACCTGTTTTGGCCTGCTCAAGTTTGGAACGCCAAATTTTGCTCGCTTGATCGGCGTCGCCAAGGTGACGATAGAGGAGTCCTTGATGAGCGAGTAAATGCCAATCAACGGCCAGTTTTTTCTTTTGGCTATGATCGCTGTATTGTTCTAATAGTTGTAATAGCAATTGACGCTCTTTAATGTATTCTTGCTTGATTTGGGTCCATACAGGACGAGAGTTCCAGCGAGCTGCTTTCATCTGTGAACTGATGGCGGGTGCGAGATATTTATCGGTAGCTTCCTTGGCGAGATCGATATAAATTTGTGCTGCTTCAGCTGGTTGCTGCATTTTATCTTCATAGAAACTAGCAAGCTCTTCTTTTACCGAAACAACGGCGGTCCTCTGCTTGGAGAAATATTGCAAAAAGTTTTTGGCAAAATTCAAGGCAGCTTGGTTTGAAATAGTCGTTGTCATTTCTGGCTGACTATTTTTAAGTAAGTCTTTTACAGTGCCTTCGAAATCGCGAAATAGATAATGAAAGAATGCTTTTTTCAATTTTGCATCCAATTGGCTTTCTGAATGGGAATACTTCTTAAGAAGCTCGACATATAATTGATTCAATATTTCATATTGTTGCTTTTGCTCTGCAAAAGTCTTTGTTAATTCTAGACGACGCTGATCGATATCGGGTAAATTTTTTTGTCCTACGAATTGCTTGGCAATGACACGATAAAAATCTAAGGCATACTGTAGTTGACCCTCTGGAATATATTCGAGCACAATTCTTTCCCGTAAACCTGGTGAAAGATCATGATCCCGCTGCATGACTTCGACGATAGGAACCTTCCGCCAATCGACATTTGGCGTAATCATGACCCACGTATCTAATATTGTTGCCTCAATTCTGTGGCGAATACCTTCATAACGACTGTTTTTGACTGATTGGCTTAAGCCTAGAAGAGTATCGTAGACATTATTGTCGGCCTTACCGTTCCAATGTTGGCCATATATTCCAGCTTGTAACCGTGATTGAATCAGCTGAATTAGCGTAGATTCATAACTGGCAAACTTCGTCGGGTTGTCGGTCAGTGATTTTTGAGCTGCTGCTAAGGTCGTTTCCGCTGAGCTTAATTGGTAATAGACGAGCAATTTGAAGGACGCCTGATAGATTTCGGGTGCCTGGTCCTTGAATTTTATTAGCTCACTTATCGCGTTTTGGTGCAATTGACTTTGTCCCAGTCCTAACGGAAGATATGATGCACGAATAGCTTTTCTTTTTGTTTCATCATTTTCTTTGAGATAGACCCATTCGCCTAGTTTATAAATAAGAGGACGCATATCTTGGATTTTAGCTTCGACCTGTATATTCCAAGGAACTTTTCCATAAAATTGATATAAATCATAAAGCTGTTGATAATTTTCAGACAGTTCCTGGGTGGATATACGATCAGCCCGATCCATATTTTGCCTGGTTTTTGTCATCGCTTTGGTCCAGGCTTGATCGGCCTCTTGTAAAGATATAGGAAAATACTTCGCTCGATGTTTTAATACAAAGCTATATTCGATCAGATAAGGGAGTTGATTACTATAATTGAGATCGATCAAAGCCGGGAGTGTTTGTACTGTCTGTTCTGGTTCATATTGAGCGCTAGCTGGGCGTGGACCAGCTAGCAATAGTAAGATGATCATGAGTGTCCGTAATATAAGCATCGTTCTCCCCCTCATTTGCGCATTTTCCTAGCAAAATCCAGATGCCAATGCAGAAACCTGACTGTCTGAACAAAGCGATAAATAGCAATGAACTTTATCGTAAAAATTGATGAAATGCTTGAATAGTGATGGAAATCCCTTAGATTTCGGCATAATATCGCGCGAATTAAAGAATGCAAGGATAAGCTTTTTTTGTTTTTTCATGGATGAGGATGATCTTACTGATTCAATTGGTACTTTCTTGCCTGCCTCGGCAATGACCCGTCCGCTGACACCTTCGGGAAGTCGCATGCCAAAGGAGTTTGCTCGTCCTAATGGGCCGAGTTCTTTTAAGCTTCGATAGTTTACAAATGGGCGTGATGAAGCCATAGCTAAAAACGATGGACCCAGGCTTAAAACGCCTAGAGCACCAGCGGACTTGCCCAAAAATGAACGACGATTCAGTGGAACATTCTTATCCATAGCTGTGCCTCAATAATTGAAGTGACCGATTCCTCGCAACCTGTATGGAGCGAGGAATATCATCATGTGGAAACTTAATTCTGGGGTAAACTTGGCAAAAAATTTCCGTAAGTTTTATTGAAGATTTCGAAAGCTCTGCATCGTGCGCAAAATACGGTTTCAGGTCTGTCAGAAATTTCTGGGTGAGTTTTGCCGAAAAAATCGTCCGATGCGCCATAATATCTTAAAATGACTCGATTTTACGATAAAACAGATCTGCAGATTTGTTCTTGAGTTGATCGGATAAGCATGGTTTGAGAGCTGCTTTTTGCACGATTTTTTTCTCAAGATTTTCTCTTCATATCAGGCTCTTATCTTAGTCCTGGCGGTAAGGCCTCATGCTCCAATCCGCGCTGAAACCTGCTGTGGCATCTGCTTTGCAAGATCTATCCATAACGACATTTTTTGTATGAAAAACTGACAATCAAACCTTGGGTTTCAGCCATGAGAAAAAAGTTTCGCGGAATTGTGATAGGGCTTTTGGCATTGGTGGCAGGATTTTTTGCCTTGAAGCATAGTCGTGACGAGTTGGCAGCACGCCTTGATCAGTCCAAAAATTTTTCTAAAGAGGAAATCGAAAATGAAGCTTCTGTGGTAGTACCGATTCCGGTCCATGCCGGGCAGAGTCAGGGTCGAAGCATGCGCTCAAAGATAAGTCGGCATGCCGTCATGCAAGAAGAAGTATTCGAACCAGTAGAGCAAATTGCAAGCTGGATAGCGCATGCGGATTTAAATCGCAAGCAGCAGCTAAGAGCAACGGTATTTAGGTTGAAAAAAGAAAAACCTCAAGTCGTCGCCCAAGCTTTGCTGGATCATTATAGAAAATCAAATTCAGAAACGGCCTATCAACGTGACCAAGTTCTAGTACTAGCGATGAAGTTGAACCAGCCTGAACTGCTACCCTTATGGACTGACGTTTTGTTGCGTGAAACGCCTCGCTTTGCTGATGAAGGCAAGCATAGATCGGCGATCCACCCTAGCTTGGAATCAAGGTTGATTGCCGTGGAACAAATGCAGGCGATAAAAGCACTTGGTGAGCTGTCGCGTACCAGTCAGCAAGCGCATGAGCTTTTATTCCAAGTTGTCCTGAATCAGGCGACTATTGATTTTTCGGATGTTCATCGGGAAGAGGCTTTGCTCATGTTGCAGGAGGTCGATCACAACGCAATTTTGAAGGCATGGACTCGCCTGGATCAAGGTGATCAATTACGCTTACGTATCAAACAAAGATGGCAAAAAGAAGGGTAAAACCATGAAACGACTCGGTGCTTTATTTTTGATATCCATAATGGGACTGATGGCCTGCAGTCAGGCACCACAGCTGAGGCGCGGTGGTGGTGAGAAAAGTCTGGGAAGGACAGCGGCAGATATTGGTATCGAATTTCTGGCGAATGACGACGCAAGCGACGCCTATCAGTATACCTTCGGGCGCATGCCCTTTCGTTTGTATCCGGCTATCGCCAATATCAAAGATGGAGATGAGCTTGGTATTGAATGGGAAAGAGTTGTCCTCCTGCGTACCAGTGAACAAAAGAATCTGGATCAGTTTCAAGCCCATTTAGAGGCGGTTTGCCGTGATATGGGGCTAAGTCTTGAAGCTGACGGGCAGATCGAGGATCGATTAACTTACCGTATGGGTGAGCCATTATTTCTATTTTGGCGTTCCTATTATGCGACAGCAGACAAGCAGGCCTTGACTCAGCTCTTGTTGGACGGAGTGGATTCGATCCAGTGTGTTTTAAGCCTGAAAATGACCCATACAGCTGGAACTTTTACGACAGACATTATTTTGGATCCCTTGCCAAAAGAAAATACAGAACACTTAGGGACACAAGAGCTGGATTTGGCCAGACAAGAGCTGATTACTCTGATTGATCCGTCACTCAGCGGAACGATCTTGATTCAAGACAGCCAATGGCAGAAAATTTCCGTTACACAAGATTTAGAGATTAAGCCTGAAATCCCAGCACTGAATCGAAAAAACCTGAGCGTACAAGATGAAAATGTCGCTGGCTCGACAGCTTGTCGCTATCATAGCCTGGGTGGCGAACTAAAACTTGGCAACCCTGAGGAGCAGCATTCATTTGAATACCGCATCTCTGGGCCGAGCGATTTACAAATTAACCAAGTTCGCCTGTCAAGTAGTGGCGGCCGCAGCTTGGAAGCTTGTCAGGATGTGAAAACAAGACAGGAGGTGAAGAGTCTCGCCATGGATTTAAGCTGTGCTACTTATGATGCTATCGAGCTTGAAGACAAAGCCGGCGCTTGTGCCTGGACTGCTGAGATTGTCAATCAACTTGATCCACAAAACACCATCCCCTTGTCCTTGCGCTTAGGAGAGTTGAATTTGGACACCATCGATATCAGTAATCCCCAAGGCGCAGCAGCGATCATCCCTGAATCGGAACGAAATCCCATCCGTCTGCAGACTTTAGATGTTTCAACTTTCAATTCGGCGCAAATTGACTCATTAGAGCGGGCTTTTGATTTTTGGCTTGGTGCAAGCCCAGCTTCTTATAATGAGTTTTTTGAAAACGCGATTGCGCGAATTATTTACGAAGGGACAGTAGGCGAAGCTTGCAGCGAACCAGGAGTCCTTGCATATGTGACTTCTCTTGATACTGATGAAATGTATTGGTGTGAATCCGCCGGGATGAGTGCTGAAGCATTGGCTCAGCAAAACTCGCCCCTAGTCATCATGCTGATAACCGTGACGGCCTTGCATGAAGCCTTGCATGCTATCGGTAGAGAGCATGACTTTGACGCCTTGAATTATGAAGCTTGTAAGGGAACGTCAGAGTCAGCGGTCTTGGCCTATGACACGGCCCTCAACTGTAAGGAAGATTTTTGCTATGCTATGAAAGACTTGGCAATTCGTGAGTATATTGTGGAACTTGATTATAGTTTGGAAGGTGATGCCCGGCGCTTTGCAGGTCAATGTCAAATTTGGAACCAGGGCCTGGGTTTGACGCAGAATAATTTTGGTACATAGGCTGAAAATATAGGCAATCTTTTCTCAATTCGTTATGATGAAAGCAACGCGAGTTGTTTCAACATGGAGGTGGGGAAATGTATTTGCGCAGTCGAATATATTATTGCCTATTTGCACTCTTGTTAAGCTCCTCTACTTTCCTTGGGGCGAGCGTCGATCGTCAGGCGAGAATTGCGATTATTGGTGGTGGAGCTGCTGGTCTTACAGCAGCTTACACATTGGAAAAAGCGGGATTTTCTCAAGTGACAGTCTTTGAGAAGGAAGACCAGTTGGGTGGCAAGGTTCATTCGTTTCAGTTAGACGGTATGGTCTATGAAGTGGGAGCGTTTTGGGCTGGTAGTTCTTATGAAGTTGTGGATGAGTTGGCAACAAAATTTGGAGTGGAATTTCAAATTGAAGAGGCAGTATTCCAAGTGCGCCTTGCTGATGGTCAGAAATTCGCATTGGCCACTTACCCGTTGAAGGTCTTTAATATCTGGGAATTGACGACAGGTTACTACCATTGGTTGCGTGTGCAAAAAAAATTTGCTGCACTCTCAGAAGTCGGTGGTTTCTTTCAACTTGATCATCCTGACCTGTTTTTGCCTTTTGAAGAGTTTATTGCCAAGTATCAGATTGAAGTTTTTGCACAAATTTTTCGCCCATTTTGGATCGGTTGTGGCTATGGGTATTACGAAGACACCCCCGCACTGTATGTCTTAAAGTTGATGCTTGAATCGTTAGATCTTAGTTTAGGTGATGTCCTGAAAAGTTTCCTGCCCTGGTCGGGGCAATCAGAAAATAGTTTGCGACGGGCCCCCGAAGGGTTTCAAGAATTGTTTGTGCGACTTGGAGAAAGTCTTCGCGATGTCCGCTTGCAAAGTGAAGTGACTCAGGTCAGACGCCTCACGAAGTTGGATCATACTGTGATTGAGGTAACGGCAAATGGGGTGATCGATGAATTTGATTATGTGATCATTGCTACTGACTTGCAGGCAGCACGTCAGTATTTGGACGTTAATATGGAAGAATCTCAGTTGTTTTCTATGGTTAAGAATTACAATTACTATATTCACCTCGTCGCAGCAGAATTAACGGAGAATCCGGGAACAATGATATTTTTGGATGAATATGGCAGAAAAGAATCCATCGGCCATATGACTGCTCTGATCAATCGGCAGGCTGCACCGATGATCTGGACGACAGGTCAGCTATTTCCCTGGCAAGCAAATGAGGATGATTTGTTCAGCTATTTGAATCACGACTTTGCCGCACTCGGCGGGGCGATTCATCAGGTGATTGATCGATGGCAATGGACTTATTTTCCACACGTTTTAAACGACGATTTAAGAGCAGGATTTTACCCGCGCCTTGCCGCCTTACAAGGCAAAAATCGTACCTTTTATATCGGTGGTATATTGAATTTTGAGACCGTCGAAGGAACGGCAGCCTTTGCCAAGAACTTGATTGAAGATCAATTTTTGTAAGCTCTCTTCACTGACGATCTGTTTTTTCGGATTGTTTTCGGCGAAAAGCTGCAATCCGCTCACTGACGTTTTGTTTGATATTCTCATAAAAAATACCATAGTCATAGACATGGTAGTTACCGTTCAAATTCCATTCTAGGTACTCATCAAGATCATCCACATAGACAACATGCTGGCGACAGACGGCGCTGGTAGCTGGAGCATCCTCTTTGTCGAGTAATGCTCCAAGATGGAGTTCAGAGCCTGCCAGCTCTTCATTTTCGCGCCAAGTCAAGGGGTTGATGCACAAAAATTCCTGCGAATTGCTCGGGCGATAGGCGCCATTGCTAAACCATTCACTCCTACTGGTAAAGTCTGAGTTGTCGGTGCCTTGACGAAAGACGGAAAAGCCAATGAGACAGCCCGTGTCATGCGCGTGCTGGCAACTGGTCAACTCAGGCAACTCGGCCTTCAGCTCCGCTTTGGGCAGGAGAAAACCGATCAAATAGGCAGCCACGAGTTGTTCCATCAAAGGGGTTCCGTAAATTTCTTCACGAATTAAGCGAATACCATGGTCGGTGCCTTGTGAGTGGCCGGCTAGTATAAAGGCCTGACCCGGACGCAAGCTATCGCGGAAGTAGGCGAAGGCTTGTTGAACATCTTGGTAGGCGAGCATGCGCGCCTGATCGCCGCCTTTTTCTTTGCTCCAATAGGAAGCTAAGGTCGCCTGTCGGTAATACGGAGCGTAGAGCTCGCAACAGTCTTCAAAAATACTCAGTTGTGTTTGCCTGATCCATGCGAAGCGATCGGTTGATTCTGGATGCACAATGCTTTCATTCCAAGCAAATGGACTACGAAAACTGGTCGGTTGCAAGTAGAAAACAGCTGGTTTATCTGCCTCGGGTTTTGGCGGAAGCTCGTTTTTTTCGGGTATAGCTGCCCAATTGTCAAGATCCCGATAATCTGGAGCTGGTGGTTGCGGCAAGGAGTCAAAGCTGCGATAGGGTGTCATCATAAGAAAGGCGATTTGAAAAGAAAAGACGTTCAGCAAAAACAGACTGAGCAGGATGCCAGCCAATACCAGGATCCATTTATACATGCTCGCTCGCCTCCGAAATGACTTTAATGAATTGTCTGCAATCAATTTTACCAGACTAAGTGATGGAATTCATGGCCCATCCATCCTGAGAAAGCTGATGGCCTCAGTTTGTTAAGTTATTAAAAATACGGATGTAAATTTTTGCATGAAATCTTCTTGATTTGTTGAAACGAAGCTTGTAAAAGGAGTGAGTCGATATGACGCTTGTGGCAATGAGGCATAAGAGTCTGTTGAAATCCGGTTGCTCTCTTTGTCTGAATAATTGTCTTGTAGGAGTGGTAGATGATCTTGAATTGTCAGAAGAAAATTTTGAAGTCCTGTCTTGCCCTTAGTTTAGTCTACGTTGCTACAGCCTGTAGCTCTGATGAAAACAGCCCCGAAGAAATCATTCAACCCAGCGAAGAATTTAGTGAATCGGCTTTACCCGAATCAAACAGCGATGATCTTCTAGGCGATGGACTTAGCGATCCGACGGCTAGCGAAAGTGAAGTAAGTTCCTTTGATTTAAGCGCTAGCACTTTGTATTTCGACTACGATGATGACCGGGTAAAAGATGACCAACAATTTCAGCTGCAGCAGCTTGCTGATCATTTAAAAAACAGTGGTCAAAGTGTGATGATCGAAGGCCATTGTGATGAGCGTGGCTCGGTCGAATATAATTTGGCTTTAGGCGAGCGGCGCGCCTACTCGGTAAAAAATTATCTGATGACCCTCGGGGTCGGTGAGGAGCAATTATCGACCATTTCTTATGGCGAAGAGAGGTCACGAAGTTTTGGGCAGGATGAAGCTGCCTATTCGCAGAATCGACGTGTTGATTTTTCGACGCGTTAACTGATTCCTCGCTGCGAATTTTGCGAAAAGGGGGTTGAGGCCCCTTTTTCGCATCAACTCACCACTTAAGTTCCTCGTCATTCCGTAAAAACTCACCTGAATGCAGGATCGGCTGCTATAACTCTACCTTTTCGATAGAAAATAATTTCACGCAGATGCCTGGCATCTTTGACTTTCAACTGTCAGCTTTCTATCGTTGGCCCAGCTTTGTAACCATTTCGATTAGGATGAAAACTATGGCTGGATTAAGTTTAACACATGTATGGCAGGCATTGATCATTGGCTCCAGTGTGAGCATTTGCTGGGGTGCCGCTCATGCCCAGACGATGACGACGACCTTGGAGGCGAAGCCCATGATCAGTACGAGTGTAAACGTTGATTACGCATCGTCTTACATTTTTCGTGGTCAAACCGTAAATCGCCGAGCCACTATTCAACCTGCTGCATCATTGATGGTGGGCGAGCAGGCGGAATTAGGTGCATGGGGCAACTTTCCTATAGAACGTGAGCGGGAAGAGCTGGAGCAGGAGGTGGATCTTTACTTTCGCTATACCATTCCCGTAGGTTTAGCCAACTTCGTTGTCGGTGCGATCGAATATATTTACCCCGAAGATGACATCGATAACGACCGGGAAATCGAATTGGCAATCGGTCTCGATACGATCTTGAATCCGACTTTAACGGCCTTCTTTGGAGTCGCCGGTGGCGTTGAAAATAGTCAGTATTTACAGTTTGATCTGAGTCAGGATATCTTGGAAATGAATGCGGTGTCCGTCAATTTAGGTGGGGCGATGGGATATGTCCGGCCAGAGGAAGGTGACGAAGGTCTAAGTTACGGTCTCATCAGTCTTGCTGCCAATTACGCGATTCTAAGTGCCTCTGCCAATTGGCTTTTGGAAACCGATGAGCAGATCAATGCGCTATCAGGGCAAGAGGATTTTTATATGACCTTCGGTGCAGGTTATACCTTCTGAAACCAACAAACGGAATCGCCAGCACTCGTCATCATCGCAAAGGGAAGATGCAGGCTTGGCGGTTCTTCTTAAATTCATGGACCGATGATTTTTTTTACCAGGCGTTCACTTTGTTGCAAATAACTCGCCCCGAAGAGATTGGCGTGATTAAGCAGGTGGTATAAGGTGTAAATTTGAATCCTTTGTTCTGCGCCAGCAGCAAAAGGATAAATTTCATGGTAACGAGTGTAAAATGCTTCTGGAAAACCACCGAATAACTTCATGATCGAAAACTCAGCTTCCCGATGGCCAAAGTAAGGGGCCGGATCAATGACGATCGGTTCATTGTTTTGACCGACCAAATAGTTTCCTGACCAAAGATCGCCATGCAATAAGCTGGGTGCTTCGTCAACCTCACTTAATAAATCGGAAATCCTCTTAAACATCTCAAGTTGCAGATCAAAAATGAGAGTTTTATTAAGTCCGTTCAATTTCAATAATTTAAGTTGAGGCTTTATTCGCTGTTCAATAAAAAAATCTTTCCAGCTTGTATGTGAGATGCTATTCGTTTGCTGCGTGGCACCAATAAAATTATCGTGCTTGAGCCCCCAATAAGTTTCCTGAAATTGATGCAACTTAGCCAATTTTTCGGCGAATCTATCCCAAAAATTGCTTTTTGGTGCCCGTTGCGGGAGGATGGCTTCCATGACTAGGAACGTGCTATTGTGAGCAAACACCTCTGGGATGCGAAAGCTTTCACTTTTGCGTAGCAGCTCTAAGCCTTTCACTTCGGCATCAAGCATACCACTGTTTTTTTGATCCCATTTGAGAAAATAACTATGGTTTTTATGGGTTTGAATGAAATAAGTGACGGCAATGCTGCCACCACTGGCTGGATCTTGGTGAACAATTTTTTCTTGAAGCAGATCCTCAAGCTTGAGTCTCGCAAAAGAAGGTATCATGAATCATTCCACTTTCTTCGCCTCTATGAGACTTTTAAGTAAAAGCGCCAAGGCGCTGGATACCCCTCGATCGTTTTACTGGGATCGCCGGGATCAAGAAAATCGCTTAAACTTTTAACTGGCGCCCAAGCTGTGCTGCGTTGCTCTAAAGGTGACAGAGCCTCACCGAAAATACAATCAATCTTGTGAAATCCGGCCCGTCGAATCCAGGTTTCCAGCGCACTTTGCGTCGGTAAAAACCAAATACCCCGTGCATTTGCGTAGCGATTTTTCGGAATTAATGCCATCGATTCCTCACCAGGGATACCCTGGCAATCAATCCAAAGCGTGCCACCAGGTTTGAGTGCCTGGCGCATTTTGCGGAGTAAGCCGATCGGGTCAGTATGGTGATAAAGAATACCAAGACAAAAAATGCTGTCAAAATACTGGGGAAATAGGTCAATATGCTCGACACCGAAGAGTTCAAACTGCAACGAAGCTTGGCGGGCCATGCTATTCAGTAATTGAAAACTGAGCCAGTGTTTGACAACAGGTTCGAAGCCAATCACCAACTCAGGCTGATCGGCGAGCATGCGAAACATAAAATAACCGTTGTGGCAGCCGATATCGGCAACAACTTGGCCTTGCAAGGAACTCATATGCTGGCGTAGTCGATTCCATTTGAAATCGGATCGCCACTCGGCATCGATCTCGATACCAAATAAGGAAAAAGGCCCTTTTTTCCAAGGCATTTGTGCTTGGAGAAGCGGTAAAAGAGCTGTCTTTTGTTCCGCGCTAACTTCATCGCCTCGACCGATTTGCACAACATCATGGGCAAAGTCGAGGTGATTGGCGATCAGGGGAGACTGTAAAAACTGGTTAATTTGGCTATTTTCACTTAAGGCCTGCTGTATTTTTTGTAAATGGCTTTGCCGCAAGTTTTGGATCTCTTGCTGCGTATCAGCCAAGTCAGCATGTTCAAGCCACTGAGGTTTGCTTGCAAAGATATCCAACATCAGTCTATTCCTTGATCGCCACAAATGAGCTGAAGTTGTTCCATTTCATCACTGTTTCTACCGCCTGAAATCCTGCATCTGCCAGGATTTGTCGATGTTCAATTTCCGTGTAAGGTATCAGTACATTTTCCAGCGCTTCTTTTTTGCGCGCGATTTCAGTTTGGCTATAGCCTTGATCCAATTTGAATTTCTCATAAATATGAGTCGTCGTTTCTTGGATGAGGGGGTGAGAGGCGCGCACTTTTTCACTTATGAAAAATAAACCGCCAGGTAAGAGGCAGTCAAAGATTCGCTTTAACAAGGCGGGTCGCTGGCTAACGGGCAAGAATTGTAACGTGTAATTCATAATGACGATGCTTGCAGGAGGAAGACTGAGCTGTTGGATATCCTGGCAAATGAGTTGCACTTCATGCTGAGCTGGTAGGTTCTGCAGTTTTTGTCTGGCTTTAAGTATCATAGCCGCTGATGAATCGATGCCAAGAAAACTTGCTCTTTGACTGAGGCACTGACTGAGATAGTCTATGGTCGTGCCAGTTGAGCAGCCAATATCGATGACTGTGGTGCCGCTTTGATGAAAGCGTCGGCACCAATTACCCAGATAGTGATGAACATCAAAATATAGTGGAATCGAGCGACGGACCATATCATCGAAGACACCAGCGACTTCTTCATTGAAAGAGAACGGTCGCGGGTAGCGCTGGCTCTCAAACAAGCGGTCGTGTTCGCTGATGAGTCGCAGTTCTGGTTGCTCTTGATTTTTTTCCATGCTGCATGCGTCCCTATGTCAAGAGGTATCTCGGCGGGGCAGGCTAACATAAGTTTAGGGGGAGCGGAAGACCAAACGAAGTGAAATAAGGGCTAGGAATAGGTCATAATGACTTAAATTACCGCCTTGCATTTTTATAGTCTTCCCGATAATACCATGAACTCAGAAACGACTTGGATATCATCTGACTATGCGCTTTGACTCAGCAAATGATCAACCTACCACCCGTAAGCTGGATACCATCGCCCTGCGAGGTCTCGAGTTTCGTTGCATCATCGGGCTCTACCGGCGAGAGAGGTTGGAAGCTCAGCCTTTAGAAATGGATCTGGAGCTTTATCTGAATGTCGATCGGGCTGTCTTCGAGCATGACTTGTCTTACTCTGTCGACTATGCGGCATTGGTCGAGGAGCTAGGTTTTATCCTCGAACATGCCCGTTTTGAAATGCTTGAAACAGCCGCACATGCGCTATGTTATTATCTGCTAGGCTTTCAACCTGCGGATCGGCGGCGCGCAAGAATTGAAGGCGTTCGCCTCACTTTAAGAAAACCCAAAGCCCTAAAGGGTGCGGCTTATCCTGAATTAGTCATACAGCGATTTCAACAAGACTTGGAAAGCGATGTCCTGACTGATGGTAAATTTGCCCGCGCCTTGCATCATAATGCCAATTGCAGTCTCTTTCAAATTGATCTGCAAGAAGGTGAATTTCTGCATTTTCAATTGGATGATAATGAAGTGGCTTATGCCTTTCCCTGTAGCGAAGGTTTAGCTTCCGATCAGCAGTTGATGGCAGCGGGCAAATCGTATGCACTCGGAGCCCAAAATCGTATTGCAGTTCTTTCACCAGGTATGAAAGTCCATAGCTTGTTGCTTCTGGTGCGGGTTGTGGGTGGCTGTGATCGCTTGCGACCTGTACCTGTCATTCATCTTGCTGCCGGTCAAGCTTGTCAGCTTGAATGGAATTAATCACGGGCTTGAGTTTTAAAGCTAAGCTCGACGCTTGCTAAGATATCGTTTTCGAAACTAAGCTTGATATCCGCATCTACTAACTTAGCCAAATGGATAAGGTCGTATAACGAGTGACCCACATCATTGCTGATCGACTTAGTATACTGCATCAAGTTATCACCCGATTTTTCAACTTGAGCATTCTTACGCTCCGTATATTGAAGGAGGCAAGTCAGGCGATCACCTGTACCGGCAAAGTACAATGCCATGTTATCCGCACGCTTTAGGCCGCTACCTTGCTGTGTTAAGAAAAACAAGATGCAGCCGAATAATAAAACACTGGTTTCTGGTATCTGGATTAAGACTTTATGCTGCTGACATTGGCAGTGAATCTCACAACTCATGCCGAGATTGCGTAGTTTGCTCTGAAACATGCTCATCAGGTCATTCAAATAGTTGATGGCGATGACGCTTTGGTATTCTTGGCCTTCTTGGGATTGTAAAATCAGACGCAAGTAGCTACGGAACGTTTCAGAGATCCTGGCTGTACTCGACTGCATCATCTGCATGCTACTTTGCAATTGAGCGACATTCATCTCGTCCTGATGATTGAGTCGATCGATCAGCTGTTCGCTGGCTCCCATAGCAATGGCAAGCGGGTTATTCACCTCGTGAGCAAAGTTGCGCAGGGTTCTGGCAAACACAGATTGATAGAAACGGGCGTAGTTTTTTACATCATTAGCGGTACTGCTTGGAACAACTTGGACAGCTTGTTTGCTGTTGTTATGCATGAACTTCTTTCGCTTGGTAAGAAGAATGGCAGTCAGTTCACTTAAACTTGTCAGCATCTCCATCTGCCGGTGCTCCAAATTGCGGGGAGCGGTATCGATCACACATAGAGTGCCTAAGGGGTAACCCTCTTCAGACAGCAGGGGAATGCCTAAATAGAAGCGGATTTTTGGCTCATTGACGACTAAAGGGTTGCTTTGAAATCGTGGGTCATCCAAAGCATCTGCAACCATTAATATGTCTCTGGCGGCAACCGCTTGGGAGCAAAACGAAACTTCGCGCGCCGTTTCACAGATACCCAGTCCAAGTCTCGCCTTAAACCATTGTCGATCACGATCGACAAGACTGATTAAGCAGATAGGAACCTTACAAAGTTCCCGCGCAATTTTTACAATCTGTTCGAATTCAGGCTCTGGATCTGTATCGAGAATATCATGAGAGTAAAGGTTTTTTAATCGCGCTTCTTCATAGTCTGCGATAGCAGTTACAGGCATATTACCGACTCCAAATGCTTAGGATGCTTTCTTCCGTTTTTGATCTTCATAAGATTCAAGCAATTCCTGAAACATGCTGTTGATCGATAAGCCATGGGCCTCAGCAAGTTCTGCGGCTTTATGGTATTGAACTTCATCGAGTTTTAAAATGATATTGCGAAACACACTATGGCTAAAGCGGGAACGTTGGTTTAAAACAGGTTGATTCTTACCCAAAGTCAGAGCAATGCGAACGATTTCTATCAGGGTGTTGCGATCGATAGGTTTTTCAATGAAATCAAAGGCCCCAAATTTCCAAGCTGTGCGAATTGCATGATAGTCGCCAAACGCCGTAAGAATAATAGTTGGTACCTGATAAACGCGTTCATGAATACTAATTAAAAATTCTAAACCATTCATCTTCGGCATGTTGATATCGGATATGATCAAATCAAACTCATGATCTTCTAACTGACGAAGGCCTTCGATACCATCGTAAGCAAATTCTACTTTATAGCCTTCCTTTTTTAAGTCTTCGGCAATGATGTCAACTAGCTGAGTCTCATCATCCACAATCAGGATGCGCTGTGATTCATTGGTCATGATGATGGTTCCTTAAAGTAGATGCTTCATCAAATGATAGAGCTACTTCGGTTGTGCACTTAAAAGCATTAGCTTGTTCTTTTGGATAAGGTGAAAGTTAAAAATTGAAGAGTTGAAAAAATAAAAATCCAAATCAAATTAGACTAAAACTACTTTTTCTCATAGCTTAGTGTCAAAAATAATTTAAGGTACAATTTATTGCAATCCGATAGTGCCCCTGATAGGAGGGTTAGGCCCATGGCAAATGCACTGGCAAAGAATGATCGGTCTTTGAGTGCTGACAAGAATAATAACGTCAGTAAGGATCTATTAAAAAAACACGGAGGCCTAGTGTCAAAGTATCTCTTGTTTCGCTTGGGCGAAGAGACTTACGGGATACTATTATCCTCAGTAAAAGAAGTGATTGGTATCACGTCGATTACCAGGATACCGCATTTTCCACCGTACTTTAAGGGTATCATTAACCTGCGGGGAACTATCATCTCGGTCATTGACCTGCGCGCAAAACTGAACCTAAAAGCAACTGAATACGTGCGTATGAAGACGTGCATCATCATCGTTGAAGTCAACGATCATACCATCGGTGTTATTGTTGATGACGTCGCTGAAGTTGTTGGCCACCATGAAAATGCCATTGAGTCAGATTTTACCGTGAGTTCGAATGTCGATAGTCGCTATATTGTGGGAGTAGCCCGATCTGAGACTGATCGTCTGACTATTTTGATTGATATCGAAAAAATATTCTCGGCAGAAGACTTGGGCTATTTGAAGAAAAGTTTAAATCACGGCATTCAAAAACAATGACTTAGTTCTGTTTCTAAACGATTACTTACGGGAGAAATCACATTGAAAGCGCTAAGTTTGAACGCAAAAATATTTATGATCATCGGCTTTTTGGTGGCAATGAGCGGTTTTATTCTTTATCGATCCTTAGCTGATTTGGCAACGATCAATCAGCAGCTAAACTTTGTTATCGATAACACCGTGGAAAAAGTGAAGGCGGCAGGGCGTATCAATCAGCGAATCATCGATATTGGCCGAACAGAGAAATTAATGATTCTGACAGATAGAGAAGATGAAGTTAAGGGCAACTATCAGCAAATCGTCAAATTGAAAGCTGAATTGAAAGAGCAAAATGATATCATTGTAGGTCTGGCCGATGAAACTGATAAACAAAGTCTGATTGTTTTAAGCAGTAAACTTGATCAATATTATACCCATGTAGATAAGGTTTATGAATATGCTTTACAAAACACGACTCGTAAATCCCTGCTTTTGACCAGAGGCAAGGGTGAAGAGGCCTTTCAAAAGATTTCTGATACTTTAGACCGTTTGAAAGGTCGAGCCGCAAGTGATAAGAGTGAGCAGATCTTAAGTACGGCTAGCTCGATGGAAAGCTTGATCAGGGCATTGAGGACAGGCGAGCGCGATTTAATCCTAAGTACGGCAGAAGAAATGCAACAACGTATCGAAAGCCGTCAGCAGCAATTGAGAATGGAATTGAATCAAAATGCTGCAAGGTTGCAGCGGGCAGCCAGAGGCAATTTGGCAAATCTTGCTGATCGTCTCAATAATGATCTCAATAACTTTCTCAAAGTTCATGAGGAAATCATGGCCATGGCAACCATCAACTCAAATGCCCTGGCGGATGAGTTGTCAGGTGGTGCAGCGCGTCAGGTTTCGGATGAAGCCAGGGAAATTATGCGGCAGCTGATTTTTAAAATGGATGAAGATATGGCTGCAGATAAGCTGGCAAGTGATGTGCTTTATGAAAACTCTCGCAATTCCTTACTTCTAACTTCTGCCGTTGGTATTTTGCTTTCTTTGACCATTGCTGGTTTTATCTTGCTCAATTTAAGTCGTCGCATTACCAAGATTATCAATTCTCTCAGAGAGTCATCGTCAGAGGTTGCCAATGCATCTTTACAACTTTCGAGTTCGGCTCAGCAGCTTTCTAATATGTCGACCGAGCAGGCTGGTTCTATCGAAGAAACCTCGTCGTCATTGGAAGAAATTAGCGGCATGATCGATAACAACCTCATCAATACCAAAGAAACTGTGGAATTGATGAAAATTGTCTGTGGAACGTCGAAAGAAGGTAACCAACTCATGGAGGTGGTGGAAGATTCGATGGAGAAAATCCACAAAAGCAACGATCAAATCAAAGACCTGGTGAAGATTATCGCCAATATCGGTGAAAAAACCCAAGTCATGGACGAAATTGTTTTTCAAACAAAGCTATTATCTTTTAATGCATCGGTCGAAGCAGAGCGTGCCGGTGAACATGGTCGTGGTTTTGCTGTTGTCGCTCAAGAGGTGGGTAACCTAGCTGCTATGAGTGGTAAGGCGGCTCAGGAAATCGCCCAAATCGTCAAGCACTCGATCAAAGAGGCGGAGCAGATTACAGAAAGCAATAAATCCCTGGTTGATAAAGGGGTGGAGTATGTCAAAGAAACAGCCACGAAGCTGCGCGATATTCTAAGTTCTTCTGAAGACGTTGCAGCCCGCGCCCAGGAAGTTCTAACTGCTTCCCAGGAACAGTCCGGTGGTGTCAAGCAGATCAATACGGCGATCAGCCAGCTCGATAAGGCGACCCAAGAAAATGCTGCTTCTGCTGAAGAGGCCGCATCGACCAGTGAAGAGCTGAGCTCGCAAACAGAGACCTTGGCAGCCGTAGTTCGTGATCTGACCTTGGCAATACGTGGATCTTCAAATGAGTTGAATGAGGAATATCAGAAACAGCAGCAAACTGTTCAGCGGCATCGTAGTGCTCAAGCCCACCATGGTCATGGAACAGTGAAACAAGCTCAGCAAAATGTCTATCATATGGATCATTTTAAAGGCAATGAAGCACCCAAACAGACATATGAAAGTAGTCATCACAAAATGGCTGTCGGAGCTGGGCCTGAAGCAGCTCCACCTTCCCCTGTGGAAGATCGTGATGATGCCTGGGATCGCTTATAGGATGATCATCGTATGATTAGGGGATGAGTATGGACGAATTTTTGTCTGAACTGCGTCGAACCTTTCTCTTAGAAGCGCAAGAGCTCCTGGAACATATTGAGAATAATCTGGTCCGGGTGCGCCCCGGAGAAGAGAATCAGGATTTGATCGAAGCTTTATTCCGTGACTTTCACACCCTCAAGGGTAACAGTCGGTCGGTGAACTATAATGAAATTGCGGATCTGACCCATAAAATTGAGAACATATTAACCCAAGTGAAATTGGGTGAAATACAATTCACCGAACAGGTGATTGATGGTTTGCTGGAAGCGAAAGATGCCCTGCAACAGGACTTTGAGGTCTTGGCAAGTGGTGCAGGCCCCATACAAAATCATGAGGATTTAATGCGACGCATTGATCAGAGTTGTGCAGAAGTTCATGCTGAGGATGAGTCTGAAAATGAATCTATGGACTTGACTCATAAAGGTATTCCGATGAAGAGCATGTCGGAAATGGATGAAAAGTATTCTACAAAAATTGAAATACCGACTTTAGAGACTGAACAAGTGCCAAGTGAGGGTTTCACCCTGTTTGATGATGATTCGCTCGCGGAAAATCCGGCACTGATAGAGGAGGGAACCGGAGAACTCACCGAGAAAATAGAAGGAATGATACCTGCTGCAGAACAGCCCATATTAGGGGCAGATCTGCATGCTAAAACCAAGTTCGCACAAATCTCTGACAACGACGAGGCAAACAGTGGCGTGTTAAAAGATGAGTATCTTCGCGTTCCGCTTTCCAAGGTCAATCAGCTCGTTGCTCTATCACGGGAGCAAGCAGGTTTGCTTTCGATACTCGAGCATATGAGCACCCAAGGTAAGAGTAACTCGGAAGATATCATCCATCAGATCAATCAACTCGTTGATCAAACCTACCAACTGCAAAAGGTGGCTATTTCCCTGCGGATGGTGACCTTGGAAACGATCCAAGCCAAGTTGCAACGCGTGGTGCATGATACCTGTAAACTAACTCAGAAAAAAGTGCAGCTAAAAGTGAGTGGCTCCTCTACAGAAGTGGAAAAAGGCATACTCGATCCTCTCGTGCATATGGTGCGGAATGCGATAGATCATGGTATCGAAGATCCAACTGCTCGATTGAAGGCGAAAAAACCGGAGTTGGGCACGATATCTATTCATACCTATGCTAAAGGTGGATTTGTTTTTATAGAGTTCAGTGACGACGGTGCAGGACTGAATCGTGAGGCCATCCTTGCAAAGGCAAAAAAAATACGACTTGTTCGTGGAAACGGAGCTGATATGCCTGACTGGCAAGTATATCAGCTTCTTTTCGCGTCTGGATTTTCAACGAAAGAACAGGTCACGGAAGTGTCAGGCCGGGGGGTCGGTATGGATGTCGTTCGTTCGGAAGTATCTCGTTTAAACGGGCGTATCGATATTCGCTCCCATCAGGGGCAGGGGACCTCATTTACCATCAGGCTGCCTCTGCCGATCGCGACGTTTAACGGAGTTTTGGTGAGCGTTGGTAGCCACCGCTATATCCTGCCCAACTCAGAGATTGAAGCCATCCATTCGGTCGAACCGAAAGACATCATCCGTGTTGATTCGAAACGCAATATCATCGATCTGGGCAAAGAATCATTAACTTTAGTCCGACTTCTGGATGAATCGGAACAGAAAATGGAGGATGGCAAAAAGCTTTGTATTCTACAAGTCAGTATTCACAGTAAGAAATTCGGCATATTGGTCGATGAGGTGCAGGAAAGCCGGAAATTTACTTATAAGAAGCTCGGTACCGAGCTTGATGACTTGCCGGGAGTTAGTGGTGGTGCGGTGCTTGGTGATGGTAAGGTTTGTCTGATTCTTAACGCGACAGATTTAATTGAAACTGCATTTCAGATGGCCGCTTAAATAGGTTCCATCCGGAAACGTAGTTTCCTGACGTGGAACCGTATCCTGAGCCAAAGAGAAATGGCGTGATAACAGCTGTTTGGATCAGGCTCTCACGCTTTAAGGCACTGAATTCACCTATTTCCGGATGGTCACTAACTATGTACCAACAATTGAGTGAAGACGACTTTCAAAAATTGGCTGATATGGCAAAAAAGGAGTTTGGCCTCTCGCTGCCATTGAATAAAATGTATCTTATCCAAAACCGCCTCTCAAAGCGTCTGCAGCAGCATTCCTGTGAGGACTACCGCTCGTATATACAGGTTTTGGAGTCAAATCAATCCGAGCTGGTCCACTTTATTAATAGTTTGACGACCAATAAAACCGAGTTTTTCCGCGAAATTGATCATTTCAGTTTTCTCTCTGATGTGGCGTTGCCAGAGTGGCAGCGAAAGCATCCAACACGCAAGCTTATCTATGTTTGGTGTGCCGCAGCATCAACGGGTGAAGAACCATTAACATTGGCTATGGTATTGGCGCGCTTTGCAAAATCCAGGAACCTGGATTTTCGTATCTTAGCGACAGATATCGATACAACAGTGCTGGATTTTGCCAGTAAAGGAATTTATCCCGAGCATCGAATTCATGACATGCCAGAGGACTATTTAAAAGAGTTTTTCTTAAAAGGACGAGGCAGCCATCAAGGTAGTTTCCGAGCCGACCCTGAACTGCTACAACATATCAAGTACCGGCGTTTCAATTTGATCAGGGATAATTTAGCCACTCATTTCAATTTTGATTTTATTTTTCTGCGTAATGTCTTGATCTATTTCGATCGACCGACGGTGCATCAGGTTGTGGATCGCTTGCTGAGTCATTTGGAGCAAACCGGATATTTTTTTGTCGGCCATTCGGAGAGCCTCCATACCATGTCCCATAAAATTCAGTCGGTCGCACCTGCAGTCTATCGACAGAGGCTCCTATGAGAAAGAAATTTTTACAGCCAGGAGATTTTTACATAGCGAAAGAACCGACCCTCATTCGGACGGTTTTAGGAAGTTGCGTCTCTGTGGTCCTTTATGATCCAAAGCTTCGTGCCGGTGCGATGAATCATATCGTATTACCCGCCAAAACTCGCTTCGACCAGGATGACGATGAGGGCTATTTCGCTGAAAGCGCAGTGAAGGCCATTTTAAAGGGAATGAAAAAACTTGGCAGTCAGCGCGAGGATTTGGTCGTTAAAGTGATCGGCGGAGCCTATTTCAATCTGAAACAAGTGACAAAAGTTGGCGAGCTAAATGTTGCCGCCGTTATGAAAATTTTGCGGGATTTTGGGTTAAAGCCGGCTGCAAGTAAAACAGGAGGATCTAATGGCTACAAAGTACTGTTTAACAGCGAAACCGGATTACTGCGCTTTCATATGATTCAAAATCAACTGTCGCAGGAGCCAGTGAAGTTGTTGGTGGTTGATGACTCGAAAATGGCTCGGGAAACCATCAAATTAGCGGTTAAGTCTGATCCGAAAATCACCGTGGTTGGCGAAGCGGAAGATCCGATCGCTGCACTTGACTTCTTAAAAGTCAACAAGGTGGATGTTTTGACCTTGGATATCAATATGCCGAGAATGGATGGCATTCGCTTTCTGCGTGAGTATCAGCGCTCGATGAATCTGGGAATTGTTGTCGTTAATGATTACAGTGCGACAAATGTTGACACTGTATTCCAGGCATTGGCGGCGGGAGCAGTGGAGCACGTGAAAAAACCTGAATTAAGTTCGCTTGCCGCCTTTCAAGAAGAGCTGATCAATAAAATTCACGCCACTTATTTAGCAAAAAGGCAACCCGGCCCAATGCTGACAGATCATCCCGAACCGATCGCTGTCGAGAGCCTTCCAATGCCAGTCAATTCTGGCAAGCTAAGGCAAAGCTTGATTGCCATTGGTGCATCGACAGGAGGCACCGAAGCCATCGCCCATATACTTCAACGCTTACCGGCGTCCATGCCGCCAATAGTGATCGTCATACATATGCCACCTGTCTTTTCCTTTGCCTTTGCACAACGCCTTAATAAAGCTTGTCAATTGGAAGTAAAAGAGGCAGAAAATGGCGATGTCCTGAAACCAGGACATGTGTACATCGCTCCTGGTGATTTTCATCTGGAACTCGAGGCCAAATCAGAAGATTGGCAGGTAAAAATTCAGCAGAAAGCCTCCGTTAATAGCTTTCGACCTTCGGTCGATGTTTTGTTTCGTTCGGTGGAAAGGCATCCGGGACATAAAACCTTGGCTATCTTGCTGACCGGAATGGGGCGAGACGGGGCGGAAGGCCTGAAACGTTTATTTGATCGAGGAGCAATGACGGTGGCACAAGATGAAGAAAGCTGCGTGGTCTTTGGGATGCCGCGGGAAGCCATAGAACGCGGTGCTGCGAGGAAGATCCTTCATCTCAATGATATTCCACGATTTATTTGCCAATGGCTGGTATGGTCACCAGGTGAAAAACGCAAAGTTTCTTAGCTCTCAGCCTAGCCGATCAAGCACTTTGCCCTTGGGCAAATTCCTCCCATTTAGCTCGCTATAACTTTGCCGAAAGACTAGCACACAAGCCGTAACGGTCGAGGTTTTGTTGGAAAAATTTTTAAAAAACATATTACTTTCAAGTCTCGTCTGGCTATTCGTGCCGGCGATAGCCATGAGTCGCTATCGAGAACCGCCGACTTTCTATTTGGATCTTCAATACGGTTTAAGCACCACGAAGAGCAAACTCGTTGGCAGCAATGACACCGGCAGCAGTCTGCGCTATGGACTTGGTTCCTATGCTGGTCGAGACGGACAGTTTGGTTTTCGCTTATTTGGCAGTGTCGAGCAAACCAGATTTGAATTAAATGACAGTCTGATTCAGAGCCAATGGCAAGACACCATGCTGAGCTACTTTTTTGGTTATTTTTATCTGAGCGTCATGCTTAGCCGGGTTGAAATCAAAGTCAAAGAGCAAGGCCTCGATATCTTAGATGCTGCAGGCTCAGGTTATGGCTTCGGTGGCGGTATGCATTTTACTGTGGGTAAATCCAATCTCATTTATTTTGATGTCTTTCAGGTGAGTGTCGCCGAGCTAAAGAATACCCTCGAACAAAAAGCATCCATTCCGCAACGCATGGAATTGGACCTGGGAGCAAGGATTGCCATTTGGGAGCGTTGGCTTGACCTGAACTTTGGCTTTCGTATGCAGCAGTTAGGCTATAAAACTATAGCCAATTTTCGTGATGCTTCGCATGCAACCTATCTTGGATGGCGCTTTTCGTTATACTTTTAGCGCTAATCTTTTTTTCATGGTTTGAGCTTGTCGATAAAAATTACCTGAAATCATAATTTTGTAAGCTCCCAGAAACTGGGGGTATATTATATATAATTCTCAAAAGCTAAAAAAATAGCGTGCAATAGCCGATAAGGGAATAGAGTAGAGTTTTCATTTCTTTGATTAGTGGAACGCTTTGATGACTAGTTTAATATTATGGTCAGCGATTTTAAGTCTGACGATGCTTCAAGTCTCATGCAGCCAGGAAGTCCTTGACGACAAACGCCAAAGTCTCAAGGGTGAAGCTGCTGATGACGCTGACTTCGGTTCCGACCGGCAAAGCCAATCGGACGATCTGGATGGCGTCTCTATTCCCGTAAACATCAGCGGATCCTATCTTTTTTGTGATGAAAGTGAAGCTCAGGCAGCTCATCAGATTCGCTGTAAAGTAGCCAATTCTCTGGCCGCTCCTAAAGAAGATCTGAACAATTACGCGCCCGACTGGCGATTTGAGGTGCAAGAGATCAGTAGTGAAGGCATCGCGATTTCGGCTCTTGAAGAAACAGTGGATAGTGATTGGCATTTCACGGCAGAGCTTGCTGGTGCGGATGCGGGATTGCTGAAGGATATTGCCTTAAAAACTCAGGTCAGACTATCGCTATTACAAAGCGATACCGGAGCCTTACAGTTTTCAGCGGCCCTGCCAGGCGGCTTTAGCAATGGTCGTCTTCCCGAAGATTTCCGCATTTTTTATGGGGCTCTTGGTGTCTCCAGCAGTCCTTATCCCAGTGCTAGGGAGAGGATATTACCTACTTCCAATTTATCTTATCCGGACTTGGACGGCTGCTATATGGCTTGTTATTCCAACAATTCCGACCAGGCTGTTTATCAGGTTGGGCCAGATATCTATGTCAAAGGTCAGTTCCGCGTGCAGGGCGCTTATCAAGGACGCATCTGTCAAATTCCAGGTCGTGAAGAAGAAAACTTAGTCGAAGCGATCGATTTGCGGGAAAAATGTGGCGAGCTGATCCAGTCTTGTGGACCTAACGAATGCTGGGCCGGTGGGGATACCGGCGGTTGGTTTGGTATCGCCAGTCCACCGCCAGACCCAGAAGCTATCTAAAGCCTGGAAAGTTCAAATTTTAGAGTCAAGTTGTTGATATCACAGTATTTATCTGGAATATCCGCAATCTTCGTGTCTGGCAAACTGATGAGAAAACTACGCGAATGCGATTTAGCAATGTTTGCATGTGGATGTTCCGGTGCAACAAAATCCACGACCCAGGTTTGACCGTTATCCAACAGCCTTGCCTCATGATTCACTCCCCAGCGATCCTGCAAGCTAAAGGCAAAGTCACAGCTCATGCTCCAGGTATAAAGGTCCGTGTCTTCCGGGTTAAAAATTTCAATGATGCCACGATCCTCCTTCTCATAACTGAGGCGAGCCTCAAAATAACCGTAAACCTCGTCATAGGAAAGCAACTGATACCAGCGCGTTTCCTCGTCAAAGGAAATCATGATACTGGCAAAGATTCCTTTGCTGTTGTGGTAGAGGCTTAATTGATACTGATCGATCGCACAATGAGAGGCTTCATCCCAAACCAGGCCAGCGATGTCTTCTTTGTTCAGTTCTTCACCATAATACTCATCTTCACCGATATCCAGGTACCATAGGCTTTGGCTGCCTGCTTCCAAGACGGCGACGATGCGGTTATTCTGCTTATCGGCGCAAACATATCGTAGTTGTCGTTGCAGTTTACGACGGATCTCATACCACTGCTCCTCAACTTTAACAAAGTTGCGATACACAGGCGATTTCGGATCGCTGTTGCGGGCTTGGGTAAAGATGATATCGACGCCGTCTTGTCCTGGAGGAGAGATGCGGCAGGTGCCGAGAACACCGAGATCATCGCGCTCTTGAATCCCAGAAAAATCCTCACTCTCAGTAATAAGCTCGGCATCATTGCCGAGCCAGTCGCGGAAATAAACGCTCATCACGTCTTCATGAGTGGCCTGATAGGTGGTGATGTTGCGGTAACAGTAACGCTGCATATACAATGCAAAGTTTTCTTTGGAAACCGCGGCCTGCGATTGCAGAAATTGCGTTTCCTTTTCGATCCAGTCCAGATAGCTGGCAACATGCACGTATACCCCTGGTAGAGATTTTTGTGCACAGTCCCTACCATTGCTGACTAGGCCGACGATGCTTGCCTTACCGCCTGTTTGCGGGAAAAAAACAGGCCCACCAGAATCACCCTGACAGCTGTCTTGCCCGCCATCAAGAAAGTGTCCCAGGCAAAATACTTGCTCGCCAAGATCACCATAGACCCATTCACATAACTCGTCAGCGACCACCGGCAGATCGACTTCGCGAAGTTTATGATCTTCCAGCCAACCCACACTTGTCATGTTTCCATGACCGATCACGCGCAGGCTTTGATCCACTTGTGGTTTGGCTGTCTGCTGGCTTAGCTGGGCGGGCTTTAAATGAATCTCATCACCGTCTTTGGCTTGTAGCAGCAAAAGGGCAATGTCATGGCTCAATTCATCCTCATTATAGTCGGGGTGGATTGCAACTGCGAGGACATCGCGCATCTGCGACTCATCTGGATAGCTGTTTTGCTCTTGCAAGCCAATCCCTACGCGCAAGTGGGTCTGGCCGCTGCTGACGCAATGGGCAGCCGTGAGCGCGATGTTATGGGCAATCAGGCTCGCGCCGCAGACGCTGACATCAGGGTCCTCGTATATGCCGACAAAAAACTCATAAGGCTGGGATGCCGGCTGTCCGCCGATAATTTTCGGTTCTGCTGCTGGCTCAACTATGCAGGAGATGATGAACAGGCTAGCAAGAAACGGCAAAGTGCTCTTCATAGCAGATCCTTTTTTCATAAATACGCTCAGCGCTGCATGGGGTTAAATAGGTGAGTTAGTTTTGGTCTTGGTTCACCGGCGATGATGCCAGCAAGTAATTTCGCACTACCGTGGGCCCAGGATAAACCATGGCCCGTAAAGCCACTGACGGTAAAAATTAACGGGCTATCTGTCGGGCCAATAAAGGGGAAACCGGTTTTCGAGCTTGCCATGATGCCGGCCCAGGAATATTCCCAGTGTAAATCTTCTTTGAAACCGTAATGCTTTTTGGCAAATTCAGCTAGACCTTGTTCGACCTGAGGATTGGGGCTGATATCGTATGTACCGATCTCGCCGCCTTCAGTATGATTGCGCCAACCACCTAGCATCAGTCGCCGGTCGCTGGTAAGGAGGGCATATTCATAGCCGTGATCAAAGCTATGTGGATAGGTCACAGCAAAATTTTCCGTTAACGGGCGACTTGTCATAATTTGACCACGAAATGGCTCGACCAGCCGATGACTGGCAAAAAATCTGGAGAGTAATGGCGAGTAAGCATTGGCGGCGATGACCGCTGCCTGATAGTGCACTCGTCCGTGATGCTTCGTCTGTACTTCGACCTTGCCTTGAACGTCTTGCACCTCTGTAACTTCGATGCCAGTGTGATATTTGGCGCCGGCTTTTAATACTTCTTGGAGGAGTGCATTGCGCAGTTTAACCGGATGAACCTGTGCGGAACCTGGCTCAAAACGGCCGCCGTAGACCTCGCGAAAACCGAGAGATTGAAGTTCCTTGGCGGTTTTGTATTCACTGGCAAAGCCATGCTTTTGCAGCAGTTGAATCGACTGCTGGATCTCGTTATCTTCAGTGGCATCAACGGCAATCACGAGATAGCCATCTTGTCGATAATCGACTTCCAGATCATGTCGGGCGATGGTCTGTTTGAGCTCTTCACATATGTCTACCGAAAACTGCCAGACCTCTCTCGCCTGCTCTTCACTATGCAGGGCAACCAAAGCTTGCATCGATTCGACCGTCCCGTACAGGACATGGCCGCAATTGCGGAAGCTGGCTGCTTGTTGTGGCTGGAAGTCGAGCAGTGTGATGTCGCGAAATCCATGTTGCTGTAACCAGTAGGCACTGCTAACCCCGGCAATGCCGCTGCCGATGATGACGATTTCGCCTTCTCCGGGGCGTTCGCTACTGCCGTTAAGAAGTGGAATATCAAGCCAATAGGGGTGAGAAGTGGGACGCATCATGAGTTTCGTACTCCTTTGTCAAAATTTGTCACATCCTAACGGTTTGATTCTAGCCTTTTCAAGGCAAAGTCATTTGGTATAAAGTGCTAGGTCTCATCAACGGACTTCGAGAGGCAGTTTTTATGAAAAAGTGGCGGACAGCATTGATCGGTTTGGGCCGAATGGGCCGATATCACCTGCAGAAAATCGATCAGGACCCACGCTTTGACTTGGTGGCCGTGGTTGATCCCGAGCAGCAAGACGCCTTGAAGCTCAGTCAGTCGAATCCGAAAATAGTCGGGCAAGTTAATGATATATTTAAGCTAAACCTCACAATTGACTGTGCAATCGTGGCGACGCCGACAGAAACACACTATTCCGTCGTCAAATACCTGCTGGAACAAAACATCCATGTTCTGGTCGAGAAGCCGGCTGCCAGCCGCTATGAAGAATGCGTGAAATTGGTTGATTTAGCCCGCGAGCGGGCTTTAAAGCTTGCTGTTGGTCATGTTGAGCGGGGAAATCCGGTCGTCACGGCATTAAAAGATGTCGTCGCCTCGGGCATCTTGGGACAACCTGTTCATGTCTCTACCAACCGGGCTGGTGCCTTTCCGGCTAAAGTCAAAGAAGGGAATCATGTCATCCTTGATTTGGCCGTACACGACTTGGATATCGTCCGCATGATTCTTGGTCCGCTGACGATCACCCATGCGATCGGCCATAGTACGAGCCTGCCGGGAATTTACGATACTGCAGAAATCAGTCTGACCAGCAGCGAAGGAATCAGCGCCGCAGTCCATGTCAATTGGCTGACTCCGCAAAAGGATCGTCGCATTCGTTTGACTGGTTCACTGGGCAGTTGTGAGGTCGACTACATCTCGCAAAGCTGCCATATTTATAGCCGCAACTTGCAACCTGCGTTGGACGAGCGTCAGCTATCTTGGATTGTCAGTCAAGAGCAAGGCTATGACCGTGCCGAAGTGCCTGTTGTGGCCCAGGACGCTTTAAGTTTCCAGCTTTCTGAATTCTACCGCTATCTCAATAACGAAAGCCACGGGCTTGCCGTTGCCGAGCAGTTGACGGAGTCGGTTCTTTTGGTGGAAAAAGCGGTGGAGCTCATGGGTGTGCCGGCGACACAGCGGTTTTTTCACGAGAAAAAAACCTGGCAACCAGCATATCTGCAAGCAAGTGAAGTCACATACAATTAATTGAAAAATGAGGCAGTCAGGGATGACCGCATACTTTATCTCGGCTGGGGAGCCATCTGGCGATCTGTTGGCAGCCGAACTAGTGCAGGCCTTGCAGGAAAGATGTCCGAGTTGGGAAGCCTTTGGCATCGCTGGCGATAAAATGCTCGCTGCTGGTGTGCAGGCCCTGGCAACGATCGATCAGCTGTCAGTGATGGGCTTTGTCGAAGTCATCAAACATCTGCCACATTTAAAACGATTGGAAAGCGAGCTTTTAGCGCAAATCGAAAGGCGGCAACCAAAGCTTGCCATCTTAGTCGACTATCCCGGCTTTCATTTGCGCTTGGCCGAATCCTTGCGTTTGCGTGGTATTAAAGTCATCCAGTATGTGGCACCCCAGCTTTGGGCCTGGGGTGAAAAACGCACGGAACGACTGAAACGTGTGACGGATCTGGTTTTGGGAATCATGCCCTTTGAAGAACAGTTTTTCCGTGAACGAAACGTGAACTACCAATATGTTGGCACCCCACAGGTCGATCGCGTGCGTCGTCACCATGGGCGTCGAGTGGACTTTGCTTTAGAAGAAGGTCACATTTATATCGGATTTTTTCCTGGCAGTCGCTGGGGTGAAGTGACAAGAATCCTGCCTAAAGTGAAAGAGATCAGGCAAGTATTGCGGCAACGACATCCTGAGTTTGCGTTCACCGTATCCTTAGCCCCTGGATTATCGGTCGAGGCTTTCTCCTGCTTATTGACCGAAAGTGAGCGAGAACTTCTGACTACTGACTTGCAAAAGAACGGTGTAGCGCAAATTGGCGATACCCACTTTATCCGTGGTAAAAGCCTGGAATTGATGCAGGTTGTTGATGCCGCGCTTGTTACATCAGGAACCGCGACTTTGGAATGCGCTCTCTCGCAAACGCCGATGGCTGTTGCTTATGTGATGAGTGGCTTGAGCTATCAGATCGCTAAAAAACTTGTCAAGCTTCCTCATATCAGTCTGGTCAATCTTGTGGCTGGCTATGGCTTGATCAAAGAGTTTATCCAGGACTTTGCAGCGGAAGACTTGGCAGACGACTTGGCCCGATTGGCTAGCGATCCAACAGCTAGGCAAGATATGCAGCAGGCATTTCGCGGCCTATTTAAAGTCTTACAGGGAGACTTAGCAATGCATGCTGCGCAAGCAATTCAAGAATTTATCACTGATGAAGCGGAGGTCTACCACCCAAAGCTCTCCCTTTAGCGCTGCAAAGCTGCGAGCTTTAGAAATCGATAATCCTGCCGAAACAAACGTTAAGAAGCAATCTAATTGTGGGCGCTACTTGCCCACTTATTAAAGGACACCAAAACTGCGATGCTTAAGTTTTGGCGACATCATGGAATATATTGTTTTATCGCCATTATATTCCTGTGCTGCATGAGCTTTCCGTTAAATGCAGCGATGCGCTTTTCTCAACTAATGTCGCAAAATAATCCTGATTATGAATACTTCGTGGAGCAAAGCGGGCCAGAAAGTATCGCAAATTTGCTTGAAGAAGATCACGCTTGGATGAGTTACGAAGATGGGGTTAAAGGTTTTATTTTTGCTCCCTACTGGGTGAAGTTTGACTTTGAAAACGATACGGATGCAAGGCAAACAATTTTAATCGAAGAGCAATGGGCTCTCGTCAATCATTTACATGTTTATCTTGTTCGAGACGGCAAAGTTATTTTTCACAAAACCGATGGTGATCGCTATCCTATCGCGGAGCGAGATCGACTTCATCGATATCCGGTATTTGAATTAAAACTTGATCCCGGCACCTACCAAATACTTTTTCGATATGAGTCCGATGATTATCCTGGAATTCGCCTGAAAGTATGGACGGTCGAGGGTTTTTATAAGGAAGTTCAATTCACAAACAATCTTTTAGGCGCAATATTTGGCTGTCTGATGGTCATGGCCTTATATAACTTTTTTATTTATCTCGTATTTAAAGAAAAACCTTATCTGTACTACACCCTCTATGTATTAAGCTTTCTGATTTTTCAAATTTTTCATACGGGGATTGCTTTTCGCGATATTTGGGATCATAAATTTTTCGTTGATGATGCAACTATTTATTTAAGTATGTTAACTATATTTTTTGTCGTCTTTTTTACCGAAACATTACTCAATTTGCCGAAGAAAATTCCAGCCGCCATCCTTTTCGGACGGGGTATCCAAGTCATGTCGATCATGACTATCCTGGTGCAGTATATCGATTATCAATTTGCTTGCTATCTGGCACTGGTGGTCAATTTGTTTTTGGTCACCTGGTTGCTTAGCTCATCGATTCCTTTGGCCATAAAACGAGATCCGATCGCACAAATTTTTATTGCTGCTTGGTTGATCTTTATTATCGGTAACACGTGTACAGTTTTTTATTTTGTAGATTTGTTTCCTTCTCCTTTCATTGGTCGCTGGGGAATGCTAATTGGCTCGACGATTGAAGCGGTGCTGCTATCCTTTGGCTTGGCTTATAACTTCTATCTGATTCGTAAGCAAGCTCACCGGGCGCAAATCAATGAAACACGGCTCATGACGAGTATGGAGACAGCAAGAGTCATACAAGAAGCATTGATTCATGACGGCAAAAATATTGATGAACTGGAAATTGAAACGATTTACATTCCCGCGGAAACAACTGCCGGCGATTGGGTTTTTGTGAAAAAAACATCGTTGCATCGCATCTACTTTATCATCGGAGATGTGACAGGCCACGGTATCGGTTCTGCTATGATGACTGGTGCGGTGAACGGTGCAGCGATCACGGCCATCCACTTTGTCGAGGAAGAAAAACTGTCAGTGCAACAGGCTCTTAAAGTGATCGCTTCTCGCATCAATGAAGTGATATTTTATGCGACTGAGAAATCACAGCGATTGATGACAGCTAACTTTTTTTGTTTTGATTATAGCCAGCAGAAACTCTACTTTCTAAATGCCGGACACCATGGAGCATACCTTCGTAAAGCAGCAGGTTTCATGAATATACTATTTCATCGCGGCTCCATACTCGGCGTGTCTTTGACGCCTGAGTTTAATGTCGATGAAATTGGTTTTTTTAGGGGGGATTTTTTGTTTTGTTTTACCGATGGATTGATAGAAAATCCCGGCAAAAATCGGCAGCCGATATCCATCAAGCAGATCGAAAAAACCATTTGTGTGGCTTCTGACTTGCAAAACTTGGTTTGTACCATGCGTCGTCTGAGTCAGGAAAATTGGCAAGAACAAGTGATCGACGATGATATATCTGTATTGATGATAGGTAATCGGCTTGGCCAAAAAGAAAGTCCTGACTTGGACAAGCTAGAATCAAACAAAAAAACTGCTTGATTTTAACTTGTCCTGGATCAGGTTCCTACCTCTGCTTAGTGAGCGAGTGGCTTCATACTATATTGCTGCAATACTTTTAACTCTCGTTGAATCAGCTTATTATGAGGCGTCTCTGGTAAGGCTGCTTGGCGTTCCATGTTATTTAGAGTTGCTGCCGGCCAACCTCTCTGAATTAAATTAACAAGCCAACTCGGAAGACTGCCCTTGGGATCGGTAAGAATTTCAACTGTCACTTGAGTTTGGTTATTTGGTAGTGGAATGATTTCATAACGGCTATTGACTAATTCAGCACGAACCCCAATTGTTTTGGGAGCTTTTGGATGTTCGATAGATTGAAGACTAATAAACAAGCGATTGAGTTCGTTATCGATCTTTAGCTCGCTGCGAATAACGTAGTCACGGTTGGCGATTGGCCAAGGCAGACCATACGATGAATAGAAGATCGCAGAATAGGGGGTTTGCTCAATGATTTGAAAATCCTGGATACGATCGATCCATTTTTTTTGGAGTTCCGGATTGCGATCTAAGATGACCTGTGAGACTTTGGTGATTGGCAGGTTCATAACCTTGACGCCTTTAAAGCCCACTAGGGGACTACCAGGAATCTGTTTACGAAAAACTTCTACGCCATTGTCAATGCCGATTTTTTCCCATTGCGGTTCGGCAAAGCTGCTAGTGGACAGGAAAGGTAGCGAGCTCAGGGCAAGCACTATAAATGAACGACCAAGGCTTAGCATCTTTGAAATCCTCCTATTATCCCTTGATAAGTACCTACGCTCGGTAGAGTAGTTGGTTGATGTGAGCTCTTGCTCTGACTTTCTGAAATGATTGCTAAATAAGCTTTGATTTGGTTTTTAGTCCATTGGCCATCTCCATGGTTTCCACTACAAAAATATTGGTTTGCTATGTAAGACCAAGTCTTACCGAAGTGGTAATAAATTGGGGTTAAACTTTTCCATAAAAAAATCGAAGATGACTATAGGACGTTTCAACTTTAGCTGGCCGATTATTGCTGTAAAACGATAAATTCAGTTAGTTATGGGGTCTTTTCATGGCAGAGCAGCGGAGAGGAAGTATTAGCCCTCTACAAGCCGTAAGCTGTAGCTGTATCATTTGCGAGCAGGTGGCGAGTTACAGTCGATTGAAAACGACACTGTATGTGGAAAAAAAGCGCGATATTACTTTGCGACCTATAGAAATTAAGTGGTCGGATAAGGTCTCGCCGAGAGTCGATCCGAAGCTGTTTTATTTTTGGCAATGCCCTTTTTGTGGTTTTACTGCTGATCACCAGTTTTTTCTGGCTCCTTTCAAAGATGGGGGAATGAACCCCGGACGCTTTCGTAAATTGTTTACCAAATATCGTGATGGCAATGCACAACTGCCTGCTGTTGTGGAACGTTTAAAAATTGATACCCGTGCTGATACCTCAGTGACGATTGCAGCACTGAAGCAAAACTTGCTGGCGATATTCACGTGGGAAATGGTTGAGGAACTTGTTCAGGGCGACAGTCTGAATTTGGCGGCTTACTATCTCAGGTTGTCATGGGTCTTTCACGAATTGCAACGGGTGAAAGCGAAGAATGCAAAGGTTTTTGAAAAAGGCCAGACACTTTTACGCGACTTATATAAGGATTGGCCGGAGATCAGTACCTGTGAGGGTCAGGCGCTGCAAACTGCCTATCGTTATTATCAGCAGGCGCTCAGCAAGTCGGCAACCGTGAATACTGTGGCGCAAGAAGTACAGGTTCGCTTGATTATGGTGCGCATCCTGTTAAAACTGGGCAAGTTGCAGGATGCCAAGCACTCCCTTTTAGAATGCAAAGCTCGGGTCTCGAGCTTTTCCCATCTCGTACAAAAGAAAATGGCGGGTGGTGGTAACTTTGACGAAGATGCCCTTCGTGAAATGGAGCAGGCAAAGACCAAATGCCAGAGTCAGTTAAACGAGGTCGAGCTAATCTTTGAAAAGCTGGAAGCCGCAGCGGCTGCCAAGCGTTTGGCCAAGGCGCAGGACTTACTAAAGGAGGTGGCTGAACAAACTTACGAAGAGAAGGTCATCCACCTAAAGAACCACATGGTCGCCGAGGCTTTGATTGCCAAATTGTTACCCGAAGAAAAAAAGAAGTGGTCACTCATCGAAAAAATCGCTGGCAAAAAGAAGAAAACCTAGTCGTCATAGCTGACCACCTCAGAACTATTTGTAAAGAAATCCTTACAAAGCCCCTGTTTTCCTCGACCTTCTGGCATCGTTGCTTTAACATGTTGAAACCAAAAACATATTTTGAAATTCTTCCAAGTTTTGTGCGCGTCAAAGGCTATCCTGCGAAAATTTTTGGGATAATATCGATGGCTTTAACAGCACAATCGACTTTTTCGTATTGATTTTTTTTAGGGGAGATTTTAGATACATGCCTTCGTGTTCGGAATTTTTACCAAAAGGCGCTTGCAGCTTTCCAGACAGTGGGTAAAATAGCCGCGCCTCTCATCTCGTCGCGAACTAATATAGGAAAGCTTATCATGAAGAGATTATGCTGGCTCTTGCTTGCGCTGGTAGCAGCTCCCTCGCTCGCCAAAGACAAGTTGGTTATCCTCTCGCCGCATCGGCAATCGATTCAACAAGAGTTTATTCCTGCCTTTAAAAAATATTATGAAAAGACATATGAAAAAGAGGTCGATGTTGAATGGATCGATCAAGGTGGTACTTCCGATGATGTGCGCTTTTTACGGGCACGCTTTGCCAATAATCCTAAAACTTCTGGCATCGATTTGTTTTGGGGGGGAGGCTCGGCGGTTTTTGCCGAATTAGCTGAGGAAGACTTGTTTGCACCTTACACACTGAGTGATGAATTGCAAAAACAGGTTCCAGAGTCTGCGGCTGGTATTCCACTTTATGGGAAGAATAACACCTGGTATGGCTCAGCCATGTCGTCTTTTGGCATCTTCTATAACAAGCGTGTCCTTGCTTTCGATAAAATTCCAGCGCCAAAAAGCTGGGAAGATCTAGCAAAGCCAGCCTTTCAGGGCAATATCAGCTTAACAGATCCACGGCGTTCCGGAAGCGCCAATACCATGAACACCATCATTTTACAGGGGCTTGGTTGGGAAAAAGGTTGGGAGCTGCTCACCTTGATTGCCGCCAATGCTCGCAGTTTCACGCATTCAAGTACTGATCCGATTAAGGCAGTCGTTTCAGGCGATGCCGCCGTTGCTTTAGCGATCGACTTCTATGCTTTAGCGCAGGTGGGTGATCTGGGTGAAGAGAACCTGGGATTTACCATGCCCGAAGGACAGACAGTCCTAGACCCTGATCCCGTCGCTATTTTGCGCGGTGCGCCTAATCGAGAAGTCGCTGAACGATTTGTCGAGTATAGCTTGAGCGCTGAAGCGCAAAAGTTATTGGTCCTGCCAAAAGGTGCCAAAGATGGGCCGCGTTTTGCAACTCTCGGGCGCATGGCCGTGAACAAAAAAACTTATGAACTCACCGAAGGTCGTCGGACCAACGATTTCAATCCCTTCGCACAAAAGTCTTTCATGCAGCTAGATCTGGAAAAAGCCACCAAACTTCAACGCGTCTTCAATGACCTGGTCGGAGCGATTTTGGTCGATACTCACAGCGACTTGCGTCAAGCCTGGGAGCGTTTGATTCGGGCAAAAAAAGCTGAAGATCCGCAAGTTATCGCCAAGTTTGTCAATCCACCAGTGAGCGAAAAAGAGTTTATGGAAGTCACGGCGAATTGGGATAATGAAGTTTTCCGTAATAAAACCATCAATTCCTGGGTGCAAGCAGCAAAAGCAAAATATGCTGCAGCGAAATAAGGCGTATTGATCGGTAGCTAAAGTTTTCCTTTGTAGCACTTAAGTCAGTAAGTATTGAAGAAAGCATAAAGCATGGAAGTACAGTTTAAAAACGTCTTTAAGCGCTATGGCGATTTCACAGCGGTCAACAATCTCAATCTGACGATTGATAGCGGGGCCTTGCATTTTCTCTTGGGGCCTTCTGGTTGCGGTAAAACGACAAGCCTGCGAATGCTCGCCGGCTTGGAAACCGTCAGTGAAGGGCAGATTCTATTTGATGGCAAAGACGTCACCCGCTTGGCAGCTTCGCAACGAGGCATTGGCATGGTGTTTCAAAACTATGCTCTCTGGCCTCATATGACGGTGCAAAAAAATATTGAATACGGTCTCAAGCTGAAAAAGCTGCCACCAACGGAACTGAAAAGTCGAGTGGATGAGGTCTTGCGATTTACTCAGCTCGCTGCCTTTGTCGATCGTTTGCCAGGCCAGCTTTCTGGTGGCCAGCAGCAACGTGTAGCCTTGGCCCGCGCTTTGGCGATCAGGCCAAGTGTCCTGCTGCTTGATGAGCCCCTTTCCAACCTGGATGCTAGCTTACGTATGGAAATGCGAGAAAATATTCTGCGCATCCACAAGCAAACTGGCATCACCACAGTTTATGTTACCCACGATCAAAAAGAAGCTCTGTCCATGGGAACGAAAGTTTCGGTGATGCAAGCCGGTCATCTAATCCAGACGGCCAGCCCACGTGTGCTTTACAAGGAACCGAAGACAGCTTTTATCGCTGGTTTTATAGGCGAAACTAATTTTGTGCCTGGAGTCGTCAAGGAAAAATTGCCAGCAGGTGAGATGCGAATCGAAACCTGCTTAGGCTCGATGCTGACATCACGTGCTGAAGGTGAGTTTCAAGTCGGTGACGAGGTCACGCTTTCACTTCGGCCAGAAGCCGTTCTCATCGATTGGCATGATGATTTACGTGCCGACAATGTTTTTGAACTGGAAATTGAACACCTCACTTATCTAGGAGAGTCTGAGCAATTCTTGCTGCGAGGACCGCAGAGTCTTGGCATGAAGGTGAACTTTTACCATGCACCAGATCATTCCTTCGGTGATGGCGACAAAATTCGCTGCGGTGTCAATCGTGATGATGTGTTGGTCCTTCCAGCACAATTAGACATGGGGCCTCGGACCTGATGGCAACTAGCATAAAAGACCAAGACCAACGTTTGCGCCGCACCATTACCGATCTGATTGGCTATGGAACGATAGTCGCTGTGATTCTGGTGCTGATCTTTTTTCTTGTCATCCCCGTTGGCGTCATCGTCGGTCGGGCATTTTTCAACAACGGGGTTTTTACCCTCGAATATTTCCCGTTGATGTTTGCCAACGAGCTCTACACCACTTCCCTGTGGAACTCTTTATACATTGGGATTGCAACGACATTGTTGACCACGGTCTTGGCGTTGCCGCTGGCGATTATCACCAGTAAGTTTGATTTCCGCTTGAAAGGCCTGCTGAGCGGCCTGCTTCTAGTTCCCATGGTGATGCCGCCTTTTGTTGGCGCCATTGGTATCCAGCGCTTCTTCGCCAGGCGCGGCTCAGTAAACATGTCGCTGATGGAGTGGGGGATTATCGATCAGCCGATTGACTGGCTTGGGCCGGAAAACATGTTTTGGGCTGTGGTCATCCTTGAAGTGCTGCACCTTTATCCCATCATGTATTTGAACTTATCTGCTGCTTTGGCAAATATCGATCCGAGTGTCGAAGAAATGGCGACAACACTTGGTGTTCCGCGCTGGCGGCAATATTTGGATATTATTTGGCCTCTGGCACGTCCGGGCTATTTTGCTGGTGCAATTATCGTCTTTATCTGGGCCTTGACTGATCTTGGAACGCCCTTGCTCGTGGGCTTTCATGAAACCGTGCCGGTACAGATTTTTAATATGATTACGGACATCAATGAAAACCCAGTCGGCTATGCTTTGGTGTTTTTAGTGATCATGTTGACTGTGAGCTTCTTCCTTCTGTCGAAGTTATTACTTGGGGCAAAAAAATATGAAATGATGGCCCGCGGTCATGTCACCAGCAGCAAAAAAGAGATTCGTGGCTTGGCACTGCTGCCCGTTTACCTCTTCTTGGTGGGGGTGGTCGTCATTGCTTTGGTGCCTCACTTTACCGTCCTGGTGACAAGTTTCAGTGATCGCTGGTTTATGACTCCTTTGCCGGAAAACTGGACTTTAAACCATTATGTGCAAGTCTTTCAAACGGAGTTGGCCGTTCTTGGAATTAAAAACAGCTTTATGCTCGCCGGTATGGCGACTCTTGTCGATCTGGTGTTAGGGCTTTTGATTGCTTACGTCATCGTTCGTAAGTTAATTCCCTTTACGGGCGTGCTGGATAGCCTGGTTATGGTGCCGCTTGCCCTTCCTGGTATTGTCTTAGCCTTTGGTTATGTGGTGACGTATACGGATACTTTCCTCGATCCACTCAATAATCCCATCCCGCTTTTGGTGATTGCCTATGCCATCAGGCGTTTGCCCTATATGGTGCGCTCAGCCGTAGCTGGGTTGCAGCAGATGAGCGTCTCGCTGGAGGAGGCATCCTCGACCTTTGGCGCCAGCCGTTTCTATACGCTGCGGAAGATTACTGTTCCATTGGTGACGGCAAATCTCATTGCTGGTGGCCTCCTGTGCTTTTCCTATGCCATGCTCGATGTGAGCGATAGTTTAATTTTGGCAATGAAGGAACGCTACTATCCCTTAACCAAAGCGATCTATTCGTTGTTTTTGGAGCAGGGTCGCGGTGAATTGCTTGCCAGCGCTCTGGGAATGATTGGGATGCTCATTCTCACCGCCTGTATCATGGGAGCGTCTTTGCTTCTTGGTAAAAAAATGGGCGAACTCTTTCGATCTTAGCTGCTTAGCCGCCCGCATTCATGGGCGGCAGTTTCTCCTATTATTAAAACAAGTTAGAATAGTCATACTTCATATCGTCATCAGCAACCACTGAGATAGGTAAGGTGAAGATGAGCTATTCTTCGTTTTATAAACGATTAGGCATTGCGCTGGCGCTGGGCGCGGGTCAGCCGTCAATGGCGGCTGAAATCGCGAATAACTTTGAAACAGCGCGGGTAACTGCCAGAGGTGGTACTTATGTGGCAGCACCAGAAAGTGAGCAAAGCGCCCGCTTTAATCCGGCTACGCTAGCTGGCTCACCTCACTCCTTTCAATTTCGCCCTCTGGAAATCAATCTTTCTTTGAGTAGCAATGTCATCGATACCATCTCTGATCTGGTTGGCGATGCCGGAACAGGCGGCGACGAGGCGGGGCCGTTTCTTGATATCTTAGATAAGTTCAATGATAAATACGGTAAACGTCATCTCGGGCGCCTCGATCTGATACCCTTTGCAACCCGCATTGGACCAGTTGAAGTCATGCCCTTTGTGACTTCGATTAGTTTTCTGGAAGCCAGGCAACCGAGTATTCCGGAACTTTACATCAATACCGATAATCGCGCCGGTGTGATGCTGGCAACAGGCTTTAGCTTGCTCAAGAACTTTGAAGTGGGCATGTCGGTGAAGCCAACCCACCGCTGGTTAATTCGCGGTGAGATGGCGGTGACTGATATTTTGGATTTGTCGGAAGGTGCTAAGTTTGAAGACTATTCTGAAACTAGCTACGGCTTTGGCGTGGGTGTGGATCTCGCGGCAGTTTGGAAGCCTACAAATACCTTTCGTTTAGCGATGATCGTCGAAAATATTGGTGATATGGCTTCTCTTGGCGATCAGACGGATCAACCGCCTCCCATCCAGCAGAAAATTTCAACCGGCTTTTGGTATCGTTATGCGATGAAAGCTGGTTGGAATCTGGATATCAATGGTGATTGGCAGGATATGGTGAACCGCAATGGCTATAATATCCTCCGCCAAACCCATATGGGAATGGAACTGGGTCGATCATTATTTACCAAAGACCATGATGTCGGCTTTTTAATCGGTTTGGGGCAAGGTTATCCTTCTTGGGGGGCCTTTATGGATCTTTGGTTGTTTCGCTTGGAAATCAGTCAGTTTACAAGGGAGCTGGGCTCGATTCCTGGCCAACGACCGGATAAGCGATACCATGCTACCATTCGCACTTCCATGGCATTTTAGGAGCGATTTATGCAAAAATCATTTCTCACATATATCTACTTATTTTTATTTTCGTCGCTTGTCTATGCGTGTGGCGGAAATCTCTTTGAAAGCATGATTGAGCCAGGAAACGATGCAGCGCGCTTGGATGAAGCGGCAAGCTTGATCGATGAAAAGAAATATGCGGATGCCTTGACAGTTCTGGCTGAAGTCGAAGGTAACAGCAATCGCCGACGCACTCTCGAGGCAGCGGCTTATCTCGGAGAAGCTGAAGTAGGTATCTGGGATATTATTGGCAATGTTTTAGAGTCTTCTGAACAATCCAACAAGACGATTAACTTTGATTCCATTTTCGATAGCATATCCGGAGCTTTTTTTGGCACTGGTGATGAGAGAACAGTAAAAATTACAGCGATGCAAAACAGTATCAATGCGTTGCTTGCCGCTCCTGAGCCAGATGATAGACGAACCAAGAATGTTAGCTGTTTTATTGGTTCTATCCTTACCGTCTTAACTGTTGGCGATGGCAATCAGGCAATAGCAGACTTAAGCCAAGCGTTGACGACATTGCAATCATCCTCCACCGGCAGCGGAAGTACTGATGAAGAGTGTCCTGGAGTCGATGATCTGGCGACCAGTTTAGAGCGCATCAATCAGGTACGCGTGTCACTGGAGTTGATTTTATCAGCAACTGAAGGTTGCGGCTTTATCGACTTGGGGGCAAATTCACCCAACCAGGTCGAGCAAAAGTTGAATCAGCTTGTGACGCGGGCCGACCTTGGTTGTCAAGAAGTACCAGACTGCGGAGCGAGTGAAGCTTGTCAGGCATTGAGTCTTGGTTGCGTGCAATCACGGATTGATTTTACCGAAGCTGTCGCCTCAGATTCACAGCTAGCCAGTTGTGAATTAGTACAGAACTGTATTGGAGCTGACTGCTTCGGCACAAGCCCTTGATATAGCAAAACCGATAGCCATCTAAAGGTTCCATCTGGAAACGTAGTATCAGGCATCGCCTGATGGGCCCCAATTAGGTGGTTATCGGCTTGTTAAGCTTCTTAATGAATTCACTCAAAGCAAATTCAGTTTTTTTTATGACGTCGTTAACCGCGCTTGAAAATATCCAAAATATCTGGCCATTCAATGCGATCTTTATCACGATCCTGCTTTTCATTTTTTCGTGGTGGACGTTTATCTCCGATCGCTGAGCCATCCCCGGAATACGCCTGACTCCCACTAAACATGCCAACTAAAAGACAAGTTGAAAGAAACAATCGTTTCATAAAATCACCCTGTTCGTATGGAGATCGATCTCTATGAGATACTACATTCAATGGTGTTTGGTGCAATCCTCAAGTTTTGAAGAGTCAAACAAACCGAGCATGACATTAGCATAAAAAGGAATCGAACCGGAATATCTTTCGTCATTCTTAATTTTTGCAACGGCAAAATAAAAGTCCATTGCAGCTTTTTTTACCGCTTTCAAACCCTGGATATTTAAGGACTCGGAGTGGGTCGAGAGAAAGCATCCATCGGTTCCGACTAGGCTGGTGTCATAAATATCCACGCAGTGGCGAATTTTTTGCAAAATCGTGCGGATATCTACGGAATAATACTCGCGTACTACAGTACGTATCGTACCTGTGCCATCCTCGCAGAGAACTTCCTCATCCAGCATGCCATTCAATTTGGTGATACCGTTTTCACCGAACATTCGCTGAATATCCTGGCGATTCGTTCCCGCTCGGGTGCCGGCTAAAGAAAAAATGCGATAGTTCACTTGATCTTGAAAAAGTGAATCAATCAGATAGTCGGTGACGGCCTGGGTTTCTGAGGCGGTCTGAGTTGCTGAAAACAACTCGCCGAGCTCAGGGTAGTATTGCTTTACGGAATGAATCACGCCCTGGCGATTTTCCACAACCCGCAAAACGGCAAGCACAGTTTCCAAAGTTGGCTTATCAACTTGTCCATTGGCAATTCGTCGGATCGTGTTGTAGGGGACGCCGGAGCGATCAGATAAAGTCATGAGACTTTGATACTTTTTGCCTTCAACATATTCTGCTATTTTACACTGAAGGAATTTCACCAATGTCATCTGGCTCATGAGATCCCCTGCTTATAGATGAATGAAAATCGCGCAATTAGAGCATTAAATCTCCATCTGTGCAAAGGAATAATCGTCACGGTGAGGGAGTGTCCACCACTGAGTTTTTCTAAGATCTCCACCACCAGCAGCAAATTTCTGTGCCAGTGGCCAGGAGCGTTAGTGAAGATGGGTTTCAGTTGTCAGGTTGGCTGACAATTGGCCGACTTGATAGGGGTATTCCCGGATCTCCTTGCCGTCGGGGCCACTGATAAAGACACGAAGCTCTTGCCATTTGAGAGAGCCAAATTGATCTTGCTCCGGGAATTCGAATTCCCTTTGCCAAAGCTTTTCCTTAATCTGCACAGGCAAGGTTGCGTCTAGTTTAGTGAGCCTGCCATTGCGCCAGTCAATGGCTTCGAGGCTAGGATATCCAATATGTACCAGGCCAGCTTGTTCGGATTGAGCTTGTGCTGCAAGCCAGACGCGAAGTTCCAGAATCTGGGGATAGGCGAGATTTTGTAGGCTTAGCCTTACCCTGGGCATCGATCGCTGACCGTTAGGAATAATTTCAAGTGCGACTTCAATAGGTATGAGTTCTTGTGGATTTTGCTCAGTTTCTGTGGAAAGGGCCAGTTTAGGAAAACTGGCGTCAGGAAAAATTGAATCGGGTCTTGAAGACCGATCTTTCGCGATTTCGTTTTGTTCCTGCTGACTTGGAGCCGCGATTGCAGATTCAAGGGGATCAACCAGGACCCTAAGTTCGCTCAGTTGCGGTTTTGTGCCATCCTGATACACGGTTTCATAAACCTCGTCATAGCGAACCTGATAGGCAAACAACTCGTTTCTTAAATGAATTAATTCTTGGCGCATCGCATGTCTTTGCGATAAAAGATGGCTGCTTGTATAAATGGCAAGAGGTGTCACAATCGTCGCCATAACGGTCATATACGTGGCAAGACGCAGCTGCCAGACTTTAATCGTCAGATTTAAGCTCCGTCCGCGCGGCAGACAGAGTATGACCGTAAAAGGCTCACTTGATTTTCTTGCTTCTTTGATAAAGCTGTACCAACCGCTCATCGCATTCATCGTATGACAACACCGTTGCTGTTTTTAGGATTTACTACACAATCTTCCTTATTTTATAGCATCTTTCCATAAGATTGAAAACGCTTGAGATCATTGAGACTTGTCAGCGAGAAGCGACGGTGAAGTGGGCCCTTCCATCCCTATTCGAAAGGAAGTAGATTCGCGGTGAGGGCGCAGGTGGGAGGAAAAAAGAAACCAGGTCAATGTTGACCCGGCTTCTGCTTACTGAAGGATAATGGCGAATCCTCGACGATCGAAGCTATCGATTGGATCGATGGTGTTCAGTTTTTCTGAATGGTTTCATGACGGACAAGATGAACCCATGATTTATGTTGTAATCCAAGAATTTGACCTAGTATTAGAGAACTTTCATGTTTCGCGCAATAAATCTTTGCCCAAGCCTTGAATTTTAACTTGTTGATAATAAATGGAAAAATATAATTATTTCAGGTTAGCTCATTGAATCGCTACTATTTGGGAGTTTGTTTACAAGAAAATCTTAAAAAAGTCGAAATCGCGAATATTTTTTGTAGCTTTATTACATTTCTTTTCATAGAGTGTGCTTGTTCCAGCAAATAACGCGCTTCGCAATGCTCCCCAAGAAAGCTAGCTGAAGCGGTTTGACGGAACGAAAGTTGAATGATTTCTATCTGCCCGGTGACATTCGCAAAATGTAGTTTTGATCGAGTGTGCCCCCTTAAAAAGGGCATCGGAAATTGAACTCCTCCGATGCCCCCTTTTTCTCCTCATATTTTCTTCAGTTTGCATGATCCAAGCTTTCAAGCTCATAGGCAAAGCAAGTACAATAGATGAATTGCGATTCGTTACCCATGATGACAGGAGCTGACATTGGCAAATAACATGGTACATCTTGCCTACGTGAGCCAGGCCACTCACCCTTTCTCAGAAAAAGAACTTTTTGAACTGATTGATCGTTCGCAAATGAACAATAAAAAAGCGAACATTACCGGAATTTTGGTTTACAACTCCGGTCACTTTTTACAGCTTCTGGAAGGCGATGAAAAATTGGTGAGCCAGCTGGGGGAAACAATAGCCAAAGATCCACGACATAAGGATATGACGATCTTTTTTCAGGCTTCTACACCAGAGATCATATTTCGTGATTGGTATATGGCTTATAAAAATTTATCTGAGTACAACGCTGGTTTACGAGGAAAAATCTCTAACTTGATCGATAAGGCGGCGCAAAATCCCAAGTTAACCTCGAAAGATGAATTTTTGCAAATTTTACGATTTATGCGACAAGAGCTTTGAATCTCTATGGCGCAAAAATCCTTCATCTGAATCTCCTTGCTTGTGCTCACGGCAAACGAATGACTCTCCCTGGAGTTGATCATAGCCACGCGGCTCTTCCAGTAGTCTAAATTTGCATTTCCGCTATGAATCACCTAAAAAGAGGGTGATACAAGCCTCTTGAGTTTTTTGCGCTGCACGCGTAGCTCTGGGAATATCATGAAAAACCATAACTCTTCATAGGCAAAGACTTATGTACTGGGAATTTTGCGCCGATGTCTCGTAAAGGTCCTCCCATGAAGCTAAGGGATCAGTTCATTTTCGATGAGGCAGGCCATTGCCAAAACGTTATGAAAAAATCAAAAGCATAGATGGCCAGCATCCTTTTAAACAGGCTGCACCTGGTGCCTATGTCGAATATCAAGTGCGCAGAAGAAGTCGCGGTAGAATCCGATTTTTTAATTTTCCCTTAGCAAAAGAAATGGGACTGATTCCGGCAAGTGAGGAACATGAACTCAATCCGGAACTGAATGAAGTTCTGCTCGACACCTTTGGTCTCATCATTATCAATGAATATGATTTGGCACAGGGCGCTCGTTTTAAAGCGGGAGATATCAAGCCGCATCGCTATATGGCAACGCGCTATCTACAATTGCAGCATCCGGATAAAAAAGGTCTGCAATCGGGCGATGGACGAAGTATCTGGAATGGTTATGTTCAGCATCGTGGCAAAACCTGGGATATCTCCAGTTGTGGTACGGGAGCGACCCGCCTGTCTCCGGCAACAGCCCTCAATCAGGTTTTCTTTCGCACAGGTGATCCGACAATCAGTTATGGTTGCGGTTATTCGACCCTCAGCGAAGGGCTCATTGATGTCTTGTTTAGTGAAATCCTAAATCGTAACAATATTCCCACCGAGCGGGTTCTTTGCGTCATTGAATTTCCTGGTGGCTACTCGGTTACGGTGCGAGCTGGTTTGAATCTTTTGCGTCCATCTCATTTCTTTAATCATTTGAAGCAGGCAAATTTGCCGGGCCTGAAGAATGTTACCGATTATTATATCGATCGACAGGTGGGCAACGGCGTTTGGCAGGCAGCAGCCCGCAATCGTTATGACGAGTTTTTGAAACGGATGACAGAAACCTTTGCAACAATCAGTGCGAATTTTGAAGCGCAGTACATTTTCTGTTGGCTTGACTGGGATGGTGATAATATTCTTGCCGACGGTGGCATTATTGATTTTGGTAGTGTGCGACAGTTTGGTTTGTATTTTCACGAGTATCGTTTCGATGATGATGAGCGTTGGTCAACAACCATCAAAGAGCAAAAGCAAAAAGCCCGCTATACCTTGCAATGCTTTGCTCAAGCCGTCGACTTTATCAAGACAGGGCATAAAAAAACCGTTCAAGAATTTAAGAATCACCCTTGCCTCAAAGAATTTCAGCAAATTTTTGAGCAACGGAAACGTGATCTGCTACTTTGGCGAATCGGTTTAAAGCCCAAAGATCGGCAGCTTTTAATGCGATATTATGTGCGAAAAATCGAAAAATTCGAGAAGCTGTTTTACAGTTTAGAGCAGAGGAAATCTTCGATTGGCCCACAAACCGTGCCTGATGGTATCAATTGGCCTGTGCTATTTAGCATGCGACGTTTGCTGGCAATTTTACCGCAAAATATTCGCTCACAGCAAGATTTGTTAAAGCCAGATGAACTGTTGCAGATGATTCGCAGTAGCCATGTACCGCCATCTGCTGCTAGCATGACTCCCTATTTGCGTCGTCAGCTGACTGTCATTCAGAAGCTCTATTACGAACTGCTTCGCAGTTTGGCCAAACGGCGACGATTGAGCCTAACGCAGGTTCTTAGTGAGATTGAACCGCGCTCGCAACTGATCAACCGTGATGATCGCATTACGGGTGATTCGATCTGCCTCATTGGCGAAAAACTAGTGCGTTTGAGTCACGAGCTGGATACGCAAAAATTTCATGCATTGCTGGAAAATTTCGCCCGGCAGCAAATCCTTAATCCAGATTATCATCCTTCCAAATATGAGTTTACTTTGGATTTGCCGGATCGGATTGAAAAATTCCTGAATGAATTGGGGCAACTCGTCTACGAGTACCGGGAAGGGATTTGATGAAGCTCTGGCTTTATAGCAGCGGCGATGGTGAGAGCAATCGATCCATGGATTTGGCCTTGTTGCGCAACCTTGCCGAAAAACAGCTCACTTTTACCTTTATCCCATCTAGCTACGATACGGCTGCGGAATATTATGACGAGTTTATCGAGCGTTTTAGTGAGCTGGCTTATATCAATTTTCACATTATGCATGCCGATCGGCCGTTGATGCGCAAAGATCGCTTCCGCGCGCTCAATTCCGATGTGATTTATTTATCAGGTGGCAATACCTTTTATTTGCTCGACTCGTTGCGCCGAGCCGATCTTTTGGAAGATTTACGTTATTTCGTTGATACAGGTGGCTTGCTAGCCGGGCATAGTGCCGGTGCTATTATGATGACTCCGAGCATCGATACCGCCTCTTATCCTGATTTTGACTGCGATGATAACGAGGTAGAACTTTTTGATTGGCGTGGTCTAGGGCTGGTGAACTTTGAATATTTTCCCCATTACCGTAATTCCGCTCGTTATAGTGAGTGCCTGAAAGCCGAGTCCAAGCGGGGGCCCGGCGTCATTTATGGGGTCCCAGACGGTTCGGGAATCGTCGTTGTCGGGCGGCAGATCACTTTTTTTAGTACCGTCTGGGGTTTTGTCGGCGGCCATAAATTCCGCGTTGGTCTAAGGGCCTAAGTGTTTAGACGGGCTTTTCTGCCGGTTGTTTCAGATTCTGAAACAGCTCATTCAGATCAACTTCTTCCAAAGTTTCTCGTGCAAGTAATGTCTTTGCGCTGACTTCCAAAATATCGCGATTATGTTCAAGTAGCTCTTGCGCCCGGTGGTAACACTTATCGACAATGGCTCGCACGGCGCTATCGATTAAGTGGGCAGTTTCCTGGCTATGGCTGACGCCAAAGTTTACGCTGTTGTCACCTAAGTAAGTGTTATTGGCCTCATCATAACTGATAAATCCAACCTCCCGGCACATACCGTAGCGATTGACCATACTGCGAGCAATATTGGTGACTTTGCTGATATCATCGGCAGCGCCTGTGGAAAGGTGGTCAAATATTAGCTCTTCCGCCGCCCTGCCGCCGAGGAGGACGATAATTTTCGCTTCCAGCTCCTCTTTGGTCATCAAAAATCGATCTTCTAAGGGACGTTGAATGGTATAGCCCAGGGCTCCGACACCACGCGGAATAATCGAAACTTTATGCAGTTTGTCAGTCATTGGTAGCAGACTGCCAAGGATGGCATGACCGATTTCATGATAGGCGACAATCTGTCGCTCTCGTTCATTCAGAATGCGGTTTTTACGCTCTAAGCCGGCGACAATGCGTTCAATTGCTTCGTTGAAGTGTTGATTGCTGACCTGCTCGGCCTGTTTACGCGTGGCTACCAGAGTTGCTTCGTTCACCAAATTTTCCAGATCAGCGCCGCTAAAGCCAGTGGTCATGGAGGCGATCGCCTCCAAGTCGAGCTTCGGGTCGACCTGGTGGATTTTTTGCAAATGAACTCTAAGGATGGCAATTCGTCCGCCTTTATCCGGTCGGTCGACGAGCACCTGGCGGTCGAAGCGGCCAGCTCGCAATAAAGCCGGATCAAGGATTTCCGGCCGGTTGGTGGCAGAGAGTAAGACGATACCGCTGCGTGCATCAAAACCATCTAATTCGACCAGGAGTTGATTGAGCGTCTGCTCTTTTTCATCATTGCCAAACTGCTTGCCGCTGCGGGCCTTGCCTAAAGCATCCAGCTCGTCGATAAAAATAATGCAAGGTGCCCGTGTCCGCGCCTGTTCGAAGAGATCGCGTACCCTGGCGGCACCGACGCCGACAAACATCTCCACAAATTCCGAACCGCTAATCGAAAAAAATGGAACGCCAGCCTCACCGGCAACGGCGCGGGCGAGCAAAGTTTTACCGGTTCCCGGAGGGCCTACCAGCAAAATGCCTTTCGGCATGCGCGCCCCAAGGCGGGTATATTTTTCCGGTTCTTTGAGAAAGGATACGACTTCGGAAAGTTCCTCTTTAGCCTCATCAATGCCGGCGACGTCGGCAAAAGTTTTTTTCGTGTCGTCTTCAACATAAATTTTTGCCTTGCTTTTCCCGACTGTCATAAAGGAACCACCCATGCCACCTTTTTTGGCAAGCATGCGCATGATGAGCAACCAGATCCCAATAAACACCAAGGCCGGTAAGACCCAGGACAGGAGGGTGCTGAAGATGTTGTTTTCATTAACACCGGTCACCTCAATGTTTTTTCCTTGCAGTTGCTCTGCCAAATCCTGATCAACGCGAATGGTAGTGAACCTGGGGCGTTCATTTTCGCTTGGATTACGGATGGTGCCGCTTAAGCGCGCTTCACTGACCAGGAGCTCTTCGATGCGATCTTGTTCGAGAAGTTCCTGAAATCTGCTGTAGGGTATGGTTTCCACCTTGGTTGCGTTGAGCCAGAGGTCTTGTAGCAGAAACAAAAGAGCCACGGCAAATATCAAGTAACCAATATTAAAACGGGCATTTGATTTCATGGAGAACCTCAAGCTAGTCAATGCAAACGAGACGAAAAGTCTTACCTTAAGCCATCATCCAAAGCAAGTATGCCGGCTGGTAAAATTGTCAGCCACCGTTATTTGGTAGGCAGGAAAAAAAATAGAATTAAGCAAATAAATAGCGATAAATAAAGGTGTATTTATTGTAAATCCACGCCTCCTTGAGATGCCGTCAGCCCTGACCGATGAGAACCTTAGTCAAGGTAAAAGGGGAGCAAAGCATGAAATTCTTCGGACCATCCACTTGGTGGATGTGCGGTGGCCTTGCCATCGTGAGCATGGCCTGTGCAGAAAGAGATTTTGACCGAAATACCGGGCGCAGCGGACTAAGCCAGGAAACATCCTCGATCGATGGCGTCGAACTGGGAGAAAGTTCAGACGATGCCAAGGCTGAATGGAACGATGAAACCAACGAACCTGTTATGGTTGGCGGAGGGTTTTTGGCCTGCTTTATCGATGAAAGCGCCGTCAATACCGATGGAGAACAAGACGGTCTGCCGATTGGCTGTAGTCTCTATGCAGGGAATGATTATCGTCAGCGACTCAATGCGCAGTTAGTTGATATCATCGAGGCCGAACTGGTTTTGGCAAACTCAGAGCGCCAGTCCGTCGATTTTGTGAAGGCGGACAATCATCCTCGCTGGTCATGGCGCAGCAATTTGCCGCGAGGGCAAGAAAATTACGATCTGGTTCTTGCCATCATCGATCAACAGAACAGAGGTAAACTGCCGAAATTAACCATTCGCGTTAGGGACAGTCTGCCGCCAGCTATTATCGAGAACTCGTTGGTACCTGAGGCAGAGTATAAGTTTCGCCTGAGTGGGACAGATCTGTGTATCAGTGGCAATCCGGTTTGGAGTTTTAGTGACGGCTCTGCAGAGACTGATGAGATGAATCTGCAGACCTGTGAATCAGCATTGAGCTTTCGCTTGAGTCCGTGGCTTGATGGCTATCGTATCCACACCTTTAATCCCGCGCCTTTTGCCTGCGAAGCTGGCAATTATCATCAGGATTTTTGTGGTCGTTCTTGTTTGGATTTGGAAGACTTTGGTCAGGGCGAGGATTTGCAACTATTTGGCTGTACATTTTCCGAGCCTGCGCAGCTTGCCCGTTTTTCCGTCGTGAATGACCGTAGTGTCTATTTAACTTTCAACAATCGCTTTCTCGTCATCGATGAAGGTGAGCTGAATGTTACCAACTCCGCAGACGGCAAATCCCACTTTGAGATTCTATCCAGCCGGACAAGCGTTATCGAATAAGGAAAGCGCTAGCCTCTTCGTTTGCAACGCGATAAGCTTATGCCCGCTTTGATGACAGGGGGGATCGCGTTCCATGAACAAGCTTGTGCAGTTACTTCGCTCACCGACAGCTCTCCGTTTGGGAATGAACCTTTGGCCACCTTTTCTGGGGGCCGGGATTCGGGTTGAATCCATTCAGGAGGATTATCGCTGTGTGCAAGTGGCTCTTTTGCAGCGCTTTTATAATCGTAATTATGTGGGCACACATTTCGGTGGCAGCATGTTTGCCATGCTTGATCCATTTTTCATGCTGATGGTGATGAAAAATTTGGGTGAGCAATACTATGTCTGGGATCGACATGGTGAAATTGATTTTGTGGCACCAGGGCGCGGGAAAATCTATGCCAATCTTGTGATCAAGCAGGAACAGCTGGATGAGATTATTGCCGCTGTGGCCCATGGTGAAAAATATGAGCCCGAATTTGCTACAGAAATTGTCGATAAAAGCGGCGAATTAGTTGCTCGTTATTGCAAAAAACTTTATGTGCGATTAAAACCTCGGCATCGGCCGTAAGTGTCTTGCAGCTTTCTAAATTGACAATTTGGCGAAAAAACCGCTAAAAATCCTGAAAATATCAATGATTCCATTCATTCATACCAGCTTTTATGCTGACAAGAGGTGAACCCATGGCGCGAAGATCAAGCCGGCGATGGATTGGGCTGTGCATGACGACGAGCACCTGGTTACTCAGCGCTGCCTTTGAGACACAGGCGGCTGATTGCTCGGCAAATTATCAGTTCGGAGCTGCTCAAGGTGATATTACAGGACCGATTGCCGAAGCTGCATTAAACGGCTACGGAGATCTGAGCCACAAGTCAGAGGGTCTGCATCAACGGCTTCGCTCGCGGGCTTTTGTGATTGAAGCTCCCTGCCAAAAGCAAATGGTGGCGCTTGTCAGCAATGACTTGGCGATGATCCATCATAATTTGCGACGAGAAGTTTTAAATCAGCTGGAGGCTAAGTTGCCTGGTCAGTTTTCGGAAGAAAATCTGATGTTAAGCGCAACTCATACCCATTCTGCTCAGGGTGGCTATGGCCACTATATCTTATACAATGTGACAAGTTTAGGTTATAGCCCAGCAGCCTTTCAGGTGATTGTCGATGGTACCGTCGAGGCGATCGTCAGGGCCTTTGAAAATCGGCAAGCGGCCACCTTGCATGTGGCACAAGGCGAAATCAAGGAAACGATCGGCTGGAATCGCTCCTTGGAAGCCTACGGACAAAATTCCGAGTCTGAAAGGCGATCCTATAAGCAGAATGTTGATAATGAAGTCACGGTTTTAACAGCAGTCAATGCGGAAGGCGAAGTGATAGCCAGTTTGAATTGGCATGCAGTGCATCCTGTTTCCCTGCCGATGGATAATCGGCTGATAAGTGGTGATAATAAGGGCTTAGCGGCCTATTTTGTCGAACGGAAAATGGGCAGCACCTATCGCCATCACAAAGATTTTATCGCTGGCTTTTTCCAAGCCAATTCGGGCGATGTCAGCCCCTATGATTTCACCAAGCCATTTGTTGATGAGTCTGACTACTGGCAGCGGATGGAACATTCGGCTCGGGTGCAGGCCGATCATGTGCTGCAGTTGATGGATGAGCGGGAAGCGAGCTTATCGGTCGAGCTGAACATGCGTCACCAATTTGTCGATTTGCACGGCTATACGTTACGTGAAGAATTTACCGGCGACGGCTTAGGGGAAACCTGTCTGGCAGCTTTAGGCGTAGCTTTTGCGGCCGGAACGGAAAATGGACAGCCAGTTGACTGGTTCAAGGAGGGCACGGTTTGGGGTGTCAATTGGCCGAAAATCACGCTTTTACCCGAAGAGCAAAAGTGTCACGCGGAAAAAGTCCTGCTACTTCCAGTGGGAAAGGTACGAGGTTGGGTGCCACACATCCTCCCTTATCAGCTTATCACGATTGGTGAACTTGCTATTATTGCCGCCCCCTTTGAGGCAACGACGATGACAGGCAGGCGACTCAAGCAACTTATGCGCAAATCCCTGGCTGATTTTGGCATTCGAACGGTGGTTTTTACCGGATTAGCCAACGAATATAGCCATTATGTAACAACGCCGGAAGAATATCGTGCGCAAAATTATGAGGGAGGCTCGACTTTATTCGGTCCTTTAAGTTATGCTGCTCACAGTCAGGTATTTTATGATTTGGCCCAGGCATTACAAAATCAGGTTCCAGTCGAGACAGGCCCACAGCCACCGTCTTTGGAACATCAAAAGTTTCAATTGCAAGCTGGTGTCGTTTTTGATTCCAGTCCGCGCGGCAAGTCGTTTGGAGATGTCATCGAGGAGACCTTGCCGATGTACCAGCAGGGTGATCTAGTCGAAATTGCTTTTTGGGGCGCCCATCCGAAAAATGATTTAAAGCGCGGTTCCAGCTATTTAACGGTCGAAATGGAAACGGCTGCTGGCTGGGAGCCAAAGTATTTTGACTGGGATCATGATACGCGTTTGATCTGGCAGCGTGATGGCTTGGCTAATTCAAAGGTGCTGATCCGCTGGCGGATCGATCAGCAAAATCCCGAAGGGCGCTATCGTATTTGCCATTCTGGGCAAAGTAAAAGTCTTCTTGGGCGATTTAAATCTTACCACGGCTGTAGCGAGCCGTTTCAAGTTGTGGCTTCCCATTAGCTGGGTGCGGACATAGCGTCCGCACCCAAGCCCGTTTTGAGGACAAATGCAGCCCTCGCTTAAAAAACTTAGTTGTTTAACCGCCAGTCGGCGCTGTGTAGTAGAGGGGGGCGTCCGGTCCAAGGGGGAAGCCGAATACCATCCAAACGATCAAAAGTATCGCCCACATCACGAAAAAAGCGATGGAGTAGGGCAGCATCACCGAGATGAGAGTGCCGATGCCGACCTTTTTATCGTATTTTTGTGCAAAGGAGATAATGATCGGAAAATAGGGCATCAGCGGAGTGATGATGTTCGTCGTCGAATCACCAACCCGATAAGCGGCTTGCGTTAATTCTGGCGAATATCCCATCAGCATCAGCATCGGAATAAAGACGGGACCCATAATCGCCCATTTTGCCGAGGCGCTACCGATAAGAAGATTGATCATAGCCGAAACGATGATAAACGTTAAGATCAAGGGGGCGCCGGTCAAGCCGATCGCTTGCAAACCCGAGGCACCAGCAATTGCTGAAACGATGCCGAGATTCGACCAAGAAAAGTAAGCGACAAATTGTGAGGCGATAAAGGCCAGGACGATATAAGAACCCATGGTTGCCATCGAATCACTACTCATGCGGGCGATATCTTTATCGCTTTTTACCGTGCCGGCAACCAAGCCATAGGCAATGCCGCAGAATAAAAAAGTCAGCATGAGGATAGGCACCAGGCTGTTTAAAAAGGGTTCGATGCCGCCTTCCGGACTGCGCAGGATGCCATCGCTCGGAAAAACCATCCAGCCGGTAATGATCAAGCAAAGCAAAAAGACGACGCCAGCAACCCATAAGCCACGTTTTTCTCGTGGTTCCAGTCTGGACAAGTCGTCATCTATACTGTTTTCTTCACGCTGCCACTTACCAAGACGGGGCTCGACCACATAATCTGTGACCCAAGTACCGGCAATCACCAAGACGAAGGTTGAGATGATGTTGAAATAATAGTTGGCTGTCGGCTGGACAACATAAGATGGATCCATGATGTGAGCCGCGGTTGTCGAAATACCAGCGAGCAGGGGATCAAGTTGGGTGAAGAAGAGGTTGGCGCTAAAGCCACCTGAAACCCCGGCAAACACGGCGGCTAAACCTGCGATTGGATGGCGTCCGACAGCGGCAAAAAGCATAGCGCCAAGTGGGGTAAGAACGACGTATCCAGCGTCGGCAGCCAGGTTGGCAGTAATGCCAGCAAAGACCAGAGTTGCCGTTAAGAGGCGCTTCGGTACCGCCATCACCAGCTTTTTCAAGCCAGCGGAAATCAGACCCGACTGCTCTGCCACACCAATGCCAATCATTGTCACTAAGACAAGTCCCAAGGGAGGAAAGGCTGCAAAGTTGCTCACCATGCTATTTAACATGCGGTAAATACTTTCTTTACTGAGCAGGCTTTGTACCGCAATCGTTTGACCATTACTTGGATGAGTGACTTCGATGCCAATACTGGCGGCAATCCAGGAAACCAGGATGACGGCAACACACAAGATCACAAACAAGCTAAGAGGATCTGGCAGGCGATTACCAACCCTCTCAATATGATCCAGAAAGCGGTTCATTCCCCTCTTTTTCTCAACCATGAAAACTCTCCTATCGCGCGAACGCTGGTTACTGGGAAAACAGGTTCCACTGTTATGGCTTAAATTGTGGGCTGACTTCAAGGTCGGAGCTGGGAAATGATGGGTGATGCCAGGTTTGCTGGGTTGGCTGAACGCTTTGCAACCCCTTTGGAAAGGGGTTGCAAACACATCAATGAAGAAAAAGTGCGGCTGAATTTTCTAATTAATTTGAAGATGTTTTGCTCTCATCTTTTTCCAGCAAAGTGCGCGCCACCTGAAATGCCTGCTCAGGAGTGCTACCAAAGCCCGTCGCTGACAGGCTCAATTGAAACACCTTCACCCCTTCAACTTGCCCTACAATCTGGCAGTGCAACTTCACGAGATGCTCACGTAGATCCTGACTGCGCTCAAAGACCTGGCGATGACAACTGGCAGAAGCTAATTGTTCCGGTGCACTATTGGATATTTGATACCCTTCTTTGAGCAAAAAGCTCGTGATTTCTGCTTGTAAATCCTCAGCAATCTTATCTTCCGGGTGCAAAACGAAGGTATTGGCAAAATTATTCTCCTGCACCAGAGCCTTTAGTTGGCCTAACCAAGCATCATCTTCCAGGCGACAGCCTTGAAAAATCTGGCAGATCGACATTTGGCTACGATATAATTCGCCTTCACTTGCTAGAAAATTACGCGCTTGCACCAGGTTTTGGATGCGCTGCTCTTTGCTGCCTTCGCGTTGCAATAGAGTCAGAATTTGCTTACCGTCGCCGTGGAGTTGCTTGACTTTCTGCTCTGCCGCACGAGCAACTTGTTGGCGAGGGATTTTTACCAGAACCTGGTATTTACCGTTCTCGTGGCAAACGCGCTCCACCTGGACGCCGTCCAGGTGTTGGTCGACAATCGAGCGGCTAAGGCTGGCAAAGTCAGCGGAGATATTGCTTTCGCGGACTTCGCTTTTGGTGCTGATGTGCACGGTGATCTGCTTGGCAAGATCGGCTCGCGCTGCGTCTATGGCCACACTGCGGATCGCACTATCCCCAAAGCCCCAAATCATGCTGACTTGACCAAGCTGCTGCTGGTAATAGGCAAAGCAATTGCGTTGTTCTTTCTCGTTTAAAGTCTGGCTAGAATGCTTGCCTGTGCTGGCACAGGCTGTCAATAGACAGCAGAAAAAGGTGACGAGCAGTCGGGGCATGGCGCTTTCCTCACAAGTGGCCAAAATTTTCTATGATGGAACATTTAAATAAAACGAAAAACTGCGAGTTTAAAGATTTTCAATGAAGTCTTTTTGAGCTTCAAGTAGCTTTTCTCGAATCTCAGGATTGCCTTCCTGTTTGGGATTCATCGCCTCAGCAAGCTGCTTTTCCAAAATATTGGAGCGCACAGCGATAGATGCAGCACAGCGTATTTTTAATACCCGCTGACCAGCCTCATCCGAACTTACCACTTTTTCCCAGTAGCGATCGCGGACACTGGCACCAGAAATGTTTCCCTGGGATAAAAAGGCTGTCAGACTTTCATAGGCCGGATCACTGGAGGCAGACATTTCATTCAATTGGCCAGAGGTGGTGATCGCAGCTTGGATATATTGCAGCATCTGTGATTTACCAGCAAGTGCAGCGGCGTTCATGCAAGCTTCGGGTCGACTGTTGCCACTCATCGTCATGATATTGGCGAATATCACATCGCCCTGCTCTTTCCACATAACCTTTGCGCCATTGGCCCAGCTTGGTGTTTCCTCAAAGCCACTCATACGATCGATGACTTTAGTTGCGTGAAATTCCGGGACATCGGGATCTGGGGTGGAGCTACAGGAGCTGAATAATGCTGCAGATAACGCTAGAACAGGGATGAGTTTGCATGGTTTCATAGAGCGTCCTTTGCTTCGGGTACATGAATAGAAAATGCCATTTTATCCTAATTGAGCAGTATGATGAAGGACAAGTTTAACATGCTCTGAAATGCGGACAAAGCCGCTTCGGCTAGAGACGTTTTGCTAGAATTGCAAGATTGCGAGGTGAGAGGCGAGCATCGAAGATTTCCAGGATCTGGCTGTCGAAGCCTTGTTCTGATAACAGTTGTGCTCTGTCAGCAACGATAGATAATTCCAAAGGACGGGCAAATTGCCAGCGGATCAGATGGATGAAAAAAACTTCTTCCAAGCGCTTTTGCAAGACCGGGCCGTGAAAGTACTGTGTCATGGACTTGATGGTATCAGCGGAAAGCTGGAGCTTATGCCCGGCAAAGGCCGCATAATCAGCAAATTTGCCCCGGTACAAGCGATCCGGCGCGCGACCTATGACCTGGAAGCCTGACTTGCCCAACTCATCGTTCAGAAAAAAGTGCACGGCCCAGCGAAAGGCATTAACCCTCTTTTTTAGGAGGAAGTGCTCAAAGTGCTTTTTCTTACGGGTGCGAGCTGCAAGATCAAGGGCTGAGCAGCTCAGTTGAAACTGATACTGCTGCGCAGCCTTTGATAACATGGTTTGCTCCGGTTGAAGAAAGTGATAGCAGCAGCCTAGATTGAGCAACCATTGGCAGGAATAATCCTGTGCGGTCTGCAGTTGGCATAAGGAAAGTGGGCCGCAGGCATGGAGGGCAATCGAGGCATGAGGCGATTGTAAAATCGTTTGCAACTGTGGTGCCCACTGCTCCTTTTGTAATAAATCTGTTGTGATAAATTGAACCTTGTCAGCATAGCGATCTTTACCCTGGGCCTGGAGCTTGGGATCGCGATCACAGGAATAGACCTGGCAAGGGAAGTGATGCTGCAGGCGAGAGGCAAGATGCCCCATTCCTCCGGCCCAGTCGATCCATGGAAGGCTATGGGCTTTTTGTGATGTTTGGGTAAGGGATAAGATCGAAGCCATCTCATGCAACTTTTTTTCCGAAATCCCTTGGGCCTCTTTCGCACAGATTTGCCAATCATGATTATGCTGGGGGATGGTTTGAAGGATTTGCTGCAAGGGAGCTAGCAGGTCCCGCAGCTCTTGCAGTCCTGCTAAGGTGCCCGTCTCGTCAAACTGAAACAAGGCTTTTTCATCCAATCGCGCTAATTCATCAAGCCAAGTTTTGTCGAAGGTGGCAAAACTTTGTGGATAGGCTTGTAACAGGGAAGACTGCCAAAGCCCCTGACTCAGTTTTAGGCGTTCCCAAAGTTCATGCCACACGGCCGCTTGTCTCCTGTGCTCGTCTCCCAAGTCTTGCCAAGCTGTAGCATATTCCTGTTGGCCTTGTCTCAATTTTTTGTTGGCGGAAAAAGAGAGCTGGCAAGCAATGCGGCATCTCTGAAAAAGGAGGTGTTAAGACATAATGACTTGGCGATCAGTTTGCGGGAAGATCGTGAGAGATTGAAAAAGTGCAATAGACAAAGCAAGTCCAAGAACGATAAAAATAATTCTATTCACCACGGACCAACTGAAAGCAATGAAAGAGAATACTTATGGGAAAATATATTGATGGCTACATCTTGCCACTACCAAAGGCAAAGCTGAATGAGTATAAAAAATTAGCTGAACTCTCGCAAAAAATTTGGTTGGAGCATGGAGCGCTTGAATATAAGGAATGGTTGGCTGAAGACGTCAAGCCAGGAAAGCTGACATCGTTTCCCCAAAGTGTGGATTTAAAAGACGATGAGACCGTTATTTTTGCTTATGTTGTCTATGAATCTAGGGAACAGCGCGATAAAATCAATGCACAAGTGATGAAAGATCCACGAATGAATGAGGTAACACCGGAAAGAGTTCCTTTTGATGGGAGCAGGTTGATTTTTGGTGGGTTTGAAGCCTTTGTTGGCTGATGCAAGCTTGGAAAAACAGATCCTAGTCTAAAAAAGCGGAGGCTTGCATGTCAGAGGTCTATCGATTTGACCAGCGCTATGTCGTCGTCAATCCCAAAGGGCAATCGAGGCTATGGAAACCTGAAGAGTTTTGGAAAATGGCCTTTAACCCAGACCATCCGGAAAATAAAGCTGATATGGGCTATCTGGTGAGTAAATATGAGTTCGATAAAGATTGGGATAGCTGGGAAAATCATCCTAATGGAGATGAAGTGGTATTCTGTATCTCGGGAAGAATGACGTTTCTTATGGAGGGTGAAAAGGGACTTCAAGAACATAGCCTTTTACCTGGTAGCTTTCTCATTGTCTCCAAAAACACCTGGCATACGGCACAGGTTCATGAGCCATCTGAAGTGCTCTTTATGACTTGGGGATATGGGACTCAGCATCGAAGCATCGATAAGAAATAGGAAGATGTTAACTTTTATGCAGAAGGAAATATGATCGGCTTCCATACTCCTTCTGCCATCTGATCGCGATTTGCTCTGCTTACTCGCCGATAAAACGTAGTACTTTCTTGACAAAGTTTTTGCCGATAAACAAAGGTCCATGGTTTGAGCCGTTCACCTTCCAAAGACCGACTTTGACACCGTTTGCGCAATCACTATAAAGATACTCATCTGTTTCGGGACGCCAGCCTAAGGTGAGATAATCAGTGAATTCACCGATAATCGTTGGTCGACCATTCTCATCAAGTCCTGGCTCAATTTTGATCAGGACAAGATTTTGGCTCAGAGGTTTTTCTTCGTAAGAGATGCACTGGTTTCGGTCAGCCCAACGCTCAACGGTTTCAAATGCGCCCGGATATGCCTTGCCAGCTGCTCGTGCATCAAAAGGTACGATGTTGTCTTCCGTGCCGTGAATCTGCAGGATGTTTATCGGGGTTTCAGTTTTACAATCGTTGGCATTAGCAAACTCAGAGCCGGCGACGGAAACCACCCCAGCAAATAGTCCGTTTGTATCGCATGCAAGCCGATACCCCATAAATCCGCCATTGGAGTGACCGATGATGTAGATGCGGCGTGGATCGACGCTGTAGTTATCTTTCACTTCGTTAACAAGATCCTGAAGATACTTGGAATCGTCGACATCCTTGTTGTTGGTCGCGCAGCAGCTTTCAGTAGCATTCCACACTCGCTGACCATCATCCCGTACGGTTCCGTTGGGTAACAAAAGCAGGTAGTCGAGTTTATGCTGCGATCGGCTTAGTCCTAAGTAAGTGTCTGTAAGTGCCGCTGTATTTCCTCTGCCATGAAGCATCAGAACGAGTGGATACGACTTCTTACTGGAGTATCCTTTGGGTAGTTTTAAGGTGGCTGGCCTATCGCCGCCGAGTTCCACCGCTTTTGCTTGAACTACTGAAGATAATAAAACAAAACTGCTGAGTAAAAGGAAAGTGCTAAGACGAAATTTCATTGGCAAGCCTCCAAAAGTCTGTAGGGATTCATCTTGCAGTGCTTTTAAACCAGTATATTTGCCGCTGTCAAAGGCTTTGTGCGAAAATAAGTTTCACAAATTGACCTTGCTAATTGGGTATCTGCTTTCCCATGTCATTGGATGTCATCGCTAGTTTAGCTGCATAGTGCTCCCAGCAGATGGATGGGAGGTAGAAGCGATGTGTCCTTACTGTCAAAACCCTGAGAAGTTGGTAAAA
>JBMDZZ010000010.1:0-285893 GCA_048816425.1 Oligoflexus sp. FD111
AAAGGCCTGACAGGCTGCAGGATCTTCTCTTCCTCTATGCCTACTTTCATAATGAACGACTTGATCGGCCCAAAGGAAGAATCAGCCTCCTTTGGCCCATACCCAGTTAGCGAGGTCAGTTTATAAAATTCAAGGCTGGCGCCAATGGTAAGCCTCACGCATCCATTGCCACAAATCCTCCGCCTCCCCTGCTTCCAACCCATTCTGCGTTGGCATCATCAGGCCCCGCTCTAAAGCATGATTTTTGGGGTATTTCACATGGTAGAGCAAACTTTGAGCTGTCCGTTGCTGATAAACGGGTAAAGGGTCAGTAAAATCCCAGCCGTATTTCGCCCCCGCTCCCCAAACACTATGACAAAATTGACAACGATCTGTGAAGATCTTTTGTCCGCGTAGTGCTGCAGCCAAAGAGCTGACGAAGAATTGTTGATTCCACTCATTATAGTCAACCAAGTCGATGCGTAAGAGTGAATTTGTGTGTTTAAAAGGACTAAAATCATCGCTTATATCCCATTCCGGACGAGGGAAAAATCGCTGGTTGCTGACGATCAGCTTATTCCCTTGGAAAACCAGTGGTCTAGGATCGCGCCATTGGTCTGACGGTTTTTCAATTATGGGGAACTCTCGCTGCCAAGACTCTTTGGGACTTTGCCGAAAATGCCAAGCCAGCCACACAAGGGGCCCTTGTGAACTATTTAACGGCATGGGAATGATCATACCGTTCTGAAAAACCAAATTCGCGGTGTTGACGTGAGCAGGAAGTTTATGCGACATGAGCCACTCGAAAAGATTGATCGCTTTATACTCATAGGCTTTTCCATACTGAAAATCATAGAGATAACGCCTGAGCTGTCGTGATTGATCCTGAAATTCTAGAGTGCTTAGCTGCTTAGAATCCCACGTTTGATCAGGACCGGTTTTCGTATTTTGCTTCTTTAAGACATGAATCGGAATTTCATCGATCTTAGGATCTGCTAAAAGCTTTGATGATAAAAAAACGAGGTGCAGCGCCCAAAATAGGACAGCTAAATGAATATAATGCTGGTTCCGCTTATAGCTGAGTTGCAAAGATTTCACGGTCGCCCTCCACAAGTGTTCCAAACTGGAGAAAAGCAACCCATATGCCAAAGTTGCAGCAACGGTAAGAATCTGTAACTTAATATTATAAAAGAATAGATTTGAATATATCCGATCAAAGACCGGTGGTAGCAAATCACGCTAAGTGCGTCATATAAGCTCATAACACAGCTAAATGACGCGCTTTACAGTTACACCCTGGTGCTAGCTTTGACTCATAGATACTTTTCTTTTCTTGCTTGAAATATCAGTTTCTCACGGAACTGCGGCGCAGCCAAGTCGATAAGAGCAAGAACTCGCTCCCTGACAGTTTTACCCTTCAGCTGGGCAATGCCATGCTCGGTGACAACAGTATCGATATCATTTCTACTGATGCTGACTTTTGCTCCAGGCCGAAGCTCAAAGACGATTTTCGATTGAAGACCATCCCTAGTCGTTGATGGCAGTGCAACAATACCCCTACCTTCCGCGCATCGTTGGGCTCCAATATGGGTTTCGTTGGCTCCACCAATACCACTTAATTCCATGTGTCCCAAAGATTCAGAGCAGACTTGGCCAGTCAAGTCGATCTCAACGGCACTATTAACAGACAGCATGCGATGGTTCAAACCGATCCGAAACGAGTCGTTGACGACGGACGCCGGATGTAATTCAACCACTGGATTTCGATCGAGAAACTGATAAAGTTCTTTGGTTCCATAGGCAAAAGCGCCAATCATCTTCCTTGGCCAGCGTGTTTTGCATTTACCGGTGACCACACCTTTTAGGTAAAGATCCATCATCGTATCATTGATCATCTCAGTATGAACTCCCAGATGACGCTTTTGGCTTAAGGCTTCACCAATGGCATTGGGAATCGAACCAATACCAAGTTGAATCGTAGCTTCATCAGGCACCAGGCTTGCGACATATTCAGCAATTTGATGATCAATGGCACTCATGGCTGGGCGGGGGATCGTCGGCAAATCGCGGTCCACCTCCAGAAAATAGTTCACTTCATTCAAGCTCACTAAGGTTGAACCGTTTGTGCGTGGCATATGAGGATTAATTTCCAAAACAACATGTTTTGCTTGTCGCAAAATTTCCGGCTCATAACAACTACCCGTCCCTAAACTGACAAAGCCGCGCTCGTCCGGTAAGCTGCAGGTTCCCCAAAACACGTCGATATCCTGACGAAACGCCATCATTTTTGACCATTGTGACAGATGATGAGGCAAATATTGAATATGTGGCGGCACATCGCCTTGCCGAACAGGCCGTGTGAGGAACATGACGATGAATTCCAGCTTATCCTGCCAGTTCACACAATCAAATGCGGCATAGCGTTTCGAAGGATTCGCACAGTATATACGGAGGCGACCTTGCATATTTTCGGAAAAAGATTCTAAATTGGAAAAAAATAACTGTGGTTCTGCGGCAGCCATCGCTGTAACCACAGTGCCGCCTTTTTTAATCAATTGCATCGCCTGGTCGATGGACACCAATTGCTCGGGTTTAATCTTTGACATGGCGCTACCCCACAGGAAACTCGGTTAAAGTCTACGGCCATCGCTGCCGCAAAATAAAGAACTAACACAATTTCCTTAAGCCAGCAGCTTACAAAACCATCGAAGAAAAAAACGAGATTGTTACAGGCCTCCAAAATGTTCACATATATTTTACACGCTGACTTGGAAAAGGCTTTTATGATACTCATCGACCACATTGACTATGGAGGTGCAGCCATGAAACTTATGAGTAAACGGATCTATCATCCCCTAGAAGAGAGGTGGAATGTGATCAGCCATGGATTTGGTTGGCTGTCCTAAAGATTGACCTGTTGGTCAGTGCTTTGGATTCTGGACAATTAATCTGGATTATTATAGGCGGCGTGTCTTATACCAGCGGATTGATTTTTTACTAATTGAAGTTCTTGCCTTTCAATCATACGATTTGGCTTGCTTTTGTTTTAACCGGTAGTGTTTGTCATTATTTTGCTATCGCGTTATATCTGCCTTAACTTGGCTAGGCCACTTGATCAATATGCGATCCTTTATCGCTTTCTAATGGCAGTGACAGAATAAATTTAAAGCGATAATAGTCGCCATTCTCATCCAATGGTTCTAGTTGCTCAACCTGTATCATCCCATCAACTGTTTCCAAAAAACGCCGGATAGCGTCCATTCCTACACCACGACCGGAAACCTGTGATAAGGATGCTGCTGTCGATAGACCTTGGGAAAACATGAGTTCTGCCAGGATAATTCACTTTCAAATTGGAGTCTTCCCTGATTTGCATATGTCAGAAGAGATCTCGACGTTTTATAGACGAGACTTTAGTAGCATGTTAAACATAATGTTATTTTTTCGCATAAAATGCGCAATCATTACCTTAAGGCATGAAAGTGACAAGCAAAGGGTGCATGCCATGGACGCAAAAGATCAGTTGTTCCCCCTTGTTTCTGCTATTCGAGTCGCTTGCCAAGCACTAGTCATCTGGGCGGCTATGTCCTCAGCATCGGTTTTTGCTGCGGCTCAAAATCGGGACCTGCGTATCGCTGTAAGCTCTAACTTTACCGAAACTTTGCATAGCATTGTCGAAAGTTTTCAGAGTGATGAAAAGTTTCCCATCCTTATCAGCTCAGCCTCGACCGCAAAGCTCTATACACAGATCAAACATGGAGCACCATTTGACGTTTTCCTGGCAGCTGATCAAGCTCACATCGATCGCTTGATTGAGGAGAAGCTAGCCATACCAAGTAGCCGCATCAGCTACGCAATCGGCCAACTCGTCTTATATGCAGCAGCTCCGACTGCTCTGAAACCCGGGCCAGACTTACTCCGCAAAGGTAATTTTCGCCGTCTAGCTATGACGCAACCAAACCTAGCTCCTTATGGCGCCGCTGCACGGGCGACGCTGGAGCATCTATCTTTGACAAAGCATTTGCAGGGACGCATTGTTCAAGGTAAAAACGTCAACCAAACCTTTCAATTTGCTGCGACTGGCCATGCTGAACTTGGTTTTGTCGCCTTATCACAACTACAATCGTCATCCTCAGCTAGAAAAGGGGAATACTGGTTGGTGCCCGATGATCATTATCCAGCTCTCATCCAAGACGCCGTTATACTTAATCGTGCTAAGGACAACCCAACAGCAAAACGTTTTATAGAGTACCTGCAAAGCCCGGCTGCAAAAAAAATCATGAAACGCTTTGCCTATCGCATTCCTGGCGAAGAAGACTGATAGGGAAGGAGCGCTCATGGATTATTCGCCCATCTGGCTCACGCTGCGCCTAGCTGCCGTTAGTACCCTTCTTTTGATCATTTTCTGCACACCACTAGCTTGGTGGTTATCACAATCGCAATCACGCTGGCGATCCATAGTCAGCGCCATTGTCACTCTACCGCTGGTTTTACCGCCGACCGTTTTAGGATTTTACTTACTTTTAGCATTGGGACCACACGGACCAATCGGTAAGCTCACGTCGCACTTGGGCCTTGGTTACCTGGCGTTCAGCTTCCCAGGTCTCGTGATCGGCTCTATTTTTTATTCGCTGCCATTTGTTGTGCAACCTTTGGAAAATGCCTTCCTTGCCATTGGCAAACGACCGATAGAAGTGGCTGCCACCTTACGCGCCGGACCGATCGATCGGTTTTTCACGATCATCATTCCGCAGGCCAAAACCGGCTTTATGAGCGCCGCCATACTTGGCTTTGCTCATACTTTGGGCGAGTTTGGAGTCGTTTTGATGATTGGTGGCAATATCCCAGGAGAAACCCGAGTCCTCTCTATTGCCATCTATCACTATGTGGAAACTTTGCAATATAGCCAAGCTCACTGGCTTGCTGGGGGCCTGGTTTTGTTCTCATTTTTGATTTTATGGTTTTTGCAAGTAAACCAGCGCAAGTTTAGGTTAAGGCAATGAGCACCATTCGCGGAAGCTTAAGCTTCCAAGTCCCAGGATTTGCTTTCAACTGCACATTTCAGTTCCCATTTCAAGGAGTTACTGCTGTTTTTGGGCGCTCTGGATCGGGCAAGACTAGTTTTTTGCGCTGTCTTGCAGGACTTGAACAGGGGGCGAGTGGCCAGGTTTTTGTAGGCGATGATTGTTGGCAGGATGATAGAGAAAATATTTTTCTGCCTCCCCATAAGCGCCCTTTGGCCTATGTATTCCAAGAACCAAGTTTGTTTCATCACCTCAGCATTCGGCAAAATCTTGAATATGGTTGGCGACGCCTTAAACCGGAGCAACGTTACGTTTGCTGGGAACAAGTCATCGAAACTTTAAATTTAAAGCATCTGCTTGATAGAAAACCGGAAAAATTATCTGGAGGTGAAAGGCAGAGAGTAGCTATCGGTCGAGCAATTTTAACCAGCCCAAGCTTACTATTGATGGATGAACCCCTTGCCGCGCTCGATTTAAAGTCCAAGTTGGAAATCCTCAACTATTTAGAAGCACTGCGCATGCAGATGGCCATTCCCATCATCTATGTGAGTCACTCCATTCGTGAAACCCTACGCCTTGCTGATTATCTTATTCTTTTAGAACAAGGAAAAATCCAGATGTCAGGAGAACTAGAAGATCTACTCTCTGAGCAACCGCACTTATTTGACTCTCCTGACGAAACAAGCTGTGTTTTAACGACTTTGGCATTAGACTGGGACCCCGAATTTCAAATGCAAACCTTGGATTTTCATGGGGAAAGAATTTTTATTACCAACTCACAAGCCTATACCCCTGGTCGACGAATCCGCTTGCAAATTCAAGCTCGCGATGTCAGCATTAGCCTTGATAAGACTAACAAAACAAGCATTCTCAACCGCATGCAAGCAGAAGTGGTCTCAGTAAAAGAAACCGATGCCGGTCAAGTTTTAATCGAGCTTAACTGCCGTGGTTATCCCCTATTTTCTGGGATTACAAGGAAGTCTGCCGAGCAATTAAATTTACGTCCAAACATGATTGTTATTGCGCAAATCAAGGCTGTCAGCATTCATTCCTAAATGAGATGAAATGATCGTTTGATTCATTTATTTGCTGGAATCAAACGATGACAAAATGCCACAAATCATGCTAGAACCTGAGCTTCCTGACATAAGTCCTGACTTGATAGCAGGATAATGCTTGCAAGTATTTTATTATCTTACTTAAATTGCAGGATTTTTTCTAACTTCTAGCAAGGGTTTTTTCAATGATGGGTCTATTTATTCGCCTAGGAATTTTAGCCAGCCTTCTCTCTACCGCCTCTCTTCAGGCTACTGTTAATGGGGACTATCCTAAGAAATTTAATGCCTTAATTGGTAACCATGACTTCATTACCGTCATCTACGATGATGCTTCTCATGAGAATTTTCAGGTTCAATACTTCCCCATGAATGGCAACAATGAAAGCTATAAGCTTAGTCTTGCCAGTCAGATTTTTGCGGTTGAATTGCCTGCGGGTGCGTTAGGTTTCAGTACCAGTGAATCAGACGACGAAGAGATGCGAAAATATTTAAAGCGCATGCGCGATCTTATCTCTTATGCAGCAGGCCCAGAGCGATATGAATGGCAGGTATTCGGACGGCACATCCTTAGCCCCGAACTGAATGACGCCATTATTTTCATCGACCAAGTCCTAGCCGATCGGCCAGAAGACAATAGCAATTGCCAGGTATACGCTACTAGTCTAACGCAAGAGCCCTGGTCTATGAGCGGCGGTGTCTTTGGCGATCTAGGAAATTTTGATGAAATCATCGATTTCGTCTGGGTTCGTGCGGGTTATGAGTTGGTGCTTGTCTCAGGTAGAAATTTGCCAGCAAGCGAGGTCGAAGTCGTCCGAGCCCGCGGCAACCAGAATGTGGATACAAAAGAGCTGGCATCGGTTGATACTGCACTGCTTGAAAAATCGATTGCCCATGTCAATGACGGTCGCGCCTATACACTCAGCGGAAGCCTGCTCGATGGTTCCGTCCGCTCCTTGATTTGTCGCCCCTATTTACGTTAATGGTGTGCATGACTGGTGAGAAAGTTCACCAGTCTATTCATTTTTCACTTGTAAAATGACGAGCATATTTATGAAGCAAACTATCCTGAGTGGCATCGGTGGAATCATCATTGGCTTTGCCTTATCCTATTTTTTACTGGCTGCACATTCTTCTGATAATCCTGCAATTTCAGCGAATATGAAGGTGGAAAACGAGCAACAATCGATGGCCAAAGAAACTATGCCAATTGAATCGGCAGTCGAGCAAAGAGTGTTTCAGGAATCGATTGCGACATTGAGTCAAGAAAATGAGAATCTCCGGGCTGAACTAGAAAAAGCCCACCGCACATTGCAAGAAGGTTCTCAGACTTCAGACCGGCGGATTATAACTCCTCATGAAGATACCAAAACGATGCGTGAAAGCATCGCCAGCGAGTACTTTGAAGTTTCCATGCAAAGGGAAATGATCGAAAGCAGTTTTACCTCCGTCTTTGATAACCTGATTCAGCAGAGCGAAGACCCTGAATTAACAAAGGGCATACTGGAAATTACTCAAAAGTATTTTTCCTGGGAACAGTTGGAAAGCTCCTACTACGATCTCTACACTGAGACCTATTCAGCACAAGAACTATCTGATATCGTTGCATTCTATCGCAGTCCTGCGGGCCGAATCTATGCCGAAAAACAAGGCGAGTTAGTTGTCAAGTCAACCATCGCCACCCAAGACATCATGCGCCGCAATCAGGAAGAATTTACTAAAGATATCCAAGAACTTATGGCACGACGAATGAAAGCCAAAGAAAACGAAGCGAGTCATTAAACACCATTGGCTTCTCAACTAGGCCTCATCCGAAAATACCTTATTAAAGCGTTTTATCGGCGAAAATAAATCCTCATGTACCTGAATACACTGCGATTAATTTTCGCCTCGCAGCTTGCCCAAGACATTCCCGGATGAGCCTAGCTAGTCCACTTATTGATTTTATGTGCTTGAACTCACGTACCAATATAAGATGTCTCAAATGAATCACTCATCATTTATCTTTTCGCCAAGTTAAATTCTCACCTACCTGGCTCTTGCCAATAAATTTTAAACAGCAAGTACCGATAACTTTACCTCAAGATAGGCTTTTGCCTCTATCATTTGCAGCCTCGTGGTTGATCAGTAAAAGGCAGCTATACAGATGCGAGTTAGGATCGACATTGACAAGGAACTGTATGTCTAAAGCCTATTTGTTACTTACATTTTTTCTACTATTATCAGCCTCGACTCTCACAGCTGACAATCAAGACGTAGCATGTGATTCTTGCTTATTTCAAGTCAACGATTTGCAAAAGCCTTTTCCATTGAAGGGAAATTGGCTTTTTACCCGAGACGATGACATCAAAAATAGAGAAATTGATGCTGATACCAGCAACTGGCAGATCATATCTACACCTGGAAATTGGGAAAAATCATATAATGACGGGAAATATTTTCGTGTTGGCTGGTATCGTGGAGTCTTAGAGTTTGATGAAGAGTTGATCGGTAAAGAAGTTGTCTTCTTAGTCGATGTCTATATGAGCCAGATCGAGTTTTTCCTTGATGGAAAGCAGATCTATCAGCGCAATAAGGGTAAAGTAGACGAGCGTTTTTTTTCTATCCAACCGATTCCTATTAGATTCCACATCACGAAAAAAAACCATGTTGTTGCATTTCGCATCAACACAATATTGATGACAGGAGTCTATCAACTACCATTTCAGCTCAGAGAATACCGAAGCAATGATATTTTTCTCGCAGCTTTCCAGACTTGGGGAGGAGAGGTACGCCTCATATCCGCTTATGTGATTTTAGCCTTCGGAATATTTTTTCTTATCATATATCTCAAAATAAAACATTCCCTCTATCTGGTAGCTGGTTTATCAGGAATTTTAATTTATCCGTTCTATGCGTTTCCAAGCGATGCCATGATCCGCTTTTATGACCCGGAAAGCCTGCAGATACTGCATTACGTCGGCATAGGATTTATGGCTTTATTCCATTCCTATTTCGCCCAGTTCTTTTACAAGTTTTACCCGCGTATCAATAAGGTAAATACCTCAGTCATCGTATTATTAGCCTTTTCGTTCCCTTTACTTTTGATCAAATTTGATCTTCAACTTTTCCAGATATTGCGTAAATTTCTCTTTATTTATTCTTTGATCATCGCTTCGCATTACATCTATGTTTGTTATCAGGCGATGAGAAAAAATAGACACAATATTATTTTATTTGTGACAGAAATGATATTCTATCTTAGCTCGATTCATGACACGCTATTGGCACTAGGCGTCATTAAATCAATCGCCCTGATTTTTACTGGAACGGGTATTGCTACTTTTGGAATCATGATCAAATCTTCCCAGATTTTTGCCAAGACGTTTATTCAAAATAAATCACTATTAAAGAAAATTGAGCGCACCAATCAAAACTTGGAACAGCTTGTTCGTGAGCGCACTCACGAGTTAGAGATCAAGTCGGATAATATCCGTACTATTTTAACACAGGTGCCTGCTGGCATTTTGACTTTGAATGAAGAATTACGCATTGAAACTGAGTACTCCCAACACTTAGAAGTCATTCTAAACAGAAAAAATTTAGGCGGTGAAGAGATCGTTCAATGCCTGTTTCAAAAATCAAATTTGACTGCCGATCTTATTTCCAGGATGACGTCGACTCTAATTTGTTCTGTAGGTGAAGATGGCTTCAACTTTGATGCTAACTTCGATTCCTTGCCTAATAAAATTATTGCTAACTTTAAGGGAGTGCAAAAATCCTTGGAGCTGGACTGGGCACCGATTCAAGATTTGCAAGGTCATGTAGAAAAAATCCTGCTTGTGATCCGGGATGTGACCTTGGTCAAAGAACTTGAAGAAAGTATGAAGCGCAATCAGAGAGAATTAGAAATTATCGGTCAAATTTTAAGAATCCCGCGGAATAAATTCAGGGATTGTATGAACAGCATCAAGGGCCTGGTTTTGGATTGTGAAAGTTTTCTCAAAAACCAAGAAAATAGCGATCAAGCAAAGCACCGAACTTGCTTGCAAAAGTTGCATACGATAAAGGGAATAGCGCGAACTTATGAACTTGGCGACATATCTACACTTGTCCATATGATCGAGGATGAATTATCCATTGACCCATCAAACAACCATCAAGACGTTTTAGAAGCTGCCATCAGGAAAGTACGCGACGTCATCGGACATTATGAAAAAATTTCCAACGAAAAACTTGGCTTTCAAAATCTTTTCGATCAAGATCAACGCAAGTCTATTTCATCTTTGGAAGAACACATTCTGGAGATTTCAAGGAGTCTGGAAGCGAGCTTCGATCACGAACCACGCGAGATGAAAAAACTGCTGCGAAAAGTTCAGGAAAACCTGGTTACAATAGCTACATTTTCTATTGAAGAGATCATGCAACCTATTATAGATTCCCTGCCATCGCTTGCTAAAGAGCTAGATAAACCGACACCTCACGTCACGATTGATGGTGTAAAAGTCGCCTTCAGTCGTCCACTGGCAGAGCAAATCAAGGAAGTTTTAATCCATATCTTTCGCAATATTTTAGATCATGGAATTGAAGATGCTGCCACACGACTTGCAAATCGCAAAGGAGAGAATGGCTTGATCATCTTCCAAGGCGTCGTCGATCATGATTACTTACTTCTAAGAATTTGGGATGATGGACAAGGCTTAAATTTGAAAAGGCTAAAAGAGAAGGGTATCAAAACAGGTATATTAAAAGCTGATCAGGAATATCAAAAAGATGATATCGCCCAACTCATCTTTGAGGAAGGACTTAGCACGAAAGAACAAATCAACGAAATATCCGGTCGAGGACTTGGTATGAGTTTTGTTAAGCAGACTATTGAAGACATCGGTGGTGATATCAAAATCATATTCCGCCGCTCTAAAAATAAAGAACTAGCTCAATTCTGTTTTCAAATCAGTATTCCGCTTGCTTCTACCATTAAAATTTCTTCGACCTTACCACGCCCCAAGTCAGCTTAGATTCGTTTACAATTCATGCCGCATTGCCTGCAAAATAGACATCCATTCTTGTCGCGTCGCAATGATATCAGTTTGATGAAACTGATGGACCAGCTCGTGTAATCGCCTTACTAAATCCGGCTCATACAAACTGATGTTTTGATATGCCATCGACCAGTTTTCAAACATCCGCATTGGGGTATAATTTTCAAAGAAATTATGAACCTGTTCATGCCGAACGTCCTGCTCGATCCTGCCGTATAATTGACGCACATTAACCTCTTCGCCTTCTAGCATTTGCAAAAAGACGCCCTTATTATAGAGAAGGATACCAGTGATACCGACGGATAAATTAAATTGACGGGCTTGCTCGAGCATTTCTTCCAGGTCTTTTTCCGTGAACTGAAACTTTGCGCGGCTCATATAGGACAACTGAAAAATATACTTCGTCATGACCCTTCCTTGATTTTTCAGCATGACTCAAATTTCTTCTTTTAGTAGCGCCATCCTTAGCTGCAATAGATTAGCAGAATGACAGCGAAAGTGCTATAAATCAGATTGGACTGAATTCCCAGTAATCTCTCCAGGCATGACAAAACTTACTTGACAGCTCGTCACCCAAGCGACTAGAAGTCACAGAACTTCGCTTTCATCTATGAGGCATCTAGAATCGTGAGTCAGCGTTTACAAGCTTTACAAGCCAAAGTTGATGAAAAATTCAAAGAGATTCAAGATAAGTACGCCGAACAGATGCACTGCAACCGTGGATGCTTCCAATGCTGCCGAGCTGGTCTCAGCGTTTCGAAGGTGGAGCAGCAAGCAATCAGCAGCTTTCTCCTTAGCCATCCTGAAAGAGACGTCCTTGTCAAAGGCTTGGCCGAGAACCCGGCTCATGGAAAGGAATTCTGTCCGTTTCTCACCTATGAAGGTGCATGCAGCATCTATGAAGTCCGACCCGTCATTTGCCGAAGTCATGGCGCTCCTATCAAGTTCAAAGATGGTAGCTCTAGTTTCAAACGTGATGTCTGTACCCTTAACTTCCAAGCTTTGCCTGTTGACGATATCGATGAAAATTCGGTGATCAACATCGAACTGCTCAACACCTTGCTCGCTTTAATAAACCAGACAGACTGCGCAACTGATGAAGCGACCCAAAGGTATCCCCTAAGTTATCATGGTATTATCGATGGCGAAGGAAGGCAAAATTTAGTGGACATTGTAAGCGACACTTAGTCCCCAAAACCAATCAAAGGTTTTTGCTGTCGAACGCTGCTGCCAACCAAGGTCAAGACTTACTTCAAAACTCTGGTTTATTGCATAGTCCATCCCAGCTCTGAGGTAAGGATAGAGCTGATAACGATGTTCGCTGCGGCTCTGTTTTTGTTCGGCTAGATTGAGTTGGATTGTCGTCCTTTCATACTGACCAATGAGTCCGGAGGCTAAGGTCCAACGAAAATACCAGGGATGACTCCAGTCCAGGCCAATAAAACCACCATACCAATCATCCTTGACTCTTACCGAGCGGGGAAGCGTTTGTGGATCAGGGGCAAGGAAAAGACCTGAATCCAGCCGGAACCTTTGCCAAAGGCTCTGCTGCCAGGTAAGACTCCAAGCGGTGCGATCCTGCCTTTTTAAGTCTGCGCCAGCCTCCTGAACAAAACGGCCCCCCATACCAAGTCGACTAGGTAAATCATCGCTGACAATTTCTGCTAGACTGTTATGACTGAAGTTGATCAAAAGCAGCAAAATCAGGATTCGCATTGCAATCGCCCCCTGAAAAAGTCAGTATTAAACCATTTCAAGAAGATCTGGCAATATTCCGTTTTTTTTGTATCATCAACAACCTCAATCAGGCGATTCAAAAACCGATCGTAGTCAAATAAGGCTGAGTTACTATATTCGCGCCAATCGTCACGAAACAATGGCAATGCTGTCAATATAGCCTCACCAACTTCTTCTGCACTACTACTTGTGGTTGTTGCAATCTCATGTAAAGCGGACGCTAATATCGAACCTTTGCAATAGAAGGCTCCTTCACAGGCTGATTGCCCCAATTCTGACAAGGTCCAAGCAACCGGCATTTTGCGAAACTCTGCTAACTCATCCAAGGATGCACCGAACTCTTCAACCGAGCCTGTCACCATAAACGAGAAATAATCAGCGAGGCCCTCATTGATACCACTCAACTGATTGGCACTTCCCGAATATTCAGCTTCATAAAATCCTGGGTTGAATTCTGCAAAATAGAGATCAAATATGAAGTGACCAAACTCATGAGCAATCACACCAAAATTCATTTTTACTGGAAGTTTTTCCATTCTTGAGGTTTTAAAAAACCAGAAGTCTTTCGCGCCGCTTAGATAAGCAGCATTCAAAGCCAACACTACTTCAGTTTTTTGCCCGTCGTCAGAAGCCGTAAACGATGGATTATAATAAACAGATGGATAACCGACTTGTGAAAAATTTATTCCCATAACATCTTGCCAGTAAAGCAGCGTTCTTTCGTAAGAATAATATAGACCCAGCATTTCCATAGATTTAAAATTTTTAGGGATCACCAGATCGTCTTGCACGATATAATCCAAATTAACCGCTTTTCCACGTTCTCTATAAATGTTGTCCGGCTCATCCGAATTTATGATTTCCGCAACATCAGCGCTTACATTAAGGGAAGCACCACCTTGAAGTTGAGCGATACTACCTTCCATGTGTTGTAAATTAGTCAAAGTTTGAAAGCTAACTTCACGTAATTGATAAACTCCGTTCTCTGAAGACACAATTTCGGCCCGAATAGGAAATGACGGCTCATTTTCTGGATAAGCACAGCCCCCCAAAAGCAATATGAACAAAGCTAGTTTCAGTTTAACCAGCATAAAATCTCCAAAACAAATTCAAATACAAACCACTTGTCTTGCCCGCCCCAAAAACTCCTGGTTCTAAATGAAAACTACCCCAAGAAATGATGGTGGTCATAAAAAAAAGGCTGGAATTTTCTGGTCCACCCTGTAAAAAGTCAAGTTCACTTTCGATATCGCCAAAATCTGTGTTTGCCTGGGTAAACGCATAGACAGGTTGCACCAAAACGAATGACAAGGCCCACTTTCTGGTAATTTCAAGATCATACCCAATCATAGGAGCAAAAATATGGCCACGAACACTCTCAGTTTTCTCTTCTGTCTGTAAATATAGATACAGATCATATAATCCAAAATTCAAAAAACTATTCTGACTAAGATCCCAGGTAGTGACGACTCCATGAAACGAGACCAATCCACCAAGTGAAAAGTTTTCCCCTCCGGGAAAATAAATACTGTGGCTGTTAAAGGAAGTTTGAAACCCTTCACCTTGAAACATCCGATGTTTTATGGACAAATTGAATATTTCCGGCTTGGCCAGATATCCGATCAGTTGCGTCCCAAGCTCCAAGTTTTCTAAGACTCCGATTTTTGCATTCCCATAAACTGAAACCTGAGCTTCCTTAGGTTGTAATAGACGGGCGTTAAAAAAGTGGTGCAGGGGGCGGGAACCGCTCTCGCTTTTTGCTAGAGCATTTGACCACGCACCTAAAAGCAAGGAAAAAGCCAAGCATATTCCTGAAATTTTTTTATCGTTTAGCACTATCCACCAACAGATCTGGTTCACATCAAAATCGATCTATCCACAGAGCTTTTTCGCTCACGACTCGCATAAAAATGACAGACTCACCTCATTCACTTCGACTTCATTTCGCAAAAACTTAATCGCAAATCCTTGCTAAGAGAAAAAAATGGCGACAAATGGCGACAGATCTCGATAGTTAGTTATGCCAACAAGACTACGACAGTGAAGTTCCATTGAAAAACTTCCATCAAAAAGATATCTATTAAAAGTACAAAATCGCTGTCTTCGGAGCCAAGGCATGTCGACACCAAAACTACCAGAAAAGCTTGAAGCAAGTGCAAATTCACCTGTCATCATCTGCATGACTCATGAGGACGGGAATTCTTTACCAGCAATTTTGCAGCGCTTAAGCAGTGTTTGGAAAAATCAGCGTCGAATTGCCAGCGATGAAAAGACTGCCCACAGCATTGGCATAATTCGAGAACATAAAGAAACATCTTGCGAAATCCATCCAGGTGACAAGCATCTTGAAGAAAAGTTTGTCCGGAAAATCGAGGCCCAACAGCAGCAAGCACGCTCACAGCTTCAACAAAGCGAGCAATTGAAACGCCTTTCCCGGCAAATTTTAGAAGATAACAAGAAAATGATGAGTCGCAGTTTGCGCTTTAACTCGCTTCACGAAAATAAGATTCAATAAAAAAAATAGCTTTCAACAATTTGCAAAACTACCGATGCTCTTGAAAAGAATCATGGCAAGTAACTGACTTTGTCTATTTTTTTGAGGCTCGGTCGACCTGCAGCAATTCCGCCCATCAAACCGAAAACTGAATTAGAGATCGAACGTTTTGAAGAAGCGGCCAAACGCTGGGAAGAGCGCTTGCGACGACGCAAAGAAGTCCGAGAGATGGCTAAGCTTCCTTGCGTGAGAGCCGCCTCAATCGGAATTTGCTGGAAGCTTGGGACCGAAATACGACAGTCCAAGTCCGAATAATACCATTAATATACAGAATATTTGGCCTAAGCTCATTCCCCAGAGAATGAAGCCCAACTGCGGATCAGGCTCTCGGAAAAATTCCAAAATCCACCTTATCATGCCATAAGCTATCAGAAATAAGCTAGTTTGCTTCGTTGCGACTGAAAGCTTGCGACGACTGAGCCACATCACCCAAGCTAAGAGCAAACCTTCGCCAAGTGCCTGATAGAGCTGCGAAGGATGCCGTGGCAGTGAATCGTAACGCGGAAAGATTACTGCCCAAGGCACTGTGCTGACTCTGCCAACCAACTCGCCATTAACAAAGTTGGCGATCCGCCCAAGTCCTAGAGCGAATGGCGCTGAAGTTGCCAGCAGGTCGAGAAAATGCCATGCTCCGCGCTTTTTTTTCTTATGTAGAAGATAAGTTGCTCCAGCAATCCCTATCAGTCCGCCGTGAAAACTCATGCCTCCTTCCCAAATGGCAAAAATTTTCTGTGGCTCTTTCATGTAGAGGTCAAAGTGATAAAAAACGACATAACCCATGCGGGAAGCAATAAGCAAACCAAACCAGGCTGCAAGCAGGTAATCTGTAAAATCTTTCATATTCATGCTTGTAAAGCCGAGGCGTTGCAAATACCGCGAATAGAACCAAACACCATAAAAGCCAAATACATAAATCAGCCAGTACCAGGGCAGTACCAACCATTCGGACTGCCATAAAAAAGGGTCTAAATCATGAACGTAATAGGTCATCTAGAATTTCCAATCAGCAATGTTTCCCTCATTATGCCGCAAAAAATCCTTGAAATGCTATAGGCTGTTTAAGACTTTGGCAGAAATGCTTACCGAGTCGAGGCATTAATTCTTTTAATTTCAATAACTTAAAAAAGCTAAATTTTTGGCATATCCGTTGCAGAAAGCATTATGCTGTCTGTTGTCGGCTGCTATTGAATGTGAGGATCTGAATATGTTGCGAACCAAATACCCTCTTATGTTATTTATTTGCTGTGGTTTCGGAGTTTTGCCTGCTTGTGGCAGCAAAGACTTTAAGCGCAATGATCCCGAGGCCAAACGGCTTCCGGTAAACTCCAGCTCGCTCCAGGATGCCATTCCAGAAGAATCGGATAGCGGTTCTATTGAAGAAGTTCAACTCAATGACGAGCAGTTAAAAGCTAGTATCATCCTGAAAAAAGACCCACCTGCCTGCAGCGAAAAATTCCTTGATTTTGATCGGACAGCCAGTGGCCGAGATATCTATGCAGGTGAAAAAATCAAAGAGCAATATAGCGCATGGGGTGTGACAATAGATGCCGTCAATCGACGCAAAAAAATTGACCACGTTGCCATCACGTTTGATAGCGGCAACCCTACAGGTAACGACGAGGATCTTGCTACGCCAGGTAATGGAGATGGCAACACGATGCCTCTTGGTATGCTATTAATCATTCCTGAGACTTTGGACGATAATGATAATGATGGATTGGTTGACGATCCAAACGACTCTGCAAAAGGTGGAGAATTGATTTTCTATTTCGCTCAACCGACAGAGCTTCGTTCTATCGACATGATCGACATCGAAGAGAAAGATAGCTACATTGAACTCTACGATGCTGCAGACAATGTCACACAGACTGAAGTTCCTGCCATAGGGGATAATTCGGTACAGACGATTAGCTGGTCGGATAAACCGAAGCTCAACAAACTCAAAGTCACCCTCGACGGTTCAGGTGCTATAGATAACCTGCGGATTTGTATCCCAAGCACAGGCAAAGGTAAATAGGCTCCGCCCGGAAGCGAGACCTGACTCCGGCATTCCCGGATGAACCCTAAGTAAGTAAGTTAACACGTTTGGCTTTCTTCCATTTTGCTTGAAACCCAGAAAATTTCCCATCATAACTGTAAGCGATGACCGGCTTTAAGCCGGCTCGCCTCTGTCATTTTGAATTCCATAAACACAGGCATGGTCACCCAAGCTTGGAGCTTCCATGAGCAATGCATCCTTAAGGCATCATCCTTTTATTATCGGAATTGGCGCCTCGGCCGGCGGCTTAGAAGCATTAGAAGCCTTTTTTGATGAATTCCCACCTGATTCAGGGGCAGCTCTCATTGTCATCCAGCATCTTTCACCTGACTTTAAGAGCTTAATGGGTGAGCTCCTATCACGCCGCACAAAGATGAATATTATACGGGTCGAAGACCGGGAGCCTATACGACCTGATACCGTTTATCTGATTTCCCCGAATAAAAATATTCAAGTGAGCGGCTATTATCTAGTGGCTTCTTCCATTGAGCCCGGTCGACACCTACGCCACCCTATCGATCACTTTCTTCTGACTTTAGCTCAGGAGCATCAGGAGCGAGCCATCGCGGTCATTTTATCTGGAACTGGTAGCGATGGCACAAAGGGAGCTATTGCGGTTAAAAAACAAGGTGGCTACGTCATTGCCCAGGAGCCTGATTCATGTAGATTTGACGGCATGCCAGTTAACGTCATCAAGAGCGGATGCGTCGACCAAGTTTTGCATCCTGAGCAGATCCCAGATGCCATATCTCGGCATATGAATTTTGGGCCTCATCAGCAAGAAGACTTTGCTATCAACGCTAACGATCGTTCATTCCAGCATATCCTTGAGCTGCTACGCGGCTTTGCAGGTGTCGATTTCAGTCGATACCGTCCATCGACAGTGACAAGACGTATCGAAAGGCGTTTACAACTTAGTCAAGTCAACAGTTTGGATGAATACGTTGATAAATTAAAAAATGATCGCCTGGAGCTCAAAGAGTTGCACAGTGAGCTTTTAATTGGCGTCACGAAATTTTTCCGCGATGCCGAGGCTTTCGAAGAGCTACAAAACAAGATCATTCCAAATATTTTACAGCAAGCAACAAATCGAACAATCCGTGTATGGTGTGCTGGATGTTCGACGGGAGAAGAGGCATACAGCATCGCCATTCTCTTCCATGAAGCCTATGAACAGATAAATAGCAAGCCTGACATAAAAATGTTTGCGACCGATGTTGACAAAGATGCGATCAATATCGCTTCACATGGTGTTTATCCAGAGCCTATCGTCAGTGAAATCGATCCGATCATATTGAATAAATACTTTACGAAAAAAGAAGGCGCCTATCAGGTGCAAAATTCGATTCGCAGTTCGATCATTTTTTCCCAACACAACGTCACCAAAGATCCGCCGTTTACCAACCTGGATTTGATTTCATGTCGGAATCTGCTGATTTATTTTCAACCGCGCTTGCAAAGCAAAGTTTTATCTCTATTACATTTTGGCCTTCGTCAACATGGCCACCTATTTCTTGGCAAAAGCGAAGCTTTGGGAGATTTGAGTCGTGAATTCGAAATCATCAACCCCACTTTAAAAATTTTTAGTAAGTTGCGCGATGTAAAATTATCTTTGGTTACTGACCTTGACATCAGTGACAGTGGGCTACGTTTCCCCTATCAAACAAGGGTCAAACGTCAACAGAGTGTAAAACTACCGACTAACATTCCCCGCGAAACTCATATGTCAACAGTTTATGAAGACTTGCTCAACGAGTATGTTCCGCCAAGTATTTTGATCGATGAACAATTCAACCTGATTCATACTTTTGGCAATTCCTATGAAATTTTAGATGTTCCTAAAGGCAGATCTACATTAGATGTGCAAAAAATGTTGCCAAAAGAATTAGCCATTGCTCTTTCCATGGCTGTCACAAATGCCAAATCAAGCAATCAAGACACACTATTTACCGATATTATGGTTCATAGGGAAAACGTACAAAAGGTATTTAATATAAAAGTTAAACCCTTTGAAGTGCAAAAGCATATACAGGATCAATCGTTTCTTGTCAGCTTCGAAGAACTTGAAACAACTCGTTCAGAGCCTGCGAAACCTAGAGATATCAAGATACAGAGCTACGATGCACACAAGCATTATCTTGAAAAAATTAAACAAATGGAAGAGCAGCTTAATATCACCAAAGAATCTTTACAATCAACGATCGAAGAACTTGAAACCACCAACGAAGAGCTGCAAAGTACCAATGAAGAATTAATGTCATCCAACGAAGAGCTGCATAGTTCAAACGAAGAGCTGCACTCGGTTAATGAAGAGCTTTACACTGTCAATTCTGAATACCAAGCAAAAATAGAAGAGCTCACGACAGCAAATAATGACCTTGATTTTCTTTTGCGGAGTATCAATCTTGGTATGATTTTTTTGGACAAAAAGCTAAAAATCAGACGCTATAATGAGGATGTTAAAAAGTTTATTAATCTCATGTCACATGACATTGGCAGGCCGATTACCGATATTAAGTTTTCCTATATGCAGGAGGAAATCACGGCAGCCATACATCGCGTCCAGGACTCTGGAGAGTCGGAATACCTTTCTCTTATTATTGGCAAGTCTGAGTATCTGATCAATGCGATTCCATATTATACCCCAGATCCAAAATTTGTTGCGTCTGTCAGTAATGGCTTACAAAGTGGAATCGTGCTCACCTTTCTCGACATGACAAAAATGAACGAAGCAATTCAACGGGTACAAAATGTGAAATCTTAATTCAAATACTCGTGAAAGCTTTGTAAGGTTTGCTGATAAAGGGAACGAATACCTGACATTTCACCTTGAAGTTTATTGAGATCAATGTTTCCTTGGACAATTTGCGCTTCGATATCGTAAAAGATGTCGCCGAGTGCTGCAGCACCAATAGTCTTTGCGCTACTTTTCATTCGATGTGCCAGAATCCGGACTTTATCTAGCTCAGTATTTCTTATATATGTTTCGATCGCATCCAGATCAGAACGAAAGCTTTCTTGGAAAGTATCAAAGATATTTAAAAAATACCTTTCATTGCCGATAATCGTCCCCATTTCATTCAGTGAACGAACGGTGTCTTTATTGAGAAGCACTTGCGCCATAATAAACCCCTAAAGTGAATTTAAAGTAGATTTTTAATATGGATACTTATACTATTTATAGCAAACCCGATAAATAAGTATTGTCTGCTATTTTAGTTGGACTCTTGAAACAATCATTCTGCATTTTAGCAGTCCTGGTGGTATCATGAAGCTTTCTTTCGATAGTTCTACTTTGCAAAGGGCAAAATTTCATCCTATTGGAGCACCCAATCTCCGAAACCTTACTCCTACACATTCAATGGAGACCAACAAAAAAGACCTTGTCCGACTTCACGAAATGGGACTGATTGTCAAAGAGATCGAATTTAATATTCCACAAAATAACTTTCTCGTCATCGAACATGCCATCTACCATCTCAAAGCACTCCTTGACCAGGTTCAAAATACTCATGAACTACGGCCGATTGTCGAAATGATCGAGCAACAAATCACACAACTTGAGTGGAGTAAATGCCTTTATCACATCAAAGACTTCAATCTCAGAAGACGGCAGATCAAACAAAAAATTGATAAAGAAATCGAATTGGATGATTGCGGCTGAATGATAACTGTCAACTGACGCGCATGAATTTATAATCTTCATTGCTTCCCAGCCAGGTACTTAGACAGAATCTCCTGTAAATCTGAAAAATGAAATGGCTTTGACAAATAATCATTAAAACCCAATTCTAAATATTTTTCTCGCTCACCTTTAATGGCATTGGCTGTCACCGCAATTACAATGGCATCTGGATCCATATCGCGTTTTATAGTAGTCATCGCTTCCACTCCATCCATTTCCGGCATGAAGCAATCCATTAACACAAGGTCAAAGCCACTTGCACCCTTAAACTTATCTACTGCCTGAACACCATTTGCGGCGATTTCAACTTCGATACCCAGTATTTTTAACATATCAGCACTGACGCGCTGATTGATCTCGTTATCTTCAGCAAGTAAAATCCGCACTCCTTTATATCTCATAGGCATCTCAAACCTCTGCACCTCTTTTACGGGGCTATGTTGACTCAATTTCTCATCGACCCCCTTCAAGAAGCTATCCAAATCCAGATGGATTCCATATGAAGGCACTCTTACGGTATGATGAGCCTCTTCACCAAAAGTAAACAACTGGAGCTGACCTTGTTTAATCTTCTGTCGAATGTCCCGGACTTGCTTTGCGGAAAGCCGACTCCATGCCTGCAAATCAACGAAAAGTTTTTGAATATTCTTAAATTTGTTCTCGTCAAACTGTTCCAAGCAGGTCAATTGTATTTTTAAACTACCCAAGACCTGGGGTACCAATGCCTTAAGCTCCATATCATGCACCAAAACGCCTACCTTAAGACTTGGAATGGTTGGCGATATTTGATTTTCGCTTAAAGTCACTGGAATATTCACTTCAAATCGACTGCCTTCGCCAAGCTGACTATACAAATGGATACGTCCATTCATGACTTTCAAAAGCTTGTTCGTGATTGCCAAGCCTAAACCAAAGCCATCCGTTTTCCTCGTCGTCGAATGATCAAGCCTTTCAAAACGACGCCAAATTATTGATTTTTGTCGATAATCAAGCCCTGGACCAGTATCAATCACTGCAACTTTTAGTTGAGCCTGACCGGATTTTTTCTTTTTTAACATTCTTACTGCAACAAATACATGACCCGATTCTGTAAATTTTATCGCATTGGACACCAAGTTATCGATAACTTGGCGAATTCGAATTTCATCTCCATATATTTGACTCAGCTGATTAAATGGAAATGATATAAAAAACTTTAAATTTTTCTTTCTCGCCTCAGTTTGATGCGAATGATAAATATCCTGCAGAGTTTGACGCAAGTCAAACTCTGCCTTAATAATCTGTAGCTGCCCGGCTTCAAGCCTAGCCAAATCAAGAATATCGTCGATTATTCTCAGCAGCACTTTTCCTGACTGATTAATAATCCTGACATACTCATCCCTTTTCTTTCGTGATGCCGTCTTCTTTAAAATGCTAGTAATACCAAGTATTCCATTTAGTGGCGTACGAATTTCATGGCTCATATTAGCTAAAAACTGGGATTTAGCTCGATTAGAAAGCTCCGCACGCTGCTTGGCCTGTATGAGCTTCTTCTCAATATTTTTACGAGCTTCAATTTCCCTCTCAAGACGCAAAGCTTTTTCATTGAGATCTCTAGTTCTTTGCGCGACCATAAGCTCCAACTTGCTTTTAATTTGTTGCTCTTTTTCTAAATAGCTATACCGAATCGTTTCTTGGGTAATCCTGTGGGCAACTAAATTCAACAAGTCCTGGTAAAGTTCTGATTCTTTTGGCTTTCCCTTAAAAAATAGGGTGAGATGGCCCATTATTTCATCATTTTCTTCAGAAACAATGTAGGAATTAAGGCTGTGCACCAGATTCATCACGCGGTGAGAACAAATGGATATAAGCAATTGTTGTTTAACATGTGGCGGCAGCGGCGAAGTAAGCTGTTGATTCATCGCTCTACATACCATCCACTTTTCATAATCCAGGTAGAGAGCGCCACTATTTTTACCATTTTCAATAAAGTGAACTTGAAATTTATTTCTCTCTCCAGGAACCCTTAAAGAAATGACGACCAATTCAGTTTCTTCTATGGAAGCAAGTAAACGCCCCAAATGACCAAAATATTCCGCTTCCTTTTCGGTGGATGCCTGTTTAGCAATAGATCTGATAATTCGCTCGGTAGTCAGTTCCTTAGTAATATCTAAAACACTTAATAATATGATTCCAGATTCATTTGCAGCAACGTCTGCAACGGAGATATGGAATCTCGCAAAAAAACTTCGGCCATCCAAACGCCGACAAAAGCATTCGAACGTTCTATCTTCTCTCGAAGAGCGAACTTCTTTTAAGACTTGCTTAAATTTGATTCCATACCTAGCATCCAATAGAGAAAAAAAGCTTACTCCTCTTAGCGAACCCTCGCCAATGCCCCAAAGGTCTTTAATTTTGTTGTTATAATCAAGAACCCCGGCGGCCGGGTTCATGATCACAAAACCCATCGGAGCATGATCATAAAATTTGCTTTTTAGGTGGTAATGGGAATATCGAATGTCGACATCATCGGATAAATGCAAGGAACGCTGAAAAAGAGGAGCCATTTCACTTTTGACATCAGCCGACTTTTGCTTGATATAGCGAGCACACGGTTCATCAAGAAACTGGGTACATTCGTTGATAATATATATCAACTTATTAAATACGACCCGATATTTGGCCCTTTGAAATCTTGATTTCGATGTGAGCTTGTAATTTTCAAGCATTGGATGATCCATACATCAGCACCCATACAACAATATGGTTAAAAAATCATCCCATCAGAATCACCAATGCAAAAAAGTATTCCCTCACAATTGACCTGTTGAACTTTAAAAGGAATTGCTTTGATATATCGGTTACTGATTCCTTTAAAACTCACTGCGCTAGATTGTGATTGCTGACGATTTTTCACTTCGAAAAACAAAGTCTCTAAAGACAAGGTCTTTGAAAACATGAAGTCTGAAAAACATCGGTTTAAATCTTTGAGGCAAAGGCCTAGCAAGCTCTCTGCACGTGTATTGAAAAACCTTATTTTTTTTGAGTAGTCGACGAACAATAGGCCTAAATTTAATGCATCTGTAATTTGATCATAGTCTTTTAGGTAGAGACTCAATTCTTCTAGCTTATGTGAATATTGATCATTTACAGTCGTCAATTGATCATTTGATATTCGCAATTCCTCATTGACCGTCTCGAGCTCTTCTAAACTGGTCGAGAGTTCTTCATTCATATCTTGAATTTGATTGTACAACTCATCAATTTCGAGGTGCAATAAATCAATGTAATCATTCTTCATGCGAATTAATGACTGCACTTCTGCTGTCCCACCATCAAAAAGCTTCGTTACCTTTGCTGGATGTTTTTCACCAACAAATGGCAAATCTTGTCGGGTAGCAACTGATCGGCTCAGTTCATCATAAATGCGATCAGTGCTGAAAATCGGGGCCGCCGCCTGATATGCTTGAGCCCTCTGGAAATAACCCTGATTGGAATCAATAGTATTAAATTCGGGACTCGAAGAAAGTATCTTCGTTAGCACCGGATCATCACAAAGAATGATTCCACCAGGCTTCAAACTTTTCTTGATGTTTTGAAATAGCATCTGCTGTCCAGCCACACTCAGCTTTTGTGCGAGGTTAACCGCCACGAAAAGATCGATATTGGCTAATGAATGGTTTTGCAAGTGACTGTGTACTGCAAAGTTCACCTTCACTTTCTGAGAAGGTTTGAGGCTAATTAAAGCTTCATTTTCTTCCACTAGATATTGATATTGTGAACCCTGATAAAGCGCATCTTTATACACGGATGGTATTGTTAACTTATTTGCAGTTTTAACCAACTGATAATCAACATCAGTTGCAAACACTTTATAATTGCCTTTAAACTCGCACTGCCCATACCGTTCAAGGAGTATATCTTCAAAAAGCAAGAGAAAGTTGATCACATTATAGCCTAGGCCGCAGCGCGAAATCCAAACACGTAGCTTGCCATCCAATGTGAAAGTTTTTTTAATGAGGTCTTTTAAGCCAGCAAGGCGATCGACCGCAATCATATTGAGACCCCAATCGGGGGATGAAACGATTTGTCGAAATACCGCATTCGCCTCGGTCGCATGACTATCGAGCAGTTGCAAATACTCACTCAGAATGATCGTATTCGTGGCTTGCATACGCTCATGGACAGCCAAGACGACAAAACCACTATCGAAATAATTCATATCGATATGAAAAAGCTGCGACATCCGGTTGAGAAGGACTTCCAAAGTTTCTTTTTGCTCAGAGAGTTCTTCGCCTAACAGACCACTAAATAAGGAATGGTCAATTGCAGGCAACGACGATAACTCTCCCAATGAGCCAGGACTTTTCATCATAGTTCAACTCAATCTTCGCATCGACATCGATCTCGGGTTTATATAGCTATGTTAATGACTTAATTTGCATTTCAGCGACAATCGATACAGGCAAACCTTACTTAAAATTCAAATTCAAATCTCACATAACCCACTAATAGCAAGACTTCATAGTACCTATCGATGAGCCAAGTTTTCCCATCGAATGACTCTGAAAGCTAGTCATGTTTAGTATGCGTAGAAAAACCCAATAGATCTGCTGTCAATTTCTTCGACATATCGTCTCTTGGTGAAAACTTTTTAAGGTTTTTGCATTCTCTCCCCAGACATTTTCAATTAAGCCATAGCTTGCGGAAAATCATGTTTTTTTCATTGTTTTCCATCTAGCATCCTCGAAAAACTTGATAAAGTCTTGTCAGTTGTCATAAAAATGGCCAGATTTCGATATTAGCTTTCAACGCTTAGCAGCTCGCTTTTTGATAAATTTTTTCCGCTTTTTCAACGCCTTAGATAGTAAATTCCTGTCTAGCATCTAAACAGTGTTCAGACTGTGGACAGCTTACCTGTATTTATATCAGACACTTAGCAGCGGTAGTCTTCTTGCATCAACTCCTCGTGCAGGACAAAGAATCTAACAGGAGATCGTTCAATGGGGATGCGACCAATCAATAACATTTTGGACCAGCACATTTTCCGCCAGGAGTACAACCGGCTTGCCAAAATGTCTGTCCCTCCAAGCTACGTCAAGCAATGCAGACTCTTTGGTTGGTACGATGAAAATAATGAACTGCAAGGGGGATATGCTTTTGCCCAGGGTCAAGATATGGCCTGGCCAAAGCTAGTGCAAGGAAACTTAAACTTTTTCCAAAACGTAAAATTAGAAACTTGCCTCGAATTTAACATGGCTTGGGCAAAGGGATCACTGCACGAAAGTTGTCTGCAAATGATTCGCTTTTGGTTAAGTAGCAGTCAAATTATCAAGTCAATTTCCGAAGTCGAATATGTAACGTTCGCAGTTGATGCCAGCTATACCAATCTCGTTAAACTCTATGAAAAAGTCGCTACTGACGTTGTGTTTCGAGGTTCTGTCCCCAAATATCCTGACCGTGAAGTTATGATTTTTGCAGCCCCTAAAAAACGATTTGAAAATCTTTTCTGGATATATACTCCTGTTTTTATGGAAAGGCTTCAACGAAGCCTTGGCCGGAAATGGCGTCAAATTCAAAACCGTCCAGTTCTCCAAACTGGAGAAATTTAGCCTACTATGCCTTAAGTCTGCTTCAAATGGTTTTTTCATGGGTATCCAGGTTCTGACTTAGTTTCAAACAGAACATGCCGATAGCATTCACATATTGCAGTTCTTAAGAAAGGCCATGTGTTTGATGCTTGAGGAAGAAGATTGTTTGAAATACGAAGGAATCTTACGTCAGCATGCGAGAAAAAGCATGTTATGGGCATCTTTGCTTGGCGCAATAGGGCTTGGTCTCATTTCCATTGGCAGTGCAAAACTTGATTGGTTAGCGGGGTTAGTTTACTTACCTCTTTTATTAATCATGCTTTTTACCTTAATTGCCTTACTTACAAATAAAAGCAGTGAAAGCAATTTATTTCGTTATTTAGCCGATATACATGCCTTGTTTGCCATCAGTGGAGCAACGATGCTAGTCATTCGCGCTGATATGATTGACTTTGTCATTAAGACTTCACCTATCCAGTATGCTGCCATTATTTCTTTCCCTCTGTGTTTTCACAAACGACACATCGGCATGATTCGTAATATCATTCTAATCGCCACTAGTATGCTTAGCCTTATCATTTATGATCTTCATTTGGCATCAAGTCTTTATCTCCATTATATTTTCGGATTTTTTGCCGGCTCCATCGTTTATGTTATTTCGGAAGATAGAATGTATAAGGATTTCCTTTATAAGCGTTCCAGTGAAAAAGAACGGATTGATAGCTCCAGGCGGATGCGTCATCTCAATGCCGAATTACGCAGCAGATGTCTACCACACCAAATAGAGCTCATTTACAACGGCTATCATTACCGGGAAACCATGCCTGTCTATCGTGCTAATTTTTGGGTATCATGCTTAAGCTTAATTAATATTCAAGCGAGTGAAGAAACCGATTTAGTCCAAAAGCAACAAATTATGGAACTGAATCAAAAGATGAAGGATCGCTATCATCAATTATTTCATGTCGTGCGTCACAAGACTTTCACTCATATTCACCCCGCTCAAGAGTTACAAAGCTCGGGTTACTATGTTCGCTGCGATGAAAGTAGGTTTCTTGTCAGCTACGACTATCCTTTTCCACTGGACAATAAACTCAACAAAGGTTCAGGGATCATCAGTTCACTATTGCGACAATTTATTATCTGCGCCGATATCATGAAAACCGAGACGACAAAGGCTCCCATTACAGCGACTGCTACATTGGCTTATGATTGTGGTGCGGGTGTGTTCACGGGTAGTCTTTCCAACTATGAGATCGAAGGACGAGTTTTAGCTCTTGCTGAAGGGTATCAAAGCGTCCGCTTTCAGATTCCAGCCATACAAAATAAGATTCTTGCTGGCTATCTTTGCTTAATCATGTCAACCGCAGCTTATGAAAAGATTAAAAAGGACCTTCCCAAAGCCATCAAAAATCGGATACAAGCTTTGCGAGCTGAGCCCCATGTTCGCGGAGATTCATCAGGAAAATTTGTGTATACATGGTTTATTGAGCCTTCAGAATTGCTTGAAATTCATCAGCTGATTGATACACAAACCTCTAAGCACCTGCGATTAGTTGCTTAGAGGTTCCGTCATATAATAATTCTAAGATCAGGGATTGGCATTAACTTTCACAAATTTCACGGAATCAGCAATAATAAAGCCACTTGTATTCTTCCCACGCTTATATAGAAGTGCTCCGCTATTGAAGTTCTGCTGCTGTCAGCCCTTGATTCGCGGTAAAATAATAGGTTCCGAGATAGTTATCTTCCCGCTTCGAAGTCTTCTGATTGACCTCATGATGTTTTGTCAATTTTTTTAACACGCCAGCACTACTGTCTAATGATTTGATGGTAAATCTCGTATTTGACGCTCGGTTGGAGTGTGCCGTCCAAAAACCGTAAATATGATAGTATCCTGATACTTCTATGCGGTTAGCTAGAGAAAAAAACGCTTTTTTATTTTTACCATCATGATTGCTGTGATGATAGCCGGAACCTGTAAAGGTGTTGACCGCCCGAGAAAACACCCAATCACCCACATATCTTGCCTGGTGATCGTCTAACTCCACCCAATCTTGCGTTGGCACTGCAGGTAATTCCACATATTCCTCAGCTACCGGCTCTTCTTCATACCAATTATCTTCGATTTGTTCTTCAGCCAAATTTGGGTTGTCATCAGGATAAGTGTCGGAAACTTGATCCTCTTGAAGCTTATCGGTGCGTTCCGGTGAATTTTCCTCTGAAACTTGCTCAACAATTGGATTCAATTCTGGTTCTTCAGGAACTTCACTAGCACCGCCGTCATCTAAATCATTGAGTCGGGCTGCCTCTTGATCATTATCTGAACTACCACCATCTTTCTGTGGATGATTGGTATTTTCTCCATCTGTCGGCAAAGACCGATCATCATGAATAACTACTAAAGGTTGGTCGATCGCTTTGTCTTCGTCTTCACGAAATGATTTTCCACCATCTGGAGCCGCATCTTGATTATCTATAAATAAGCTGCTCGTGATTACCTACATTGTCTGTACTTGTATCGCTACAGCTTTGAAATAAAACAAAACTAAATGCAATTAAAATTGAGGTGCTTATAGATTGCCTCATTATGAATCTTCCCGGCAGATTAAATTGTCCTCTAGAATCTTCAGCAAGCAACGTACATTCTTAATGGCTCTTTTCCAAATTTCCTCAATCAAGGCTACTTCAGGCAATAGTCCTTGGAACTTAGCTCCGAATTTCTAATTTGCCTCTCAATACTTACTGCCATGGAATATTGCATCCCCCGTAATCTGAATCCTTGGTTGCATAAAACTTGCAGTATAAGACCAAGCCCACTTGGGTTGACAGACAGGAAGCCTACAAGGAGGTTCTTATGTTCCTGCACGCCATTATCTCCGGAATCATTGGAAGTTTGGCTATGCTCGTCGTCCTTTACCTCATCACCCTCGCTCATATCGCCAATGCTGATATGGTTCGAGCACTCGGCAGCCTCATTACAAAAAGTTTAGACAACAGTGTCAAGGTAGGTTTGCTTACTTATTTTCTTGGCGGGATCTTTTTTTCTTTCATCTATTTTGCAATTTTTTCCTTGTTTCCATTGCAAGAAGCACAAGCCATTCTATTTATCGGCGTGTTCGGTGGCTTTGTCCATGGTTTAATTGTTAGTTTTGCACTCGTGATATCAGTCTCGGGTAGGCATCCTGTACCCCGTTTTCGGGATGTCGGCTTTGGTGTCGCACTGGCCCATATTATAGGGCACATTGCCTATGGTAGCGTCTTAGCTCTCAGTTACATCGCATTCTATCAACCTGCTGGCAATCTACCAACTGCCTCCGAAATTGGTCCCTATGGTATCTATGCGCTGGTAGTCATCGCATTTGGTATCGTTTTCACAGTAGTCACAGCGATTGTTACCAAGCAGTATCGAAAAAAACGCAAGAATGACGATGATCAAAGTCAATTGAGTAGGCCAGGTCATTTGCATCAGCTATGAATCATCGCGATTCATAGCTGCTGAACAACTGAAGTTCTGCTTTTGAGATATTATGATCTAGCTGCCATGAAGCTTGTTCCAAATGGGAGGCGAAATTTTTTGCCTTTCCTTTTTGGGCAAGATCAACAAAGAACTGTTTACTGTTTAAAAAGAACCCCAAAGTAAATTTGCTACAAAAATCCTGGAACATGAGTCTTTCTCCCTTTCATGTGCTCCTCGGCGATGAGGTCAGCAAGCACCTCCTGCTATTACAAGCTTTGTACCAACAAATAATCCTATATTTTCAATAACTTAAATCGCACATACTCCAATGAGATGGCCGTTTATCGGCCATTTGTCCAAAAATAGGACGATGCGATGAGGAATTACGTCTTCAACTCTGCTAAAATAAATCACCACCACAATAAACGTTTGCATATTTTGTTTAGTCATCTAATATTTCGCAGGTTTTTGATTGTCCGATTACGGGCCATTTTTCTGATAGGTAGCCCATTATGGCAGGAAACAGCAAACTCGGCCAAGCGCTCACACGTAAAATTCACATACTCCATATAGATGACGATCCTTTCTTTCTCGATCAAGTCAGCGCGCTTTTTAACGCCTCACCACTTCAGGAAAACTGGGAATTAGAAAGCTATGACGAACCAGATGAACTCCTGAATCGGTTGAAAAAAGATCGACCGGTAGATATTGTTCTGCTCGATATTCATTTGAATAAAGATCATGTTGATGGCCTAAGCATACTCCACCAGGTTAAACAGATATTACCCCAGACTCTTGTTATTATGTGCTCTGATTTAAATGAGCCTGATTTGGTTCATGACTGCCTTACAGCTGGTGCCGATGATTTCTTGTTCAAAGCTGTTGAAGAACGCCACCTGTTTGCAAGAATTCAGGGCACGTGGCAACAACGGAAAAGTCAGTTACAGTCCGGCAAACAGAACAATCTAGCCCGTAAAGTTCCAGGCGAATCCTTTCGACAAATTGCCGAAAGGATTCCGGCCCTTTTGCAATCAGCCTTAACCGCCATTCACATTTACGGTGAATCGGGTACGGGCAAAGAACTTGTCAGCGAACTTTTTGAAGCACAACTTGGTAAAGATGTGCCCTTTGTCCGAGTTCATTGTGGTGCCATTGCCCCTAACCTGCTTGAAAGTGAGTTATTCGGCCACGTAAAAGGTGCATTTACTGGCGCCAATTCTGACAAAATCGGACTGCTCGAACAAGCCGATGGTGGTTGGGTTTTCCTCGATGAAGTCGCAACTCTACCTGCACCGGCACAAATCGCCCTACTAAGAGTGCTGGAAACCCATAAGGTGCGATCGGTGGGAGGCCGTCGGGAAAAGCCGATTCGTATCCGTGTGCTGTCAGCAACCAATGAAAATTTGGAAGAGCTTGTTGCTTGCGGTAAGTTCCGCTTAGATTTGTGGCAACGCCTCTGTGAAACCACCATTCAACTAAAACCGTTACGCGAACGGATGAATGAATTCGAAGAGATCGCCGAGCATTTATGCCGTGATCTGCGACCAGGGCCATTTCAGCTCCTGCCTAGCACGATGCAACTATTGAAAGCCTATGACTGGTCACAGGGAAACGTTCGGGAACTAAGAAATTGCTTACGTGCCATGACCGAAGGTATTCAGGATGGACTGTTAACTCCAAAGTCAATACCAGAAAGAATTTGGTCAGCTATGGCCTCGATCAAATTACCTCATAGCATGAGCCATCAATCACATGATGGCCCTGGAATTTGGTTAGGCTGGCAAAACCAGGAACCACCCAGTTTTGATGAACTAAGCCAGATGTTGATGGTAAAGTTGATACAATTGCATTACCACAAGCATGGAAAATTAACTTTGCGAGGGTTGGCATTGCAGTTGGGTCTTCCCAAGTCGACTTTATCAAGCCGCTTACAAAAACTATCGCGATCAAAATATATTTTGCCTGCTGAGCTAGCTAAAATGGTGAATTTCAAACTTGAGCCCAATCATCCCTGAGGAGGGAAAACCAATGACAATAAGCAATCAAAAATGGCAATGGAACGATAAGATAAAATTAGCCATCGAGAAAACTGCTTCAGCCCAAGCAGGCAGCCAAAAGCAAATGATCATGACCATTAGCGAGACCAGCTCTGAAAGTACTCGACAATTTAAACATGATTATTTTGCCGCTATCCGGGTCTTTCGCTTTTTAGCGGAAAAGGACCTCAAGCAAAGTAGTTCTGACGCTGAGAGATTGAGTAAAAAAAAGCAGGTCATTGAAAAGCATCTCGCCATTTTAGAAGCTAGCTATCAGTTGCTCTCACAAATATTTGAACCCTCAAAAATTAATGAGTGAAGATCATGCTCACACCTTTGCAGCAGAAAACCTTAAGCATCCTGATAACAGATTTTTCATGGCCTTCATCTAAGAAACTGCCATGGATCAAGAGTTTTTTGGATTACCATATATACGATCGTTTGGTCGAACCAAGTCCACAAGGACCTGAACTTAGCCTACTCGAATCATGCTCGATTTCACGGGAAGGAAATTCATACCGTTTGCAATTAAAAAAACAGATTTTTTTTCATGACGGCAGTGAAGTCACCAGTGAGTCAGTCATATCCACTCTCGTCCAATGCCTAAATTCACATCAAGATTCCACCAACCTGAAACATCTTTTACGCACTCCGCAAAACCCAATAAGCAGTTTTCGAAGGCACTCACGCTATCGTTTTGAGATTTTATTAAATCAACCTGTTGGGGACCTTCTCCAGCGCCTCGCTCACCCTAGCTTCCAGATTGCCAAGCCTGACGAACCTTGGGTAGGCAGTGGACCATGGAAACTGACGGCTGAAAACGAACATACACTGGAGTTACAAACACACTCGAATGGCTGTCGCTTGCCTCACTCCTATTATCAAAGATTACAGGTAACTTCGATTTCCGATCAAGAAGATCCAGAATCTCTGTCAACCGAGCAGGCATTTATCCTGATGTATCCTGGCAGTGAGCGCAAAACTTTCAATGACAGGCTAACAAGCGATATCACCAGTTACCGGCTCGAAACTGAGATTCAATTTGCCATAAGCCTCAAATCCTGCTCAGGTAAGAACGAAAAATTATCTGTCCGCTTGCGCCAAGCTTGTCATGACTTTCTTGCTAAAAAATCCCAATGGAACCGTCGCTATTTAGATGGCATATTACATGAATCCCATCCTTGTCATTTTCCGCTGAAGTTTAATTACTCCCCCCTATCTCAAGATGAGCAAGCCATCAGCCTGAAGATTGCCTATGAGCCAGGCACCATTTCAGAAACTCTGCTGCAGCATTTGCGCATTTTTTTAAGCGGCCGAGGTTTGGATTGTCAGTTTATACGAAAGCAGCATGAAGTTTCTGGCAATAAGGCGGATAGCGACTCGATTGATGGCAAAATCATTTACTGGACGAGTCATCCTCAGGATGATATGTGGACCGTATGGGAACAAATAGCAAATGCTGTCGAACAATTTCCTGGAAAAACTCCCTACCTACGCAAAAACCCCGCCAGTCAGGTCCAACTCAGCCACCGTCTCCGTGAGTTTCTTCAACAACTCAATCGCGAATCGTGGTTTATTCCTTTTATGCGCGCGCCACTCATCATCGATTCAAATCAGGCAATTGATCTTTGCCCATCTCCACTTGGGATTTTTCCTATAAGCCAGATAAAAATGAGTCGTAGTACCGCACGACATCAAGAATTTCAGCAACAAGCCTTAGCAGCGATCGGCTCGGCAGTACAAATATTTGCTCACGATGTGAAAAAACCATTCTCACTGCTTCAAGGTTTGTTTGCCCTCATTGAAGCCACTGATAACCCGTCTCAAGTCAAAGAGCTAGTCTCGCGACACCTCCCGGACCTTAAGCGTAGCATTCAAGATGTAAACGGGATGCTTCATGATATTATTGCCATTACCGACCAAAGTGACATAATCAAAGAACCATTTTCTATTGGTGAATTAGTCCAGGAGTGCTTACGTGACTTGCTGTTAATTCATGATGAGCGGCATATAAATCTGCAAGTTCATTTTCATCACCAGTCACTTGCAGAAGGCGATCGCTATAAAATTTCACGGGTCATCGCCAATATTATTGTCAACGCAAGACAAGCTATGCCTAAAGCAGGTCTATTGTCTATCCAAACTTTAGAAGATGCCAGCAAACCAGATTTTATCACAATCAGTATTCATAATAGCGGCTCTTACATCCCTCCGGACATAAAGAATGTCATTTTTGAAGCTTTCTATACTTTTGGGAAAAAACAAGGCACGGGTTTAGGCTTAGCCATTGCTAAAAAGATAGTCCATGCGCACGGGGGCAATATCACGTGTCAGTCTTCCCAAAAAGAAGGAACGACATTCCAGTTCACAATCCCAAAAGCAAATGCCTTGGATATCAGTGAGAAAGGTGATGTTTGCCTATCTCCAATCCAATTACAAGCAAATCATTCGCAGCCTGCGATACAGAAAATCTGTGGAATACTTATGATCGATGATGAACCCGTCTATTTGAATCAAATGGAAGATTTAATTCAAACATTGAGCGACTTTCCGATCCATTTTTTCCGTGCCGAAAATCCAAGTCAAGCATTTCAAGTTCTTAAAATTGAAGGTGAAAAAATTAATTTAATCATCGTCGATGTTGATCTGGGAATTAATAATTGCGATGGCTTTGATTTAGTCAAGAGGTTTAGAGAGCAAAAGGTTCAAGCAAAGATTTGTCTTCACTCCAATCGCAACGCCTTCACGACACAAAAAAAAGTATCAGCCTGTGGTGCAGATCTTTTTATACCAAAACCAATGAACAGCAAACAGCTTAGAAAATTAGTGCGCGATGCATTTACAGATCCCAATCTGCCCGATGAAATCAAGAACACAGAGCGAACGCCCACATTGCTTGTGATCGATGATGACATAATTGTGCTAGAACAGTGGGAGTTACATGGAGACAGCTGTCGAATCCGAACATTTGACAACCCGGATGCAGCTCTGCAATATTTGCAGAATGAAGCCCAAGGTGGAAGCGATATCGATGCTATCATTATGGACTTTTATTTTAGTGGGCAAAGCAAAACCGGAGTTGAATACGCTGAACAGATTAAAAAAATATTTAACTGGCCCATTTACCTTATGAGCGATGCACAAGCTGGGAGTTTCGACACGAATCAAAAGTCGTTATTTATTGATTGCCTCGAAAAAGATCCAGCCAATTTTTTGAAAAGATTTTTGAAAATATATCAGGACGCTTGATTGATTTTTTTAAAAAGAGGCTGACCGATGGGTGTGTAAGTTGACTCTTCCGTCTGCCGTTCCACCTTCTGTTGTGGCTCTTTTTCAATGGAATCTTGCTTCAGACGATCTTCCCGTGCCCTAGCCTTTTTAATTTGTGAAACTTGCTCGTACTGAGCACGACGACGCTTGGCATCAGAATCGGATAGAAGGTGCCAAGCTCTCTGATATTCATCAAAGCGTTCCGGTCGATATTTGATCGATTTATCAAATTCATCAAGCTGCCCGCTTGAGTATACGATTCGCGGCAGATAGTGACGTGCAACATCTGCAAAATAGTCATTGTTCGTCATTTGTTTGAGATAAGGTGTGCATTCCTTGACCCGGTTCAACAGAACGTTAGCTTGCACAGCGTCGATACACAGGAAATTGGGATTACCAAAGCTCTGGTTCGCCTGATCAATCAATTCGAGTGCCATCGCTGGACAACCGGAATAGAGATACAAATCAATCAAGGGTAAAATTATGGTCATTTCAAAAACACCTTGACGGATCGCTGCCTGAAGGACCCGTTCCGTCATGGCTAGGTCCTGGTTCTGACGATAGTAAAGAGAAAGCGCTGCACTCGCTATTGGTGCTAGCTTTCCAGATTGGACGATTTCTGTGAGGATTTTAAAACCGCTTTGTACCTGACTTGCTCCCATCTTGGCAGCAGCTTTGCGAACGTCTACCAAATATCCGCTCGACCACTTCTCAATCAAGCGGTCAAAGGCATCTACAAAGTCTTTCGGAGTCAAAGGCTTTCTGACCAAGATCGGCTCACCCATGCTCTGCATGACTTGTAATTCTGTGTCATTATGCTGCGAACAAATTAATAAAGTCGGGGTAATAGCCGCAACAGGATCAAACAGTTGCTGACGTAATATCAATGCTGCTGGATCATCAGGAGCATCGTCAATGATCAGTAGAGAAGCATTGCCAATGGCTAAATTTGCAAAGATTTCATCGACAGAGCTTGTCACTTCAATCAGCCGCCAATCGCGTTTGGATAGGATATCCTTGAGCATCAGACCCATGCTTTTGGCTGAGCTGCTATAAGCGATCGCTTTACGATTGTTCCAGGTTTCAGCAAGACGCTTCAGTCGGATTCCCACGAGCCGTCCTCTCTTGGTTGGGTCAACATGCTTCGTTTATCTTCAATTTATTTATAAAATCAGCAATTTGCCCTTCAAATTCCGGTGTTGGATCGATAAATTTCAAGCCAAAGCGATATTTTTGAATCGCGAACGAACTGGTATCCTCGGTCTTCACTCGCTCGCGGATACGTTTTGTCCACCGCAGTTCAGTTACGACAGAGCAAGGTCCAATCATGGGCATAATGATTTCAGACTGTTCACAGTCGGGATTGGCCTCAATCCAGTTGAGTAGAGACGGAAAGCGGGTTTCAATGCATACCCCCCCAAAACTAACATCAGCCACTGGCGTCCAGGATGCCAGGGGTTGATAGATACCAAAAATCGGTGGTGCAGCGATGTCATTGCCATCAACCATCCATGATTTCGGATTGAAAAAGATCATATTTTCGATATCTGTCAAAAATCTTTCTCTCGTCCGCCTTTCCGATTCAATTACTGCTTTTGGCAAGGCTATCCAAAGACTTCGATTGCCGATCTTTAGTATCTGACATTCAAAACTTATTCGCTTTTGTTGGCCAAATACTTCAATTTTTAGCCGATTTGCATCTTGTAGTCGGGATAGGCCAAAATCCGAAATATCGATCAATTGCACAGCAAAAGGTTTCTCATCAAAGCGGGTTCGGCCAAAGCGGAATTTAATGCCTAGTTTTTTTTCCTCGAGTGGACGAATGATACCCGTCGAGTCAACAGCCGTAAGCTGGGAAATATAGTCCATAATTTCCTGAAGACCCGCTACAGACCTTTTGTGAACCGTCATATCCCGACCCATGTAAAATATTTGATGAAAAGCTTCTGCCTTAAGCTTTGCCCAAAAGATGGTAGCGTCTAACTTTTAAGTTCATTTTATCACAGCTTCAAAAAAAAGGCCCAAGCTCTAGGGGTTTTATCAAAAAGACAAGCCTGTTTAGCCTGCTCCAACAGGTTGACATCGTTCCTTCTGTCATAGCGGAGCACGGATAAATTCACAGAAGCGTCAGATCGCTTGAATATCACCCCATTCTGGTTTATGGATGGTTTACGAATTCCCCAGCCCGATACCATAATTTTGCTGCAAACCAGACTTGGGATCACTAGAATGTGGGGATTCTTTTGCCAACCAAATACGAGGGATCAGGCTTTGGAACGAAAAATATTAGGACGAAAAATCAGGATCGGAATTGTTAATCGCGGAGAGGCAGCAGTTCGCTTTATCCGAGCAGCGAAAGAGTTTAACATCCTCTACCAAACCAGCTTTGAAACAGTAGCTTTCTATATCGACAGCGAAGCTGATGCGCTTTTTGTCAAAGAAGCTGATCACGCTTACAGCCTGTCCCATTTTAGTGATCATGATCAATTGACCAGCACACCCTATATCAATACGCAGTTTATGCTGCGTTGCCTGCAAGAGACTGACTGTCAAGGCGTCTGGGTTGGCTGGGGTTTTCTCGCCGAAGATTCCCAATTCGCCGCAGCCTTGGAAGAAGCAGGCCTTATCCTCATTGGCCCGACCGCCATTGCGATGGACCTTTTAGGTGACAAAATCAAGGCGAAAGCCTTAGCGAACGAGTCAGATGTGCCCACTCTTCCTTGGAGCGGCTGCATGCTCCGCGACCTGGCACATGCGGAAGAGGTGGCTATGTCGATTGGCTATCCAGTCATTCTGAAATCAGCCAATGGGGGTGGTGGCCGCGGTATTCGCAAAGTTTATCAACCATCAGAAATGGCTCAGCAGTTCAAATCGGTTTCCGAAGAAATTTTTCGCTTCTTTGGCAATCGCGTAATTTTTATGGAGGCTCTGGTACAACGGGGCCGGCATTTGGAAGTGCAAGCCGTTGCCGACTATCATGGCAACGTCCAGACCTTTGGGGTTCGCGATTGCTCGGTACAACGCAACAACCAGAAAATCATCGAAGAAACCCCACCACCACAAATGAACACAGCAGAAACAGTGTCCATTGAAGCTTGTTCGGCAAGACTGTTACAGGCAGCCAAATATCATGGCGCCGGTACCGTCGAGTACTTATACGACGTGGACCGGAAGCAAGCCTACTTTATGGAAGTCAACACTCGACTCCAGGTAGAGCATCCGATCACTGAGGAATTATTTCAAATTGATCTGGTTCACTTGCAATTAAAAGTCGCCTTAGGCGAAAAACTTGATCAAGCTAGACCCGAACCACGGGGCCATGTGATTGAAGTTCGTTTAAATGCGGAAGATCCAGATAATAAATTTGCGCCGACACCCGGACGGATCAAACGTTATTTGCCACCTACCCTTCCCGGTCTGCGCATTGATTCCGGATTTGAATGGGGTAGCCGCATCCCCCGCGATTTTGATTCCATGGTGGCTAAAGTCATAGCCCGCAGCCCAAGCCGCGAAGGGGCCATCGCCCGACTGACCAGAGCTCTGCAAGAGTTGCAGATTGAAATCGATGGCGGCACCACCAACCAAGGCTTCTTGTTGGAGCTATTTCATACACCCGAGGTACAAGAAGGTGGTGTACAAACCGATTTCGTTGAAAGATTTCTACTAGAAAGGCGCGGACGTCAGATCAAAAACAATTGGGATATCGCCATTATTGCTGCAGCAATTTACCAGTATGAGCAACGCTATCGCGACGAATTTGAGAATTTCACCGAAAAAGTCCGTCGTTTCAGTTCTCCACGACGCATCCCAGACCTAACCCAGGAAATTCAAATCCAATGGGATGGGCATAAGTACAGCTTCCAGGTCAGATCTGTCGGTCACAATATGTTCCATATTGAAGTAGATGATCAGGTGATCTGCGTCGAGTATGTGAACTGGGGGCATGAGATCATCTTCAAAGCCAGCGATCGTAAATACAAATTGCAAATCGTGCCACGAGCCGGGTCGTTACAGGTAGAAGTGGAAGGCATGCCTTATGTTCTGCCAATTGATGCCAGCGGGATGATCGCCGCACCTTCGCCCAGCGTCGTCCTCACCATCGATGTGACAGCAGGACAAACCGTAAAAAAAGGCCAGCTCCTTTTGACTCTCGAAGCGATGAAAATGGAAATGACGGTGTCCGCTCCTGAAGACGGGATTGTCACTGAAGTTCTCGTCAAAGCGGGAGAGCAGGTGGCTGCTGGTCAAATGTTAATCGATATGGAAACTGAAAGCGAAGCCGGTGAAAACGAGGAAGAAAGCGTTAAGGAAGCAAGCCAGCGCCTTGATTTCCTCACGATCAACTCGTCAAAAGATGAAGGCAGTCGGGCTGCCGCAAAACGTCAATTCGAACAACTTGCCCGCGATTATTATGCTGCCTTTATTGGCTATGATTACCAAAAACCGGTCGTGCAGAACTTGCAACGTTTAGAAAGCTTTGTGGAGAAGCATCCCGAATTCAGATCAGAATGCACATCGCTGGTTCTGGAATCTTTGCAAGCCTTCACCCGCATTCAACGGCTGTTTCTCAGCGATCATTTTGAGGATCAAAATGAAGGTCGCGAGACAGACGTTTACGAATACCTCATGCACTACATTCTACGCCGCGAAGATCGGGAAAAAGGTCTGCCGGAAAAGTTCTTACAGCGTCTGCACAATGCCATCGAACTTTACCCTTGGGCTGATGTCAAACGTCATGAGGACACAACCCGGGCCCTATTTCATATGTATGTTGTCAATGCCCACAACCGCGACATCGTAGAATTAGCGCGCCTAAGTCTCTTGTACCTGCAGCAGTTATATCCGCATGTTCCAGAGGTTATGCCTTCACCGCAGGTGACTGACCTGCTCAATGATCTGATCAGCGTTTCACGTAATAACGGCATTTTAATCGATGCAGCTATTTACGCACGCTACGAACTAGTGGATCGCATTTTCCAAAACCAAGTTCAACAGGAACGCCAGCAACAAGTGGCTGACTTGTTAAACTCTGTATTGGAGCTGGGTGATGAAAGCCCGCAGCTTATGGAAAATGTTATCGACTCTGGACACCAAATTGTCAGTTATCTGATGTCACTTTATGAAGCTGGATCAGCCCGATCGAAGTTGATTTTGGAAATTATCGCCAAGCGCTTCAATCGCGATCGCAGCTTTGTTGAAGGTTCACTTCTGGAATATCAAGGTGTCGAACTCTACCATTTAAGCAGCCGCAAGCACGGAGAATCCTTTACCTGTATTGTAACGATCTTAAAAGAAGAAGAATTCTTAAAACCACTGGATTGGTTGCGTGATTTCCTCAGTCAAAATCAAAATGACCATTTGGAAGTGATGATCTTGGTGAAAACGACTTCCGAATCATCTGAGATCACAACGATCAATCATCTCAGCAAATATCCGTTGCCTGTTCATTTATGTAGTCTTGGCCTTTATCAAAGGGATGACTACTACTATCGCTCTTTCTTTTACGATGAAAAGGAACATTGGACAGAAGATTCAAGGCGGCGTTATCTTTCACCGCTGCGTTATCGCGAATTACGCCTGGAGCGATTGCAGAATTTCGACCTGGAACTCCTCTATCACAGCCGCTATGTGCATGTGATGAAGTTGGAAGCTAAAGAAAACGCCAAAGATCAAAGACTATTTGCTTTTGTTGAAGTACCGGAAACCCAAATCGACTTAAACGAGTCGCAGGTCATCCAACGTATTAGCGCCTTTGAATATGGAATTTTGGAAGCGGTAAAAGTGATTCGTGAGCAACAAGCTCGCCATAAGAGAAGCTACCTTTGGAACCGCATTGTCGTGCATATCGGCCACACGCATCCACTGAAGCTGGAGCAAATAGGCCAGTATCCGAAAAACATCTCCGGCTTAGTCGAAGGTTTAGGCCTGGAAAAAATCGTCATCTACACCAAAATCGCTGGCCGACAACGCAAAGCGATCGAGGCTGAGGTGCTGGTCGAAAAATTTTCAACGAAATACAGCGTTCGCGGCCGGATTCCTTCCCGCGAAACCTTAAAACCGCTTGATCCATACTCTAGTAAAGTTGTGCGTTCGCTGCGCATCAATTGCCCTTATCCGTATGAAGTCATCAGCATGCTCACTAATCCATCGAGCGAAGACTTCCCATCGGGAGAATTTGTCGAATATGACATCCAATTTGATAGCAGCGGTCAGCAGCATACGATCAGTGTCGAAGGTCGCCCTCCAGGAAGCAACCTATCAAATGTGGTCTTTGGCAAAATCCGCAACCGTGATCTCAATGGTTACAACTACGAGCGAGTCTTACTCCTTGGTGATCCATCAAAAGACTTAGGTTCACTTGCGGAAGATGAGTGCCGCCGCGTTATAGCTGCGATCGACATGGCTGAAGCTGACGTTTGCCCTGTCGAATGGATACCCATTTCGTCGGGTGCTGCCATCGATATGAAAACGGGAACGGAAAACCTGGATTGGACGGCACGCGTCCTTCGGCGCATTATTGAGTTCACGCAAAAAGGTGGAGAGATCAACATCATCGTCTCCGGCATCAATGTCGGTGCTCAATCCTATTGGAATGCAGAGGCGACCATGCTAATGCATACCCGCGGCATTCTCATCATGACAGAAGCCGGCTCCATGGTGCTAACGGGCAAAAAAGCGTTGGATTTTTCCGGTAGTGTTTCCGCCGATGATAATATCGGCATCGGCGGCGTCGAACGCATCATGGGACCAAACGGCCAAGCTCAGTTCCGCGTCAAAGATCTGGCTGAGGCTTACCGGCTCTTGTTCCGTCATTACCGTATGACATATCGCTCAGAAAGCCTACCATACGGCTCCGTGCGAGCCAGCGAAGACCCGATCGATCGCAATGTTTGTGAATACGCCTATCGTGACTTCCTCAATCAGGGCTTTCAGAAAATTGGTGATATCCTGGGAACTCAGAATGCTGAGCGCAAAAAACCCTTTGATATGCGGCAAATCATGCATGCGGTTCGCGATCAGGACTCCCAATGGCTGGAACGCTGGCAAATCGTTCGCGATGCTGAAACAGCTATCGTCTGGGAAACACAAGTCTGTGGTTATTCCGTGGGGATGATTGGTATTGAAAGCCGTCCATTAAAACGTTATGGCGATATTCCTAATGATGGTCCCGACTCCTGGACTGGCGGAACTTTGTATCCACAATCATCGAAAAAGGTGGCACGAGCCATCAATGCCTTCAGTGCGCAAATGCCAGTTGTGGTATTGGCTAACTTATCAGGATTCGATGGTTCACCTGAGTCTTTACGCAAACTTCAGCTGGAGTATGGTGCAGAGATTGGACGAGCTGTGGTCAACTTCAAAGGACCACTGATCTTTGTTGTCGTCTCTCGCTACCATGGTGGTGCTTATGTCGTGTTCTCGAAAACTTTGAATCCCGACATGCGTATTGTTGCTTTGGAAAATACTTTCGCCTCGGTTATTGGCGGCGCACCTGCAGCAGCTGTTGTTTTCCCGAGAGAGGTCATGAAAAATACCTTTGCAGACCCGCAAATTATCGAAGCGCAACGCCAACTCAAAGAAGGCATCATTAGCAAAGCCGACTTCGATGAAGTGTTTCAAACGGTGCATTTGGACCAACAGGCGAAAATGGCCCAAAAGTTTGAAAAAATACACACCGTAGAGCGTGCTCAGCAGATAGGTTCGGTCGATGATATCATTTCTGCCTCACAGTTAAGGCCGTACCTGCATCAACAGCTTCGTGAAGGAATTGCCAAGTTTCAAAAACCTAAAGTCCACTAACTGGTAGAACCTAGGGGGATTCCCCTAGGTTCATCCCATGTCTCTCATAGGAAATCATTGCCCCACCTTTTGCGCATGACACAGTTGACTTAAATTCACTTGACACGGCCTTTTATGCAGAGTCGAATTACCTACAGTTAAGTCTGTATCCATCAAACTCGCGCCCCGTCAAGCTCTTCATCTCTTAAATTATACAAAGATATTTTCGATTATTTCGAGCCATACCAAGCTTTGGCAAACATGCCAGCAACACACAAATCCCCCGTCATTTCTGCAAAATGCAGTGATTAGTAAAATTTAATTCCAAATTTTTAATTTGACTGGCCGCCCAACTAGGCCATACTTGTATGCAAATTGACAAGCATGACTCAAGGACGGTAGGAGTCACTCTCATTGGTTTTTTTGAGTGATTTCATGTCATGACCCAACCGAAGAAGAAGGTGAGAAGATGAAAAAATTCATGCGACTTGTGCGTCGGACCATGCTGTTTGGTCCCCTGCTAGTCAGCGGCTCGGTGTTTGCTGCTGATGTCAAAATCCACGGCCTGGATGATGCAAACCGAATTCCCGGCCAATACATTGTCGTTCTGAAAGAAGACGTCAGTGTTCGTTCATTTGATCGCGAGCGAATCAGGGAAATGGTGAGAGAGCGTGCTCAAGGAATTTCTGAACGCTATAATGGTCGGGTCTTCCGTCGCTACCATGCTGCAACACAAGGCTTTGCGATGCGAATGAATGATCGTATGGCGCAACAATTAGCCAAAGATCCGAATGTTGCTTTTGTTGAAGCCGACCGTATCGTTCACCTTTACGGCGCTCAGCGCAATGCACCTTGGGGCTTGGATCGTATCGATTCCCGCGCAGGCTTGGACGGCGTTTATGAATATGAGCGCACTGGTAATGGCGTCCATGCATACGTGATCGATACTGGATTACGCTCGACCCACCGTGATTTTGTTGGTCGTGTCGGTGAAGGCTTCAGCTCCATCAATGATGGCCGAGATACGGAAGACTGTAACGGCCACGGAACTCACGTAGCTGGTTCTGTCGGTGGTTCTACTTATGGGGTTGCCAAAGATGTGATTATTCACCCTGTAAGAGTTTTTGGATGTCAAGGATCGACAACAAATGCAGCGATCCTTGCTGGTATCGACTGGGTTACCAACAATGCCATCAAACCAGCCGTTGCCAACATGAGCCTTGGCGGTGGTCGATCAACTGCATTGGATAATGCCGTACAAAAAATGATCGATTCTGGCGTCGTTGCAGTTGTGGCTGCTGGAAACAGCAACACCAATGCATGCAACACTTCTCCAGCGGCTGTTCCCGATGCTATCACAGTCGGTTCATCAACCAATCGCGATAAACGCTCCAGCTTCTCCAACTACGGACGTTGCGTCGATATCTTTGCACCAGGAAGCAACATCCTTTCTGCTTGGTCAACAGGCGATACGGCCTCCAGCTCCATCAGTGGCACATCGATGGCTTCACCTCACGTCGCTGGTGCTGTGGCTTTGCTTCTCGAAGATTATCCACGAGCCAGTCCAGCACAAGTAGCCAATATGCTAATCGGAAGTGCAACAGAAGGCAGCCTCTCAAGCATTGGTTCCGGCTCACCAAACCTGATGCTTTACTCTGGACCAGTTGATGATACTGATCCAGTCGACCCAGATCCAGGACCTGGTCCAGGTCCTGAGCCTGATCCAGAAAATCCATGTGGACCAAACTGCGATGTCATCGAAGGCAGCTTAGCTAGCGGTGAGCAGGTCGTCGTTGTTGATAGCTTCTCAGGTTCAAGCAACATGGAAGGCTATCTAGTTGGCCCAGAGGGAACAGATTTTAACTTGTACTTACAAAACAAACACTGGCTCTGGGGATGGAGAACTGTGAGTTCTTCTACTGGATCTGGTTCAAATGAAGAAGTGCAATATAGCGGCAGTGGCACTTATCGTTGGGTCGTCTCCTCAGCTTCCGGCTCAGGTAAGTTTTTATTCTACCAACGTTAAGGCCGGAAAAAAATTAGGCCGAGCAAGAAGCGCTCGGCCGCCACCCTTCCATCAGCAAGCTGAAGTACGTACAGATTCTGCACTTTCCGCTTTCCTGGGCAACTCATTCCGCTGCTTTTCACTAAAACTGTATTCAATAAAGCTTCGTAGCAAGGATGAAATTCCAGCCGTTCCTGCCTTTTGATTCATATTACGTAAGTGAATCCGCAGAGTGTTCGGCGAAATATCCAGCTCCCTAGCCAGATCGGAATGTTTGGTGCCATAACCGACAAGCCCAAGAAAGACACTGCTCTCTCTTTTAGAAAAGCCATGTCGTTCGGCAAACGATTGAACAATTGATACGAGTTTATCTCCCATTATCTTACCTCCCCTGATGCGACTATTAGAATTTGTTTGGCCGGTTCGTCAAGACCGAGGCCGAATAAAGCCTTCCATGATGAGCAATCCAGTTGACCATGGTAAAAAGACGAAACTGTGTGAAATTCAATCACTGTCTGTTGTCTGGCCAGTTGACTACCCGTTAAGCACCTGAAATTTGTCAAAAATTTTGAGGCATAAGCTTTGCAGAAACCAACCAAGGGATGAAATCATCATACGCACCTGTCTGCAAGTTGCCGCCACACAAGCCTCCTGTACGATTCCCTTGTCGAGTTTCAAAACCTTAGTTAAAGGGGGCCCTTTTATGCGTAGACTAGTTACTCTCGGCGTAGTGGTTTTCGGTTTGCTGACACTTACTGCCTGTAGTTCCGGCAAAAAAGATGACAATAATGCAGCCGAACCTACACCCGCTGAAGCTGATCAAAGCAGTGACACTGCCGAAGAAGTCCCGGCTGAACCCACACAAGCCGAAGTATTTGTTGAAATATGTGAAAAACGTAGTGGAGAACCTAGCCAACACGCCACTTCTGACGCGATTCGTCAATGGTTTGCCGAAGATTTCGGGGCTTTCGTTGGTTGTCAGGATGTCTACGAGTTTTATAATACACCGAATTTTTCCGCGCCCTTATTCCTAGTCGACAAAGCCGTGACCGATATTTCTCTCATCGAATTTTTCGAGAATCTGGGCACGTTTGTCTCTGCGCAAAACCAGATAGAGGATTGGTCGCCGCTTGGAAGTCGTACTGGTCTACAAGTGGTTTCGATAGTTGGCTCCAACCTAACAAAAGTTCCTGACGAGCTGGTCGGCAAAGCCTTGACCCGCTTGATTCTTGGTAGCGCTCCTATCACTGATTTCAGTAATTTAGCTCAAATTACGACCCTGGAGCTGATCAGTTTAAACAACATGGAGTTGACGGCAATTCCTGAAGAAGTCACCAGTTCTGGCCAGTTGCAGGTCCTTATTATGGATGGCAACCCGTTGGCAGACGTGAGTGCACTAGCGTCAATTCCCAGCTTAACTGTTCTTTCCTTATTTAATACCGGTATCAGCACCGTTCCTGCGGAAGTTGCGAACCTAGCCAATCTCTCTGTCTTAGAGGTATCCAATAACCCGATGGGTGGCGATGGCGCTTTCGCAGCTCTTGATCAAAATGCTTCCATTGTCGAGCTTTACGCAGAAGGCACTGAGTTAACTGCAGTGCCCATTGAAATCGGTAGCATGGCAGCCCTAGAGATTCTGTTTATTGGCGAGAACGCCTTAATCACTGATTATACTGGCTTAGGCGCGAATGCTTCAATTCTCGGTGTGCGCATGAATGGTAACGCACTTGCAGAAGTTCCCGTTGCCGTACCATTGCTTCTTCAGTTGGAAGCCTTAGGCGCAAACCGCAACGAAATTACTTCCGTCGCTCCGCTCGCACCAATGGCCTCCCTGCAGGTACTGGGCTTGGCGGAAAATCCAATTGCAACTCAGGCAAATAAAAATACAGCGAATTGTCCTTCTGGAGATGCGGTAGCCTCGCCAGCGATCAACACTTTTTGCGCGGGTGTGACGGCTGCTCCAGCACAGTAAGGTTTCAGACCTTTCTTTTGATAGCTCTAAGACCGGGCATTTGCCCGGTCTTTTTACTTTTCCTCGCAAAGCTGGCTTTGCGAGGTTTTTTGTTTTGAGTTTGGAAAACATTGGTTATGGTTAGTACCATCGTTTCATGCACTTTTGCCGTAGCTAATCCATTTTTCCCCTAGCCGGACTCGTTCAAAGATGCTAGTAAACTGTCGTAGCGACAATAATGTCGTGCCAAAAGGACGGTTATGTTGCATGATATTGCCGCGGCCCTGCCTTGGAGCCGCCAGCTCTCCCAACTGAAAGCGACGACCAAGCAGTTGCAGACTTACTTGCGACAAGACCAGGCCGCGTATGTTCTGCGTGGCAGTTTGTTCGGGGCTCCGCATTTACAGCTCGATGTTTATTTCGAAGGCCCCTCCCATATGCTCGCTGATGTCGAGCGCCTACTCTTCAGTGAATGTTTGATGCGTAAAAATCTGATAGACACCGGATATTCTGCGGCGCAAATAGCTCTCATGAAAAGATCTTGTGATATCAGTTTCCGCTGCACGAAACCTTGGGGGCGATTGCAGCCGGGATCTTTCCCGTTTAAATTTTGGTTGAACGCTAAGATGCGACCTCGGCCGGTCGAAGAATTAAAATTGTCCAAGGATTTTCGTCGCGCTTTACAGCGAGCACAAAACTCACAGTTTCAGATCCAAAAAACAAAAGATTTTTCCACCTGGCAATGGTGGTTAGAAAATTTGGTCATTCCCACAGCAAAGCTTCGTCACGGAACTCATATGGCCTTGCCCGATATTGAGGAAATGCGCGGCTTGGCTGAAGACGGCGAATTGATTCTGATTTCCCACAACGATGAAATCGTTGCTGGCGCCTTAGTCTATATGGGAAGACTTAATCGCAATCTTTTTGTTTGGCGGGTCGGCATGTCGGAAAAAGGCCGCCAAGATACGAAACTCTATAAAAGCCTCAATGTTTATTTGGATTTTCTAGCCTATCAGCAAGCGATCCATAAGGGGGCTGAATGGTTTAATCTGGGACCAACCCTTGCCCGTGTTGACTCTGGCTTATACCGTTATAAAACCAGTTGGGGCTGCGGTTTCTATGATGATCCATGCAGTTTACTATTTGAGATGAACTTAGCTACGGCAAAGCGAACTGAAATATTACAACATGTACCTTTGATCAGCCTTGATAAAGATCAAACTGTCTTTCACTTTAACGAAACAAAAAATACTTCTGCCGTCACTTCTATTCCCAACCTCAAAGCCATTTATTACCACAATGGCATTAGCCTTCGCCAAGAACTTCTTGATGTCTAAATACTCACTTTTCAATTGTGGCTGTGTTTTTTTTCCTCTTTCTCATAGCTTATAAAATAGCCTCAACTTTAGACGAGGCGAATACGATAAGACTCCCATCAAACAGCAGCGAGCAAAAAAAAATATCCTGGAATCTTATAGAGGCACAATGGTTTCTAGTTCATCCAACTGAGGAGAAAGGGAGAACGGCAATGGGTATTTTTACTCGTAAGTTTGAACGGGATAGTTTTGAGATCGACGATAGTCATTTACATACACCGGAAACAGCCATCAGTCAGCCTGCAAGCAGTACACCATCCCATCAAGCAAATCTAGGACAGGGTTCGGCTAAAAGGCGTCATGGTTATTCTATAGAAGATGCCATTAAGTTGATGCGGGATTTACCTAAAGATCAACGGCAAATGGTAGTCACAATTGTCCAAAAAACCTTAAGTTCGGCAAACATCAATGTTAACGATATTATCGAAGATGCTGGCCGCAAGTTATCTCGATTGGACACACGTCAGCGCCAATTAAATAAAGAGATAGAAGAGCTGGAAGCTGGTATCGCTCATCGCCGCCAGGAGATTCAGGTCATATCCCATGACTCTCAAGAAACTCAGCTTGTTAAAGCAAGTTTTGAGGAAGCCTTGGTTCGCAAAGATGTGCCTAGTGCTGATGTTCCAAATGCGATTCCAGTGCCACCGCCCCTGGAATCAGAAATCGCTGTTCATTCCATCAAGACGGCAAATAAAAGTTCCATGCATCAAGGAGAGATTGCTGCGAAAAAAGCTGCAACAACTTCTGTTGCATCGTAAATGTGTGTTTGCATTCGTCGTTCCATAATTTCGGGATAGAGCCAGGGAGGGCACTATCCCGCAATCTTTTTTTCTCAGATGCTTAGCTGACTTAGTTTTTGCCAACTGACTTTGGAATACCGCAGTAGAAGATTTTTTTTGACAGACGACCTCCGGCAGATTTCAACCAACACACCCGATAGCCATCAATAAAAGTAAACGCATTGCAGTCATCCTGTTTTTGACAAGCTCGTCCACATTCAATAGCCTGTTCCAGAACCAGACGCTTAAGGTCCTTACCACTATGATCATGATCAGTGTGCAAACTAGCTTCGCTGAATTCTGCTTTGGCAGCAGCTGGCAAATCGGCAGATATAAATCGAATGCTCGCTTGTTTAGCAAACTGATTTTTCAAAAAACATCTTTGCCAGCCTGAAACAAACACAAAGGATCTGCATTTAGCTTCTGTTTCACAAAATTTCTGACAATCCAGTACGGATAGCATTTTTTTGCTACTAATGGATTCACTTGGAATATCGCAGTTTTCTTTGATCTCCCACTCTTTCATGGATTCAGAAGCAATCAACATGGTGTGAAAGAAAAACAGAAGCGATAGCAATACTCGCCTTAGAAAGGTCTTTACCGACATGAAAACTCATTTATTCATCTTAGTTGAATAGCTTATATTGATAGACACCCATATAATTATAGTATCATAACATTCCATTCATGAGATGTAGCATGAATCAACATCCAGGTAAATTTTAAGGATTTCCATGCTGATCACCGATGCCATTAACCTTAAAAAAATCACACCACTTGCAAGGGAAAATATTGCGAAAGCATGTTACGATGAGGTTTTTGTCAAAATTTGGGAGGGTGTGAATTACACTGATTTTTACCACATGTTCTTTTCTACGGCTGACAGCGAAAAGATTTTTCTTTTTAAAACAACCGATCAAAAACTTGCCGGTTATCTGATATACCGTGTCATGGAAATTGCAATTGAAGAGAGGGCTTTTGCTGTTGGTCGCCTTTCGACAAATGTACTTCCTCATTATTTTGGTCAAAATTTGATTCATCGCATCGTATTTCTTGAGTCGAGCAAGTTTTTTTTAAAAAACTTATTCACAAAACGAACATTTGTTTTATTCTTTACGGCCAATAGCCCAGCTTCGTATTGTATTTTCAAGCGTCGATCCCGTAAGGTTTTTCCGTGCCCAGTTCTTGGCGTTCCTGAGCCCTTTAGACAATTGATGTTAGATGCCTGCCAGCGATTTCACATACCTTTGGATGATAAAGTCAACTTCGTCACCTCATATACGGTTCGCTTAAAACAAGAAGTCGTCGTCAAGATGGATCTTAGTCAGAAAAATGATGATATTTATCGTTTCTATATGAAGCATTGCCCACGCTATCATGAAGGCCAAGCCATGGTCACAATGAAACCTATTTATGCTATGGATGGGTTTATAGATATGGCTCAGCAAATATTTCGGCTGAGCCATATTAGGCTGGAGTTCTATCGCAAAATGTTTCGCATTTGGATATTTGGAAAAAAACCTTAAATATCAAAACCAATACCGAACTGAGCGAAATTATGATTGCTGTTCCCATGAATATTATAGCTTGCATAGGCATAAAATTGCGGACTACCTGCCATCAGGCCGAGGCCACCGTACAAACCACCTATTCCAGCTCCTAAGTCCGTATCGTCACCCGCTTGCACATAAGAGCCGGCTCCAACGCCTAGTTGCAAATACGGCCTCACACCACCTGAGGTCAACATATATTTCACATTTAAGGCACCAGCTACGGCTACCCGCAAATCCGTACTCTCTTCCTCAGTCGTCGCATCATTATTACCCGCTTCGTTTGTATCTTCATTGTCTAAAGAATCGACATCGATCCAGCCTATACCGATTTCAAACATCAGTGGCTGACTCCAATACAGAAAGTTTACTCCTACCTTAGAACCTGGCGGATTGTGATAGCCCAGATTAAAAGTCCAGTTGGCAAGACAGGGGGCTGACATCAGCATGGTGAAGAGAACAAGACAGAGCCCGGGTATGAAGCGCAAACGGCCTAGAAAACTCATAAAAAGCTCTCCCTAGGGAAGGTATGAGAAAAATTTTAAAAATTACATTGATTATAGCGAAGCAAATGCGAATTATCCACTCTGCCAAGAATTTTGCCCACATGCGGCGCAAGGCAGCTAAAAACCTTCGTCAGAATCAATTCTATACCACTGAAATTACGTCAGATTATGAGTTCACTAAAAACTTTCTTGATTTTTTGTGACTAGATTCCGAAATAACCCCTAGGAGTTTTCAAAACACTCGGGGGAGCCAATGCCTATCCATAAGTCTTTATATATCTTTCTATTCCTGATTGCTTTGGGATGTAATTCAGAGTCAGGTTTTAATTCGGGTAGCCCCAATGCCAAAGAAACTCCACCCGCTGGCGACTTGGATGCAACCCCTGAGGATCAAACGCCTAATACTGGCAATATCGAAAATCGGGAGATTGTCGCTCAGGAATCTTTGGTTCAGCGACGCAATCCCCTTGGCGCTGCTGATTCCAATATTTACAGCTTCAAGGCAAGCCAGGAGCTAAGCTCCGAATTTCGCTTTTCATTGGATAATCAATCGGTCGCTATGGATTTCCAACTGGCCAACAACTATTCAGACCGCACGGAAAACTTTCAGCAGATTAATCGGACCATGATCAGCCAAAATTTTCAGCAGGGCAGCCCAGGAACACCGATCAACGACATGTTCAGCCAGGAAGAAAAGCGTGGTGTGGTCGACATTCTGATTGTCGTCGACGATTCAGGCTCCATGAGTCAGGAGCAAAAAAATCTCAGTGATAAATTATTAGATTTATTAACCTATATTGATAAAACCAACTGGCGCATTGGATTTGTTACGACCAGTCCGAAAAACAACTGCCAAATTACACTTATTCCCCATAACGATCCCAATGCGATCGAAAAATTTCGCACCGCAGCTCAGCCTGGTATTGGTGGATCGGGAAATGAGGCTGGGATCAAAGAGGCTGTGAACGGCCTTCGCTGTACCGAAAATCCCTGGGTTCGTCCAGATTCCACATTAGCTGTTCTAATTGTCAGTGACGAAGACAACTGCTCCAAAGATGGCAACGGTTGCCGGGGAGAGGACTGGCAGTTTGAAAACTATCTGATCGGCTATGTTGAACAAACTCTTGGCCGTGAAGTTGGTAAAAACGCCGCCTTTTATGGAATTTTTTCGTCACCAAATCAGCCTTGCCGGACAGCGTATAATCATGCCGTTCAATACCAACGATTAGTCGACTACAAAGCCAATGGTGAGAAACGGTGGGGTGATATCTGTGATGCGAGCTACTCGTCTACCCTACAGAAAATATCAGAAAATATCGCCTCACTTCTATTAAACCAATGGGAGCTGACACAAACTCCTGACGCCAACTCAACGATAAGTGTTGAAATCGAAATAGATGGAGCGCGCGCACCCGCCGATCCCAACGGTTATCAAATCCAAGGCAGGATGCTGACATTTTTTGAAGGCTACGAGCCTCCAGCTGGTTCGAAAATCCATGTCTCTTACCGAGTTAACATCACGCCGATGTTTAACCAAGTTAGCTTACAAGAGGCTCCAGCCGCCAATACGTTGCAAGTGATGGTCAATGGCAATATGCTTAATACCAATGAGTATCAACTTACTGGCACGACTTTGGTCTTCAATCAAAGACCTGCAGCGAACGCCATGATCCAGGTAGACTATCGACGCAACATAGCACTCAAAACAGAATTCACAATTAATGGTCAACCACGGAATAATCAGTTGCAAGTCAAAATTCAAGATGTCGCAAGCAATGATTTTAGTTATGACCCTAACACTAAAATCCTAAAATTAGGCACTGCTCCAGCAGACAACCAGAAAATTGTTGTCAGCTATGCCGATCTCGTTGGTCCCAAGCTTTCCTACAATTTGCCTTTGAGTGGCAGCAATCCGCGAGATTTTCGCATACTTTTCAACAATAGCCCGATCAACTTCGAACGTAGCGGCTCAACATTCACCATCAACGCGGCTGATCACGCTGAAAACCGACAATTACGCCTTAGTTATAATGTCGATGATAATTCGGAAAAGACCTTTAGTCTTCCATCGCAACCGATTGCTGGCTCTGTTGCCCTTGATGGCATGAACAGCGGTTGCAGCCTAGGAAACGGCTTTGAACTGGTAGAACAAACTTTGATGGCCCGCTGTGCTGTGCGTGATTTAACTGAATTTCTACTGAGCTACAAGTACTTAGCCAGCACGCGCCGCTTTGAAGTTATCGGACTGAATGATGCAGAAGCGTTTATGTGGGAAGTCTATATCGACGGCAAAGCAACTAGCGAATTCCAACGACAAGGCTTCGTTATTGAGCTTAATGAATTACCGGCTCTGGGAGCGCAGGTTGATATTTACCTGACTCCACTCGACTGAAGACTGTCGCAATTTTTAAACTCTGTAAGTGGATAGCGACAGGAAATTTTACTTGCATCAGCTCCTTGCTCTAAGCGTGAGGAGCTGATTATAATAAGTTGAATCGTGTGATGTTTTGTGACCTTATTGCCAATGAAAGTGTGATCACATGAGTAGCATAGCTGAACTGGAAGCCGAATTAGGAACGAAAACGGAAAATCTTAACGTCGATCGAAGGACCGCCTTAGTCGACTTCAGTTATGAAAATCCTCAGACCAAAGAAGATTTTTTCACCAAACAAGGAATTACATTGCCGCCACATTTAAAGCAAGCGATAGCTAAACGCCGGCTCGACTATTTAGCTGGTCGATATTGTGCTCGCTTGGCTTTAAAAAACCTCGGCTTTTCGACAACGGAATACATGATCACGACGGGCCCCAGTCGAGCACCTCAATGGCCTACCGGTTATTTAGGAGCGATCACGCATACCAAATCCTATGCGGCTGCGATCGTAGGGAAGAAATCCGATTGGCTTGGACTTGGCTTAGATGCAGAAGTCATCGTCGACGAGTCAAAGCCTTCGTTGGTCCGACATGTTTGTCGGCCAGAGGAATTTGAAAAACTGCAGGGATTGGATCTATTTTCTGATCAGGTCTTATTTACACTAATTTTTTCCGCCAAAGAAAGCCTTTTTAAGGCTTTATATCCGACAGTGCAAAACTATTTTGGTTTTCAAGCAGCTCACATCATTAAAATTGATCAGGAATCAGGGCATTTTATTATAGAATTGGCCGAGAAGATTCATCCTGATATCACAGCCCCAACATCGTTCAATGGCCGCTTTATCCAATTGAATGACAAGGTCGTGACTCTTATCAAGATTAAATCAGACTGTGAGGCAACGATTCAAATTAGCCATTAGACTGTTTCTTTTTAGCTTTTGCCAGGCCTCCTTGGACATAGTATCTTTTGTTGCCATCAAAGTTTTTGATGAGTGCGCGAGTATACTAGACTCGGGATTGATAGGCATGAAGATGATAGAAGACTTCTGAGGCAAGAGTATGCGATTTTAAAGTAGAGACTTCCGACCTTGTGATAAAAAATAAGGAGCAGAGGGCTGCTCCTTGCAGTTGCCCAAATATTTCTCCGTTCATGACAGCATAATACGCATCCACTCGTCAAAATCGACTTGTTCCCGCACCTGTTCCTCCCACTCATATTCGGTGTCTTTGGTGAACAAATGTACTCTCACATAATCGACGATATGACTGATAACTTGCATTCTCACTCCTCCAAGGCCGATAAAGACAGCCGATGTGTACGCTAATTTTATGATTATTACAGAAGGAAGAGCCAGCGGGAAGCTAGTAAATCTGTGTATCTTATTGATAAATGGGCCATAAAAACCGTGATATTAAATAAAACCACCAGCAAAGCTTGCCTATGTTATCAGCTAACATTTGTTCACAAAATTGAAATGTGCCTGCTGGCTGAGTCCATGCGTGAGACCGCTCTCTGTCTGCCGCGGTCTCTCAGCTTTGCTCGTAAAATTACTCTGCTGGAGGCTGAGGTAAGTTGGCCAACCATTGGGCGAAAATCATCTTATCAACAGCGGAAAGTGGGTCTCGCCCCATTGGCATTGTTCCGGCTTGGATATGGGTATTTGCTAGATCAGCCCATTCGATGACACCTTCTACTGTAGCTAAATTAGCATGACAGCCGACGCAATGTAAGGCCATCATCTTTTGAATATGTGCTTCATAGCTTACCACGACTCCCTGGTAACAAAACTGGGCCAACGGTGCTTGCACACTGACAACAGGGCAAGTTGCTTCTGTACGCTGAACCGGATTATTAGCCAAACTCAAAGTCTCTAATTTCAAAAAGCGGCTGATGACGGCAACGTTTTCCAATAGATTTCCTGCCGCTTCCAATGCCGTTAAGTTAACAAGATCAGCGATCGTGCTTAAATTCGTAATCGCATTGAAAGAAACCCGTAAGACTTCAAGGTCAATTAATACTGCCAGAGGACTTAAGTCGACTAGCACTCCATTGCTGTTCAAATTCAAACTCTTCAATTTACTCAAGCCAGTTAAAGCATTTAAATCTCGAATCAAATTATCGGAAAGATCTAAATTTTCCAGGTTTGGCAAATTTTGCAGTGGTTCGAGAGCGAGCAGCTCTTGGCTTGCTAAAGTCAGACTGGTGACGTTTTCGCTATCTTGCGCAAATTGGTAGCAATCTCGCAATTGCGTCGCCTGCAATATGGCATCCATGGTACGTCTTGACTCGCCTTGATAAGAAAGACAAGTTGCGATCAGACCCGTTGGTAAATCGTTGACGAGTTTTGCCGGCAAACTATTGAGACTTGGCTCCTCATCGACGGCAACGATCGTATAACTATAAAATATTTCCTGAGCCTCTTTAATATGGGTATATGGACTTAAGACCCCGGAAATGATCGTGGCTTCATCTAATGATGTGGCATCCACTGAACTAATATAGAGGTCATAACGTGCAGCCCCTTCGATAGCATTCCATTCCAATCGATTGGCATTTAAACCAAGTGTGATCTCAAGCTCTGGACTAGCCAAGCGCAGAATGGAGTCGGCTTCACCCCCCTCCACATCCGCTTCAGCAGGACCTCCAAGTTGAATCGGAGCCTCATCACGCCGATCGATTACCTCCTCAGCCTGCTGGCAGGCAAATGTTGCCAGCACGAGTCCCAAGGAAATAAGTAGTTTCAGCTGTTTCAGCAACATAAAGACTCCTCCCCGCCGATTGATTCTGTTCGCTAATCCTGCGATATTATGGCGTTCCCGGGTGCCCTATCGGCCAATTTGCTCAAGTCTTGAGATACCCTCATTTAACCACGGAATTTCAGTTATTTACGTCATATAATTGCGCCGAGTTTCGACTCCAGACCTACCCAAATAGTCCTTTTTCTTGACAATCGTTCGACCACGATCCAATTTGGGATCGCCAGCAGAAAGACATTCATCGAATCAGGACCATTAAGATGCAAGCACCCTTAAGTTTTCAGCGTATTGCCGACCTCGATTGCCTTGTCACCCCCTTCGACGAAGAGCGAGGGACGATTATCCTTTTGCACGGCTATGGCGCAAATTTCCAGGATCTAGCGGGGCTGGCACCTATGGTCGACCGGCAAAACCAATGGAATTGGATTTTCCCTAATGGAATTTTAGAAGTTCCGATTGGTCCCCACACCATGGGTCGAGCTTGGTTTCCTATCGATATGGAAGCCCTGCAACGACAGCTTATGGGCGGAGAGGTCCGCTCCTTTGCCTCGCATATTCCTACTGGACTGGCTGGTGCCCGGGATCAAATCGGCCAGCTCATTGAAAGTTTACCGCAGGACTTGACACGCATCGTTGTCGGTGGTTTCAGCCAGGGGGCCATGATCAGTTGTCATGCGAGCCTATGTTTATCCGAAAACCCAAAGGCACTGCTCCAACTTTCATCGACTTTAGTCGCCAAGGCAAACTGCAATGATCTCATGCATCAGCATCAAGGGTTGCAGGTTTTTCAGAGTCATGGACAGAATGACCCCATTTTACCTATCACTGCTGCAAGAGAGTTGCACCAACTCTTCCAAGATGCAGGAGCCGAAGTGGATTACTCCGAGTTTGCTGGCGGCCATGAAATTCCACTGCCCGTATTGCAACGCCTGCAAGGCTACTTGCAGTCCTTGCGAAGCTAATTCGGGCCTTGTCTCAGGCATTCCCGGATGGACTCTAATCTAAATGATCTACGGCTATTTTTGCTTGAACTTTTGCAGTTGCTGGCGGTAGACCTCACAGGGATCACGCAGGTCAACTGCAGGAGTTAGCCACACATAGTCGTAGGGCAGACCTTGGGCCTGAAATGCAGGCCAGTCATCTGGCGCCTGGACCATCGCCACAGACCGCACTTGCCAATTTTTCTCCAACCTAGCTAACAGCTCAGGCACACCCCAATCCTTGCGCACATGGCCACTCCCAGCAAATAAGATGACCCGTTTATGCTCCTGCACGGCTTGAACGATGCCTTCTGCCAGCGCCAAATCGCGGCCACGCTGGACGCGAACCATGGAACTGAGCATGGGCTCCTGCATCGGATGGCAATGTGACTCCTCGATTTGGGCACGTAAACTCTGCAAGTTTTCCTGACTGAGAGTTTGTGATGTAAAGCGATATCGGTTTAACTCTTCTTCCCGAAATACCGCTTTTAAATCCCCTTGAAATAAGTTTTTCACATCTGCACGGCTAAGATTGGCTGCTACGATGTCGATTTCGTGTTCTACGGCATAAGTCATCAGGGGCGTAAAGCGCTCCCATGCCGGCCAGCCACTTTTTCCCCATTGCAAGCGCTCCGCCCAATTTTCAACGCCCACTTTTTCTTTGCGCAAACTTTCCAGAATTTTCTGCTGATCGCGTGCAAAGTGCTCAAAAACCAGAGCTAAGCGATTCTGGTTTTGCAGCGCTTGCGTGATTTCCAGTTGCAAACGCCAATGATCGGGGTGGTCATGCCGCTCGCCGAGCAGGACGATGTCAGCAGTTCGTAAGTCGGCAAGCATCGCCTCAGAGCTGATCCAGTCGCCTTTTTCTGAAGAATATATTTGCCCCATCCACGGCAACGGACGCTGATCTTCCGCCAACCAGGACTTGTTGGTTTGACAAGCCATGAGGAGCATCATTGGGATGAAAATTCTCAACAAGTTCATAACTTCACCCTAAGCAGTTGATTATGTAACAAAAAGTTGTAACACTGAAACGGGATATGAACCAAGCAGCAAATAGGTATCCCTCGCAGTTCCAAAAATAGGGCTCAACCCAATCACAGGGAGTTTGTCATGGCGAAAAGTCGTTCCGTAGTTGAAAAGCAGTTGAAACTTGCGCAAAAAGCCTTAGAAGATTGTGTCAGTAAATTAGGAGAGCAGGCAAAAGGTAGCGGCAAGACTTTGGAGCATCACCCACGCTGGCGGCAGCTGAATGCCAAGGTCAAACATCTTGGCCGGCAATTGCGTTCTGTCGAACGTCGTGAAAGCTTTGCCCCCACAACAAAATCATAAGAGGTCCATTCATGGGTACCGACGCCACAGCCATGATCACTGCAGTAAAAGTCTGGATAGAACAAGTCGTCATTGATTTGAATCTATGCCCTTTTGCAGCAAAAGTTTTTTTTCAAGACCAGGTCCGCTATGTGGTCTGTGGCGATGCCGACCCGGAAGAGATCCTGACCTGTATCGGTGTCGAGTGCCAACGCTTGTTGCAAACGCCAGTCGAATCGATTGCCACAAGTTTGGTGCTCGCTCCGGCACTCAGTGATTTCGAGCACTATCTGGATATCTTGGCCCTTGCTGAAGAATTTCTTGAGCGCATGGAATGGGGTGGTATCTTTCAAATCGCCAGCTTTCATCCACAATACCAATTTGCGGAACACGATGCCAATGATGTCAGTCACTATACGAATCGCTCACCCGTTCCCATCTTTCACATTCTGCGCGAGGAAGAAGTCGCCAAGGCCCTAGCCCATTATGACCTCCCAGAAAGTATTCCCGAGCGCAATATTGAACTGATGCGAAAATTAGGTTTGGAAACCATGCGCCGCAAGCTGCAGCAAGCCTCGCAGATTCTCATTGACCCAAGCCCGGATCATGCCAATCACTAAATGTTCGCATTCTTCTGCAGGGCCGTGAAAACAGAATCCCAAACTTTGATTAACGGCCAGAATTTGCGGCAAGACTTTCCAGAATTGGGCGATCTGCCGGACAAAGATCAAGGGAATGGAGCTCAGCCAAGCTTACCCAGGCTTGTTGCACATGCTCTTTGAGCTGCGGCCCTACACCTGGCAGGCATGAGCAGAGAAATGGCCGCAGGCGGATCGTTTTACCGTCTTCATAGGTCCATTCAACCGGCGGCAAAGCCTGCTCTATGTTAACTTGCCAGTGCAGCTCCTCATGTAATTCCCGGCTAAGCGCCTCCTCGGGACTTTCATCCGTCTCAAGCTTGCCGCCAGGAAACTCCCAAAGTAAGGCCTGAGCCTTGTTTGGCGGCCGCTGACAAACAAAATACCGCCCTCGTTTACATACCACTGCACAAACAACCTCGATCATGCAAACTCCTTTTCTTTAGCGCAGTCGGCGTATCTCTCAGCTTTAAGAGAAGATAACAGCTGTTATGAATGCTATTATGACGGGATATGCATTCCTAGTAGGATTTGCCGACCGTATGCTTAAGGGGCAAAGAAAGCTACCATATGGAAATTTTTTTCGAATTATGAGAGAACGATGCGATCTCAAAAAGTTGATCATGACATTATTAAGGGGCAACTATGACGCATGAACTGGGGCGGAATGTGGACTTGCGGATTGACCCAAGCCAAGGCGCTATGAGCCAATATCGAAGCCAACACATGCAGGCTTTAAGTATACAAGCGCAAAAGGCAAGCACCGCGCTGCCCAGCGACACCAATGCCAAGTTGCAGTTTCTCCGCGAACAGAAATTAGGTCGCCTCACTTTAATCGATGTTCCTGATTTCTGGAAATTACTTGACCAAGAGATGCCCGGTGTCCCGGTTCGTCCCCTTTTACATCTTGATTACACAGCCTCGGCTCAGGCTCTATCCTTTATGGAAAACTATCTACAAGATTGCCTGCGCACCTATGCCAACACCCATACTGAGACTTCTGATACTGGACGCCGCTCGACACAGCGCTTTCAAAAGGCGTTGATTATAATAAAAAAACATGTCCATGCACCTGCCAAATCTTTCGTCCTGGCAACGGGCTATGGAGCAACTGGTGCGATCGAGCGCATTCAAAAAATTCTTGGTCTTTATATGTCGCCACGTGGCCAAAAAATTATCGCCGAGCAAACTGGCCTGAATCTGAAAGCTGAAATGGCGAAAAAGTACGTGGTTTTTGTCGGACCAGCTGAGCATCATTCGAATGACGTGAGTTGGCAGGATGATGCTCTTTGTCACTTTGTGCGTATCAAGGCTGTGAAAAGCGGGCCTGACATCAACGAGGTTGACTTGGATGATTTGGAAGCACAACTGAAACGCTTTCCCGAGCATATCAAAATCGGCTCCTTTTCGGCTGCTTCAAACGTCACAGGTATGAAATATAATCTGCAGGCGATCGGCGCTGTCTTATCTCGCCACGACGCCTTTTTTCTCGTTGACTATGCAGCTTCAGGTCCTTACGAAGAAATTAATATGACAAGGGATGGCATCGACGCCATTTTCTTATCCACACATAAAAATCTCGGCGGCACCAATCTCGGTTTATTAGTTGCTACCGAAAGGCTTTACGATCTGCACTCTAATCCTTCCTTTGGCGGCGGCGGTACTGTGACGGCGGTAACGCCATGGGAATATCACTTTCACTCGGAAATCGAGCACCGAGAATTTCCAGGAACACCAGCCATTCGCCAAGTCTGGCAAGCTGCTCTGTCGTTTCAAATGAAAGAGTGGCTGGGTCATGAAACTATTGAACGCGTCGATCAGCACCTTTGCCAGTCGATGATGAGTTTTTTCCAACAGCATGCGCGGCTGGAAGTCTTAGGAAATCCAGATCCCAAACGACGCCATCCGATCTATTCATTTTTGATTCGCCATGGTGATCAGTATCTGCACCATACCTTTATCGCTGCCTTACTCAACGATCTTTTTGGCATTCAAGCTCGCTCCGGTTGCGCCTGTGCCGGGCCGTTTGGTCACGAGTTGCTGAACATCGAAAAGGAACTTTCCGATAAGTATGTGCTTGTGATTCAACGGGTATTAAACGGCTTTAAACCAGGTTGGACGCGCATTGGCACTCACTATACCCTGGATGACACCGAGCTCCAATACTTGCAGACAGCCTTGAGCGGTATCGCCTGGTTTGGCGCTCTGTTTCTCGATCAGTATGAATTCAATCCCTATAGTGGTGACTGGCGGCATTTGACCAGCCATAGCATCGACGAAGAAGGCTTCGATTTTCAGGAAGCGCTGGATCTAGGCTCACGAAAAGCCAGCAAACTGCCGCAATTGACCGATGAGGGTCAGCTCCATCAAGCGTTCCACAATCAGCTGGAAGAATTCATCCTGCTAACTGCGTTCAAGATCGCCAGCTTGATTGTGAGCAAGACTCAGGTCAAACTTTCGCAGCAACAACTTGAAAGTCTGGCCTTGAGTTTGTGTGAACCAATCCGTCAGCAGATTCAAGACCCTAAGGCGGAAGAGCTGCTCTTTTGTCAAAAAATTGCCGACAAAGTTTGCCCCATCATCAAATCCTTACGGACTGTTGAGTCCGATTGCGAAAAAGAAGTCGTCCAGCAAATCAACTCGCTGTTATTTCGGCCACAGGAACAACCCGGCCTATTTCAGCAATTTTCTGGAATTTTGGAAGATGTCCGTTTTTTCTACGTCTGGCAAGGCCGTATGAATCCCCCTATTCAGGCAGAGGATGAGGCGACACTGCTTCAGTCTTCACTAGCAATGGAAGGTATCTGTCGCCCTTGCGAGATTAAATAGCTACTTTTTGGCAACTAGGCACGGTTTTCCGCCTTTCCCGACTGATTAGCCGTGCTTTCGTCGATCAAATATTTGTGCCTTAACCACGCTGAGCGCCAAGCAGCCAACTGATGGCGAGTTCACGATTCCAATCCCAGCCTACCACCTAAACAATGTCAACAATGAAGCTTTCGTAAAAAGCGCAGACAATGTCAAAATTCTGTCCAGTTTGCCAATGCTATCTTGCTGACCTTACTTCGCTATTTCTTTCTATAAAGCGGCATAAATATTGCACAATTAGCGCATGAATTGAGGACAGTCTGGATAAAGGATCAGAGAATGGCAGCTAGTATGGGTGGATTTAATCGCACGATCTGGACTTTCTTAACCTTAGCCTTGATAGCTTGTTCTCCCAGCCCTAAGCTGGAAACAAACACCCGCTCTTCTCACCCCATTGAGACAGCTCAAAACTCCACAGACGACGAACAGCGAGACGAAACAGAGAATGAAAACGAAAATGCGAGCGAAGACGCCGCAGAAGAAGCTACCGCGCCAGCCTTTGAAAGTGGCGACTTAAACGTGCAATGGATTCATGGTGCAGAAAATTGTAATAACGATCAAAACCCGCCATTGCAAGTTCACCAATACAATAGCAGCTATTACATATTACGACAGAACAAATGTCTTAATTTTGAAGCGCCATTCATGTATTTAATTCTTGGCCAAAACAAGGCTCTTCTATTTGATACAGGTGCTACAGGTAATGCCAATACCTTTCCCTTAAGAACAATGGTAGAAGAAATTTTAACCTCGCACTTAGCTCAAATTGGAGTCGAGCGCAGCGCATACGATCTCGTCGTTGCTCACTCCCATGCTCACGGGGATCATCGGGCAGCAGATAATCAATTTAATAATCAGGAAAACACTGTTGTAGTTGCCCCAAGTGTGAACGACATGACAGCCTTTTTTGGCTTCAATAATTGGCCAAACGATAGTGCAAGCTACGACCTTGGTAACCGTATGATCGATATAATCGGTATTCCAGGCCATGAGACGAACTCCATAGCCATCTATGATAGAAAAACAGCGACTCTTTTAACTGGGGATACAATCTATCCTGGCCGTCTTTATATAGCAGAATGGAATACCTATCGTCAAAGCATCCAGCGGCTCGCTCAATTTGTAAGCGGTAAAGCTCTTAGCTTCGTTTTGGGCGCACATATTGAGATGAGTGATCAGCCAGGTGTGGACTTTCCGATGGGTTCAACTTTTCAACCGAATGAACATATTTTGCAACTTGAAGGTAATCAAATTCAAGAATTAAACACTGCACTTGAAGGCGCTGGTGATAATCCGCAGCGCATCGTCAGGAACAAGTTCATTATTTTCCCGACAAGCTTGTAACACAGACGAAGCGGTAGGAAGAGAGAACATCAAGACACCTTGGATTGGTCGAGGCGTTCGGCAATTTCTTCCAACACATGAATAGGAAAGCCATGACGCACATGCTCCATATAAAAACTATCTAGCATTTCATGGTTTGTCTCTTGATAATGAGCCACAATGCGATTAATCAGGTTTTGTCGATAAGCGAGCTTCTCATCTCTGCGTGCTTTCATTTTTGCAAAATCGATGACCATGTTTCCACCCTTGCCTGACAAACTTACTATCTTCGTAAAAAAAATTTCGATATTTTGGCTGTACCTGCATGGAATAACGGCATTTGCATCCATCGAATCAAGCAAAATGCAAAAAGTAAGGTTTAGTAGTTTTAAATCAGCAATTTTTTTCTATAAAATTTACTGATTTTGTTCAAAATCATATTTAATGAAATTTGAGTTTGAATCGCTCAAACAAAAAACGGGCTTTTTATTACCCGAAAGGATGGATTTTAAGTCGAAGTTTGCAAGCTCTGAGGGAAAAAATAGTCCAGACGTATCGGCCTGGACTTGAGGGTTGCCACCTATATATTTTTCTTAATGCAATGCTCCATCTTCTCCCAGAGCAAACTCAAATGATCCTAATACAGTTCCGACAAAACAGGGCTTTTGTCCATAATATCGGGGATTATTTCTGATGCTCTCTACCTCATGAAAGAAGTCCATCGCTGCACTGCGCAACGCCGCTACTCCTTCATCATTGAAACGTTCGACTTGATTCCATAATAAGGCATGATCACGTTGGTTGAGTTCCTGATCCAACATGCTGCAAAAAGCCTTGAGAAAGTCATGGCTGACTTTTAAATCCATTCCTAACTTACGCTGATTTAATCGCACCACATCCCCATCTGTAAGCAACCAATCTCTCTCGCGCAATGATCGCAATCGCTCCATACCCAGTTCACCACAGCTTTTTCTCAGTTCATCGAGACGCAGGCCATCGCGACTTCTAGCGAGGGCCAAGATCCGCAAGGCGATAGAGTCACTTAATATCCGGCTTAAATCCACCATCGCATCTTTGTCGACATCGCGCTCAGTCTGCACCATGCCTAATATCACGTCATAATCAGGAAAGAAGGTGCGCAAAGCATCAAACGCTGCTTGCCCTGTCTGACAAACCTTCAAAATACCAAGCGCTGTTTCCAAACTTGGACTCTCTACCCGCCCTTTAAGAATTCTAGCCAGAGTATTGTAATGGATCCCTGACTTGTCAGATAAGGTAATCAGGCTGTGACTTTTCTTTTTCAGATAATCATTGATTGTATTCCGCAAATAGTCGGATAGTGAAGTTTGCGTCATAATCCTTGCTACATCCCCCATTCGTCACACCTCGCACTTTTCAGTTTCTGTGTGTTCAAGTTTTTTGATCCCCGAAAACTTGTGCTGTGGCTGCTTCATAGCAAATCATTGGACGACTGGCCAAGATTAAATACCTCCCACCACGAAATAGCCCATTACGGTTTCACATTTCCTATGAATTTAATCACCATGGTGAGAATTGGAAGAAATATCTGTAAGTTTAGCAACTTAAGATTATTACCAAAAAGGCCGACAAGCGAAGTCTCAAGATCACCCGAGCATCGGCCGATAAGCTTTGGGGAGGCTATGTATTTCTATGCAAAGCAAAAAGTTTTTCTCATCGCTATCAATTCAATTTTTGCTATTTTTTTCAGTAGCTTGCGCTAATGCTGGCGATCAGCCAACCAGCGACGCCGCTCCACCATCGCTGTCACCGCAGCCAAAACCTGCTCCCGATGATGGTTCCAGCGCCGATGCCAGCTTCGATACTGCCGGTGTCATCCGTTTCAGCTTAAGTCAATCGCAGTTAGCCGATAGCTTACAAGCCTATATCATCGGCCAGGCGGAAACGCATCAGGCTATGCGGGAGTCAGCCACTGGTTCCAAATTTCAAATCCGCAACCTAAGTCCAGGACGCTACGACGTCATATTTACCGCCATTGACCCTGCAACATTATCAGCCAGTCAACCGAGCATCCTTGGATTACGTATAAATGGCTTACAGCTATCCGCCGATCGGCCGTTGCAGTTGGAGCCAATCACGCTGGAAGCAACTCAAACAGTCAGTGGTAAAGTTCACAGCGTCGATGGCCCCATGGCAGGCGTTGAAGTTCGCCTCACCGGCACGAATTACGTTGCCTTCACCAATGCTGCCGGCGATTATGAGATTTTGGGCGTTCCCAAAGGTCATCACCGCCTTTCTGCTCAGAAAGAAGGCTTTCATCCGGGCAAAATTGAACTGCTCCGGCTTGAAGCCGGCGGAACTGGCGGAACTATCTTTGAATTACCGGAACTCACCCTCTGGGAAAATGTCAATTCAGGGCCTGGGGTCCTATCACCTTTTGACGAGGAGAACCCAGCAGAACAGCTTGCGGTTTTATTTGTCTTGATCGCCCCGGAAACGGCAAATCTAATGCGAGTTGGTGAGCAAGTTAACTTGGAAAATGCCAGTTGGCAGCCCTTACAGACCAGTCTCGTCTATACTTTCAACAATCCTGGCGCAAAAACCCTCTACGTCCAATTTTCAAAGGATCGCAGTCAGCTCAGTGAGATTTTTCAAAAAGAGATAGTGATTCAACTTCCTTAGAAAAAGCAATGACAGCCCTGGTAAACGTGTTAGAATGGGTGCCGGGGCGCATCGGATGACATCAAGATTTGATGCAGGCGGACCGACATTTATTACCAAGGGCGCTGGCTCCGGTCGTGGTGCGCAAACCTTTGCTCTGGCAGAGGAGCCTGAAGCGACTGTGAACGGCATCCACCGCAAATGGTGGGTTCCCCTTGCAAAATCTTTCCGATGTGTCCCCACCTCAGACTCCGCGAGCATCAGACATCGAGGCAAAGACGCAGGTCACTCAGGGCTTTTTTATGGGCCTTTTTCATACTATTAATCGACACCCCTAACTCATCAGCCAATTGCCTGAGGCTTTTCTCCGCAAAATAGATTTCTTGAATGATCGTTTTCGAGCGTGACGGCAAGCGCTCCAAAGCAGCTTCCACCCGTACCCGATCTTCTTTGCTTATCAGCATCGACAAGGCTGATGGTGACTGGTCAGGCTCTTCTAATTCTTCTAAAGCGATATCGGTTTCAAAGTCAGCGCCATTACCCCAGATCGCTTCCACTGCCAATAAATCTGCCAGTTGCATGGCACTAACCTGCAGCTTCTCCATAAGAATTGCATTACTGGCCGGTTCGCCGCGAAAGCGAAGCTCCTCACGAATAATTTCTAAATGTCGCAACTGTTTGCGCACTTTTCCAGGAATGGGATGACGCTGCTGCTGGTCCTCTTTTAACTTTAGACGCAACAGATTCCAGGCAAAGTTTTTAAATGGTCCCTTGGGGTTCAAATAATATTTACTGGCAGCGAGAAACAAAGCCTCTTGACCCGCACTCAGAAGATCCTGAAAACCGAACTCATTGTCGATTTTACTGGTTTTATGATAAGTAGCAGCAGCCTGTTTGATGAGTGAATAGTGAGTTTTCACCAACATGTGCGGCAGCTGTTTGTAGAGCTCAAAAAACTCTTGCATCGATGGGGAAAATTCTCCTCCCTGTTCCAAGGCCTCAACTTTTAAGTCGAGTTCGCGTGCATCGTGATATGCTTGGCGAAGCTGCTGCACCCACAAACGTGCTTCAAGATCGGGAACACGAGGCCCTTCGTAGTCCCTTAACTCTTCGTGCACGGCCTCTTGTATCTGTTGGTCTAGATTTTCCGCTGCTACCGCATTTAATACTTGCTGTTGCCACATATTGCGAACCTAATTCATGTTAAGCCAATGGGGAAGCAATCAACAAAGCCTCAGTATACTGAAGTTTCCTGACTTTGTCTTGGCAATCACAACCAAGTTTTTAAGGCGCGCAGCCCTTGAAAAATTCCATAACCTGCTGGACATGCGCATCTAAACTATCCAAAATGACAATCTGCTGGGAAAATAACTTGACGAGCAGGTTCAATTCAGTGCAGGCCATAACCAGAGCATCCAAGTTTTCACGCTGGCACCATTGTTCACACCACGCTAACCAGCGTCTTTGTCTAGCAGTTCCTTGCAAACCACAGACTAATTCCTGAAAGATGATATCATGCGTCTCTTGCCGTTCGCTTTTTGCGGGCAGCAAAACTTCAAGTCCCCAATTCGCTTGCAACCGCTGCCGATAAAAGCTTTCCTCCATCGTCGGACGCGTCCCAAGCAAACCGATACGCTGCTTTTCGCGCAATGATTGACCAACGGCATCAGCAATGTGCAAAATCGGTAAGCCGGTACTTTGCTAAATTTGCGGGCTTAATTTATGGATCGTGTTACTAGCGATTAACAGAGCCTGACACGCAGCTGCTGCCAAAATATTTGCCGAATCAAGGATCGTGGTTTTAACTTGCTGCCAGTCGCCTGCCTCTTGAGCAGCCATAACCATGCCAAAATCATGGGAATAAAGGAGCAAAGGAGCCGATCGCCCAGGGCCAAATTGCTGGGCAAAGGACTGGTTGATTTTCTCATAATAAATTACTGTAGAGTGGTAGCTCAGACCACCGATGATGCCAAGCAAGGCCTTGTCGGCCAGGTTTTGCCCGCATCCTAATTTATTTGACATACTCATGGTTGGTCCTCCAGCGTGCACAAAACAAGCAGAAACAAAGAAAAAAACTACATCTTTTACGGCACACTCCGTGACCCTGAAATTCAAGCATTGATTGCCGGAAAAAGCTTAGCAGAAAAATTTTGGCAAACCGCTATCATCCCCGGCTATTCCCTCCATTTTGTCAAAAGTTGCCTCTATCCGGCCCTCAAATCAAATCCGCAGTCCCAGTTTACGGCCGATCTTTATCTTGGATTAAGCTTGGAAGAGCAACGCGCCATTTTTGACTACGAGGGAGATGAGTACGAACTCGTTACCTGGCAAGTCCATGGCCAGGATTTTCAAATATTTCTACCGCTCTCTTCAGTGCGTCTTTCTGATGAGATTTGGGATTTGCACCAATTCCAAAATTCCTTAAAATCGACTTACCTAGCATGGCTGGCTGATGCCTAGTTATTTTTCCCTGCCATGCATCCGTAGACAGCTTAATTGGCAAAGCTGCAAGCTCTCATTGGATTTTAAGCATCACCATGTTAAGCCGAAGATATGAAGAAATTGGAGAACCCGTCATCTCTGCCTGCAAGCCGCGCTCGACACCTTAGTTGGTTGATCGCCTTGAGCTTGCACATTCTGATATTTTGGTTCCTCCACAATTTGAGCCTCGAGAAACTAGCGAGCATGGACGGAAAAAAACTGGCGTCACCAAAAGAGCAAGTCAAGGTGCAGATCGTCGAAAAAAAAGCTGACCCGCATGCGGAAAACCGCCAACAAATCGTCGAAGCACCGTTGATGCCGACTGAGCCACCGCAAGATCCTGACTCAGCATTCCTGGGCAGGCAAGATCACCGCACCGATCAAGAACAAAAGTTGCCGCCAAGTGAACATCGTCGCGGCGCTGAATCCACCCGTTACAGTTCGCAAACACCGCCCCAAGCAGCACCGCCAGGAGATCCGGAAGTACAAGAGGATATGGATGTCACGAAAAAAGGCCGTAAACGCGGAAAAATTCAAGGCGATGCCTTGGCTTATCATGAACTATTACCCGAAACCAATGAATTTGCCGGCTATCATAACGATTTTATCGCCGATGATAGCATTCCCACAGGCGAAGTTCTTGATGTCAACACCACAGAGTATCGCTTCATAGGCTACTTCACTTCAGTGCGCAAGCAAGTTGACTTTGCTTTTTATGATCCGCGCTCCAGTTTACGCAATCAACCTCGTATTCGTGATCAATTAATTCAAGACGGCAGGGTAACGTTTCGTGGTGTCAGCGTCGCTCAGTTAACTGTACTCAGAAACGGCATGGTCACGGATACAAAGATTGTCCGTTCATCCGGCGATGTCGAATTAGATGAATCCTGGCTGCGCATTCTCAACCTGGCCGCGCCTTTCCCCCCACTTCCCGCCCATTTCAACGAAGATCAACTGGTGTTTAATTATTCCCTTTATTACGACTTCATACTGCAAGACAGTCGTCAAGTGCGGCGCTATCATTTTTAGGACGAGGGCTAGCAGCTTTGTATCAGCACTTTTGGGTAACATTTCAAACTTAGACTCGGTATATTGCAGGAACTTGGTTACAATGGTGCAAATGGAATCTTTGGGGTAAACATGCTGAATGCCATCATCCGAACTGCACTCCGTCACCGCATTTTTATTGTTGCTACCAGTGCCTTCCTTTTAGTCTATGGCTTTCTAACCGTAAAACAACTGGCTTTAGATGTCTTTCCCGACCTGACCAAACCCACCGTCACCATCATGACTGAAGCGCATGGCAGGGCACCGGAAGAAGTGGAAGCACTGGTCACCTTGCCATTGGAAAGTGTTATGGGCGGTATCCCAGGAGTGGAACGTATCCGCTCCGTATCTGGCATCGGTCTATCAGCCATCTATATTGAGTTTGCCTGGGGTCAGGACATTTATTTAAGTCGACAACTGGTAAATGAACGGTTGCAGCTTGCTAAATCAAGATTGCCGCAAGATGTTTTACCAACCATGGGACCTGTCGCCAGTCTCATGGGACAAATTCAACAAGTTGCCTTATCAACTCGTGACGACAGTCTGTCACCAGTAGAGCTACGTTCGCTGGCAGAATGGGTCATAAGACCAAGGCTATTATCGATCCCTGGCGTCGCCCAAGTTATTCCTATAGGTGGAGGCTTGCGCCAGTATCAAATCTTTATTTCAGCGGAAAAAATGAACCGCTATCAGATCACCTTAGAGGATTTAAATACGATCTTACCTATGATCAGCCAAAATTCTCCTGGTGGCTTCATTGACGAAGGTGATTTTGAAGTCCTTGTCCGCAATATCGGTTCCGTGGCAAACCTGGACGATATCCGCGAAACAGCTGTTGGTCTGCATTTTGGCCGCCCTATACTCCTACGTGATATTGCGGAAGTTCGTGAGGGTACCCGTTTGAAACGAGGGGAAGGCAGTTATATGGGCCAACCAGCGGTCATCCTCACCATTCAAAAGCAACCCGGTGCGGACACATTAAAGATCACCCAAGAAGTAGAACGTGCGCTTGCAGAATTACAGGATTCGCTACCACCGGCACTGCTTGTCAATCCTAATGTATTTAAACAAGCGAATTTCATTCAAGCTTCGATCGATGGCATTATTGGTAAACTGCAACTTGGCAGTGTCCTCGTCTTTCTCGTCTTACTGATCTTTCTAGCCAACTTACGCATGAGTCTTGTTTCCATCACAGCCATTCCTCTGTCATTTATCATCACATTTATCGTTTTGCGCATTTTTGGCTTGTCGATCAATACCATGACACTTGGCGGATTGGCTATCGCCATCGGTGAATTGGTCGATGATTCGATAGTTGACGTGGAAAATATTTATCGTCGTGTCCGTGAAAACTATCGCTTATCCCAGCCACAGCCTCTATTGAAAGTCATCTATGCCGCATCTTCGGAGGTAAGAAACTCGATCGTGCTAGCGACCGTGATTATCGCTCTAGTCTTTCTACCTTTATTCAATCTATCCGGACTGGAAGGTCGCCTATTTACCCCATTGGCATTTTCGTATTTAACAGCCCTAATGGCATCTTTAGTGATTTCCTTAACAGTTACGCCGGTGCTCTGCTCTTACTTGCTACGCATCGGCAAGTTGCCTAAGCACGACGATTCTTGGTTGCTTGGCATACTGAAGCGAATCGATCGGCGTCTTTTGCAAGTCCTCCTACCTCGAACTTATCTGGTTTTTATTCCAACTCTCCTACTCTTGATACTCGCCGTTGCCCTGATTCCCCGGATGGGCCGTGAGTTTTTGCCTAAATTTAACGAGGGCACGGCGATGATTGCTGTTTTCGCTGCCCCTGGCACATCGTTAAAGGCTTCCGACCGTATCGGGCTTGCAGCAGAACTAGAGATCATGAAAACTCCAGAAATCATCTCAGTTTCCCGGCGCACAGGCCGGGCAGAACAGGACGAGCATGCCATGGCTGTCAATATCAGCGAGATAGACGTCGATTTTCAAGCCGACATGAAGCGTAGCCGCGATGAAGTTTTGGACGATATTCGCAAGCGAGTGGAGACGATTGAAGGCGTCCAAGGCGTCAACGTCGGCCAGCCATTGTCTCACCTGATCGATCACATGCTTTCTGGGGTCAGCTCACAAATCGCCATCAAGCTGTTCGGACCTGATTTGCAAACCCTGCGAGCTAAGGCTGCTGAAATTAAGCGTAAGATTCAGGATGTACCAGGCTTAGTCGACCTGCGTGTTGAGCAGCAAGCTCTCATACCCCAACTTAAAATTTATATTATGCGTCAGGAAGCTGCGAATTATGGCTTAACACCGGGCGAACTTACTGAGCTGCTTGAGGTGGCTTTCAATGGTGAAATTATTGCACAGGTGCTCGAAGGGCAAAGGGTCATCGATGTTTTCTTTCGCTTTGATGACAAATCCCGCGGCAGTCTGGAAAAAATGGCTGAAACCATCGTCAAGATTATGCCTGATGGGCAAAAAATTAGGGTCGCTGATATTGCCGATCTTTACAAGACCGAAGGGCCAAATGAGATTTACCGGGAAAATGCTCAACGCCGGATCGTCATTTCAGCCAATGTGATCGATCGAGACCTGGCACAGGCAGTCGAAGACATTCAAGACATAGTCGACGATCAAGTCAAGCTACCGAATGAGTACTTCCTTAGCTACGGCGGACAGTTTGAAGCGGAACAAAGGGCTTCCGAGCGCATTCTCCTGCTTGGTTTTTTAAGTATGATTGGCATCGCCATCGTCTTATACAGTCACTTTCATTCCTTGACCCTGACGCTGCAAGTCATGCTTACCATTCCGCTAGCATTCATCGGTGGCATCATTGCTATTTATCTTGGCGACAAGACGATTACCGTAGCCAGCTTGATCGGCTTCATCACTCTAGCCGGCGTCGCTAGCCGCAATGCGATCATGATGATCTCCCACTATTTGCATTTGATGCGTTTTGAGCAGGAGAGTTTTTCCAAAGAGATGATCATTCGTGGGTCGCTGGAACGCCTTTCTCCAGTTTTAATGACGGCAACTGTCACCGTTCTTGCACTGCTGCCATTAGTATTTGCCAAGGGACAAACGGGAAGTGAAATTCTCCATCCTGTGGCACTTGTCATCGTTGGCGGCCTTATCAGTTCGACTCTGCTGGACATTTTTGTCACTCCAGCGCTATTTTACTTATTTGCCGAAAAAACCAGTGCCCGATATCTGCTTCGGGAACAAAAGGAGACCGCTTTATGAGAAAAACATGGACTAAACTAATCATGCTTGCTGTGTTGGGAATGACTTATCCAGCGTTAGCTCACGAAGGAGATCATGGCCCTGCACAAATGGAAGCGCCACATGGTGGAGTTATCAGACCACTCGAAACCATTCATTTGGAGCTCGTTGCGGAATCACGCAAGTTCAAGCTTTACCTTTACGATAAAGATGGAAAGCCTACCGACACAGCGAAAATCCCCTTAACTGCAAGCCTCACAAGACCACGGCAAAAAGCGGAAGCTCTACCGGTGGAAAGAAAAGCCAATCATTGGGAAGGCACGTTTGATCCAAAAGGAGCACATCGCGTCACTATTACTTTTGAAGTTGAGCAAGGCGGTCACAAGGACGAAGTCGAATACACGATCGAACCAAAAGGATAAAACCTTATGCACCGACGGCTGCTTGCTTTTTTACCCATATTACTACTTGCAATCTCGATACCAGCGGCCCATGCTGCTGGTATCGAAGTCAAATATGATGATTTACTGAAGCTGATCGACACTTCCCACCCATTGATTCAAGCCCGGCGCTTACAAATACAGGCCCAAAAGCAGCGGGAAGGTCGCTTCAAGCAAAGCTTCAAACCTCGTCTGGAACTGAGCACGTCCATAGAAAGTTTTCAATTGGGCGAGGAAGACTTAAAAACCCAACCCTCTCTATCAGCTATTGGGATCGTCAATCTTTACAACGGAGGCCGTGACCGCCTCCAAGACAGCAAATTTGCTGCTGAAGCCCGTAAGTCTGAAGCGATCATGAAAAACCTTCGCCGCAATCGACTCGCTAACATCCGCCACTTGTATTGGGAATATTTGTATTGGCAAGAGTTTATCGCTATTCATGAGGAAGCGATCCAGCAAAATCAAGTCTACTTGAAACAAGCAAAACAACGAATTTCTGCTGGCCGTGCCAATGCCACTGATCGGGTGGAGTTTGAAATGAAGACTGTGGCATTAAGTCAGGAACGTGAAGATGCGAGACTTGAAATCAAGCGGATTTCCTACGAAATTGCCATCGAACTGGGACTTGATGGCAACACTCGCTTAGAAATCAATCATCCCTATCAACATGAGCACGATGATTCTTCTATTGAAAAGCTCCACAATGAAACCTTGGAGCAAGAACTTATCGCTGATTATACGGCCGATATCGCCCTAAAAAGTCTGGAACTGGAAACCATTGATCGCAACTTTTACCCCAAAATCGATGTATTTGGTGGATTAAGCCAGTTTAACCAGAGAGAACGAGATGGAAGCACAGCGAACGATCGCTTGGAAAAACTGGTCGGTTTACGCCTTTCACTGACCTTAGACAGTTCTTCAATCAGACAAAACGAAATCGCCGCCCTGCATTTGGAACGACATGCTATTGAGCAGGAGATGCTTTATCGACAGCGGGAAATTGAGCAGGAATTTATTGCCGATTCACGAAAAATGCAACTTCTGCATGAACAGATACATGGGGCGGAAGCCAATGTTAAACGAGCACAAAGCTATTTGAAACTGACCCTGGTGGACTACCAACGAGGGGTAAAAAATTCCTCTGACGTCGTCGGCGCCGCCGAAAAGAAAATCGAATTTCGAGTAATTTTAGCGAAAAAAATTCGCGATTATCAAATTTTGAAAGGACATATCCTCTCCGAAATTGGTCGATAAGCCCCAGTTAGGCTCTATGACTTGACTCGGGCACAGCACAACTGGAACAATACCCGTCTAATTGAAAGACGTCTTGACCGGCATGAAATTGAAGCTGATGGCTGAGATAAGCAAAAAATGGTGCCATGACATGCTTGGGAACGTGTTGTTCCTGCACCTTCTGACAGTTACGGCAGCGCAGGAGTACATGATACTCTTCCTGACATTTGAGATGGGTACAAGTCATATAGCGGCCGGAAGGATTAATTTGATGAATCAGACCCAGCTCCCGGAAGCGATCTAGAATCCGATAGGTCGTGACCGGGTCCATATCAACCTGATTCGCATCAGACTGAATCGATTCGGTGATTTCCTTGGCAGTCAAAGGCTCATGTGATTGATCGAGGCAATCGATTACCGCCATACGGGGTTTGGTGATCCGCGCTCCGGAGTTTTTCAAGGTTTTAACGGCGATTTGTTTAAAGCTCATTTCCTGCCCCATTATATCACCCACATGGCGCAAACTAGCATATCTTGGCAGGCAATACCATTTCATATTCAAGCGAATATATGACAGCCAAAAAGTTCTGGCAACACCTAGACATATCTCATCATATCAATTGCTTATCTTCCAGGCGGAAATAGGTGAATGCAGCGGATTGCTTACATATTGGCATAGAATAGCTTTTCCGCAACCGGTCTCATTTTTTTTGCTTCCGCTTTGGTCTGGAAGCTCTTGCTGCTAATATAAATGAATTGGAAAATCCCTCGCTGTCGCTAAAAAGGTCATTATGAGTCAAGTGATATTAAGTCTGGAAAATCTCGACATCAAATTCCACAGCAAACATAAAGCTGATTTTCATGCGGTAAAAAACCTAAATTTAGAGATTCATCAAGGCGAAACTTTTGCTCTGGTCGGAGAATCGGGCTCCGGTAAAAGCGTCACTTCGCTGGCTATCATGGGTCTTTTACCTAGTAATGGTCGCGTCACGGCAGGTAAGGTTCAGTTTGCTGGCCAAGACCTTCTGCAACTTGCCAAAACCTCTTGGCGAAAGATTCGCGGCCATCAAATCGCCATGATTTTTCAGGAACCGATGACCAGCTTGAATCCATTGGTTCCTGTCGGTCAGCAAATCATGGAGCCTCTGCGCATCCATCGTCAACAAAACCGTCAAGCGGCAAAGGCTGAAGCCTTACGCTTACTCGACCGAGTAGGCTTGCAAGCACCAGAATTTTTTTTCAAGAAATATCCGCATGAATTATCAGGCGGTCAACAGCAGCGAATCATGATCGCCATGGCGATCAGCTGCCAACCCAAGCTGCTGATCGCCGATGAGCCAACGACTGCACTTGATGTCACCATTCAAAAACAGGTTCTCGAACTGCTGCAAGAGCTACAGCAGGAAATGAATATGGCCCTGCTATTTATCACCCATGATTTAGGTGTGGTAGCCGACATCGCTGACCGGATTGGTGTCATGCGGTATGGACAGCTTGTCGAGTGTGACCTCAACCGTAATATATTTGCTCAGCCAAAGCACCCCTACACCCAAGGTTTGATCGCTTGCCGCCCCCCCCTTCATACCAAGCCCCGACGCCTAGCAACCGTCCAGGATTTTACGGCGGCTGACGGGCAGGCCAAGCGACCTGATCCGCAAAGCTTTCAAGGGGAAAGGCGGCGTGCTGCCACGAGTGGCGAACAAAGCATCATTGCATTGCAACAGGTTTCAAAAATTTATCAGCGCCGCTCCTTGATTCCAGGTTTATCCGGCCCGACACAAACAGCAGTGGATCAAGTCTCGTTAAATATTCCTGAAGGTTGCAACTTCGGTTTAGTGGGAGAATCAGGCTGCGGTAAAACGACGATTGCCCGCTTGATGATGCGACTATTGAAGCCGAGCTCGGGCCAGATCTATTTTCGCTCACAAGACATCTCGCAACTTGATGAACAATCCATGAAGCCTATCCGCCGCCGGATTCAATACATCTTTCAAAATCCTTATGCAGCCCTAAACCCCCGCTTTCGAGTCGAACAAATCCTCTTAGAACCAATGCAAATTCATCAAATTGGCACAAGTCGTGCCGAGCAGTTAGATAAGATCGATGACCTTTTGCTCAAGGTGGGCCTTGATCCAGCTGCCCGCAGAAAGTATCCGCATGAGTTTTCCGGTGGCCAAAGGCAAAGGATATGCATTGCAAGGGCATTGACTGTCGATCCGGAGTTAGTCATTTGCGATGAGTCCGTCGCCGCATTGGATGTATCGATCCAGGCACAGATTCTCAACCTCTTGCTCGATCTGCAGGAGCAACATCCGATGACCTATATTTTCATTTCTCATGATCTCAGTGTGGTGCGATTTTTCTGTGATCGGATCGCTGTGATGAAAGACGGCGCCATCGTCGAAACCCAAGATGCTGAAGCATTGTTTAACAATCCTCAGCACCCGTTCACACAAAATCTATTGGGAAGCATACCACGAGGCATTCCCAAAGGGCTGACACATGCCGTAGCCGAATATTATTAAGCGCGATCTAATGGGTCTGTGCCTGCAGATCCATTAAAATTTGCTGCAATTGCTCCGTGGAGATTTGATACTGCGTACCACAAAACTCGCAGGTGGCAACCGGCTCCTCATTTTTCGCCAGGATATCCAACACAGCTTCCAGACCTAAAACTGTCAGGGCACGCTCCATACGATCCACAGAGCAGACGCACTGATGATAAAACGAATAAGGATGGGCGATTTCCTCGAAGTCAAAAGCAGCAAGAATCGGCGCAATCAAGTCCTCGACCGTCGCTCCGGCGCGAATCAATTTACTGATTTGAATCATCGATTGCTGAATCGATTCAAGCTTTTCTATGGTCGCGTCCGTAGCACCAGGCATCAACTCGACAATATAACCACCGCATAGCTCATAAGCTTCATGATCAGGGATGGCCGTCAAGGCAACGATTGCCGGAATCTGCTGCGATTGGTTTAAGTAAAAAGCGATATCGTCCCCAACTTCTCCCGAATACAGTTCGACAGTTCCCCGGTAAGGATCTTTTTGAAAAGGCAGAGTCCGGATGACATCCAGACGGCCTTGGCCTAAACCCTCCCCAATCCGGCTAGCTCCAGCGGGAAGTTCCGCTTGTTTATGATCACAGTAGGCGCGCGCCGCACCCTCATAGCTCGCTTCAGCAAAGATATTGTTGATTACCCCATCACCTTGAAAATGCAGACCAAGGCGCTGCTCCTCTTTCATTTGACTTGCCATAAGAATAGCACCGGTCATGGCCCGGCCAACTAAAGTCGCGGCCAGAGGTCCGAGTTTTTGTTTGGCTGTCGCTTCTGCAACTAGATCAGTCGAAATGACTGCTGCAATGCGAATCGTTTGATCGGTCGAGAGATATTTTTTAATCTGAGTCACAATCGACACTCCTTTATTGCCTCAAAAGAGGGCGGCAAGAATCCCATAATCACTTGGCTATTGCAAGTTATCACAAACTGCCAATACTGGAAGATCGTTGCCATGGCATTGATTTCATGAGTTGTAAAATGAGCCTAAGCTTCAGTTTTCATAAGAGTATCCACGATTTTACGGCAGACCAGTGGGACCTGATCACACCCGCCGACTTTCCTTTTTGGGACTATGAGTTCCTGAGCAGTCTGGAGCAAAGTCACACCATTGGTGAACGGACCGGCTGGTATCCTTGTTTCGTGGTAGCCAAACAAAACGGCGAGATACAAGGCTCACTGCCACTATATATCAAAACCAACAGCTATGGGGAATATATCTTCGACTGGCAATGGGCTGAAGCCTACGCCCACTCTGGAATCCCCTATTATCCCAAACTTGTCAGCGCCGTTCCTTTCACTCCCGCAAACGGTCCTAAAATATTGCTACGTAAAGACTGTGAGCAAAACCATGTGGCCGAGGGTCTGATTGCTCAAGCCCTAAAGTTGATGCGCAGGCAAAATTTCAGCTCCCTGCACAGCTTATTTCTAGCTGACTGGGAAGCACCACTCTGGCAAGCTCAGGGACTTAAGCTACGAACGAGCTACCAATATCATTGGTTAAATGAAGGCTACCGCGATTTTGCGGATTTTTTGAGTCAACTAAAAGGCAAACGACGGCGGCAAATTCTACGTGAGCGCCAGCAAGTAAGCGATGCTGGACTAAACCTGAAGCGCTTAAGTGGCGAGCAGCTTCAAGCTGAGCATGGCAGCTTATTCTATCAATTTTATTTACAGACTATCGACAAGAAGTCGGCCATTCCCTATCTCACAGAAGATTTTTTCAAACTGGCCGTAAGTCGCATGCGGGATCGCTGCCTTTTGATTCTGGCAAAAAATAAATCGGAACAGCTTGTCGCTGCATCATTAAGCTTTTTAAAAGGAAAGGTGATATATGGTCGCTACTGGGGTTGCATCGACCACTATCCCAGCCTGCATTTTGAACTTTGTTACTATCAGCTGATCGAACATGCGATTCAAACACAGATGGTGAAAGTCGAAGCCGGTGCACAAGGCGAGCATAAAATTCAACGGGGATTCCGCCCAACCCGTATGCTCAGCGCTCATGCCATTGCTGATGCGCGTTTTCAACTAGCAATCGACCGTTATATAGACGAAGAGGAAAAGCTGGTAGAGGCTCATCTGGAACAGGATGCTCGCCATTTACCTTTTCGCTCCTAGCTAGGGCCCATCCGGAAATACCTTATACTGCGTTTCATCGGCGAAAATAAATCCTCATGTATCGAAATACACTGCGGTCTATTTTCGCCTCGCGCCTTGTCAAAGGCATTCCCGGATGGGCCCTAGCCAGGGATCCATCCGGAAAGTCATGAGCGCTGTCATTCCCAGCGGTTTCGTAGAAACCGCGTCGGGAATCTGGGTGAATCGCTACTTCAAGCCCGAATGGACCCTACTTGCTCGCAAGTTTTGGCTTGGCTTTGCTGCGGCCTGTTTTTTTTGCCACCATTTTTAATTCGGGCTTTTGCCGCTTGACATCCTTGCTGATAACTTCCCGATGCTGCCTATTTTTTTGTTGATGTAATTTATGCTGCAAAATTTTCCGCACTTCGTCATTGATGAACTTCTTTAAGACCCGCGCGAATTTTCGTGGCGCTTCAATTTGTGGACAATGCCCAACATCTGTAAAAAAATGTAGTTTGGAACGAGGGATCAAACTATTCGCCAGATAAGCAGTTTCAACAGGAAATAAGGTATCCTCATCGCCCCAAAGGATTAAAGTTGGTGGTTCGATAAGTTCTAATTGCCGATTTAAGGCAAAATTCCAGAGCCGGGGATCTTCATCAGAACGCACCCCTTGAAACAAATCATCCAGGACTTTGCGATGCCACATAGAGTGACGGTGAAATTCCTTATAGAAAAAGTCTTTCACTGGTGCTGGCATAAACGGACGATGATAGAAAACCCGATCCAAAAGGTATTCAAATTCATCACGGTTACGTACATCAAAGAGGATATTGCCATCGAATAATTCCTGGTGCAGGGAGTGCTTTTCTTCATGATATATCCCAGCTGCATCAACCAATGTTAAGGTTGTGATGCGCCCTGGGACCAGCAGAGAAACAGCAGCGGCAACAGCTCCACCCAAGGAATTACCCACCAAGTGGCAAGCCTTTATTTCCATGTTTTCTAGAAAATCGGCCATCCACTCGGCATATTGATCAAGACTGTAGGTATCGTCTTTTCGCTTATCGCTTTTGCCAAAGCCAGGCAAGTCAGGGGCAATAATATTGTAGCGATCGACTAAGAAGTGACAGGCATCGTAAAACGTGTCTTTACTGTCGGCAAAACCATGGAAATAGACCAAGGTTTCGGTATGGCCACGATCGATATGAAAATAACTAATCCGCCGCTTGCCCTCGACAACCCCGACTTTTGCTCCGAGTAAACGCCGACGAAACTGCAAGTAAGTATCGTAAACTTGCTCGCCAGCACGTTCTTTAACAAGATTGGGGACCCGTTGATATATTTTGCGGAGGATTCCTTCGTGAATCAATGTAGGACTCCTGATTTACACGTTACACTTCCTGGCAATGTAACTTAAAACGTCTCTACTTGCTACAACGAAGACAGGGAAGCCAGATGTCATCTGTTCATTAAGACGCCTTTTGCAGATCCAGCAAATATTGACCTATCAAATCCGCCAGTTCCTCCACAGTAGCTGGTTTCTGGATCACATGATCAGGTTGAAAAGGAGCTTGAGCTAAATCTTCGAATAAACCCGGATAGACACCGGTGAATAAGATTACCGGCACCATGTGGTGCTCGTCATGATTGCGGATCATAGCAAGCATTTCCAGGCCATCTACCTGCGGCATCATGATGTCTGTGATAATAATGTCTGGTTTGTGACGCAGATATTCCTGGAAGCCTCGCTCACCATTTTCTGCGGTCACAACTGTCAAATCACGAAAGCGCAAAGCCTCGGCAAAATATTCTAAAAGATCAGGATCATCCTCAACCATGAGCACTACAGGCTGATTATGTCCATTCGACTTATCTTGCCCATCATCTACGATGACAACGCCTGGTAGTCGAACTTGAAAAACCGCTCCAGGGTCTTCAAAAGATGCCACATCAATCCAACCACCGTGGGCCTTCACAAACTTTTTGGCGATAAATAATCCCAAGCCCACACCATGAGCTTTTCTCTGTTGATCCGACTGTTGATATTTTTCAAAGATTCTGCTGCGGTCTTCATTGCGAATACCTGGCCCTTCATCCCGCACGGATATCACAAGGTAATCTTCGGTGTCGATATTTTCACTGCTCATTGTCACGTATATGGTCGCGTTGTCTGGCGAAAACTTGATGGCGTTGGTCAGGATATTTTCCAAAACGTGTTGAATTTGACTGGCGACTATAGCAAGACGATAATCTTTCGCACATTCGACTTGAATTGATACGGCCTTCTGCTTGGCTATCAATTGCAAATTTTGTACGATTTGACCGACAAACGCGCCAACTTCAACCTCTTGCCGCACATTATTTTGAGTATGCTCGTTATGTAAGGAATCAAGAATTTCACCAACCATGTTAGCCGCGTTATCACAGTTTCGCTGAATGCGCTCAATAAATGAACTGATCGTTGCATCACTTTGCGCAAGCTGGGTCGGACTTAGCAAGAATTCACAACTTAAGGAGATCACACTCAGCGGAGTCCGAATATCGTGCGAAAGTACACCTAAATACTCTTCTTTTTGTTGTAACTCTTTTTGCAACTGATTGTGATCCCAAAGGAGATTTTGTTGCTGCTCGTGTTGATGATACAGAAGGTCAACAGAGGATATCATTCCCACGAGGTGCCCAGATGCAACAACTGGCAGAATGTCTGCTTGTTCTCGCCGCATCAGCTCCAAACATTCAGCAAAGCTGCTGTCCTTAGCCAATGATGCGCTCAGTGGCTGCATGAGGTCACCAGCATTGACTTGCCGCCTATTCTTATCCAAAGTAAGAATTTTTAATAATGCAGAACAAATATTTGACGAAATGACGCCAATTGGATGCTTTGTTGCGCTCAAAACAAAGATCGTCACGCCACGGTTCAATAGCTCCAAACTCAGCGACTGGTCAGCTGATACTGTCTCATATCCTTCGCAGCGCATGATTTCCGCTGCCGCTAGCAAGCGATGTGTCCGAGTGATCAAATAACTGCCCTTTTTCTCGAAGGTTTCCCTTGAATACCGAGAAGGAACATCCCAATCGAATCCTTATAGTATTATTCGACGAAATTAGCCTAGAAGTTAAAAGAAAAGTGAAAAAAAATGATTTTTTTGGAGGGGGAGGGGATTAGGCCGGGTCGGCTAATAACACCGACTCGGCAAAAAATGTGCATTAAGGATAAAAAATACCGCCGTCATCAAGCTTCACGCCTTTGGCATCAGAACCACCCCAGATGATTAAACTACTTCCAGTCCAAACTGCAGAATGATTCTCTCGGCTAGAAGGCCCAAATTGGCTATGAACCCCTTGCCAACGATGACTCTCAGGTTCAAAACCAAATACCTGCCCCAGATAAGTACGCAAGCGGTTGGTTCGACCACCAAAAATCAGCATTTCATGGCCATTCCACACTGCGGTATGACCAAGTCGCTCAACAACCATCTCGCTGTAGAGCAGCTCCCACTTCTTTTTAACAGGATCGTAGATACCACCACTGCCGGTAATTTCTGGACGGCTCTGGCTGCCTCCACCACTAAAAATGACCATGTGCTGACCAGTCCAAATCGCAGTATGACCCAAGCGGGCACTGGGTGCCTGCAACTCGTCGAGGTTGCTGCGTTCATTTACTGATTGAAGCGGATTCGTCACGACAAGTGGCGACCAACGTTCACCAGGCCTCGCTTGCGGGTCATAAATTGCACCACGATTAGTATTGACTGAAGATGGTAAACTCCCTCCCCAGACAATTAACTTCGATCCGGTCCAAACTAGACTATGACCCTCGATTCTTTGCGGAGCGAAAATTTCATCCCGACCTAAATCAGAGGTCCATTGTTTAGTAGTAGGGTTGTAGGCACCACCGAGCGGTCGACCATCTTTACCCATACCACCCCAGACTAAAAGCTCTGTTCCTGTCCATACCGATTGTTGTCGCGGATAAAAAGAGCGCGACAACTGATTCTCGTTGGAGCCCCAAACTGCGGGTGCCTGGATTTCCTGAATCTCGCCATCGTGCCAGACAAATCCAGAATATTGCCATTGCTTTGTCTGGCTGCCGATCATTTGATAGCCACCCCAAACGATCATGCGATCTTCAGCCCAATGTGCTTGATGCATGAAGCGAGGGTTGTTTCCTTGTGCAAACTCAGAAAGTTCACGCCAAGAATCTGTACTCGGTTGATAAGCTGCAGCTGATGCAAGTACTTCATACTGATTTTTACCACCAAAGACGATCATCACTTCGCCATTCCAGACGGCACTATGATGCTCGCGAGCCTCTGGGGCTGATTCATCAAGACTCACAGGCATCCAATCGATGCTGCCTGAACGCCAGGCATCGACGATGGCAATAGCAACTTTGTCGGCAAAGTCGCAATCTTTATCAAAATGATGAACCGCTTCGTGAATCAAAAGCTGTGTCGCTTGATTAAAGTTCACAATATCCTTGGATTCGCGACAAAGAGTATAGGCAAAGCGAATGGGTCGATTGACCGGCAGATCATCAATTTCATAACCGACAGGCGACCAGGTCAGCGCACAGGATACCTGTTCGTTCTCATAGTCTCCCCAAACATGCTCGCTAGCCAAAATATCTGCAGCCAAGGCTTGCTGGTTGTCGATGAGCCATTGTTTCAACGTTGCATCCTGAACATGGCGAAGTGAGTCAGGCTTCAAGCGAGAGACGACCGTCGCTGCATGATCGCGCGCTCGGGCAAAACCAATGCGCAACCAATCGCCACCATTTCCCACACCCCAGTGACCCAAAGCTCCCGACGGTTTTGTGTATAGCTCACGAGGCAAAGTGGTGTCTTGCCAGGGAGAAGGCGTCGTCACAGGTTTGCTGAAATCTGTGCCACTAATAGGTGGACTAAAGTTAGGGATTGTTCTTGTTGCCCTTGCTTGTGCGATTAGTGAGCCGCAATCGAAAGCAAGGTACATTCCAGTCATGACCAGTACCAGACCACTAAAACGGTTCATGGTCCATCCTCCGCAATTTTAAAAAGTTGCATTGAGATGCAATAAACTGAATCCCGCATTCCGGAATCAGTGAGAAACTTTTGACAAAACTCTAGTTGAAACCTTTCGATTTCTTTAGCTGCAGCGCTTAAATCCGACTTATTCAGCGTTAAAAAGTGGGTGCCGAGTATCCTCTCGTTCACCGGTTGCGTGGAAATTGCCTCGATCGCTTTCTGCAAAACTTGTCGGTGGAACTTCCGAATGCTTTCCGAAGGTACCCCTCCGGGAATCCAACCGTCAGGTTGCAGTGCGACAATTTTATCGCCATCCCGCCTAATTAAGCCTACCCTGGCCAATCGGTCAAGCGCTAGCTCCACTTGTATCACAGGAATGCCCAGGCGACGAGCCATCCACTTGACGTCGTGACGAAAATTTTTCATTTTCATGAGCTCTAAAATGCCGAGATGGTACCAATCAGAAATAATTTTAAATGCGTCAAGTTGGAGCTGAAATCGCTCGTCCTTCTTGTTTTCCGTGTGCCGTTTGAGCAGGCGTAATTGGGCGTCTTCTTTTTCCTGAACACTTCGAGCATGCCGCACGGAAACCAAATCGCAAAAATATGTGGCCTCATCGGCCCGGTAACCCAGTGATTGGGCAACTTTTTCGGCTGCTTTGCGCGACAGGCCCTGCTTGCGGTTGAGAATTTCGCTTAACCGCGATGGCGAGAGCTGCAGATCTCTGGCAAAGGCGCGCAAAGAATAACGCGGGTTTTGCTCACATCTAGCATTAAGCTCTTCTTTAAGGATGCTGCGATAATCACTTTGTAGTTCTTGCATCTTGGCGACATTCCTTTAAGGCATCTCTCCTAGGCTATAGCTTAAGTCCGGCAAAAGCTGCAAGAATTTACAGAACATAATGTTCTGTCAACATACTACTCGCCGAACACCTCTACTCAGAATAAATATATGATATTATTGAATTAAAAAGAAACGTCTAGCAGATCTTGACACAGCAGGGTATAAATGGCGCGTTTTCCAGATTCTCTGTCAAAAAGAAGTCATTTAAGGACTATTTGTTATGATCGTATTGCTTCGTGGGGCAAGTATCTTGGCTATCTTTGCTATCGCTGGAATTATTGCAGAGGTAAATAACGCTAAGGATTTCAAAGAGAAAGAGCCGCAAACTCAGGAACAACCCGTTTCACACTGAGCCTAATTGGATAGAAAAAAAAGAGGGAGTCATAGCTTTCCTACGCTCCCCCAACCATCAGTATGAAGGTGGTCTGTCGAAGACCACATCTGCTCATCATACACAAATTTTTTTGCCAGAACAGCCTGATCTGTGCCCATTTGCATAGCTCACAGAACAAAAACTCAGCGGATCGCGACGCCCTGCCAAGACAGAAAGTGCCTCCCTGCCTGAGTGACATAATTTATGTCAGTTTGATGATTGATATTGGACTCCCCCCAGCTTCTCGTTATAAAAATTTGTGCTTGCCAGGAGTTTTGTGAAAGGACCCGCTTTAATGAAGAAACCAACAGATCGCTTAACGAGTGTGTGCCTGGTTATTCTCACAACAATTGCCGTTTCCGCGGCGTTGATCTATACGCGTACGATCATGATTCCCTTTGTCCTCGCGGTATTTATTGCTTTTATTCTTCTACCAATGAAACTTTTTCTCGAACAACGTTTACGGATACCCAGTTTTCTTTCTCTTACCATCATCCTGTTGGGCATTGGTTTATTTGGAACCTTATTTTCCCTTATGGTAAGCTCGGCGATTCGCCAGGTCGCCAATAACGCAGAACTTTATGAACTGCGCTTTATCCAAATATTTGAGATGGCAGTCGCCATGCTGATTGATTTTGGTGTCAACATCAACTTGAAGGAAACGTCGATCACCAGCCTCGTCGGCGAATTGCCGGTCTTTTCTTTTATCAGAACTCTGACTCTTTCAACGGTCAAAGGCGTGACCGACACTTTTCTGGTTTTTATCTTTGTTATGTTTTTATTGGCAGGATCATCATTTCGCATGCCAACCACCGGTATCTGGGCCAAGGTCGATACCACAACCCGGAAATTTTTGGTGACAAAGATGATCACCTCAAGTGTCACCGGTGGTTTGACAGCTATCATCCTCAGTTTTTTTCAACTGGATATGGCGTTGATGTTTGGATTTTTTGCTTTTATTTTAAATTTCATTCCAACTGTCGGCTCAATTATTGCCACTTTACTGCCACTACCGATCGCCTTTCTCCAATTTAGCGATCCCTTACAGGTCGTCTTAGTGATCGGCTTACCGGGTATGGTGCAGTTTAGCATCGGCAATATCATCGAACCCAAGTTTATGGGACAAAGTCTCGATTTGCATCCGGTCACTATCCTTTTAAGTTTGATGTTTTGGGGTTTGATTTGGGGAGCACCTGGTATGATTCTGGCAACTCCGATCACCGTCATCCTTAAGCTCTTTCTGGAAAAAAGTGAACACGGCAAGGATTTGGCCTATATGATGTCAGGCAAAAGTCGACCCGCTGCTTCGTCAGTACAACCAAAGCTTAGCGGTGAAGCGGAAGTTAATTCATAAATAGCGGAAAATACGTATTATTTTTCTAGCGTTTAAGCTCGCACCGATTTGTTCCGATACTGCTCGTGGAATCTTGGATTGACTTGATACAAGGATACAGAGCGATGCGAGCGAAACGACACCAGCTTTTATTTTTCATCGCCGTGATAAGTTTTCTCTCGGCCTGTCTGAAGCCTTCGCGCGAAGAAGGCTCTGTGACCCCTGGCGGTCAAGCAGCAGCTACTACGCCCAATCAAGACTTAAGCTCAGCAAACTTAACTTACGTCGATTTTGTCGAGCCACTTTTTGCCGAGTACTGTGTCAGTTGTCATAGTGCAAACGGTACGCCACCAGCATTAGTAAGTTATGACGATGCTTCGATTTATGCCGAGATTAACCTGGAACTGATGGAACTTCCGCAAACCGATCCCCGCTACATGCCACCTGGTAGAGCTGTAGATCCCGCAGAGCTGGAAAATTTCCGTCAATGGGTCAACGAAGGCACGCCTGAACAATAAACCAGCCTACTCCTTCAAGGATCTGCCATACAAAACAAGCCGTCATTGATATTTGACGGCTTATTAGTTTCCAAGCTCAACAGGAAACGTTAGTATTTGCAGGAAATACTTGAGGAGGAGAGATATCTTGCAACAGCCACAGCTTCTAACGACCGATAAACGAGCGATCCACTTCATCGTTTGGCTGGGACAAGATGCCTTTTCCTTTTTGCCCAATCAGGCCGCCTTGCAAGGAATTTCCCCAAAGATCTCAACTAAAACTCTCAATTTACCGCGCAGGTCCCCGATTGGCTGTCGCTGGTCGCTTGCCAAGGAGGACTTATCCGTGCGCGGCCAAGACCTGATCTTCATCAGTCAGGAGCCTGCCGAACTGGTCCATTGCCGCTACACGGCAGACGATGAGCAGCAGCTTACTGAACTGACAGCCTTTTCCATCAGTCCGCAGAGTGGCTGCCCACAATTTCACCCTCTATCTGGCTACCTGTGGATTGAAGACGCAAGTCCCATGGATGAGAGAGGCACAAAAATTTGCTTTCGTCCTAGCGGCGAGCATAACGAAACCAGCGTGATCTTTTCGTCTGCAGGTTATATCCGCCAAGTTCGTTGGGCGGAAGACGGAGAAAGCTTTTGCTGTCTTAGCTGGCAGCGGCAGCAGTTAGCTTGGGAAGCTGATGAGATCCTGGTATTTGAAAAACAAAACAAGTCGGCATTTTCCAAAAAATCCGTTTATCGTGGATTAAAAGGCATTCAACAGATCCTTTATGTCGAGCAAGACCAACTCGTGGTATGTGCACGACACAAAGAGCAAGAGGCCTTATACCGCTACGATCATTCGCAGCAAAATTGGCAAATCATACCTGCTTCTATGGGACGCTTTTACAGCCGCCCCCCTTGGGGGCAATGGGAGCCTTGTCTTGCTTATCGCAAAAGCCACCACTCCATACTGGCGATCAGCCGGCAGGCTGGGTACTGCCAGTTGGAAGAATTTTTTCTGGCAAGCGGGGAGCAGCAGCTCTACCCAGAGCTGAAAGAATTCACTGACCTCAAACATCTAAGCCTGGCGCCCAGTGGCGAGCAAGTCTTTATGGAAGGGGCAAGCTACCAGCATCGGCCACAGCTTCTTGGCTTGCAGCTAACAACGAAATCGCTCAGCTATATCAAAGACTTGGAACCTTTGAATGATCTCGCGTTACAATCACCACAGAGTTTTTCCTGGTCAGCGGATAGTTATGGTTTTTATTACCCTGCCAGAAAAAAACATACAGATAAGCCTCTGCTCGTTTTGATTCATGGCGGGCCCTATCAGGAAGTTTGCGCCACCTGGCCATTAAAAGCCCATTATTTTAATCGTTTGGGCTACTCGTTAGCCTACCTGAATTTTGCCGGCAGCTCTGGGCAAAGTTATTCTGCCAGTGAAAGAATCGAGGGATACTGGGGTGTCGCCGATTGCGAAGACATCATCCAAGGTGTGCGTCATCTGCAAAAAACTCAGCAAGCAAGCAAGGTAATCCTTTGGGGAGGTGCAGCTGGCGGTTTTGCCGTTTTGCACGCTCTAGCTGCGGCACCAGAGCTTATAACGGCGGGCATAGTTGTTTACCCTTATGTTGATCTGCAAGAGGTCTACGAACTTGCTGGGCGTTTGCAGCAGGATTACCTGCACCGCTTGATCCTTGGTCCAGGAAAACGAAATGAGCCCTTACCCGATGACTCGCCGAGCTATCTCAACGCCACAAGAGTTGGTCACATCAGCTGCCCTGTAGCAATATTTCATGGGCAAAAAGATCAGCGCGTGCCATGGCAAAGCTCGTTATGCCTTGCCAAACAATTGGAGCAGCAAGGAGTTTCAGTCTACTCTCGCTTTTATCCTGACCTTGGTCACCAATGGTCTGACAGACAAACTCTGATTCGCTATTACGCTGATGTCGTCTCGTTTTTGGAGAGCTTGGAGCAGCAGGATGGATAGAAAGCGACAATTTGTCGATTACAGTCATGAAGTCAAGGTGATTGGCAACCGCCCCTTGCGCTATCTGCTCATGACCTTATCCTGGCTTTTTGTTGCGCTGGGTCTTTTAGGTGCCGTCTTACCTGTGCTGCCGACGACACCCTTTTTGATCCTTGCCTCGATTTGTTATGCCAAAAGCTCGCCAAAGTTCTATAACTGGCTGATGAATCATCCCGTGTTTGGCAGTGATCTGCGGCGTTGGACGGTAGCAGGAGTCATCCAACGCAAGACAAAAGTAATCGCCTTAAGCTTGTTAGCTGTGAGCTTGATCCCAACTATTATCTTTTTTATTCCCCTCTTGCCTGTCAAAATACTATTAACAGTCATTGGAATCAGTGTCGCAGTTTACATTGCCAGCCGGCCGGAAGTAGTACCGGAAGACTTTGCAGAACGGTTAGCAAGCACCGATCAAAAATCACCTTAATTCAGGTGATTTTTGATCCAATCCAGGACATCATCATGATGGCTTTTGGTTTTCACTTTATCCATAATGTGCTGCAGTCGGCCGTTTTTATCAATAATAAAGGTGCTACGAACGATGCCCCAATACTCGCGGCCATAATTCTTTTTTAAGGCCCATACACCATATTTTTCTGCAATTTCGTGCTCTTCATCAGAGAGCAAATCAAAATTCAAAGCTTCTTTTTCTCTAAACTTTTGCAGTCGATCGACACTATCAGGGCTTACGCCAAGAACGACGATATCCTCTTTTTCAAGTTGTTTTTTCGCATCGCGCAGACCACAGGCTTGCACTGTGCATCCTGGAGTCATGGCCTTAGGATAAAAATAGAGAACGACGTTCTTTTTACCTTTAAATTCTTTTAAACTGACTTTCTTGCCATCCTGATTCAGCATGATAAATGCCGGTGCCAAATTTCCTATTTTGGGAAACTTCAGTTCTGACATCGCAAATTCCTCCTCGAAACGCTAGAATACACAGAAGCTCTGATTGGAGCGCTATGTTTTCATATGAAACCTTATTCGTCTAGTTGAGAACCGTCATGCAAGAACTGACTACAGAGATCTTTCTGATTCGACACGGTCAAACTGTAAGCAATACCCTAGGCCGCATTCAAGGACATTCTGACAGCCCTTTATCGGAGCTGGGCCAGAAACAGGCAGACTATCTTGCCAAGCGACTTTCGTCTGTCCCTTTTAGCAGAATCTACAGCAGCGATCTGGGGCGAGCTATGGCAACAGCCCAAATTCTGGCACAAGCACAGCTTGTTCAAGAAGTCTATCCCGACAGGCGACTGCGTGAGGTCTCCTTTGGTCAGGTAGAGGGCTTAACCTGGGCTGAGGTGGCAACTGAGCACCCAGATTTGCAAACGTCCTGGTTTCAACATGAGGCCGAAGCGAAACTTCCAGGCGGTGAGAGTCGGGAGGATGTTACAAATCGAGTTTTTCAATTTTTAGATGACGTCGTCTTACAGCACAAAGGACAGAGTATCTTAGCTGTGACACATGGCGGTGTTCTCGCCTGCATCCTGGCTAAGATTTTACAGATCGGCAAAGGTATCCGTCCGGCAAGTTCATTTGATAACGCCTCTTTGAACATCGTCAGTTTTAAAAATGATCGGTGGAAGATCAAAACGTGGAATGATAGCTGGCATTTTCGGGAGATTGAGGAAGCAGTGTACTAGGATTCAGTAAGCAAAAGGCTGTTTGTCTACCGCTATGTCCCTCCGCAATTAAGGTTCCCCCTGGAAACTTAATTGCGGAGGGATGCGTTTGAAGTTGAAGCACAATATCGCTAAGTGCAGTCTTTCCATGAGGTATGAAAGAACCATTCACGGGTTAAGGAAAAACTGATATCCCCCAGAGTTTTCTTCAGACCCTGTGCTTTTTTTGTAGTCAGCGCCACTTTAAATTGTAGAGATTTTTTATCGTCACATGTCAATATTAAAGGATTGGCAAGTTCCTTTTCAAATTGCCATTCTTCATCTTTTGACAAGGTGATCGTTTCTTTATGTTGCCAATGATTTTCATCACCTTGTCGATAGGCCGTCAAGTCCATCCGCACTTCTTCTTCGGGCGCTTGTCGATTAACACCAGTTAACTTGATCCCTTCCAAGCTCAGAGCCTTGCGCCCCTCCTTGCCAGCGATAGCCTGGATGGCCACTTGACAAAAACCCCTTTGCAATCGCGCACCGGCACGTGATGTCAGCTGAAAATCTTCAGCTAAAATCAACCGAATCCCCTTATCTTCGATACGAACTTCCGATAATTTCGGGCAGTCCCGCCCAGAAATTTCCAGATCGAGCCATTGAGCATTCGGATCCGTTAAAGCCATGGCCTGCGTCAAGGCTCCCCAGGAAACGAGCAGGATTCCCCAGAAGAAAACTTTCATATATCAACCTCCCTCACAATTGGCCATAGCTTACGCCTCTTCACCCTACCCGTCCACCAAGAGAGCCTAAGATTACAAGCCATTAAAGCATGCCACATATTCCATGAAGATATATCTTCTTCCCTGAGCTGCCGCTTCAAACCCATGATATATAAATTCTTGTTAAATATTTCACATTTCGGTTGGGTTTTTTACCACTCATGTTATAGAGCTGTCCTTCAATTCGAGGCCCACTAACGTCCGAAACGAGGTTATTCATGTTGCGTATCCGTTCCCTATGGCATGTAACAGTCAGGTTTACTATTGTTACAGCACTCTTTGGCATACCAAAACCGCTCTTTGCCCAGTTTACGACGTCGATCTTGAGAGGTAGCGTCTTGGACTCCAGTGGTAATCCTGTCGAAAATGCAGAGGTAAAACTTGAGCATCAGCCGAGCCAAACTCAAAAAAATAGCGTCACAAATTCTATGGGTGAATTTGCCTTTACCGGTCTTCGTGTCGGTGGCCCATATAAGCTGAGCATTCAGCATGACTCCGCCGGCTCCAGCGAAAGAGAAGAACTCTATCTCAAAGCTGGCAATAATGACCCCATGACCATACGCCTGCAAAAAGCTGAAGTCATGCAGGTTGTTGCCAATCGAAGTGTACCCGTTTCCCATAAAAGAATGTTCGGCGAAGAAGATATTCGCAACGCTCCCACAACGACAGGTGATTTGAAGGATGTGATTCGCAACTCGGCCGACGTCTACACTGATGGGCAAGCACTCAGCATCGGTGGTACCAATAGCCGCTTTAATAGTGTTACCATTGACGGTATTCGCCAGGACGATGATTTCGGCTTGAATAATAATGGTTATCCGACCCAACGCAGCCCTATTTCCCTAGAAGCTGTATCGGAAATTTCAGTGGAGCGTTCGCCCTTCGATGTGCGCTATAGCAATTTCCTTGGTGGCAATGTTAACGTCGTCACCAAGTCAGGCGGCAATGAGTTTGAAGGCTCAATTTCCAGTAGTTATAGTAGTGAAGCATTGGTGGGCTCAAAATCAAAAGATAGGGATTATACAGCCGATTTTGAGGAAGCAAGACTTGGCCTGACTTTGGGCGGACCCATTGTTCGCGACCGCCTTCACTTTTTCCTTAGCGTTGAAGGTTTACAAGGCCGCACTCCCAATCTTGCTGGTCCGGCAGGTTCAGGCCAACCAATTGAAGCCAGTCGCGTGACGGCCGAAGAGGTCGCACGAGCGCAAGAGATCTCTCAGTCAGTTTATGGCTTTAATGCTGGCACGCCAGGGCAATCTTTAACGGAAGACGATTTAAAATTCCTTGCTAAAATCGATTGGACCATTGATGACAAACATCGTCTGGAAGCGAAATACCAACAATCTTCAGGTAACAATATTGTCAGCACGACGGCAAACGAATCGACACTTCCTTTAACATCAAACTGGTACAATAGGCGGGACACACTGGACACCTTGTCACTGCGACTCTTTTCGGATTGGACCTATAATTTTTCGACCAAGGTCGAAGTGAGCAAGAAGAAAGTCGTGAACGAGCAAGAGCCACTTGAAGGAAATGGATTTATGGCGGCCGAAATTGAGACTGCCGACGGAGGTAGCATCCTTCTCGGCCCCGATCGCTTTCGCCATGCCAACGAAATGGATAATGAAAGTACATTTATCAATTTTGAGTCGAACTACCTACTAGCAGATCACCATATCACCTCCGGTATCGACTATAGCCGAGTCGATATCTTTAATTTGTTTGTTCCTTCTTCCAATGGCGTCGCTGTCTATTCCAGCCTGGATGACTTCGCAGCAAGACGCCCTGCCGACTTAAGCTATCAGAACTCAGTGACCAACAACGCTCGGGATGCCGCTGCTAATTGGGACTATGCGGTCAGTTCTATCTATCTGCAGGATGAATATCGCCTGAGCTCAGCGATCACAACTCGTATTGGCTTACGTGGAGAATTCTATCAAGCCAGTCAAAACATAAGTCCCAACCAGCAATTTTTCGATCGTCATGGCTTTTACAATACAGCTACGGTTGCCGACAAACAGGCACTACTACCGCGCTTAGGCATCAGTTACAAATTTTCTGAACGCCTAAGCTTCCGAGGAGGTTTCGGCCTGTACAGTGGAGGCACACCTAATGTTTGGCTATCGAATAACTACACCAATACCGGAGTGAATATTGACTCCGTAACAAGTAGCAATGTGGAAAACTTCGACGGTAGAAATATTCCCGAAGATTTACAAAACCAATTGCAAGCTGGAAATGGCAATGTCGATGCTTTAGATCCCGACTTCCAGATCCCGCAAACCTGGAAATTTTCTGTTGGTTCTTTCTATCGCTTCGATATTCCATATATCACTGACAACGTTTTGTTGGACTTTGACTATACCTTCAGCAAAGTACGTTACGGTTTGACCTGGAAGGACTTGCGCCGTAACTTGGCAAGCCTGCCGAATAACCAGCCGACAACCAAAGGTCCTGACGGCCGGGATCTATATGATACCGACCCAACAACAAGCAGCGAAAATGATTTTGATCCGCTGCGTGGCTATGATTTGCTACTGACCAACACCGAAAAAGGCTATGGTCACACGATCAGTGTTTCTTTGAGTAAAAATTTTCAAACAGGTTGGAGTCTCGGCGGCTCCTATGGCTGGCAGAATATTTTTGAAGTCAACCCGGGCACTAGCTCAACTTCTTCCAGCAATTATAACAATGTCGCTATTGAATTCGATCCCAACGATCCTAGTTTAGCACGCTCCAACTATGAAAGAGAGCATCGCTTTGTATTGACTGCCGGTTACACAAAAAATCTTATATCCATGTTAAGTACATCCTTTAACCTATTTTTTGAGCGGCGCTCTGGCCAACCCTATAGCTATACCTTCGGTGGCAACCGTGACGTCGTTGGTGGTCTTTTTGGTGAGGCCCGTGAGTTTGCTAGCCGCAATCGAATGTTGTTTTATGTACCAAAAGGTGATGGTAGCGATGTAATCTTGGATGGCATTGATGAAGGGGAGTTTAATGCCTTCTTGAAAAACTCCGGCCTGGATAAATATCGTGGCCGCATCGCCCCCCGTAATGCATTTACCAGCAGCTGGATGGATCGTGTTGATGCTCGATTCAGCCAGGAATTACCAACTCATGATCCAAACAAGCGAGCCCGTGTTATCCTCGATATTCGCAACCTGCCAAACCTCTTGAATCACAGATGGGGGCAGGTAAAGCAGGCTCCGTTTCCTTATTTTACACGCGCTGTTGATGTCAGCTATGATGCGGAATCTGGTCGTTATGTGTATAGCAACCTGAATCGCAACCCAGCTGAAACGGTTAGATTAACAGACTCTATCTGGCGTTTACAGCTTGGCGTTGTCTACGATTTTTAAAAAGACAAGCTCACCTGAAGGATCAAAGATGTTTGATCCTTCAGGTACTTTTTATGGCTTACGATTTTTTAGGATCCGGCGATGCTCAATTGGCGAAAGAGAATATAGGGGCTGAAAAAACTGCCTGTAGCATTGGCATGGAGACGATCGCCGACTTTATCGATTTTTTGCAAAAGCTCGTAAAAGTTACCGGAAATTGTCACATCCTTCACATATTGATGCACCTTCCCCCCTTTATATAGAACTCCTTCTAATGCCAGGGAAAAGTGTCCCGATACTGGATTTGTACCTGAATGCAAACCTTTGAGACTGATAATGCGCAAATGATCTCTTGCCAGTACTTCATCGTCAGCATCTGTTCCAACTGAGATCACAGGTTGTGTTGCCGAAATGCCTAGTGACGATTTCGCTGAACGGCTGCCGTGAGCGGTGGATACTGTATTCATCTGCTTTGCAGTCGCTGTGTTGTGCAAGAAGCTTTTTAATACGCCATTTTCAATCAACACCAATGGTTGTCGGAGTAAACCCTCATCGTCAAACTGTGAGTAATAGAAACCTTGAGTAAATTGTGGCTCATCGCGTAAAGTCAAACCCTCAGTGGCAATTTTCTCACCTAATTTGCCCCGCAAGCCGCTCCTGCCATCTAAAACATCTTTGGCGGAAAAGGTACTCAAAAAACTGCCAAGAATTTGCTCCAGCTCATCAGTTTCAAAGATGACATCGTAACGACCAGTCGGTATTGGCATTGCTGAGAGCAGAGGCAAGGCATAGTTTAAGGTTTGCTCGACGCATACATTGGGATCTAGTTCAGCAAATCGCCGGGCATTTATCGAATATCCATACATCGCCTGCTTGTCGCCGTCGCGCGTCAATGCCGAAACATAGCAATAAAAAGAGCGTTCTCTATGAAAGCGATAGTTGCCCAAATGATTAAGGTAAATCGCTTCAACTTCACCATCCGAGTAGCCGTTATAAGGTGAGCTGGCGACTCTCTTATCACTTTGCAAAAGTTTCTGTTCCATTTGAATAGCCAGGGAAAGCTTATCATCGAGTGGAGTATGATCCTCTTGGTAAATATCCTTGTTCGACTCCAAAAGTTCTTTCGGCTCGACCTCTTCGATGTTTTGATGCTCGTCAACTGCCGCATATTGAGCATTTTCCACAGCCTGTTGGGCCACTCGGCGCAAGGAATCTCTATCAAATGACTCCGTATAAGCAAGCCCCACCCGTTGATTTTTGATGACTCTGAGTCCAATAATTGCGGAGCTGGAAACTTTATACTTGTCGATTTCACCACGCTGAACACTGACTGAAAATGAGCGGCCACTTCTGCCAACGACGTCTCCACCGTCAGCTCCCAACTCTTGGGAACGTTCGAGCACTTGAGAACTGAAATCTTTCATTTGCTGCTGATTCATGCTGATTCCCCTCCCACCAGAATTTCGTCAACCTTCAATGCGGCTTGACCAACAGTTACGGGAATGGTCCCGCTAACACTACCGCACATTCCCGGCGCCAGGGAAAAATTGGAGCCGACCATGCTGATCTTTTTTAAGGTTTCAGGGCCCGAACCTATCAGTGTCGCTCCGCGTACAGCATCGCTCAGGCGACCTTTTTTTATGAGATAGGCCTCTTCTACAGCAAAGTTAAAATCACCTGTACCTGGGCTGACAGAACCACCACCCATCACCTTCGCATAAAGACCTTGGTCTACCGAAGCGATCAACTCTTCCAACTGATATGGACCAGCTTCGATGAAAGTGTTCCGCATCCGCGATGCCGGTGGAAACTTATAAGACTGGCGTCGCCCCGAACCGGTGCGTTGATAACCTGTCTTCCACTCGCCCACACGATCGACAAGAAAGCTCTCTAAACGGCCTTCTTTAATCAATTGCGTTCGTTGGACAGGTGTCCCTTCATCATCGATATCCAGGCTGCCCCACTCCCCAGCAATGGTTCCATCGTCCACAGCACTTACTGCCGGATGAGCGATCAATTCTCCCATCTTATCGTGGAATACCGAGGCCTGCTTTTCGACGGAGGTGGTTTCCAGGAGATGACCACAGGCCTCATGGAAAATGACTCCGCCAAAGCCGTTGTCAATGATCACCGGCATTTTACCTGCTGGACATGGTTTCGCATGTAAAACGGTGACAGCACGCTGAGCAATTTCAGAAGCTAATTCTTCGGGATTGATTTCATCCGTAATTTCCCAGCCTTTACTTCCTCCCGGACCATGGAAGGCTCGGGCCTGCAAGCTTCCATCCTGGGCGATCACTGTGGCTGCAATGCGGGTATAGTGTCGCTCACCCTGGCTTTGTAAGCCTTCGGAGTTGAAGATCTCGATCTGCTGCCAGCGTTGAATGACCGAAATATCAACTTGGCTAATTGCTTTGGTCAGTCGTGCCTCGCGATCGATACGACCTAGGTATTCAATCTTCGGCTCAAGGGCAATGGCTCGATCCAAACCTGCAGTAGCCGGCAAGAGCACAGCGGCCGGTTCCAAGCGCCAATCAATGGTGACTTGGCTGGGATCACGCCGGTCATGCGCACAAAGACTCGCCACGATACGGAGCAACTCTTCCCGAGCCATGGTGTTAGTATAACCATAAAGGGCCTTGGTTCCGAAAATGACACGAATGCCTATTCCAAAGTCCGTACCTGAGCGGACATCTCGGACTTTTTGATCCAGATAAGACATGGTGGAAGAAACGTTCTTCTCAACAAACACATCAACAAAATCAGCTCCACATTCTAGTCCTGCTGCCACGACATCATGAGCGACACGCGGTTCCAACATAAGACTCTCCTTTGCGCCATAAGAGTTCTTTACCATCCGGCATGCATACTATAGCAGATCAATGCAGAAGAATCGAAGCAAGCAGTCCTTTGACCCGTCATTTCGGGCCAAATATTTTTCCAGCTTTACAAGGGAAAAAGGCGGGAATTAAGGTGCGGGAGTCGCGATGGGAGCACCTGAAACAGAGTAAACTTGGCCGTTAATCGCCACGCTATCACCCATCAAACGCTGTCCCTCCACATCAAGTCTTGCTGCCAAACTAGAAAAGCTTTCGAGATTGAGTGGAATCTGAGCAACGTTCCAATGCCATTTCAGATCGACATATTTTAGAATGGCAAACTTATCTGCCGTCGCCAGCCAGAAGCCACCATCCGTCGTATCACCCGCAGCAAGGAGATCACCAGTGATTCCTCCTGGCAGTTCCGAGCGAAATTCATAGGCCGCTGTGACGCCATCAATCACCGAAAAAATGGCGATATGCGAGCCAAGGTATAAAACTAAAGATGTGTGAGTCGCTCCTAAAATACGCAATTGGTCGCCCTGTCCGGAAAGTTTGCTTAGGTCAAAATTATGCAGCGCAATTTGATTCGGGGGCAATTCATCGTCAAATTTACGTTTGGACACTCGATCACTGCCGACTATCCAAAAATCTTCCTGATCCATACTTAATAACTGCCGACCCTCAGGAGCGGTGATCAAGGGAAGTATTTGTTGAGGCGCAGCATCCGGTTCACTCGCGTAATGCCACGAAGTGCCGTCTTTGCCAAATAAAATAGCCGTATCTTCAGCAACCATACTGACGAAAGCCAGGTTATCAAGATATTCCTGCTCCAGAAGATCGCTGCCGGCTGCGAGTTGGAAAGCAACCCCTGAAAAATTCAAAACATTCTCATCAACCACCGTATTGTCATCACCACCACTGCCAGGGCCAGGTGTTTGTCCGCCAGAACCCAGATCCTGATCGCTTCCTGGATCGATAAGCGCACTTTGTCCGGGTCGTTTATCGATCTGCTCTTCTTTTGTGTCCGCACAGGCTGTCACAAGTAGTAAGCAACCGAGCAAACCAATTTGATATTTGAGCTTCATCAGGCTCTCCTTGTGTTCTTCAAGACACCAGTTAGCATCCCCTCCTTATCAGTTTCGGCATACTGGCCTAACGAATTGAGCCCAAAACTTAAGATTTTGAAATGTTTCATGATAGTACCTGGAATTGACCGCCCATTCGGACGGTCACAAAAAAGAGGTTTAGTGCTAAGTAGCGAAAGGAACGGGGTATTTCTTGATAGATGGACAGAAATTCACGCGTTGGATTCTGCCAAAAATCTCGGCGACACGCCTTATAAGCGGATTGAGCGATTTTTGCGCCCTCGCGGCCGCATATAGGGTAAAATTAAACCTGCCAAACCGCCAAGGGCAACTGCCATCAAACCCAGCTTAATTCCTTCATTCCGTCGATCTTCCACCAGGAGTGAGTTTTCTACCCGCAACTGCTCTAAACTGGTTTGCAAGGCTTGCAGCTCAGTCTGAAGCGTCTTATTTTGCTCATGCAAATCAATTTTGTCAGATGAGATGCGTTGGATCTCGGCAAGTTCTTTCCCGAGACCTTCTTTATCGCCGCTTAACCGGCGAATCTGCTCTTTAGCCGCCGTCAATTCCTGTTGCAAGCGGTTGACGTTCTCCCGCAAGGGTGACTGCTGCTTTTTAACCTCATCCAACTGCCTTTGCAGGCGATCTAACTTAATTTGCGCGATCGGCTCATCCAGCAAATAGCGTGCAATCACCCATCCTTCGGTTTCTTTCTCGTCCTGGACTTTAATTTTTGCATACTCATCGCCTTCATTAAACTCCAGAACAGTGACGCTATCACCGCTGCGGATGTGACGAATGATGCGATGTCCTGTCGTTGGCCCGGTTCGCACTGGCACATGTAAAACGTCAGACACATACATTTTACCTGACTGCGCCACAAGATCTGGCATCCCCCAAGTTGCCATGGATAATACGAGTAAAAATAGCTGGAATGCTTTCACCACACTCACCCTCCCTTGACGTCATGGTCTTTCTTTATCCTTCACCTGAACTCTTACCAAAACTTACGCAGTGATGAGACCTAAAAATTTCGCACCATGTAAGTTTTGCGAATTTTTCGCCTCAGTCCAGCATTTTTGCCTCAAAATTCCGCCCTTTTTTCGAGCTTTTTTTCCATCTAAGCACTCAATTTATTAAGCAAATTTGGAGTGGGTGAATAATACCTCAAGGTCTAGGCAATATTTTCCGATATTGGGTGTAGCAGAAAGCCAACAGCGGTGTAGGGGAGGAACTGATGCTGAACCAGGCGTATATTATTATATTGCTCGTGTTTGCTACAATTACAGGAAAAGCCTTTGGCGGGGAAAAAACGGGGCAGGAAGAAGCGAACAAATTTGATATCTCCACGCGATTTTCTCACATAATTTTGCAACTTGAAGATGAGAAAGCAAAGAATATTGAGAAATTAGAGGATATTTTTCTCAATTCGAGCGATTTGGAAAGTCGGGTTGCTGCAAGCCTGTCACTTGCAGTGTTTCATAATCGCAACAATCCGCGTCTTTCTCAGCAGTATCTGGCAACAGCAATGGAGTTAAAAGATCCATTTGCGGAAGATCGTTACCTGGCGGCGACAGCGGCTTTTTTTCGCATCATGTACTACCATAAAAGCCAAACTACCGACTTGATTCGAGAGCTCAAGCTTTTGACCGAAAATCATCATTTACCTTGGAAAATGCTCAAATCAAGTTTTGAAATGTTGCTTGATTATCATCTTAAAGTCAAAGACTATGATGGATACCTGGCAACATTTGAAAATTATCAAAACAAGATTCCTCGCTTTGCAGTCGAGGACAAATATCTCAAACAATTTTGCATGATTTTGAAAATTACGAACCAACCTAATAAATATTTACGTAGCATTGAAAATCTCGCGTCCCGCTACCCTCTTAGTCCAGAAGCGATTTGGGCCTTTGAGGAGTTAGTCAGCATTAATGAGAATTCTCAGCTTAGCCATTATGCGATGACACTGAATTTTCTCCGTAAGATCCATTTGAATTCGATCATCGATCCAGAGCGTAAAGCATTAATATTGGCACAATTAGAAAAACCATTACGCATTTCACTAAGATCAGGCGCTCGATTATTAACAGATTTTGAAAAAATACGCTTCCTTTTGCGTTTAAACGAACATGATCGAGCTTTGCAACTGGCTGAGTCCATGGCTACGGAATCGGAAAGTTCTTTTATGAAAATCCAGGGCGGACTCTGGAAAGCTCATATTCTCGGTGAATCGGGATATTATGCAGAATCTATAGATGAATTCAAAAAACACATCACCGATAAAAATGATATTGGAGCTTTCTTTCTCGAATCTTATGCTACAAACTTGATGCGAGATGGCCAATATCTGGAAGCTGCCCAGGCTTATCAAAAGGTACGAAACGTCAACGATCACTATCGGCTTCGCTGGTATACCTTTTGGAGTTTGAGCAAGGGGCAAAAATCAAAAGACGCTTTAGCGATACTTGAAAAGCATTCTCACGTATTTTTTGAAGACCAGCGTAGCCCTGACTCCCACTTATATTGGACCACGCTTCAACAAGGTGACATCAAAAAACTTGATATTGATCCAGACAGTCTATTTACTGGTCATACCAGGCATTATTATTCGTCCTTATTAAAAGCTAGACAAGAACGAAAAGAAATTCCAAATACTATTGAATTGGATCGATTCCAACAATTAAGTCTTGGCTTTGATTTTGAATATTTTATTGCCAAAGAAATCGGTGCCAGTCCTTATCAAATTGCCGAGTTAGACCAGCAAGATATCAAACAAGAACATTTACTTGCCAGTAACAGCGCTAACTTTTCTTTACCTTCAACAGCACTTGCCAGCATCAGCATTGGGCAGATGAAGGAACAAAAAAAGGTTTTACCTTTTCAAGAAGAGGTCAGTATCATTGCCAACAATCTCGAACTGGATCCCTACCTTCTATATGCTCTGATGAAGGCAGAAAGTGCCTTTAATCCGGTGGCAATGTCTTCTGTTGGCGCAAGGGGCATCATGCAGCTCATGCCATATACAGCGATGAAGCTTGCATCGATTGCAGGCGATCACGATTTTCACTTGGATCATTTAGGGGACCCTATTCTTAGTATCGTCTATGGCAGTCTCTATTTTAAGATGCTTAATGAGGCATTCCAGGGAAACACATTCTTAACGATAGCTGCATATAACGCTGGACCTCACGCCGTCTACCGATGGCTGCAAGGTTGTAACACTTGTCAAGTCGATGAATTTGTCGAATACATCCCGTTCCGAGAAACCCGAAATTATGTTAAAAAAGTATTAAGCTATTATGTTGCATTTCAATTAGAAAAGACGGGCACCTCACCGCTAGAACGGCTGCCTGCTTTACCTGATCCATCGACTCTCCATGTGGATGATCTGTTTTAATGGGCCGGCTTATAGTGGGTAAAGAATAACGACAAAATTTGAAACAAAACTACATATTCAACTTGAATCAGACTCTCTGACCGCAGAAGCTCTGCCGCCTTTCCTGGCGTGACAAAAAAGGAGGGTAGCAGTTCTGCGACGCCTTCAGTATAACTGTAATGAATCGATAAGATTCATTATTATCCTTTTATTACAGACATATACACTGACCAATTCAAAAAAAAAACTTTTGCTATCCTCCGAGCTGGTGTACAAAATAGGAAATTTCTCAGCAAAGTTTTATATTTTACATGTCGACAGAATCAAAAAGGGTTCAAATGGTCGGACCTTTAGCTGTCAAAAGCTTCTAGTCGACGGGTAGCGTGGGTACAGGGAGACATTTCATTGAAAACTGAAGAGATCCTCAAAAATTTATCGCGCGGCGATCGATTGGATCACTCTGCACTACTTTACCTGTGGACAAATAGCCAATTATTTGACCTTGGATCACATGTCCAAAACTTTTTGACTAGTTCCCAACGAGAAACAGCCGAACTTTTCTTTGAGCTGGAAATCCCTCTCATGACAGCGGCACATCTTGATTATTTGTTGGAAACTTACAACAAAATCCATCGAGCTTCCCATAACTCCGACTATCGAAATTGGTTAAATTCACTTGCGCTGAATTTACCGATGAACCACGACTGGCGACAAAACATCCACCTCGGTCGATTATGGCACGAAAGTCATCAACAGCCAGCCTTAAGCTGCTTTTCCGTCCACGAAATCAAGACTTTGGCGGAACTCACTGCAACGCCACTTCGAGAAATTTTAAATGAAATTGCCCGTGCTGGATATCAAGAGATTCGGGCAAGTAAACTCAGCTGTGATTTCGACCCTAGAAACTCGCCTGATAAATTGGAAAAACATATTTGGTTTGAAATGCTGCACGCTGTTGCAGAAGCCGGCCTTAAGACGTCTGTCATGATTGATTTAGCAGTTTCAGGTGAGGATTTGATTCGGACCTTACAATTGATTCGCACGGTTCAAGAAGAAACAGCCGTATTAGTAAGATGCTGCTTTTATTCATCCACCCCACATTTAGATCCTGGTTCATTGGAACACGCACTGAAGGTCGTTGCCATCAGCCGCTGTTATCTGAGCGACATCCGTTGTTTTGAGCTCGTTTCCAGCCCTGCAGTGATTCCCTACCTCAGCTTATTTAGCCAGATGGGAATGGAGAGAATTAGCAAAACATTTCGTTTCACAGACCGCCCCTTGGAGCTAGCAGATTTTAGAGACCCCAATTTAAGTATTTATCGATCGATATGGTCGCAAGTATTAGCAGATTTTCGACAATTTAGAAAAACAGGACGCATTCAACTGAGACATCGGTTTGAAGACAATCATTATTCTTTTGTAAACTTAAAGCAGTCGGCACCATTACTGTTATATAAAGCAGACAAAGGCGACAGTTTAAGTGAAGAAGAAGCCATCCATCTGGCTTATACAGCTTCTCTTTACTCTCTCGGTCAATGCACCCAATCGATCCGGCAGCAGTTAAAAAGATTCGCGATTTTGTACCGACACAAAGATCATGGGATAACCCTGTCGGCAGAATCGATCCATGACTATTGCGACCGCCTCCTTGAGCTCCCATCGTCACGTCATATAAAAGCCGAATTTGACTTCAGTCAAACAAAGGATTGGACCGATGTCAGCTTTCAAAATTTTATCGAAAAACTAGCGGCCATTCATGCCAAGCATCCCGAATTGTCTTTCTCCATTTCAGGGCTGAAATCTTTTTGGCAAAAAGCCATTCAAGAACAAATAGATTTACAGGAACTTATAGGCGAATTGGCAAGATATGGCTTGAAGCTTGCTAGTAGCTCGCCTGGAGAAACCGAACAGGACCTGACACATTCCGAAATTCGAAAAATCCATGCCAATTTTCACAAGACTGGTATCCCAACCATCGCTAAAGCTGAAATCGTCGTTCCTTATACAGGCGATGAAGTTCCCTTATGGGATCGCTTCTGCCAGCGCCTGGGAGCCTTTAAAAACTTGCACATGAGCTCCCATCTACTCTACGGTATCGGTGTCTGCCTTGCGCCTGGTTGTAAAATTAACCTGAGCGAGCATCTTCGAGCGATCGCCATTACCCGTATCTTTCTTAAGGATGTGAATCAAATCATGTTCTATCCTGCCTCTGCAGATATTGATCATTTTAGTTCATGGCAGGAATTCATGAAGTCGAATATCAGCTTGCTGGTTCGATATGGAATCGATGATTTCGGTAAATTTGATCCAGGTGAGCCCTTGCACCATGATTCTTTGTCTGCACAGTTTTCGAGGGAAGGCCTGATCATCAAGGAGAACAACGATCCATTCTAAGCTTAAGCTGACAAGTTATTTCATTAGCACGTATCGCCAAACCTTCCTCACATAAAACGCGCCTTTTTTGATCGGCAGGGCATTTGAGGCTTTGTAAAAACTTGCGAATGTCAAAATTTAAAGTTATTGTAATTTTGATCCTTGCATACATTGCTCAAAACAACTCTTTCAGGAGGATACCTGACTATGAATCGTTCAGAACTCGTTGATGCTATTGCCAAACAAACCGGTGCTACCAAGGCTGATACAGAGCGTATGCTGACTGCCTTTACAGGTATCGTTGAAAAGAACATCAAAAAGAAAGAAGGCATCCGCCTGGTAGGATTCGGCACATTTACAACTTCTAAAAGAAAAGCTCGAGTTGGCCGCAATCCGCAAACCGGTGAAGAAATCAAGATTCCTGCGCGCACCGTTCCCGTCTTCCGCCCGGGAGCTGCACTAAAATCAGCCGTTGCAAAATCTAAGTAAAGAGCAAAGTCCCCGCTGAGGGGACTTTTTGTGAAAGAGCTATTCAGTTGATTGGCAGTTCTTCATGACGGGATCTGCCATGATAAATTTCAGTTTCCAAAAAGCTGCGCTCGTCTTCCAATTTGTCCTCAAAAACATCTTTATACCAAACGCGTTTCTCCGGATCCCAGCGATAGAATCTAGATTTGAGCATATCTTTAGCTTCGAACGGTGCCTGCACAGCAAGAAGACGCATTTCTTTCATCATGCACCTTTTAACTAACTCATCAAAATACGGCTCAATCAGGCGAAAGGTCGTGGCGCAATCGAATAAGGCACGGTGGGCAAAAGAGTTCACGAAGCCATGATCAGCCGCGAGATAATTCAAGGACCGTGTGCGGAAGCCATGAGCTTCCCAATCTACATGCCGCATTGAGCAAGCCCACTGCCCAGACCAGGAATCAGGTGAAAAAACTTTTTCCAGAAAGGCTCTATCAAAATTGGCGTTGTGAGCAATGTAGAGAGAAGCGCGATCAAAATATTGACTGACCAATTGCCAGTCAATCGATTGGCCGGACAAGATCCTGTCATCCAATCCGGTAATTTTTTGCACTTCCACAGAAAGCGGCTTTGATGCTTGCGCAAGGGCACTATACATATTCGTGATAGATGGTTTTCTCCCCTCTTCCACGCCAAATTCAATCAGTCCGATCTCAATAATTTCATCTTTTTGGGGATCGATACCCGTCGTCTCCAAGTCCACAATCAAACCATAATCCATGATTTTTTCATCCTTTTTCAGATCTCAGGAAAAACTTCGTCGCGCTTCTATTGGCTGTGTCTCACGATTTCAGTTAAACTAAAGGCATACCTCGACAAGAGTCGCAAATCAAGCCAACTGGCTGCACAAGAAAGCCGCACCAGAGGTTAAATGACGCCAAAAGATAGCAACAGAATTAAAGATTTCTTTCGCCTTTTTGCAAAGTCTCGGCTATATGAACTCATAAACCAAGCCAATTGCTGGGTGGAAAACCTTCTCAACCAATTTGACTATAAGTATGAATGATCGCATGAAGCGTCTTAACACTGATATTTTGCTCGTCGCCTATACCAACGGTTTCTTTCCCATGCCTCACCCACAAACTGAAGAAATTTGCTGGTTCAACCCAGATCCTCGCGCCATAATTCCGTTAGATCAATTCCATGTTTCGCGTTCGCTGCGTCGCACATTGCGCAAAGGAGTTTTTACCGCAACCATTGATAAGGATTTTGCCGGAGTTATTGCAGGTTGTGCTTCTCGTGAGGAAACATGGATTAACCGCGAAATCCGCGAAGCCTATACCCAGCTTCATCGCGACGGCTACGCGCACTCCTTGGAAGTGTGGCACGACGACCAACTGGCTGGTGGAGTCTATGGCGTCGCCTTGGGCGGTGCATTTTTTGCGGAGTCAAAGTTCCATACCGTTGCGGATGCCTCAAAAGCTGCCTTGTATTTTTTGGTCGAGCACCTGCGTAGTAATGGCTTTCAGCTGCTGGAAGTGCAGTTTTTAATCCCTCACTTAGCACGTTTGGGCGCCAAAGAGATCAGCGCTGTCGAATATCACGAACGACTTGGCAAAGCCTTAAAAGTCAAACCTGACTTTAGTGACTTCGAGCAAGCCAAACCACCAGCCTAGCTGGTTATTATGACATATCAATCTTCGACCAGTAAAATCTAACAAAGGTTTTCCTAGCCTCATGACGATGATTCCATTAAAGTGGCGGGAGTTCTCGGCGGCGTTCTCGCACACGAGATTCATTTGACAGGGAAATAAGTCTTCCCATACTATGTATGGACTGTTTACCTTAGATTAAAAGGGGAGTTGAATGCCAGGTGTTCGCATGAAAGACGGTGACAATGTTGAAAGAGCATTGAAAGTATTGAAAAAACAAGTAGAAAAAGCCGGAACTATTTCGGAACTGAAAAAGCGGCAGCATTATGAAAAGCCTTCTATTCGCAAGAAAAAGAAAGAAGCGGCAGCTCGTAAGCGTCTGATGAAGCAGATCAGAAAGCTCGGTGCATAATTCCTTCCGATGTGACGAGTGATCGTGCCTGAAAAAAGGTTCAAGTCTCCATCCCAGGTCGAACTCATTGAAAAAGGTTCCCGGTTTATTGGGCTGGCGTATCCTTGTGAAAACCTTGATCAACTCAAGGATTTGCAAGATATCGTCCAAAAGCAGTATCGGGATGCCAGCCACGTGACCTTCGCCTATCGCATTCAAGATGCCAGCGGCTTGCACATCAGGTGCTCGGATGCAGGCGAACCCTCAGGCACAGCCGGTCGACCGATTTTGAGCCACATTGAAGGGCGCGATATCATGAATATTGTGATTTTCGTCGTCCGCTATTTTGGCGGCACTAAACTAGGTGCTGGAGGCCTCGTCCGAGCGTATGGTGCAACGGCCAAGGAAGCACTGGAAACCGGCGAGATTGAAGACCTTATTCCACTCGACACGATCGACATAGTGATCCCTTATGAATTGAAGCAGCAGCTCGACTATCAGTTGAACAAACTGGAGGGCAGCATAGTTTCTGTCGATTATGCCGCCGAGATCACGCTCAGCGTGCGTCTGCCAAGCAAGAACCGGCAGATATTCCTCGATCGACTCGGTATCACCAGCCTGAGTTAACGCTCCTTCGTTTTTATTTTCGCCCACGGTAAGGGTAAGGCATACTGAGTTACCTTGGAAGGGTCTTTGACCTGAAGCTCCAGATTAGACAGCAAAAGTGCCGGTGAAACCGTTGAAACTGGAACCGTTCCGGATTCAGCGCCACAGAATCCGTTATCGACCTCGTAATCCTTACCAACTGCAAGTATGTTCGATAAACTGCCTAGGGGTGTTCCTACAAAGTCGACTCCGCGCACATATTTCTCTTTGCCGTTTGGGTACACTTTGATAGCAACTGTAATTTCTCCCATAAACGCTTGAAAATCATATGCCTCAGTTTCCGTTTCTCCCCCTTCCACATCCACCAGGATAATGCCGTATTTTAATTTTCGCCGTTTGACTTCTTCCACCAGCATGCGCTTTAGATCTTGCCAAGTATGCTGACTGTGGCTTTCAATCACAAGGTTTGCCATACGACTGATCGGCCTTTCATGCGAGTGATTGCGAGCGTGGCCGTTTGTTTGGTGCCCTGTTTTTTTCAGTGGACTGCGAGTTGTCAAAAAGCCTTTGAGTACACCTTTTTCAACTAATACAGCGCGCTTGGCCGGACTTCCCTCATCATCAAACGGATAGTGACCAACCAGAGTTTGTCCAGCAAAGCTTTTCATTCTCGGATCATCATAGATCGACAAATCACTGTGCATGATTTTCTGTTGGATTTTGTCCTTAAACGTTCTGCCTTCGGAATCGGACAAAAGTCGACTCCCCTCCAATCGATGCCCCATGACCTCGTGCAAGAAAAGGCCAGCCGGCCTTGGCGCCATCAATACGGGGCCATTGTAAGAGCTCATTTCATCGCCTTGCTCCATAGCATAGATAAGATCTATTTTTTGTTTAATTTCACGCTTGAAGCTTGCAAGATCTGGCAACTCACCTGGGTTGACAACATGATGGACGATGGAAAGATCTTGGTTGGCTTTATTCGTATGAAACCACATATATGCAGATACACTGTAGACTGGTTCCTGCCAGGCTCGTTCCACACCTTCAGAGCTGACAAAGATTTTTGTCACAAGCTGCATCGAAACTTCACAGTAGGAGTTTTTAATTTTCATATAAGGACGAAAAACCAAACTCGCTTTTTTTATAAACTGCAGCCAATATTTTTCATCGACTTTAAAATTTCTGATGGGAATCACAGTTTTTTCCGCCTTGGCCCGACAAAATGAAGGCAGTCCGCGATTCTCATCCAGAAAACTGACATTGCGTGATTTACGACCATGATAACGAGCGACAGCTTCCCGATATTTCGCATCAGTCAAGCGCCAGAGAGCAAAGCGCAATCCGTCTTCGTGATCATCCAGGGGCATTTCAGTAAGCTCATAAGACTCGGACTCTTCTGAATTATCACTGAGCCCACCTTTCGTGACATGGTCAAAGCGATAGCTTCCAACACGTACATCCGCATAACACTGTCGTTTACAGTCTTTTTGCTGGTGAAATATGGCGCCATAGCGCCCCCATACAACAAAGCTCTGAGTTTCTCGAAATAAATAGCTGATATAATAAGGTCTAGGGTGTCCAGGTGCTTTAAGATGCTGGAGCGAGCGTTGCAGTTCTTTTTTCAAATACCCTAATAGTTTTGCAGCGGCTGAAGGCTTCATGCAATTCTCCTGCGTCGAAAATTAATACGAAAGCACACGGTCCGCGCTTTAGGTAAAAACTCGTCCCTAATGGATGACTGGAAAGGATAACTTAAACCATGTGTTATTCGGTTATGATAGAGCAAGATTTGAAAGCCCTCGAACTACATTTTCAGGCAAAACCTGATGAACAAGCCTTTAATCGCTATCACCAACTTTCACAGCAAAATCCTAAAACCTTTCGCCCCCTTGCTGATCATCCCCGCATATATCCCTACTACTTTGCTCCCGTCGTGGTGATGAAAGATCAAAACCCAACCATCATTCCCATGCGTTATCGCTTGCGCCCGGCAGGAACTGAAAAAGAAGTTCCTAATCAGTATAACCTTTATAATGCCCGCTTAGACGGATTAATGAACCGACAAATATGGAAAAAGCTTTTCGGCAAAAAACATGGCCTATTGGCTTTTCAAGGTTTTTTTGAATGGGTCATTGACGACAAGACCAAGAAAAAAAAAGTTATATATTTTCACCGAAATGACAAGGCACTCATCACAGTTCCTGTACTCTATGATATTTGGCGGGCCGCCGACGAATCACAAGGTTTCGCTTCATTTGCCATCATTACCGGCGAACCTCCTATAGAAGTTGAACGCGCCGGGCATGATCGTTGTCCGATACCACTCGATCGCTCAGACTGGGATTCTTGGCTCTGCCCTCAGGGAAGCTCCCAGCAAAAGCTTTTAACTCGACTAAAGGGTTCGGAAGCCCAAGTACTTTTACAAGCCGAAGATGCGGTACCGTAAAGTTATTAGTCCTGAATATATTGATCGGCTGTGATCGTCACACCGGACGTGCCAAAATTAACCTCTTCCAGCTCACCTGTAATATCTCCCGGCTCATCGCGTCCGCCCATGCCGTCCAAATCAAGTCTGACTTTAACCCGCATTCTACGAGGTTTCGGTGCCATTTCATGCATGACTTGCAGCTTTTCTACGGTCACAAAAAAATCAATCTCATTCTGCCCATTGGCGATAATTGGGCCTAAGCGCTGGCGCATCGCTCCATAAGGCATTGGCATAGGGGAATCAAGATCGTAGATAATGACAAAGAGGTTTTCGATGCGCTCGGCGCGATCCATCAATTTCTCGGGAATCACAACCTTTCCAGATACATAAATAGGTGATTTCTCGCCTAAATTCATAGCTGTAACAAGTCCGATGATCACCATCAGGATGAGAATCGCCACTCCGATCAGAGTTATTCGTTTCAAATTGCCTCCTCGCTATGTGGAATTGGGAATGGTGTTGCCGCAATACGGATGGTCGGAACACCGTGGAGAATTCCAACATTCTGTAATGTTTGAGAGAACTTGACAACCAAAAAGCATGCCTGGACCTGCACGTAATGGCCGCAGGAAGAACAGGTTAATCTATTGTTTTAAAAGCGAAAAATGCCTTCAGTTGAGTAGTGTAGAACAAAAATATGTCACTTTTACAGTTTTTATTTGACATACCAAACATAGTATGAGAAATATGGCACGTCTTATTGGCCTTGAACTCATAAGTCCAGTTAGATCTTCTTATTTAAATCTGTAGTTGTGGATTCCAAAAGCTGATGAGGAAAACAATCATGAAAAATCTCGCATCATTAACTAAGTTACTATTTTTATTAAGTTTAATTTCTTGTAACGGAGCCGAATTCTCTGGTAGCCGTTCCAAAGGTGGCAAGACAGCTCCACCCGTGATTATCTGTGATGATGATAAAGGCTGTGACCCAAGCGAAGATCCAAACGATCCAAACCCTAGTGATCCTGCTGATCCCACTGATCCAGAAAACCCTGGAGACCCACAAGATCCAAATAATCCTGATCCATGTACTGTAGGTGACGAAGCTTGTGAGGAGCAGCCTTGCGAAGAGTACTACGAAGACGAATATACTGGTGAGCTCATATGTGTCGATCCTTGCGGAAACGATCCATGCCAACCAGATGATGACGACGACGACGATGCTGGGCAATCGGATGATGATCCATCACAAAGTGATGATCCGTCTCAGCGTTGGCATCGATAACTACAGAGCATTCTCCGTTTGCCCAGGGCGATCAGCCCTGGGCTTTTTTTATTTATCCTTACCTCAAAGCTTACTTCAGTTCCTCCAGCTTTTAACCGATCAAATTTTGAATTTCCTATGGTCATGAGGAACTCCATGCCAAGCAACCATCGCCAGTATGTTATTTCCGAAGAAACCCGTCAACGTTGTCATATATTCCCGTTGAATGACAAAAATCGCAATAAGTTTATTCCGATAAGTTTGGAGCTATTCCATTATCTATATGAAGTACAGGATATTTCTTTCAGTATATATTTCCAAGTCTCTGAACAGATGATCGAATACATTAAAGCCAGCGAGTTTTCGCACGAGCTGGTATCTAAAATTATCGCCTCTCGACACAGAGAATACGAAAATATCGAAATTTGTGTAGAAAAACGCCATTATGCTGCTTTTCAACAGACTATAGAAAAAGTACGTGACAAAAAAATTAAGGCCTTACTCAGTAAAGATCCCAGTTTAGATCAGAAAACTCTGCATCTTTTCAGCGATTTGTCCAATGCAAGTCAGATGATCATCAAAGGTGGCATCAATCGTCAAGTCGCCTTGGAGGTGCAAGAAAGCGCGTCCCGGCTCGTCGATAACCTGATGGAAAGCGAAATTGCAATTGGTACTTTGAGCCGGATGGTTCTTGCTGACCCAACTCTTTATGACCATAGTGCTGCTGTTGCCATGATTTCTGCCGTGATTTCAAAAAAAATTTTGCATAAATCGCGTGATCAATCACAGCTGATCGCCTTGGGGGGCTTGTACCACGACGTTGGCAAAACATGTGTTCCTCAGCACATCCTCAATAAGCCAGGCAAATTTAGTGACGAAGAATTTGATGTCATGAAATCACACACTCATCTGGGTCATGATGAATTAATGAAGGCAATTGAGCAGGGCGCTCCTATCGAAAATGAGGTGACGATCGTCGCCTTAGAGCATCATGAAAAATTCTGTGGCTTTGGTTATCCCCATGGCAAAGCAGGACGCAAAGAAGAACAAGACAATGGCATTCATGAATTTGCCCGAATTGTCAGCATTGCCGATGTGTATTCCGCACTACTCATGAAGCGCGTCTACAAGGAGGCTTATGAGCCGGAAAAAGCTTTAGCTATAATGGAAAGTAATGCTGATCGCGACTATGACCCGCTGATATTCAAGCCTTTTGTGGAAGATGTCAGTCGATCCATAGCTCATTATCAATCACTTGATTCACAAAAAGATCAGGATCGAAGCCGCATCTTTCTTGTCGATGAAAAAGGCGCTTATCGCCTTAAAAAGTCTTCTTAGCAGGACAATCGTGACTGCGACCTTCTTCTTGCCCACAGTGGGCGCAAATCACGATAGTTTGACTTGATGAAGAGCTCCTCATTTTTGTGGGTTCTTCCTTGTCTTTTTTACCAGCCAGTAAATGAGTCTTAATCAAATAGTAGGCACCATAAATCAATAAGGCGGGAATTGCAAAGCGCAGCAGCGGCATCAAAACCATAATGCCCCCGCGAATCACAAAAAGCACCAAACCAATGGCAATTAATAAATATTTCAGCCAACCAGGCATTAACTCAAAACCTCAGTTTCCGTACTCGCTCCGTCCGTTTTTGGATGGGTACGATAGGCTGCAAAGCCTCCTAGTCCAAATAAGACGGCCGCCACCACACCACCGATCGCCCAAAATCGCCCTCGCCCTTCGGGCACTCCATGTATCGCAGCTTGCATGACTGTACCATTTGCCACATCGTCCATGGTATAGGTATCATAGGAACGTCCGGAGAAGGGTACATTTTTTTGCACCGTAAATCCATCCGCTTGCAGGCTGAGATCCTGATCACCAATGAAGAGACCCAGCTGACCGATATCGAAGCTCGCCTCCACTGTTAACGGTGCCACGCCGCCTGAAGCGGGAATTTTAAAACCAACAGACAGCAAGTGATTTCCGGGTGGGATCATTTTATTCAAATGCAGGCCCCCACCTTCAGCAAGAACGATATCACTAGCTGATAAGCTATCTTGTGCCTGCCAGTCTATGGTCTCTTTTGGTAAAATCAAATCCATTTCATGCCTGATCGCCTCTTCGCTCTCGTTACTGATCATAAAGAGGTAGTTTCCCCATATCGCGTCGACACCGGGATAAAGAATCATAATATGCCGATCTCGAACAACGACTTCTGCTGCTGCTTGACTTGCGCCAAAAAACGAAAGGATACACCACGATATAAGTTTCATGGACTGACTCAACTCGGCCTCCTTAGGGAATATTTTTCAGGATTGTTGTTCTCTGCTGAGCTTTTCCAAGTGGCGCAGATAGTCTAATCGTCTGGTTGCATCAACATAACGATTAACCAGATATTGCCGCCGCTGCTGCCACATCACTTGCCCCAGACGATTCTTTTCAAATGCTGTTTCATCTTCCAAATAGCGTTTCAGTATGGCTGTGCGCATCGCTTCTAGCTTTTCTAATGAATTGACGGATGAGGCAGCCTGCAGATGACCACCCTCCCCCCAAACAAAAGGTGTAAATAGGATGGCGACGACAAGTACTGCAGTAAGAATTGCCAATCCAATCATAGTGTCTTGCCTCCTCGCAGCACATCTAACTGCTGATTCATTTCCGTCACAATCGAGTCGACACTGCGCACACCAAAAGATTCAATTTGTACACGCTTGCGCCAGACAAAAAACCAAATCAAGATCGGACCAAAAATAAGTATGGCAGTTGGTAGAAGCCAGGCCAAAAGGTTAAAACCTTCCTTTGGCGGCTCCCGCAAAATCCAAAGTCCATAGCGCTCAACAAAGAAATCAAGGATTTCCTGTTTATTTTTCCCTTCCTGAATCTGCTGCCGTACCTGAGCTTTGATTTGCTCAGAAAAGCTGGCATTTGAATCAAGAACACTTAAACCCGTACAGGTGGGACAGCGAAGCTCTTGAGCAACGCTGTAGAAAAATGCCTCATCGATCTCTTCTTCGGCGAAAAGCCTTGGCATTCCTACCTGCAACGCAAACAAGCCGCAAAAAATAAAGGATAATAGTCCGTAAATCATAGCCGATGGTTTTTTCATCGCTCCACCTCCCATTGACTCGCAACAACATCACGCGAGCGATTACCCCGGAATCGGTCAAACATGGCAACCAGTCCGCCGATACACATCAGGATAATGGCGATCCATACCACCTTAACCGTCGGATTGATATGTAATTGGAAGGTGACTCTCGCCCCTGTTTCCCGATCAAAATCTGCGAGTACAACATAGACATCGTTCCAAAGTTCACTATAAACTGCAATTTCATTAAAGGTCTGATCTGTTTTCGTTGGATAAACAGCCTGTGCCGGCTTCATGACATCCAAAGTTTTACCGTCGCGGGTCAAAGTCAACGGTGCTATGAACAGCGTTGCATTTTTATTTGTTTCCATTTCTATGCCGCGACCAAGTTGAAATTGGTATCCAAATAATTCAGTCGACTGACTTGGTAGCAAGGTGACTTTTTTCTCAAGGCTACGGTAGTTGCCTAAGAAACCGATGATAGCTATCAAAATTCCTAAGTGAGCGATAAAACCACCGACATAGGCCAGATTGCGACTAAAAAATAATTTATATTGAAACCGAACATTTTTCAGCTTCAGGTAGAAATCTCCAAAAATACAACCTATCGACCATGAACATAAATAAAAGCCTACAATTTGCGCGTAATAAGCAAAGATACCGGTCGTCGTCCAAATACTACCGAAGTAAGCTAAAACCACAGTCATAGGTATGGCAGTCGCTGCAGAGATCAGGATAACTTTCTTCGCCCCCGGCATTTTTGGGGTCTGGTAATGCATCAGATTGCCGATCGCTATCATGACGATAAAGCCAAGCCCGACCCACGGTGCGAAGGTATTGAAATAAGGTTGCTGCACTGATATCCGCTGCGAGGTAATCGCTTCCGAAACTATTGGAAACATCGTTCCGACAAAAACGATAGCAGCAAACGAGATTACCAGAAACTGGGTCACGACCAATGCAGACTCTTTGGACACACCCCAAACCTTATTCGTATCAGCAGGCAAGATGGAGGGCGCACGAAAAGCGTAAATAGCTGTCGAAACCAGAATAAAACCACTCAAATACATTAAATAATTTGGCCCGATGGGTGATTCAGCAAACGAATGCACTGAGGAAACAACGCCTGAACGGGTCAAAAATGTTCCAAAATAGGTCAAGAAAAATCCCAGGATACCTAATATGATACTGAGCCTTTTTAAATGACCTAACTTATCCTGAACCAACAAAGAATGAATTAAAGCAGTACTCATCAACCACGGCAGAAAGCTTGAGTTTTCTACAGGATCCCACGCCCAGTAGCCGGCCCAACCAAGTTCGACGTAAGCCCATCGGCCGCCAAGAGTGATCGAAGCAGTGAGTAAGACCCAAGCAAATAAATTCCAGCGACGCACTGTTTTCAACCAACCTTCGGTGATATCGCCGTAACAAAGGGCTGCCATACTATAAGCAAAAGGCACGCCCAGGCAGACATATCCTAAAAACAGCATAGGCGGGTGAATGGCCATGTAAGGGTTTTGCAAAAGCTCGTTCATTCCCCGGCCGTTACTTGGCGTTGGTAACTGCCAAACAAAGGGATCCGAGTGCGTGATCGCTAAATAAAACATCCAGGCAAGGACAGCCTGAAACGATGCGGCCACGTAAGGCATGATATGTTCATTATCTTTGGATGGGGTCCAAACGGCAATTGCGCCGACGATCGCCAGCAACATCGTCCAAAACGTATGAGAGCCTTCCAAAGATGACCAAAGCGCCGTAAAGGTGAAAATTGCTGGCAGGTCATTACTGGAATTCTTCATAATGTAAGCGATCGAGTAGTCGCGTTGGAAGAATGACCATACGAGAAGAGCTACCGCTAATACGCAAAGCACAGCGGTCATCGTCAATGCCATTTTCGAGGATCGATAAAGACGCTTATGCCGCCACTTTGCTGCACCTATTGACGCCAAAAAACCATAACTACAAATGATGAAACACAAAAAGAGTAGAAAGAACCCATAGTTCGCAAACATCGCCTCTCCCTGAAGCCGGTAGGTCGTCTGTGGTCGATGACCCATTCATATTACTCTAGCTTCTCTGCGAGACCAAGCGGCAATGCTGCCCGCCTCTGAGTTAAGCTAATGATAAAACAACAGAAAGACTCATCTTGCAAAAAGAGCCATGATTCCGTAAAAACAAGCCTCACCGTGACGTTATGATGTATTCATCACATCAGGTGATATTAATGGACTTGCAGCTATTCCATCGGTTGTAGCCGATGAAAAATAAAGGAACAAATTATGGCATCCGTGTATATCAAAACATTGGGTTGCAAAGTCAATACTTACGACACACACGCCCTCGAAAATCAGTTCAAGGCTATCGGCTATAAACTTGTCGATGACCCACGCGATGCCGCAATTTCCATCCTAAACACCTGTAGTGTGACACATAATGCCGATAAAGAGGCGCGTTATTTTTTGCGGCGTTTTCGACGTGAAAATCCTGAATCTCTGATTGTGGCGACTGGATGTTATGCTCAGACTGACTCCCAGCGACTAGTAGACATGCGTGAAGTGGATTTGGTCTTCCCCAACGAGATCAAGGATCAAATGGTTCAACAAACACACGCGGCCTTTCTGCAAAAGCAACAAGGCACGAACATTGCTCATAAGCTGCCAGTTGGTATCCAACCGGTCAAGGAAAACAAGCAAGGTCATTTTAAAACATCCTTGAACCTCTTACACGCAGATTCGAATCAGACACGAGCGTTTTTGAAAATCCAAGATGGCTGCAATGGTTTTTGTACCTACTGCCTGATACCTTACGCCCGCGGTGCCTCGCGCAGTGTAGCGGCAGATCAGGTCAAACATGAGGTCAGGCGCCTGATTGATCTTGGCGTCAAAGAACTGGTCTTTACCGGGATTCACATTGGCGACTATGGCGCTGACCTTACGCCGGGCAAAGCTCCAAGTTTGGCTCGCTTGATGCAAGAATTGCTCGACTGGGACGATATGGTTCGTATTCGGATATCTTCGCTGGAACCGCGTGAGCTGAGCGAAGAACTATTGCAGATCCTACACCAGCGCCGTGAGCTTTTCTGCGATCATTTCCACTTGCCTCTGCAATCAGGCCATGATCGCATCTTGAAACTCATGCGCCGTACTTATAGCAGCGAGCAATACGCGGACAACATCGCAATGGCTCGCCAGTATTTCCCACAGGCCATGTTTGGTGCCGACGTCATACCCGGCTTTCCATCGGAAACGGATGAAGACTTCGACCATACCTTAAACTTCATTCAGGAAGTGGGTTTAAATTATTTGCACGCTTTTCCTTATTCCAAGCGGCCGAACACGGCAGCAGCGAAAATGCCCGGCCATTTGGAATCGGTCACTATTAAGCAGCGCACCGACCGCTTGCGTCAGCTATCAGAGCAACTCAGGGAACAGTACCTGCGGCCATTTATTGGTAGCACCGTCACCGTCCTTTGGGAAAACCGCACCGACGAACAAAATCGCCGGCTGGGCTACACTTCCAATTACATTGAGGTCTGCGCTGCCAGTGGCTATAACTGCGCTGCTGGTCAGATAAGCGAGGTTCGCCTCAAAGGATTTGTTGAGCAGCAGCGACTTCTTGGAGTTCCATTGGCCAGCTCTCGCTAATTGCCAATGGCTCCCCTGTCAGCAGGGAACGGATCGCCTCGCTTGGCTCCGGCAAGTCAAAATCCGTACATTGATGAGCAGCGGCAAGCCAGTTGGACTTTGCTTTCTCCAAGTTAGGATCGATGACGGCAGCTAGGGCAAAGCAGCGACAAGCAGCTTCCTTCTCTCCCTGCTTGTGAAAAATCACTCCAAGATTGAAGGCTATTTTGGCGAAGATAGGCGTTTGCTTCTGGACTTGCTGCAAGGCAAAATTCATGACAGTCAATGCTCTTTGCCAATCCTCAGCTTGCATATACGTAAATGCGAGGCGGTTGCACTGTGAAGCAAGCATAGCTGCTTTCTCTTGAAGCACCCGCGACTGAGCTAAAGCTGCATACTCTTCCGCAAGAAGGCCATTTATAATCAAGCCAAGGCTAGCTTCCTCATGGTCGCCCCTCGTGGCGAGAATGATCTGGTAGTGTTCCATCGCCTGGGAATATTGCCCCTGCCCGCTTAAAGCTTCTGCTAGAAGCAGGCGACGCTGGCCGTGCAATGGATTTTTTTCCAACGCTTTTTCCAAGGCATCAATTGCTTGGCCCCAGCGCTTTTTTTGCAGATAGTTTTGCGCCAATGCTTGCCAGGCGGCGAGGTGATTTTGATCAGCTTCGAGAGCCTCGCGCAGGATGGCAAGTGACTCATCCAAACGCCCTTGCTCACGCAGGACTTCCGCTAGCTCCACAGAAATGGCTGGGCAGTCTGTTTCTCTTTCTATCAGCTCTAACAACAATGCTTCTGCATCCTGGAGCTGGTCTGAACTACGCAAGAAACGCGCAGCTCGATATTTTTCCCTCAGGCTGAGCGAGTGAGCATAGCGCCTACCGAGCTTATGCAGGTGAGACTCGATATCCTCTTCTTCTGCACTTAATTGTTCACAGCACAAAAAATCCAAAGCCAGAGCACTAAGTTCCGGACTTGACTCATCAACTAATATCATCACCGGTCTCAATCGACTTTGACCGGTAAAGGATAATTCTTCGAGCATCTGATGACAGATGCCACCGACTTCATCACATTCAGCGATGAGAATGGCTTCATCATCACTTAGGAGCAATTCCCGGGCATGAACTTGATCAGTCGGGGTATGAACAAAAGGAATTCCCAGTTGATTCAGTTGGGAGCGCAAGCGATCGGCGAGCACACGTTGATTGGTCATGACGATGGCTGCTGAAAATGGCAAAGTCTGTGACACGAAAGTCTCCTTTTTCAGATGAGCCCTTCAAATTTAGCATAGATGAAGGATTCATCTCACACTTTTTTTGCATGCCATAAAACCTTTGCCATCTCTTTATGATTTTCGCTTATTCCTCCCTTAAGGAACCTTCCACTTTCACCGTCTGACCCGAGCTCGATACCCATTCAATACGGGTGATCAGTTGACCATCTTCAGACCAGGACCAGCGCATTGTTACTTCGACATGATCTTTGCTGATAAGCATCTGCCGGCTCCGTGGACTCTCAGTTTGTAACACCGGACCGCACTCATAACGCTCCGCATGCCCGACTGATAACGGCTCACCTGCCTGGTCCCGAATGACGATTTGAAAATTGTCCGAATCACTGGCATCAAGTGGTTCGACTTGCCAAGCAAAGCTTTGGTAAGCCAGTCGCCTTTGCCCGTTTGACCTTTCTATACTTAACACGTCGGGATCTCCGGCAATTTGCAGTTTTTGCGTATTTATTTCTCGCAGTGGCGACCCGCATGGTGCTAGCAACCAATCGACCCATTTGTTACCTGGATCTGCAGAATCGGCTACTGGTGCGGCGGACTCTTGCCTGTCCGTGACGGTTTCACCTCCATCATCCCGATTGCCATTGCCCACTTCAGTTCCTCGAGCGCATGCCAAACCAAAGGAAATGATCAAGCACAACCCAAGAAAAGCATACCCATACCTGTTAGCTGTCCAGACCTTCACGCTTTTGCCCTTCGCATTTGCGGATACATTTGAAAATTGACCTGCACGACTTGTGATCGCTCCAAATCCTCTTGTTCCAAAGCCCATCGATGAAGTTCACTGCGAAAGCTTTTCAACTTTTGCTTGAGTTCATCTAATGCATGATCGGGCAGCTTGATAATCAATGAACCATACTCGCGATCTTGCATGTCCAGATCTTCCAACATTTCTTTCGATTGCTGCAATATCACCTGATGAAATTGCCTGACAGCCAGGCTTTTCACCTCGTCACTACTTAAAACCATTGCATCCTGGACGTGATAAAGACCATCCCCGCCCTTGCGAACAAACCCATGTTTTTTTAAAAAATTCAAAGCTTTAGATATTTCTGCTACTGTCGTTCTACCGACCAGACGACGCGCAATCCAGTGAGGGTCGTCGGAAAATGATCGCAGTTCCACCATTTCGCGCAGCACGGGATAAAGCCAATGGCTTAAAAACTCAATACTTTCCGGGTTGAGAAAACGGCGTTTTTGGTGAGGAGTCAAGCGCGTCAGCACCTGCAACAGGCGCTTCTTGTCTTCTACATGCTTGGCGTCTTTAAGTTGCACCAAAACACGGAAGTATTCCGCCATGGGACCTGACAAGCCCAGGCCTTGGATAAATTTATCAACCGAAGCGGGACCGATTTTTCGTTGCCCATCGATGACAAGCTTTAGAATATTCGGCGAAGAAAATCCGGCATCTCTGGAAAATATCCGATAGCTATAACCTCGGTGACTGGTCTTGCGTTGCTCATAATAATCCAGCAAGTATTTGCTATAATCGGTATAGCCATAGATCGAAAGTTTCGTGTCACGACTTTTGTCTGAATCACTCATGGTCTCTCCGTCCTTCTGTCTTTGTATTCGGAAGAAACCCCTGAAAAGTTTAGAAAAAACTTATGTCCTTAAAATTACGATGAAATTCACTCCAATCGTATACTGAAACCACCTGGTATGTGTATACGGTAGGATACAAAAAGTGGCGGCGATAACTCCGGGGTAAGTGAATTGCGACCGATATGAGAATATCTGATTTATGTGGGAAGAGTAACTTTAACCAGGAGACCAGGAATGAAACGTCAGCCGTTAAAGCATTTTATCTATTTGCTGCTAGCCCTTGGCGCTTGCACCCCAAAGGCAAATAATAATAAAACTAGTGGTTACCATCCTAATCTTGTTAAAAGCTTTCAATTGAGCATGTCGACTTATGAAAGCTGTGAGATGCTGCAAGAACACATCAACCAGCAGTTTGCGTCGATGCGCTACTACGAATCGCAAGTGCACCATGGTGGCGTCAGCCGCACGATGGTGGACGATATGGCTCCAGAAATGTCCACCGAAGAAGCAGCAAGTGACAATTCCTCGACTGGCGAGGGTGAGGCATCAATCACCAACCTGCAGGAAAAAGGCGTTGATGAGCCAGACTTTGTCAAGCGCAATGACCATCATTTATACGTGATGCATAGCCATCAATTAGAGGTCTTGGATCGTCAGACATTAAATCCGCTGGGGCAAATCAAGCTAGAGGGTTTTGTCGATACCAATCATCACTATATCCCCCCTGTCACAAGTTTTCAGGTTTACGCCTTTGCTAACCGACTAATTATCATTGGCAGTACGAAAAAACAGGAAGTGAAGATTCATGTGTATGAGAGCGCAGCCAATCAAATGCCGACCTTACTGGCAAACTGGCAATACTCTGGCAAATACGTCAACTCCAGATTGACCCAAGGCAAGCTTTATCTGGTTTTACACGATTATCTGGATGTGCAGTATGAAGGCAGCAGTCCTTCGGACGGTTCGCAAACTGTGACGGTAACAGATGCCAAAGTCCGCGATGTCCCCTGCCAAAAGATAGTCAAGCCTAGCATTGATGATATGGACTTCTCATTGACCAAGATCGCTTCGTTTGATCTTGGGGAAAACGTAAAAGAAATCGATATGGTCGGAGTGCTGGGGGCTACGAGTGAGTTATATATGAGCGCCAAGCATATTTATGTCGTCAAACAAGGTTATCGTTGGGTTCCCTGGATTGCACAAGCAGAAATTGCCATGGATAGCCCTGTGTCCAGTGCCATGGCTGCACCATCAGTGGAAACCATTGTCTCGAAGATTCGTCTTGATACGGCTCAGGGAACGTTCCTACCATTTGCCCACGGCAAGGTGATTGGTTATCCCAAAAATCAGTGGTCGTTTAAAGAACTAGCTGACGGCAGCCTTGCCGTGGCAACCACCAGCTCAGCACCGCTGACCGACATCGAAGAGATTCCCTACCGCGATAATTTACAAGAGGGTCGGAATCACCTTTGGCTCTTGGCAGATGAAGGCGAGAATTTACCCGTCCGCTCGGCCATTATCAACTTTGGCGAGCCAGGGGAAGACATCCGTGCTGTCCGCTATGTGGATGATAAGGTCTACGTCGTCACGTTTCTCAATACCGACCCTCTCTATTCCTTTGATGTCAGCAATAGCCAGGAGCCCAAGCTCTTAGGCCAACTGAAGGTGCCCGGTTTTTCTACCTACTTGCATCCTGTTGCTGATGCTCCATTGATGGTTGGCTTAGGCTTTGATGCTTTGGAGGCGGGACAAGGAGCAGCGCAACAAGGGTTATTATTATCTTTATTTGATGTGCAAGATGCAGAAAACATGACACGCAGTGATTATCGCATCCTCGGGCAACGCGGCAGCTATTCTGATGCCACCGCCAACCATCACGCCTTCTTTTATGAAGCATCTCAACAGTGGGTGGGATTTCCCTATGTTGAGCTGGTCAATCCAAGGGATTCTTCCCCCTGGGCTAATGGCGAGCAGTTGCAATTTTCTGGTGCCATCGTCTTTCAAATTGCTGATGTCGCAAATCCTGCCAGTGCCCGACTGGAGGAAATCGCCCGCTTAAGTCATCAGGATTTCATGCCGGCAAGTTGTGAGCGATTGATTAGAAATGGTCGCTGGTGGAGCGAGAAAGCTGATTCCCTTGATATCAATCGCATGTTCCGTCACGAAGACTGGCTTATCACAGTTTCCCGATTTGGCTTGAAAGCCTATCCTTTCGATGGCAGCTTTACAGAAGCTCGCAGTATTAATTTCAACCACCAAAGTTCGTGTCAAAACTCTCAGAATGGTGACGCTGAAATTTTTCCTGCCTCTGAACTGTGATTTTTCAAAAGGAAACCGATGATGCGATCCATTGCTTTTGAACTGAAAGATTTTACAGCTCGCTGCCAAAGCAAAATCAGTGGATCGCTTGTTCAGAAGGACTCACAACTTATCATTCGCTATGCAATCGACGCCGCACCTGCAAGTTTGCTCTGGCCAGAACCTACTGGCCAAGCGGAGTTTCGCGACCTCCTTTGGCAGGGTACCTGCCTGGAAGTCTTTTATGCCAAGCCGTCCTCGCCTGGTTATATCGAGTGGAATTTTTCACCTGCCGGCCATTGGGCCTGCTACCAGTTCGTCGACTATCGTACAGGGCAGAAAAGATTGACCGAGCGACGGGCCGTCATTAAAAGTGGCAAGCAGGGAAATCATTACTGGCTTGAATCTCATGTGCCGATTGAAGAAGAGCGACCGTTAGACTGGAATATCTGCGTCATCCTTCAAGATGCACAAGCGCAAAGCTTTTGGAGTTTGCTACACCCAGGCGGCAAACCCGACTTCCATGATCGACGCGGTTTTATTATCAAAGCTTGAGAGTGGGAAAACTTCCACCCAATGCCAGTGCTGCCATCCCCCAGGGGATTAAAAGCTCCTGAAACTCAGCTTCCGCCGCGGTTGCCAGCAAGCGACCGGTACCACCGGTAAAAATCAAACGCCAGCTTTCCCCTGTCATCTGCTGCATATAGCGTTGAGTTTCTTTCAGTCCGCCGACACTTTCCCACAAAGCGCCACGGACGATTGCCTGCTTGGTTTGATGACCAAAACGCTCATGAAAATGTAGCTGCTGCCAGCCTTCTTCCTGACTGATAGCTGGTAAACCATCGGTATGTTCTGCAAGGCTTTGCCACTTCAAAGCCAGCCCAGGCAGAATCCACCCTCCCCGATAGACGCGCTGACGATCAATCAGCTCAACTGTATGAGCGGTACCACAGCCGACGACGATCAAATTTTCTTGCGGATAGGCAAGGCTCGCTCCTTCACATAAGGCGAGTCGATCGATCCCCATCTGATTGAGGTCATAACTGCTAAAATCCAATCGGGATGGGCGTTTTTTTAAATTGATAGGCCGCAGGCCGGCATGGGTTAGCCTATCTTGCAACTTAGCAAAGCCACTTTTATTGACACTGGCAACAAAGACAGGAAAGGGCTTGGGTAGATCGGAACTCTGCTCACCCAGGAACTGACTTATCAACAACAGGACGTGATGCAGCTGATCAAGCTGATACGGCACAGCCCACATCCGCTTTGGTTTTGGTACTCTGGCCTGGCTGGCAAAATAATAAAACTTGCATTGACTGTTACCGGCATCAATCAGAATTAAGGGCCGCTCGGATTGCTGGTAAAACCAAGGCACTGACTGATAAATTGAATTGCAAACCAATGCTTTACCAGTCCCCTGCCAGGGAAGAAGGCGTAAGCCACCGTCAGGGTCCAAACCATCGACAGCATAAAAACGGTTTTCAAACTGAAAGGGTTGGCCTCGTTGTATGGCAAAGTCGTGGTAGTTCTGCTGCCAAAGATCGGCATCGAGCGCCGCCATCAAATAGTTGAGGCACTGGCTGGCATAAGTTTCCAGATCTTCCTGCAGCTCCGTTTCGCCGACTATTTGCGTCAGACTGCAGGTTTGTTGATCGACGCCGTCTGGGGCGCAACGGAGATTGATGCCCATACCGATAACAACTTGCTGAACTTGCTCACCATGGCTAATCGCTTCTACCAGGATGCCGGCAAGTTTCGCGCCGGCAAACAAGAGGTCATTCGGCCACTTTAAACTGACTTCGATGGAAAATCTCTCGCGCAACCAGGAGGCAATCGCTACACCTACTCTTAAAGACAGAGGGCCTTGCTGATCACGCAGATAGCGGCCATCCAAAACAAGACTGAGATAGAGATTACCGGCTGGACTTTGCCAGGATTTACCTCGTCGGCCACGGCCTGCAGTCTGCCGCTTGGCGAGCACGGCAAAGGGCAGCTCCTGCGAGCCGGCCTGCAAAAGCCTGCTAGCCTCCGAGGAGCTGGAATCGGTTTCTTCCAAGACGATAATCGGCAGCTTTGCTTGAGTCATGGCGTTTAAGTGTGAAACAGCAAACTGAGATCTGACCAGCGTGCCGAATGAATAATCGAGCCTGTTGAAATAAAGTTAACACCACATTCGGCAATCTGCCGCAGGTTGTGTATGCGCACGTTACCGGATGCTTCGAGCATCGCTCGACCAGCGACAAACTTCACCGCCTCGCGCATATCGTCCAAACTCATATTATCAAGCATGATGATGTCTGCGCCGGCACTTAACGCTTCTTTCACTTCTGCCAGGTTACTGGCTTCGACTTCTATTTTTAAGGTCGGTGGCAAGCTTTCCAGTAATTTTTCCACTGCCCGGGAGATACCACCGGCTGCACGGATGTGGTTTTCTTTGACAATCACTCCATCGCAAAGCCCAAAGCGGTGGTTTCTGGCTCCACCAACGACAGTTGCCGACTTTTCCAAAAGCCGCAAGCCGGGTGTGGTTTTGCGCGTGTCGAGAAGTTGCGTTTTCGTCCCTTCCAATTCCTTCACGTATTGGCGGGTTAAAGTCGCGATTCCGCACATCCTACCCAAGAGATTAAGAGCCACCCGTTCCGCTTTTAAGATCGCTCGCGCTGAACCTTCGATTTCCATGAGCAGGCCGCGATCAGCAACCACATCGCCATTATTTGCTGCACAGTGAACACGCAGCTGCGGGTCGACACGTAAAAATACGGCTTTGGCAACATCGATGCCACAGGCCACGATATCTTCTTTGGCAATCAATCGGGCGTGTGCCTGGGTTTCTGGAGCAACAGTCAGATCGGTCGTCCAGTCTCCATAGCCCCAGTCTTCTTCCAGCGCCCTCGAGATAATGCCGTCGATTTGGACGTGATGTAAGTCGTGCAAAGTCGATCTCCCCATAAAAGCCGTCATATCGCCAGATACTTGCTCACCAGGCGACTCTGCTTGAATTTGGGACTTTTGTCAATCGACGGAAGGGGGAGGAAAGGGGGCGCTATCACTCTTAGCGCCGCTACCTAAACTTAAGCAAACTTGGTTTACTTATCCATCAAAAGGCGGGCCTTTTCATCAGTCAATTTCTTGATTTCGTCGGAAAGGATTTCCCGTGCCACACGACTGAAATGGCGATCGCAGTATTCTATGACTGTCTGCCGCACCAAAGCTGCGAGTTCTTCCCGCAGAAACGGTTCAACTAAACCCTGGGCATCTGTGTGAGCGGCTTTGCTCCAGGACGATTTGACTGGCGGTGGCTCAGGAACCTTGGTGCTGGTTCGCTCAAGCTCAGAAAATTCCCGTCGTGGTGAAGCTGGAGCGGCGGATGTAGCTTGCATGTTCGAACTCGAACTCGAACTTGGCAGAAAATCATCCAAATCGCTCAAGCCATCTTCACTGCCAAGATCAATCGGAGGTGGCGGTGGTGGCGCAAACTGCTCCTGCCCTTCGTCCTCATCCATGTACAAATCCGTCGGCTCTGCATGCCCCATTTCATCATCTTCTGGGAAAACATCGTCAGCGACAAAACTATGATCATAGTCCTCGGTCGCCACATCATTGGCATCGTCATGGGGCGAGGACATCAAACGGTCGGTGGTAAAGGTATCGGATTCTTCTTCATCTGCCAGATTTCCCAAAGAGAGGCTTACCGGTGATGGAATTGGAGGCTTTATAGGCGGTGGAGTTTTAGTCTGTGTCGGCTCAGGCCCTGAAAACTCACGGGTTTTGGCAACCTGAAGAGGCGGCGGTGGCGGCGGCAGGTGATCGGCTCCTGGTCCGTTGCTGACTTTACGCCGATTCTGGCGGTTCAACAAAGCCCGCCCCAAGGCTGTTTCGATATTTTGGATCAGGACGTGCGCCTCAAAAGGTTTTTTCAAGAACAAGTGAAAGCCACAGCTTTCGAAGGCTGCAATATCAACTTCTTCATAGCTTCCTTGCAGGATGATAAACGGCACACCTTGTAGCCGACTTTGCAATTGCGCATAGTCTTCCGCCCCTTTGATCCCGGGTAGCGAGGCATCGGCGATCACAAGCTGCGGTAAAGCTTGTTTGGTCTCACTGATAGCCTCCAGATAACTATTCGCTGTGGACACAAAAATAGCAAAGGGTTCGCAAGCGATCTTGACAACTTTCTGAATCGTTGTCGAATCATCTATCACAAGAATTTTATCTGTCATACCGCCCTCCCTTCTTTCATGATACCAGATCTCATGAACTTTATTCATGCACTGCCCATGATGCTTCGGCTTTTTTCCAAAGACTTCAGGATACTTTGCGTTTTGACAATTTATCGCGCAGTACCAAGAGGATGAGTTGTCGCACGTGGTTTTTGGTTTGCTGCATGGCTCGCAAAATCAATTGATAATCGTCCCAGGTAAAGTGGGTACCTTTGAGGTGGTTCAGCTCACTAAAGCAGCGTACCCGTAGATTTTCCAGATAAACGGCTTTGCTTTCGTATAAGCTTTTTAGGGTTTCTGGATCCAAACCTTCACCGACGATCGGCTTCACCAGTTCGTCCATAATTTCCCGATAGGTCTCATAATCTGTTGCAGCCCAATCTCCCATCCTGGGATCTCCTCGTCCATTGGTTAGCGCTGCCGTGCGTTCCTATACAAGTCGGCATAGGAATCCAGACCTTTAGCCATAATGCAAAACAATTAATTCTAATAGCGATGATATTCTTGCCAGTTTGTCTGGTTTTTTCTAATATCAAAACTCACGTTTTTACAGACCGACGGTTTCGACTCGGAAAGGTTTATTGTGAGCATTCAACAAGGCTCTTTTTCGGTGACTCGCTATCGGGTCATCGGTCGCAAAAAAAATCTAAAACTCGCTGAGCTTAATCAGGAATTTGGCCGATTTCGGCTCAAGCCCTTTCGTTTGCGACCCAGTCGTCGTGAACTACACTTTGGCTGGGATTTCCCCAGTCAGGTTTTAGGCATGCCCGTCCCGCATGAGGCCTGGGACCTGTCTGATTGCCAGGCGGATGAAGGCTTGTGGCTCCGCGTACGTGTGGAAAAACGCAAGCTTTCCACCCAACTTTTGCAGGTTGTCACACAAAGTCGCATCGATAGTGAGCAACGGAAAAGGCAGGGCAAACCCATCGGCAGAAAGCAGCAAAAATCGATCTTGGATGAAGTCCGTGAAGAACTGCTGCATCAAAGCCTGCCCAACCTCAGTTACTTTGAAGCATTTTGGCAGGATCAAGCGGATCAGATCTATCTTTTCACAACAAGTAAGAGCAGTTGCGCCATTTTTGAGGAGCTCTTCCGCGAAACCTTTGGCAAACCTCTCGATCTGTCACTTGTCAAGTTAGCGCCACCGCTTTTAGGTTTGACGCAAGATGAGTGGCGTGGTAAAAACGGCGCCTCTCAGCGGATCAGCTTACTCGAAAAGGCCGTACCGGAAAGCCTCGTGTCAGCCGAACAGTAAGCAAAGCATCCTGGCTCCATGGGAAGAGCCCTTGCTAGCCCTGCTAATCAGAGATATAAGCTTATTACGGCAACTTAGCATTTTTATTCAGGAGGAAAAAAGCTTTGGATCGTGAGCAAAAAGTTCGAATTGGAGAATGGTTTTTTCGTTATCGGGACTACACTCCAATTCCACTGATTATACTGCTTCTTATCATCGGCGATCCGTCGGTGTTTTCCTCAACTCTCGGTTTATTAGTCATTGTCATCGGTGAATTGTTTCGCATTTACAGCGTCGGATTCATCGGCACCGTATCGCGCACTCGATCCGAAAGCACGGGCCAGCGGCTCGTCGTGCGTGGCCCTTTTGCCTATGTCCGCAACCCGCTTTATGTTGGCAACTTCTTTATTTCGATGGGCTTTGCGATCTTCGCTGCGAGTCCAATTTTAATTGGCCTGACAGCACTCTTGTTTGCAGTACAATACTATTTCATCGTCCGCTACGAGGAAACGATCCTGACCCAAAAGTTTGGCGACGACTATGAAAAATATTGCCGCCAGGTTCCAGCCTGGTTTCCTTCAGAGTTGCCAAGCTTAAATAAATTGGATTGGCCAAAAGAATTTTCTTCAGCTTTGAAAAGTGAAAAGCGGACATTAACAACGATATTCGCTTTGTTGGCTTTATTGGTGGTTTTCAGTTAGCGATGAAAATCTTGCGCAGACCTGGCTCTGGTCTGCGCCGCAAAAGTTCTTTCAGTTTGTCCATCCCATCTTTTGGTTGCCAAGCAAGTTTATATAAGCCTAGTTCTTTCCTGGCTTGATTTGCATACTCAACAATCACCGTCCCCATATCAGCACTCAGCGATTGTTCGCTCAGGCGATATAGTAGTACTTGTGCCGGCCTTGCACCATCATGCTCTAGCAGCTCTTTGATCACTGCCAGCCACATTCGTCGCGACGCACAACGAATCGCCAATTGTTTGAGTAACGACTCTTGTTCGGCTTCGCTTGTATGAATAAGGAGGAAACGTAAAAACTGTGTTTCGTGTTTTCGCTCAGAAGTTTGCAGCGCCTGAGCTAAAAGTTTACCAGCCTGCTTGCGCTTTTCCAGCACCCAATTCCAGCGCAAGCGCTCAATCCATTGATCAGCCTTCCCTGAACGTGAACCATTCCAGCGACCGACATCTTCACTGATTCTGACAAAAAACAGCGACCAGTCAAATGAATTGCTTAGTCTGCCATCATCGGCTGTTTCTTGCTTATCATCTGCAGCCTGACCATAGTCTTGAAAGGCAAAAACCTGCACCTCAGGTACATTTTCTTCGGCCTCGCCCATGTCTAATTCCAGTTTCTGCTCTGGTGGTTGCGGCATAGCTTGTGGGATGCGAAATACCGGCTTTTCCAGCTCAGGAACTGCATGCTCCTGAGGCGTCTCGGCTTTGGGTACCGGTGGAGGCTCAGCTATCTTCGTTGCTTGTTTGCGCGGTATTTCTGCTGGTTTTTCTTGCTTTGCTTTCTGCTTGTTTTTTTTACCCGGAAACGCAATGATTGAACCGCGCAAGGCATCTATCTCATTACGCACCACTTCCGCCTTTCCCGGCCGTTCCAAAGCGAGAAAACAGCGTTCAATGCGACCCAAGGCTTTCATTTGATCGCGCACGGATTGCAAACTCCGGGCAAGTTTCAGCTCTTGATATGAGACTTCCAAGGCGAGAAGGGGTTTAAAATTGATCAAAAAGTCAAATAATTTGCGATAATATGGTAGGCGAGTGCTTGCCTCCTCCTCTTCCAGGAGAACCATAAACCGCTCGACATAAGTTTCATTGGAAGGGTCTTGGCGAATGCGTTTCAGAAAGGCTTCGAGGCCTTTGGACATGGATGAGCCTCCTGGGAAAATAGCACCACAAATCTATTTTAACACAGGGGGCTGGGTTAGAATTTGCCCAGCAAATTTCGCCGAAAGCGCTGGGAATAGTGAGCCATGCCGCAAGCCCAAAGGACCATGCGGCATCTGCTCGACTGCGCTTCGCTTTAGTTTTTTATTTTCTCGACATACTCAGCCGAACGGGTATCGACTTTCAGAATATCGCCTTCGCTGATGTGAAACGGGACGGAGATCGTCAAGCCCGTTTCCAGGGTAGCTGGCTTGCCACCACCGCCGGAAGTATCACCTTTGATGTTTGGTTGCGTTTCCACGACCTTCAGCTCGACAAAGTTATCGATTTCGACAGAAACCGGCTTCCCTTGGAAAAAGGTCACCTTCACCATGCTATTTTCAACGATGTAATTTTTTGCATCACCAAGGTCATCTTCTTTTAAAGCCACCTGATCATAGGATTGCATATCCATGAAAGTGTACTGCGCTCCGTCTGTGTAAAGAAATTGCATTTCCTTGGCTTCCAGATCGGGAATGTTCACTTTTTCGCCGGACTTGAAGGTGACTTCCAGGACCTGCGCCGTTTCAAGGTTTTTGATCTTCGTGCGAACAAAGGCGGCGCCTTTTCCCGGGTTGACGTGTTGGAAGTCGACAATGACAAAGGGTTTTCCGTTATATTCTATCTTCAGCCCTTTACGAAAGTCGGTCGTTGAGTACATAAAATTCACCTATTGGTATGAACGTTTATTAAGCCTTGGAAGCCAAGGGTTATACGAAAACTTAAACAAGGGCGCAAGCGCCTTGCCTAAAGCGCTGCCTCCTCAACTGGTCGGATGACGTTTTTTTGTCGAAGCTGCCTGACACCTTCCCGATGAAGTTCCTTATGCCTTAGAATCCGTTTCACTGGTCCTCGGAAGCCATCAAACCAAACAGAACGCTCTCTTTGGATGCCCTGCCCCGGACCTCGAACCTGCTTGCCAGAGGTGACATGAATCACATCACCACGCCCCGGCGCCTGAATCGCAGTAACGAGAACCACATGCCCATCATAAACTAATAGATCACCGGGCAAAACACGCTCGATCCGTCGATCAAGGGAAATCCAGAAAAAGCGCTGTTCAAGCACATCAGATTGGCTGGATCGCATCATGTTGGTCGTCAAGTATGGAGCGGCAAGACCGATGTCTCGATAGACGAGGCTGATAAAGTGACTGCAATCTAGACTACACTTTTGGCACACTGGACAGTCTTTAATCTGCTGTTTTGGCGCAGGAGATTGTTCGGCAATGCATTGGTTGCACTGTTCACAGTGCTCCTGTTCACCCAATTGCGAACCACCCCACGCGTAAGAAATGGCATAAGTTTCCAGCCACTGCTCGGCCGTTTCGAGCAATTTTTGTCGCTTTGGCAAAGATGACAGATCGACTGCCAAAGCCCGGCCCATGAGCAGAAGCTGTAAGAAAATAACGAAGGAGACAAGTCCGTAGAATAGGCTTAGTCTCACTATTTGATTTAAACTTTGCTTCGAGACTTGCATCAAACTCTCAGGTTCTCGTAGTGGATTTGATTCGCCGCTTGCTGCCAGACGTATCATTAGCTAACGTTAACAAATTAGCTTGCTCACTCCAATCTGGTCAACAGGAAGAGCTTGCCTCGATATCAATCTGCAGCGAAGATCAATGGTCATGGAACGCATACACCTCGTTATCAAAGATTCACCTTGGAAGTTCATCATACCGCTTCACCCGGTACAATTGAGCCAACAAACTATCATCGCTCAGATTTCGGCCATTCATTTGCAAAGTCAAATGCAACTCAATGACCTTCAGGAATGGCTTGAACCACAACGCCATTACGATCTACAGCTGGAGAATTCCGATCCTAATGGGCCTGTTGCAGTCGTTACGGCCCGACTCGATCAGTTAGACAGACACACTCATCAAGACCTTCTCAGCCTTAGCTTTACGCCGATCCGTGGCCTCGACGAACTCGAAGAATATGTCAACTATCGTCGCCAAAAAGAGCAGGATTTGTTCTCTTAATTAGGGTCCATCCGGGAATGCCTGAGGCAAGGCGCGAGGCGAAAATAAACCGCAGTGTATTCAGATACATGAGGATTTATTTTCGCCGATAAAACGCAGAATAAGGTATTTCCGGATGGAACCTGATTAAAAAATCTAGGAAAGTTCCGAATCCTTGCTCAGAAGCGCTTCCTATCATACTGGTGATTGCAGAAGTCATGGACATTATCAGGGGAAGCTGATAATGGAATAGTCTAAGTTATTATGCCAATTTAACTGTCGGATAAAGCTGTGGACCATCGCAAGCCGAGTAAAAAATTAACCAAACCAGAGGTGACTCTGGAAAGTCTCTATCGCATATTTACCGTGCCAGAAGGTGAAGATAGTACCTTGGGTCAGATCGAGCAAAGGATCTCCAAGAATCTGATGGGCTTTTTGAAGGAAACCATCGTCGCCAGCGATATCTCGCCGGCGCAACTCGAGAAGCAATTTTCTGATGCAAAAATTCCGGAAGATCCAGTTTTTGTCTCAGAGCAGGCTGAGTTTCTGATTTCGAAGGTCGTATCCCAATCAGTGCATACGGCAGCGCCCACCTTTATCGGCCATATGACTTCCGCCCTGCCTTATTTCATGCTGCCGCTTTCAAAAATGATGATCGCTTTGAATCAAAACCTCGTCAAAATCGAGACTTCAAAAGCTTTCACACCGTTAGAAAGACAGGTTATTGGCATGCTGCATCGCTTGGTTTACCGTCGCGATGACAGTTTTTATAAAAAGCGGATTCAGGATCATGAGAGCGCGCTGGGTGCCTTCTGCTCTAATGGCACCATTGCTAACATCACCTCCTTATGGGTCGCCTTAAACCGTCTCATGCCGAAAGACGAAGATTTTGGAGGAGTGGGTGAAGAAGGGATGTTTGCCGCCATTCAACATTATGGCTTTCGTAATATTGCCATTATAGTTTCAGAGCGTGGCCACTATTCTTTGAAAAAAACCGCCAACCTGCTTGGTATTGGTAAGAAAAACTTGGTCTCCATTCCTGTTGACCAGCAAAATAAGATGCGCATTGATCTGTTAAAAGCCAAAGTCCAAGAGCTTAAAGAGCAAAACATCGGTATCGCTGCCATCGTCGGCATTGCCGGAACCACGGAAACCGGCAATATTGATCCCTTGCAAGAAATTGCTGTCATATGTCGTACCGAGGGCATTCACTTTCACGTCGATGCTGCCTGGGGCGGACCGACTCTTTTTTCGACGCGGCATGCACATCTGCTAGCTGGCATTGAAGAAGCTGATTCTGTGACCTTCGATGGCCATAAACAGCTCTATGTACCTATGGGCGCCGCTTTCGCCTTATTTCGAAGTGAGTCTTTGCTCAGGCTTGTTGAGCACCATGCAGAATATATTATCCGCAAGGGCTCCCGTGATATCGGTAGGACCACACTGGAAGGTTCGCGGCCTGGTATGGCAATGCTTGTGCACTCAGGTTTACGCATCATGGGACGTCGTGGCTATGAAATGCTGATAGATACAGGTCTACAGCGAGCACGATTATTTGCTAACATGATTCGTGAAGCGCCTGATTTCGAGCTGATCACTGAGCCCGAACTCAATATTCTCACCTATCGTTATATTCCAAAGGATTTACAAGAATATCTTGTGAGTGCCGATGAAGCGGAGATTTGCCGGGTAAATGAACACCTTAACCACCTCACAGTCACGATTCAAAAAGAGCAACGGGAGCAGGGCAAAAGCTTTGTATCGCGAACTGTTTTAAAACCAGAACGTTACTTTCAGCAAAAGATCAATGTCTTTCGTGTCGTCCTAGCAAATCCACTCACGACTCCAGAGCACCTGTTTGACATCCTCGAAGAGCAAAGAATTTTAGCCAATCGCTTGATGAAAGCTGAATTTGCCTGGATGAGACAAAAGCGAAAAAAACTAGGTGCGACCCCACTTTAGATGAAATCCATAGCAACACGCCACGCAGCAAACCATATCATATGCTAGCGGGCGTGTGACAAAATACGTTATTAGAGTGGCGTAAAACACCCTGCAGTTTCAGCGATTAAATTGGATCAAGTTATATTTGAGACAGTGCTATCTTCCTAATTAGCTCGGCATAAATTTCAGTGAGCTAAACCAAATCATTGGAATCCATTTTAAAATCTGTCATAAGTTAAGCGGACGGCTTAACCCACTGCACATGGAATAGAACGAACTGTGATTGAATTCGGTTTTTTTCATCATCTTTCCATATTACTTGTTGCAGGCTTCTCACTAAGTCTCGCCGTACTGAGTCTATATATTGGTCTGCGCAGTCGTTGGAAAAAGGAAGGATTATATCTAGGAATTGCCTCCTTGTTGGAAGCTGCCTACTGCGTGCTATATTTCTTTTACTTGAGAGCCGATGATAGCGACAACGCTCGCTTTTTTATTGGCGTCATCAGTTCATTCATGTGTTACATGACCTATTTATTAGGCCAATTAACAAACGAACTTCTGCAATGGAACAAGGCTTGGTTCCATAACTTGCAAAAAACCAATCTCATTTTTACCTGCATTTTTTCTCTGGCCGTCTTTTTTGATTTAACAGCAAATACCAACGTCACCGTCATTGCTGTACATGACTACCCTGGCACCCGTTTGCAAAAAACCGTGGAATTTTCGATGCTGGGGCAAGCTTATTTGTTATGGGTCATATCTGTCTTTGTGATATTCGGCAGCCTCCTTTTGAAAAAATGTTTTCAAAACCAACGATATATCGCTCCTGTTGCCATCGGCGTCAGTCTTTATTTTTTAACCATTATCAATGATTTTAACCTGGTGTTTCAAATCTATGATTTTTGGCCTGTTCAGCATCTAGGCTTCTTAGCTACGGCTTTGGGATTCACTCTATCTTTTGGCAAACGCTTTTGTGAGGCAACAGAAGATTTAGAACAGGCTTTGCAAAATCTAAAACAACAGCGGAATGAAATGATCCGTATGGAAAAGCTAAAAACCTTAGGACAAATGTCGACTTATATTGCTCATGAGATCAACAATCCTTTAGCAATTATTCATGGGCTGACGGAAACTCAAAAACGCCAGATTCAACAGAATCTCTTCTACGACAAAGAGAAAATAACCAACAGTCTCATGAAGATTCAAAACGCAACGACCAGAATTCAGAAAATTATCCGTGGTCTTTCGGCTGTATCCAGAAATGATCTAAACGACTCGTTGGAGCAAATTAAGCTCGTCACTATCATTGAAGAGTCTTTAGAGTTCTGCCAAATCAAATTACAGAAACATGCTGTGCAAATTTCTTACTCTGAAGTTGATCCAGACTTATCTCTTTATTGCCGTCCTACCCAGATTTCTCAGGTCATCATTAATTTTATCAATAATTCATGTGACGCAATCCAGGAACAAAAGCTGCGTTGGATCAAATTAAAAAGCGAGCTTACCGACCGTTACATCAATTTACACATCACCGACTCTGGCCCCGGTATTCCAGCAGAGATCCGAGAAAAAATTCTAGAGCCATTTTTCAGTACTAAAACCAGAGGTATGGGGATTGGTGTCGGTCTCAGTATTTCCCAGTCGATTATGAGAAGCCATCATGGTTCAATCACTCTTGATGACTCTAGTGAGAACACTTCATTTATTCTGTCGTTACCCAAGTTTCAGGTAAACGAAAGCAAACAGGCTGAGGCTGGCCTATTTTACCAACCCCATGCCATGCTTAATAGGGAACTTCAGAAAGGATGTGCGCATGAAATTTAACATGCTCTTCTATGAACGTAGCAATAAAATAATAGCTATGGTCATAACCATCCTGGAAGCGCGCCTCTAAAGCCTGACCATGTTCTTGGCAGGTCTTTATCAAATGATCGGTCATAAGCTGACTGCGCAAGAAGTTATCCTCGCTGCCCTGATCGAGAAGTATTTTTTGAGGATGTCGGTGCGAACTCCTGATCAATTCACATGCATCATATGATTTCCATGCCTGTTGATCGTCACCTAAATAACCCGTAAACGCTTTTTCGCCCCAGGGACACTGAGTGGGGTGAACGATCGGTGCAAAGGCAGAAATCGAGCGGAATTTTTTTGCATGACGTAAGCCCATCACCAGAGCACCATGTCCTCCCATTGAGTGACCGAATATGGATATCCGCCCGCTAACAGGAAATTTGTCACAAATCAACTGGTAAAGCTCATCGACGATGTAACTATACATGCGATAGTGGTCGCGATACGGACTGATGGTAGCATCAACGTAGAACCCTGCACCTGAACCGAAATCCCAACTATCATGCTCCCCTGGCAACTCCAGACCACGTGGTGATGTATCCGGACAAACGACCATCAAACCAGCTTCCGCTAAATACCGCTGAGCTCCAGCTTTGGTAATAAAGTTTTCTTCATTACAGGTCAGACCCGATAGCCAAATAAGACAGCCTCGAACCTCACCATCAGGGATAAAGCTTGAAAATTTCATGGTAGTTTTTGTTTCTCGGGATTCGTGCTCCCAAAACTGAACACGGCCAGAAAAGCATTTGTGCTTTTTGATCTCTTTCACGCTTATCTTCCTTAAAATGTAATGACACTCCGAATGCTTTTGCCTTCTTTCATGTAGTCAAATGCCTTGTTGATGTCTTCCAAAGGCATCGTATACGTGACTAAATCATCCAGATTGATTTCGCCGTTCATGTATTGGTCGACAAAGCCAGGCAGCTCACTTCGCCCTTTCACACCGCCAAATGCTGAGCCTTTCCACACCCGACCGGTGACTAGCTGAAAGGGTCGCGTAGATATTTCTTCACCAGCACCGGCAACGCCGATGATAATTGATTGTCCCCATCCCTTATGGCAACACTCTAAGGCCGAGCGCATCAGCTTCACATTACCGACACATTCAAATGAGTAATCGACGCCACCATCGGTCATGTCAATGATCGCTTGTTCAATAGGCTTGTCTAATTTTCTGGGATTGACGAAATCAGTCGCACCAAACTTCATCGCCATGTCGCTCTTGGTATCATTCGTATCGATACCGATGATGCGCGAAGCTCTGGCCATTTTCGCTCCTTGAATGACAGATAAGCCAATGCCGCCCAGGCCAAATACTGCCACTGTGGCACCCGCTTCCATTGCCGCCGTTTTTAATACTGCACCGATGCCGGTTGTGACACCGCAACCTAATAGGCAGACTTTATCGAGTGGTGCTTTGGGGTTGATCTTTGCCAATGCGATTTCTGGTACTACGGTGTACTCAGCAAAGGTTGACGTTCCCATATAGTGAAAAATCGCTTGGCCATTCTTGGAAAAGCGGGAGCTTCCATCTGGCATCAGACCTCTACCTTGCGTCACTCGAATTTTCTGGCATAGGTTAGTCTTACCTGACAGGCAGAACTTGCATTCACGGCATTCAGGAGTATAGAGAGGAATGACATGGTCGCCGGCTTGCAGCGTTGTCACGCCTTTCCCCACCCGCTCGACAATGCCGCCACCTTCATGCCCGAGGATGGCAGGAAAAATACCTTCCGGATCGACGCCAGACAGCGTATAGGCATCGGTATGACAGACTCCGGTGGCGACCATACGGACGAGCACCTCACCCTCTCGCGGCTCTTCTAAATCAACCTCTTCGATGGATAAGGGGGCCTTAGGTTCCCAGGCGACTGCAGCTTTAACTTTCATAATGTGCTCCGATATGCGCAGGTGTCATTCTCAGTTGGCGGCAAAGCACGCCGCTTATCATGGCCATCAGTCTTAACAAAAAAATATTAAGTTTGCGGCCAGTTTCCGGTTCAAATTTCGCTTAACAGCAAATGACCGCCAGTCCTTCCATATAGGCATGTTTATTCCTGCTTAATCCAGCCATTTTTGCCAAGTATCTTGTCTGACATTGGTGTTCTTATTGCTCGACAAGGCGCGATAAGCTAATAAAAGGGTACGAAATTGAGGGTCTTTGTTCCGGCACGATCATAAGGACAACCTATGTCGCAATTACATCACTCGATGTTTTATGAGGTTTTTTTTGCTAAAGAAGAAAATCTCGATGATCAACAACAACAGAATCTATGCTTGAAAAAAGTCCTGCGTTATTTGCCACCGCAAAAAAGCCCAGTTCGGAGCGGCCGCCTGGTCATATTCGACTTTGAAACGACCGGTCTGGATACCAGGCGCGATCAGATCATCGAAATTGGTGCGCTGTTAACGGAAAACGGCAAGATCGTCGATGAGTTTTCCAGCCTCGTCAACCCTGGGCAATCATTAACCGACACCATCGTGAAAATCACCGGCATTACCGATGAAATGCTCGCCGATAAGCCATGCATTGAGCAGGTTTTACCTGACTTTTTAAAGTTTATGGAAGGCTCCATCCTCGTCGCACACAATGCCGAATTCGATATGGCATTTTTAAGAGCTGCAGCCGAACGCCTCGGCTATCAACTCGACTGGCCTTGCTTTTGCACCTTAAAACTTGCCAGACAGTTATTACCGGATTTGGAATCAAAAAACCTCGATACTCTGGCCAAGCACTTCGGGCTGAGCTTTGAGGCCCGCCACCGCTCGATCGGTGACTGTAAAGTTACCAGTGCCGTTCTCCAATCGATGCTCCAGGCGGATCAGTCACAACTTACAATCTGGGATGATTTCCAGCCATTTGCAGTCGCATAATTCAACGGGGCAGACATGCGTATCGATAGTAAAATTTCGACCAATAGTCAGGAATTTCAGGAAAACTACCGCTTCCATAAAGAACTGGCAGATCAATTACAGGATAAACTGGAACGTGCCCGACTTGGCGGTGGTGCCGAATACCAGGCCAGACTTCAGGAGCGCGGTAAACTTCCCGTACGCGAGCGGATTCAAGTCCTCATCGATCCCGGCAGTCGCTTTCTAGAACTATCAGCCTTAGCCGGTGACAGTCTCTACGACACCGACGTGCCAGCAGCAGGTATCATCACCGGCATTGCCATGGTTCACAACCGACCTTGTATGGTCGTTGCCAACGATCCCTCTGTCAAAGGTGGCACTTACTTCCCGATTACAGTAAAAAAGCATCTGCGGGCACAGGAAATAGCGGAAAAGAATCACTTGCCATGCATCTACCTTGTCGATTCCGGTGGGGCCTTCCTACCGATGCAAGATGAAGTCTTTCCCGATAAAGATGACTTTGGGCGCATTTTTTATAACCAGGCACGCATGAGTGCGATGGGCATTCCGCAAATTTCGGCAGTCCATGGTTTTTGTACGGCTGGTGGCGCTTATATTCCGGCGATGTCCGATCAAACCGTGATCGTCAAAGGCACAGGCACCATTTTTCTTGCCGGACCGCCGCTTGTCAAGGCAGCGACTGGTGAAGACGTCAGCGCCGAAGATTTGGGCGGAGCGAAGGTGCATACGGCAATCAGTGGCGTTGCCGATCATGCCGCGGAAAACGACGAGCATGCTATTCGCATTGTTCGCGATATCGTCCGCTACCTCGGCAGGCGAGAGCAGGCTCCCATACAAACACAGGCGCCAAAAGATCCCCTCTATGATCCACAAGACATGCTTGGGCTGATTCCCAGTGATGCTCGGAAAGCTTATGATATCCGTGAGCTGATCGCACGTATTGTCGATGATTCGCAAGTTTTTGAATTTAAGCCGAACTATGGCAACACTTTGATCACGGGCTTTGCTCATATCCAAGGAATTCCGGTCGGCATTCTGGCCAATAATGGTGTGTTGTTTTCAGAAAGTGCACTGAAAGGTGCACATTTTATCGAAATCTGTACTCAGGAAAATATTCCTCTGCTGTTTCTGCAAAACATCACTGGCTTTATCGTTGGCAAAAAATATGAACATGGCGGCATTGCCAAAGACGGTGCCAAGCTTGTGCATGCTGTAGCCAATGCCGCTGTGCCGAAACTGACTCTGATTGTTGGCGGTAGTTACGGTGCTGGCAACTATGGGATGTGTGGTCGCGCCTACGACCCTAACTATTTGTTTATGTGGCCGAATGCCCGCATCTCGGTCATGGGTGGCGAGCAGGCAGCCAACGTGCTAGTGACGGTGAAAGAGCAACAGCTGCAACAAAAAGGCAGCCAGCTCAGTGCTGAAGAGATGCTAAAAATCAAAGAGCCGATCCTGAAGAAATATGATCGCGAAAGTTCCGCCTATTATGCCAGCGCCCGCCTTTGGGATGATGGCATCATTGATCCGCGTGACACCCGGTCAGTGCTGGCTATGGCCTTAGCCTCGACGCTCTCCTATCAATGGCCAAAAACTAAAAATGGTATTTTCCGCATGTAACCCAAGGGGATCAAGAGGGGGTATTATGAGTCGTAAAACTATTCGAATCGGAAACGCTGGAGGCTATTGGGGTGATGACCCAAGCGCCCTGGAAAGACAGGTTTTTGGCGGCCGCCTGGATTATATTTCCATCGACTTTCTAGCTGAAATCACCATGTCGATCATGCAGAAGCAGAAGGCCAGAGATCCTTCCTTAGGTTATGCAAAAGATTTTATCGGCATGCTGGAACGAGTTCTACCCAAGCTCTTGGCCGACAAGACGACTTTGATCACCAACGCTGGCGGTATCAATCCGCATGCCTGTGCACAGGCAATCCTCGACCTGGGAAAGAAACTTGGTGTTCAACCAAAAGTTGCCGTCGTCTATGGCGATGACATCTTAAGCTCACTTCCTGAGCTGCAAAAGCAGGGGATCTCCTTTCAGAACATGGAAACTGGAGAAAACTTTGCGCCCATTGCCGAAAGTATTGAATCAGCCAATATATATTTTGGTGCCGCTCCGGTTGTCGAAGCGCTGAAGATGCAACCCGATATTATTATCACCGGTCGCGTGACCGACACCGGTATCACCCTAGCACCCATGATCCACGAGTTTGACTGGTCGCTGGAAGACTGGGATCGCCTGGCTCATGGCATCGTTGCCGGCCATATTTTAGAGTGCGGCACACAAGCAACAGGCGGTAACTTCACCGACTGGGAAAGCGTGCCCTCGTTTGATCTGGTCGGCTTTCCCATCGTCGAAGTCTCGGAAAACGGTAGTTTCTTTGTCACCAAGCACCCCGACACCGGTGGTATGGTCAGTGTGGAAACGGTCAAAGAGCAATTGTTTTATGAAATGGGTGATCCTAAAGACTACATCACTCCAGATGTGATTGCTGATTTCAGTACCATCAATTTACGCGCTGATGGCCCTGATCGAGTTTTTGTTTCAGGAATTAAGGGTATGGAACCAACAGCCCTTTATAAAGTATCAATGGCCTATACCGACGGCTTTAAAAGCGTCGGCTCCATTATGATTTCTGGTCCTAATGCCCGCGCAAAAGCCGAAGCTTTCGCTAATATCTTCTGGAAACGCTGCCAAGGTGATTTTGAAGAAACCATTACCGAATATGTCGGTTGGAATTCTTGTCATCGCTCCCTTGTTCATGCCGACGACGGTCATGAAATCTTATTACGTCTTGGTGTTCGTGGTCACGATGAAAAATCGATTCAAATCTTTTCCAAACTAATTCCTTCGCTCATTCTTAGCGGACCTCCTGGTGTAGCTGTGATCGGTGGTGTTCCTAAATCCCAGCGTGTCGTCAGTTACTGGCCGGCCTTGATGCCGAAAACAGCTGTTTATCCGCAAATCGCTTTAGTTACTGAGGCAGGAGTCAGCGAAAGCAAGCAAATCGAGCATACGGCGATCGGATCTGCAGAATTGTCTGGCAGTCCTCAGGAATCAGCCGAAAAAGCAAAACAGACGATCCATGAAGTGCTTGCAGAAGCTGGACGTGAAGATTGGTTTCCACTTCACACCATTTGCCATGCGCGAAGCGGCGATAAGGGTGATACGGCCAATATCGGCGTCATGGCTCGCAGTCCGAAGGCTTTTGACTTTCTGAATCAGTTTTTAACGGCGCAAAAGGTGAAAGACTACTATCAAGAACTTTGTTACGGTGCCGTGAAAAAGTACCAATTACCTAATATGCAAGGTTTCAACTTCCTATTGGAACAATCTCTCGGCGGTGGCGGGACCAAGACCTTAAGAATCGACGCACAAGGAAAAACCTTTGCTCAAGCGCTCTTACGACAAAAAGCGCCGATTCCTCAAGATATCTTGGATGAGATTTCCCAGGAGAAAAGATCGCGATGAAATCACGCCAAATCAAGCAGATATTTATTGCTAACCGTGGTGAAATAGCGAGACGTATCGCCACCACGGCCAAGAAAATGGGAATCAAAACTGCCGCTCTCTATAGTGGCAACACCCCACCAGCTTTTTTATCAGCGGTGATCGACAGCTGGTATGAACTCGCCGAAGAAACGCCGGCCGTTTATTTGAACGGAAGCCGTTTGATTCAGATCGCTAAGGACATGGGTTGCGATGCTGTGCACCCGGGTTTTGGCTTTTTGTCGGAAAATGCTGGCTTTGCCCGTGCTGTCACCGATGCCGGCATGGTTTGGATTGGACCCGATGTTGCTGCGATCGAAGCGATGGCATCCAAGGCTTCTGCCCGTGAACTGGCAATGAAGCATGAGGTGCCTTGTATTCCTGGTTGCCAGCTCAGTGGTGAAAGCAGCGGCAGGCCGCCCCAGGAAGTCGCAGACTTTGTTGAGCGTAACGGTTTGCCGATTCTAATTAAGGCTGCGCTTGGTGGCGGTGGTAAGGGCATGCGGGTCGTACGCAAGCTCGATGAGCTGGAGCAGCAAATCCAACGAGCAGCATCCGAGGCTCAGCATGCCTTTGGCGATAGCAGCCTGATCATCGAAACTTACCTGGAAAACCCTCGACATATCGAAGTGCAGGTCCTTGCCGACCAACATGGCCAGGTTTTTACGATCGGTGACCGTGACTGCTCTCTGCAAAGGCGTCACCAAAAGATCATCGAAGAGGCACCGGCTCCGAATTTACATCCCACAACCAGACAGCGGATGCATGATGCAGCCCAGCGTTTGGCTGCTGCTGTGAAATACGTTTCAGCAGGTACTGTCGAGTTTCTGATCGAAGGCTCACCTGAGTCGGAGCAAAAATATTATTTTCTGGAAATGAACACCAGGTTGCAAGTTGAGCATCCGGTCACAGAAGAAGTTTATCAATTAGATCTGGTCGAATGGCAACTAAGGGTTGCTAGAGGCGAGTCTTTACCAGCAACTTTTGCCGATCTTCCCGCCCAATGTCATAGCATTGAAGCGCGAATTTATGCTGAAGATCCGCAGCGAGATTTTTTTCCTGCACCCGGTCCGGTTTATGCTTTTTTACCAGCCCAGATACCACAGATTCGCTGGGAGCCTGGAATCGATGGGATTGATGAAATCTCACCATCCTTTGACCCGATGATCGCCAAGCTGATCGCCAACGGCTCAAACCGGCGGGAAGCCATTGAAAATCTGCGTCGTGCTTTAGCAGGGACGGTCTACTGCGGACCGCCAGCAAACCTTGAGTTTCTTTACTCGATCCTTGACAATTACGAGTTCCAATCAGGACAGATTAGTACCTTTTATCTGGGACAGCATCTTCCGGAAATCTTAGAACGCCTGAGCGCCGAAAAAAAGCAGCACCAGTCGGGGTTGGAGTCTGTCATGGACGAATTGCACTATGATCTGCAAGCCCAGGAGCTGGGCCAAACGCAAGGTCTTGCCACTGTGATTCGTAATTGCTTTCAAAACCATGGTGATACCCGACCGACTTATCACCTCAATGCTCCGCAGCGCTCCAGTCGAACACCAGGCTCATTGATTCAGGTAGGCTTCGTCGAGCACTTCCTGCAAGGGCAGTATAGTCACATTCCCCTGACTCGCGTCCAGTCTCCGGATCATGATGCGATCAGCTTATATTGGCAAGGCTTCCAATATTCGAAAACCTGGGTCAAGGAATCCCAGGCCAGCGCTATGCAACGAAGCTTGGAAAGCGGTTCGATTCTATCGCCTGTTCCAGGTAGAGTCGTGAAAATTCTCGTTTCTGAGGGAGCTTTGGTCAGTGAGAATCAGACTTTAGTGATTTTAGAGTCGATGAAAATGGAATTTGAGGTCAAGGCCCCTCGGGATGCCGAAGTCAAGTCGATCTTGGTGGACGCTAGCCAGCAGGTTCAAGCTGATGATCTTTTACTTCAATTAGAGATCTCGGAATCAGAACAGACAAGATGACGACACATTGGAATCTGCCTCCTGGGCGGATTCCGCCTATTTCCCTCCAAAAAAACACTAAGATAACTTTAAATTTCGGCCTTTCTGAAGTTGCATCAGCATTTTGCCGATACAAAACACAGCTCTTTCGTTCGTTGTGAATTGATGTGTTTGACTTTATTACCAAACTCTTACTTTGACACGATTGTTTGTCCAAAAGCCGAGCACTGTCGCAACAATTGACACAAGACTTGCAAAAAATATCGACAGATAGCAATGGATTATTTTTTGCATAAAAAGTCTAAAGAGTAAAGCACCAGAGCGGAATGCCCATTACCTGAACCTGCCGTTGACCCTTAAGGTGATTCAACCCTTTGCCTGATGAAACCCAGGTCTAAGGGACTTGCAAGCATAAGGAGTCTGTATGAACTGGACTACCATCCTGGTCGTTCCAACCCTTGTCATAAGTTTATTTGCCTGCGATGAAAAGGCTAAAGATCCTCCTTATTTTGCTCCCGAAGCAAAGCAGTCAGCTGATGTGGTACCGCAAATTCCTTATACGCCGACAAATCCAAATGGCGGCTTTATTCCCGGAAAGCCGCAAATGATGGATCCGGAAGAAAGTGCCAAAAGGCAGGCCAAAAATAGCTCGGAGCCGATTGTTTGGGGTGAATCTATTGCCGGAATTTCGCTATCGACTAGCTACGAAGACGCGCAAAAAATTCTAGCTCAACGCCTGCAAACCGATGGGCAGTTTGAAGTCTATCCCGAAAATATTCAGATCGGATGGCGTTCTACTGTACCGCCTACTCCGGAAATCATCCTCGCCTTTGGTACCTACGGTGGTCGCCTTGAACTTCCTGATCCGATTGGTGAAGTTGCATTGGGTGATAATCTTTCAGCACATTTTGCTGATGATCCCAATGGCAATAATTTTATGCGGCTTGTCGGGGCGCACTTTGAAGGTAAAAATCCACAGAATTATGATTGCCGGGCAGAACTAACCTGTTCGATTTCATCCTTTAACAATCTCTTGTTCTTTGAGTTCAAACGTGGCTCCATCGCCTTTGACAGCAGCTTTCGTATGGAGTGGGTTTATATTCTTGCGGAAGACCAAACTTTTTTTCCCCGATTAAATGGGGACGTCGACTATCAGGCAACGACCCTCAATGGATTTAACCTGAATACCACACGAGCCCAATTTGAAACGACAGTTGGCCCCCCACAGGGACAAAATGGCAATTTGTTTCTTTATGATGATTTAAACGTGGTCGTCGCCTGGAATTTCTTACAAATGCCAGCTCTATTAGCCGCTCAAAGTGACTATCAAGGCAATATCATTATACCTAATGTCGGCGATGGCAGTTTCAATTTAGGTGACAGCTTTGCTGATCTTGTGAGCGAAGGAGACGATGGCACTGAACTGATTTTGCTCTTAGACCGTGCCTTGAATAATCGACCTCAACCTCCGGATCCACCCTATGACTGTTTAGCTGAAGAGACTTGTCAAAAGGATGTCTCCCAAGGCACCTTGCTGCTCAACTTACAAAAAGGCACCTTTGCCTTTTCCGACGATGCCGAAAGAACCCTACGTTTTGTCTCGTTAGTACCTGAGCGAACAAGCTTTGCTGATCCATGATTGCTATTGATCGTCGCTTTTTTTGTTTTAACGAAAACCAACTTAGGTGTCATTGAGAGTGAAACATATGAATAAGATCATTATCGCTATCATCGCTATCAGCAGCGTCTTTGCCTGTGCCCGGAAACGCCCAGTGGAAAAACGCTATGACCTAGAAGGCAATCGCTGGCCAAAAGAAATTTTTGATAGCGAGAAACCTTGGCTATATAAAGTAACCGTCGTCAAAAACGGCCAAAATGCAGCCTTCGGTTTTGTCGGTTTACAAAGTGATGTCCAACTAGGCTATTTCAATTTCACGCAAAAGCAACTCCAGTTTGTCTCAGCAATCGATCTGTATGGCGAGAGCGCGAACGCTGACAAGGTCATCAATGCCTGGAGCATCAGCCATAGTGATTATCATCGACCGGTTATCGGTGGTAAGGTCAGTAATACTGAGACTGAGAATGATCGCATTGATTGGTCGCTCAAGCGCTTCTTTAAAGTTGATTGGAATACAGCAAAAATCACGGAGCGTGGCAGCTTTCCTTTTATGATCGATACCAATTGCTGGACTCCGATCAGCACACAGATGGTCGATAACTCCCAGGAAATCACTAATGAGCATATCAGTTTCACTTTAGCTGTCGACTATCAGATTCAGGAACAGTGTATTTCCGCTGAAGACTATATGAACAAGGATATGACGCATACCATCCATTACAAATATTCTTTTATGCCAGACTTCGAAAGCGATTATCAGCCATATGTTTATACAGGTGAAAATGATACCCTGATGAAAAAGTATGGCTACTTCAACACGGTTGTCCCTACCCTCAATGATGAAAATCGCGTTACCAACAACTTCTTAATGAATCGTTGGCACCCAAATAAAACTCATACGTTTTATTTTGCTGAGGATTTTCCCGAGGAATATAAGTGGATCTATAATGAGCCAGAACACGGTATTATGGCTCGTACCAATAAATTGTTTGCAGAGCGGGAGCTGCCGATTCGTTTTGAAATCGCTGATAATGATGGCACCAAAAAGTTTGGTGATATCCGTTATTCTTTTATCAAATTTATTGAAGAAAATGATCGTACCGCCCCTTTTGGCTATGGCCCTTCTGACGCCCACCCCAGGACTGGTGAAATCTTTGCTGCAAATACAATGATGTGGACAGGAGGATTGAAGACCTATGTCCGACGTTACCAGGAAGAAATGGAGCGGGAGCCAACCAAATTGACTGGTTCGTCTGTTTATCGTGAAATGGAACGGGTACTTGGTAAGAAGGTCGATACTTGGGAAGAAAGTTCTGTCTTTTTGCGGGATCGTGCCCTGTCAAACTTCTATCGGTTTCTTGTCCCAGAATTCACTTATGGGAGTTCTGGAACTCTATTTGCCTATAAAGAAAATGAAGATATGGTTCCCGAAATGCTGAGCTTAAAAACCATGGAAAAATTTCAGAGTAAATATCCAGGTTTTGTCGATGTCAATCGTCAGATTGCTGTCTCTGATCAGACGATTCGCCAACAACTCGAACATTACCGTCATATCAACCGTTTTAGCAAGTCCAACTCAACCATTTATCATTTAAGTGATGAGATCGTCAGCGGCGTTAATACCCGCTTACAAAATGCCGCTGACCCGGAAAAGGTCATCAATGATACCTTGTATCGGGTTTCCATTCATGAATTTGGTCACAACCTCAACTTACGCCATAATTTCTACGGTTCAGTCGATGCCCGCATCGAACGCCGTCCTGGAGATGATTTAACTTTGCGTCGCACATCCTCAGTTATGGACTATCTATCCATAAAAGATGAGGTTGGCTTGGTATATGACTGGGAAGATTATGATAAGTCGGCTTTGATCTATTCCTATAGCAATGGTAAACAAGACCCTGCGAAAGAACTTGGTATTACTCACTTATATTGTACAGACGAGCATCGTGCTTTCAACGCCCTTTGTAATGCATTCGATCAAGGTTCAACACCGACAGAAATTGTCAAAAGCCTCATTGATAACTACGATCAAGCCTATTGGACACGAAACTTTCGTTGGGATCGCGCCTATTGGAATACCGGATACTATAACGGCAGTGTTTTCTCGACCATGTTTGACATGAAAAAATTTGTCAAACTTTACCAGGAAGCTTTTTTACCGTTTCAAGTCCAGCAAAAAATGGCAAACATTCCCAACGCTACACCTCAGCTAGTCAATTTAGTCAGCACCTACATTCGTAACGATATCAAAGAAGCAGTGCGACTAACTGCAGGTTTTTACAGCTCCGTCATCAAACAAGGGTTTTTGGATCGTCCCTATGTTGATACTTACGATGAGTTCCAAGGAACCTTAAAACAGGTTGGCATCTTTCCGGATAAATTTTATGCCGCAATGTTCCTGATGGGAGATGATTCGTTTCCTCTCAACCCGAATATTGGCATGAACCCAGTTTCCTTCATTCCCTTGCGGGATGATCCCGAAATCGGTCCTGCAATCGACGAGATCCTATTTGATACCTTCGTCAACTCGGGCGATGCCTATACCGGCTTCGATACGATCGGACGCTCAATATATGCCCAAAACGCTGGCCGTTATTTTGATTTTGGTGGCGATCAGATCGCGATCGATTTGATGAAAATCGTCTGCTATGAGAAAACCACTTTCGATCGGCGCTTTAATCTGGATTCAAGTAATTTCAATGGTCCAGGCGAACCGCTTGTCATCGGTGTCATTACTCCTGACTTCAATCATCCGGATGCGGACTCTTACTTTGAAGGTGAAACACAAGTCGCCGTTGTTCGCATTAATGGCAAATATTATGTCGCCGGTACAGAAAAGAACCCCTATTCATCAGGCTTGATTACCAGACAGCCTTCTGCTGACTTGAATGGTGTCCTCAATACCCACTATTTCTATAATATTATTACGGGTCAGGAAGGACAGCAATGTTTCTAAAACTTTCAGCGGGAAGCCTTCTCTCAGGCTTCCTTCTCCTTGGCGGGGCTTTAGCTGCTCAAGCTGAGGAGCAGCAGTGGACACTCGGCTTATCTGCCGATTATTTTTCTAATTTGCAGGGTGTGAACCCCGCTTCCAGTGTTGGCGCCAATGCTGGTCGGAAGTTTGATGACTATCAGCTATTTATCAGTCAAAGTGTGGTCAAACCTTATGTGATCTATGTGGATGAAAACGAATTTAATCTCAGCGATACCGTGATCGGCGTGAGCCATCCTTTACCCTCTTGGATTGCGGGGATGAATTTTTCCGGATCTGCAAGCTTAAGCCTGCCCTTGTCGCATTATTCTCGTCGGAACGAGATTTATACCAAACCAATGCTTGCGATATCAGCATTAGATAGCTTGTGGGATGGAACGCTGAATTTTAGCTACAGCATCAATGCACGTTTTCATTTATCCAAATTTCAGTCGGAAGTAACGGGTGATGGTCGTGGAGGTCGCCCCTTGCCGAAGTTTTCGTATGGAGCAAGCCATGGCGGCAGCTATCTTTTTTATGAAGACTTCACAGCCTTATATAATTTGACATATAATGAGACCATATATTATAGCCTGGATCCGATAAGCTCCGAAGCCCTGACTGTAGTCGATTTGCCTGATCAAACTTATGCAGTCAGTTTCACTGTGAACTATGCTGTTACGGAAAAGTGGGGAGCGAGTCTCGGTTTGACCCAGGGTAGCCAAATCATACATGCGGGCACGACCGACCTTGTGCTTTTTGACGAGGATCTTTCCCAATGGTTTTTCACCAGTCGCTACCAATTTTGACATAACTTAATCCCATTTTCAGCAGGCTTTCCAATATTGACGAAGACAGATAAGCCCAACGAATGCTAAATCAGACAGCTAGAGGCGCTCCTACAACAAGTTTCCAGACTGGACAAGTTTCGGATAAAGGGTCATCATGACAATTGCAGTTGGGCGGGTCCGAAATAGGTGCCGAGGCCATGATCATAGACTGGGTGACAAACTCGAAGGTGTGACCGCTATTTTCATGACGTGTAGCAGGTATAAAAAACTAACCATTTCCATAGAAACCGTCTTAAACTTAACAGACCTTCTAGCTTAACACATGCTCCTCGGGGTAGCGATTGGAGGCCTAAAATATGTCATTCAATTCTTTTGTTGCTGATTCTGGCTTTAAGGTGCTTGCTATGGCCCGTTTGGGCCCATGTGAATACAGCATCGTCTTTTATTTGCTCAATTGCTCGGTATCTGGCATGGATCAACTGATTACGACGAAAAAAGAACTCGCATCCCTTATTGGCTATGATGAAGAAACGCTTGATAACGCTATCACCTCATTAGCCGAGCGCAACATGATCGACCTTCGTTTTGGCGAGACCCATCATCCAGCGGATCGTCGTTCACTCAGCATTGGCGTTCAGTATGATATCAGCCGCTGGCAGCTGAAATTTGAAAAGGAAATCAGCTCGCAAGATGCGATTGTTTTCCCTTTTCGCCGCGACACAGGACTGCAGCTGATTAATTCTCCTGAGGCGATGGAAAAACCTACCATCAAACACCCAACCCCAACTTGGCGCAGAATTTATGAGGCCTTTCAAGAAGGCCGTGATATGACGGATGAAGATTTGAGCCGTGCGGAGCGGGATGCGAAGATTCTGGTCGACACTCATCCCGTCGATCAAGTCTTGTTAATGCTACGCCATTTCGGCGATAGAATCCCTACTTTAAGCTTGCTTGCCAGCTCCTGGCAACATTTTCACGCAATTTTCGAAGAAGAAACCGACAAAGTTGATCTGAATGAAGCGCGACATAAGCATCACGAATTGGACCATCGACTGAGAGATGCTGTGGAAATCCTTCTCAAGCAAAAATCATCGTTGGATCTGAGCGAAGAAGAAATCACGGTTCTGGAGATTCTATTCAAACATCGCCATCCTCGCCGTCAATTGTTTTGGGCTTATCAAACGCGTAGCCGCTACACCAATTTGCGCAACTTTTTTGAAGAAAACAGCTATCTCATGCTACCTGTCACTTCTACCGGCGCCATTATCAAAAAGAAACCACATAGGGATTAGCTAAAATCTTCACACAGTTTCGATCGACAAGTAAAGTTTTGGACATGATCCCAGACTTTACTTGTTGCTAGATGTTCTGAATTCCTTGAACCGCAAGGGCTCTTTCTTGCTAAGAGGGTCGGATTCTACCATTTGTTCAGTTTTTTCCCAACTGCTGACGACATGTCTCGCTTTTCAACTCTTTCCCCTGTCGCAGATATGGAAGCCGCTTCATTGATTGAGCAATCTCTTTCATGCCGAACATCTCTTGATCACCAAATGAAATCACATAATCAGCAATCGCCGCATTCTTTTCCCAGATAACAACCTCATAGTCACCGGCTTCTACTAGAATGAATTCTGCAGGATCTTTTTCCCAATAACTGGTATTGGAAAACATTTCTGTGAATACTGGCCCTTCAGGCTCGCTCGCCAGGATGAAGATGCCCTGATCGTTGCTTAGACTTACCGGCACATCAACCCCAGGTTCAAGTACTGTCGACAAGTTTTTTTGCGCAGGACCAATGATGGCGATCATCGGCTGGATTTGCGCATATTCCGAACAAGCAGGCACGAGACTATCTATATAGAGCTTACGGCCATAGTTGCCCTCACTATCAGTGACTATGTATTGATTACTACGATTTAAGTCATCTTCAGTGAGACGAAAAGTCAATCGATCCACATCTTTTGCCGATGCGAAGCTTCCATAGATGGCAAGTGATTTTTCAATCGGTGGTGCAATTTTAAAGGACTCTGATTCCTGATAATCGAGGCCTTCAATATATGGCACGTGTGCCATCACAGGCCAACTGATCAACAGAGAAAACGATATGACGAATCTATTCATGTTAAAAGTCTCCATATACATGATTCGGTGCATGGAATGCAGTGACTTTTAACAATATTTAGCAAAAAATGATGTTTGTCGATCGCTGCGACTTCTTAAGTAACAGACCTTAGTCTGCTCGACTGGGTAAGCTTATAGTAGACATTCTTACCTGTAGCCATGCTTTCAACGTGATTAAGATGCTTGTTGCAAATCAGAATGCGGGTAGAATAGCCTCACTCCTTCCACTTCAAGCAAATAACCCTCTGCGGTGTGAACGAAAACAAAGGATTGGCCACCAAGAGAAAATGCTTTTTCTTCCCCAACGGTTAAGGAGCTAAGATCAATATCGATAAAAGCCCCAGACTCAAAGCTCAGATGCATCTTATCTTGATCGATAAGGTCCATGCCTGAAAATTTGAAATACTGGGAAATCGTCGAACCGTTAGCTTTGGACTGACGAGCTGGTTTAGCAACCGGCAAACTTGCGGCTTGAGGAGCGACCACCTCCGGAGATTCGATAGGACTTAGATCGGTTTCCACCAAGCTATCATCCGTAATCGGTTGAAGATCTTCCTCTGCAAGACCTTCAAGCGCCGATTCGTCGATATCTTTTAACGATTCTTGATCGAATTCGCCTTTAGTGCTACTTAGAGCCGTGAGATCACCTGACTCCAACATGCCAAGCGTCGCTTGCCGCTCATCCTCATTCACATCCTTTTCTTCAGAAGCGATTAATTTTGCTTCTTCATCAATTGACTCATTTAGACGTTGTTCAAAATCCAACTCGTCTTCTTCCGATAAACCCTCAGCATCACCAAAGTCTTCAGCTAACGGGTCTTCGTCGGCAGTAGGATTACTTGCTGATTCACTTGATGCTGCCTGTGGCTTGTGATCCATCTTAGTATCAGGATTTAAATCGTCATCGTAGCTATTGAGTAGAGTTTTTTCTTCTTCCGTCAGATCTTCTTCCAAACTATGATCATCTTCCGTTGGTAGGGCTTCCAAATCAGAGTCATCAAAGTCAAAGTCCTCGCTACTAAAGACTTCATCGTCGTCCTCGCTTGCCAATTCTTCATCTTGCAAGGGGTCATCTGAAGTGGAATCTGCCTCACTTTTTATGTCAGAGGATGGTTTTGCACGGATGGGAATTTCTTCCAAATCATTTAATTGACCATCATCTAGATGCAAGTCATCATCGGCCAGCTTATCTTCGGAAACTGACTCTTCGAGAGGTGAAAGATCTTCATCCAAACTAGAGTCCATACTCACATCAGACAAATCATCTTCGTCGCTCAATTTATTAGAATCATCCCAACTTAATTCTTCATCTTCAGTGATTTCATGACCTTCTCCCTCAGATGATAGATCACCCTCGGATTCGTTGAAGTCTTCGGCCAAGCTATCGAGACTGGCAATGTCATCGATATCATCATCTAAACTGAGTTGCTCTTCTTCCTCAACCCCAGTGTCAGCCGCAACCAAGTCCTTGGCAACAGCTAATGGATCGTCTGCATGCGCTGCATCCTGGCTATAAGGGGCCAAAGCGGCGACAAACTCACTCACACCACAGCGATCAATAACTTCCAGCAGATTCTCGCCTGGTCCAGCATGCTGATGATATATTTGCACTAGCTTCTTGATCATGGCTGGCAGCTTACCCGGAGGCACACCTTCTGCCATGAATGACGCCAATTCAGGGATCTGCGAGCCTTTCCCACCCAAGCTAATCCGATAGCCTAATGCCTCACCAATGACAGAAATATCTAAGGTATGGCAGGGAGTACAACAACGGGCACAACCATTGATGCCAATTTTTATTGGGCTGGATAATTGAATGTCAGCAATTTCTCTTGTGATATCCATGGAAGAGCCAAGAGCATCTTGCTCGTGTTCTTCACAAAGCTCACCAATACAGGATACCGGTTGATGGAGGCCCTGTTGATAATTTCTGACACCAAGTCCAACACTTTGCAAACCTTCACAAATGGCGTCGACTTCCTGTTCTTTGACAAACAGGCCGATTCTCTGGTCTTCTGTCGCTTTAACGATCGCCAAATCCTGATTGCATAGCTCAGCAATTTTCTTTAATTGCGCCGAGTTATAGATGCCACCGGGAGCTTCTGTAAGCAAAAAAAGCGTACCATTCTTAAGTTTGAAGATTTGGCTCATTCCTTCACCGTTTCCGATCTTCATTAGTTTACTATGAAGCTTCCTTCGGCGAATCGGAAAGAAGCTTTAGCTAAAGATCTTGCCCAGGCGGTGTCTGGCGGAAAAAGCTTCATATAACAGGCATAAAAAAAGAGAGGTTGAACCTCTCTTTTTAAAATCTCATCTGAAAAAACGTCGATATAGTATGTCGAGGACTAGCCTGAATCTTAATTCAGATTTTCCAGGTAATCTCTAAGCCTTTGATTCATAAGTGCTTTTGACACCCAAAAAGTGTCTGCAAGCTGAGACACCAAATCAAGTGAGCTATCGATTCGCTCAACTTCGTGACGAAGCAGATAACCTGGGATGAGAAGGATACCAGCAAAAATGTTCGCCTGGATATCCAGAACTTCGGCTGGCACATCACCTAATTCTGCTACCAATTCGTGCTTACTGCGCACCAAATGGCAGTAAATTTCTTTTGCCACCAGAAAGCGGATATAAGGCCGCATTTCCAAACCATGGTATTCAATGATGGTTTTATTCTGCCCACTTTCATCAATCTGAGAAACAAGCTTCACACCCGTTTCGAGATCTTCTTTGCCTGCGATTTCGATGCCTTGGAAGTGTTGCATCACTTCGGGAATATATATCGGGGCTTCAGAAAATGCGCCCATTTTGATGATGGCTTCGGCCACTTTAATGACTTGAGGACGATTCACATCAAATAACTCTTCGAAGCTTTTGATGCCCCCTTCAACTTGCCATTTTGTAGGATTTCTAAAAAATTCCTTTTTGAGGTGTTCTAAGGATTTTCCAGAAAGGCTGAAGTGGCCATAGCCTTGAAATTCAAAAACCGCCTCTTCCAGTCCAACTCGCCCCGAGGCAATATCGATCAGCAGGCGTTCATCAACATTCAGATGATCGGCGATACTTTTCAAGGTCGCCAAAGCTCGAATATTTTTTTTGCCTTTTTTCCAATGACTGCAATCGGCTGGATCGTAGCCTAATATGGCGCCAACGTCTTGGTCAATAACCTTGACATTACCTTCATAGCGGATTTCCAGAGCCTCTTTACAGAACTTGAAAAGAGTCGCAGAATGCGGGTATCTGTTAGCTTCAACTTTTTTCATGCCTGCTCCCAGCGGTAGAGTCGAGACCCTAGCACCACCTGCTATTGGTAAAAGCTTGTCAACAAATCGCTGACCAATAGCCCGGCAAAGAGGTCCGTATTCCGAGTGATTGTCTTTTTCAATTAGAAACGATTTTTGGCACTTGGTCAAGATGATGATGTTTGATTATCTTTATGAAAATCACCAATCGACTAAAATCGGTAAATAAGTCCGCTTTGAATGACTGACCTAGTCCAGCTATAATCGCTTTGGTTTGAATCTTGCGTTTGAAAGAGTATCGAAGTAAATCCTTGCCAATGACCAGCAAACTGCCACTCCACGGCAGTTGACATTCCCAACCGGAAGTCTTGACGATCCGTGCTGGCTTCCAGAAAGTCGCGTTTTCGTAGCTCTAAACTGGCAAAAAGATGAACTTGGCTGAACCATAGCCACTTCACGCTCGCCCTAAGCTCCAAACGCCTCTCATTCAAGCTCTTTGCCAGCTCATTCACAAGAATCCTCTGCCACAGGCTCGCTTCACCCGCAAGCTGCCACCGATAGCCTAAGTTTTCAGCCATTTTCAAACCAATGATGGTGAGCTGCGATGATCGATCCGACGGTACTGCCTGCCACTCCTCACTTAAGGGATCAATTAAATCAGCTTCACCAGGCAGCGGATCAAGGTAGCGACGATAAGCTATATTGATGGTCGGTCGCGCGAAGCCATTCGACACACGATAAGCAAGATTTAATCCAATCCCATCAAGTGCCCGCTGGGAGCCGATGACGATTGATTCCAAGTCGGTGGCCACCTGCCAGCGTTTTCCCTCACCGGCACGGAATTCGGCGCCGACTCCTTGATCGACACGATCAGCTTCACTCAGCTCATCTGCTAACCAACCCTTACGGGAGATATGTCCAAAAATGGACCAGTCAGACGGCTTTTCCACGGCAAACCTTTTTTTCGCCTGAGCTCCCGCCAGATAACCGAGCCCTGATGCCGACAAAGCGGTGTCATGCGTTTGCAGACGAGACATATTTTTCATGCCGAAAATCTGTGAGTCCTGCTGCAAGGCAAAGACAATGTCCGCCATAAAATCTTGTTTTTCGGTCAATACCTCTAGGAAGTCCTGACTGCTTTTTACCATTTCTGGATGAGCTTCTTCATGTATGACATTTAAAAAGTGCCGCCGACTGCGATTCCAGTCTCGCTGCTGAAAAGCTGCCACAGCCGAATAGTATTGGAAAAGAGCGCTATCGTTCTTACCTCTAGCCAGCGATTTTTGCAGCCATGAGTCCGCTTGCTGCCATTGCCCATGTTCGACTGAGACCCGACCAATAAGAAAGCTGACGTCTGGATCGTCAGGTCGTATGGTATTTGCCTGGCGTAAATGCTTGATAGCCTGAACCGGCATGGAAAGGCCAGCATACGCGCGACCAAGCAAGTAATGCCATTCAAATCGCTTCTCCATTTGCGCTGAGGCAATCCCCCACAATCTTTCCAAGATCGACAAATAGTCATGTTTGTCCAGATCCTGACTGGCTAATGTTAGTGCCTCGTCCGCGTCTATAGGAGTTTTGATCAGACGAGCAGGATCGAGGAATACTTGAGCGCCGTTTGTTGCCGACATTTCTTCCAACCCGAGTACATAAGGCGTCGTTTCTTGCAGATAACTGCGTATTTGCTTTGCCTGGAGTGGTCCGTATCGTAGATCTAAACCGCCGTCTGTACTGATTTCAAGTCGCTGGCCAGAACTGACAATGTAGACTTGCTCATGAGCCTCTTTCCGCATCCGTTCTTCGATCGCGCGTTCTTCCTCACTCAGCTCGCCAAAGACATCAGGTGTAAGTAAAGGATCCCGCCATCGCACTTGCACATCACCACGTAAAACGTGAATGATTGCTTTAGCAGCATTTTCTCTTTGCATTTCAACGACGAAATCAGCCTGCGCTAAACCATCTATCTGCAGCCAATTGCTAGCAATCACAGTAAATGGTGCGGGCTTTTGCACAAACAGATTCCGACTGCGCAAAATACCATGCTGTAATACGACAAGGCGCGTATCGCCATCAACACGCAGTAGCTGCAATTGCCCCTCTGGCCAAAGGTAGTGTTCATCAGCATGCAAACGGCCAAATTTCAGATACCCCTGAGACGAACGTAAATTTTCATTCCAGTCCAATTTTCGAGGAAAATTTCTAACAATTTGCAGCTTTGCCTGGGCACGATGTGGGGTGTCGGAACGATAGCTAAAACCGGTATTTGCTTTAGAGATCACATAATTTTCATCTTTACCAACGGAGTCGGGGGAAAGCACAGCATCCACCATGGGAACGGTGACGACATCAGTCGCAAACGCTGCTGAATTAAGATGAAGGTGGAATTCCACCATATGCGAGCCGTGTTCATTAAAAACCAACAGAATAATAACATGATCGCCAACCGACCATTGCCGCGTGTCAAGGTCACACTTTGTACCTGAACAGAGCAGTTTTGCTGAGCTATACCACAGCGCCTGAGAGTGATCTGTCAATTCCACTTGCAAGCTCAGCTTCTGCCCCCTTGCAGCGTTGATCAACGGCTCGCTGTGACTCACAAGTTGAGGCAAAGTTTCTGCTGCTACTGCTGCCGATACGCTAAAAAATATGAGCAAGCAAGCTATCCGCCAGACCATAATCATCACCAGAGAAATAATTTTATGAAACGTCAGACTATTGATCGGCGCCAAACACTAAAGCCTAAGGATTATGAGAGGGCAAATCATGCCGGGCCGAGTTCGTCAGAACGATCACATGCAGGTGATTTCTGCACTTAGATCTTAGCGATTGAATTTTTTCTTCAGTAGATCGAGCACAGATTGAGGAACAAAGGGGCTAACATCACCCTGATTGAGAAAAACTTCTTTGACAAGACTAGAGGAAACGTAGGCAAAATCGGTTTTGGTTGGAAAGAAAACTGTCTGTAGACTGTCATCTAGCTTACGGTTTGTCATCGCCATTGGCATTTCATAAGAGAAATCAGATTCTGTGCGTAATCCACGTACCAATGCCTTAGCACCAATTTCATTGGCAAACTTCACAGCAAGCCCTTGAAAGGTAGCAATCTCTATCCGTGGCTCGGAGACAAATATCGCTTTTAAAACGTCAACACGTTCATCAATAGTGAAAAGCGCCATCTTTGAGCTACTTTTACCAATACCGATGGTGATTTGATCGAAGATTTCCAAGGCCTGCTCAACGACATCAAGATGGCCCAAAGTAAAGGGATCGAAGCTACCTGGGAAAAGAGCCTTCAAATGGCTACGTGTCTTGGTCATGGGCGCTATCCTTAAATTTTGCGGATGAAAGAAACTACTGTTTTGCCATAGACCTTTTGTTTAGCCAATAGCTCAGCCTGCTCTATGGATTCCAGATAAGCCCAGATGGCATTTGCGCCAATTTTGTCGGACTCGACAACGCAGACACCTTCCGCGTTCAGCGCAGTCCGCAACGTCAACCAATTCTTCGAAAAAAAGCTTGCTACCTTTTCATACGGTGGATCTAACCATATAATATCATAGAAGCTATCTTGTAGCATGGAAATGGCCGACTTTGCATCGTTAGCGCTGACACAAATATCGACGCTGATGTTTTGTCGCTTGGCTCGGGCCTCAAGTTCCGCCAGATTTTCTTTTAAGACGACCAAAGCTGGCCGATGGTTTTCCACAAACAGGCAAGATTTGGCACCTCGGCTGAGACCTTCGATACCGACAGCCCCAGAACCACAAAATAAATCAACAATATTAGAATTTTGCAATATTGGCGCAAGAGAGTTCCATATAGCCTCTCTTGTCCTTGACGCAGTAGGTCGAGTATGCGATCCTTTGGGGCTTCTGAGGGTCATACCCCGGCACCAGCCCGTATGAATTTTGAGACTCAAATCACGGCTCTTAAGATGATTAGTCAGATGGAATGACTCCGTCGATGGGAGGCTTATACTATCTCCTCTCGAAATTTGCACTTGATTTTTCGAGCCGAGCAAGCGACTTACCAGGAAACTGGTCTTTATATGGAGATCGATGATGAATATCCAACAAATTCAAGAAGCACGGGAACTCTATGGCATCGACGGCTGGGGCGCAGGCTATTTCAGCATCGATGACAAAGGGCATGTGGTCTGCCACCCAACTGGGGAAGAACACCTCAGCATCGACCTCCCTGCGGTGATTGACAAGGCCAAGACCATGGGCATCAGCGCACCGATGATCTTGCGCTTTCCGCAAGTCATCGACAATCAGATCGCTCGCCTTCACCACGCTTTTAAAGAAGCCATGTGGGAATACAGCTATCAAGGTTCCCACCGTGCTGTCTTTCCTTTTAAAGTGAATCAGCGACGTGAGTTTATCGACAGCATCGTCAGCTGTGGCCATAAATACAGCTACGGCCTGGAAGTCGGCAGTAAACCAGAATTCCTGGCAGCTCTCAGCTACAAGCTTGCCGATAAAGCCTTGTTTGTCTGTAACGGCTTCAAAGATCGTGAGTTCATCGAACTTGGTTTCGCTGCCAAAGCCATGGGTCGGGATGTCATCCTTGTGGTCGAAGGTCCAGATGAATTGGAAATGATTCTGGAACGGGCGAAAAGTTCCCGCCATTGCCCCGACATCGGCGTACGAGTCAAGCTTTACAGTCGCGGCGCCGGTAAATGGGCGAAGTCATCTGGCGAATCCTCCAAATTCGGCCTTAGTACCATCGAAGTCTTGCAATGTCTCGACATGCTCGACAAGGCCGAGCTTGGCAGCAAGTTGCGCATGTTACATTTTCATATTGGATCACAGGTTACGGAAATCAAACGCATCAAAAATGCGATCAAAGAAGCCTCCCGAGTTTATGCCAAAGTCCATAAGATGGGCTATAAACCAGAATGCTTGAATATCGGTGGTGGCGTCGGTGTTGACTACGATGGCAGCAAAACATCTTTCGAGTCCAGCGCCAACTACTCTTTGCAGGAGCTGGCAAACGACGTCATTTATGAGATTGGTGAAGTCTGTAAAAACGAAGGTGTGCCTTGCCCACAAATCGTGACTGAAAGCGGGCGCGTAATCGCTGCCTACCACTCGATCGTTGTTACAGATATTCGGGAAGTCCAGGGGACAGAAAGCTTTTCCAATACCAATGGTGGTTATGAGCTACCAGTTGATGGCGAGATCACACACAAAAGTTTGTTCGAACTAAAATACATTGTGGAAAATATCAACCGCAAGAATTTCGTCGAATATTATCACGATGCCATTGAGTACTATGAAGAGATGTTTACACTCTTCAACTTGGGATATGTGAACTTAAAAGAGCGGGCGTTAGCGGAACAGCTTTTCTACCGAATTTGTCGTCGTTCTCTTTACTTTGCTTCATTTGAGCGACACAAACTGGAAGAGTTTGAAAGCTTACAACAAAGAATGGTCAGTAAATTTTTGGCGAACTTTTCGATCTTCCAATCGATCCCCGATGCCTGGTCGATCGACCAGTTGTTTCCGATAATTCCTCTATCTCATCACGAGAGGAAACCGACTCACAAGGCGACTATTGTCGACATCACATGTGATTCGGATGGCTGTATCGAACAGTTTATCGATCGCAACGACTATCGCAAGATTCTTGATCTGCACTCACCGGCTGAAGACCCTTATTATTTGGGCTTTTTCTTGGTCGGCGCCTATCAGGAAAGCTTAGCCAATGAGCACAACCTCTTTGGTGCTATCAACGAGGCCGAAATAACCATTTCCGAAGACGGTCAGTGGGAAATCGCCAAAACAACTATGGGCGACCCAATTGCCGAGCTTTTAACCTGCAGAAACTACGATATCCTTGAGTTAACCGAGAGTTACCGCACCCAACTGGCTGAAAGTGTCAAAGCAGACCGACTCTCCGATGAAGAGAGTGAAGCCCTGCTAAATCGCCTGGATGAATTATTAAACTCCTCGCCGTACCTCATAGAAAATCAATTAAATTAGATAGTTAAACTGCCTCCTTGGTAATTTATGCCAAGGGGGCATTTTTCTCTCAAGGATTCCATCTTGTGACCGATCTTTCTGGACAGTAGAAAATGTGCTGGGATGAGAGGACACATTATGGGTATTAACATCCAGTTGATCCAGAAGGACGATCGCGATCATGTGGTTTGCGTTGGCCCGATCGATGCCGAAGCGGAAGTCCACTTAACGCAGTTATTACCTAAACTAGGTAAAAATCTTACCTTCAATTTCCAAAAAGTTGAATCCGTTAACAGGTGCGGCGTCCGTAGTTGGATTAACTTCATGCGTGAATTGCAGAAAGATGAGCGGGATATTGTCTTTGAAGAGTGTACCAGCGAAATTGTCATGCAAATCAATATGATTCCAAGTTTCAAAGGAAATGCCAAAGTTGTTTCCGTCTATGGCGGTTATGTCTGTGACGAATGTGGTCATGAAGAAAGTATCCTCTTTACCGAAGGAAAAAATCTGCCGGAGGATCCGGGTGATGAACTTCCCCCAGTGACTTGCAGTCAGTGTGGTTCCGAGATGGAATTGGAAGAGATGGAAGAAGAATTCTTTGCATTTTTAGCAGCTTAACTCTTCCACATCCTTTTTGGACAAAGGTTTATCGATAACGCGCCGATGTAACTCTTATGGAAGTGAATTAGACGACCAAGAGGATGCTTAAGACTATGTCCGAGGCAGCAAAATCGTTAAAACAAGGGCAGACAATCGAGTCTGAGTTCGCAAAGTATGCGCACTTTGCCCGCGTTTTTCTTGATGCTTACGCTGTTGTCGATATCCACGGCAAGGTTGTGAAGGCCAATCAACTTTTCGCCCAGCTGACTGGCGTTAAAATGCGTCAAATATTGAAGGCCGAAAGCTTTAATGAATTACTTCGCTTTAAAATTAACGATGAGATTATCGGAATTGAGCGACTGATCGAATACGATTCTCCAATGCGCCTTGATGAAGTGCGAGGCCTCTTACCCGATGAGAATTCAGAGAAACTAAATCTCATTTTAGGCATCTATCCCTTTCTATCTGAAGATCATTCACAAAAAATCGGTGCCTTTGTTCTGATAAGAGATGTTACTGCAGAAACCAACCTCCAGGATCAGTACAAAGACAAGGCTATCCAATCTATTACCGATCCTCTGACAGGCTTGTTCACTCGTGCATACTTTGAAGAGTATTTACAAGGCCAGGTCAGTCGGATGGAGACTTTAGCTGAAGACGAGCGGTATCCAATTTCTATAGTGATGTGTGATATCGATTACTTTAAAAAGGTCAATGACGAGTATGGTCATCAGGCGGGTGACTATGTTCTCAAAGTTGTCAGCGATCTCATGAAACAGACCTTCCGCAAGACCGATGTCTGCTGTCGCTATGGTGGCGAAGAATTTCTTGTGATCTTGCCAGCTGCCAATTACATTAACGCTGGCATTGCGGCGAATAAATTGCGGCAAGCGATTCAAAATGAAGTGATTGTTTTTGAAGATACGCACATTCCAGTGACCATCAGTTGCGGCATCGGCACCATAGATTTGGGTCAAGAAACATATGATGAAACCATGGCCCGGGCCGACGCTGCTCTATATGAATCCAAGCGGGGTGGTCGTAATCTGGTTTCTATCCATGATGGGAAGAAGATCGTTGCCACCAAGCGTGATGGCAACTTCGGTCTAGGCTAGGGTTCACCCGGGAATGCCTTATACTGCGTTTCATCGGCGAAAATAAATCCTCATGTATCTAAATACACTGCGGTTTATTTTCGCCTTGCGCCTTATCTAAGGCATCCCCGGATGAACCCCAGTAGGGTTCATCTCTTACTGCTCAGCTCGCGCCAGCCAAGCATCAGCAAGGTTTTCTAACTTCCGGTTTAAAATCTGTCCACGAATTTGGAAATCGACCGCTTCGTATTGGTGGTCCGTCCAGTCGATTGGAATATAAATGGATTCGTCTTCTTCGAGCAAATATTCTTCAAAATACATGTCGATATAGTCGAGCAAAAATAAAGTCGCTGTTCGCGGGCTCATCTCTTCACTTTCATGACGAATTCTCGCTTCGACTGGATAATAGAACTTTTCTTCAGCATCAGCCAAAAGCACGGTTACATAAACCCCTTTATCCTGATGTTTGGCCTGAACTTGAAATTTTCGCTCACCCCGAGCCAAGCGGTACTTGGTATTCATAGCATCAACCAAGGATTGCAAGTCGCTTTCGCTGATATTGAGTTTATCTTTATTTTCTTCCACCAATCATCTCCTCTATGAGATTCGTTTCTCATTAAGATCGGAAAACAAGTTGCCGTAAATCCCCTGCTTCATGCGCCATCAGCAAGGAGTCCATCAACTGCTGCCAGTTTTTATCGACAGCTTCCAAGACCCATGCCTGGCGATAGGATTCACTTGCCAGATTTGGTGCCCAATGGAGAACTCTTTCTGTTAATTGATGATAGAGGGCACCTTTCAAGCTACCCAGCTCCGATCGAAGGAGCTCGCCATCCATGGATAGAAAGCTTTCACAACTGGCTGCCGGCAATGCTTCTGCAACAAATTTCTTCTTGATCAAAGCTTGCACTGTCGCCGTCAACAGAGTGCGCTCGATATCCTGATCCAGCGGTTTGGCTTTGGCCAAGTCCGCCATTTCCAAGAAGGCAAGAATTGACCAGACCTCAGTCTGTAGATCCCGAAGAATTGCCAGCGAAGCGACTGGTCTGAACTTAATCTGTGTCTCGTCCGCACTGAGTTGCGGTGCCATGGGAAAGCGATTAAATAACCCTTTTAATATTTCCGCTGCCTCAAAACCAATAATCTCTCGCAACTTGCGATCGAAGGCAAATACCATTGCTCCCCAACGTCGACCCAGATAATGCCGTTCCAGATCCAGGGCATCTTTGATTTCCAGACGTTTGCATTGGGCAATCGTGTCCGATCTTAGATCTTCGATCAGAGATAAACCCACCCGGAAGAGGTTCTTCGGATGTTCGGCCTTGATCACTTTCAACGCCAGATCGATATCACTTTGTGACACGTATTCCAAACCAAGACCAACCAAAGCCTTGCACTGCTCCAACACACGATTCAAACCATACATATCGTCGGGCTCAACCTGTGCGGCACTGCAAAGGGCATTCGCCAAATAGAGGAGGTTTTGGTGGATCGCAAACTGCTCGTCGATGTCCCAACCATCGAGCAGAGCACGATGCAAAACTTGGCCAAGAAAATCTTCACTGACAGGATTTGCTTGGGTCACAGCTCCCGATCGCACTTGCAGCCGACTCTGTTCCCAGCGCTGTAAAATCTCCTGGCGATTGATCGGCGTGTAGATTTGCAGGCTTTCTTCATAGGAAACGAAGCCATCTTCTTCCAGACGGGCCTGGCGAAATTGCTTGAGTTGAAATTCCTGCTCAGCCGGCGCCTGAAAACTTGCATGGCCTAAAAGCGAGTAAGCATAGCGTAGATTGTTCTCTTTTAAGGACTCCATGAGATTTTCCAGAAAACTCAACTCATCCTTATCTTCTGTCAAAATTTCATAAAAGACCGTATTACAAGGCATGGCATAGACTCTGTCCTGCAGATCCTCAGGCAGATCTTCCAGCTCTACTTCCTCATAAACACGAAAATAACCACTAAGAAGCGCTAGCTGATATTCATCATCAAGATAGGCAAATCGTCGGTACAATTCTTTGGGACTGACTTCAGCGAAATATTGCAGAAAACCGAAGGCCCGCTTTGGAACCAACTCATCCTTTTGCCAGACATCGTAGTCGAGCATGCGAATCACTTGCTCTTTGCTGAGAAGCGGCAGCACTGCCAGACAATCTGCTAGACCACGCTGCTTCATCGCATAATAAAGCGGCTGAACTGGCATAGCCTGTAGCATTTTTTTGGCCTGCGGGCTGGCAAGGACCATATCAAGGTCAATACCCGCTAAAAAACCACTTGGCTGACCTGGCTCCCAAGGTAGACTTTGATGCCCAGCATCTAATACCAATCTCACCGACTCGTCTGAAAGCCGACTTTCCATGGGGACTCCTTGATGATGAGACATGACCGTCAATTTGGAGGGTAGTCAACAAACTTGCGTCCTGTACGAACAGAAATTGACAGTCTCTTAGCAGAAACCTAGCCTATTGCAGCGCAAACTGCAAAAGTTAAAGCTTTTGGTTTTACCAAAAGCCTTGAAAATGCGCAAGAATATTAGCAAAGTCGAATCAACCCCAATCACCTGGACAACCAGCCTAAATGACTGAATAAAATTCGCTTAGAAAATGATTGGGGATATGGTAAATTCTGCCCCCCGCCATACCGGTGTGGAATTTAAGGAGCCGCAAGCTTATGGGCATCCGCCTCGACAGTTTGGAAAAATTCGACGCTTTACCTCGCACCAAGCGTTTAAAAAACGGCCTGACTCTGGTGCATATCCCTAAGCGGGACGATCCACGCTTTTATCTTGGTGTTACGATCGCAGCCGGTGCTCGCTACGAAGATGAAAAAGCCAATGGTGCCGCACACTTTCTAGAACATATGATGTTTCGTGGCTCGCGAAAGTACCCCACTTTCCGTAAGCTTTCCCGTGCCTTCGAATGGCTGGGAGGGGAATGGAACGCAGCCACCGGCTATGAACATACAGAGTACTGGTTCAGCGGCAACCTGAGTAGCTGGCCCAAAGTCATTGAATTATTTGCTGACTTTGTTTGCCACCCGAAATTAAATGACCTACACATTGAACGTGATGTGATCCGCCGGGAATTACAAAAAGAAACCAATGAATATGGTTTGAATACCGATCTCGACTTTCAATCCTTTTCTCAAATCTGGCCTAAGAGCGGGCTTGCCAGGCCGATTCTTGGTGATCTCGAGCACATCAATAAAATCAGCCTAAGCGCGATCCGCAAATATCGACGCGATCATTATATTCCCTCGCGCATGGTTATCTGCGCTGTTGGCGGCAACGAGGATGAGCCGATCCTGGAGCAGTTGGAAGAACATTTCAGCTCCTATCAACCCCGAGCCCTGCGCTCACGGAAAAAACTTAAAAAACTGCCATCATACCAAGGTCCCAAAGTACGCTGGCTAGAGCATTCGGATAATGAGTACCACCTGCAGCTCAGCTTCGTCTGTGGCCCAGAGTGGGGGCCTGAGGCCCACGCTGTTTCGCTTATCTCCCGGATATTGGCCGATGGTTATTTTTCGCGCTTGGGTGCTCGGCTTAGAGAAACCCTCGGGCTTGTTTATTATGTCGAGGCTCAACCCAACCTCTTTTCCGACAATGGCACCCTAGATATCACAGCATCTGTCGGCCCACAGGAATTGGAAGCCTTTCTTTTCGAGCTTTTAAAAATCTTGAAAAAACTTCAGCAGATGGGCCCTAGCTTGCAAGAAGTCAAGCTTGCCAAAGCAAGGGCATTGATGGATATGGAACTCATGCCAACAGACCCCGAGGTTCTAGGCTTTCGCTGGAGCTGGTCCATTCTTTCAGGAAAAAATCCGTCATTAAAAAATACTGCCGAAGAAATTGCCACATTGGACCAGGATGCTCTCACTCAAGCGGCAAAGAAGATATTTTGCCCGGAAAATTCCTCATTGGTAATCCTGGGCCCACATGATGAGGCCTTGCAGAAAAAGATCAATGATATTTTTTTGCAGTTTGAGTTTTAAAATATAAGGTTTCATCCAAGCTGCAAAATCTTACTGACTGGCAGAGCGAGTAAACAACTGACGATCAAACCACCGGCCAGCAATTCGAAGACGACCAGCGTCTCAGCAAACCTCTCCCGACGCAGTTCATCTTCATGGCAGATGTCTTCCAAGTGTTGAACAATCCTTGCCACTCGTGCATCTCTCCGGCCGATGCCGTTTTTTTTCTCCATGCGCAGCATGTCTGCTATGCCTGGACAACTTTCACTATACCTCTCACCAGCACTCATTAATAGTACCAGCCACCATTGAAATTCTTGCCAGCTTGCCAGTTGAACTCTGGGCAAAAGACGTTCAAACAACAGCCATATCCCGACTAGGGCAATGGCCAGACCCAAGATAAGGCCAAGTTCAAGCCAGCTTCTTAACCAGAAATCACCCAAAATGAGACGGACGATGATGACAGTTAGCATCTGAAAGCCAAGCTTCACAAGGAATGTCTCACGCAGGCTATGAGCTTTTCTTTGCAGCTCATTGATGACACGGATCACCCGCGCCAGAGCTTCAAGGCTTTTGCTTAAGGATTGCCCCTGCAACAAACATTGCTTTAAGGCAGCAAAGTAGAACTCCTGAAAACCCGATGGCTCAGTGGAATGACGATCTACCTCCGTTTGCACGAGCCAGGATGGTTCAACTTGCAAACGAATGAAATCTTGTTGGATACGTTGTTCTATTTGGTTGAGTGGATCTAGTCTGGTTCGTGTTTTCACCCAAAAAAAGCCCACTATCACCAGGATGATAACCAAGTTCATAGTGAGCAGGATGCTTGAATCTTAGTTCAACGGGAAGTGACATCTTCAAACAAGATAGGACACCGCATCAGCTTCCCGCTGCTGCCAGCGAATCATTTTCAGCCGGAAACTTTCGTCGGTATCACGCCGTTTTTCAAACGGCCGCACCAATTGCAGGAACAAGCGGACGCTTTTTAAACAATCCGAATTTAATCGATAGCTGACATGCTTCCATATCATCCCCAAATCAATGATATTGCCATGCTGGTTGACGGGCTGAAGATCGGGAAGGTAGGTAGCTGGCTCAACATGCATTTTTGCTTGAGCAAGCTCGCTGGCTTTCAGGATTTGATTTTTTGTGTTTTGAGTGAGGTGAAGCCGCTGACTTTTCAACAAGACGTGTGGAACAAAGGGTAAATGCGTTAAATTATACCAGGTATCCACCAAGTCTAAGGTATAAGCGTGACAGCATCGCTTCGTCATCGCTTCATTTCCGCAGCGAAGTTCCAAGCTCGCACCAGATGCGGAAAACTGACTGCTTCCGCCCTGGATGTCTAAACTTTCCCAAGCAGCTTCACCAAATAAAATCCGATAAATCAATTTACCTAAACTGGTGTAGGCAGAAGCTTTCGTACCGCACAATTTCAAATCTGGCGCCAGACGAGTCCAGGATTTTTCCAGGTTACGTAAGGCGTCCCATAAGGCATCAACCGATAGAGAGCTATCACAACCATTCTGGATGGAAAACTGTTGAAACACCTCTTTCACTGCCGCTAAGCGCTGCTCGATTTCCTTTTGCATGTCCGGACCAGACTCACACAAACTTATATAGGCTGGCCCGTAACTACCATAGATGGCTTCCCCTAAGGGCAAAGCCAGCTCTAAATCAGAACGGGTTGCCAAACTGGTGACAGAACAAAAGCCCAAGTCCAGATCCTGCTCTTCCACCAGACTGCATAAGTGGCTCGGATGATCGATACGGAGATCCAACAAACCGGGTGTGCGTCGTAGCTCTGTCACCAGAGGTAAAAAGCTCCAATAGCTCACACAGCCGACCGCATAAGATGGCAGTCCTTGTTGCTTCAATGTCATATCCTTCATGGGGTTTTTCTCAGTTCCGAGAATACTGCTTTTGCATGATTAAGCGTTTCCTCGATGTCTTCATCACTATGAACAAGGGAAACGAAGCCTGCTTCAAAAGCAGAGGGAGCCAAATATACACCACGCTGCAGCATCGCGTGAAAAAATTTATGAAAGCTTTGAATATCTGCTGCCTTAGCGTCGGTGAAATCACGCAGAGACTTTGTATGGAATGCAAATCCGAACATACCGCCCTCATGATCTACTACCAATGGAATACCGGCCTCGGTCGCTGCTTCTTTCAGACCGGAAGCCAATCGATTAGTACGTTCTGCGAGCGCTGTAAAGTCATATTTATTTTTCAATAATTCCAAAGTCTTAATGCCGCAAGTCACGGCGATTGGATTGCCCGACAAGGTGCCGGCCTGATAAACCGGCCCGGAAGGTGCAACACGGCTCATAATATCTTTTCGCCCGCCATAAGCACCGATAGGCATGCCGCCACCAATCACTTTACCAAAGGTCGTTAAATCCGGATGGACACCGCTCAAGCCTTGTACTCCGCCGAAACCAACGCGAAAGCCCGTCATGACTTCGTCAAAAATCAGAACCGTCCCATAATCATCACAAAGTTTCCGCAATCCTTCGAGAAAGCCCGGTAATGGGCGAATAAAGTTTGCATTGCCCATAATCGGCTCCAGTATGATCGCCGCGATATCTGAGCCATGCTGAGCAAAGATTTCTTCCACTGCCGTCAAATCATTGAACGGACTGACCAAGGTATCTTGGGTCGCCCCTTTCGGCACTCCCGGACTGCCTGGAATTCCTAGCGTGGCTACACCTGAGCCAGCCTGCACCAAAAGCATATCGCCATGGCCATGATAGCAACCGTCAAACTTCAAAATCTTATCACGCCCTGTGAAACCACGTGCCAAACGTAAGGCTGACATACAAGCTTCTGTTCCACTGGAAACAAAGCGCATCATCTCCATATTGGGCATCATGCTTTGGACGAGTTTTGCCAGACGATTTTCTAACTCTGTGGGAATACCAAAGGAAAAGCCACGACCTAAAGCATCTTTTACCGCATCGACCACTTCAGGATGCGCATGACCAACGATCGCAGTCCCCCAACTACCGATATAATCAATGAAGCGATTGCCATCAGCATCCCAAAAATAGGCCGCTGAAGCCCGATCAACAAAGATAGGGTCACCGCCAACCCCATTAAAGGAGCGAACTGGAGAGTTCACCCCTCCGGGAAATAATTGTTTGGCTTCGGCATAGAATTGATTCGATCGCTCAAAAGATAGCTTCATACAACAGGTCCCTTATAGAAGGCAGTATCGAAAACGACTAAAAAGTTTAACTTTCTGAGCAGTCGATAAGAGACCGTGTCACAAGCTGCTCGCTTGGTTCCATCCGGAAATGCCGGATGGAAACTAGCTTACCAGAGTTCGCCTTCCTCAAAGCCCTCAGGCTCGGAAAAGTCGGGCTCATCGGCAGTCGAACTTGGTTGGACAGGAGATGGGCTCACAGTCGAAGGTGATGGTTGCTTTCTTCTTTCCGGGGCCATCACTGGTGGCTGTGCCTCAGACCAATCTGCTCCTTGCTCATCCTGCGCTCGGGATCTCGGGAGGTCAAGATCGGATTCACCACTTGTTCTTGTATTTGATGTAGGTTTTGGCGCAGTGTAGTTTGCTGCATCGACGCCAGAATCTTCACTGAGTTCATCCATTTCGTCTTCTTCCAGTTCTGGCAAGCCGCGAATGACTTTAGGATCTAGAGGGTCCACGTCTGGTTTTAAAAACGGTTGAAAAGCACGCATCGGATTTAAGGCCCCATTTTGTCGATGGGTCGCTAAGTTGAGGAACGATTTGACGCTTTGATTGCGGGCAAACTCGTTCATAAACACTTCACCGTCTTTTTCAAAGTTCGTAAAATCAAAGTTTTCCCGATCATCGCGATTATCGACCAGCACAGTACCTCTAGGCAAATCGACGCGCACTCGCGTGGTACACTTATGACTCGCTACTGGCCAAACCTGACGAGTGAGCATGGAAAGATCAAACTTATCTATAAAATCGACATAAGACTTCACTTTGATCATGGACTTTGCAAAATCTGACCAGATCGGTAAGGCTCCATAAGCCCCAGAAATGCGGAAGGGCCCTCGACGCATCGAGTGATTTAAGTCGTAGCCGACATAGGAAGCGATCGCCATAGAATCATTCATCGTATTCAAAGGTGAACGGCTAGAGGTTGGATATGGGACAAAACCAGCAAAATATGCGGTCGTATAATCGTTAGTGGTTCCTGTCTTACCATAGGCAGGAACACGAACTTTACCCGTCCGTTTGCTTTCCGTATCAACCATATCCGCAAGATCGACGAACAGCTCTCCTCGTGCCCGTCGCCCTGTGCCGTGAGTCACGACTTTTTCTAGAATTTCACTCATTTGACTCGCATAACAAGGATCGGTTAGCTGGAATTCTTCTTTTTTCGGTTCAAAGACCACGTTGCCGTCACGATCTTCAATCCGTCGAATCAAGTTCAACTGGTTCATCGGCCCTTCTTCGTAGAAACGGTAAATTTTCCCGTTGGTAAAGGTCTGATAAATCTTTGCGACTTCAGCAACGCTCACATCGTTGGTACCTAATCCAAATGAAAGGACTGGCTCCAAATTTGAGTAGACGCCCATGGACCGGGTGAGGTCGCGCAGGTAATGTAAACCTACCGAAATTTTAAAATCATGATGGTTAAAGTATTGAAAGAGAGAGTAGCGATCTTTTTGCGCCACGACTTCCTGAAAGCGTTGTTCCAGTAAGTCTTGAATCCTTTTGAAATAGCGAACCGGCAAAAATCCCGCGAGCAAGACGTCTTCCATTTGGATATCAGCACCGCCGAATCCATCGAAGTTGCCCCAAATCGCTTGAATATCGAGCGGATTCAACGCTCTGCCGGGAGGTGGCTCCAGGGTGATTTTATCGACCTCTTCTGTGGGAATAAACTCTTCTCCCGGCAACTCCCTAACATAAGCCAAGGTAGGACGACCACCGACTGTATTCATCACCCGAAAGCGGGCGACAATCGGTGTCAGACTTGGATTTACTAATACAGACTCAGCGCCAAGTTGCGAAGTATGGTCAGCTAGCTGCTGCCAGTCAGATTCCATGGTATCGGCCATAATATTCATGCGTTCAAAGTTTCTCTTTAAAAGATTCAGGCGCAATGCTTTTTCCTGCGGCGAGATATCTTCCTCTTCCATCGCCATGACATTTTGCATGGCGGCACGATATCCTCTTCCGAACCAGAGTTTTGACAGATCGCGTAGAAGATCCATGCGACCAGAAAAAATGAGGTCGGGTCGCATGTCTTCGATCACCCGCTTCAACATATACTCACGGATACCGCTGTTATCCAATTGAACACCAACGCGCCTTGCCACCCGGTAGTGGTAATCACGCGGTGATTCATCCTCGGTTGGCAACAAATCCATTGCACCAAGCAATGTTCGGAATTCATCAAAGTTTAGCTTTTCCAGCAGATTTGATGTTAAATAAACCGTTGCTAAGTTTTCCGATGTGACTCCAGCCCACAATAGGGACACGTCGTTATAAGGGGATTTATGATCTGGACGAGGGATGTAGTAATCGCCTTGAAAGGGGAAAATCCGTCTTTCATTGTCCAGACGATCAAGCACCGTCCAACCAAGCTGTAAAGCGGCAAAATAAATTACAGATTTAAATACAGAGCCCGGCTGCCTGGTGGCAAACATCGCCCGATTGAAGCCTTGGTTGTCGAAACCGGCAACAACAGAGCGAATTTCGCCTTCATCGATCGCAATGAGACCGCCATTGATATCCGGACGAATCCGCAATTCGACCACCGCTTGATGGGATTCAGGATCGTATTCCATGACCTCAACAAACAAAACGTCACCTTCTTTTGTTTGTTCGAGAATCTCTTTCAGGTGATGCTGATCACCACGATAAGTCGGCAAATTCAAAATTTTTGCCGTTCTCATCAATGAATCTTTGGGGATCACACCTTTTGGCAAACCGAAATCGAGGTGGATTTTGGGATCATCGCCTTTTTCAATTTTTTCCACTCGACCATAATAAAATTGATTGACCTCAAGACTGCGAAGAGGACGGAATTCTTCTTCCGACTCGATACGAAAGCCTTGTAGAATATACTCCAGACGAGAAAGATTGCGACGCATGTTGAGCTGCGCTTCTTGCTGTAATTCCGCATCCAGGGTGGTAAAGATGCGCAATCCAGCATGATTTAGTTCCTGTGCGCTATCCATGTTGAGCGCTTTAAGGATCTCTTTCTTATTCAACTGACTGCGAATCAAGCTAACCAGTGCCACTTCCCGCGTGCGGAATTCGCCTTGGTTGAACGGGACTTTCTTTTTCCAGGCTTCTTTTAGCTCTTCTTCGGTGATCCAACCTTGCTCATACATGCGACGCAGCACATAGTTTTTCCGTCGGTTTGCTTCCAACCAGGCATTTTCCCGATTTTCGATCGTATACTTTATAAACGGGTTGTACTTACTGGGGGCCTTCACCGAACCAGCAATAAATGCCGCTTCGACCAGATCGAGATCACGAACGTCCTTATTGAAGTAGTATTGAGCGCCAATACCAACGCCCTTACCATTTGCCGTGACGTGGAATTGGTTGAGATAGAACTCGAGAATCTGCTCTTTGGAATACATGCGCTCGAGCTGCAAAGCCCGGATCATTTCCTTAAACTTGCGTTTAAAGGTGTGCTCTCGCCGGTCCATGATGTTTTTCACAGTCTGCTGGGTAATGGTTGACCCGCCACGGCGAAAGCGCATCCCGTTCACAACGCCGTCGCCAAATGCAATCGCGATCGCCACTGGGTCGATACCAAAGTGAGAATAAAAATTCTTATCTTCCGAAGCCACCATGGCACGAATCATGTGCGCCGGGACTTCATCGATGGGAATATAGCTGCGATGGGCATCTTCAAAAAAGCTACCAACCCGTGTTTTTTCATCTAAGGTATAGATAGTTGTTTGCTCATTAATCCGCGCTAAGATCGTCGATTTTTTTAGCTCGGACACATCACCAAAATAAACCTGATAAAGCACTACTGAAATCACGCCAAAGACTGTCGATACACCTGTCACTGCGATGACCAGAGCCGCATAAATCAGATAAGTTTTTATTTTTTGACCCACTGAATCTTACTTCCTTTTTTCCTGGAGATACCCATGACTCCGACTAACTTGTCAATTATTGCGTGAAGGCAAGCAGATGTCCAGAGGATAGAAGACGACAGGAAACCGGTAATTCAAGAGGGACATTGCACCCCTCTTGGCTTTCGCAGTTTTGGCGGGAAGGTGAATCAGGCTAATTGAACAAGGCGGCATGCCCGCTCAAAAGTGTTATCGTCCACGGTCTACAAGTTGTTTCAGCTGGGTTCCGGGCCGAAATACTGGCACCGTTTTGGCCGGTATTTTAATGACATGGCCTGTTTGCGGATTACGGCCTTTGCGGGCTTTTCTTTGGGAAGTATCAAATGTTCCGAAACCGACTAGCTTGATGCCTTCTTTCTTTTTCATATTTTTTTCGACAGTACCTATGAAAGCTCCCACCCAACGATCACACTCTGCTTTAGAATGTCCAGTTTCCTTGGCCAACGCTTCAACTAGCTCGGCACGATTCATAGCCAACTCCTATCAAAAGGATGAAGAAAAAATATAATTTCAGGATGTATGCAATTATTCTTAGTCAGAATTACTTGTAAGTGCAAGCTTTTTACAGGCTATTGTCGGCTCTTTAAGTAAAAATTTCCGAACTTGCTATTAACGGCCCTATTGCACATCGTTTTCAGTGCTTAATGCAGCATATGGCAAGACGGCAAGCCTTCCCCCCCTACGAGTCCGCGCAGCTTTTCAGTATAATAGAGGCATTGGTCCTGCTTGCATATACCGAGGTCATGACGATGAACAGCTGGCAACTCGCAACCATACTTTACCTGCTCTACTCTAGCCCTCTTCTTGCAAGGGTTTATCATAGTTTCGCTGATGTTGCGGAAAAAGCCATTCCGGGTGTCGTCAACATTCGCACGACACAGATTGTCACCGGCAGACAAAGCTACATTGATCCCTATCAGTTTTTCCTGAAAGGTCGTTTACCTAGTCATGCGAAAAACCATTCGCTTGGCAGCGGCGTCATCGTCGATCGTAAGGGTTATGTCGTTACCAATTACCATGTGGTGGAAGGTGCAACCACAATCGACATCCTCTTTGCTGATCGCAAGCAGCGCACCCGCGGTACCCTGATCGGTATGGATCGCAAGACTGATCTAGCTTTATTAAAAATCAACCCGCAACCCCAAATGGTTCCCTTGGATTTTGGCGACAGTGATCGACTGCGTGTCGGCGACATCGTCTTGGCCATTGGCAATCCCTTTGGTTTTGCCCATACGGTGACCAGCGGCATCATTTCCGCGAAAGGTCGCGTGATCGGCACGGGCCCATACGATAGTTTCTTACAAACTGATGCACCGGTTAACCCAGGCAACTCTGGCGGCCCTTTGATTGACGTCCGCGGTCGGGTCATCGGCATCAATACTGCTGTCAGCGCCGACGGCCCCGGCATCAGCTTCGCCATCCCCATCAATATTGTCAAAGAAGTCATCGCCGACCTTATTAAACACGGTAAGGTGATTCGGCCCTGGCTCGGTGTGGTCGGGCGCAATATTATTTCCCAGGACGATGTCGGTGACGACTACGACCCCACCGGTGTGTATGGAGTTTTGGTGGAAAATCTCATCGTCGATGGCCCTTCCTATGGCGCAGGATTACGAATTGGCGATCTCATCATGGGGATGGATGGCAAAAAAATATATGATCTTCATCAGATGCAGCGAGAATTGAGCCGCAAATCGCCGGCCGACCGGGTGCAGTTGAAAATCTATCGCCGTCGGCATGGTTTTCTGACCATAAACGTTCCTCTTACCGAGATTCCAAGGGCACAGGATCTTCCGGAAGAAAAAGATCTTTTCTAGGCTCATCGTCGTTTGACCGATCAGAGTCCCCTCGTTATACTCCCGGCCTCAGCAACCCAAAGTTTTTTTGATGAGAGGCCAGCCATGAACGATCAGCAGACGATAAATGTCCTGAAGGGACTCGTCATTGACGGCGTGAACAAAGCAAATTCAGGCCACCCTGGCGGTGCGATGTCAAGTATGGACTTCGCATATCTACTCTTTACCGAATACCTTCAATTTGATCCTGCCAATCCCCGTTGGCTGGGTCGCGATCGCTTCATCCTGAGTGCCGGTCACGAATCGATGCTCCTATATACCATGCTCCATCTGTGCGGCTGGCTGGAAATGGATGAACTGAAACGCTTTCGTCAATTGCATTCAAAAACTCCAGGTCACCCGGAAAACTTCATCACGACAGGTGTTGAGTGTACCACCGGCCCGCTTGGCCAAGGTGCTGCCATGTCTGTGGGTTTTGCTGCCGCGTCCCGGCACTTTGCCGAGCGTTTGGACAAAGAGCTGTTCTCCTACCGCACTTGGGTCATCATGGGCGATGGCTGCGTGCAGGAAGACGTTACCCTCGGCGCAGCTTCCCTTGCTGGCCACCTCGGTTTAAGCAATCTGATTTGGTATTACGACAAAAACAAAGTGCAAATCTCTGGTGGTATCGATCGTAGTGCCTCTGATGATTATCAAAAAGTATTCGAAGGCTCTGGCTGGGAAGTCTTGGAAATCGATGGCCATGATCACAGCGCTTTACGAAAGGCCATGGACTATGCCATGACCGATCGCAAAAAGCCGTTGATGATTATCGGCAACACCACGATCGCCAAAGGTGCTCATTCCTTGGAAGGCAGCGAAAAAACCCACGGTTCGCCACTGCCAAGCGACGAACGCCAAAAAACCAAAACCAAGCTTGGCCTCCCGGTTGATCAGGACTTCTATCTACCAGAAGACGCCGTTCAACACTTTCAGCGTAAGTTTGCCGCAAAATCTGAAGCGGTTAAAGGCTGGCAGGCGCGCTTGGAAAGCTGTCTTGCCAAAGCTGACTTTGCCAAGCTTTTCAAACACTGCTTTGAAAAGGAAGACTTCAGCCAATTACCAAGCTGTGACTGGTCGTCACAAAAAGCGGTTGCAACCCGCAACGCCTTTGGCGATGTGCTTGAAGCCTGGGCTCATGCTCTGCCTAATCTGATGGGCGGCAGCGCTGACCTGGAGCCTTCTAATATGACTGGCGCCTTTGCCAAGACTGTCGGTGATTTTAGCCGGGAAAACGCTTTAGGCCGCAACCTCGCCTTTGGTGTGCGCGAGTTTCCCATGTCGGCCATGTGTAACGGACTGGCCTTGCACGGCGGTATCATACCCTTCGATGCCACTTTCCTTTCATTTGCCGACTATTCCCGACCGGCCCTCCGTTTGAACGCCATTCAGAAGGTCCGCGTCATTCACGAGTTTACGCACGATTCCTTCTATCTAGGCGAAGATGGACCGACCCACCAACCAGTCGAGCACCTGATGTCATTGCGTATCATTCCAAACTTCGTTGTGATGCGACCGGCAGATGCCAATGAAACGCAGGTACTGATGCGTCATGCGCTCGAATTACGTGATCGACCTAGCGCTCTTTGTCTGTCCAGGCAAAAGCTACCACTTCTACCAGTTAGCGCAGAGCAAGTCGCCTTGGCAAGCCGAGGTGCCTATGTCGTGCAAGATGCGACGCAGCCGGACTTGATTCTGATTGCGACCGGCAGTGAAGTCAGCTTGGCATTGGATGCTGCGAGCATGTTAACTGGTATGAAGGTCAAGGTCGTCTCCATGCCTTCGTGGGAGTTGTTTGACGAGCAAGATCTTAGCTACCGGAATGAAGTCCTTGACCCTGCTTGCACCAAGCGGGTTTCCATCGAAGCCGGCAGCACACTGGGTTGGCAAAAATATACGGGAAGCAACGGCCTGAACATCGGCTTCGATCGATTTGGCGATAGCGCTCCGGCTGAAGAATTGGCGAAAGAGTACGGATTTGTACCGGAAGCAGTGGCTGCCCGCATTCATGACTGGTTAGCAAACTACAGCAACTAACGATCAGCACAGAACACGATTCGTAGAAGTAGGACAAAAACCTCCAGGTGTCAGAGCTACCATCTGACACCTGGATTTTTTTTTGGCAAAGCGTTAGCCTAGTTCGGTTGTACAAAAGACGTCTCAACCTTTTATATGGTCTAAGGGCAGAACAGATCTTGGCTCGAAATTATCGCCATCAGAAAAAAAGGAGTATTCGCATGGCCTTAAAGATTCAAAAGGCTGCTGTTCTTGGCGCAGGAGTGATGGGGGCCCAAATTGCGGCTCATTTAGCAGCCGCTGGTGTCCGCACCCATCTTCTCGATCTGCCAAGCGACAAGGCACCGGACGATCCGAAGTTAAAAAAACTGGTCGGCTCGAATTTCCGGTCCACACCAGCGATACTAGCAATCGCCAGATTGCAGGAACTCAAACCAGCACCCCTGGTTTCCGCATCTGTATTACCAAACCTGATCCCAGGTAACTTTGAAGATGACATGTCCGTACTTGCCGAAGTGGATTGGATCATCGAAGCAGTAGTCGAGCGCTTGGATATCAAAAAATCCATGCTGCAAAAAATTGCCTCCCACGCTCGCCCGGAAGTGCCGGTAACCACCAATACCTCGGGCCTATTGATGGCCAAAATGAGCGAGGATATGGATGAGCATTTCCATCAGCGTTTTTTCGGAACGCATTTTTTCAATCCACCACGCTACATGAAGCTTGTGGAAATCATTCCGCATGAAAAAACTGATCCAAAGATGATGGAACAGCTTTCTCACTGGATTGAAAGCCGCCTCGGTAAGGGTATCGTTTATACCAGTGATACCATCAACTTCATCGCCAATCGCATCGGTGTATTCAATCTGCAAGCTTCCTTAAAACATATGGAAGAATTGAAGTTGAATGTGGAAACCGTCGATGCCATTTCCGGTAAAACGATGGGCCGACCGGCATCAGCGACCTTACGAACTATGGACGTCGTCGGTATCGACACCTTCGCCCATGTGGCCCGAAATGTGTATGATTACGCGCCTGAAGATCCGTACCGCGATTGGTTCCTGCCACCAAAATGGATCACGGAACTGATTGAGCGCGGCCACCTTGGCCAAAAAACCAATTCGGTCGGTGCTTACAAAAAAAGCAAAGACGCCAAAGGTCGCACCGAAATCCTCGCCTATCGCTTGGACAAAGGTACTTATGAAACGCAAGAGGTCAAAGTCTTTCCTTGGATGGAAGCGGCGAAAAAAGAGCCGGATACCATCAAGCGCTTGCAACTCATCCTGCAAAACCAGGATGAAGCCGCCACTTTTGTTTGGCGGGTGCTACGCGATACCATGGCTTACTCTGCTCTGCTTGTTAACGACATTGCCGGCGGAGAACCACTAGCTGTTGATAACAGCATCAAGTGGGGTTTTAACTGGGAATGGGGTCCATTCCAATTGTGGCAAGCCCTTGGCTATGACGAGGTTTTAAAGCGCATGCAGGCAGACAAGGTTAAACTGCCTGACTGGGTAAAACCTGGCTTGAAATTCTATGAGCCTGAGCCAAACTCCCTTGCCTGGCACATGAAGGGCGTGCAAAGCCAACTCGATGCCAAGTCTGGCAAACAGCAGCAGATTGCCCGTGCAAAGCACCTCTACTTTCTGCCACGCTTTGAAAACAAGGAAGATCCGCGCGTTGTCCTTTCCAACCGTTCCGCTAGCCTGGTGGATATTGGTGATGGCGTCGCCTGCCTGACCTTCCATTCAAAAATGAATGCCATTAATACCGAAATCACTGAGCTGACCATGAAGGCTGTCGAGAAAGTGAGAGCCGACTTCGATGGAATGGTTATCGGTAACGATGCTGATGTGTTCTCTGCCGGTGCGGATTTGAAACAAATCATTGGCGCCATTCAAGCCAATCGCTTTGAAGACATTGAAAACCTGCTCCGTCAGTTCCAAGGCGCGATGCAGATGATTAAGTATGCAGCTTTTCCTAGCGTCTCTTGCCCGCAGGGTCTTGTCCTTGGCGGTGGTTGTGAAGTCAGTCTTCACGCTTCGGCGCAGCTTCTTGCTTGTGACACCTTTGCCGGCCTCGTAGAAGTCGGCGTTGGTCTGATTCCAGGTGGCGGCGGTACCAAAGAATTGGCCTTACGCGCTTATCAGCTTATGGCGATCGCCGAGCAAGGTGATCCGATGCCGTTTTTACAACGCGCCTTTATGCTGATCGGTATGGCTCGCACTTCTAGCTCAGGACACGAAGCTATCGAGATGGGACTTTACCCGCAGCATGCTGCAGTGACCCTCTCACGCGATCATCAGATCCATCGTGCCAAGGGCATGGTGCTGGAGATGGTTGAGCGTGGTTATGCGACGCCGATTCCAAAAGCTCAGGTAAAAGTTGTCGGCGATCCTGGGATTCAAACCTTTAAAATGATGCTCTACAATATGCTGGAAGCGCATCAGATTTCTGCCCATGACGCATTCATCGGCGAAAAAGTAGCCACGGTATTGTGTGGCGGCGAAGTTGATGCCGGCACCGTGGTCAACGAGCAGTATTTCCTTGATCTGGAAAGGCGCGTCTTCCTGGAATTGTGTCGTGAAAAGAAAACCCAAGAGCGAATTGAGCATATGCTAAAAACCGGTAAACCGCTTCGTAACTGATGGAAGAGAGGGCAGATATGACAACGAAAGCCTATATTGTGACACCACTCCGGTCAGCGGTAGGAAAGGCCTTCCGTGGCAGCTTGCGCACCAAGCGCCCTGATGACCTTTGTGCTGATGTGATCCGAGCGGTGATCAAGCAAACGCCGCAGTTTGATCCGGCGGAAATTGAAGACTGTATCGTCGGCTGTGCCATGCCCGAAGCTGAGCAAGGCATGAACGTCGCGCGTTTTTCCGTACTCTTAGCTGATCTTCCTGATTCCGTACCAGGCGTCACCGTGAATCGGTTTTGCAGCTCCGGTTTGCAAACCATCGCCATGGCTGCATTTCAGGTCCAATCGGGCGCTGCTCACTGCATTCTGGCTGGCGGAACCGAGTCGATGACTGCGGTACCAATGATGGGTCATAAGCCGGTTGGTTCCCGCACCATCATGAGTTCTGACAATCGTCAGGACTACTATATGGGTATGGGTTTAACCGCGGAAAACGTCGCCGACGATTATAAAATTTCTCGCGAAGACCAAGACGAGTTTTCCTACCAGTCCCATAAAAAAGCCGTCGAGGCGATTGAAAAGGGCTGGTTTAAAGACGAGATCGTCCCGGTTGAAGTGGAATTCCGTAAACCAGGAGCCAACGGCGAAGTCAAAGTCGAAAAAAGAACCTTCGATCAAGACGAAGGCCCGCGCCCTGACACCAACACCGATGCGCTTGGCAAACTACGCCCCGCATTTCGCCCCAGAGGCTCGGTAACAGCCGGCAACTCATCGCAGATGTCGGATGGTGCAGGAATGTGTCTGGTCGTTTCAGAGGAGTTTTTAAAACGTCACAAGCTCAAACCCGCAGCCTTGTTCCGCGGATTTTCGGTTGCTGGTGTTCCACCCCGCGTCATGGGTATCGGCCCGATCGAAGCCATTCCCCGCGCGTTGAAACTCGCCGGTTTGAAGCAGAGCGACATTCAGCGTTATGAGTTAAATGAAGCTTTTGCCGCACAGTCGTTGGCCGTTCTACGAACTTTGGATATCGATCCGAGCATTGTCAATCCCACTGGTGGTGCGATTGCTCTGGGCCATCCACTGGGTGCCACGGGAGCCAAGCTCACCGCAACGCTGATCCACGGTATGAAGCGTGATAAGCAAAAATATGGTGTCGTGACCATGTGTATCGGTACTGGCATGGGCGCTGCTGGCGTTTTCGAAAATCTCGACTAGAGATTGGTCCGAGCGACGCTGCTGTTCCAACGGATGTAACTGTAGTATCATGATAAGCGAATCTGCTTAATCCGAGTCGTCGGTCAATCCGACGGCTCGGCCGTTGTCTCATGACTTCGTGCGAGTTGCTTGAGCGAGGAACGAATGCCAAAAATTCTGATTGTTGATGATGAAGTTGATATCTGTGAAATGATGTCGTTCACCTTTGCCAACCAGGGCTTTGAAACCTTTACCGCTCACGATGCAGCCGAAGCATTTCAACTCGTCATTCAAGAAGATCCAGACCTCGTGATCAGCGATATTCGCATGCCTAAGGGTGGCGGAATGAAATTGCTGGCCGATATCAAAAAACATAATGCGAACCGACCTAAAGTTTTTCTCATCACTGGATACAGTGATAATACCAAGGAAGAGGCTTTGTCTGCTGGTGCGGAGGATGTTTTGGCGAAGCCGATTAAGTTGCAGGATTTGGTTAATCGAGTTTCTAACGCCTTACCCTAGCAGATTCGCAATGACTGAAGTTTCATTAGCATGTTTTCGATTGCCACTACTTCCCTCATAATTTGTTGGAAAATGCTGAGATATCAAAATAGAGATCAGCCCAGGCACTCCGAGTTAAACCAGGGAATGCCGCGCTGTTAGCTGGGAATCGAGGCTAAAGGATTAGACCCCTCACATAACCTTAACGCATCAGCGAGGGGCCTAAATTTAACTCGATCCATCGAAATTATTTTTGCTCTCGAATTTTGATTTCTTTCTCTAAATGCAATTCACGCTTACCATGCCTTACATGAATTCTTTCCAACTTTAACGGTTCTTTTATGTTTAACACACGAATAGAACCATATTGATAGGCTTCGTCTTCGATTCTATCCATCACTTCCGAAGAGACTTGATAAGTCTTCTTTGCAAGTTTGTTGGTAGTGGCACCACCAGTAAGAACTCCGCCAAAAACTACGTTAGGAATAAATAAACCTAAGCATAAAACAATGCTCTTCATTGCAATTCATCCTCACCAAGAAGTACGTTATGAGCCCATGCACCAAACCAAAGGATATCACCTTTGTATTTTTCATCTTTAACTATCATTAAAATCGACTTTATAAATTCGGTAATTAATTCATTGACTTCTTCAATACCTTCTTTATTCAAGCCTTCTGCCATCACTTGGGCCGCACTTGCACCATCAATTCCATCAACTTTCTTTCGACAAAGATCGAGCAACATTTTCATCTGTTCTCTAGCTAATGGATAGTTGAAAGGCAGGCTAATATCTTGGGCCAAAAGAAGTTTATCATCTTTTTCTTGAATGATACCGACTTCAAGAAGATCATTTAAAGCATCGATACCTTTTTCTCCAAGAATCTGCTCAACTTCTTTACTCGCAGTACCATTCTTTTTACAGCATAAGACGATAACAGGGTAATGATCCTTTGACGAAAAATATTCCCTTGTAACATCATCAACAGCAGTTGGATAACTTACGTTATTAATCACCCGAGCAAAACGAGGGTAGTACTTTTCAAAAACATCAATCATCCGCTCGCGGGGAAAAATCACATCACAAATACAGGCAGCAACGTCACAAGTCGGCTCCCCTTCATTCGATGCAATCCGCCGCACCGTTGCATAACTTACATTAGAAAGTCTGGCTAATAGACTGAGATTTCTGCGTTCAGGTTTTTTTGCAATCCAATCCTTAATACCGATTGCCAGTTCTTCCGTAATCATGAGTCTTCACCCCGACGAGCACTTGTTTTTAAAACTTTCGTATCGTTCGCTGTAATTAAGCACAACTTGGCTCAGTAAGCAACGACAAACATGCAGACCTCGGTAATGACTGAGCCCTGGTATCGCTTGATAGGAGGGGGATTGGGCAATTTTCCATAATTCTTCGGAATAATTACGCTTTCCCAAATAGCGGTTAAGAAGCAAAAAATTCAAGCTCTTAAGTCGCCACCTTGTTCGCGTTCTCAGATTATTTACCAAAACTTAGGAGGAGAGGGAAGACTTGAAAAGAACCGTCTCCAAGAAGACGGCCATGAAAAGGAAAGTACGATTCTCACAATCGCCACAGTCCAGATCCTGCAAGCTGTCCTGATTACAGACAGCTTTGTCCCGAAAAGCTTTGCCGAGTCCGAAGCTGGAGCAACAACAGCGCTCACCGTGAGCGATGCCCATCATCAGCTTGATTCATAAAAATGAAAGTCAGGTATCGCCATGTCAAACACTTTGATCATTTCAGCTTCTCTTTACCAGCCAGTCTCGTCTCTATTCTCATCGTCATGAAAAACGATCAAACCTGATTCGAAACCTTTGCCAAATGAACCAGATTGAACATGGATACCATCAGTATTTGTGATGGGATCATTGCCAAACTGCGCCTGAAAGCTGCCAAGGGGAACTAGACGTCGTCGATCAAAAACCAGAAACTCGCTGATACCTTGTGAGGAAACGATAATATACCCGTCAGTTGCGTTCTTTCGGTAGATGGAAATACCTTCAACGTCATCTGTTAAACGCAATTTACCTTCCTGCCACTTGCAAATAGTCGACCGTGTTGTGAGTGCGATTGCTAGCAAAGGCGATGTCGTAGTCCTTGTCATCAATTTCGATATCGTAAACCAAGTCAATATTATTTAATTTACCAAGTGGCAAAAACTGTAGCAGCTCACCTTGCAAGTTACAGACTCCGACTCCACCTAGCGTATCGGGATCATCATCATATTTACTAACACCTCAGATCAGACTCTTCTTTGGATTGTCTTTATTAAACCAGACGGTGGCATCATCGGTTTCGCTATCACCTGCAGGAATGGGCGTTGTCTCATGGACTGCACCAATAACAGGAGTTGCTGCAAGCAAACCGCTGGAGCAAAAGCAAAGGGAGATCATAATTCGCTTCAGAATAAGCCAATTTCCTCATTAAAATAAAGGCATTAAGACATTTTTGCTAGCAATATTGTGTAAAAAAACGATAAAAAAACTTTGTCACTCAAACGATAAGAGTCACAGCGGCTACCACTGTGTCACTTGTTGAGTCATGCGCTAGAGTCACAAAGTAGCACAAATTTGTCATAGTACAAACTCATAGCAAAGCCCGCCCCTTTCATTCCCATTGATTTTTGTCGATTCCACTCTAATATGTCCCGCAAGCAGAAAAAGGGAGCAATGAGGAGTTCATTAATGAAACGTATTTCAGGCGTAGAGCTATTTCTTTGGGCAATTTTCTTCGTTAGCAGCACAGTTTTTGGCACGGATGCCTACAGTTTTTGGCAAAAAAGACCAAGTGTTAAAGTCACAAATGTCACAGTTCCCGGTTTCGAGAATGTGAAAATTCAAGCCCGCCTATTCCAACCTAATACGATGCTCGATAGTCAAAAGCCACGCCCCACAGTCCTTTTGATCAGTCCCTGGAGCGTTGGTATTGTGATCTACGAAACGAAGGCACGGGAATTAGCCAAGCATGGTTACCAGGTGCTCGCCTACAGTAGCCGTGGTTGGGCCGGTTCCGAGGGAGAAATTGACACTGGTGGACCACTCGATGTCGCAGACGCTTCCCGTCTCATTGATTGGCTGATTGATGTGCAGCATGCTGACCCATACGCCATCGGGGCCGCAGGCATTTCCCTTGGAGCAGGCACCGCATTAATGGCCGCCGCCTATGATGAGCGGATCAGAGCTGTTGCCTCCCTCAGTGGTTGGAGCGACCTGTATACCAGTATTTTTGGCAATACTACCGAGCGCTTTGTTTGGGGTAATATCCTCGACATTGCCAGCAAAGTCGGCGGTGGAAAATTTCCTCATAAGCATCATGATACGCAAAAAGAAGCTTTAAAAAATCGCGATATCGCGAGTCTTCGAGAATATACGGACGTACGATCTCCGATCCATCTGATCGATCGATTCCGGCAAAATCAAACGGCCATTTTCATCAGTCATAACATTCAGGACTTCCTATTTCCAAGCTACGATATTTGGGATTTTTTTCAAAAGCTGGAAAGTCCTAAAGCTATCCGTTTGCAGCCTGGTATTCATGCATCAACTGAAGTTGTCGAAGTTTTTGGCATTGGTTATGAGGTCTGGGACGATTTGATTTCATGGTTTGACCTCTGGCTCACCCAACAAACTGAAGCAAACGAGTGGCTGGAAAATTCTATCCAAATTCGCCCACTTCACGACAACACGAAACTTCAATTTGGTCAGGACAGTCTAGAACGCGCCGTTCCTGAACGACTGTTTCTTTCCTCAGCGGCCTCGCGATGGAAGTGGGGAAAACTGACTGCATTTGACGACGATCTGCAATGCTGTGATAGCTTTACTTCAAACAAGAACTCGGGAATAAATTCGGGAGTCCCCCTTGTCTACCCACTTCTCAATAGCTTCATACCTTTGGAAACGAATATCAATCCCCTTTTCATTCGTCGAAATCGCGCTGCCGTCTATCAAATGGAAGTAGCGACTCAGACTTTTGATATCCTAGGCATTCCACGTGTGCACCTTAATTTGTCAAGTAGCCATGAATCTGGTCAGATCGTTGTCCATCTTTTTCGGGTTGATGAACGAGGTAAGTGGCATTTGATCAGTCTCGCCCCTTACTCTTATTATGATCAAACTCCTGGAGAAGTTTTTCCGCTGAATATATCTCTCTTCAACGGCTTTTCTACGATATCGACTGGAGATCGATTGGTTCTCGCCATCGATAGCTACGATTTGCAGTTTAGTCCTGTTCATGATGAAGCTTACGAAATCACAATCCATACGGATTTGGGAAGCTACTTAGACTTGCCTGTTTCCTTCCGTTAAAGCTGAAAAAAACATGATCTTGCCGCTCTCTACGGCAAGATCGCCAGCTTATGCGAATTCAAGTTCATCCGCAGTTTTACCCATTTAAAAAAATTGCCATCTTTGCAACATTAGCATCTGAGTGCACATCATGCACAGTAGGAGGCGAATGAATGAAACGATATCTAGGCTTAATGATTTTTGTACTTACTTCCATGGCATTGCCAACTCAGCAAAGCTTTGCTTGCTCTTGCCTACCGACTTCTGTTCAAGGGGCTTACAAAGATAGTTCGGTAATATTTGTTGGTGAGGTCGCTGATGCCAAATATATTACCGAATCGACATCACTTGACGATAAAGAGGCGATACATTGGGAAGAAGTTGAAGTCTACTTTAAAATTGACAAACTCTATAAGGGTAAAACAGAGGTCCTCGACCTTGCACTAAGAACCGCCGACAATTCAGCTGCATGTGGTTACCAGTTCGATGTTGGTGAAAAATATTTAGTTTATGCTTATGTCGTGGATGGGCAGATTGCTACCAATCTCTGTACACGAACTTCCCCACTTAAAAGCAAGCAAGCTCAGTCTGATATCAAATGGCTACAAGGAAGTTAAAGTCGAGAAATAGAAACTTCATAATTTTCCTAGATTTTTCCGAGCCCTTTTGATTCAGTGATTCATGTCAATCTTACAAAACTGAAAATAAATGATTTAATTCTTGCTCGAATAGACCTTACAAATCATGTTTCATTTCCACAATTGAACTATGTGAGAAGAAAAGGAATGAAACATGATTCACAATCTTGCCCATATGACTTGGATTAGCCTAGTTTTGATTGGCACGATAGGCATCAAAAGCCATCTAAGAGCCAATACTTCGCCGCACACTCCAGCTCCAAGCAGCACCTGTGAAATGCCCGTTAATTATGATCTAGGGCAATATACCTTCCCGATTTCCACTAACAATAAAATGACCCAACATTTGTTTAATCAGGCCATAAACTGGACATACAGTTTTAATCATCCAGAAGCTGAACGGATGTTCCGAGCGGCAGCTGAACTAGATCCGAATTGCGCTATGTGTTATTGGGGAGCCGCTTATGTTTTAGGCCCGAATATCAATGCACCCATGGCTGAAGAAGCTGTCGGGCCTGCATATGAAGCTATCACTAAGGCACAATCACTTCTTCAATTTGCTAGCGTCAAAGAGCAGGACTACATTAAAGCATTAAGTCAACGTTATTCATCTAACCTCAAAACCGATCGGAATGTATTGGATCAATCTTATGCCGAGGCCATGAAAGAGCTTCATCAAAAATATCCTGATGACTTGGATATAGCGACTCTCTATGCCGAAGCCATGATGGACACTATGCCCTGGAATTATTGGAATAAGGATGGCAGTCCTCGTCCGGGGACGGAAGAGCTGATCGCTACCTTACAAGCCGTCCTTGAGAAAAATCCCTACCACCCCGGTGCCAATCACTATTTGATTCATATCGTTGAGGAGCACTATCCTGAATTAGCAACTGAAGCTGCCGATCGATTACTTGATCTCGTACCTGCTGCCGGCCACATGCAACACATGCCATCACATATATATATTCGCGTCGGTCGCTATCACGATGGAAGTATCTCCAATCAAAAAGGAATCCAAGCCGATCTCGACTATCTCGCTGCCTGTCCACTAAGGGGTTCGTATGACATGATGTATGTCCCACATAATTATGAGTTTCTAGTCGCTACGGCATCGTTTGAAGGACGATCAGAACTAGCGATAAAGACAGCGTTTGAGCTTCAAGAATATGTCGAACCCCACTTAAAACATAGCGTCGCCATGTTTGCAACAATGCAACAATTTTGGGCAACCCCGTATTTATCCCTAGCTCGGTTTGGACAATGGGAGCAGATTTTACAACAAAAAATGCCAGATCCCGACATGAAGTATGCTCTGGGCATCGCCTATTATGCTCGCAGCCTAGCTTTTATGAATTTAGGAAGAATGAAAGAAGCTAAAGCAGAATTAAGACAATTAATGCAAGTAGCAGACTTAGAGGAACTTAAAGTTCAACTGCTTATGGGCTTAAACCCCGCTGCTGATATTCTGAAGATTGCGGTAAAAGAAGCTCAAGGTCAGATAGCAGCGCAAGAATTGAATTACCCATTGGCAATTGAACACCTCAGAGAAGCCACCAGCTTGCAAGATGCCCTCATCTATATCGAGCCACCCGCCTGGTATCAACCGGTACGCTTGGTCTTAGGCCGTATTTTATTGGAAAGTGGGCAAGCTCGTGAAGCGGCAGAGGTGTTTCGCAAAGATTTAACTATGTTTCCTGATAACGCTTGGTCGCTATTTGGCCTCGACCAGAGCTTACATGCGCTGGGTCAACTAAAGCTTGCTGAGCAGATTCACAGTCAATATTTAAAGGCTTGGGAATATGCTGATGTTGATTTGGAAGATCTCTTCTAACAACACTTATTAAAGACAGGTTCTAAGTTCAGAACAAGGCTGAAGCTTACTTCCTTCGGCCTTGTTTTTTTAATTTAAAGCTTGGATACTTTTATTTGGTGCTTGCCGTTGCTGTTTGTCCCCAATTTTTTTCTAAAAACTGCGCTAATACATTAAGGTCTTGATCACTAATATAGAAATAGTCTTCACCTGAATTCTCCTTAGTCGTTTTCTCATATTTCGGCATGCCCTGGGCACTACCTTCACGCACCTGCGTCTGCACAGTTTCAACAGTCAACGCCTTTCCTTTAAGAGCCTGATTGCCAAAAATCCCTTGACCATATTTACCGTGACATTTTGCACAGCCAGCGTCCAGATAAACTTGATATCCCGGTTCAGCCTTTAAAGTAGTAATTTCTTCTCGGCTCGGCCCGGATACACAGGACGTAAAAGCCAGGAAGAAAACGATCGCATAGCGCATGAGCACCTCAATATGATTTACAATTTCACACATCCCTCAGGAAAAGAGTAATGGAATTTTCCTTAGGTGTAAATTCTAGGATATGATAGACCAGACAAACGCCTGGATTGGATCTATTTTGCAACAAGCTAACCATTAGCACCCATTACATAAAGGAAAAATGCGTGACAAAATTTGCTCAAGACTTAAGTGACGCCGAATTTGAAGTGAAGGTCCTGGAAACAAACAATACGGTACTAGTCGACTTCTGGGCTCCCTGGTGTGGCCCATGCCAGGCGATTGGTCCTTTTATCGAGAAAATAGCCCGAGAGTTTGAAGGCGAGATCCAGGTTTACAAAGTTAACGTCGATGAGAATAAACAATTCTCCAGCCGACTGGGGGTTCGCTCCATTCCCATGCTGATTCTCTTTCACAAAGGCGAAATCGTCGAAGAGATCGTCGGAGCTCCAAATCCGCAATATCTCGTGGATTTACTCGAGAAAACTCTGGCAACCGAATCATCATGAAAAAACCACCCATGCCACATATACGCACATTACACATGTGTTTAACTCCCTTCTATTCCTACTTCATCGTCAGAGCCGTAAAAAGCCCTGTGATCGAGTATTGACATCCCATGCTTGCTCATGCAATTTGTCAATCGAAGCTCAGATAGGAGGGACTTCGCCATGCAAGACACCTGGAAACAACAATACCCGGACTGGTATTCGTCATCGGCAATTTCAACTTACTCACTTTCCACAGCTGCCACTCAAGCTTCTTGTCTTCTCTGCCTCTGCTGCTGTTGTTGTTAGAACAACGGTTCCACTAAGTATTGAAATCTTTTCCATTAATATGATTGTTTCATCGATGAGCTAGCATCATTGCGTCCGCTATGCATTACCGATGAAGCCTAAGAATCAGGAGTGAGATCATGCACTCAGGTTTTGTCAGTCTCATTGGGGCTGGACCAGGTCGTGCCGAATTTTTAACTTTGGCTGCCATTCGCAGCTTGGAAGCAGCAGAAGTCATCCTCTACGATGCTTTAATTGGAGCAGATATACAGGCTTATTTTCCCAAGAATGCCAAGCATGTCTATGTTGGCAAACGCTGCGGCGAGCATTCTCTTTCCCAAACTGAAATTAATGAGAGACTCGTCTTGTATGGGCTTCAGGGCTATCGCATTGCTCGCTTAAAAGGCGGTGATCCATTTATCTTCGGCCGTGGCTCTGAAGAAGTCACGGCCCTTCGTCAGCATGGTATTTCCTATCGCATTATTCCAGGTATTAGCGCCCTCAATGGTATTGCAGCAGCTGTTGGTTTACCCCTCACAGCACGAACTCACAGCAATGAATTTCGTGTCATTCAAGGCCACAACCTACCTCGAACAAGAGAAGATTGGCAATCCCTGGCCAGCTATCGTGGAACCTTAGTGATTTTTATGGGGATCAACAAGCTGCCACAAATTATTCAGCAACTATTGGAGCATCAGGCTAATCCGCAGCATCCCATCGCCATTATTGAAACTGATATCGAAGGCAAGCAAATTGTTAGTAAAGGGAGCCTCGCCAGTTTTCATGCTGAACCATTCCAAAAGCGCAGCTCTGGTCCAGGCATTGTTTATATCGGCTCTAATGTCGATCTCATGCCTGAACAATTTGGCTCGCAGTTTGAGGAGGAAAAGGATGAGCTCCTTATTGCCCATTTTTCTTGATTTACAGCATAAGCCAGTCCTTGTCATCGGTGGCGGCAGCACAGCTTTGGAAAAGTTGGAGAAGCTGGTCAAAACAGGAGCCAATATCGAGGTGATCGCTAAGCATTTCTCTACAGATACTGCTGACTTCCTGACTCGACATGGGATTGCTAGCAGACAGGACGAAATCACCGAGGCCGACTTAAAGGAACGTTTTCTCGTGATTTCAGCCGTCAATGACACTCAAAAAAATCAAGAGATTGCGGCGCTCGCACGTAAAAACGGGGTCCTTATCAATGCCGTTGATGAACCTTCGGCATGTGACTTCTATTTTTCAGCTCAGATAGAACGTGGGCCTCTACAAATTGCGATTTCTACCCGCGGGCTTTTTCCCGGCCTTGCTCGATCCATTCGTCTATGGCTAGAAAAGCAGTTCCCTCCGGAAATTATCCAGGAATTAAATGATTTGGTAGAAATTCGCGACTTGGTCAAAGAAAAAATCCCCGATCCTCGCGAGCGGATGCAGGCATTACGTCAGCAATTGCAAATTTGGATGTATGAATCGACGTCACGGAAAACAGGAGACAAGAGATGAGTGAGAAAGAAAAAACCAAAGCAGAACTTCTAAAAGAGGAATCTAATGGCCTGCGTGGCAGCGTTATCGAGGAATTCAACAGCGATGCACCGCGATTTAGCAACCAAGCTGAAATCCTCTTAAAGTTTCATGGTATGTACCAACAAAAAGATCGCGACCGGCGTAAACCGGAAGAGCGCTCACTTGGCCCAAAACCATTTACTATGATGATTCGGGGTCGCATACCCGGTGGCCGTCTTAACTGGAAGCAATGGCTTGCCTGGGATGAGGTAGCTGACAAGTTTTCGACTTCAGGCCTTCGCATTACTACCAGGCAAAGCTTACAGATTCATGGCGTTTTAAAAAATGACGTCAAGCCAACAATTCAAGCCATTCATGCTGCCCTCAGTCATACGACTGGAGCCTGTGGTGATGTGGTGCGCAACGTCACTCAGTCTGTGAATCCCTGGGGTGATCCCCGCCTGAAGCAGTTAGATCAGCCAGCAGACTTACTTTCTAAGCATTTTGAAGTAAGCTCAAATGCCTATTTTGAAATCTTCCTCGACGGGGAGCCCGTCGTTGAAGAAAAAGAAGACCCGATATACGGCAAAGCTTATTTACCAAGGAAGTTTAAAATCGGTATCACGGCAGTGGGCAATAATTCCATCGATATCTACACGCAGGATTTGGGTTTAGCTGCCACCTTTGATGATCAACAACAACTTGACGGATACTTCGTTTTTGTTGGTGGTGGCATGGGCATGTCACACAACGATGCCACAACCAGTCCGAGACTGGCAGATCTACTCGGATGGGTTCCTAAAGACACTTTAATTCCTATTGCCGAAGCAGTCGTCACAACACAACGCGATCACGGTAATCGTGACGATCGAACTTTTGCCCGGTTGAAATACCTGATCGAAAAGCAAGGCGTTGCTTGGTTCAAACAGCAAGTTGAAGAGCGTTCCGGCATCCACTTTGAAGAACGGCAACTACCAACTTGGCAAACACCTTCCTATCTAGGTTGGTTTCGCCAACCCAATGATGAACTGGCTTTAGGTTTTCATACGCTTTCAGGGCGCCTTGTTGATGCTGAACGACAACCCTTGAAATCAACATTACGGGATCTGATACGTGATTATCAGCTTGACGTACAATTGACTGCTGAACAGGATCTCATCCTCTTTGGTATCAAACCTGAAGATCAGCGCGAGATCGAAGCTTTTCTCGATAGTCGCGGCCTGAATCCTAATAGTCCGCGCAAGCTATTCGATCGGGCCTTAACTTGTGTTGCCTTACCCACTTGTTCCAAAGCCCTAGCAGAGGGTGAACGAGTGGGACCCGACATATTTTTAAGCCTCCAGGAAGTTCTCGATCAACACGAATTAAATGAGCGGGCTCCCATCATCCGTATTACCGGTTGTCCCAACGGTTGCGCCCGCCCCTATACAGCAGAAATCGGCATCGTCGGCCAAATGCCCGGGCGCTATGCCATCTTTCTGGGTGGTGATGAAGAAGGTCTACGGCTTGCACAAAAGGTCAAAGACAAAGTGAAAATTGAAGAAATACCGGATTTATTCACCAAACTTGGTGCTGTCTGGAAGGAAAACAGCTCTCCTGACGAGCGACTAGGCGATTTTGTTGTCCGCTATGGTCATGAGAATTTGGGAGCATTATTATGAGTCACCCACTACTTGCCAAAGAATCGTGGTCACCTGACGAGATTGAGCAGTTGAATGAGTCTTTTGTCAGCAGTTCTGCACAAGAGATTCTACAGGCTGGGGTTGCTGCAATTTTTCCGCATATCACCTTTGCGAATAGCTTTGGTCTTGAAGATATCGTGATCAGTCACCTTCTATCACAAGTAACTGAGCGAGTGGAAATCTTTGTGCTCGATACGGGCCGCCTCCACCCCGAAACTTATCACTTGATAGAACAATGGTGGCGGCGTTTCGATCTTAATCTAAAAATCCTCAGTCCGGATGCGACAAAGCTTGAGCCTTTTGTTGCAGCCAGCGGCCCGAATGCCTTTTACCGCAGCGTTTCTCTTCGGCAAAGGTGCTGTGAGATTCGTAAATTGGAACCATTAAATCGTGCCCTTCAAGGTAAGCGTGCTTGGATAACCGGGTTGCGCCGCGATCAATCACAAAGTCGCTCAGAGACCAATGCTTTTGCGCTTGATGTTCAGGGGCGTTTAAAGATTAACCCACTTGTTTCCTGGACCTTAGACGATGTCTGGGAATACGTCCGCAGTCATCGTCTACCCTACAACCCCTTACATGACGAAGGATTCCCGAGCATAGGCTGTGCACCATGCACCCGCGCAGTTGCACCTGGTGAAGATCTTCGTGCCGGCAGATGGTGGTGGGAGCAACAAGGTCACAAAGAATGCGGATTGCACGTACGATCAAAGAAGGAGGGCAATTATGCCAGTCAATCCTCTCGATGAAAATTACTTAAATCAACTCGAAGCTGAAAGTATCGAAATATTGCGCGAAGTTGCAGCTCAGTTTGAAACCCCTGCTATGTTGTATTCCGTTGGCAAAGACTCATCGGTCATGCTCAGACTGGCACAAAAAGCTTTTGCACCAGGAAGAATTCCGTTTCCTTTGATTCATGTCGATACTGGCTTTAAGTTTAAGGAAATGTATGAATTTCGTGATGAGACTGCCCGCCAGCTAGGAGTCGAATTGATCGTTCATCGCAATGAGGATGCTATTGCTGCTGGTACCAACCCATTTCAATTGGGAACAAAAGCATGCTGTGCTCTCCTCAAAACGGAGGCTTTGCTCCAAGTCTTAAAAAAATATGGTGTTGATGCCGCACTCGGTGGAGCCCGACGTGATGAGGAGCGATCTCGAGCCAAAGAGCGTATTTTTTCATTTCGGGACCAACATGGACAATGGGACCCCAAAAACCAACGACCAGAGCTTTGGCGCATCTATAATGGTCGCGTGCATCCTGATGAAAATATGCGAGTCTTCCCCTTATCCAATTGGACCGAGTTTGATATTTGGCAATATATTCGGCGGGAAGAGATACCGATTGTCCCGATCTATTACGCACAAAAACGCTGGGTGCTGGAAAAAGGTGCTAGTTTAATCCCACTGGATGAAGATGATCCACGCCGATCAAGTCCCGATGCCAAGCTGCGTAGCTGCCGCTTTCGAAGTCTTGGCTGTAGCCCTTGTACCGGAGCTATTGCTTCCGAAGCTGTCAACTTAGATGACATTATTGACGAGCTTTTCCACACACGCAGCTCTGAGCGAGCGACACGGGTTATCGACTATGATCAAGATGCCTCGATGGAACTGAAAAAAAGAGAGGGTTATTTCTGATGAAAACACTTAGCACCCCATCCAGCTCACTCCTGCGGCTAGCAACAGCAGGAAGTGTTGATGACGGTAAATCAACCCTGATCGGTCGCCTCTTATATGAAGCAAAAGCCTTGTTTGACGATCAGATTAGCGCGATCGAAAAACAACGCAAAGAAGATGGTATCTTGGACCTGTCTCTTGTCACCGATGGTTTAAAGTCGGAAAGAGAGCAAGGCATCACGATCGATGTTGCCTATAAGTACTTTTCCAGCGCGAAACGCAAGTATATATTGGCCGACTCACCTGGTCACGTGCAATATACTCGCAATATGGTAACGGCTGCATCCTTGGCTGACGCCGCTTTGATTTTGGTTGACGCCCAACATGGCATTGTCGAACAAACCCGTCGACATGCTTTTCTGATTCATCTTTTAGGTGTACGCCATGTGGTTTTAGCCATTAATAAAATTGATCTGATCAATTATGATCAGCAGAAAATTGCTGCGATCGAGCGTGATTTCCGCAATTTATCTTGGAACCAAGAACATGCTTCGTTACATGTCATCCCACTGAGCGCTTTGTGTGGCGACAATGTTAGTGAAACAAGCGCGCGTACGCCCTGGTATCAGGGTCCAAGTTTGATCGATTTGCTCGACCAACTACCCTCCCGCATCCAGGAATCCGAAGACGAGGGTTTTCATCTTCCTATTCAATATATTTTAAGAAGTGGCACAGATGTGAAACGGCTCGCCACGGGAACGATTCAGCAAGGTCAGATTAAAATTGGCGACACGGTGCAGGTGCTTCCCTCCTTACAAAAAAGTAGGATCGCAGCAATCTATGTTGCCGGTAAATCCGTGCAGGAAGCTCAACAGGGTCAGGCCGTTGCGATCGGATTAGCCGACGAACTCGATCTTGAGAGGGGCTTCCAAATCGTCGACAAGACGAGTCATTGGCAAAAAAAACAAAATGTGACAGCCGAACTGGTGTGGTTTGATGATGAGCCGCTGCAGAAAGATCGACTCTATATTTTACGTAGTGGAGTTCAAACAAGTCGAGCAAAAATTGAGCGGATCGACTATCGATTTGACTTACAAAACCTAGGACAAATCTCAGCACAGAGCCTAGAGACCAATGAAATTGCGCGCGTGCATCTTGATTTGTCGCGCCCGACTTATCTGAAATCATTCCAAGACCATGCTTATGCCGGCTCCTTTATCCTCATTGATCCGCAAACTCATCGCACTGTCGCCGCTGGTATGGTGACAAGTTTGGAAAACGATAAAAATCTGACAAAAAGCAGACAGCGATTGCTATTCGTTGACAAGTTCGCACCGAGAGATGAATATTCTTTAGGAAAACTGGTGCAAATATCGGATGAGTTTATTAGCCTCAACCAGCTTACCGGAAGTAAACGCGTCATCGAAACCCTGTATGAATTGGGCTGGGAAATTCACCTAGAAAGAGGCACACACAGCCATGCTTTGCGACAGGAGCTGGAAGCGCAAGGATACGGAACCTATGAGGATGGCGCAGGAATTTGAGTGCTGTCGGTGAATTTGCTGCCGATGGTAAGAGCTAGAAAAGGGCACAATATGTCTAAAAAATCGGATCATTCTTTGAGCCTGGGACATCAACCACCAGCCTATCAAACCCTCTGCGCGTTGCGCGAAGGGATTGATACCTTAGTGCGGCGGGTCACCGAAGGCCTACTATTTGAAAAAAATCCGGAAATTTTTTTTACAGACAAGGTTGAGCCAGTACTGGAAGAACTGTTGGAATATATCCGGGTTATTTATAGTGACACTCATGTCAATAAAACAGCAGCTCATGTCAAGGATATGTTGGGTGAACTACACAGTATCGAAACTTTGCTCCGCTCAGATATCGAAGCGGCCCTTGCTAATGACCCAGCTACACAAGATCCTTTGGAAGTGATCTTCTGCTATCCTGGATTCAAAGCGATCCGCTATCACCGGATCGCCCACTTGTTTTACCAGCGAAAAATTCCCTTACTCCCTCGCATGATTGCCGAACAGGCTCATGAAACGACAGGCATCGATATTCATCCTGGAGCAAACATCGACTCTCATTTTTTTATCGATCATGGTACAGGAGTTGTTATTGGTGAAACCGCCATCATCGGCCGTGGCGTGACGATTTACCAAGGGGTAACCTTAGGAGCAAAACGCTTTTATCGCAATAATGATGGAACAGTGGTCAAAGGCCAGCCGCGGCACCCCATCATCGAAGATCGAGTCACGATCTATTCTGGAGCCACAGTTTTAGGCCGCATCACGATCGGTAAAGATAGTATTATCGGTGGTAACGTCTGGTTAACTGAAAGTGTGCCCGCTTCGAGCCGCATCACACAGCAGCGGTATCACTCCAAATATTTTATTGACGGTGACGGTATTTAACAGGAGAGAGTATGCAAAGACAGCAACGACCTAAAATTGCCAACAACATTCTGGAAACCATCGGTAATACACCGCTTGTACGCTTAAACAAAGTCGTCAAGGGCATCGATGCCGAAATTCTGCTCAAACTCGAATTTTTCAATCCGCTATCCAGTGTGAAAGACCGTATTGGGGCTGCGATGATTGAAGCTGCAGAGAAAGAAGGAGTGCTCAAACCTGGAGCGACCATTGTTGAGCCAACAAGTGGTAATACCGGAATCGCCCTTGCTTTTGTCGCGGCACAAAAAGCTTATCGATTAATACTGACCATGCCCGATACGATGAGCCTTGAGCGTCGCAAAATGCTCAAAGCCTTAGGTGCCGAGTTGGTATTGACCCCAGGCGAGAAAGGCATGAAAGGCGCAATTGCCAAAGCGGAAGAAATCAAAGAGCAAAACCCCCAGTATTTTATGCCGCAGCAATTCAAAAACCAGGCGAATGTTGATATCCATAAACGCACCACGGCCTTAGAAATATGGGAAGATACTGACGGTAAAGTTGATATTTTAGTTTCTGGTGTTGGTACCGGCGGCACCCTTACCGGAGTTGCGAGCGTTATCAAGGAGCTGAAGCCCGGTTTTAAAGCTGTAGCAGTTGAACCGAAGGACTCACCTGTGTTAGCTGGTGGTCAACCTGGTCCTCACAAGATTCAGGGCATCGGCGCTGGTTTCGTACCTGCAATCTTGGAGACAGACTTAATTGACGAGATTGTTCCCATCAATAACGAAGAAGCAGGAGTCTGGGCAAGAAGACTGGCAAAAGAGGAAGGTATCCTTTGCGGAATTTCTTCTGGTGCCGCGGTTGCTGCAGCGGTACAAATTGCTGAAAAACCTGAAAATCGGGGCAAACAGATTGTCGTGATTATTCCATCTAGTGGCGAGCGCTATCTATCGACTTGGTTGTTTGACGATGAATAAAAGTTCACCTAAACTGTAGTCGTTCGTTTGGGGCCAGGAAGGCCCCAAGATCCTCACTATAGTTAGTCTTTTGATTCGTCTTCTTCTGTCAATGGCTCATCCTCAGGAAAATGCTCATCCAGCACTTTTCGCAGCTTGCGCCTTTCCGCTTTGGGCAAAGCCTTTTTTAAAGTTTCATCAATTTTTTTGCCAATAGCACCACCGAAGTCCAAGCCGATTTCATTCAGTTTCCAATCTTTCAGTAAGAGATCGATCCGAACTCGCATGGAAGGGTGAGTGGTAGAGTTTTTCATCTCCAGCAGAACATCGCGAAACATGGTCTGGGGCTGTTGCTCTAAAATGAGCAATGCATAATCCTGGCGGATTGCTTGTTTGGCTTTTAAATGAGCTAAAACATGATCACTACCACCTTCAATTGAAAATATAAAACTAGCAACTAATTCGGCAAACTGCTCACAATCATCTTCACACGGCGGTGCTCCATGCAATACAAGTTCTTCACCACGCCTGACAAAATCCAGGCTTGTTAACCATGGATAGGATTCATTAAGACGGGCAAGATGCAACAAAACTTGTTCGCGGGTTTTTCGATCTTTGACAAGCAACTGCCAAAATTGTGCTTCACCGATATTTGCTGCAACTTTATAGCGATTCATCAAACGTAATGATTTTTTAAGAGTTTCATAAGCTAGATCTTCTTGTAGTGTTTCACTTAGTACAAGTCTTGCTCTTTCATAGTCAGAATCCTTCTTCAATAGAAATTCTACTGCTTGTATGCGTTCATCAAGATTTTCACTACTCAGGCGACTATGTAGAAGCCTGTCGTTAACATAATGATTCGTGACCGCTAAAGGTGCCGCAACAATGATGGCAATGGCTATGGTACGAATGAAGTTCAAACGTTTACCTGACAAAGTATAAACCCCAAGCCCCCCATAAATGCAAACTAAGACCACGTGGGCGTAAGCCATATCCAAGATTGCGAACGGAATCGCCAGTGCGACAATATATAAAGCAAACTGGATGATGCTGCGAGCCATCAGCGTACTGACAGTTAGAATGATGGCTGAAAGCAAATCGCCCCACCATTTCATGTGCTGGGTTAATTGATCCCCTCCCAGAAAAAATACCGCATGGTCAATTAAATTTAGGAGAAAGAACAAGAGAACTGGAAAAACCAATTTCACTAGTATTTTTTCACTGAGCGTGAGCGGCAGGGATTGAAAATACTGCCAATTTTTTTTACTCCTTTCTTCTGCTCCCAGACGATAAGCTAGGGCAAAAATCAGAAATATATTAACAGTTTCAACACCAGGTATAAAAAATATTCCAAAGACACTGGCGATAATAATCAGCAATATCAAAATCGCATTCTGTTTGATGTAATATTGGATTAGAGGCAACATATTTATTGTCCTCCCAAAGACGAAATAATATCTTCAAGTGGGTAGGGATCTAAGATAGTTTCGATTCCCTGACTATTTAAGATCTCGATAATTTTATGATCAAACTTTGACGTCACAAGCATTCCCGTATGGCCATTCCACTCCAGGCTGTCATGCTGCAGGTAAGAAATTGATTCCCCCTGATAGACAGGACCAGCTTTTAAGCGGATTTTTTTGTAGCGCTCTTTTAAGGAATCCGTATCTTCACTTAAAATAACCCGCCCAGCATCTAAGAGAACGATGTGATTGGCAATTCGTTCCATATCGAAGACGATATTGGTGGCGATAAAGACATCAGCACCTTCTTCATAAGAATAAGCATCAAGCTTACGGAATATGAGCTTTCTCGTTTGCGTATCCAGATCATTGGTAATTTCATCAATCAAAATAACTTTCGGCGATTGACATATGGAAAGTAAAATCTTTAATTTTGCAAGTTCACCGCGAGACAGACCAGCAATGCGATCATCTAATGGAATGTTGAGTTCTTCTTTCAGTTCCTCTTCCAAGGTCGAATTCCAACGCTTGGCTACGCTTTTTACCAGTTGAATATGTTCATGGCCACTGAGTCGCTCGAATAGTGCTATTTCCAGAGCAATCAGGTGTATGTCCTGTTTAATCTTCTCAAAGTGTTGCCAAGTATTCATGTGCCGGTATTGCACACTACCCCGACGCGGTTTAATCATTCCTGCTATACAGGAAAGCAAGGTAGACTTACCGCTCCCGTTTGGCCCTAGGATTGCCGTAACTCCCTTTTGATCAAACTTCATCGAAGCAATATCGAGGATGTCACCACGTTTTTTCTGATAGCTGTGTTGCAGATGATGAATACTTAACATGTTTATGATTCCCACAGTTCATCGACGATACTATTGAATTCAGATTGCTTGACGTTTAACGCCTTTGCTTTTTTGACAAGGGGGCGCAGATCATCGCGTATGAGTTTCAATTTATCGCTATCTAACGATGTCTGCACATCCTCACGAACAAACGCTCCCACCCCTTTTTTAATTGCAATCAAACCAGACGCCTCCAAACCTTTATAAGCCTTTTGAATCGTTAACGAGTTGATTTCCAAGGATTCCGCCAATTGACGAACCGATGGCAGAGTATCGCCTGGCTTGAGCTGCCCGCCGAATATCAAATCCCTGATCTGCTCAATGATCTGGGCATAGATGGGCAGCGGGGCTTGAGGATTGATAACAAGATTCATAACTTAGCCGACTCCTGTATTACAGTTATAATACAGTACATTGGAGGCAGGGGGGTCGTCAAGGGGAAGCTCGCATTTTACGGGAAAGCACCGACATCTTATCAAGAGAGAAAAATATAAGTAGACAAATCAAAGGCCTAGCTTAAGCCACAGAGGAAGATTTTTGAGGGAACATGATTTCTAGGCAGCTACCTCTCTGATTATTTACACGATTTTTTAATTGAAAAAGCTTTTCGTTCTAGAGCCAGCAGAGCAATGATTGACTACTCTATCGCTATGTTAGACCCTAAAAATCAAGTGGAATATATTATCAAGCACTTGTCCTCTAACATGGTTCAGCGATGTGCTGATCGCTGGGTAGGATGTTATCATCATCCAAGCAATGCAGATCGTGCGCAAGCCTATCAAAAGAAGGTTTTAGACAAATCGAAGATTTTAACTGTGAACATTTTAAATCACATGAAAGAAAAGCTTTCGAGCCTATCGATAGAAGTTGCCAGCACTCTTCCTCAGATTCAAAAAGAAGAATTTTATCAAACCTGGCAACGCTCTATTCAGATGAATCCACCGGAAGATTTAGAGTACGCGCTACTTGATTTTTTTACAATGGACCGAACTAGAGACTATGCCTTATTCAATTAAGATCAGAAATTTAAACGACGTAGCTATAGAAAGATGTGTCGCTCACAAATTTAGGCTGTGAAGGAGGAACCCTTGCGAGTTCCTGAATTAGTGCATTCAAGTTTTATCAAAACATGGCGAAGTGTCGCAAATAGTCAAGTCAATGACTATTTGCATTGGCATGATTGTTTTTTTTCCTAAGTTTTTGATTCTATTATATTCTGCCTATTGGCTTTTAAAGCTAATATTAATCCTTCAAGTTTAGGCATACAACAGCTTGAACTCTGAAGAAAGATCAGCTTACCATTCCTATAAGCTACGGGAGAATAATATTGCTGTTCGGGATGATCCTAGGGCTGAGTTGATATATTTTCAAAACCTCCCAACAAGTCATGCGCTGCAGATCGATCACAAGGCTTCTTAATCATTTAGATGACAGTAAAATATGTGTGTGCTAAATATTTCGCTCCGAGATATGGAGGTAGCGTATATGGCCGCACTATGGTTTGTCTTTGCAGCAGCAATATTAGTCATCCTTTCGAAAGTGCCGCTGGCCTTGGCTATGGCCAAGGAAGGTAAAGGATATAATAACCGTCACCCTCGATTGCAACAGGAGCGGCTAGCTGGATGGGGCAAAAGGGCTCATGCAGCCCATTATAATACGATCGAAAGCTTTCCTATTTTTGCCGCGGGGATGATCATCGGTCATTTCGCCCAGGGAAATCCTGATGGCCTTTTGCTCTGCGGCGTCATCTTTCTGATCTGTCGCATTCTTTACATCTATTTTTATATTGCTGACATTCATCTCATGCGCTCGATGGTTTGGGGCATAGCCTATTTTGCGTCTTTAGCCGCCTATCTTCTCGCACTGATTTAGTATAGCTAGGGTCCATCCGGGAATGCCTTAGGCAAGGCGCGAGGCGAAAATAAACCGCAGTGTATTCAGATACATGAGGATTTATTTTCGCCGATAAAACGCAGAATAAGGTATTTCCGGATGGACCCTAGCTAAGCAAATCAGATTTGCTTGGTTATATAAGCCGCAAAAACGAAAATTTCGAAAAAAAAAGCGCCTCATAAGAGGCGCTTCAAAAGCTTTTCAGCTTGTGTCACTTAAGCAACTTGATCGGCTGCATCTGGAGCTGCGGCCGCTGCTTTTTTACGAGTCGAGCGTTTTTTCGTCGCTTTTCTCTTAACAGTGGTTTTCTTTGCAGCTTTTTTCTTGGTAGCCTTTTTCTTAGCTACTTTCTTTTTCGCAACTTTTTTCTTTGCAGTCTTTTTCTTGGCAGCTTTTTTCTTAGTAGCCTTTTTCTTAGCTACTTTTTTCTTGGCAGCTTTTTTCTTAGTTGCTTTTTTCTTTGCCACCTTCTTCTTCGCTGTCTTTCTCGTTGCTTTTTTCTTAGTCGCCGCCTTTGTCACTTTCCTCTTTGCAGTTTTCTTCGCAGCTACTTTTTTAGTTGCTTTTTTCTTAGCTGACTTCTTTTTAGCGGCTTTGCGCTTGGCCGTTCGCTTGGAGTTCCGCTTCTTTCTGACGGTTCTCTTCTTGGTCCCAGCCTTGCTTGTGGTGCTTGCTTTCATAACCCTTTATTCCTCCTAGTGAAGTTATCATGCTAGTCCCACAAGGGACCTTACGAGAACCGTTAGGATTCTCGTTATAGCTATACTGATCCCGAATCGACCACCCTACTTATCCGCTTCTTAAAATTCGTGGCTCGGGTAGGGGTAGTTAACTCCCCTATGTTGATAGAGTTATCGGAGACACTTCACAGAACTAAAGGTTCTTTAAATTTTTTTTCCTATTTTTTTAGAGCCTAGCGCGCTTTAGAATTTTTTTTCTTCAAGGTTTCAAGACATTAAGTACTAGAAGACGACTTGAATTTTTTTGCTCTGGGAGTTCTCAAAATAAGCTTAAAAGTCATTGGGGCTTGCCAAAAACAAATCGAAAAGCTTGCTATTTGATCCGTGGCGAAAGAATTTCAAGGCTGCCTGACATGATTTGACAGGTCAAAAGCTCCTCTGGTTCTTTCCTTTAAACAACTCTAGAGCTGCACGTGCTCTCTCCGATAAAACCAATGCTTCACTCTCATGGGCTGGCTTCGGCGCTTCGACTTTTTTCTTCGTTAAATCAACTTCTTGAGCACTGATAATGCCTAAGCTTTGCAAATTTTCTGCAAGTTGTGGCTCGGGATTTAAGATGATGGCATGACCATGAGGAGAGGCAGACTCCAGGCAGTTAAGCAGGAGATTGCGACGCTTTTCACCTTGAGCGTGGCGGGGGATATTGAAAATCGTCAACGGAACATCAAGTGAAAGATTCTTCAGCAGCTCTTTGGCTTTGCTTCCTGACTGGAAGCGATCGATCAGATCACTCAGCGCCCTAACTTGCAGCCCTACTATGAAAAATTGGCTCCAATCTTGCTTGTGGCTGAACGCTTCGCTTTTGCCAAGGTAGCTAAAAGCTTCCTTCCAGCGTCTTTCTGCTTCAAGTAATTGGCTACGCTGACGCTGTTCGACGGCCTGAAAAGCTTCAAGCCGGAGCTTATGCTTCAGGTTTTTCTCGAGTAGCTTTTCTTTTTGTTCTCGATAGCTAAGGATGATCTTGGCTTCCCGAAGAAGGATTGATGGCTGAGACAGGTCGAGGGTTTTTTGACTTCCTGTTAAGCGATACCAGATTTGCAACTGGTCTTCGACTTGCCGCAAGCTCCCCCGATAGTCGGCGATCATTCGTCTGAGATTCTGCCTTTCCTGATCCAAGTTGATTAGTTGGCTCAACTCGGAAATCATCGAAAGCAGATTACGAATCGATGAATTGGGGTCGATATTTAATGATTTGGCGCTCTTAAGCCACATATCTTTGGTAACAGCGAGCTCCTTGATGATCTTTTCATGGCGATGAAAAATCTCATCAAAGCCTTCTTCATACCTTTGGCTGGCGATTTCATAATTGGAATGCATCTCTCCCAAAATACGCAGGATGGCGTTCACGCTTTCCCGGCTGGTGCCCAATATCTCTTCGCGCTGCTCGTCCGACATCACAGGATTCGGCTCACGCACCTCAGAAAAGCGATCAAGCAAGCTGCGAATGCCTTTCTTTGGCAGTTCTTGAGGTTGGTCGGCTTGTACCACACACTGCGTAACAAGATCGAGGCTTTTTTCCAGTTCGGTAAGAATCCGTCTGTCTTGCCGCAGGAAACCGCGCATTGCATCAATGTAATGACCGAGTACAGGCTTTAGTGAGTTTTCCGCTCGGGTCACCATTTTCCGGTAGGCCTGCTCCAATCGCTCAAACGCCTGATAACGAGCTAGCAGACCAATTAACCGCGCCCAATCCACGTCTTCATGAAATTTTGGAATGTCCTTGAATCCAAGCTTCGCTGAAAGGGCTTCGATGTCCTGCTCTACCTTCTGATAACGCTCCTTCATCACAAGGGGGGACTTACCAGGGTCAAGCAAAGGTGCTGCAACGCTGGCGAGTTTGCGAATCACCTGCACTTCTTCTTCCAGGCGGACGATATCAGTGGCATCCACCATGGAATCGAGGGAAAAGTCTTTGGCGAGAGTCTTCAACTGCTCTTCATGATTTTGCAAATCCTGAAAAGCTGGCCAAGCGTTATCCAAAAACAGTTTGAGCGTTACCAGATCGGTATCGGACTCCACTTGCAGGAATCGCCTTAGATAGTCAATTTCCTGCCGCAAACGTTGTTGAACTCTAACATATAGTTCGTCTCGCTCAAGCTCTTGCCCAACGATCGTTTTCTGCCCAATCCATTCGCTTTGCAGAAATTGCAGATCCACCATTTCAACCATGGCGGCATCATCAACGGACCTTTCACCGCTGTTCCACTCTAAAAGACTTCTTTTTAACGCCTGCTCACCACCAGCAAGAATCTCTTTTTTGTTTTTAAAGAATTTGCTGCGAGAGCGACTACGATCAATGATCCAGTGATCGCCATTGTCATCGCTCAAATAGAGGATAGCCTGAACGATCGATTCATCTTCCAATCCGGCCAAGGCATAGATGACGGCTGCTTTGAAGCGATGAATATCTTCGGGTTTCCCGTGAAAACTGATCAAATTGCGAAAACGCCCTGTGGAAAGACCAAACTTAAAGGCCTGCACCTTTTGATCGATCGCCACATATTTGATGCCGTTGATAAACAAATTGATCGCTCCCTGGTAGGCACTGATTTGTGACTAACCCCAAGTTGAAGCAGCATGCTTTTGATGTGTTAGGATTTTGCTCTACCTCTATTATAGCGAAAGATGGTGACAATTGCCGATACCCTGCAGTATGCGAAGTGAATTCTGACTGCTATACTGGGCTCAGACCCTTGATAGTGAGCGTGTTGAGATCACTAGGAAAATCTTGCCATATGGGTTTGAAGAGGCTATTCATACGGAGTCTTTCTGGACTTAGAGGAAACTTCGTAAGGAACCGTCATCGGGTTGCCGGTGTGAACATGAACCTGAATTGCCGCTTAAAGCCCGATCCGTTAAGAGGAAGATCTCGATATTATGAACATTTCTGATCTTTGGATCGACCGTTTTGCCAGCGCCGGAACTGCTATGCTAAGAATGCTGCCTGCAGAAACAGCTCATGATCTTGGCATAGGTATTTTGGCCTCACGCTGGTTTCGCATGCTACCCGTTCCTAATTTTCAAATTAATTATAATGGCTTAACTGTTGATATCCCGGGCATTGGCCGCTGCCGTCATCCGATCGGTCTTGCTGCCGGCTTTGACAAGAATGCCCGGGCACCGCTAGGTTTCAGTCGCTTAGGCCTTGCCATGCTGGAGCTTGGCACCATTACTCCAAGGCCTCAGCCCGGCAACCCGAAACCGCGTATGTTTCGTTTGCCCGATCAGCGAGCCTTGATCAATCGCATGGGTTTTAACAGTGAAGGCTCTAAGGTAGTACTGCAGCGATTGCAGAAATTGCCACGAAGTCAGATCGAAGTACCGCTTGGCATCAACCTGGGGAAAAATAAAGATACTGCCAACGCTGCTGCTATCGATGATTTTACCAGTGGCATTGAGCAATTTCAGCATCTGGCGGATTATTTTGTAATTAATATTTCCTCGCCTAATACCCAAGGCCTGCGCAGCCTGGCCAATGAGGAATTTCTCGCCCAACTGGCCAATGACCACCGGGCTAAGCGCCATAAGCTATGGATCAAGCTCGATCCGGATATGAGCAAAAAGGATTTCCAAAGCCTGATCGAAGTCATCGGCAAGCTTGGCTTTCAAGGCTTGATCCTGACCAATACCCATAAGGTAGATTGGCCAGAGGCCGGTGGACAAAGCGGCCACCCTCTCAGCGTTGCCGCCAACGCGCGTTTGGAGTGGGCTTACGAAGTGCATCGGGGTAGCATTCCAATGATTGCCAGTGGTGGTATCCTATCAGGACTTGATGTCTTGGAGCGCATCATACGTGGTGCTGCTGCAGTCCAGGTATACTCTGCCTTAGTCTATCGCGGGCCTTGGGCGGTGATGAAAATGCTGCGAGAATTAAATGCAGAGATGATGTTGCGAGGCATCAGTCATCTGAGTGATGTTCAAGCTAGCTACTATGAATGAAAGATCTGATTCACTAGATACTCAATTAGGAATCCTAGCATGAGCCTTGAAATCGTACGCCGCATTCGCGATAACCTCCACGGTTCCATCGATGTGACAGAGCTGGAAAACGCCGTCCTGTCTCATCCCTATGTGCAGCGGCTACGACGCATCAAACAATTGGCATTCCTGCATTACGTTTTTCCCTGCGCAACCCATACCCGCTTTGAACACTCGCTTGGTGTGATGCACCTTGCAGGAGTTGCATGGGCTAAGCTGAAGACGAATCAAGATCGGCTCTACCAATCACTCTGCCGTTATGGGAACTTTGAAATCCTCGAAAAGCAGGAATCCGGCGGCAAGGGTATTCACGGCCTGCTAAGCCCGAGCTTTAGTTTAATGGGCCGGGTTTTTCAGTCAGATGACGTCCTCCAAATCATTCGTTTAGCGGGCCTGTTGCATGATTTAGGGCATCCTCCGTTTTCACACAGCGGCGAGCGATTTTTACCGAAGCTTGAGGATGTCATCGCTGCCAACCCTGATATGGCTGACTACATTCGGGAATACTTGCAGGAGCAATGCGAAAACTCGAAAAAGTCTGGCAAGAAACAAACCGGAATCCGCCACGAAATCTTTTCCATGATCATGATCGATCGCGTTTTGCAAGACACCTATGGCAAACACCCTCATCTAAGCCAACGAGTTGATCCGCGGGATGTGATCGCCATCATCAGCGGTGCGATCAAACCGGCAGCTGGTTCGATCCTCGATAAACATAAGGCCTATGATCTCTGTCGGGAGCTAATATCCGGCGAACTTGATATCGATCGTATGGATTATTTACTACGCGACTCCAAGGAGTGTGGAGTTGTCTATGGCGTCTTTGATGCCGAGCGGATTTTAGATTCACTCTATGTTTATTACAATCAGGAAGAAGGCCGCTTGCATGCTGCGATTCACCTCTCAGGGCTAGCAGCCTTTGAAGACTATCTGCGTGCAAGGCAGTCGATGTATCTGCAGCTTTATTTCCATAAGTCGGCAGTCGGTGCTGAGGCGATGATGCAGCATTTAGCTCGGCGCTTGCACGACTGGCACCTACCAGCCAAACTCGAAGATTACGCCCGATGTGACGAGTATAATATCGGCGATCGTATGAAAGCTGTGGCTAAGGCAAGACTCTCTGCGGAAGATTTTGAAGATTTTTCACAAAAGGTCGATGATCTGCTTTACGAACGCCAGCTTTGGAAACGAGTCTTTGAAATTTCTGGCCGTAAGGATCAGGTTTCTGAAGAGCAAATGGACAAAGTCTGCGAGTTCCTTACCCAACAAAACATTCCCTACGAAAAAGTATCGTCTGGCAATTCACTGACTCGCTTTCGACCGCGTCGCGGGCATGAAAAAAGTAAAAATTATTTGCGGTTGATTAAAAAAGACGCCAAGCAATTCCCACGGGTTTTGCCAATCGAAGATCACTCAGAAGTGATACGCAGTAACTCCGAAGTGGTGATCCACCGTATTTATGTAGAAGCAACCACTGGGCCGGATGGTATGGATTTACCAAGTTATGTGCGAGGATTGCTGAACCAATTGTAAACTCTAGATGATAAGCGCTTGATTTCAGCTACCTCGCCCGCCTAGCTAGGGCCATTCCGGAATGCCTTCGACAAGGGCGCGAGGTGAAAATAGTCCGCAAACCTAGCTCGAGCTGGCTGCCTTAGGTGTGCTGGTGGTCGGAGTCGAACTGCTCTCCGAACTGGTACTGGTACTGGTACTTGTCGTGGAAGATGATGAGCTGTCGCCGTCTTTCGACTTCGCTTTATTTTCTGTTTTTCTATTTGATTTTCCCGAGTAGCCATCAGAATACCAACCATCGCCTTTCAATTGAAATGCTGTCTGGCTGATCAACTTTCTCAGAGACTTGGCACCACAGTCGGGGCAGGACTCCGGATGCGGGTCAGACATTTTCATATGAAATTCGGAAACTGTCTCACATTTTTCGCACTTATACTCATAAAGTGGCATTGTCGGTGAACTCCCAAAGCTAGCAATACTAACCCATCTTAGCAGGAAAAAAGCTCCCCTAATTTGGTTCTTTTTTAGTTCTTGTCAAGAGATCCTTGCTAGGGAAACGAAAAAAAGCTCCATAGATAAAGGAGCTTGATAAGCTAAGCATTTGTTTTTTTTAGGAATTCCTAAATTTTCTAGGAATCGTCACCACCACTACGACTCAAGAATGCCGAGTCGACTCGTTGCTTGAGTTCTTGTCCGGTTTTCCAGAACGGCAGGCGTTTTGGAGGAACAACGATCTGCTCACCGGTTTTTGGGTTACGACCTTTATAGGATTTGTAATCTCGTACTGTAAATGCACCGAATCCTCGAATTTCGACACGATCGCCGCGAGCCAAGGTTTCCGTGACGCAGTTGAAAAACAAATCGACTACCTCTTCTGCTTTTGCCAGCGTGATGTCAGCTCGTTCCGCTAGGCACTCGATCAATTCGGATTTAACCATCGATTTCCCCTTTGCTAATCACTAGCTACTTAAATTATTTTAACAAGACCTTCGTAATATTGGCAACTTATTACCAGTGATCGGTCCTTTGACTGTTCTGTTAGGTACAACCGAAGAACACGCCGACCCGCCAAACACCCGAAATAAGCCTATTTGACGCGAAAACCTTCTTCTCTCTTCTATAGTATCAGAATTACTGATGAAACACGATCAATAATCCAAGCGAGCTAGCAAAGAGGTAGCGAATTTTTCACCACCACTTAAGCGACTGGCAATGATTCTTGACTTCCCTTGAGTCGGTGGCATGATCGAATTTTCCTGTCTGCCCTCCATTTGAGGTTGCCACCATGCATACTGATACTGCTACCTGGCTAGAAATTCAGCCCATCACAGCCCAAAAACAAACCTCTTCATCGACAAAACTGAGTATTTCCTGTGGTCGAGATAAATCATTGACCCATCGAGCCATCATTTTTGCAGCTATGGCTAAGGGCACATCGACCATTCATGCACCTCTTTTAGGCCAGGATTGTCGTTCTACCATGTCCTGCTTTCGCGAACTGGGAGTCGACACCAAATTAGACGGATCCAAACTCACCGTCAGCTCCCAAGGTTTCGGCGCCTGGCACAACCCCCGGCAACCGCTCGACTGTGGCAACAGCGGGACGACCGCTCGTTTGCTAAGCGGTTTATTTGCAGCCCTTCCCGATTTGACGGTCACCTTAATTGGTGATGAAAGCCTTTCCAAACGACCGATGCGCCGCGTGGTCGATCCCCTGAAGGCCTTGGGGGCAAAGATTGAGGGGCCGGAAAATGCCGAATTTCTACCATTGACGATTCATGGCAGACGCCTAAGCGTCGACGCCTCGCCTCAACCGATCATCATCGATAAAGCTTCAGCACAAATTAAATCGGCTCTATTACTCGCTGCCACACAGATGCAAGGTAAAATCAGCGTCCAATTACCAGCCGGAGCCCGGGATCATACGGAGATTATGTTGCGCCGCTTTGGAGGTCGCTGTGTGAGTGAAACCGAGGGCGGAATCGAGCGCATTCACTTTCAAGGTCCATGGCAAGGCGAAGCCTTTACCTGCCGCGTGCCGGTTGACCCATCTTCTGCAGCATTCTTTGCGGTCTTGGGACTTTTGCAAAGCCAAGGTGAGCTTCGGCTTCCCGAAGTTCTGGCAAATCCAACCCGGATCGGTTTCTTCAAAGTGCTGGAGCGCATGAGTCAAAATATTACGCTACAAGACGAGGCTGATGATGGGCGTCAGTTCCTCGAGCCGACCAGTCTGATCAGCGTGAAAGCCGATCCAAAATTGCGGGCCACAACGATCCAGGCGGATGAGGTCCCCACCTTGGTCGATGAAATCCCCATTCTAGCGGTAGCCGCCGCCTTTGCCGAGGGACGATCGAGTTTTTATGGCCTAAGCGAGCTGCGAGTCAAAGAAAGCGATCGACTGACAAAAACTGCCGAGCTTTTAACGTTGGCAGGTGCTAAAGTTCAAATCGATGGTGATGATCTTCATATCGATGGTGGCTTGCAAGCAGCCTCAGGCTTCAGCTATGACCCGGTCGGCGATCATCGTTTAGCCATGGCAGCCGCTGTTCTGGCAAAACGATCTAAGACGACATGCCGCATCAAAAATCCGGACTGTGCTGACGTCAGCTTCCCCGGTTTCTTTGAGCAGTTAGCCAGGGTTACTGCGTAGAAAGCAGGCTAGAATAGACTTGCGCTGAAGAAAGGAGTAACGACCCCGATGGATCTGGTCGCGAATTTTCAGAAAGGTAATCATATTGTCGTCGCAGTTGACGGCCCTGCGGGTTCAGGCAAAAGTAGTGTCTGTGCCCTGGTCAGTCAAAGACTTGGCTGGACCTACGTCAACACTGGCTTTTTATATCGTGCCGTCGGATTGATCGCCATGCGTCGCGGCATCAATCTGGATGACGACCAAGCCCTGCTCGGTGTCGTGCAGGATGTTTCCGAAAATTTGCAATGGCGGCCTGAATATCAGGAAGTTCTCATCCACGGCGAAGACCTGGCACCTCTCCTCTATGGGGATGAAGTGGGACAAACCGCCTCGGCCATCGCCAAAAATGCCAAGTTACGGGAAGCTCTGCTGCCATTGCAACGGCGGCTCGCTTTAAACTCCCAGAAACCAGCCATCATCGATGGTCGAGATATCGGGACGGTCGTCTTTCCTGATGCCGACTTAAAAATTTTCCTCACTGCCTCCATTGAAGAGCGAGCCCTAAGACGACTTTCCCAAATTGGTAGTGACTATAGCCCGGAAGAAAAACAAGCGGCCTTGGAGCGTCTCAAGCAAAGTATGAGCCAGCGGGATCGACAGGATGAAGATCGTGGCACCGCACCCTTGCGCCAAGCTGAAGATGCGGTACGCTTAGACACCAGTAGTCTCAGCATGGATGAAGTGGTCGAGCGTATCATTGCCATGATTTATCAACAAAAGCTGAACCGATCGGAATAGATAGTTTTTTCTTTACGCGCGGCGTCCACCAAAAACTTGCAGGTGCCGCCGTCGCTGCTCTTGCGGTATACGCCGCTTCGGCAGACCACGAGCCGGCTTCGTTTCCACCTTTGCCTGTAGCTGCGCAAGAAGCCGTTCTTCAAGCTCAGCCGCACGTAATTTGGCAAGATGAGTTTGCTGTTCCAGATCTGCCGTGATCCGCTCTTGTTGCTGCTGGAAAGCTTGTAAGATATCACTGCGCAGACTTTGAGAACCCTCGTCCCATTTGCTGACCAGTCTTTTATGCAAACTCATCAGCTCCAGTAAATCCTTATAAATCGCCGCCTGCACTTCCTGGAGATGGCCGAAATCCTTGTGGATGAGCTGCTTCAAAGTAGCAATACCCTGCTCCAGAGAGCGAAACGGCTCTTGCAAGCGAAACCATAAATCCGGCTGCTGCGCCCATTTATGTTTATGCCAGCGCTGTTGCTCTTGCAGTTCAGCCTGCAGGCGGCCACCGAGTTTATGCAAATCTTGCTTTAAATGACTGACAGCATCTTCCAAATTTTTGCGATAAGGACCGGTGGCTGCATCTTCAAGCTGACGACATTGCTGTTCGACGCGATCGATCACTTTTTCGATCAATATGGAGCTGCTTTGATGGCTGGCTGTGGAACGGGTCCAGGACTGATAGTCTTCCAGATCCTTCAATCGATAGACCGGGCGAATATAGCGATCTCGACGAATGCGGCCGACACGAAGATCGCGACCCGAAATCTGCGTCAGTCTTGAGCGCTTGATGCCGAGCATTTCCATCGCTTCTTCTGCATCCAAATGGAATTCCTCAACCAGATCTTCATCTCCCCGCAAATAGACCACCATGGGCAATTCAGGTTCCGATTGTGATTCAGGAATTTTATCTGTCATCGTCATAATCTCCGCAAGACTTGCTGCCATTGGGGTAGACGGCGATAGGACTCAAGGAGTTGCTCATCCCGCCTGTTTTCAAAAAACATCTGGAAGGATATCTCATGCTCGCCTTCTCGAAAACGTGTCAAATCAAAATGCAAAGCCAGATTAACAGGACTTTCACCTAAGGGTAAAATGGCATTCTGGTCACGATCTGTCAAACGCGCCGCAGGTAAGGAGTCGAGATAATAACGCGGCAGATTATCTTCCGCTACCATATGATCGGAAACCCTCAGACTCAGATAAAACATTTGGTCTTTACCCAGTACACTCGCCCAGTAATGACGAGGTTTAGCCGGACGATTTTTGAGAAACTCAAACCAGCTGCTTTCCTCGTGAAAGACACGCTGCATGTTGGTTTCCAATTGGTATTGGTTGGGATTACTTTCCAAAGCAAAGCCATAATAAAAATTACTGCCCTTATTGAAATAGCGTTGACCATCAATAGGAATATACATGACCGCCGGCAGAATCACGGAGTTGCTGAAAAAACTGACTTCGGTATACATGCCCACTTCAAAGTTTAATCTTAAAAAACGATAAAAAAACGACACCCGCACGATGCTACGTACCGGACCGGTGCGATAAGCGTCCAACTTGCTGTTGATCGAGCGGTGGTTGGCTTTTACGGTGACAAAATATTTCAGGTCAGCCTGCATGAAAAAAGATGACGAGCGGATAATCGTCTGATTATTTTTTGCGGGATCGGGACTGCGCATGGCGATCTTATCTACAACCAGATAATTTTGGGGATCAAAGCGGTACTCATACCGCGAGGTTTTGATCACATGCTGGTCAAAGTCAAAAACCACGTAGGGATCGGTCACAAGAGGCGGAGCGGACCTAGTATAGATACCCAGATATACCGCACCTTCACGCCGAAAAACACTGTCGCTTGGCTTTTCACCTGGCTTCTGTGACAGACTAAATCGCAGCTCAAAGATGCTTTTCGGTGCATTTCCTTGTGGCCAGGATTTTGGTTTAGCAATGGGACCGACGTCATCGCCCATAAAGCTTAACTCATCATGCTCATCAAAGTAGCCATTGCCTGTGTCCGCATTCGGGCTGACACCTTGATCAAGAACGTAATCACCGATTTCGTTGATTTCATCGATCTGAAAGGGAATCGGCACAGCCTCGCCGTTGGGACCAGTTCGAAACAGCCGGTAGCTTTGCAGTGGATAACGTGCTGCGTCCTTGATGTCATTGGCTTTGATAATGATCGGCGCCCGATGAATGCTTGCCGCAGCTGGAAAGGTAAACTGGCAGAATAGGCATATCAAGCCAATAAACTGGATCAGATTTCGCCCGATACCTTGCAAACCATGTCTCCTTGCCTGTCACGAGCCTTTTCAGAAGCTTTTTACCTGGTTATGATATCATAAGCGAAGAATTCTTCGAGCTTCCATCCATCGAACTCACAGGCTACCATAAAACAAATGCCCATTGCCGCACACGTAGAGGTTACACAATGGCATGGATTCTACAATTTTGGTTGGCATCAACCGTCTTCGCTCAAGTCTTACCGGCTCAAGGCCTGCAGGCTTCGCCTTTCATGTCCCGGCTTGAGCTGGCATTGCCGGTAAGCTGGGAGATCATCACCACCGGCTTTGGCCAGTCGCGGGTGGCATCAGTTTCTGAAAGCTATGCGGAGACCTGGACCTTCCATCAACGTGCTCATGGCGAAAATGCCCTGGCTTCACCTCGGGGCAAAGTTCCAGTTTATGGCTTACAACGGGTCGATCGCCTCAGCCGGATGCCGCGCGCATTGGTGATCAGCGAACAGAACTTCATCCAACTGTTAGGCATCAAGTTTGAAACCTTCGGTGAAACAGAGCCTCGTCTCATTTATTTAGAGCTGGAAAACCGTACCGAACAGGACAATACCATCAACCTGCAACCGAACGCCGATGAAATTGTGACGATTTCCATCAGCTTTCATAATTAATTTCTGGACATGGAACCTAACCCGCTCGACTTTTGCAGCTCGTCCAAATGCACCTCAACGGAGTCAGCCAGGGCATAGATATCATAGCCGCCCTCCAGACAACTGACGAGTCGCCCTTGAGTATAGCTGTTTGCCAGGGCCAACACATCTTGAGTCATACTGCGGAAGTCTTCCGTCTCTAAGCCTAATGAACCGACCGGGTCATTTTTATGAGCGTCAAACCCAGCCGAAAGAATCAGTAAATCGGGGCGAAAATCCTGCACCGCCTTCGCCAAACCAGCCCGAAATGCTTGCAAATATTCTTCCCGGGAGCAGCCATAACTCATCGGCACATTTAAAGTCGTACCCAGGCCCGCACCGCGTCCGGTTTCCGTTTCATGACCGGTGCCAGGATAAAAGGGGAAGCGATGAATGCTGTAAAAAAACACCGACTCGTCATCATAAAAAATATCCTGCGTGCCGTTACCATGATGCACATCCCAATCGACAACCAGCACCCGATCGAGTTGATGAATTTTTTGTGCATATTTCACCGCTAGTGCCACGTTATTGACCAAACAGAAGCCCATGCTTTGTTTATGCGTTGCATGATGGCCCGGCGGACGAATCAGGCACAAAGCGTTTTGATCACGACCTTGCAAAACCGCTTCCACAGCAGAGACGGCGGCGCCGGCAGCCGACAGGGCAACCTGCCAGGACTGACTGCTTACCACAGTATCGCTATCGATCAGCCCTCCACCTTGGGCGGCCAGACGTTTGATTTGTTCGATCTGCTCTCTCGTATGGATATCGCCTAAAAGGGATTCCGGAATGGGCGATAAAGTCCCCTGCTTCACCTTGCCAGCTTTGATCCAAGGCTCAAAACGCTGTATCAGATTTTGCGTGCGTTTCGGACTTTCTGGATGAAAGCCTGTTTTGTGTCCTTCGAAGATCACATCCTGATAGAGTAGGGTCATGGATTTCCTCGTCTTTTTATAGGGAATCTGCCAGCCGCTTGGCCGTGGCCCAGAGTATAGCAAGATCCGCCTCCAGGGAAAGCTCGCAGTTGGCAAAAGCCACGGACTGACAGGCTTTGGCGGTCGTTTGACCGATGGCAACTGCATGTACTTTTTGCAAATCCACTCCGGGATGTGCCTGCAGCCAACTCGCAAAAGTTTGTACTGCGGAGGGGCTCGCAAAGCAAATCACAGTCGGCCTCTCTTGCATGGCAGTCAAAAGACCGTCTGGCGGTGTGCTATCACTTGGAGTTTGCGTCTTATACACAACAACCCGACTTACCTGCCAAGCTTCCTGATTAAGCCGCTCGTCGATAGGCGTCGCCGGTTTTTGACTGCTGAGATAAAAAGCCCGAGATGGTGGGTAACATGCTAGAATCTTTTTCACAAAGCCTTCACCATCGGCAGCTTGCAGGCAGATGGCCTGAAACGATTGGCCGCGAATATGCTGCCAGGTTTGCTTACCAAAGACCAGAATCGGAATTTTCCGTCGCAGCAAGGGCCCCAACTTGGTACTTTGCCGGGCAAAGTGAAACGCCTTTTGGCTGGTAACAAGGACAAGCTGCGGTTCCCATGTGGGTAAGGTCGGCTCCTGCGCTTGATGGGCAATGAGTGGCCAGTGCCAGAGATTTTCACTGCCAGCCAATATTTGCTCATCGTCTGTCCAATCTTCCAGAGACCTTGTCCAGACCAGGTTTACTTGATTCAATCCTTCTCCCCCCTAGCTCCTGAGGTATTCCAGCTTTCGATGCAAAAGATTCGAGCATACAATAATATACGGTCATCGCTCGCTTTCGCCCATTGCCGTTAAAGAGGTCAGTGTGATTCAGGTCGAAAATCTCAGCAAGTCATTTGGTAATTTTCATCTACTCGAAAAAATCGACTTTGCTGTCAAGCCCGGTGAACGCGTCACCATCATTGGTCCCGGCGGCTGTGGCAAGTCGACTTTACTGAAAATCCTCCTTGGACTGGAACCACCGAGCTCAGGTTCAGTAAATGTCATGGATCTGGACATGGTGAACAGCAAACCTAAAGAACGGCAGGAACTGCTGCGCAAAGTAGGAGTGGCCTTTCAACAGGGAGCCCTTTTTGATTACATGACAGTCGAAGATAATATCCGCTTTGCCATCGAGCACATGACTGACATGAGCGAACAGGAGGCAGGCGAAAAAATCGATCAACTGCTCACCGCCGTAAAACTCCCCCACACGAAATCCATGTATCCTTATGAATTATCCGGCGGGATGCAGCGCAGGATCGGCATCGTGCGTGCTATGGCAACCGATCCAGTCCTGACATTTTTTGATGAACCGACCTCCGGCTTGGACCCGGTGACATCCACCATCATCCTTAACATGATTTTGGATCTTGCCGGGCAGAAAGAAGGCAATACCTTGATCGTCGCGACTTCGGCGGTCGAGATTGCGATGCGCTTTTCTGAGCGCATTATCATGCTCAACGAAGGAGTGATTGCCGCTGATGGCAATTGGAAAGACTTACTCGTCGATGGACCGGAATGGGTGCAGCACTTTCTCTCAGCGCGCTTAATTGGCATAGACATTAATTACGCGCGGGAACTACAGCTGCCGGAAGACTTTATAAAACGGCATTGGTAATTTTGACTTTCCCCTCAATTTCATTGTATAGCTCTCGTTCAGACTATTGGGAGTTTGAGCCTTGAAGAAACCCAAGCAATTGATTGTTCTCGACATTGACAACACGGTCTTCGACTGGGTCAGCTATTATGTCACGGCAATGGAGTCTTTGTTGATTCAGGTCGCTGGTATCATCGGCAGTGAATCTGCGAACTTGGCTGCCGAAGCCAAGCAGGTTTTTGAAAAGCAGGGCTCGATCGAATACCCGTTTCTGATCCAGGAACTGCCAGCGGTCATGAACTTCTATCAGGATGACATTGATCGTATGTTACGCGAGGCGGTGGAACCAGGGCGACAGGCTTTCATTCAGGCTGCGCAACACTTACTCCGCCCATACGATGGTGTTAATGACACACTCCAGCGTATCCGTCACGACTGGCCGGACGCGCCGATCGTCGCTCTCACCGATGCACCTCGTTATGTGGCCATGTGGAAATTAAATAAGCTGGGTCTTTTAAGCCATTTTCAAGCGGTTTACGGCTTGCCTGACCCGAAATTGCCAACTCATGCTAAAACCAAGCAAGTAAAAGTCGATCAGGAAATTCTGATCAAACACCTGGAACGCCAGGACTTTCATTTTCCAGGCCGGATTCGCACCTTACCCGATGACTACGAAAAGCCAGGTCCCAAGGGTTTACGCACCGTGTTTATGGATTTTGAAATGGAAGATGATTTGGACCAAGTGCTTTGGGTCGGCGATAATCTGCGCAAAGATGTAGGCCTCGGTCGTCGGCTCGGCGTGCACACTGCCTGGGCAGAATACGGCACACGCATTCCTGCGGGTTTTAAAGATCGGTTGCTCGCTTTTAGTCCGGATACCAACGTTCATAAAAACGTGGCACTTGATCCCAAATCAGCCGATGCACCGGTGCCTGATGTCACCCTGCAAAGCTTTGATGAGCTGCTTCTTTCGCTCGATCAGGTTTTTTCCAGGGACTGAAATCGCACTTTTTCATGACCTTCCAATTAAGGCTTCTCCCTATGCTTGCTGATCAGGAGTTGAAAGAAACTCTGAAACTTGCAGTCCCGGTCGTCATTTCCCAAGTCGGCAACATGTCGATGGGTCTGATCGATAGTTATGCTGTCGGTCATGTGAGTTCCAACGAACTAGCGGCTGTCGCTGCTGGCAATAGCATCTATTGGAGCAGTGCGATCATCGGTATCGGTTTGTTGTTTGGCATGGACCCCATTGTCTCGCAAGCTTTCGGCCGCGGCGATCAGAAAACCTGCATGAAGAATCTCGGGCAATGCCTGTTGCTTGGACTGGTGTTATCGGCACTGATGATTCCCTTGTTACTTATAATTGCCAGGAATTATCATCTAACTGGCACCCATCCGGACATCGTGCATTCAGCAGTTCCCTATATTGAAATTATCTCATTTAGTTTTCCTTTCTTTTTTCTTTTTAATGCTTTTCAACGCTACTGGCAGGGACTTGGCATCGCTATACCCGTCACCATTATCGTGATCCTGGCAAATGTCGCCAATTACTTTTTGGATATGGCCCTTGTTCGTGGCGACTATGGAATGCCGGCTATGGGAGCGCGGGGGGTGGCCTATGCAACCTTGATTTGTCGCTTCTTGATGCTAGTTGCCATCATCGGCATGTCCTATTACCTTTGGCATCGATCCAGTAAGTATGTTGCTTTGCGTTGGCGAGAGCTTTGGCCGTTTGATTGGTTTTTGTTTCGTAGTTTTCTGCGCATCGGCAGTCCGGCAGCTGTGCAAGTTGCCTTGGAAGTTGTTGCTTTTAACTTAACCACCCTACTCATCGCCCGCCTTGGCCCGACTGAGCTGGCAACTCATCACATCGTCTTATCGATCGCCAGTTTTACCTTTATGTTTCCGCTCGGACTTTCGAGTTCGACAGCCGTGCGGGTCGGTTTTCATTTGGGTGGCGGTTCGCCCCAGCAAACTCGCCAAGCCGGGTGGTTAGGTATCCGCCTGGCGGTGATGATTATGATGTTTTTTGGCATGACCTTGTATCTGGTGCCCGAGCATTTGATCGGTTTTTTCAGTAGCGATGAAAAGGTTTTGCTAACAGCGATGAACATCATCATTCTTGCCGCCATGTTCCAGGTTTTTGATGGTCTTCAAGTTGTTTCGGCTGGCGCGCTCCGCGGTTTGGGGGATACCAAGACTGCACTTTACTCCAATTTGCTGAGCCATTATCTGGTTGGTTTACCGCTTGGTCTGAGCCTTTGCTTTACTTTTGAGTATGGCCTGGTCGGCCTGTGGGTGGGGCTAGCAGCCGGATTATTTTTGGTGGCCATGATCAACGTCTTGTTCTGGTATCGGAAGTCACGACGTTTAGAACCACTCATCGCGACATTGCAGGCCGTGAGGGCCTAAGCTTTCATTTGATATTTTTATTAGGATGGCAGGTGGTAGGTGCATTCTCCAGGCTGACCGATCCATCATGTAGCATGCGTTTAATGGTTGCAATGCAAGTACCGCAATCACTGCCGGCAGAGCAAGCACGTTGCACATCGCGCACCTGGCAAACTCCTTGAGCGATCAGATCACGAATTTGTTGTTCGGCGATCGCTTTACATAAACAAACATACATGAGCTCAGCCTCCGCTATAACGCTTTCAAGAATCCCTATCGGCAAAAATGGGAAAATCTTGAGAACTGTTTTCATAATCATGATTGATATAAAAAAGAACAATAATTTCAACTAGAAAATGCACCAACCCAGTTGGTATCGCGGCAAACTCAAGGGATTGTGTGCATCTTTCTCGGGGTTTGCCAATGAAACTCGCTTCGGCCAGCGTCGGCAGTTATATTGCGAGCATCGCCTAATCTAGCTTAGCTGGTAAATTACGATTGGATATAGCACTGTCGAAAATTGCTGTGTTTTATTTTTGATATGCTCACCTTCTGATGGGCTATTGCAATAATGATGGTATCTTTTTGATTTTATTAAGATATATGCGCAGACTATTATTCAAATAAGGTGTTTTTGGACTGTTCCCATCCACGTTTGGACAGGTTATAGCAAAAACCTGGTCTAACGGAGTATGCAATGAAGACGGATTTCCAACCGAGAAATATAGTAAATTTTGGCGAATCAAGCTACTTCTCTGGATTTCAGTGCTTCTTTATTCATAGGCCAACTCTCACACATTAAGTCCCTACCGGGATCAAAAAAACATGAGGACCGAATCCATCCCGTCAGTTTAGAGATGGATCAGTCCTCAAGCAACGGCTAGACGTATTTAAATATTAAACATTTGCAACAAGTCTGACCAAGGTGCAAGAGCTTGACATGCCGGTATCAGAAATCATAGTCTTCTGCAATTTGACGCAGAATGTCTTCCATTTGATCCAACAGTACTTCGTATTGATATAACTCATCCCAATCATTGAAGACTGGCACTGGAATTTTTTGTCTTGGGCTTGTATTGAGCGCCTTATAGATTTCAACTTGCCGAACGTCCCAGAAGGATTTGAAATCTGCATCGTGCATTGATTTCAGCTCACACCTTAAAAGCAGGTTTCGTACTGCATTTCGTCTATAATTGAGCACGCCTCTCGCTGAGGACAGATCTTTTACCCTATTGGCTTCCCGGACAATGGACGGCTTAATTTTCTCGACTTCTCCTAGCAACTCTTTCATCTGTTTGCTGTCAGCCGACAGACCAGACTCTGTAATTAATTGATCAATTTCATCAAAAATCACACCTACCAACTCACGTGCTTCACTGACCCGGCCTTGATAGATAAGCTGTGTAAGTCTTGAGTCAAGACCTTTGACTTTCAATATGGCTTCGTTTGCCAGTCTGCTTGCAGTCGCCTCTGCTTCAATCTCAGCAAGCATTCGACGAAGCTCCTCTGCAATGGCGGCTGCTCTTTCAGCCTGATAGATCGCTTCCGCACGAGTCCCCAAGATTACCAAATCATTCCAAGCCTTGTTGGCATCTTCGCAGATGGTTGGTGCTTCAACCTTGGAATCGTAGCTATCATCGAGAATAAACAGTAGGCTTTCTGTATAGTCTAAGAAAAGCGAACCGAGCTTAGTCTTAAGGTCGTCTTTGAGATTAGCAAAGCGTGGACTATATGAAAGTGCAGCATGCTTTTCTTCCAAAGAAGCGAGGAGATCATTCATATACGAAATTTGACTCCTGGCATTCGTAAGTGCATGCTTAAGGGACAGATCATTACACAAAGCGTCAGTTTTTGGTAAAAGCTTATCTTTCCACTCAGCCTTGAGATCCTTTAACACCAGCCATTTTTCTTGGTTCTCATACATTCTGACCTGCAAATCACTGAGAATTGATTCCGCTTCGCTTACAGCTTCGGCCCGATCTTCGAACAAGTGGTTAAATGCAGCATATCTGCTATCAAATAGATTAGCCAATATGCTAATTTCCTCCTCTGTCGAGTCAAAGACTTCCATGAAGCCTTTCGTCGTTTCATTGGCGTCCTTCTCTTCGCTTTCCGAATCGATGACCTCACAATCTACGCTATCCACGCAATCAACCGGATCCTTGTCGCTTACTATTTCTTCAGGGTCAACGTCTTCTTCATCAGTGATTGTAAGGTTAGGTTGATTCACTTCTGGAGGTGGAAAGACTCCTTCTTCTTTTTCACTTCCACAGCCAAATATAAAAATAATTGCGAGAAAAAAAACGACCGATTTCAATGAAACAGTTAATTCATTTGAGTTTTTATATTTTTCCATCGACGTTCCATAGCCTTATTTAGATATTTACTTAAGTTGAGGCTTTAATTCCCTAGTCTTCATTCAAGAAATTGAAGCAAAAAGACTTTTGAAAGATTTTGCATATGGATCCAAAGATCCCACCTCAATTCTTACAACTCCAACAAATTTCCATTCACTAAGGCTTCCTTGATTTTTGATTAACGAAACCTTTAAATTTACATACCCAAGAATGTCATAAGTTGCATCAAACTGGAGATCATCCTCAACTGATTTCCAAATTCTACTTCCATCCCAACCATTCCAATGATCCGCCAATTCCTGAAAGTATAATGCTAGGTCTTGACCATCAGTGTGTATAAATGGATTAGTTTCAACATGCACGCCATCCGAACTAAATTTTACTGTAATATATTCGCTCTTATTTGAAGCGATTTCTAAAATAGCTTTATCTGAATGTATTACCACTTGATCTAGCAATTTAACCTCCGACGCGCATTACTGTAATGACTAGTTCTCTATTATTCTCAGTGACCACTTGTACGGTATCCATTCTCCAAGTTTCTCGAACTACGCCGTTAGACATCACTTGAGAGTTCACTTTTTGACCGTTTTTTAAAGTAGCTTCAACTACCATAGTCGGCACTCCTCTTCCCGCAGTACCTCCTGCGGCAGTACCGTAACCAGTTGGAGTCATCCTATCAACAGCATGCCTCGTGTATCGCCTATCTCCAATTTTGGCATAATCGGTCCCATTAGAACTCACTTTAGGCAAGTCCGACCAAGTACCCCACTTAACATTTGCTACATCGCCAGCAGTGTCAATGATTTCACGTGCTCTATCAGTGGCTCTAGCAGCATCTCCAGCACTTCCAGCAACCTTAGATGCATCAGTAACAGCATCAATCCCTTTGTTAATCATCTTGACGCCAGTACCAACCTTGCTACCGATTCCGCCAGTAACAGCCCCAAGAATAGCCATACTGCGATCAAAAGTCCCAAGCTCCTCGCCCGACATTAGGTCTACGCCAGAAACAGCCTCATAAACATCTCTGGCCCAACCCACACCGGGCGTCAATGAGACGGCTAGATCCAAGGTACCCTTGGCAAAATCGAGGGCGAATTGGCTTTTATCAAAATCTGATTCTGACAAGGCCTGCTCGGCGACATCTGTCGCAACCCGACTAGCTTTTACTAGCCGCAAGCGCTCAGGTACATAGTCGCTAAAGTTTCTGACCTGGCTTTCAACCAAATCAGCTCGCTCTCTGGTATACTCGATATCAAGCCTCATCCGCCCTTCAGCTAGCTCATACACTAAACTTTGTGACCCAGCCACATCAGGTTGAGGCGATACTGCTGCTAGCTTTGCGATCATCTCGCGGATACGCTCACGCTCTTCGTCTTCGAGCCGCTGAGTTTCTTCGCTTAGCTCAATGCGGCGAAGGCGATAATCTTCCAAGGTTTCGACGTTAGCACGCAATCTTTCTGCCAGAGCAGAGTTGCCTGATATGCTACCGTTTCGCCAGTTTTCAAGATCCTGATCTAAAGCCGACATGGATTTATTTAGGTTGCTTCGAAAACTCTGTAACGAAAGTTGGTGGTTAGTTTGAGCCTCACGCATAAGCCGATTAAAACCATCACCATGTAAGAAATTGCAGCGATAGCTTACGGGACCACATTCACCAAAGTAAAGATCACCTATTCCACCTGGACCACCGGCCGGACGCTCAGGGCCATGAGGTATATGCTCTCCTCCATCGGGTGGGGAAATTGGTATAATAAAGTCCATTTCAAGCTGAGCTTGCGCACTTGAGGAGAACATTACGATCCAGAAGAACAAGAGTTTAATCAACTGACGCATTATTTCTTCTCCTCAACAATATATCGCAAGACATTTTCCAATCGATCTAGGAGCAGTTCGTACTGTGCCAGCTCTTCCCAGTCCTGGAACATAGGAACAGGAATCCTACTTCTCGGCCTCGTGTTTAGTTCCTGATAAATATCAGTTTTTTTAATGGCCCAAATCTCTTTGAATTCTGCACTTTGACGAGCTTTTAATTCGCAAGTTAGCAACAAATTATAGACGCTATTGACCTTATAGTTCAGGACTCCACGCGCCGAAGAAACACTCAATACACGATTACTTTCACGATTAAGAGAAGGCTTAATTTTTTCAACTTCTTCCCGAAGTCTTTTCATCTGCTGACTGCCAGGTGACAATTCCGCTTCGGCAACAATTTGATCGATGTCGGTAAAGATCGAATCAGCCAAGTTTCTCGCCTCACCAACTCTACCTTCGTAGATATATTGAACAAGAGTGGTATGAAGACCTTTAATCTTGATCGCTGCAATATCTTGTCTTTCGTCGGCGAGAGCCCCGGCTTCTAGTTCAGCAAACTTTTCGCGTATACTTGCGGCCAGTGAACCTGCCTGCTCGGCCCGATGTATTAACTCGGCACTAACTCCTGCCAGTCCCAATTCATTGCGAAGTTTCGGAACAGATTTACAAAGAGGTGACGCGCTCGTTAATGAATCGTAAAATTCATCAAAGATAAAGTCACGCGATTCAGATATTTTCCTAAGGCTATCAATTTTTTTCCTGAGGTCAGCCTTTGTGCTTGCAAAGCTTCGAGGAAACTGGAGTATCTCCCACTTAGTTTCAAGACTCGACAAAAGCTGATTCATATAAGCAACTTGACTCCTGCTAGCTTCTAGTGCCCAAATTGAAGACCTATCTTCGCACAATGTGGCTGTATTAGAAGACAGCTTGTCCCGCCATTCTTGCTTCAAAGCCTGGACTACTTGCCAATTGTTTCGCCCTTCAGCCAATCGCGCTCTTATGCTTTGCCGCACCGACTCAGCCTCGCGCTCAAGCTGAGATTGATTCTGGAGTGTTTTGGAAAGGTTCTCAAAGTCAGTATCGAAACGAGTAGCCAAAACATTCAAGGTTTTCTCAGTTGCCTCAAACTCTTCCATGAATCCTTCTGTAGATTTTTTTGCTTCCTCGGCTTCAAGAAGAAGTTTTTGCTGCTCAGCCTGAAGCCTTTCTTCCTGCTTTTTTGCAGCTTCAATTTCGGCATCCATATCTTCGATTCCAGTCAGCTCTTCTGCCCTGGCAAGGAGTTCTTTTTGCTTAGCCTGGTAGGCCAATAGCCAGTCCTCATACTCATCAGCTTTGGTTTGATTTAACTGTTGTTCAAAAGCAAGAATAGCTGGATCCTTGGTTGAGTCATAGCAGCGATAGACCGCATTTCCAAACATATTGAGCTGATTCTTGCAGCCTCGAAAGAGCCTGCTTCTTTCCCAACCACTGCGCCAGGTATCGTCACTATTTCGATGTTTAAATCGACAGTAATCATCTGATACGGACCGACGCCAATCTATTTCACCCATGCGGGCACGTCGGGCATCTTCCTTTGTTTCACAAAAAAGATAACCGAAATTTTTCTCATAAATCGGGTCTTTATCTGTACCATCATTGCCGTACTTATTTGTTAGCTGAACTCGATCAGTCCAAGCCGAGTTCAACAATGCCAACATCAGCAGCAAAATAGTTCGCATCATTGGTCACGCCTCACTATCATTAAGTAAATCTTGCAACCCTCTGGCAAGAATCAATGCCCGATCAACATTCTTCCAAGTTTCTAAATATGCAGCAACCTCGTACACTTCCACTTTAAGTTCGTTCATTTCTGCTTCAAGGGTTCTAAGGACTCGTTGCATACCTGCAAAGCACAGAGTATTACTTCCCTCTCTGCAAAGTTCGCTATTTGGCAGATCATCTTGCAAACTCAGTAAAAGGCAAGCATCATTTTTCAACGCATTTAAAGATTCGGCCAATTCGTGATTGTCCGCACCGGTTGAGATCTCACATAAAACTACGGGATCGTTCATTACTGGGCATAGGCTTAGCCCGGCTGGTGTCAGACTCTCAAGATCAGAGCAATTGAACAATTCTTCATTGATTCGTGTGTTCAAGATCTTCTTCATCTCGCCAATAGCTGAAAAGACTGCAGGTAGATCTCGCTCTTGGCGAATCAATATGATATTGTCTTTAACCCTTAAAAAACGATCTGTCAGCGTACTAACTTTCTCTTCCACGCGATCAATGTCCAAAACCGGCTCGAAAGCAATCAAATCAAAGATACAATCTCCTGTAATCTTTGAGCGAATATCCAGGTGAAACGACAGCTTCACATCACTTACAAAATCAGTGATTGTTAACGTCTGTTCGATCGCGCCTGGTCTTGCAGCAAGAAAGTTGATTTTCTCTCCTCTGCTTAGCTTTACAGTTGGAGCTTGAGATGTCCGATTACAAGTGAACTGATAGGTCAGATCATAGTTAGAAAGATAGGCTCTTTCTGAAAATCTAAGATCACGCATCTCAAAATCTGGATTTAAGCAATACCAGCGAAAGCGTCCATCACTGCTTGCTGCGCAGTCTCGTCTTGCATCAAACAGTCTGTTTGGTGCCTTTGGAAGTGCCCTTGTCATATTTGTATTTAGTATGCGATCAGCGTTAAATTGCTGGCTATCTGTTAACCAATCGCCTTTTTCTTCAAGCAAGACGTTCATGCTATCCAAAATGTGTGGATGATCACTATGATTTGCATCTGGCATACTTTCAAGACGTGCTTGAAGAAATTGAAATTTCTTTTGGGTTTCTGATTGCGTCGTGCTTGGAAGGTTATCACCGGTAGAGCATGAAAAGTTGGTATGAAAAGCTTTCTTCATAGTTGAGCTTATATCATAGCCCAAGCCAGTAGTTCGTGAAACGTTGGGGCAGGAATTACTGACTTTTACTTTGTAATTATAGCCAACCGTACAAGTTTTTGGTTTTTTGTGATCATTTGTCGTACCACATTCTGTAGCATTTGCCTTATATTCCTTGGTGTGAACGGTATATTTGCAGGTGAATTGAACATCTTGATGCCATTTCTGACACTTTTTAAACCGACGACTGTAGCAACGCCTACTTGCATAAACATCGACAGCAGTGGCACTTGCAATTCGCTCTTGTTTTCCAACTTTAGTCGTCATTGCGAGTGCTTGGCAATGATTCTGAAGCTCATGAGCATGCCAGCCATGATCTTTTCTAGTCAGATGCTGGCGTGCAGACTGAATAGTCTTGGAAAACTTATCACCATGCCAACACGAAAGCACCTTGGCCTCATAACCACAGGCTTCACCATCTTTTTTTCGAATTGGCTTTTTGAGGTCATTACCATGACTGGAATGAGCACAAGATGTTCGCTCGTCATAGCTCCAAGTTCCCCGACAAACGTTGGTCCCAAGTGGCCAATAATCACTTGCTCTGGCCGCACTTTGCCAAAGTGAAAGGTTCAACAATAATAAAAGGATATGCCTAGCCTGCATTCCAGTACTCCAATTGTTAGAGAAAACAAAGAGATTAGTACCTAAATGGCGTCTTGAGGGCGGTAAAATACCTGAATTGATAGGGTGGGTCAATAAATTTTTACGCCAAAATGGCTTAAAATGACTAAGAAAGAGAAATTAATTATTCATGACGAGCAAATCGAGAACCGGCCTTTTTTCGAGACATGGTTGAAACCTTTCCTTCTTCTGAAAGCAAATGCTTTGAGAACTAAGCAATTTCAAATTAATTTTAATTGGTTATGCTTAGTTTCCAAAATCCATTAGGTTTCCGTCAAATCTCTCGTGAACAGTCCTTTCAACCTTCTCTCGCATCTGCCAGCGGGGTCTTGTCACTTTCCTGGGCCTTAAAAGGTAGAATAGGTTCCAGCCCAATCATGACTCTAAGATTGTGGTCGAAAATAATCACTTACACCTCCTGCAGCAATTGACCCAAGGTCTTGACATCATTTCCGTCGTGACCAGAAAAGATCCCAACATGTGCTCCTGATTCTCGTGGTGAGCTCTGCAACTAAGCTGGAAGGCCGCACTCTGCTTGATGAGGGGGCAGTAGCCTTGCCGAGCTTGATAGGAGGCAATTTAACCACTTCGATCTTGCTTGATTGGCGAGCCCTATTTTTGTCCATTCTTTTTTTATGATGGTTGGCGTCTAGGTTAAGCAGTTTCGCTATCATGGATGGGCGATGTTTATCGGCTAGCTGTGCAGCACGCGTCCAGAGTTTATCAGGAATACGTGCCCCTTTTTTTCTGTTGCTACGCCACTGTTCAAATGCTTGTTGTAGTGCAAATACTTCAGGATCACTTGGTGGATAAATTTTCATAATTCCTCCTTGATTATGATGGAGGAATCATTGAATTCGACTGGTCAAATGTCACGAAACGATATGGAGGGGACACAAAAAGTCTATCACCCAAAATACTTTCAAGATCGACGCTAGCCCTACCGGTAACGACAGCAAACTCAAAGCATGGACTAAGGTACGTCTTTCTAGGATGTTGTCAATGAAACTCGCTTCAGCCATCGTCCTCGGCTATATTGCGAGCGTTGGCTAACCACACGTGCCCCAGGAGCATCATGTATCATTTCGCCGCTTACTGCCTCAGAGGCTTGGAAACCTACCTTACAGAAGAGTTGGAATTTCATGGACTTAAAACGATCAGACAGCACCCAGGCTGCGTGATCTTTCAGGTTCCCGACCTCAAATGGATCAGCTTTTTGAATCAGCAAATCCGCATTGCCGAGCATTTGGACCTGCTGTTTTTCTGGGGGGAAACCATCCCTGAGCTGCCGCAAATCGAAGAGCAGCTGCTCGCTATCGACTACAGTCCGTGGTTTGATCCCCAGCTCAGCTTCGCGGTACGCGCGGTTCGTCAGGGCCAGCATTCCTTTCAGTCGATGGATCTTATGCGAACCGCAGCTCGGGCGCTCACCTTATCGATGAATCGTTGCGGACATGAAATCAAAGCCAATCTCAAGCAGCCGCAGCTTTATTTTCGCGCTACAATTTATGATAATTATTTGACTTTCGGTTTAAGTACAAACGGCTTACCCTTATCGCAGCGCTACCCGCTGGATTTTGCGCACGAGGCCCCCTTAAACCGGACCATCGCCGCCGCCTTGCTCTGGGACTCATCATTTCGCCAGCATGGTCAGCTAGTCGATCCGATGTGTGGTGGCGGCACGATCCTGATCGAGGCTGCTTTGTGGCGGCAAGGGCGATCCTTGGATCTTGGTCGGCGCAAGTATGACTATTGCCAGCATAGCTATCTCAGTGCCGAGCAAATGAGTGATGCGACATTTGACTATCAAATACCCGTAGGGAAAAATTTTATTGGTGGCGAGAGGTCGCCAAAGAAAGTCGCCGGCACCGCATTAAATCTGGAACGACTCAATCTTAAAGAGCAAGTAACCCTGGTGCATGGCAACGCCCGCCGACTGAGTTATCTGAAACCACGACATCCACTGGTGGTCACTAACCCCCCTTACGGTATCCGCGTCATGCGGCCCAGCGAGGTTGACGAACTATATCGCGATTTTGCCGATGCCTTGCTGCATGCCGAAGTCCAGGAGGTCGTCGCCATCACCCCGAAAAAGCATTCCTGGCTCGACTCATTTGCCAAGGCAGGATACCATCTTATATCAATCCGTGAAATTTTATATGGCGATATGCCGGCATTTATCATCAAGCATCATATCGAGCCGAGGGCCAACATGGATGCTGGAGTTGATGGACTTGCGCCACCAAAATAGCTTACCAGGGAGGAAGCCACTCCATGATAGAGGTGAACCATCTGAGCAAAGACTTCGGTTCATTCCGAGCTGTCGATCAGATTAGTTTCTCCGTTCCGAAAGGCCAAGTTCTCGGCTTCCTCGGTCCCAACGGGGCCGGAAAGTCGACCACCATGAAAATGCTGACCGGTTTCATCACTCCAAGTTCCGGCACTGCCAGCATCGACGGTTTTGATATCAGTAAACAATCCTTAGAGGTGCGAAAACGCATCGGCTATCTGCCGGAAAGCGCCCCCACTTATCAGGAAATGACAGTTTGCGAGTTTCTGCAGTTTATTGCTGAAATCCGTAAGCTGGAAAAAACGGGTGAGGCTTTAGAGCGGATGAAAGCGGTCTGCTTTCTTAGCGATGTCTGGCATCAGCCAATTGAAACATTGTCGAAAGGCTATCGCCAGCGTGTAGGCTTTGCGCAAGCGTTGATTCACGATCCTCCGGTATTAATTCTCGATGAGCCGACCGACGGGCTTGATCCCAATCAGAAGTACGAGGTACGACAAGTCCTCAAGCAGATGGGGCAGGATAAAACCATTATTCTTTCCACTCACATCCTCGAAGAAGTGGAAGCTATTTGCGAGCGGGTCATCATTATTGCTAACGGCAAACTAGTTGAAGATGCCACTCCGCAGGAGCTTCTAAAACGGGGACCTCTTGATGAAGTTTTTCGTAGGATCACTTTAGGAGACACGCCTGATGCGTCAGTTCATCCCTCTGTTTAAACGCGAATTTTTTGCTTATTTTCGTTCGCCTCTCGCCTACGTGTTTATCGTCATCTTCTTGCTGGCAAGTGTTGGTTGCACATTTTTTATCGGCAAACTTTATGACAGTAATCAAGCAAGTCTCACCAGCTTTTTTAGCTTCCTACCATGGTTACAGCTGGTACTCATCCCAGCGGTAGGCATGCGTCTTTGGGCTGAGGAAAGGCATTCTGGAACCATTGAACTACTTTTCACGCTCCCTGTGACCCTGACTGAAGCGGTGATCGCTAAATTTATGGCAGGCTGGGCTTTTATTTCCATCACTCTGTTACTCACCTTTGGCTTAGCCTTTACCGTAGCCTACCTCGGTGATCCCGACTGGGGAGTGATCTGCTCCAGCTATCTAGCCGGAATTTTCATGGGAGGAGCTTTTTTAGGCATCAGTTCCATGGTTTCTGCCCTAACAAAAAATCAAGTCATCGCCTTTATTTTAGGGGTTGTCATCAGCTTTTTTATGATTGTCTTGGGCTGGGGAGTTTTCACAAATATACTCGCCACGATCTTTCCTGTATTCATCGTTGATACTATCGCTACGCTGGGCGTCATGCCCCACTTCACACCAATGATCCGCGGCGTCATTGATAGCCGCGATTTGGTCTACTTTCTTCTGCTTATCGGCACAACGTTGAGTTTGAACGCTATGATCCTGCAACACAAAAAAGCGACCTAAGAATAAAAGGAGTCGAGCCCATGAGTCCGCAAAGGAAATTGCTGAGCATTCAATTCGGGGTGCTTGCAACGATCATCATCGGCATTGCGATCATCTCATCGCGCTTTTACTTCCGAATCGATATGACAGAAGATGACCTTTACACGCTTTCCGAGGGAAGTCAAAGGATCGTAGCAAACCTAGAAGAGCCTGTTACGGCTACTCTATATTTTTCCAAGAGCCTCAAAGATTTGCCTCTTCCATTTAAGACATATGGCACCAGGGTTGAAGAGATCTTACGTGAGCTTACCAGCCATTCCGGGAAGCAATTAAAACTTAAGGTCATTGATCCTAAGCCCGACTCTGAAGAGGAAGTATTGGCTAGAAAATATGGCATTCAGGGCCTGCAAATGGCTAGTGGTGATGAAGCTTATCTCGGCCTTGTTTTCGTAACTAGCGAAGCGGAGTTAGCGATACCTTACCTGGACCCACGTAAAGAAGAGTTTGTCGAATATGAGATAGCCGAAGCACTGGTTAAAATGCATCAAAAAGAAAAACCACGACTTGGTATTTTTGCTTCGTTGCCGATTGAAACGAATGGATTCGACCCCTCCCAACGCTTTAATCATCAGCAACGCAACTGGAGCTTTGTGAGTAATCTACGCAATTCCTTTGACTTGGAATTTCTGAGCCCGGAAGCACAAAATTTGCCGCCTGAATTAAGCGTCGTTTTACTCTTTCACCCGAAAAACATGAGTGAGCAACTAGAACGCGCCATCGACCAGTATCTGCTAAAAGGCGGCAGGCTGATCGTCGCCGTTGACCCATTTTCACGCCTCGATCTAGCAAGGCAGCAGCAGACCATGATGCAAACCGGACAGATGCCAAGCGTCTCCAGCCATCTGGAACGCTTGTTTGCAGCTTGGGGGGTCGAATTTCAGCATGATCAAATGCTTGGTGATATGAATCGAGCCACTCGCATCAGTATTGGTAATCTAGCGACCGACTATCCCTTTTTCCTTTCTCTGACCAGCGATGATATGAGCAAGGAGAACAAAATGACTGCCAATCTCAAACAGATGCTCTTTGCTGAGCCAGGCTGGTTTGTACTTAAGCACGACACAAGCAAGGTACAGGCCGAAGTCTTGCTGCAAAGCAGCGAAAAATCCGGTGCCATCAACATCGCTATGGCAGCATTTTTAAACCCCAACGAATTGGCCAAAAAACTGGAGACCAGCGATAGTAAGCGTCACCTGGCCGTGATTTTACAGGGTCATTTCAAGTCGGCGTTTGCTGATGAGGACAAGGAAAAAGCAAGCGACTTTCTTGCAGAAAGTGAAAAAGAAGGCGTGATTATCTTAATGAGCGATGTCGACTTTTTACATGATAGTAATTCCATTGATCGCATCCCCTTTATCAATCAAGTCATCGTCAGACCACGCAACGATAATATTAACTTCATCGTCAACGCAGCGGAAATGCTTGGCGGCAGCGAAGAACTGATCAGTATCCGCACCAGCGGCCGTGTTCAACGACCCTTTGATCGAGTCCGTGAACTCCAACAGGCAGCTCAGCAACGGTGGAAAACGGAAGAAGAAAACTTATCGGCTGAATTACAGAGCCTGCAAAAGAAGTTAGCCGATTTGCAAAGTCAAAGAACAGAAAGCAATAGCAGTGATTTAGCAGCAGCGCAGCAGGAAGAAATTCGCAAATTTCGTCAGGAAGAGGCTGAGATACGCACCAGGAGGCGTCAAGTGAGACAGAGCCTGCGACAGGAAATTGAGTCACTGGAGCATCGCCTGGTGGCCTTAAACCTGATCTTTGTTCCCGGTTTAGTCAGCGGTTTGGGAATTTATATGTTTTGGCGACGAGAAAAACGCGCTAGAGGGGAAGGAAGCAAAAGATGACAAATAATCAGGAAGGGAACCGAAATGTAAGGCTCCCCTCCACTAGTTCGAGAAATCAGTTTAATCAAGTTGACCTAATTCCTGTAAACTCTGTTTGATCCAATCGCTACGTAAATTAAGTCCATGGCCGGCACCGTTAACCTTCCAAAGTGTCACGCGAGCATCTTCTTCACAAGCTCGATATTGGAGAACATCTGTTTCTCCGGTTTGCCGGATATCCCTGGAATTCCAGTCAAGAGCATCATGATAGAAGGAGTTGACGTTGACTACTTGTCTGGCTCCTTCAAGCCAGTCAGTAGTTGCGCAACGATTAAACTGTGCCCAGGCGGCAACACTTGCTTCAGCCCCAGGTTGAGTCTGTTTGCCAGCACTATAGCTGACCACCTCGTCTGCCGTTCCATGAATATGCAAAATATCTACTGGCTGCGTTGGCCGACACTGATTCGGGTCTAAGTGCATAGCACCAGTAAGATTGACGATACCTGAGATTAAATCGGCATGATCACAGGCCATGCGATAGGCCATGAAACCTCCATTGGAGTAGCCCCAAACCATGATGCGCTGTGGATCAATATTATATTTTTGTACGGCTTCTTCGATTAAAGCCCGCAAATAAGCTGAATCGTCGACTTGGGTTTGCTCGAAGTCACAACAAAAGGAAGTAGCATTCCAAAATTGCCGGCTGGATGAGTCCACTAAACCTTCGGGAAACAAGAGGGCAAAGCCGAATTGATCCTGTTGGCGACTAAGCCCGAGATAGCGATCCATATCTGCCGAGTTACTGCCATAACCATGCAAAAACAAGATGAGCGAGCTCGGCTCTTCTGTCTCTGGTAATAAAAGCCTCGCCGGCCGATCGTTTGGACCAATAACTTGGACCGTTTGTGCGTAAACATCTTCAGCCATCCATTGGCCTGCCATGACTGCAAGAGCTAGGGTTGCAGTTTTGTGTAGCATGAAACTCTCCTTTTTTTTGTGCAAATCCTTAGTGCAAATGTCATAGATAAAAAGTCTTAGATCTATTTCATTGCCTTCAATACGGTTGCTCAATTGTGATCTGAATGCTGCAAGGAGTCAAATTCTATCGGCTCGGTAAGGTCTGGTAATTGGCGATTTTCCTTCCATATTTTGGATAGCGTTGGCCCTCCATCAAACCGAAGGATATGAGGCTCGAGCCACATGTGCCTCATTTTTCTTGAGCATGTTCCGAAAACTTTACAACATGAAATCGCCAAACGGGTAATTTTGCAGTGACAGATAAAAAGAAACAAATTGAACAGCTATTCCGTGACTGCCTTATCCTGCGCAGGCAGTTTAACGAGATTGAAAAAGATCTGGAAAATATCCATGATATTGCCATGAATGCTGCTGTCGCCGCTGGTCAAACTGGCAGCCTGATGCGGATATTCAGCGAAATCGCCAATCAAATATCCCAAACTATACGCCGAATGAATCAACTGATTCCTTCGCTACGCGATGAAGTTAACCACACAATGAATTCCATATTGCGCATACTTGTTATCGAACGCCGCCTGGAAAAGTATCAGCTTGCGGCAAGGCATATTCAACAGGAGCGCAATAAGCTTTTGCTCCAACAAATTATTAGCAGGCAATATCAACATATTGCCGAACTTGGCAGTAAGGCTTACCACTACTTGAACGTTGTCGAAACCATGATTCGCACACTACGACAGCACTATCAACGGCTATATGCCTCCCACGAATTGCTTAAAATGGAATCGACACATTTATATGGTGGACAAAGCGAAGCCATGCTGCAAATGGCAGATAACTTTGCCAAGGTTACGGATCGTGGCAGTGGGCAGATTGAAGACATCACGGCGGGAATCAGACACATCAAAGCACAAATATTGAAATTTCAGCATTTACTTAGTGACGAGGAATATGATGCAAAAGCACTTGCTATATGATGCTAACGGCATTCAATGGTATATGTTTGGCCGCGATCCAGAAAAATCGGAATCAGTAATCGATACCAATGAATATTTGATCATCAGCCATGGCGATGCCATGTTGCTCGATCCCGGAGGAATGGAGATTTTCCCAAATGTTTTAACAGCCGTTTCTGGGGTCATCGAAGTTGAAAAGATCAAGTCCTATCTTTGTAGTCACCAAGATCCAGACATCATGTCATCACTGCCTTTGTGGTTAGGCCTGACACCGACCTCCCGCATTTACCTGTCGTGGTTATGGACAGGTTTTGTTTCACATTTTGGCCATGAGTTCGCTTCAAACTTTCACCTAGTTCCTGATGAGGGAGAATGGATCAACTTAGGCAAGCACACCCTGCAAATCGTTCCTGCTCACCACTGCCATTCTTCGGGAAACCTGCATCTTTTTGATCCGGAATCCAGAATACTTTTTAGTGGTGACATGGGAGCCGCCTTGATACCAGATGACTATCCTATCGCTGTCGAGGATTTTGATAAGCATATTCCGTTTATGCAAGGTTTCCATCAACGCTGGATGCCCTCCAATGATGCAAAAAACATCTGGGTGGAACGAGTACGACGTTTGAATCCGAGTATGATCTGCCCCCAGCATGGTTCGATTTTTGTTGGTGAGCAGGTGAAAAATTTTTTGAATTGGATCGAAGATTTGGAAGTCGGTCGTGTCAAAAAGTATGCTTAGAGGGGAGGAAGATATATGAGTCAAAACAGTAAACAAGGTCAAAAGGTGATTTCCGATCTTGCCGGCAGCATGGAAAAGGCCGAAGGTCATATGAAAAACATGACCAAACAGCTCGAACAACTCGGTAAGCTGATTAGCATGATGCGCGATATCTCAACAAAAACGGACTTGCTTGCACTCAACGCCAGTATCGAGGCTGCACGCGCAGGTCAGGCTGGAAAAGGATTTGCCGTCGTCGCAGATGAGGTGGCTCGACTTGCAGAAAAATCGCAGGATTCCATAGCAGCCATTGAACTTCTTTATTCAGGCTTACAAGATGATGTCGTATCCCTGGATCATACTATCCATAGCTGTGGAGAAAAGACGGTCAGGTTTATTAAAGCAAAAGATGACAGCCTAGAAAAGGTAGCTTAATACTCTATGGACTTTCAGCAAAACAGTGACGAGCAGGCTGAACTCATCAGCATCTTTGTTGATGAATCGTCTGATATTATTGAACGCATCCGCGATAATATCGAGGATTTTTCCTCGGCAACTGATCGTGATGAGCGTTTTAAGGATATTTTACGCAATATTCACACCATTAAAGGTGGCTCGGGGACATGTGGATTTCATACTCTAAAACGTGAAGCACATAGCTTGGAAGATCGGCTTCTAGCATATAAAGATCGAGCTGATGAGATCCCTGCTGAAATCCTTGATGTCTTACAACGCGCAACGGATCGGTTCAAGCACTTGCTGGATGCTGGGCCAGATCAGGAGCAGGTTCAGCATCAGGAGCATACCCCGAACAAGACGAACCAAGGATTTGGATTCTTCGATGATATCACAGAAACAGGAACGCCAAAGCAAAAAACGATGGTGGCAAAGAAAGCTCCCAGCAAGGAATCGAACAATAAAAAAACGAGTGAAATGGTTCGCGTTCCACTTGATCGCATTCAGCGCAACATCGATGTCGTTTCCGAAATCTTTTTGATAAGAAATCAGATCAAATATATGGTGGAACGAAAGAATGCCGGTAAGATTTCTGACCAGGATTTTATGCAGCAATGGGAAATCCTTGATGACACCTTAAGAAAGAGCATCGGTGACCTTGAAAATATCGCTATGTCGCTGCGGATGATGCCAATCAAGCCGGTATTTCGGATGATGGAAGCCACAGTGCGAAATTATGTTCAAGATACCGGCAAGAATATTTTACTCGAAACGACGGGCAGTGAGACAAACTTAGATAAGCGTATTTTGGATACGATGGGCGAACCACTGATCCATCTGGTACGCAATGCTATGGACCACGGTATCGAGGATGCTGAGACACGCAGACAAGTCGGAAAACCGGTACAGGCAAAAATTAAACTGAATGCCCAACTGGAAGGCAATGAAGTCATCGTCTCAGTAAGCGACGATGGCGGCGGCATTGATGATCAAAAAGTACTCGCTTCAGCTAAAAATAAAGGGCTTGATGTCTCGCACGTACAAAACCGGGAAGATGCCATCCATTTAATCTTTCATCCTGGTTTTTCGACGAAGCAAGAAGCTTCCGATGTTTCGGGCCGAGGTATTGGCATGGACGCCGTAAAAAACTATGTTGAATCTTTGGGCGGCAATCTCGAAGTCCATACGGAAATTGGACGAGGCAGTCAATTTTCGATGCGAATCCCACTTGGTTTGTCCGTGATTCGGGCTTTAATTGCCAAAGTCAATGGGGTGACTTTTGCTATTAGCTCGTCTGAGGTTCTGGAAATTCAACGGGTGCCAGTCAGTGAACTTAAAGTGAACGGTAAAGACAGTTATTTCAAGCACCATGGGCAATTTCTGCCATGCTATAATATTGCCGACTATATTTATACTTCATACAAAAAAGAATTTAAAATCCAAAAGCGAAAACTTGCTATTTTAAATGTTAAAACGACTACGGATGTCATCAGTTTACGTGTCGATGAATTGATCTCAAATGTCGAAATTGTCGTAAAACCACCCCCCGAAGAAGGTTTAAATCTCCCCTATATTACAGGCGTCGCCATACTTGCCGACGGAATTCCGACTTTTGTCATTTCAATGACCCGTTTATATGAAAAGTTGATTAAGCCCGGACTAAGCTCTGACAAGCGAGGTTCTCATGCTGCTTAAAGATCTCATGAGCTTTCAAAACTTATCACGTAGCAAGCAGAGTGATCATGAACAAGAAGTTCACCAACAACTTCTACCCTGCATGAAGTTTCATTGGGGTGACGGTGCGTTTTTAATAGGCATCGACTTTGTCAAAGAAGTCATTGAAAATCATCATATTATTCCTTACCCGGAAAATCATCTTGACCATCTTGGATTGGTCAATTTGCGGGGACAGATACTGCCTATCATTCGGCCTAGTTTCTACAATGGGATTCAAGGGCAAAAATCCGATCGCTTGATGGTCATCGAACTGGATGACAGGCGTATCTTTTGCATTCAAGTCAATAGGGTACAAAAGGTAGCAATTCCCAAAGAAAGGCTATCACAAGAAGTCATGAACATCGACAATACACCTATCAGAATGGTTCAGGAGCAAGACTTTAAAGCCATGGATGTCCGTGATGAATGAAGCTGAAAAAATTGACTTTTCAAGTCAAGCCAGTCAAATGATCATTTTACCGTTCGCTCTAAGTTTTCCGGAAGGCGAGCTCAAGTTTTTCATGAACGTCCATAAGGTGGTCAAGGTCATCGAATATGATGATGTGCATCCCATGCCCACGCCCATGAAACCATTTGAGTATCTCATAGATTTTCAAGGAATATCTGTTCCTGTTATCGAGCTAAAAAAATGGCTACGCCAGTCTATGGATGAGCAGCTCTTGCAACAGAATCTGCAAGCTGCCCCGTCTGGGGAACAAGCACGTATCGTGATTTGTGAGTTGCTCGGTTATTATATTGGCATTGTTGTTAATCGCACTTTCAATGTCAAACGACAAAATATCAATGAAATTATCGCAGCACCAGCACTTTTTCCCAATGTTGGTCAAGAGTTTGCCAGTGGCATGATCCGCGAGGCAAATGGCTTTTGTTACTTGTTCGACTTGGAAGCCTTCTTTGAATCGCAAGATATCAAATTGACTGCTACTGTTGATGACAAAGTTGATGGAGGCCCTCGGCTTGCAGGCAAGTCGATTCTTATTGTGGAAGATTCAAAACTCTATCGTAGCATTCTTTTAAGAGTTCTCGTCAAGCACGGAGCGCTGGTGGATGTCGCCGTCAACGGCAAAGAAGGTTTGGAAATCTTACTGGAGCGGCAGACAAAGTATGATGCCATTATTTCTGATATCGAAATGCCGATCATGAACGGCATTGATATGATTACTGCTTATCGTAAATCAAGTCATGATGTGCCTTATGTCGTCTTTCACTCGTCGATTTCCAATGAAAATCTAGTTCACGATATCGTCGATAGCGCCCTTGGTGACTTCCTTGTCAAATTTGACGAGAGCAATATAATTGAAAGACTTACGGCTGCTTTGTCCAACGTCTAATTTAAATACGGATTTGCACTGGGAACAATTTCATACGGATCAACCCCAATGCTCCGCATTGCCTCCGACCACATTTCCGTCCATGGGGTATCAAAAACTAACTTTTCCGAAAACGGCATTTGAATCCAAGAGCCATTTAGCAGTTCTTCCATGAGTTGCCCTGGCCCCCATCCGGCATAACCGATGAGGAAGCGATATGGATAAAGAACGCTTTGCTCCTCATCCTCCAACATCATTTTCTCCGCATGCAGGACCAAGCCCTGAACGGCATCAATCGTCGAGCTGAGGTTGACATGATGAGCAAAGTGAGTGGCCCCATGATCTCTGTTTTGATTATGTAAAACAAGACCACGCTCGACTTCGACCGGCCCTCCGAACCAGGATGGTATATCATCCGGGATGAGTAGATCCGACTCCGCAAGAAGATCACGGACGGTATATGATGAAGGCTTATTCACTATAAAGCCTAAAGCTCCATGCAGGCCTGATTCCAACAGCAGCACGATCGAGCGAAAAAAGTTTGGATCCTGCAACTGCGGCAGAGCAACTAGTAATGATGGTGTGTCAATGACTTGCATATGAAAGACCCTCCCGCATGATTTATGAAAAACCAAAACGGAAAGTATGTCAAGGCAACCTTAAGTGAAAAGCAAAGAAGATTTACTGGTATTAAAAGTTCATTCGGACATACCAAGCTGGCCCTTCGTGCCGAAATTCATAGATACCGTCGACTTCCGATCCCCAAGAACCGCTGAACTCTTGCAGGCGATAGCCGATACGCAGCATGTAAATTTCAATAAAGCCGCCATAAGCCAACATTGTCGCCGACTGCTCCGCACTACCGGCTGCACCTTTGGTGTTGCCAAAGCGCAGGTAATCGGCCTCGGCCCCGAGCCATGAAAAGAAATACAGATAGGTTTCAGCACCTGCAAGTGCTCCGCCATAAGTCGATAATTCACCAGAAAATGCCGCAGGCTTTGTCGTGTAGCCACCGTATTTTAAAATGAGGGAGGAGTCCTGGATATTCGAGCCAAATATCCGAAAGTTAGCCGCCCACCAGTCGGTTTGGAAAGATTGATAACTTAAATCGGTCCACGGCTGATTGGCGATCAAATCTGCCGTATAGTCTTCTTCCGCTGGCTGCAAGAGCCGATAGCTTCCACCTTCAATCCCAAGATCGATATTTAAGGTTTTGACACCAGTGGTGGACGTGATCAAATTTGTTAACCAGAATTGAGCCCGTCCTTGAAAGCCTGCGGGCTCTTCGATTTCTATTTTGTCCACCTCCGAATCTTGCGGCTGCAAATGGAAAGTTCCCTTTAAATTGGCATATTCCATGACAAATTCTGGAGCAAAATGCTGCTTTTCCGGCTTGGAAAACATGGCTAACCAGACATCCATCAATTTCATACGCTCTTTAATACGTAGCCACTCGGTTAAGGTCCAGCGCGTTGACTTTCGCTCTTCCTGCACCTCGACAATATATCTTGTGACTTGATGGGCTTGTGCCAAGCAAGGGTTAAGTAAAAGAAAAACAGCCAAGCTCCAGATCTTACCGCACGTCATATTCCACTCGATTTTACTCATATATTTACGTACCCCTTCCACTTCCTGCGTCTCATCACGCAGCTATCGGAGTCTAAGTTATCGAACTTGAATAGAAATCAACCTAAGTTTTGGAAATTACCAAATAGCTTCATTCTGAGGCAGAGATGCGGAAGGTCTGGCATTTTTGACTATGAAAATTAGCAAAACTGCTAAAAAGTTCTTTTGAGTTCATTGAATTTATCGCTATACTGGCCCATATTTTTTCCATTTTTTCATTTCTAGTTGGCGTTCCAGTACTAGTTCAAGTTCACGTGCATACGTTTATTCAGTCAGGAGGTTTCACTTGGTTGTCATCGTTTTAATTTACGCCGCAGCTGCCCTAGCAATGCTGACCGCAGTGGTTTTCGCAAGACGTGTTGTTTCCGTCCCGATTCAAGGAGATAACCCAAAACAGGAAGCAAAATTTCGTGAAATCTCAGATGCTATCAGCGAAGGAGCTATGGCCTTTCTTTCGCGTGAGTATAAATATGTGGCAGCCTTCTGCCTGGCTTTTGCCGTGTTTATGGTCTTTGCCTTAAATCACCCTGGCACGGATGTCCATGAAGGGATTTTTAGTGCTGTAGCCTTTTTAATGGGCGCATTGATTTCCAGTTTATCGGCCTTCTTAGGTATGAAAATCGCTACCTTAGGTAACGTTCGCACAACCATCGCTGCCCGTAAAAGCTTGCCCGATGCCTTTAAAGTCGCCTTTCAATCCGGAGCTGTGATGGGCTTTGGCCTGGTTGGATTAGCGATTTTTGGTCTGATGACAATGGTCGTGGTGTTTGGACTATTTGTCACAGAGCAGGAAGTCTTGATGGAGATGGTCGCCGGTTTTGGCTTGGGTGGATCATCAGTCGCTCTGTTTGGACGTGTCGGCGGCGGCATTTACACTAAGGCCGCTGACGTCGGTGCCGACCTTGTGGGCAAAGTTGAGCAGGGAATTCCGGAAGACGATCCACGCAACCCTGCGGTTATCGCCGACAATGTCGGTGATAATGTTGGTGACATCGCCGGCATGGGCGCCGATTTATTTGGTTCCTGTGCGGAAGCAACTTGCGCAGCCTTGGTGATCGGTGCAACTTCCGCAGCCATTATTCAGTCACCCAGCGCCCTGTACTTTCCCATCATCATCTCAGCAGTTGGCATTCCAGTCTGTTTGGTGACGGCTTTTTTTGCCAAATTAAAAGATAACGCTCCTTCAGCTGAACCAGTCCTAAAAAATCAGCTTCTCATTTCGACAATTTTAATGACGATCGCCATGGTCATCATCACCAAGATGGCAATGGTTCCCGAGTTTGAAGTCAATGGCATGATCGTCACTGATAACAGTGTTCTCATCTCTTTGATTGCCGGTCTCTGGTCTGGATTGCTTATTGGCTATGTGACAGAATACTATACCTCGCACACTTATAAGCCGGTCCGCGAAGTGGCTGACGCTTCCCAATCAGGGCCAGCTACCAACATCATCTACGGCCTCGCCTTAGGCTACAAGTCATCGGTCATTCCAGTTATTGCCATTGCTGTCACCGTTTACCTGTCTTGGACTATCGCTGGCATGTATGGCATCGCCATCGCAGCATTAGGAATGATCTCGACCATGGCGATCGGTTTAACCATTGATGCTTATGGCCCCGTTGCTGATAACGCTGGCGGTATCGCCGAGATGTCGGAACTAGGCCCTGAAGTCCGCCAGCGCACTGACCTTTTAGATGCCGCAGGAAACACCACAGCCGCAATCGGCAAAGGCTTTGCGATCGGTTCGGCTGTATTAACAGCTCTAGCTTTATTCGCCGCATTTCTCGTTCGCGCGGATATGCAAACTTTGGATCTTCTCTCACCTTTGGTTTTTGCCGGATTGCTGGTTGGTGGTGTCCTACCCTTCCTCTTTACCGCACAGACCATGAAGGGTGTGGGTATTGCAGCTTACGCCATGATCGAAGAAGTTCGTCGTCAATTCCGTGAAAAGCCTGGTATCCTCACGGGCAAAGATCGGCCAGATTATCGAACCTGCGTTGAGATATCAACCACAGCAGCGATCAAGCAGATGATTGCTCCTGGTCTTCTTGTTATCATCACCCCTTTGGTCGTTGGCTTTTTGTTTGGCATCGAAGCCCTCGCTGGTGTTCTAGCTGGTTCACTCGTCTCAGGCCTTGTGATGGCACTTTCTGCTTCCAACTCCGGTGGCGCTTGGGACAACTCGAAAAAATATATTGAAACCGGTAAACTCGGTGGCAAGGGTTCAGAGGCCCATAAGGCCGCGGTCGTTGGTGATACCGTGGGTGACCCGTTCAAGGATACTTCCGGGCCTTCTATCAATATTCTGATGAAGTTGATGGCGATCTTAAGCTTGGTCTTTGCACCATTTTTCATACAGTATGGTGGTGTATTGCTACGGTTTATGGGTGAATAACACTTTGCTACACGAAATCTTTCTTGATTCCTTCGAGCCAAAACTCGAAGGAATCGGGGGTCTTAGTTAGGGTTCATCCGGGAATGCCTTAGACAAGGCGCGAGGTGAATCCTTTTTCCTCACCAACTCACGCAAGCTGCCGAAAAAGATCGTAGTAAAAACCCCCGTGAAAAATCCGCTTAAGATGGAAAGTATCATGAACACATTCTCATCATTTTCTCGAGCAAGGTAGGCGCTGACAGCCAATGCTGCAGTGCTCCCTACCACGCTCAATATCACCAAATCCTTTGATAGAACTAACTTATTTGACATGGAATCTTTCCGTCTCCAGTAACCGAAGCTTTACCCTTTCACTGCCTTGATAGAACGCGAAAAGAGTCAAAGCATTTCTAGGCCGGTCTTTCCTGTGACAAAGCCTCATAAATCTTCAGTGCCATTTCCTGATTGATCCCGTGTGAGGTCATGTTCCCGACCACACGACCACGAAGCCCGTATCCCAGCAAGAAAAGATCTCCGAGAAGATCCAAGATCTTATGGCGAACGAATTCATCCGGGAACTTTAATTCGGTATTAATGACTTTGCCATCATGGATGATAATATGTGAATTCAGATAGCCTGAGCCGACCATACCCATCTTTTGTGCATTATCGATATTCTCAAAGGTATTAAAGGAACGCGCAGGAGCAATTTCTGATGCAAAGGATTGTTCACTTGGTGAAAAGCGGTATCTCTGCTCAAAAATCGGCGCTGGATAGTTGACCCGCATCTGCACTTCAAAACCGTCAAAGGGCTCGACGTAAAGATATTTCTCGCTTTCTTGTTCACCACCAATACGCATCGTTTTGTGGATGACGATTTCCATACGTGGCTTTGTCTGGGTTTCTATGCCGGCGTCAGCAATAATACGACAAAAATCCGCCGCGGAGCCATCAATATTGGGAATCTCTTCGTCGACCTTGATCGAAGCATTGGTGATGCCCATCATGTATAAGGCAGCCAATAAATGCTCCACCGTTCTTATGCGCCGACCGTCTTTGGTCAAAACCGTGGAATTGGCAGTAAAACTTCCGCCCTGAGCAAGACGATCGAGATTAGCCAAAGCACTGATATGCCCTGGGATCGCAACGCCATCGAGAGTGCGAAAAACGATACCGGTATCGGCCGGTGCCGGGCTAATGATTAGACCTGTAGGGCGACCGGTCAACAAACCTACGCCATTGAGAACTGCATTTTTACAAACCGTGCGCTGCAACTCGGAAGATAGTTGTAAGCTAGCCGCATCGCCCTTCATAAAGCTTTCCAAGTGAGCAGGAACGGAACCACCGGCGACTGCGTTTGCTGGCTCTAAGCTTGCTAAGTGCAAGGCAACCTTTTCCAAAAGAATGCCTAAGTTTATGGGCTTTTCTAAAAAGTCTTCGGCACCAGCCTTCATCGCTTTCACCGCAATATCGATTCCAGCATGACCACTCATCAGAATCACCGGTAATGCGGGAAACTCTGCTTTTAATTTTTTCAATGCCGCAACGCCGTCGATTCCGGGTAGCCAGATATCCAAAAGAATTAAATCGGGTCGCTCTTCCTGCAAACCTTTTTCAAGAGCTTCGGCACTGGAAAAAGCCAGCACACGATAGGATTCGTCTTGAAGGATGGACTTCACAGATGTCAGTATGGCTTCCTGGTCATCTACGACAAAAATGGTGTGATTTGTAGGCATGCGTCTCAAGTCCTCTTTATTTGGATCAAGCAATGGGAATGTGTTTCATGTTCCAAAGCTACGCTTGGTTTTTCTGCGTTCTATGCCTTTCTAACACCTACTAGTCCCCAAAAACTACATAAAATTCATCGCTGGCGGCAGGATAGAAGCTAAATTATGGCTAAACTTGTCATGCAAACTCAAGCAAGGAAGCTAGTCGCGCCATTACAACATGAAATACTTTGGCTTTTCATTTCAAAACGAAACTGGCATGCTTGCGAAGTGGTCCTTACATATTAATAAGTACAAAGTATGCAACAAGGCCCATGTCCTGCGCGTCGCAGGAAACAGCAGAAGATTTCATTCTAAGCAGAACCGCTATCGTTTCCCAATGAGATAGTAAAAAAGAGCAATATTTCTTTACCTAGTCAAAAAAACATACAAGTACTCAACGGGACGAAGGCCACATCAGCCGCTTACCACCAGCAACCACACGCAGGGAGAACGAACATATGCCCATAAGAAACGTTGAATCGATGATTTACGTTGAACTAGCCGCTTATGCTTTCAACATACTGCTTTTTTTCCTCTTATCGTTTCACGAGCTATCGGGCACCGCCTCGTTGCACGATGTCAATCTAGCAAGCCTGGCATTTCCTACACTTTTTTTTATTTCACTTTGGCTGTTCCTCAGAAAAATCGATCCTCGGGAATTTTTCAGCAAAATACAGCAAGGTCTCCAGGAGCGCTCGACCTTTCTTAATCTTCACCTGATGTTTAGCCTCTTTCTTGGCCTGCTGTATGGCAGTTCCCTAGCACTCATGTTGATCGATCGGATCGCTTTACCTTCTTGGATTTTTCATTTCGCGCAGAACGCTTTGGGCATGTCGTTTGTCTTTTCTATGGTCCTTGCCCTGTTTGAAGCGGAAAATAGGCCAAAAGGTCCACGAAAGAAGAAGAAGAGGGCCTTGCGCCTCGTCTTGCAAACGAATCAGATTTAAAATTTCTTTGCCAAAAATTGAAAAAAAAAGACCTCCGTTGCGTTGTGTCCATGAGTCATCCAACAAACTCGTGACTCACAACTAACAGCTTTGAGGAGAACTTCATGCATCTTTATTAGTTTTGCAGCTCCTGCCAATTGGTGGAGTTTTTGGTAATCACTTGCGAACAGAAACGCTCATTTAGCTTTTAGCGCTACATGAGTTAAGAAGCTGCATACTGGATATAATCCCACCCTCCACAAGCCATATTGGAGGGTGGGGGATTTTTTCCTCGCTTTATTTAGTTGGCAGCCAATCTTGAATCCACGGGATATCCTCAAACAGCTCTGGTCGTTGGATATAAAACGCCACAATCGCCGCTAGCAATAACAGCCAAAATATTATCTGCCCAAGCTTACGTTGCCAGAGCCAGGGAATTCTTTCGACGATTTCATCAATTGCAGCCGTCGCTGTCTCAAACTCGACCAAGGGAAAAAGCGGAAATTGTTTGATTTGATTCATATCAATATCAGCCTGTTCCCGCCTTAAGGCGAGCACAGACTGATTGATCATCATTTGCACCTGTTGAATCGATTTGCCGACGATACTGGCGATTTCCTTGGACGAAAATCCATAGCGGTAACGCAGAAGCGTTACTTCCCGATCTGCAGGAGGAAGCTGATCGAGAAAGCTTTCAATGCGTCGTAGGTCTTGTTGGCGATTAGTCCCCAAATATACCTGATCTAAGAGCTTTAAAGGACTGCGAAACCAGCAGTCGGCACAAAAGCTGCGGGCTGTGCGATACATTTGACTGCGGGTTTCGTTCGCTGACTGCTGATGACGTTGTGATTTTTTGATGACCTGAATCACATCAAAGACTTCAGAGCGGGAGCGCTCTAAATCACCGGTCATTCGCACCAAATAATCAAAGAGTAACGCCCGCTCAGTTTCATACCATGATTCAATATTTGAGATCGGTTCACCGGCCTGGTCTGTCACACTTTTTCCTCCGCCGGCTGTTGCGCTAGGCCTTTGTGATTGAAAAGACTAAATAAAGCCAAATAAACTGGCATCACAAAAAAGATAATCTGATCCAGGTCCTGTTTCACGAAACCAAATGCCCACGACATCGCCATAGCAAACATCAAGGCAATGTGAACGATCGCATAACGCTTCATCAAAGCAAAAAAACGTGGGCTCAAGCGCCAAGCGCGCCCCTTCCACAGCCATACCCAAGAGGGAATCAACATGACCAGATCTGTTGGCCAGAAAATCATCATATTCACATTATGATGGAGATCGAGATGATTGGATAACATCCAGGTCACAGGCATCAGAAAGCCCAGAAACCCTCCATAGAACCAGGCTATGAGACCAAATAGGCCTAATAAACGAAAGGCGATCTTTTCATGTAGTCCCGTGGACCTTTGTCGTTCGAAGGTAAAGAGTACAATGACTGGCACCAGAAAGATCAAGCCAAAAACAGCAAAACTGGTAAAACCATCGAGCAATGGTTGCTCTGGCCTGGGAAATTCGACAAGGATGCGACTCGAATAAACAATCGGCCTGCCGTCGTCGATTTTTAATAAGGCTTCCCGCAATTCCAAGGGGTGAAACATCGAATCCCAGACGCTGACCTTTTGATCGATGCGGGAATTCATCAAAATATCCAAACTTAGCTGGATAAAGGGATTATAACGATACCCTTGTCGCACATAGTCACGAAATTCGTTTTCCGTAAAGACATCGGTCGTCTGTTTACGGATGAGGCCACCTAAGCCTTCATTCAGATAATCGCGCGGCCTCGTTGAGCAGTTATCGAAAAAGTATTGATATTCATAAGCGCGGTTTTCCGGTTGGGCATTCCATATCAAGCGTTCCAGTAAGCGCTTCTTCTCGGAATGAGTCAGATTCAGTTGGTCTTCCCAAACAGTGCGCCGCTCATACTGATACTGCCGAAATGCTTGAGAATATGGATAGACACCGAGTTTGTAAATCAATATCCCGCGGTAAAATTTCAAAGCAAAGGGAATCGGATCACCAAAATCAAATATTCCCCAATTGAAAACCCAGTCTTGGCCACTGCTTTCATCACGCACGCGAATGGCAGTGTGCCCAAAGTTATTATAGACCAAGTTGCCGACATCGACGGTATGCAGAAAAATATCGACCCGATCCAGATCATTGGGCATTTGCGGAATATTTTGCGCCATGGCGGCTGTCGGGTTTCTCAGCAAGGAAACCAGCAGACAGATCAGCATGAGAAGACGACTATTCAAAAGGAACTCCCTTCTAGCATTTCTTTCGTGATCACTTCCCCAGCATACCGGGGCTTATCACGCCTATTCGGACAAGCCTCTTTCCGCCTCCTCGCGTCGCTCACGCTCGGCATTCGCTTTTTTCAGCTCCAGACGTGCCGTGCGGCGGGCTTTGGCTTCTTCATAACGGCGTCTTTGATCATCTGTTTCAGGGATGATAGGTGGCATCCTTGTTGGCCGGCCATTGCTATCCAGGCAGACCATGGTTACATAAGCACTGGCCGTGTGAAACAACTCACCCGAGTGCGGGTTCTCCGCACTGACGCGAATGCCAACCTCACAACTGGTTTTCCAAACATAATTGATTGAAGCCTTGAGCGTTAAAATCCAGCCAAGGCGCACGGGAGCAAGGAACTCCATAGCATCAACCGAAGCCGTGACCACTTGTTTGTTGCAATGGCGCTGTGCACAGATCGCAGCCGCGATATCGACCCAAGACATGACGGTCCCGCCAAAAATCGTTCCCAGATTGTTGGTGTGATGGGGCAGAATCAGTTCGGTCATGACGACCTCACTGTCTCTCGGTGATTTTCCTTGAACTTCCAATGTTTGCTTCCTTTCTTGTTGTCATATGACGGTTTGCATCAAAGATCGGCAAGAGCCTTCTTATGTTGTGGCTGTTCGCCAACGACCAGTACGCGGTTCTTTCCAGATTTTTTACTGCGATACATGGATTCGTCGGCCATTCTCAATAACTCTTCCTTACTGGACCCATGCTCCGGGCAGGAAGCGACACCAATAGAGGCTGTCAGTTTCACTTTGTGATAATCATCAATGGGAAATTCTGTTTCGGCAATTTTCTGGCGAATTCGCTCTGCCGCGCGCAGTGCCGTTTCACTATTGGCTTCCAACAAGAGCACCACATACTCATCACCACCATAACGAAAAACACTATCGACTTCCCGCAAGCCTTCCTGCAAAACTTCAGCAACCTGCTTGATCACGAAGCTTCCCGCCTGATGTCCATATTGATCGTTGATCGGCTTGAAATGATCCAAGTCAATGAACAAGACGCTGAACTTCGATTTGAAGCGCTGGACACGGCGGATCTCATTTTCCAAACTGGCTTCTAAGTGCCGATAATTATAAAGTCCTGTCAGATCATCACGCACCAAAAGCGATTGGGCTTTCTGCAGCTTGGCTTGGGAGCGATACATCACCTGCATTTGCCTGATAAAAAAGCTGAGAGTTTGATCCCGAAGCTTAACCTGCCTGGCTAGTTCCATGATCGTTTCATGATCGGAGCATACTTCCTGCCAAATCATGAGACTCCAAAGACTGTTGCTATCACCCAATAGAAAAAAAGCAAACTGCTCCTTGCCAATTCGCAGATAATTCAGACCTGATTTGTAATCTTCCTGGCCAAGGTTAAGCAACTTCATTTGCATTTCGATCTGTTCAAAAACACGGTTGGTCCACTTTGTCGTCGTATCGGCTGCCTCTGACTGTCGCTTCAGCTGCACACCCGTACCACGCCCTGATAATTCATAATGTTCCAGCGAAGTCAAATCGAATACTTCTCGTAGTACGCGCTTTGTCCGTCGGATGATCCGCTCAACGGCTGGCTCTCGCCAAATATAGTCGCAGCATTGATATAGCGCATCCACGGCAAGATTTGTTTGGCTATGAGCGATGTGTGCTTTCGCTTTTTGTAACCAGGCTGACAAAATTCTTTTCCCCCTATCAGAAAAGCAAGAATTCTTGAATTTCTTGACCATACATCAGATGTAGCCAGGCACCCAAAGATAAGAACGGACCAAACGGCAGAGCCGTCTTCATCGTCATGGAACGGTTGAACATCATGAAGATAATGCCAATCACGGCGCCGGAGATCGAGCCAATGAAAAGCGTCGGTAATAGCGATTGATAACCTAGCCAGCCGCCGATTCCAGCCAACAACTTGACATCTCCCATACCCAAACCAGCTTCTCTGCGCAGCAAAAAATAAGCCCAGGCAATCACATACAACACACCGGCTCCAGCAACGACGCCGATCAAAGCACTCCGCCAATCTAGATCGGGATGGAAATAGACGACTAGCGGCGTTAAAGCCACCATAGGCAAACTGATTTTGTCTGGTATGATCTGATGATGCAAATCAATCACCGAACACGTCAGCAGAAGAGAGGAGAAGATCACAGCATGAAAAAAGCGGATCAAATCACCCGAATCAATGACCAGACTAGGCTGCATACTCTTCAAAAAAGGAAACTGCCAGTAGGCCAGCACAAAGATGACGCCTGTTAAAAATTCAACTATGGGATATTGCGCAGATATGCGGCCGCCACAGCAGGCTGCTTTCCCTCTCAGGATCAGCCAGGATAAGACCGGTATATTATGCCAAAAAGGTATTGACGCTTGACAGTGCGGGCATTTTGAACGCTGCGAGGCCCAGAATGTGCCTTGGGGAATGCGGATGATGCAGACATTGAGAAAGCTGCCGATGCAAGCACCAAATGCCAAGATGTACCAGGTAATAGGACTTGAGAGAAAGGGCAATAAAAACGTAAAAAGATTCTGCATTGGATGGAAATCCTTGCCAAATAAGCCATTTTTGCTTGCTTAATGAAGAAGAACAGGCTATTTCGCCTTCCTTTGTGGTTATTATAGGTTTTTTTTCCGGAAGGGAAAATCGCTAGGATTCCAAGACATGCAAAAAGGACTCATAAACTTTAGGTGATTATGAATAACGTCGTTCTCGAAAAACTCCAATGGAATGATCTCCTACATCTGCTCGCCGATCGCACCCAAACTATCGAGGGACGGGAGATTTGTGAAAATCTTCAACCGAACTTGCAAAAAGACGAAATCGAGTCGCGCTGGAATCAGCTGGAACCCCTGCGCAATTTAATAAGAACCGGTTATACCCCACCAATTGGCGATATTCCCATCCTGCATGCGGTTTTTCGCGGTGCAGCCTTGGGCCAGATCCTTGACGGGGAATCTTTGCGCAACGTATTGCACCTTTTGCAAGCCGTGAAAAACTTCCACCGCTTTGCGAAAGATTTTCAGGAAAAATGCCCGGCGCTTCTGCGATATCAGAAAGTCACCTACCCCCTTCCACAATTAACGAGTGCGATCGAAAAAGCGGTCAGTCCGGAAGGCGATATTCTTGATACGGCATCACCGGAGCTGCAGCGCATCCGCCGGCAGAAAGTATCGATGCGCAAAACCATTGAAAATGAAATCAAGCAGCTCTTAACTAACAACGAACTCGAAACCTATCTTCAGGATAAGTTTTTTACCATACGCGCCGAACGTTATGTGATTCCCATTCGTCTTGATGGCCGTGGTCGCGTCAAGGGGTCCATTCATGATACCTCAGACAGCGGACAAACGCTCTACATGGAGCCGGAAGTCATCAGACCAATGAATGAAACCCTTTTAGAGCTTGAACTTTCGGAAAAACTTGAAGTCCTGCGTATCTTCCGCGAACTCAGCGCCCAGGTCGCACAAGACGTCGATGTTTTGCAGGCCAACTATGAATCGATGATCGAATTGGACGTGCTGATTGCCCAAGCATCCTTAGCTGTTAACCTGGATGCCGGACGGGTGCGTTTATCCGATAAACCTTGCCTTAAACTGCTCGAAGCCAGACACCCTCTTGTCAAAACACCTGGCGGCGGTGCAGCGCTCGCCAACACCATCGATTTGTTAGACAAGCAAAAAATTCTGATCGTCTCAGGCCCCAATGCCGGTGGTAAAACCATCGTCTTAAAAACAGTCGGCATGCTGCATTTGATGGCCAAGGCCGGTTTGTTACTGCCAGCCTCACCTGAGTCTGAGCTCTATCTTTTTGAGAATCTTTATATTGAAATGGGCGACTCGCAAAATCTGGCCGCCAGTCTTTCGACTTTCTCTGGCCATGTTCTCGGTTTAAAACCCATTCTTGAGCAGGCCTGCTCCAAAGACCTCGTCCTCTTGGATGAGTTGGCTGTCGGCACCGAACCAATGACAGGCTCCGCAATTGGCCAGGCCGTATTGGAAGAATTGGCAGCCAAAGGTGTGTCCAGTGTCGTGACCACCCACTTTGATAGTTTAAAAGGTTTAGCAGTTGGCGATCAACGCTACCGTAACGGCTCCATGGAGTTTTCCACGGCCACGTTGAAGCCAACTTATCGTCTCATACTCGACATTCCCGGGCAAAGTTATGGTATCGAACTTGCCGAACAGATCGGCTTGCCCACGCATGTCATCCGACGGGCAAAAGAATTGCGAGGCCAGTCAGGAAGTTCTCTTGATCAACTCGTTGAGGATTTGCAAAGGAAAAAAGAAGAAGCGGATCAACAACGTCAGTCTTATGAGAAGCTGCGCTTAGAAGTCGAGGCTGAAAAGCATCGCTGGGAAGCGGAGCGCACAGCTCTGCAGAAATCCAAGGCTGAGGCTTCGGAAAAAATCAAATCCCGCTATCAGGATCAAGTTGATGATCTCAAGGTGGACTTTCATGAGACTTTGGAAGATCTGAAAAAATCATTGAAGGATTTAAAGAAGAGTCAAGCTGATGATGACGTTTGGCGCGATGTTTTGCAGCAGCAAAAAAAGGGCGCGGAAGAGAAGCTCTCTCAGCTTGAAGGTTCGATCAGTAAGCTTGGTGATGACTTTAAGTTAAAAAAAGAAATGCCCGGCACGGCTGCAAGTCTGGATGATCTCGACATAGGCGATCGCGTTTATGTGATTTCCCTGGATCATGAAGCAACGGTCACAAAAATCCAGAAAGGACCGTCATCCGTCATTGAAGTTTCTGCTGGCCTCATCAAGCTGAAGCCGGCACTTCAGGATTTGCGCAAGTTACCGCCTGAAGATGAATCCAGTTTAGGCAAACGCATGAAATCGAGTCGAACGCAGGCCAAAGGTCCTGAGCATCGCTTAGTCTTGCCTAGTCTAACAAACAGCGTCGACTTGCGAGGCTTGGATGCCGACCGCGCCTTGGATCGCACCTGGGCATTTATCGATAAGGCGGTGATGCGTGGAGAAAACGATCTGATCCTCATTCACGGACACGGTACAGATAAGTTAAAGAAAACGATACGCATGGCTCTGGCGAAGGATTCTCCCTATAATCTGGATTTTCGCCCAGGGGAGAAGGAAGAGGGTGGCGATGGCGTCACTGTTGTACATTTGAGCGTTTAATGAGCAATCACGAATAAAGAATAGCGATATCGTCAATTTCCAGAAAAAACCCAAGACCCTACACCAAGGAGGCACCATGGCCAAGGTCGCAAAAAAAGAAGACATTAAACTGGCTGAACTGCCGAAAGCTGAGATTATCAGCGATTACAAAACTGCTTTTATGAGCCGACAAGCCAGTTTAATTGGCCGTAAGGAAGTTCTTTCTGGAAAAGCCAAGTTCGGCATCTTTGGCGATGGCAAAGAAGTAGCCCAGATTGCCATGGCACGTACCTTTCAGCATGGAGATTGGCGTTCAGGCTATTACCGGGACCAAACATTTATGTTTGCGCTGGGCGCTTCCGATATCCGCAAATTTTTTGCTCAACTCTATGCCGATACCGATATTGAACGGGAACCGGCATCGGGCGGTAGGCAGATGAACAGCCACTTTGCTTCGCGCTTTATCGATGCCGATGGCGAATGGTTGAATCAGATGTCCATGTTTAATACCAGTGCCGATGCCTCGCCCACTGCTTGCCAGATGGCTCGCCTGGTGGGTTTGGGTTATGCCTCAAAACTTTACCGGCAGAATAAAGCACTCAAAGACACAAAAAATTTCTCCAACCAGGGGCACGAAGTTGCTTTTGGCACCATCGGTAATGCCAGTACCTCGGAAGGTATCTTTTGGGAGTGTTTGAATGCAGCTTGCGTTTTGGAATTACCACTCGTCATTTCCGTATGGGATGATGATTATGGCATTTCTGTACCGAATCGCTATCAGACGACAAAAGAGTCCATTTCCAAAATCTGCGCTGGTTTCGTCAAAGAACCCAAAACTAATGGCCTAAACCTTTACACTGTGCGAGGTTGGAATTACCAGGAACTACTCCAAGCTTATCAGGACGCCGTGAACAAAGCCCGCAAGGACCACGTTCCGGCACTGATTCACGTGATTGAGATGACGCAACCGCAAGGCCATTCCACCTCTGGTAGTCACGAACGTTATAAGTCCAAGGATCGACTAGCCTATGAAAGCTCGCTCGATTGCCTAGTAAAAATGCGCCAATGGATGATTGACGAAGGAATTTGCACGGAAGCTGAACTGGCAGAGATGGAAGAGGAAGCGAAAACCTTTGTGATGGCAGAAAGAAAAGCTGCATGGGATGACTACCTTGCTCCTATCCGCAAAGAGCGCGATGAGTTGCTCTCTATCTTAAAAGCTCTGGAAGAACATAGCCAGCGATCAGAGTTAGCGCCGGTTATCAAGTCGATCGAACGCGCTCCATCTTTTAATCGTAAGCTGTTATTATCCAGCGCCCGCCGCGTCATCTATATGCTTAGAGACTTGCCCCAGGATGAGGCCTTTGAGCTTCGCCAATATATTCAGCAAAAAACTGATGAAAACAAACAGCGTTTCAATTCAAAACTACTGGTCGAATCAAAACGCTCACCGTTATTGACTGAAGGTCAACCTGCTGTTTACAGCGAAAGTTCAGAAAAAGTTGATGGGCGGCTGGTCATTCAACGAATTTTTGACCACCATCTAGCCACCGATCCACGAGTCTTCATTATCGGAGAAGACATCGGCAAACTCGGTGGCGTTAATTTGGAGTTCGACGGACTTAGCGACAAACACGGCGACATCCGCGTGACCGATACGGGTATTCGCGAGGCCACCATCTTCGGTCAAGGCCTTGGCGCTGCGCTACGTGGTCTGCGACCGATCGTCGATATCCAGTATCTCGATTACCTGCTGTATGCTTTCCAGTTGATGTCGGATGACCTGGCAAGCTTGCATTATCGCACCGCAGGTGGTCAGGCGGCACCGGTTATCATCCGCACCAAAGGCCATAGGTTGGAAGGTATCTGGCACACTGGTTCACCTATGGGAAGCATACTCCATGGCATTCGTGGAATTCATGTTTGCGTTCCACGTAACATGGTGCAGGCTGCAGGGATGTATAACACCTTACTGAAAGGTGATGATCCAGCCCTGGTGATCGAAGTCTTAAACGGCTATCGCTTGAAAGAGGTGATACCTGACAATCTCAGCGATTATCAAGTACCACTAGGCATTCCAGAAATACTCAGCGAAGGCGATGATCTGACTCTGGTAACTTATGGTGCCTGTGTGAATATCGCTAGAGAAGCTGTCGAGTACCTGCGCACGCTGGGAATTGGCGTAGAATTGATCGATGTGCAAACCTTGTTGCCCTTCGATCGCTTGGGCATCATTCGCCAGTCACTGGAAAAAACCAACGCGATTCTCTTCCTTGACGAGGACGTTCCAGGTGGTGCCAGCTCGTATATGTTGCAGCAGGTCTTGGAAGTTCAGGGGGGCTATGAGCTATTGGATGCACCGCCAAAAACTTTGACCGCCCAAGCGCACCGCAGTCCTTATGGTTCGGATGGTGATTACTTTACCAAGCCTAGTATTGAGGATGTGGTGGAAGTGGTTTATGGGATGATGCGTGAGCGTCAGCCTGCTCATTTCCCGGATTTAGGTTTGCCGAAGCGCAGCGTTGATTAAAAATGATTCTGCGATAGAGGGAGTTGATCTCCCTCCACTTCTTCGTTTGTTAAAATGTTTTCTTAAAGATTGCACCATCTACGAGTCAAGACCCATCAAATATTACCTTCGACATCTCAGACAGGTAGCGATGCAGAACAAAGGCAGTATTCATCACTCCAATGTCTTCTGACTTGCTTGTGAAATCATACAAATCACAAATAGAATGGTGATGGATTTTAGTTTGATACTGTGAATTAAATTCGGCTGATTTCGTTCATCGTTTAATACTATATGAGCAAATTCACTTCCGTTAAGTTTTGTACTATGGGATTAATTCAGCACCTTCATCAGAATCTCTTGTTTTAATTGCTTTTTGGGCGGCATGTCATCAAGTCTGGCGAAGACTCTAGCCATGATGGTCTACGTTAGAGTGTCTACGTATCCAAAAAAATGATTTTGACCAAGTTCAGTTCACGTGAATGCTGCCTTGCAGGAGTCTGTTTTTATGGAGCCACTCCATACTAATCTGTATTCCTATAGAAAGACTAGTTTAGTAAGATCATCATAGTAAAAAATATGAGCATAAAAATTGAAGGAAAGATAAATGGGCTTTTCAGCACTGAATAACATTATTGATCAGTGCGAAAAGGAAGCTATTCATGTTCCAGGCTCAATCCAGCCATTTGGCTATTTTCTGGCTATCGAATCGACGACGAGCAAGATCGTTGCCTTTAGCGAAAATTGCAGTCATTTATTTATGCCCGACCATCCATCGCTTTTAGGTTTTAGTCTGGACGAAGTGATCGGCGAAAAAGCGGCGAAAAAAGTGCGGAGTTTGGCTGAAAAAATTGATCAAGGCCGCGCTTCCTTCCAAACGACTGAGTTTATAAAACCTGGTCATGAATCGTGGTATTTTCACATCCACCATACTGACCGCTTAGTCATCATAGAGCTGGAACCAGCGTTAGAGCAAAAAATCCTCTCCAAATTTGAGACTCAGATTCACCTTAGCGATATTATCCAAGAAGTTCAGGGAGTGAGAAGCCTAGCTGAGCTTAACCCCCTAGTGGCTCGTTTGGTGAAGCTTCTGACAGGTTTTGATCGAGTTATGGTTTATAAGTTTGACCGTGATTGGAATGGGATGGTGATCGGCGAAGCGAAAGAGGAGGATCTAAAGCCATACTTAGGACACCATTATCCTGCTTCTGATATCCCTCGTCAGGCACGAGATCTTTATACTAAAAACTGGACAAGGTTAATATATGACGCCGACTATACGCCGTCCCACTTGATCGTCGCAGAGGATTTTGGCCTTCCCCACCAGATTGATCTCAGCCATTCAGTTCTTAGAAGCGTCTCACCTGTTCATATTCAATACCTTAAGAATATGGGCGTTAAATCTTCAATGTCGATATCTCTCATGAAAGATCAAAAACTGTGGGGGCTTATTGCCTGTCATCACCGACAACCGCGATTTATGGATTATGAAAGAAGAATAATTTGTGAGGCTATTGGTCAAATTTTTTCTTGGCAAATCGCCGTACTAACTGAAACCGAGGAGCAAGATCAGATAAACATGGCGAATATAAAACTCGCTACTCTAAGCTCAAACTTAAAAGACTACAGCGAAATTCTTCTCGGCGCTCGTGAACATGCCCTGCAAGTTAGGGACTTGTTGGATGCTCAAGGTGTGATGATAAAATTTCGAGGCCAAGTTTCGAGGCACGGCCAAACTCCTCCAATCGCCTTTGTTGAAGAGCTGATTCCCTTGCTTCGTGAACGAGGGAACAATGGGCTATATGTAAGTTCTTCCTTAGGACAAGATCTGCTTATGACCAAATCTTACCTTCATGAAGCTGCAGGTGTCTTGGCCATTTTTTTTGCAAATGATCTGGATGATATGATTATTTGGTTTAGAGAGGAAAATCCAATCGTGCGTGAATGGGCAGGTGATCCAAATAAAGCCGTTTCAATAGACACTGATAGCGGGGCCTTATCGCCACGAACATCGTTTGCGATTTGGAAGGAAGTGATAAGAGGAACTTCACTGGAATGGAGCGTCGCTGATGTCACGATTGCACGAAAATTTATGTGTAGTCTTTCAAGCTCTATGGCTTCTCATATAGAAAGTTTCCGCAAAAAAAATCAAAAACTCCAAGAAGCTATTCAAGCTAGAGATGACTTTCTCGCTATGGTCTCACACGAAATGAAAACACCCATCACAGCAATTCTAGGCTGGTCGCAGTTGCTGAAATCTAAAGATTTGCCAAAAAAGAAGCAAGAGGAAGCACTTGAAACTATTTTCCGGTGTGCCAAGAACCAGAACCTATTGATTGACGACCTTCTGGATATGTCTCGGATTATCACTGGCAAAATGCGACTCAATATTGTGAATTTCAATCTAATTGACGCCGTTCATGATTCTATTGAAACGTTACGCCTCGCTATATTAGGCAAAGGAATCAGTTTTTCCCTTAATTTAGTCGCTACCGACTTGCCTATTATCGGAGATCGCAATCGTCTGCAGCAGGTCATGTGGAATATACTCAGTAATGCCGTGAAGTTTACTCCAGTTGAGGGGAAAATTACATTCAATGTTAGCCGAGAGGAAGCTTCTTATGTGTTAATGATTCAGGATAATGGCTGTGGAATTGAGCCTACGATGTTACAAAGGATCTTCGAGCGTTTTCAACAAGCTTATCAGCCCAACGCCAAATTTATTCAGGGTTTAGGTCTTGGCTTAGCCATTAGCAAGCAAATTGTAGAGCTTCATGGTGGAATCATTTGGGCAGAGAGTGAAGGCTTGGGTATGGGTACGCGCTTTTACATTAAACTACCTATAGCATCGCATCATCATATTTGAGCTTCGGAGCCTTTGAATTTGGCATACTTGCCTGCTAAAAAAGTCTTGCTTAAGAGAGTAACATGCAAGAAATAGCTTGCCCGCTGAATGATGGACAACCCTCATCGTATCATTTCATATCAAATCTTGTGAGACAATCAAAGTATAACACACACAGCAAATCTCCTAGCATCCCATCAGAAGCAAAAAAAACATGTTCTTAACGGAGTAAGTCATGAAAACCTCATCTTTGACCATCACGAAGACTTTAGTTTCTTTAAGTTTGGCAGTCCTTCTTCAATCACAGTTTCTCGCCGCCGCTGTTCCTGCTCCTTTAGATCCACCACCTGGATCGACAGAGGATATCGATGATGAAGAACCCATTGATGATGCCGAACCAGCGCCAGATGACACTGAAACCGACATTGAGCAGCCTGCAGATGATACAGATTCTGACATATCACCAGACGATCCAACAGCAGGCGCTGAACCAAGTGGTAAGGATTCTGCTATCGATCATCCGGATGAATTGGGCAATCATCCGAGCAAGGTTTGGTATCAAGATATGTACAAAAGCCTAAATGATATGAAAAAATCTGCGTATCAGATGGCGTCCTACTCCAAGTCCTATGAAGTCTCCTACTATAGCGACTGGCTTTACCAGGCTCTTGACCAATATATGAACCAGACCTATGTCTATGATTACAATCAGTACTATCCACGTTATTACTCTAAGTGGAAATATTATGCGACGCGGGGAGACCACAACTACTTCTACTATTATTATGTTCGCCCTCTTTACTATCAGACACTGCGTGAACTCGCTAAGCTGCCAAATAGTGAAGCAGCCATATACCAGCGATATACTCGTCAATTTATAAAATCATACCGTTACTATACTCGTTGTAATTATGGTCATAACGGCAATGATCCACGTGCCGCATGGGATGATGAAGCTATTCCTTTCGAAGAGTCAGCACTTCATTAGAATCTTGCCAATAAGCTTGTAGGGCCAGGCTTAAGACCTGATGACTACGAAAAAGCTTTAGACAGAATGAACAGCAAGCCAGACGGTATTCATGCCCGACTGCTACAGCAGCCGGCCAGGTCTGAACTTACAGGCCTGGCCTGTTCTTATATCTTAAAGGATAATGGAATCTCGTAAAGCCTCCCATGAATACACCATACTGCGAAAAGCTTCGAACAGTTCAGGTTCTGAGGTAAATGCGACATTTTCGCGAAACAAGCGCCTTACCACATCAAGGTGCTCTCGAACAGTTTCGAGGTTGCTAGCGAGTAGCGATGGATCGCAGTGCGTTGAAGCCTGGCACTGCATGCGAGCCACTGCTCTCTCGGCATTGCGGATGGCAAATTCAAGTTGACTTCGCTCAGCATATTGCGACACGACCTCAGTAAAATATCTCAGGTCTTCGCGGAGCTGACTCGCCGCATCAAAGGTCTCAAGGCATTCAGGATCAATCTCGCTTGGAATTTGCTTGTCACTAACTATTAGCCAAGTAGAGTCGGAAGCAAAATGCGAATGACTCGCCATGACAAATCCTGAGGTAGCTGACGTAAAAAATATTAGGAATAAAGGTGTCCAGCGCATATTTTATCCTTTATACATGGTAAATTTCATTTGAAAATTACATGCCTTAAACTCCAAGACAAGCCCGCAAATACATGCTGACTTCTAGGCACTGGAAAAATTATGGAGGAACTTTTTAAGCTACATGGGACGATTGACTTAATGATGCTAACTCGCATGCCCTTCAACGCCTTGGCCTCAGTTTTGTTTGAAACACATGGTTGGCCATTCGGGCTCCTGCCATGAGTCCGCTGTGATCAGCAAACTGAAAATGAATGCCTCCGTAAACGCGACTTCGTCCTGCCTCATCCACGGCCCGGAAAATGTTCTGGTATGAACGGACAACGCCCGGAAGGGCATCAGATCTGGCAGAAAAGGCAATTTGTTCGCTCCCAAAAAATAGAGCAATTATCTGGCCCGCTGCTTCGCTGAAGGTGCTATGGCCGCTCACATAGTCGGGAAAAGGAGGTGTAGTCAACAATGGCTCCCAACTTGCATCAGCTTCCGTTAATGGGTTGGAATCCTCGTCACCCCGTCTTATCGCAGTGATCGGCCGCCAGCTATAGTAGGTGAATTTCATATCCCAGGCAACGATGGCAGCATCAGCTAAAGCCATATTAAGAAGAGCGAACAAGCGCCCATTTTCTACTAGGGAAAGCCCTCGCCGTAAAGCGATATCACGGGCGATCACATTCCAATGCCCCGGTGGTGTGGCGGTTCCAACCGGATCTTCCCAGAAACGAGCGATCTCCGTCTGCTCCACTGTGCGTACACGGGAATACTTTTCACCCAGGGTTTTAGTCTCATTATAAGAATCCGCGTAGCGTTCACTACTTAGTGGTGGAGGACCATGTCGTCGAAACTGCGATGAGAACCTCATTGCCCAAGGTTTGATTGCCCCCCAGCCTGGCAGTAGGTAGGCCACATAGTTAGGTAGGGTCGGCTCCCATATGCCTGGTCCGGAAGCAGGTATGCGGCTAGGAGGCACTGTTCCTCTATCATCGCTGCGAAACTGAATGATCATTTGTGCAGCTCTCTGCCCCAGACGTATTCCCGATGTTTTGCTTGGGCCATTTGGAATAGATCTTAGCGTTTGATTTAGTCGCCTGGCAATAAACGGCTCTTGAGCCGGGAAGAGGTGGATGAGGACCTCCGCTGCCGCTGAAGCAACTGCCGCCACATCGGAAGTTGGAGCAGACTCAGACGATGTGAGCAGATAAGGCTCATAACGCCCTGAAAGGGCATTGACTGCATCAAAGATAGCAGTATGAACCATAGCCATAGCACGTGAAGCATGGGGCGGAGGTGTCCGATCCGCACGCACTGCCTGAATCAAAACCTCATTCCAGTCTGTGACTTCATCAGCCCAAGCATTTGATTCCGCCAGATAGCTTGCAAGCAAGATCATGAAGTTGAATATGCGAACTAACATGCACATTTCCTCGTTATTAAATAGTTGGTAACATTAAACATCATGAGAAAGAATTTCTACTTTGACAGGAAATATTATATTAGCCACTACTTGCCAAACCATTTGAACAAATCGGGAGATGATCATTCAGGATTTGGGGTGAACGAGCGTAATTACCCACTAGTCGCTTCTTTTGTTTTTTGTTATTGCATTTAGAGGCTTTAAACATTACGCCTAAGCGGCAGCATAAATTCTCCGCCTTGCCGACTTTCATTGAACATGCGAAGTTCTACTCGAAAAAGCTTACATGTTTCGAGGAGGTATTTATGAACTTCATTTCATCCTTGATGGCATCATGGATTGTATTGAGCAGTGGATTCGCCATCTCGAACCCATTCCACACACACAAAATTATGGTTACTGTCGAATCTGTAAATTCGAAAGGTGAATCAACTCTTGTCACACTTAGGATCGCGCCCGAATGCCGCGAAACGTTTTATGCAGCCCAGCAACTGCGCTATGATCTTTTGTATTTTGCCGAGCGTGTCTCGAGATTTGCAGAACGCAGTCAGCTGGAGTTTGCTATCCGCAGTGCTGAGAGAGCTGTGGCTGGCATTCATTTCCAGGCCTTCAGGCTCTGCAATCGTAGTCAGCTTGAGCGCAATCTCGATACTGTTCGGGAACACCTTGATGTGGTTAGACGCCTGTTTCGTGGAAACGCCGCATTTACCTCAGAACCAGAATTGTTCGAAGCTTTTCGAACGATGGTATATTCATGGGAGGCATTACGGGATTCGATCGTTTTTTAATTCATTTTTTTCGCGATTTTAACTGCACCCTATGCAAATAAATCTTTCATCTATCGATCTCTACCGAAGTAGCCGATGGAACGCATTACCTTATCTGGAACGAAAAAGAGCTTGTATGATAGCTCCAGATTGGTACATCTACCTCGACTTTCGCCGTTTTTGATCCAATGAAGTTGTAACAATTACGTTAACAAAACCCACAAATAGCCCCATACCGATCATAATAAATATCATGGTAAAAACCTTACCTAGCCCAGTTTTTGGAGAAAAATCTCCATAACCGACTGTGGCAAGCGAAATTACGCAGAAATAAAGAGAGTCTAGATAGGACCAGCCTTCTATAGATTGGTAGAAAAAGGTACCTAGACTCAATAAGATCGCAACAGCAGCAAGTAAACCTCTGGATTCCGGTTTTTTATAGACTTCAAATACCAATCGAAAGAAACGCAGCATTGCAAGTAAAAATGGAATCATAAAGTTTACGTCCTATGACCTTGCTTCAAGGAAACGTTCTTTTATGTCGCAACCTCCAAAAAAGCTCTCAAATAGAAGAGATCTATCCATGACCAATGACATTTATTCTAAATTGAGAAATATATCAATCATCTGCTGCTTTCGATCATGGGGTAGCTAGCACAAGCAATCTCTATAGGGAAGGTGAAAGCCATAGACCTAAGCTTCCGTTTGCAATCCTACTTGTCATATGAAAATTGTTGAAAAAGGACCAAGCGAAAGTTTTTCACCTAAAGCCACATTAAACTCACGCCTACGCATCTGGAAAATGAATTGTTAATGTTCTTGCAGTTGATTTGCAGTAATAGAGCCTACGTCATGTACAACGAGCACTACTCATCATGGAATTTATCGTTAAAAATTTCCACAAAACCATTTCGTTTTGACTAATGCTGAAGAAAGTTTTTGAGTGAAGAAGTGAAAATGGCCTGGCTATTTAAAGTTCAATAAACGCCGCCAGGGGATAGAGCGGTCTGTGACCGCTCTACCGGCTATTAATCAGCAAGCTGCTCTGCCATACGTAAGTGTTTCCTAACAACAAATTCAATGACTTCTGCACGTCTCTGACTATCACGATCTTGGAATTCTTGGAGAGCTTCTTGCAAAACTTCCAGACTTCTGGTGTGTGTATCAGTCATTCGCGACCAGACAGCTTGCTTGAGGCGATCTTTTGCTGCCTCTTTTAACTCCTTAACAATCTCCTCTCCTCGTGTTTCAATTCTATCAGCAAGTTCATCAGGAATGCGGTCGGCAAGGCTTATTCCAGCTTTTTGGGCAGCATTATGTAAACCTTCAAGAACCTGCAGATGATCGACAATTAAAGCTTTGCCGTATTCTCGAACAAGATCTGATTCAGCTCGCTCTAGAATGACGCGACCTACTTTCATAGCTGCCAGATTCGTAAAAAATATACGTTGCAGGATACGTTTTTTTACTAATTTCTCTTGCGGTGAAACTTCTTGAGCCCCTTGAGCTTCTGCGACAACTTGTTGTTGCGCATTCTGATCTACGCCTGCCTGAACTCCAGCTGATAAACTCATCCCACTGATCAATAAACCGAAACATAGTTTGGATGCTTGTTTTGAAAATCTCATGTAAATTCCTTTCAAATTGTTTAATTTAAACTTTTCCTCTTTCAAGGATATCTAAACAAGTGCAATAGCTATTCCATGATACTTCAACGAAACAACAACACTTTGCCTCTAGAGCATGAAGATTTTCCAATACAAATCAGTCTCAATCAGAAGACATTCTGCGTGAAAATACAAATTGCGTTTAACTTAGTGAATTGCACCAAAACCTTACAGGATATGCCTTTCATCAGAAATATAGAGCGCGTGAAACTAGGATGGATTTACATAATAGTAACTGACATTTTTCTGAATTGTAATCGCTATCAAAGATAGTCATGTCGAATTCATCTTAATTTACACGCAAAATGTGTAATATTGTGATCATGGTTTTTGGATTGCATGAGTTATCCGTTGCGAAACAGATACTATCTATTTTCACTAGATGTTCATTTTCGGGAAAAATGAATTAAGAAATGATGGGTTCCAATCGACTAATGACTCAAACATCTTAGTATTATTTTTTTATAGCGACATCAGAAATGGATTTTTATAGATATAGTTCGATTTTCATTTCCAAGATGCAAAAGTACAGGTTTTCAATATTTATCGAGTTTTTTGCTTTGAAATATTCCATCTACATAGGTCGAAGCAAAATTTGAAGTTTGTACTATTTAGGGATAAAAGGAGCGGATCATGAATGAAAAGCGACAAAGTTTATGTTTTATCGAGTCACATAACCATGCCGCCTAATTTAAACTTAAGGAGGTTTATGATTATCTCTGATTCAATGAATGATAAATACCAACCTCATCATTTTTGAAATGATCTTGTGACAAGCGGCAATTATCAGCAAAAGAAAGATCACTGGAACTACTATCATTACAATCTTTAAAGATACCATCAAGACTCATGCTGTAGGGGCGATATCCACCACCTACCACGGTACGTCTCGCTGCAACCACAGTTCCTCCACGAGGTCCAGAGGCAGCAACGACCGTTCTTCTTGCTCCATATGCATGAGCATCGCTGATTGCTGAAATTTGTGGAAATTGAAAAGCTTCTGCCATAAGCTCACACAAGCTTAGAATGAGCAAGACACTTAAAGATAAAGGTAATATTTTCATAAAATTTTTCTCCTTATAGAAATCTCTTATTCATTAAACCCAAGTTGACCAGGAATAAACTCAACTTCCATTGCATCTTGAGGAATAGAGAATTGGAAAATGTTTTCGTCAATCTGATCTCCGAAATTCCAACTCTGGAATGTAACCTCATATTGCGGCGCGCCAGCAATCCTTTTGGAAGTAATTAATGATCGGCATATAGTGGCTTGTTCTCCCATTGCTATCCACACCTGCCAATCAATCTCTGAAGTACGAAAAGCCAAATGACTGCAACTTTGACCCAGAATTGTGGTTTCTCCAAGGTATTTTGCACTTCGAGTCGCGTCTTCGAGCAGTTCGTAAAAATTGGATAATAGTAAGTCTGCCAGGGGAGCAGAAATATTTTCCTGCTCCAAGCTCAAAACAAGATCGTCAATTGTTCCGTTAATATCTTTTTGCGCATACACATTTTTTTCAGTATTTAGAACGGTAAACATGCTACCATCAAAAAAAGACTTCTGGTTTTCATCCCCTGCTTTAATTGTGTAAATTTTGTTGGGTCGTTGAACGACAACTTCAAGGCTAAAATTCCTCTGCACCTTTAGTTCTTCATCGTCAATCACATCTGTGGATGCATTTCCCTTAGCGGAGATGTATTCCGACGATTGAAGCAATGTTGTGGCTTTCTTTAGTAGGGCAAAGGGATCCTGTGATGTCTCACCCGCATAAAGAGATGTGCCTATAAACACCTGAACAACAGCAATTCCAAAGCTTCCGTGGGGGATGAATTTTTTTAGCATAAAATTTCTCCTTGTCTACCTTCAAATATGAAATGTAAAAAATGAACTTAAAAATAGCAGCACCTTGAATGCCATCACCGACTGACGTTCCATAGGAATTGTTTTATTCCTTCCTAAAATAAAAGATTTACTTCCAACATTTACTTAGCGGCTAACGCATTTGGTGCATTAGAAATAGCCGTTGATGAAAAGATGTAACTGTTAAATTAGACTTGGACCACATCAGTAATGTCAAACTAGCAACACATCCTTACTGGCTATGGGCATCCAGCCACCTAATAAATAGTCGTTGAATGCTTATTGTTATACTTTTAGTTATAGGCGAACATATCTAGCACATACTAATCACAGTATGTATTCCTTTGAGATAAAGAAAGCGCGCTGCAAAGTTGCGGTCTGCTCGTAGATTCTGATGAAATACTTAATATTGTAGAGCTTAGTTCGTTAGTGTTGTCATAATTTCATTCATTACCTGAAACTATAAATCCTAGACCCTTTATTCACTTCATCCAGAAATATAAGAACTATTGACATCAATTCAGTTTAGGAATAACTAGTCAAAAATGACTGTTTTTTCTTTATAAATTCTTTACAAAGAAAACAGTGATCAATCTCAAGCTTTTTTTTAGGCCATTTGAGATGAAGATTAATAAGAACATCACATTATTTATATGCACTAGCCTTGTCTTTTCCTGCCAGGATGGATCAGATAGCTTACCTAAGAATATTTATAGCGATGACGATCGAATCAGTTACGATATTAATAACTGGCCATGGTCGACATTTGGCCGTTTAGATAGCGGCTGTACCGCTGTAGCAATTAGCAGCACATTAGTCTTAACTACAGCCCATTGCGTATGGGATAGTCAAAAACAAGAATTTAAGGAATCTGCAAGCGAATTTGACTTTCGCTTCGGCAGCAGCACTGGACAAAATAGAATTCCCATTCGCTCTGTTTGGTTTGGCAACAAACAGCCTGAAGAATTCAGAAGCGATGACTGGGCAATTTTACAACTGGATCGAAAAGTCACATCGCCAAATGGATTTCTAAAGATTTTACCAAATGACATTGCTTCTTCTCTACCCCAGGACGTTCAAATTGTCGGATATATGGGGGACTGTGATGGCGGCAACCAACTATGTGGTCAAGCAAGCTGCCAGCTCTTGAAGAAAGGCGAAGGTGATCGCATTCTGAATAACTGTGATACAGCTTCTGGTGTATCGGGATCACCGGTGTTGGCAAAAAAGAACGGCACGACCACAATCGTTGGAATTGCTGTAAGTGAATATCGGCAAGGCGCTAGTCAATCCCTTACCTTAGAAGATTATTCTGATGACTATGCGAACGTCGCAATTGCTTCCATCCAATTTTCCAAAATAGTAGAAAGTATTGAAAGTTCTTTGCTTGGAGGAGAACTAGCTACAAACATCGATGGAGTGGTTTATTTAGATGTCATAAAACAAGTAAATCCTCCTAATGGCATGTCCAATGAAGCATGGCTTGAAGATATATATTTAAACTCTGTCTCTCTAATCAGTATCCTAGAAGACTTTAAAGAGGTTTCAGCGATTGAGGAGCTTCCTATCTTTTGGGAACTATCTAATAAATATCAAAATGATTTAGCAGCAATGGCAAGAGCCAGTGACAATATGGACCCAAACCTCGATTTCATATCTATTCATGAAACTATTTATTCATATTATGAACTACTGAAAATTAACGATCAAGACTTGGTCAATTTTGTGTCTAGAAACCGTTCAATCTTAGATTACGGCAATCTAAGATCTCTATTTTCAGAATATGGTATTTACGTGAGCAAGCTAAGAGAGTTGTTTGTGCTAGCTCGCGATTAACTTTAGGCAATTTAGAAAAAGGGAGAATGACAATGGTACATTTCAGGTTAAAACAATTAGGTATTCCACTGTTTGCTTTGATTGGCTTGATGTTTTGCACAAATGGCTATAGTTCAGACACCAGCGCTGACACTTCAACCTTTGTCAATATCGTGAAGGAGTCGGAAGGATTTATGATTCGGGTCGAACTTAACGAGGATGGTTTGGAAGACGGATCTACAGCTGCAGCACGTCTTTACCTGGGTAATGCTTTTATCGACAGCGGAACTGACTTGGAGAAGGTATGGGGTGATTCTTATGATGTTAGTGATATCGAGCAGATAACGGAAGACGATATCAACTCAGATTCCTCTACTTGGGGTTGGTTTAATTACAGACGGAGTGGATATCATGACCGATACTATGACCGTTATCGTCCCTACTATTATAACAGAGGATTTCGCTACGACTATGGTAGACCAAACTATCGGACCTATTACCGTAATCCTGGCTATGGCTACAGATACTATTATTATCCACGATACTATTAAAAAACAGCATGGTTGAATTGAGCCAAAAGCTCAGGGAGTTGTGTGATGAAAACTTATTTAGAAAAGTATATGGTTTTACTTGCCATTGCTTGCTTTCTAACACTTAATACAGCCAATGCAGACACCAGACGAGCTTTTGAAGTTGATGATGATCTTGTGCGAGAATATCTAGATGAGGTATACAACACGACAGAAGCCACCAAGCTAGCGCCACCAAGTCGCGATGAATTCCAAAGTGTAGTTTCTCAGGCAGTCCCGGTGTTTGAAGAAAACATCAAGGACGAGGGTTATGATACTTATGTCACTGATAATGATCTAACACATTTTATTGATGAAGGGAGGCGCAATAGACAACATGAATCCCAATTCTCATGCGGAACTTACGAATGCTATAGGCAAAAGTACCGTTTAAGGCATAACCATGTCCAAGGATGTCATATCTGTAATGGCTTATCCCGCATGTGGTTTCGGTATGCCAACATTCAGCCAATAGCTTTCTATCCAGCATATGCCTACTATAATGGGGCAAGGCTCAATACGTATCGGGATAATGTTTACTATCGGAATCAAATATGTCCGGTTTCTTTTGACTATGACGATCGCGAATGGACGTTCGGCTATCAAGGTAGGTCTTACCCGTTATACTTCTAGAGCGAGGCAGTTTTTCTGCCCTAGTTATGATAGTAGCTGTCTTTCACGCCATGCTTGTTTTAACTTAGAGATCCGGGCGCTGCGCTCGGGTCTCCAACTAATTACTTGATTCCATAGTGAGATTCCCCGCAAAAAACGAACAGTGACTTAGGTTAATATCGGCAAGACTGAAAATTGCTGACACATAGCACGCGGGAATCTAATAGCCAATACCAGAATGCATACGCTGGCGATTATAAAAAATTTCGATGTACACATATAAATCTGATCGCGCGTCCTCCAAGTTTGTAAACCAAAATATTGGGTCTTCGTTATACTCTTCCTTCATACTTCCAAAGAAGCTTTCTATCGGCACGTTATCCCAGCACTGACCCAGCGACTCATACTCTGACGCAGTCCATACAATCCGAGCAGTGCACGAAATTGTTCTGATGAATATTGTGAGCCTCTATCACTATGAAAAATTGCTCCTCTTGGGGCATTTTCTCGTGAAAGAAGGCATTTAAGAATGCTTGGCAAACAAGGATGGCCTCCAAATTGTCGTCAAAATGCACTTCATCCTTGGCCAGATATTCACGAACCCACTTGCTTATCTGGTTTAAATTGACGCCCAAATCTTCAGCAACTTTAGTTCTTGTCATCCCTTGTTCAAGCACCAATTTTGCTGCTCTTTCCATGAATTCACTGGAAAATTTACGTCTTTTCTTCTTCATGGACACCTCCAGCAAAAGATATTACTGGACCTCTTAACTGGTTGTCCATTTTTCAGGGTAGGCTCAAATACCTATGCTGCCGTGTCACTTACCGTATGGGATCTTGGCCCCATACTCTTGCTATACTGCCGAATACTGAAGCCTGCTCCGAGTATGGTTATGCCTCCAAAGATTAAATCTAACCCGACAAATAAACCAATAACCCAGACTCCGGATACAGGCCATTGCTGAAAAAGCATAATTCCAAGAATGAATGATAAAATGCCATGAGTTAAAAGTAGTGCCCAGTGAGGTGGTTTGATGGCAAGTGCACTTATAAACCGCATCATACCGTTAACCATAAAGATCGCAGATATTACTAGAGTCAAAGTGAGAGCAGCACCTACTGGTTGTGTCAACGTGAAAAAGCCCGCGACAAAGTACAAAATTGCCATGAGAAGATCTAGAAGGGAAATATTCCAGCTTCGGGCCTTAAATACATTTACTAGTTCTGCAATGCCCCCAATTATAAAAATAGTACCTAATACAATTACAGAAGCTAGAGTGGTAATAACGAAATGGAAACAAGCATAGAATCCTAATGCAATTAATAATGCTCCTATCACAATAAACCATGTGGAATTTTTATGAAGTTTCTTAGCGTCGATTTTATCCCGAATGAATTCACTACTGAAAAGAGTTGCATGATTTCTGTTCATGATTAGTCTTCCTATGAAAAAATGTGATGCCGACTGGTTCAAGCAAATATCATTTTTACTAAAAGACTCATATCAGCCTTCACCTTATAATAGATTTAATCGCCAAAAAGACTAGTATTGAATTGCCACAAGCCCAAGCTGGATTCAACTCGACAAAACGATCATTGCTTAAATACACATAGGGGATAAGGCAAATATTTAAAGCTTACGAAACAAAAATATTCCAAAATACTTAAAATCGTGATCTAAAATGAGTGGTGTACTTAAGCACAAACACCAGAGAAGTCCCAATTTTGTCTTGCTCCGCAACGGACGTGATTCTTTTGCTACACGTCGAGCTTTGGTTGATCTTGCCCAATCTACAATTGATGCACAATACTATATATGGCACAACGATCTAAGTGGTTCAGCCCTGCTGTCTCAGCTTCTCAATGCTGCTGAGCGCGGCGTGAAAGTCAGACTTCTATTGGGCGATATTAAAATGGGGGGTATGAGATCAATTTTAAAGACGATAGACGCTCATCCTTTAGTCAAAGTTCGTCCTTTTAAACCCATCAACTCGGAAGGTGATAGTAGTGCATGGCAACGGTTTCTGATATCCGTTCTGAGTATCTTTTCTCTTAATTAGTTTTTTTCGAGATGAAATCAGCGAAGTTTTTTCTGTAATTGCAGCTTACATGTCCTTAGCCTAAGCAGTCGCAATTTAAATCTACGACAATCGCACACTGAAGCCTTAGAGCTTAAAATCAAGCCACAGTACCAAGACGACGGTTATTCCTCGCAGGTTCATCCTCTTTCTCCACCTTCAGATTTAACTGCGTAAGAATCGAAGTCACATCTTCTGGCCGATGCAAGAGGAATCCCTGGATCAATTCAACACCCATTTCTTTCAGCAACTCCGCCTCTTCCCAAGTTTCCACACCTTCGGCAAGGATGGTCGTATCAAGGATTTTGGCAGCCTTCACCAAGCCACGAACATAGGCTTGTTTTACTGGGTCCTTATCGATGTCTTGGATCATACCGCGATCAAATTTGATGACATGCGGTTTAATTTTGATAATGCGCTCCAGACTGGAATAACCTTTACCAAAGTCATCCGCCGCAATTTTCATATTATGTTTTTCCAGATGCTCACGCGATTTCATCATCAATTCCAGATTATTGATCGCCTCTGACTCGGATACTTCCAGCATAATTTCCGTCATACGATCAAACTCGGCTTTCAGACGATCAATGTAATACAAATTACGTGGCAGAATATTGATCATCAGTGTACCGGGCAGACTGCCGGAATACTTGGCGGCAAGCTTCATGCATGCCTGATCTAACTCCAGAGCAACTTTGGTATATTTTGCCATGGAGAACAAGACATCTGGGCGGAGATACTTGGAGTCAACACCACTATCAAAGCTGTTTTCCCGATCAACGGCATCGTAGTTCACACGAATCAGCGACTCAAAACCAAAGATATGATCACGAATGGGAGTGATAGTTTTGCTGTTTCTCACTTCGTCAACCAATTCTTTGGTGATGCCTTGCAGGTTAAAAACACCTTGATAGAAGGGTTTAAGTAATTCATTGGATTGAATCAAGGTTTGCATCAGCTCGCGCTGACGCTCCTTGCCACGTTTTTGCTGGGCCAGTGCCATCTGCTTACTGGCTTCCAGGCCACCGTCCAAGATTTCTTGCACGTCGATGCAGGGATTATTTAAGATCCCAAAAAAGCCTACACCTATCAGCGGCACACTTTGCAAACAATCTGGAATCCGACGATCTTTGCGGGGAGCAAATAGCTCCTCCCAAAGAGCATTATGAATGGCATTAGAGACACGATCAGCAACGCGCTCCAGCGCACCCGGATAGGGTAAACCGCCAGTTTCGCGCGATCTGTTCATAAATATTAAATAGGTATTGCTCGTTACGGAGCGCCGACAAATGACATCGCTGTCGCGAAAGCAACCAGGCCGCCCCCACAAAGTGAAGAGAATATCGTGAAACACAAGCTTGATTTTGTTATAAACATCAATGCCGTATTCGACACTGATCTTATTGAAAGAGGTAGCATCGATCGTTAAAATCCCCAGCCCACCGAAGGTTTTCAGCATAGAAATAGAAATCTGTGGATTATAAAACGGGATCGATTTGCAGCGTGACTTGATGCCATCATCAGTGATGCCACCAAATAGTGTTGCCGTCGTGATGATTTCATCAACCTGATCGTAGTAAAGGACAGTCAACTGTTCGTTTAGCTGGTCAGCTTCTTTCATGTTGCGGTCTGGATCATCGCAGCGATCACGTAAAACCATAACAGGAATGCGTCGGCCAAGACTGTTGAAAATATCAACGGAAGCCTCGGGGGGAAAACTTGGAAAAAGCTTGTCGGCGATGATGGCGGTCACTTCTATTTGGTACAAGTGATGCAGAAAGCCGCGATCCTTGAAATCCACCACTTTGACCTTCAAACCATGCCTGGCCAAGCCCGTCCGCAATGTCTCAGCAAGCTTCTCATGTTGCGTCGCAATGATGATCATAACCACTCAACTTTCATACTTACATTCGCCTTTTGCATACGGTAGAGTCTATCGGCTGGGTGAGTTAAAAATTAATAATCCATTCCCCGAAAAATATTTAAATCTCATCTAGTTGGTTAATATTGATAGAAAAAAGTTTAACTTGCTCTCGTAAAATAATCAGCTATTTGCCCTAGCTTCATTCGTCGCGGCAGCTCATTCTGTAAGAGGTGGTATATGTCCCAGATGGATCAAAGTTTTGTGAGTTATTTGAGTTCCTTATTAAAAGAGTATCCGCGTAGCATTGCCCTGCCGGAAAGCGTAGACTCACGGGTTTTACAAGCAGCTATTTCTTTACTCAAAGAAGGAAGCGCCCGGAAAATCGCTTTTTTTGGAAATAAATCAAAAATTCTGGACACTTTTCAAGAGCATGGATTAACTGCTGAACTTGATCTTGAACTTGTCGGCGATCGTATTGACTGGATGATGGATCATGAGCATCTCGTCGAGGCAACCAGTAGTCAGTATGAACAATACCTTACCAGCCGGGGGCGAAGTTTGCCTAGCAGCCAGATCAAACAGTGGGGAGAACAAACGATCAACCAAGCGGCCTACCTTGTTGGTGCTGGTGAGATTGATGCGGGATTAGCTGGCTGTATTGCGACCACGGCTGAAGTGATCCGCGCTGCCCTGATTCATATTGGTCTGGCTGCTGAGCAAAATACGATCAGCGGATCTTTTGCAATGATTCGTGAAAAACAGAATGCCAGGAACTTGCCTGAGGCTCGCTACATGTTCGCCGACTGTGGCGTGGTGATTGAACCAAGCGCGACTCAATTGGTTGACATTGCCGCGGCAACGGTCGCGAGCTTTCGTCAACTATTTCCGCAAGAAACTCCTAGGGTTGCCTTCCTATCATTCTCCACCAAGGGTTCTGCTAAACATCCCCGCCAGGAATTGGTGGCCGAAGCAACGAAAATGTTTCAAAAAAAATACCCGGAAGTCGCCGCCGACGGTGACTTGCAATTTGATGCTGCCATCTCTCCAGAAGTAGGGCTGCGTAAGTCACCAGGTAGCAGTGTCGCTGGGCAGGCCAACTGCTTTGTATTCCCCAATCTCGATGCCGGCAATATCGCCTATAAACTAGCGCAACGACTAGCTTTCTTTGATGCATACGGGCCTATTTTGCAGGGCACACAGCGCCCTTTCAGCGATCTATCGCGTGGCGCCTGCGCCGAGGATATCAAGGTCGCCGCCATGATCACCATGCTGCGGGCTTGATTTTGCGGCTTTACAAGCCGCAAGTTTAGCATTACCATGCCATGTTGGAGGTGAGACGATGGATTGGAACCTAGCCCTCATCGGCGTCCTAATTTCGACGATAGCCCTTCTCTTGGTCCTGCTTTTCAGCATGCGCCGTCGCCATGCTGAACGTTTTTTACCGCTTACATATTCCCGTAAACAGCCAAAAGTTCCTTATTTTATTCGCTCTGTTGATCAGAGCATCCCCTTTCACCCGAAACTTTGCCAATTGGAGTTTCAATCCCAAGCGTGGAAGGATGCCATGGCCAACATCGGTCAGCGTTTGAATGATAACGGCGTCTCTCATATTTACTTTGTTCATGGCACCTTTGCTGGCGACGATCCTTTTGGGGCCATTCCTGCCATGCAACGGATTTTTCCGAAAATGAAACCGACTGTGGCCACAGCGATTCAATTGCGATTAAAACGTAGCTTCGATCTCCTGAGCCGCGACACCGGCAACTACCTACTCGATTATGTGCGTCTGTTTCAAGAAGCCAGCTCTAGTCAGGCTAAGTGCCAGCTTTTCGTCTGGTCATCGGGTAATCATCACGCCGCTCGTTTGAAAGGCGCTATCAGTTTGTTACGCCGATTGCACCATGATTTGCCGGATATTCCACCGAAACGCGTCCTTCTTTGGGGTCATAGTCACGCCGGGCAGGTCTTTGCTCTATTAAGTCACATGATTCATGAAAGTCCTCTTGGCGATGAACTTTGGCAGCTGGCCATCGAGCATCAATGGCTAGAAGCCAGCGAGCGGAAAACTTTCCGTCGCTTGAAAAAATTCCGCTTCGACCTTGTAACCTTTGGCTGCCCGCTACGTTATCCATGGCGCTTATCGAATAAGTTCCGCCTTGTGAATGTCACCAATCACCGCGGAAATGGTCACCTTGCCACGAACCCCTTCGGCTTTTGGCGAACGCAAGGAGGCGACTATATTCAACAGTGGGGCAGCTATGGCTCGGACTATTTAGCTTCTTCATTGAGCGAACGGCAAGCGAATCGCCGCCTCGATAAACTTCTGGGCTTGGGCATAGATCCGCGCGGTTGGCTGGAATGCATCGCCAAAGGTGTGCGAGTTTCTGACTATGGTACGAGTTTTTTGGTTGATTACCAGGACTACTCCTCGTTAGCGCCAAATGGCCTGATGACTATCTTTGGGCACGGAGTTTACACAAAATTTAAACACATGTTATTCCATGCACAGCTAACATGTGATGCTCTTTACCCCATGGAAGCCATGAACTTGGGTCACTTACACGAAGGCTGTGGCCGTGTCATTTCAGCAGAAGAAAAGTTTTGCAGTAAAAATTCCTAACTTCCCATAAAGCTAAAAATGTTGTTGCGTATTAGAGACAGCAAAAAAATTTGTTCCGGATTTTTACTTCACGGTATCCAGGTTGGAGGGCAGACAGAGCTGCCCTTATGCGGGATTTAGAGGTACCGTAACGGTAAGTGGTTGGCTTCCGTCGACAGAGTACGAGACTCTAAGCGCATCCTATTCGCAGTTTTAACTGCGGACAGAACTCATCCGACGGGGCAGGACAAAAACGGTGTCGTCATTGCCAAGCAGCGAAAGCCCGAATTACCCAGAAGACCTTGACGGTACATCGACGTAGATATATAAGGTTCAGACGTGACTCCGAATGGTTACTCCCGTTAAAATGTCGTCGTATCGACGACCGGGGTAACCTACCCTGTGGCAATACCACATCAACACGCCAATTACTTGGTCATTCTATTTTCGGACTCTTCGCCGAGTTCAGCGTTGACTACCTACCAATCGTTCTTCCAAACGACGCCCACGATGTCAATAAGCAAAGGTTTAGAGCCTAAAAGTTTTCGAGCATGGCGAGCACCTTAAAGGTTGAATACTGCTCACATTGGGCACATTTTGTTTGAAAATTTCCCCTATATGTGTTTTTCTTCATAAATCCAAACCGCATATACGCACCGTGAACAGAACTGGAAACAGGGTTCAAGATGGTTGACGAGCAGAGTTTATTGAAAGATCTAGTCGACGCGATCAGCTCATGGCTGGAAGGCGGAAAAGGGCGCAGCTTATCTGGCTTAGCTCGACGCTGCGATGTCGCCTACTCGACTATTCGACGTATTGCTCAAGCCGAAAGCACTCCACACCCTTACACTGCTCTGGCAATTAGCGAACTGGTCATGACAACAAGCCAGCGCATCGCTTTTCTTAAAAAGCACTTCCCAACCATTGGCAATCTGATGGATGAGTGTTACGCCCCCTCTATCAGGCAGGAAGCCAATGAAGAGATGCTGCGAAAATATCTAAGTCGGGAGCCGCATAATCGAATTTTCAACATTGCAGCGACCAAGGTGGGCACCACGCGAAACGGTGTCAGTCGGCTAGCAGGACAAATTGGCATTGAAGCGCTCGACGAAATGCTTGAAGCTGGCATACTTGTGGAAGCAATGGATGGGCAGATCAAATATACGCATGACAATTGGGCCCTGGGAAATGTGGAGGACACATTAGAACAGGTCAAGCATTCAGCGGAACATTTCGACCGTAGCCTAGTAGGGACAGACGGCGCCAGCTTGATGCACGCCACAGGAGCTGTATCAAAAGAGCGCGTACCTGAGCTAAAAAGACTAGTTTTGCAGTTCATCAAGGATTTAAATGCACTAAAAGATGCTCCGGAAGCGGAAGGGACTGTTCACTTCTTCTGTAACTTGATGTACTCATTATATGACAGACAGGAATGGACGATTGAGGAGGAGCACCTGCAATGAGATCCTTGTTTTTAGTTTTTTGCCTTCTTTTCGCTGGGTTTGCCGGAGCCAGCGGCTCTAATACGGTGTTCCAAAAGCTTACCCGCTATTATGTCACTTCAGACTTGGCTGAGCTTTCTACAAATCCTGGACTGTCACCATATTTGGAAAGCCTCGATCGCCAGATTCTCGTCGTCAAAGTCGAACGTAACTCTTGGTTGAAAACCATTGAGATGCTGCGCCTGGGCAAGCAGGTATACATTCAATTTGGCGACAATTACCCGATTGCCTTCTATTACAACTCTAATCTTAAGATCGCCTATGGCCAAACCAGGTATGGTGATATCGTGATCCTCGATCCTTGTGATTATGACGAGCCGAACTACCGCTACCCCAATAATTGATGGGAAGTCTGGACATACGGCCCACATGAAAATTCTATTTGTCTGCCTTGGAAATATCTGCCGATCACCCGCAGCTGAAGCGATCATGCAGCAGCTGATTGGTGATCGTCTTGATATCAGCTGCGACTCCGCGGGAACTTCATCTCACCACCTCGGTGAGTTGCCTGACAAGCGGATGCATGCCGCCTTGGAGAAACGTGGCTACCCTCACCGCAGCCGTTCACGTCAGGTCAAATCCCAGGATTTTTATGACTTTGATCTCATCCTGGCCATGGACCATGACAACCATCGCAACTTGCAGCGCATCTGTCCGGACCCGCAGCTGCTTTCCAAACTAAAGTTGATGTGCGAGTATTGTGAGCAACACCAAATGGATGAGGTTCCCGATCCCTATTTTGGTGGCTTGAATGGCTTTACTCAGGTGATAGATTTACTGGAAGATGCTTGTCTGGGCTTGTGGAAGTCTTTGCAGCGATCTTGATGGCTCAGGTTTCACAGAAAAAAGCGCCGCGGCCCTTCGGGCCTGGGCTTAGCAATTCACGAGACGACGTCATCATCCCCTAATAGAATACGCAACTTTTTCAAGCAATAGAGCAGCTCACTTCTTTCGTCTTTGCCAAGAGGCTCCAGAATACGACTGACTTGGCGCTCCATGAGATTTGGCAGGTAGTTTTTGATTTCCCGTCCTTTCGCAGTTAAGCGAATCACAAACCCACGGGGCTTTTCCGGCACACGACAAAGCCAACCATTGCGAATCATCCGAGCGAGTATCCGGGAGATGTTACCCTTGTCTTTCATCGTCATATTCGTAAGCTTGGCTTGGCTAACACCATCCTGGTTATCAACGAATTGAAAGATTTCCCATTGCTCAGGAGAGATTTGATGCCCCCCAAACACATCTAAGAGATGGCGTCGCATCAACAGATTGGCTCGATCTAAATTAAAGAATAAGTCTTCATTTAACGTTTCAGGAACCAAGCCTGCCTCCCCGTGTCACGAGCATTTTTCCTATAATTTAAGAATTATACCATACAAAGCCAAGATGACAACACATCCAAAAACTGTAGTCTTCTCATGAAAAAATTATCAAAAATTGTATAATCAAGCGGTTTACGAAATTCGACTATTTCCCACGGAGCAAGGAATGGAATATTTTGTTTGGGATCTGAATCCTGAAATTTTTCGCTGGGGACCGATTGCGCCGCGCTATTACGGAGTGTTGTTCGCAACTGGATTTCTAGTCGGCTACCAGTTGATGAAGTCCATTTTTCTTGCCGAGGGGCGCAAAGAAGAAGACTTATCGTCACTTCTGTTTTATTTGATGGTCGGTACCATAGTCGGTGCACGCCTTGGCCACTGCCTTTTCTATGAACCCGCCTACTATTTAAGAAACCCATTGGAAATGTTAAAAATTTGGCAAGGGGGACTTGCCAGCCACGGGGGTAGCATCGGTGTATTACTTGCTGCCTGGCTGTATCAACGCAAACATCCCGACCAGCCTTATCTATGGTTAGCTGACCGGCTCGCCATCGGCGTCGCTTTTGCTGCTGGCTGTATTCGTTTAGGCAACTTTTTTAACTCCGAAATTATTGGTAAACCAACCGATGTTCCATGGGCGATTATTTTTGCTCGGATTGATCAACTGCCTCGCCACCCAGCCATGCTCTACGAGTCGCTAAGCTACTTTCTCCTCTTTGCTCTGCTATGGGGCATCTACAAGCTCCGCGGTCCTAATATTCCGCAAGGCAGACTACTCGGTATTATGCTGGCATGGATTTTTACCAGCCGCATTATCATTGAATTTTACAAAGAAGATCAGGTCGCCTTTGAAGCCGGCATGATTTTAAATATGGGACAATTGCTCAGCATTCCGTTTGTTCTGCTCGGTATTTTGCTGTTTACAGGCTATTATAAGCAATGGTTGCCGGATGCGACTAAAATCAAACATCCGGCAGGTCAGAACGCGAATAAGCCCAAAACTTCTGGCAAACAGAAAAAGCGGAAATAAGTTTTACGGCGATCAGCCCTGCGCCGGCTTAAGTCGAGCTGCCTGAGATTGATCGCCATTTTGTAAAGCAGCCGGTTCATCTTCTAATGTCAAACTTTCGATGACAGCATTGAAGTCGACAAAGAATTGCAAATAGATGATCACGATCAAAAATAAGCCAGTAATTGACACACGGAGCCAAATCATAGGCGCCACCTTTAATCAATTTTTGGGAAGTCGATCAGGCTATAGTTTACGAGAGTCGATAAGCCACTGTCAAATGAGGGTTTTTCATTGAAATTGCTATTAGTCCTCAGTATCTCGACTATCGTGTTCATCGGCATCAGCGGCATGCGCTGCCAAAAGCAAGATAGTAGCACCGATGAGTCACAGCTTATCAGCGAGCTTGCTCAATTTGCAAATTCTGTCGCCTTTCCTAGCGATATCATGCTGCAGCATATCAACACCATCGCCTCCTCTCCCCACCCGATGGGCTCACCAAGGCAAAGGGAGGTATTTTTATATTTGAAAGCGGAAGCCGAGGCATTGGGATTCCGTACCGCTACCGATAGCTTTACCGCCTCGGTCCCCAATCCCGATGCTATGGGAGATGATGCGGGCCCAGCAAATTTAGTCTTGGAAAAGCCGGGGCGAAACTTATTTGCCAGTACGGGGCAGAATAAAGACTGCGTCATCCTCTTTGCCTCACACTACGATAGCAAATTCTTTTCCTCGTTTGTCTATCGGGGAGCAAACGACAGCGCTTCTTCCTCAGCAGCTCTCTTGTGGTTACTCACGGCGGTGAAGGAATATGCGAAGCAAGAGCTGTTGCGCTGTGACTTTGCGGCTATCTGGTTTGATGGAGAAGAGTCTTATCTCGAAAATTGGAATGATGGTGTTTTACGCCATCCGGCAAAAATTCAGGATAATACTTACGGCTCTCGCCACGTCGCCGCTAACATGGTCGCTTGCGAGGGAGCACCAGCGGATCAACGTCATTGTTTGCCGGAAAATCTTGGCGGACAAAAGCTCGAAGCACTGATCTTGCTCGATATGATCGGCTCGCCAAATGTGAGCTTAAGTCGCGACAGCAATTCCGATCCTAGTTTACGAGAGACAGCAAAAAACATGGCACACGCCCTCGACATGAAAAATATTTATAGCCGGAGCTTTCCACGCGCCATAGTTGACGACCATATTCCCTTCAAAGATATCGGCATAGCTGTGATCAATTTTATTGATTTTGAAAATCTCAGTGTCTGGCATCAGCCCGGTGATGATCCGGAATTGGTCAATATCCGCAGTGTGGAACTCGTCTCCCGCCTGGCACTCGGCGTCGCCCTGAAAACCAATATTGCTACGGCTAAATGATCACTGCGCGAGTTTTTAGTTCTGCTTTTCTCGCTTTTTCGGTAGTATGCGGCCGAATCTAAGCACGGAGAGCGTCATATGGACCAGAAAGCCTTTCATCGCTTCATGATCGATCACCAGATCATCGGTTTTTTTTCAGAACCTCTCACGTTGAAAAGCGGCCGCCAAAGCCACTTTTATGTCAACTGGCGTCGGGCCTGCTCTGACGCCTTTTTGCTCGATCAATTGACCGATTACATGGTTGAGTTCCTCCAGGAAACGGGGTGGCAATTTGACTGCTTGTATGGGGTGCCGGAAGGAGCAACCAAGGCTGCCGTCGTTGCCGGCATGAAATTGGCAAAACTACGCGGTGTGACAGAACCGGGAAAACTTGTCATTCCTATGGGTCGAGCCAAGCCAAAAGAACATGGAAATCCCTCGGATCGTTTTTTCATCGGCGCTCCAACCGGGCGCGTCGTTTTATTGGAAGATACTATCACCACCGGCTTATCCATGTTCCAAACACTCGACCAACTGCTGGCACAAAACATCCAGGTTGTTGCTGTCATGGGCTTAACGGATCGCATGGAACGGCGCGATGATGGCAGCACGGTCGCCGATTTCCTACATGAGCGCTATGAGGGACGCATCGCTTACCGCACGATGAGTCAGGCAACCCAGGTTTTACCTGAAGCCATCCACACAGTTCAACCGGCCCCACTTATCGTCGCTGCTATTGAAGAAGAGCTCAAACGCGAAGGCCGCCCCCTTTCAACCACGACATCGGCGAGGTAGATTCATTATGGCGAGTTTTATCGAAAAATGGCGGGAAGCCGTCCGGGTGAAAAATAGTTGCTTGTGTGTTGGCATCGATCCAGCGCATACCGGACAACGCCAAGAGCAAAGTCTGGCGAGCAGCATCGATAAATTGGAATGGACGGCCAGCATCATCGAAAAAGTTGCTCCCTTCGCCGCTGCCATCAAGCTCAATCGCAACTACTATAAAGATCTTTCACAGGCTGATATGCAGCGTTTGAATCGCCTCATCCATCAGCAGCAAATACTCAGCATTGATGACAGTAAACTGGCTGACATTGGCGAAACCAATGACACCGGCCTCTATCATGCAGCCGAAGAGGGCTTTGATAGCGTGACTTATGCGCCGTTTCCGGGCAACATCGGTGAAACCGCTGCCTTTGCCAAAGATCGTGGGATCGGCCTTATTATGTTGGTGTTGATGTCCAACCCTGAGTATGAGCTGATCAAAAATGCCAGCATTCAAGGGATGCGAGCCTTTGAGTATTTTGCCAGACAGGCGGCCAAGCATCAAATCGAAGCGGTGGTTGTCGGTGCGCCAAGTCCGAAGAATCATGTCATGATTGATGAACTACAAACCATCCTTAGCATATTGAATCCCGATCAACTGGTGCTTGTACCAGGAGTTGGCGCTCAAGGCGGCAACCTTGAGCCGCTAGTGGAAACCTTCGGCGATCGTGCCATGATCAACGTCGGTCGCTCTATCATTTATCACGACGACCCTGCTGGGGAAGCGCAGCGCCTGCAAGCTCAGATCAACCGCTACCGCCGCTAGTACCCGCCATTGCGGGAATGCACGCAAAAAATGCGAGCATGAAATTTGCAAAGCGGCTTCATCGAGCCGCATAGCATTTTCCTTAGAAAACATGTATGTAAAGGCTTAGGGGGGCTTACGAGTTCTGTTTATTTTTGAACAGGATTTCAATAGCTTATGGGATATAGGAGTCACCATGGCACGCACGATCGATACTCTACCAGCCTATCTTCGACAATACTGCATTGAGCACGATCCAAGCAAATACACCAGCCGGGATCACGCGGCATGGCGTTATATCATGCGCCGCGCCATCCCGTTTTTTCGCAAGCATGCTGTCCAAGGTTATGAGGAAGGCCTCGCGGCCACTGCCTTACCGATTGATCGCATTCCCAACATTGATGATGTTGATCAAGCCTTACAGAATTTCGGTTGGGGTGCCGTCCCTGTCTGTGGATTTATTCCACCCTGGGCCTTTTTGGAGTTTCAAGCGCGAAGCATCTTACCTATAGCCACCGATATGCGTTCCGTTGATCACATCGCTTACACACCCGCACCTGACATTGTTCATGAAGCGGCTGGCCACGCACCGATACTTCCTGACAAAGACTACCGGGAGTATTTGGCCTATTATGCCAAGCTTGGAACGAAGGCGATCTATTCCAAGCAAGACCTTAATTTGTACGAGGCAGTGCGTTACCTTTCCGATATCAAAGAAAAGCCGGAAAGCTCAAAAGAACAAATCGCTGAGGCGGAAAAACGTTTGGATGCAGCTGTGCGCAGTTTCACATATGTGTCCGAGGCCGCTAAAGTTGGCCGGATGAGTTGGTGGACGGCCGAGTACGGCTTAGTCGGCTCTTTAGAGCAGCCTAAAATCTATGGTGCAGGCCTTTTATCGTCGGTTGGTGAAAGCGAGCAGGCGATGACCAGTCGGGTCCGCAAGATTCCCCTTAGCCTAGCCTGTACCGAACAGGGCTTTAATATCACCGAGCCGCAGCCACAGCTATATGTTGCAGAAAGCATGCAGCACTTGCACGATGTTTTACATGAGTTGGACGAAACCCTGGCCTATCGCATCGGTGGTATTGCTGCCTTAAGAAAAGGGCAAGAGGCCGAGGCTATTACAACTGCGGTTTTAGACTCAGAAATTGCCGTGAGCGGTATTTTAAGTGATTTTCTCGTGGAACAATACGAGCCCATTTTCTTGCGATACAATGGACCAGTTCAGCTTTCCTATCACGAAAACCAGCTCTCAGGTCATGGGCCGGTGCGTCACCCTTCTGGCTTTAGCAGCCCGATCGGTCGATGGGCCTGCTTACCGGAAAAATCCCCACATTTGATCAGTGATCAAGAGCTCAAAGAGCGCTGCGGCATCGTCACCGGTAAAAGCGTCCGTTTACGCATGTGTAGTGGCGTTGAGGTCAGTGGGCAGGTCAAAAGCACTTTGCGGCAAGATGGCAAGTTAATGATGATCACCTTTGTTGATTGCACCGTCACTTATAATCAGCAGCACCTGTTTGAGCCACATTGGGGCGAATTCGACATGCTCGTTGGTGAGAAGGTCGTTTCGGTATATGGTGGACCAGCCGACCGCGAGCAATTTGGTGACCTGGAAATCGCCAAGGCATCCACAACGCCAGGCAGGGATTCACCTTACGGTCCAGAAGAGCACCAGCTATTTGATCTTTATCAGCAAATAAGAGATCTTAGAGAAGATGACCAGCGCGCAGATCGCTTTGAACAAACGCGAAACTTAAGTCGCCTGGCATTGGATCGGCACCCATCTGAGTGGCTCCTCCTGCTGGAACTTTTTGAACTGGGACAAAAACATCTGGGGCTTGCCAAAGACGAACATAAATGGCTAGATGATCTTCACGATCACCTCAACAAACCTGGAAATGTGTTCACTAGTGATCAACGTGAACTGATCGATCACGGTCTGCAAGTCTTATCCTAGTTGATAAGGCATCATCTGCGGTAGACCGTCCGTCAATTTGGAGGTCTACCTATGACCCGTTTGCTGCATTTTAGCCTGATTGCCTTCCTGCTATCGAGCTGTACCTTTCAAGGGCTCGTCTATCGCAATATCGACTGGCTGGCGACACGCCGGGTCAATAAGATGTTTGACCTCAATCGCGAGCAGCAGCGTAGCTTTGATCCTGAGATTCGGCGTCTGGTGAATGAAGTTAAAGTCATCGCCGTCGGAGGCGGGATTGAAGTTCTTGGCGAGTTGCAGAAAGTGACTGCTGATGATGAATTTTCTAAAGACGACTTTCTTGCCGTCGAAAAAAAGCTGTTTCGCCTCTATCAACAGATTGTTCGCCATATTGTTGACGATACCGCCCGTTTCTACAAAGCTTTGGAAGACCAACAGCTTGAGCACTTCCAGGAAAAGCTGGCAGAAGGACCCAAGTGGCTTTCCAGCCTAGCTGAAGCTGATGACAAATCTTTTCCAAAAGAGCTAAGAAAATCTCTCGCCAAAAGTCAGGAACGCTATGAATCCTGGCTTGGTCCACTTACTAAACAGCAAATGGAAGTGCAGAAAGAGTCTTGGCCCAGCTCACCAGAAGAGGCTCAGGCTTGGCTTGACGATCGACACAAGCAGCATGCAGCCTTTGTTCAAATTGTGCGAAAAAATAGCGAAGAAGAATTCAAAAAGAGCCTGCTTGCCTGGGCAGAAGATCCCAAGTGGTTGCGGCAGCAGGCAGAGCTGGGAGAAGATCCGCGTGATTTTCGTGAATTTATTTTCCGCTTGCGGGAAACCTTCACTCCAGAGCAGGTACAGTTTTTACACAAGCGAGCTGGAGAGCTCATCAAGGACTTACGTAGCTTAGAATCATAATCATTCTGAACTTGAACTTGAACTTGAACTTGAACTTGAACTTGAACTTGAACTTGAACT
>JBMDZZ010000011.1:0-231472 GCA_048816425.1 Oligoflexus sp. FD111
AGTCACCCCCGAAGTCACCCCCGAAGTCACCCCCGAAGTCACCCCCGAAGTCACCACCGAAGTCACCACCGAAGTCACCACCGAAGTCGAGCAGCATGTTATCTTGATCGTTGATCTTTTTGGGAATTATTTTTTAGGCTGACGAGGCACTGGTCGAACTAAAAGCCAACCAAGAAGCTGCGCAAGCGCAGCTACACCGACTAAAACAACGTGCTGGAAAGCGTTTGAAACAGGCTTTCCAACATCACTGAGGAAGGGTGGTAATCTTAATGTACTTTTTACCCGAATCGAGAGTGGTGTTTGTACTTGCCGCAGTATCGTACTTCCCTATTACTGGATTTTCTTGGTTGTCTTCCGCAGTGTAATAAACAACCCCGTCTTTGACGGATACGCTGGTGACATTGTACCCGGAAAGAATAGCCGTCTTTGAATCAACGCCGCGCTCAATGAGACTAATTTGCGAAAGCTCTTTTATAATCATTGTGGTGCCTTATATGAATAGAGACGTATTTTTATAAGAACCTTCGATGGATCCTGATCCAACATTGAAGCCCGTTGTCGTCAGAGTCGTCCGATTTCCATCCGAATCAAAGTGGCAAAGATCATACTGTAGTGAGTTGGCATCATTACACCCTTGCGACAGAAATATTATGCCGTCAGATACTTCAAACTGTTCATGATTAGGCTGAAATACGAGTGCACCTGGCAAGGCAGTCCTTGTTCCAGTCTCAATATCCATAAGCTTGTTAGCCCCACAATCTTCAATAAATGCTTTACTTTGGTTTAAGGCAGCTACGCGAGGGCCGTTACATCGGTCAATATTATAAACCAGAAAAACCAATCAAAAAATCCTGACATTGCAAATATAAGAACTATGACTCGAATTGATCAGGTGAAAGAAGGTGTCTTAAAAAGTGAAATACCTGGAGGTAGATAGTCGGTGAGTTGAGGAAAACTCATCAAATTCGATTTTCTCGCGGTTCGACTGAAGCGCCACAACCTTTAGCAGTCGATATTTTTGGCATGATTTTTACCCCTGAAAGGGGGTAAAATCAAATTTACCCCCTTTCAGGGGTAAAGCAAAGTTTAACCTCTAAAGGGGAAAAAAACAGATCTGATTTGCCAAAAAATTACGCTTCCCTTCATAGGGCATGTCCGAGTTGGCATGACCAACTCACCGATAGCAAGGTAACCAACCTTCATAACCTCGAGCTATTTCTTCCTCACAGGTCTTCACCCGGCAATTGGCTGGCTTGCTTCACCCAGCTGACTAGTTGAGCCTCGTCGAGCTGGTCGTCTTCAAAGATTTTAAAATATCGCACTTCCTTATGCTTGGACTCATCAGGCGGAATAGGCTGCAGTGACGATCCACGGAAAAAAGTTATTTTGATATATTTTGTGAAGCAATAGAAACTAAGGAACCAACCTCTACCCTCGATGCCATATAATGGCGAATTCCACTTAACTGCCTTGCGTACATCTGGAACGTTTTGCACGATGAGTTTGTCGAGCCGTCGTCCAACGTCGCTTTTCCAGCCAGGCATAGCAGCAATGTAGGCCTGCACGGGGGCATCACCATCAGCCTTCGCAATTTGAGGATTGCCGCCTGTGAGGAGAATCGGCTTTGCAGCGGCCCGCTTGGTGGCGGCTTTCTTTGCGACTTTCGCTGACTTTTTGGAAGTTTTCTTGGCCAATGCGTTCACTCCAACTGACAGACTGCTTTAATCAATAGAAACCCGGGGCATTGATAATGCAGCACCAACCGATATGCAGCTAATACTACCTATCATTCAATCCCTTTCCCTTAAAAATATTTTGCAAACATTTTTCAATTCTAGAATCTCGAGTTTGGGACTGTTTGGCTGATGAAAAATAAATGTTATAGCCTCGCTGCCGTCCTGGGGTTAGCGCCTCAAAAGCAGATTTAAAAGCTGGGTTTTCCGCAAATTTCTTTTTAAGTTCTGCAGGATATACAAGTTTTTCTATACTAATATCTGTTTTTAAACCGGCCTTTTCCACTCGAATAGCTTCTTTAATATAAGCCTTTATGTTGGCTTGCATCTCATCAATTTCCTGAACATTGGCAAACCGAATCTGGCGTCCTACGCGTGTATTCTCGCCAGTTTTTTGTAGGATACCTTTCGGATCTTTTAGCAAGACACCTTTGAAAAACAAAATCGCACAGTAGTTTTTAAATCCTTGTATGATAACAACGTTACTATCCTGATACGAATAACAGGGTTTACCCCACTTCAATTCTTCAGCCAGATGACAATCAAGAATGATCGTTCTTAATCTTTCAATTTCGTCCCGCCACTGTTTGGTCTTTTTTAAATATGTATCAACTTTAGGATTCAGTGGCATCAAGCTCTCCTTTGGCAAGTTCTCTGCCTAATACGATGCTAACGATCCAATTTATCGGTCCATTAGACTTGTATTTTAGCTTGCACTTGTCAAGTTTCGGAAGTATCCAAAAAAAAGACTAAGTTCAGGTAGTAATAAATATCTATCCTATTATAATCACAAGGAATTCTAACAGTCTCTTAAAAATTTGGGAATCTTTTTCCGGGGACTCTGTCCGCATCACCCCTGAGCTTTAATGCTTCTAACGTAAAGAGCCCTCCCTTTTGTAACGCGCTTTCAATGAGAAAACGCGTGTACTGATCACCCAGCATTCAAAGGGAGAGGAGCGCTACGATTAGACGATATTTTCTCTGGGGTTTGCCTTGATAAAACGATCGATGATATCTACCAACTCAGCACTATTGTCTTCCTGCAGGAAGTGACCAGCACCTTGAACCGTAGTATGATTTTGATTTTGGCAGCCGGGGATCAAGCTCTGAAAAAGTTTGTCTCCACCACGTGTAATTGGATCTTGGTCACTAAAAGCGGTAAGAAACGGTTTTTTCCATTCTTTTAAAATTTGCCATGCTTCGCGATTTTTTAACGCCTCCGGATCATCAGCATATATCGGAACCAATGCAGGAAAAGCTCGGGCGCCGGCTTTGTAGCTTTCATCCGGATACGGTGCGTCATAAGCTCGAAGAGCTTCGTCAGAGAGAGGCTTCGTACATCCGGAAGCGATAACTTTACTAATAGAAAAGCTCTTAGAGTTCTGAGAGAAGTCGCGCCATTCTAGAAAGGCCGAGCTTGGTTTCCCTTCGCCAGTTGGCAAAAACGTATTGGCAGCGACAACACGCAAGAAGCGACTGGGATCTTGAGCTAGTAGTCGCAATCCAATTAAGCCTCCCCAATCCTGACAAAACATTGTGATACTGCTTAGATTAAGTCCATCAAGCAATAGCTTGACCCAAGAAATATGCGAGGCATAAGTATAGTCTTCGCGTTGCTCAAACTTATCAGATTTACCAAAGCCAATAAGATCAGGAGCTATGACCCTATATTCATTTTTTAGACCAGCCACCATGTCCCGATAAAGATAACTCCATGTTGGTTCACCATGAAGTAAGAGAATTACCTCAGCTTGTTTGGGACCTTCATCCAAATAGTGCATATTCAATTTTGCACCTTGACCATCTTCAACTTTAAGAAAATGAGATTTGAATGGGTATTCCTGGAGGTCTTGGAATCTATCTTCGGGAGTCGACAAAACCTTCATCAGCTGATCCTCATTGTGGTTTATCATTTTTGGTTCACATATTGCTCCAATATCACAGGTTCCATATGAATCATCAAGCTTGGATCTGTGTACTATCAAGCCACTTTTTAGACAGATTAAAATCTGCTACATAATAGTCTCAGCTGAAATGCTACCGCTTAGATAACTGTTCAGATCACTTCAAATCGGTTGCTAAATAATTTAATCGTTGAAGGATGCTTATATCCGCCCACCCTGCTCGGACAACAAGCCAGGAAGCATGCTGAGAAAGCAATGTCCGTTTCAAGATAAAAAGCCAAATCAAATAGTATCAGACTCCCACTTTCTCGATCGACCAGTGCGTATGGAGTTCACTTAAACCTCCACCTCGGCATCAGAAATACAACAACTCAAACCTTCTTCACCAAAACCTGCCACGACCTCGGCTTATTGATCAACCGCAAGCAAACATCATCCGAATAACGAATCAACATAAAATCCATCGACTTACCCCCAAGATCTAACTGACTGATCTTGATATGATCCAAATAAGGTGGCAGCTTTGGATCATAAAAGGTCACCGTCTGATTCAGCGCATCAACATCAATGCCAATGACAGACTGCAGGAAGCCAAACACGCTGCCAACAGCCCACGCTTGAGGAGAACAAGCGACTGGATAGTCCGTCGGCCCTTCACCTGCTCGACGATGGAAGCCACAGAATAGCTCCGGCAGCCGGGGCAGATCATAGAACATACTCGCCTCAAACATGGCCTGCATGAGCGTCAGTGCCTCGGCGCGATAACCATAGCGTCCCATTCCCATCGCACAGACCGAGTTATCATGGGGCCAAACGGAGCCGTTATGATAGGACATGGGGTTGTAGAGCGTCTCATACTCGCTTAATGTCCTAATACCCCAACCAGAATACATATGAGGTGCAAGCAGTCCCTGGATCACGTCTTTTGCACGCTTTCTGTCGACGATTCCTGAAAAGAGGCAGTGGCCAACGTTTGAGCTGCGTACCCGGCACGGTTGCTTGTCGCCATCCAGTGCCAAGACATAGGTCTTGCGCTCTTCATCCCAAAAATCTCTATTGAATTTCACTTTGAGCTCATATGCAGCGGTCTTCAGCTTTTCAGCTTCACTTTCATGACCTAGCTCTTTTGCCATTAAAGCTGCAGAGATTTTGGCCTCGTAGACATACGATTGAACCTCGCACAAGGCGATCGGTGGTTCAGCGAGGCGACCGTCCTCATAGGAAATCGAGTCGAATGAATCCTTCCAACCTTGGTTTGTCAGGCCATTTTCTGCCTTATGCGCATATTCCACAAAGCCATCACCGTCCATGTCCCCATAGGTGTCAATCCATTCAATTGCTGCCTGTATCGATGGCCAAATCTGCTGGATCAACTCACGATCACCTGTATGGCGAAAGTATTTACCAGCTAAAGTGACAAAAAGTGGGGTGGCATCGACTGTCCCATAGTAAAGCTTAAATGGGACTTCACCAGTCTGCGACATTTCGCCTTTTCTGGTTTCGTGAAAAATCTTGCCTGGCTCGGCATCGATTTTTTCATTCAGCTCCGTTGCTTGCGTCTTGGCAAGGTAGAGCAAGACATCACGCGAAATCTTAGGCGCGACCCAAAGTGTCTGCAGAGCAGTAATGAGACCGTCCCGGCCAAATGGCACGTTATACCAGGGTAGGCCAGCATGTGGATAACGGCCGAATGGAGTCTCACCAATTAAAGACACCAGATCGAAGCGAGAGCGATTTAACCAATGATTAAATTGCTCATTACTGGTATCAACCTGCGAAATCTTTTCTGCCAGTTCTATGAGTTCTTTACCGATTCCTTCACATTCCACTACTAAAGGACCTGTTTCGACAACGGGGCTATGTCCTTCCATACTCATGATGATATGGATGACTTGTGTTCCCTTTGGCGCAAGCTTTATGGAATAACGCACTTCATGATCACTAAAAGCTCCTGGTGCAGGTGAAAATTTCAACTTCAGGCGACGCAAAATCTGGTCGAGCCCTCGATAGCTTAAAACAAGCTCATCATTATGCGCATGCTCAACTCCTAGAAGTTCACCACGCTTCTCGCGCGTCATACCACGAATCTCAAAAATATCGCGAAAATCAGCAGCAAAGAAATAGCTCAAATCAAATTCAAGAGCCTCCCTGGAAAAATTCCTGATCGAGATATCCTCATAACAAGCGGCATGTCGCATAAACTTGCTCCGCTGGATATGAACAGTACCTTTCTCGATAGACGTCCCATCCTTGCTTTTTATGGTGGGATTCATCAAGTCAACTGAGAGGATATGGTTGCGTTCCTTTACTGTTGAACTTAACAATAAAGGTGACTGGCCAGCGATTCTAAGTTCACACCTGGCCAAGAAGCGGGTATCTTCAAAAAAGATTCCTTGAGCATCATGACTCTGACCATAGCTATCACCTACGTAGTTAAACACACCAAAAGTTTCTCCGAAATTGATGGTATGAACGTGGCTTTCGATAAAATTGGAATCTTTTACCGTTGCCTCTTCCTTGGAGCTTGTTGAAGACGAATCATGATTGGCATCCGTGTTTTCCATAAAGCCTCCTGCTAAATAAAAATTCCATCAAACTGCAAGTTGAGTTAGGCCGATCTGTTCTGAATATATTTGCAAATAATCTTGCGCCATGCGTGCTGAGCTGAAACGTTTCTCAAAATGGCGACGACATGCCTCTCGATCAATACCTGGTATCAACTTCAGTTTCTCCACTGCCTCATCCACATGATGAACAACAAAACCACTGATTCCATCGGTGATCACCTCAGCTACAGAGCCGCGGTTCATCGCGATCACTGGAGTACCACAGGCCATGGATTCAATCATGACCATCCCAAAGGGCTCTGGCCAATCTATCGGAAACAACAGAGCCAATGCATTACCAAGGAATTCATTTTTTTCACCATCACCGATTTCACCAATAAATTCGACTATTGGATCTTGAAAGAGATGTTCAATCTCTTCGCGAAAATAGCTCTCATCTGCCTTGTCAATTTTAGCCGCGATCCGCAGTGGAATTCCGCTTCGCTTCGCAATTTCAATCGCGCGATCGACTCGCTTTTCTGGTGAGATGCGGCCAACAAAGGCTAGATAACCCTCGGGCTTCCGATTGAGCTGATAAAGATCAAGAGGGAGACCGTGATATACCGTTCCTTGCCAGTTAGCAAAAGCCAAAGGTTGGCGCTGGCTATTGGAAATTGAGATCACTGGCACTTCCTGGAATCTCTGATATAGGGAACGCAGCTCAGGAAGATCCAGACGGCCATGCAAAGTCGTTACACTTGGAGCCTGCAACAGCCTATGGAGTGGAAAATGCAGGTAATCGGTATGAAAATGAATCACATCGAATTCATTTGCTAAATCCATCACATCTTTTAACTGGCAATAATGGAGCGCCAAGGGATCGCGCACCTGTCCATCCAAGCGTATGGCTTGATCGCAGACGGAATGCAGTGTGGCCGAACATTGAGAGTCACCCGAAGCGAATAAGGTCACCTCATGCCCATCTTCAACCAAGGCTTCAGTCAGATAGTGAATCACGCGCTCCGTACCGCCGTATAGTTTTGGTGGCACAGCTTCGCTCAAAGGAGAGACTTGTGCAATCTTCATCGTATTTCCTCCGCCTAGTAACTTCGTGTACTGACCTCACTCAATTTTTTGCGGAAAGAAAATAATAACTCCTTGACTCCTAGCAAACCCTAGTGGAGTTGTTTACGCCATATAATACCTTCCGTCCCGCAGCAAATAGAATAAAAGTCAAAAAATGCTCATCTTCTTTGCCGGAGGATCCTCCGGCAAATTGAAATCCTCATGCAAGCTTTAATCCAGCCGATCAGCCGGTATTGCTCCACCTCCTTGAAACCAGATAAATTCATATCCTGACTCAGTTGCGAGCGGGCGCAGTAGAGCGTCAAGCTCTAGAGGATAGAAATCACCATGACTATCATAGAGTAATTGCAGTCTCTCCTGACCTTCAGCCTGTATCCACAAGGCCCCATTTTCAACAGACAAGCTGACCTTCATGCCACCTTGCAAAATATATTCACCTTGTAGAGATTGAAGCAGGCTTTCGCTTGGTTTTGCAGGTAAACGTGGCTTACCAGGATCAGCAGTGATTCTGAATAAGTGAAGAGCGACCGAGCTTAAGCCCTGAAGATTGGAAAGAGAAGTATCAGATAACAAAACGACTGCTCTTTCACTCTCATGATGAATAGCAACGAGGGACGAGAATCCACCCGTTCCACCTTCATGGATCATGATGGTGGAATCTTGATAGGGGATGTGCATCCAAAACCAGCCAAGGATGTTGCCGCTTGAAGTCTGTAAGATAATGTCACGTGTTCTTTCCGGAATCACTGGATTCTGATCAAGGTAGGCCTGCGAAAACTTGAGCATGTCATCCAATGAGGCTCTGACACCACCAACACCTGCCATGTTTGTTGGGAAGTTCCACCAGCTTGTCGCTTGGCCTGTTGACATATGGCCTTGAACTGCATCTCCACCAATTCCTGCTTGATTCATATTTAATGGTGCAAATAGCTCTTCTTTGATGAGCTCATCAAATGGGCGCTGGCGATAGGACGAGTACGCCCAAGATAGGAGTATGGCTCCAAAATTTGAATACGAAAACATTTCGCCTGGAGCATATGATAAATTGATATCACTTAAGGAAGCTAAAAGCTGTTCTTCAGTTATGCTCGCATAGGGATCCTGGGGATCGATCAACTGCATCTGCGCAGGAATTGATGGCAAGCCAGAGGTATGAGTCAGCAAATGCTTCATTAAAATAGGCTGGCCGGCGAAGCCAGGTACAGAGACGCCCTTAGGCAGTAAGTCTGTCAATGGAGTGTCCAGACTAAAATGCCCTTGCTCGATTTCTTTCGCCCAAAGAATGCCGAGCATCGGTTTCGTGATGGAGCCGATTTCAAACCTGGAAGAAGAATCATGGCTGCGAGATTGATTGGGATCAGCGCAAAAAAAAGCCTTACCCACCTGCTTACCCTCGATCATGCCAGCTGCAATACAAGCGCCGGTGCGATCGTTTAAAAATCTTTGCTCGAGTACATTCTCCAAATTTAAACCAATTAAATCCTTTGCACATGCGATTTGAGAAACCAGCATGCTTGAAAGGAAGATCCATCGATAAATCATAAGCATGACCCTTTATATTCCATGTAAAATACATCATATATGAACAAGGTTTAACTTATGCGCAGATCTCTATCAAAAAGATAATAGTTGCTAGGCATCAAGTTAAAAAGTAAAACCACGAATCGAAAAGACCTTTGCTAGTCTTTTATACCCACAGGCTATTGTGCAGCTATGGTCGAAATTTGCCATATAAGCACGTTTTCGTGTCGTCGACAGGTGAAAGTGCAAAATGACTATTACGCTTAAAATTCTAAGTCTCGTCGTTATCACTGCGTCCATTCTTCCCCTTTGGAAGACGGGGTACTGGTGGGTACGAGCGCTGGATTTTCCACGTTTACAATTGATGATTGCGGGTTTGTTCTGCTTAGTGGGCATGAGTTTGATTGATTGGAACCATGGACTTGATGCTGTGCTGGTTTTGGGTTTGCTCTTTGCTACCGGGCTGGATATCTATCGCATTTTTCCATATTTACCTTTCACGAGAAAAGAGTCACACGATTGCCAAAGAGACACACAAGTCGATCGATTATTTTCCTTTATTTCCGCCAATGTCTTAATTGCTAACCGGCAAGTTGAAAAACTGATTCAACTGGTGAAAGTGAATCAACCCGATTTGCTCCTACTCCTTGAGCCTGATGATTGGTGGGAAAAATCGCTACAGGTCTTAGAAAAAGATTATCCTCATCATGTGAAAATACCCCAAGAAAATACCTATGGCATGTTGCTTTACTCAAGGCTGCCCCTGCAGGATGTTGAAATCATGCATCTCGTTGATGAGCGTGTACCGTCTATTTTCACTAAGGTGAAGCTAGGCTCTGGTGATTGGGTTCGCTTCATTGCACTGCACCCTCGCCCTCCACGCCCCAAAGAAGGACCGTCTGATGAGCGGGATGCAGAATTGATGCAGACTGCTAAGTTTGCTGAAAACAAGTCGGAACCGATCGTTGTTGTTGGCGATCTCAATGATGTCGCCTGGTCACATACGACAAGGCTATTTATTCGTGTGAGCGGCATGCTTGACCCTAGAAGAGGACGCGGTTTTTATTCCACATACCCCACTAAATATCCATTTTTTCGTTTCCCGCTTGATCACATTTTTCATACTGAGACCCTTTCCCTTGCTGCTCTAAAGCGGCTAACGACGATCGGCTCCGATCACTTTCCAATTTTTGTCCGCTTAGCCCTCACTGAGGATAATCGCAACGAGGCTAATGAAAAAGAAGACGGGGATAAACAGGACGTTCGAGAAATGCTAGCAAAAGGTCGAGAGTGGGATGGGCCCAACGAAAAAATTGATGGCGAGAACTAAAAATTTTTGTTCGGATGCTCGCCTGCCTACGCTTTATAAAGGATAAGGCCAGGCGATGAGATCGGCTGTTGGGTTTTCCAAATCGCTGCGTCGTTGATAAGGCGGATTGTCTCTGACTGTAAGTGGACCCGTAGCCTTGCCAGAAAAACGCTCAAAATGCAGCATGCTTTGATTGAGGGAAATGAGATCGCCGACATAAGCAATGAGTTGACCTGCTCGCACCTGGCTACCAACAGCAATCCCTTGCGGTAAACTTTGTCCGATCTCGCCATAACGAACAATGAAGTCACCGTGATTGACAACAAGGGCGTAAGTGCCATCGTAAAAGTAATGGAAGTCGATGACAGAACCTGCGCCAACCGCATAGATCGGTCGCCCGATTAGCCCATAGAGATCAGCAGCAGCGTGCAGGCGCGTGCAATTGCTACGGCACGAACCAAAACTGCGAGGCGCTTCGGTGTATTTAGCATCGGCCGGCCCGGAAAAAGGGAAGGTAAAACGTCGGGAGTCCATTGTAAGTTCTGAGTTCAAGTGATTTTGATCAGGATCGTCTGCTTGCCCACAAGAAAGGTTGAGACATATCATAACCCCATAGATCAGCATTTGCTGTATCAATCGTTTCATAGGCAATCCTTCACAAAATACCAATAGGCGCATGATTCGCAATATAATTGCGAAAATCGATAAGCCTATTCAGCTTTAATCTCTGCATATCTGAAATTTATGGACGCCTGAATTTTGGCAAATCTTTGACTGTTTGGCTAGAGAATTTATGATGACATGGACTGGATAAATTTGGATTGCACCAAAAACACGATAACTCAAAACTTCAAGCGACCGGCCTTTTTCAGAACATACAGGGCATCAACAGTGACCCATTCATTCATTTTTGTTTTCCCTGTTGCCCCCCAATCGACGGAGCTATGTCCTAAGTCGTTGTTTAACGACACTTTATAATATTTTTTTTCCGCAGCCCAGCCGCCTTTTTCTAATTCTTTCTCTTCCAAGAGGTCGAGCGCTTCTTTGCATCTGGGATCATGAACCGCATCGAGCTCAGCAAGTATCTTCAAAGTGCCTAAAATATCGTAGTGCCAATACAAAGGATAGTGAAGATAGGGAAATGGGTCGCACTTGCCGCCATCCCTCAGATCCACTATCACTGAAAAGAAGGCCCAAACTAGAAGGGAGGCAGTATGAAAAAAGCATGCGTTTTATTAGCCGACGGATTCGAAGAAGTTGAAGCCGTTACCATGATCGACGTGATGCGTCGCGCTGGTATTTCTGTAACAACATTAGCCGTAGGTACTAACAATCAACAGGTCAAAGGCTCACACGGCATTGCTATTGAAGCAGATCAAAACTTGGAAGCGGGCTTTCAAGATTGGGATTTGGTTGCCTTACCTGGTGGTCAACCGGGCGCTAACCATTTAAGAGATCATTCAGGTGTCAAAGAATTATTGAAGCAGCAGTATCAAAAAAATGGCTTGATCGCCGCGATCTGTGCTGCTCCTATCGCCTTGAGTGCAGCAGATTGCATCGGCGGCCGAAAAATCACCTGTTATCCAGGATTTGAAGAGCAAATTCATAACGCTAAGCATGTTGATGCTGCCGTTGTCCATGATGGAACTTTGATCACCGGCCGCGGACCGGGAGCGGCGATGGCCTTTTCGTTAAAGCTTGTTGAAGTCCTGTTGGGAGAGCAAAAAAGTAAAAAGCTACAAGAGCAGCTGCTTTACCTCGCGTCATAATAGCCAAGACAGTGAAGAGGAAACGCGAGCCTGCTGAAAATGGCAGACTTAGAGTTTTCCCATCAAGCCTGTGGTAAATTGAAGTGCGATTGCCTTGGCAAACAGGAGGTCAATATGCTGTATAAATCTTTAGGCGCGACACTGTTCAGCTTTTACCTGGCACTCCCCCTAAACGCAGCTTCACAGCAGGGTGTCATGGTCCTGGAGAAAAACCAGATTCACGCCACAGGTCGAGCAAACTACACCATAGATCCAACTGGCCAGCTTGCCGTCAAAGGCAAGGCCAAGGCTTTTATGATCGGTCAGTTCAAATTCGATGAAGTTTATGATGTTCAGCCGGAAAATTTGCGCTCCCAGCAATACACAAAAACCGGCAACATGGTTGATTTTGATAGTTTCACCTTGCACGTTACCCATGTCGATCATGAGCAAAAGCTCAGCACGGCCTCTGGCAAAAACAGGAAGGGCGAAATCACCTTTGTTTTTGATATTTCTAATCCCGTGGTCGACTTGCATCGTATCTCTTTTCAAAGCAAAGCCCTGCCGATACGTTTGAATCTGCGTAAGGCCTTCTGATTCCCCCTAATTTTACCCACATAATTGGCAGTCATCTGCTAAAATAAGAAACTTATGGGGCTTATGCCAAAGCCCCTCTTTTTTGCTTTTGACCGCAGCATAGCAGAAGAAAGGCCTTCATATGGATCCCATCGCCCATACCCTAACCGGAGCGACGCTTTCCCAAACTGGACTGAAGAAACTCACGCCCCTTGCTACTGCAACTTTGGTGATTGCAGCCAACCTCCCTGATATCGATGCTGTGATGACTTTTGTGGGCAGAGATGCCTCGCTGTATTATCGTCGCGGCATCACTCATGGGATTGCTGCCTTGCTCCTGCTGCCACTGGTATTGACCGGCATCATACTAGCTATCGATCGATTGATTCGGCGGGCACGGCATCCAAAAAAAGAACCTGCCCGTGCCCGTGGCCTCCTATTGCTTTCTTATATAGGGGTATGGAGCCATCCTTTCTTGGACTGGCTGAATACGTATGGGGTTAGACTTTTGATGCCTTTTGATGGCCGCTGGTTTTATGGTGATACGCTTTTTATAGTTGATGCCTGGATGTGGCTTTTGATGGGTGCCGCGGTGATTTTTGCTCACACCCAAACCAAACTCGGTATGATGCTTTGGATTGCTCTGGGAAGCGGGATGTCGTTTCTGATTACGACAGTGGACATGGTGTCGTTGCCAGCAAAAATTGTTTGGTGGATCGGTGTCGCCATTATCGTCGCTTTCAGGCTGCGCGGCGTCAAGCCTGATAAAAACCAAAAGGTGGCAGTCGCCTGTGTGGTCACTTTCTGTTTGTATTTAGCAACGCTGACAGCGGGCAATCAAACGGCAAGACAAGGAGTCGAAGAGTGGTTAGCGAAAGAAAATAGTAGTGTGGTGACTGATTTGATGACCGGCCCCATGCCTGCCAACCCTTTTTATCGTGATGTTATAGCGGTAACCAACACTCACTATCACGGCCTACGCGTGCGCGTTCTGGGAAGCTTTGAAGTGGAAAGGCTATTCGAGCCGGTGAAAATCGAAGAACCGCACCCGATCGTGGAGCTGGCGATGCAGGCGAAAGAGGTGCGTGGCTTCACCAATTGGATGCGCTTTCCAAGTTATGAGATACGTCCCGAAGGTGATGGCTATTTAGTGCTTATCCGTGATCTGCGCTACGTGCGACCTGATCAGGAGGATGATGCGGGTATCGGTATGGCGAAAGTTTTTGTTTCCGCCGAAGAAGTGGAAAGCCTGACTTTTTAATGAGCAAAAAAACCGGCTAGGCCCATCCTAGGCCTAGCACACATTAGTTCGCAGCACTCGTTTCCGCTAACTGATTGGCAATACCAATCGCCTTCTCTAGATTAGGCATATGCCCAATCTCAGGCACAATCTGCAAGTGACGGACGATGCCTTCACGATCGACCACTAACACGGCCCGCGCTAATAACTCTGAGCCCTGCATCAACAGGCCAGCCTTCCGACCAAACTCACCTTGCTTGTAATCAGACAGATAAGTGATATTTTCCAAGTCAGCAGCCTTGGCAAAGCGTGCTTGTGCCATCGGCAGGTCGCGGGAGATGACGACTCGCTGAACGCGCGGGTCAATGGCCTTGGATTCGCCAAGCTGGTGAGTTTGCTCCTCACAAACTGCCGTATCGATCGAAGGAACGACATTCACAATGGCAACAGAGCCAAGAAATTGGCTGGCTGGCGGCAAATAGTCGGGCAGCTTCTTACCCACAGCTAGGTCACCATCAAACAAGTCAACGGCGCTACCACCACGAGTCACTTCAGCTCCGGCGGAAACCGATTGATCGGTCGTCGTAAAGTTTTGCTTGGAATGACTACATGCCTGACCAAGTAGCAGGAATGAAACAAATGCAGCGAGGTGAGTGAATTTCATAGAAGCTCCTTTAACATAGCTAATAACTCTTCATTATCTGCCAATTGTTTCGAGCTGCCCATGCTCTTTTTTAAGGCACAGGCTTTTCTTAGATCAAACTATGTCACAAGATCACAGCACAAAATCGTACAAGCTTACGCCGCCCCATTGCATGCGTGCAAGCCTGCGGCTACTCTGAAGTTCAGGACTTTGGCTATACCTATCATCACGAGGAGTCCCATGCTTTTGCGCAAAAAACAGCTAATCGGCCTAGGTTTTCTAGGTATATCCTGCTTTCTGGCAGCTTGTACGACATCGACAACTAAAAAGAAAGATTTGCCTGAATTACGCACCGTAGACTATGTGGACTTAAACCGGTATTTAGGCACCTGGTATGAGATCGCAAGTTTTCCTCAGCGCTTTCAAAAGGGCTGCACCGGCACAACAGCAAATTATAGTCTGCGGGATGATGGACAAATCAAAGTTCTTAATCGCTGCTTCCAAGACAGCTTAGATGGCCCGGAAAAAACCGCATCCGGCAGGGCGCGTGTCCTCGATCAGGAAACGAATGCCAAGCTTGAGGTCACCTTCTTTTGGCCTTTCTGGGGTGACTACTGGGTTATTGACCTGGATGAAGACTATCAGTATGCGGTCGTTGGTCATCCAGGCCGTGACTATCTTTGGATTTTAAATCGTGAGCCGCAGATGGATGAGGCGACTTATGAAGGCATTATTGAACGACTCAAAGCTCAGTACTATGATGTCTCTCGGTTGCAGCGAACCTTACAGCCTGCCGACAAATGAGAAAAGCGGCTCATCACAGACTCGGTGATGAGTCTCATTTCCAGCTGGCACTTTGCCTGAATCCCCTTACTGATGCATTTCCCACATGGACCGCATGAAATACCGCACTTAATAGCGCGATAATGCCAATATGGCGAGTTTTGAGCCTTTTTTTTCGTCGCAATCTGTTAGTTTTCTGCTTTTCACCCTTGGCTCGCTCCTTGCTTTATCCAAGCTGCAACGAGGAGTAAGAGATTTATGAAGTATTTTCTACCGATTATGTTTTTTGGCCTGTCTTATATTTGTTTAGGCAACACTATGGAGACATTAAATTCCGAGCGATCGACGATAAAAATTCACGGTACTTCAAGCCTGCACGATTGGACAATGGATGCCACGGAATTTTCCATCGACTTTGACAGCACAACGGAAGATATGACACACATCACTGTCAAAGTTCCCGTCAGTAAGATTCAGAGTGATAGCGATATGATGAATGACAAGACTCACTCAGCCTTAAAGGAAAGGCAGCACCCGGAGATTCGCTTTACTGCTAAAAACATTAAAATGACAGCAGATGAGATTGAGATTCCTGGACAATTGAGCATGGCTGGCATGAGCAAGTCTATCACCTTGCACAAGGTCAAGCATAAGCTTGATAAAAATATACGGATCTTATCTGGTGAAACAGACATCGATATGACGGAATTTCAGATCAAACCACCATCCGTGCTTTTTATGACCGTCGGTAAAACCGTCAAGGTTTCCTTCCATATCGAACTCCAATCGACAGCGAAGTGATCTCGCTTGAATTCTATCATCGAAAGGGCAGAAACATGAAATTTTTTCGAGTTCCATTCCTCATGCCATTAGGTTTGCTAGCAGGTATCAGCACACCATTGCACGCTGAAGTCCAATACCAGCAAAAGCCAAAGAGCATCGAACAATTAGGCAATGTTGCCGTGGTGAATGAAAAATTGGAAAAGATCCGCGTTGGCTTTGATTTTGCTCTTCGCTTTCAAAGCCTTGAGCATAAAAACAATGGCATGAAAGCCGTTGGTGCCGATTTTCAGCCGGATACGGCTGATGATGTCGCCTTAAGTAAACTCAAACCCGGGTTTACCAATGCAGTTGGTAATTTTAACTTAACCTTTAACCTGGCAAGCGGTGTTAGCTCCTACGTCGAAGCTTATCTGAGTTCGGAGCATCATCTGGAAATGTGGATGCGCGAAGGTTACTTGTTCATCGATCATTTTGAGGGCACAAGTTTTGAGGGACTCAATGCGATGATGGAATATCTTTCCTTCAAGATCGGACAAATGGAGATCAATTACGGTGATGCACATTTCCGCCGTACCGATAACGGTGAAGCCTTTCGTAATGCCTTCATTGGTAATTATATCATTGACCCCAATACCACAGAAATTGCCATTGAAACCATGCTTGACGTCAAAGATTTTGAATGGATGCTTGGTGTTTCGGGTGGTACCACCAAAGGTGACAACAAAGACGGCCATGGCATCGCCTTATATAGCAAACTAGCTTATGATACCCAAGTTACCGAATCCAGCCGCTTCCGGCTTTCCGGCTCTTACTATCAGGTTGATCATTCTGACAATGGCCCTTCTGCCTATCCGAGCTTCGATGGGACGAAAAATTACCTTTATGCGGGTAACCGTTCTGGTAGCCCTTATGCCTTTTTGTTTGATGTCTCAACAGATGCCGGACAAATTTTGCCAAATGCTTCTCAGGATTTAAGCGCTTATATGATCAACGCCCTTTTTCAATGGCAGGGAACGGAAGTGTTTCTAAACTATGATATGGTCCGGGATGCCGACCCGGATGGCAGCAATAGCCCAGCAGAAAATGAGGAAGCCTGGGATCAACGAGCGATCGACATCAAACAAATGCTAAACAGCAACACTTACCTGGCCTTGCGCTATAACGAAGCCCATCACCTCAAGGCTGCTGGGCAAAATTCGGACGAACTCGTCACGCGCCAGCAAGTAGCGCTTGGTCATTATCTGACAGATTCTTCGGTATTGAAACTGGAGTATGTAAAACAAGAATACAAAAACTTTGCCAGTGTTGGCGATTTGCGTAGCGGTGGTGAGTTTTCTGGCTTCATCATGGAAGGCGCTGTTCATTTTTAGAGCAAAGGCCCAGGCCTAGCCTGGGCCATTCTTTTAGGAAGCCTGGGAGGCTTGATTGTTGCCTTTCGTCTTCGCCTCAACTTTGGTTCCTTCCTTTTCGTCACCGTGATGCAAGAGCTTTTTAAAAAAGCCGCTTTTTTCTTCACCAATCTTAATTTTTGTGGCTTTACTGGCTTCCGTCTTGGGAACGACGATGCGAAGAACGCCATTGTCATAATCGGCTTCTACCGAGTTGGGATCAACTGTTTCGGGAAGGGTGAAAATGCGTCGATACTCGCCTTCATAGCGTTCGTACTGATGCAAGGTTCCCCGATCTTCTCGATGCTCTTTTTTACGTTGGGCCGACACCATCAAACGGTTGCCTTCCACTTCGACATTTACATCTTTTTTGTCAACGCCAGGCATATCGAAACTCATCAAATACTTGTTATCGACTTCTTCGATATCGCAAGCAGGAGTTAACCAGGTGCTGGCTTCTCGGCCTCTCGCTACGGGAGAAAACATGGATTCCATATCTTCAAACATCCGCTCAAAATCGCGAGAATAATCTTCCCAGAGAGCTAAAGGACCACGTCGTTGCTTATTTGAGCGCCACAGATCTAATCCAGCCATGATATGACTCCTTAATTTTACTAGCTAAGTAAATTATATATAAAATACATAAACCACTTTCTTTGACAGAACAGTCACTCTCATATTTTGCAAATTTGAGACCGAAGTTAAATCCGTTAATCTAAGCAATTTGTAGAAAAGAATGCGCAAATTTCAGCAGTATGCTTGCTGCAATTTGCGCAATAAATCTTCGAATTATGCGCGTTATGCTAATAGGTGTTTCTCAGTAAGGAAGGTTTCGACCGGTGTTTGTTCTAGGCCTTTTTCAAATAGCTTGCGACTAAAACAATGTGTGTACCGTTGACTCGTCCTTCAATGAGTTTCGGATCATCCGTCAAAGAAATATTTTTTACCACGGTACCGCGTTTAGCGGTAAAATTTGCGCCTTTGACCACGAGATCCTTAATCAGAGTCACCGTATCTCCCGCTTGCAGCACGCTGCCATTGCTATCCAGGGTCGGTGTTTGCAAGCTATCTTCCTTGCCGAGACCTGCATCAGCCCATTTCTGGGTCTCTTCATCAAAATACATCTGACTGGCAAGATCGCTGGCCCACGACTCGCTCTGCAAGCTTTTGAGAATTCGATACGTTAGTACCTGCACGGCGGGCACCTCGCTCCAGGCACTTTCATTCAAGCAATACCAATGCTTGCCGATGGCAGCAGGATCAGCTAAATGCTGCAGGCAAAATTCACAGAGAAGAACACTCGTATCGGGATTCGGCCCAGAATTAGGTTTGACGTCATATACGCTTAAATTATTTTCCGCTTTGCAAAGCTCACATTTAGCCGCTGCACGTTCCAATAAGGAATTTTCAACTGACATATGCTGTTCCTATCTGAGGTGATATCGAAAACCTTCAAATTTCCTGTATCCAGAGCATCTTATGCGTCGAGATTTAGCAGAAAATAATGAATGTTTTAGTTCATCAACCTGCAAATTCACAGAGCAAATCAAACGACGCAATTGGAGCACTTTAGACTTTCTTTTAAGACGTCATAATGGTATATAACAGGGAGTTTTTGCCATTTTTTGACGCATAAACCAGTAATTTTGGATGCTTACAAAATGCCTCGATTCACCAAACTTGCAGTAGAAATCTTTCGTCATTTGGCCGTTGGATTTACTATTTTTAGCCTGCTGACAGCCTGTGGCAGCGAGCAAAGAATAAATAACAACTTTAATAACACAACATTAGAATGCGGCGAGGCGTTTTCGGAAGCTTATCTCCGTGTTGCCAAGCAAGACGGTGTCGGCTTTTACCAGGGTCATGAGATCAGCGTTTATGGCTGGGGACCACAGATGAAAACGGTCAAGGAAATCCAGCCGACCGAGCTTGGTTGTATCCGCCAAACACAGCTCGTCGATAGCTCTTTAGTCCTCATTCGCAATCAGGCCAATCTCGCTCGCGTGATCACGACTAGCGAAGCAATAGAAACCAGCACCATCGAGTTAAGATCGACACCGGCCGTGAGGCCCGAGAAGAACTGTGGGGCGCGCTACATCACAAGTGATCGCATCGACGCACGCAGTTATCTAAGTAATGATGGCATGGATCTCATGTGGTTGCCATTTTACAGTCTTAGCGGTCGCATTCAGTCTACTGAAGGTTCCCAGTCTAGTCTGATTAAGGAGTTTCCTGAACGGCTACTGATTAGTGATGAACAATGGTCGCTTGAAAATGTTGCCGCAGGTGCCTACAAATTCCAATTGGTCATCAAAGATTATGTTCATGGTGGAGAGCTGCGTGAATTAAGCTGTGATATTGAAACAACACCGATTAACTTAAAGGTCCGGGCCGCTGATCAGATCAAAAAATACAAGACTTTCTTTGATCGTGAGTTTGGTGTCGTTGAGCCTGGCTATACCGTAAATTTCTACATCGAAGGTGCTGTCAAGAATGTTGAAATCGAATATTGCGTGCAAAAAATCGATCCACGCAATGCTGAACTGGCAGAAATATCTTGCCCCACGAACCAGGCGCTTAGCTGGCTAAAAGATGACAGTATTCTGTTAAATGAGCCTGGTTTCTATGAAATTCGCCATCGATCCTTAAAAGACGAGCTGAAAAGCGACTGGATCAAGACAGGAATCATGATCGATAAACGCTGTAGTGGCAACTTTGAGGCCGTTGAACCGCTGGCTGAGCAGCAATGTACCGAGCTGCTCGGCAATCTCAATCTAAAATCAATTCGAAACAGTTCCCGTTTGCAACTTGACTATCTGTCAGAAATTTCCGGTGAACTGCAAATCACAAACAGCTCATACCAAACTATTGCTGCACCCAACCTCAATCGGGTTGCGAAGCTCAACATCCGTAACAACCCGGAACTTTACAGTTTGGAAATGAAACAATTAAATCAGGTTGCCACCGATATTGAAATTTTCAGCAATCCAAAAATTGAAAGCTTACCTGATTTTTCAGCTCTTCGTTTTGTCGGAGGACTCCTCTGGATCTATGAAAATGCCAGTCTCCAGTCGCTCCAAGGATTCAATCGGTTGACAAGCTTGAGAAGCCTCATCATTCACCGCAATAAAGCCCTGAATGAAGTCAGCGGATTAACCAATCTTGCTCACCTTGATCTTGGCATTTCTTTCAATGACAATCCGGCTCTTGCATCGATTGCTGGACTCAGAGCCGTTAAAACTGTGAATGGCTCGCTGGACCTGCAAAACAACCCTTCCCTGGAAAACTTGGACGGCCTACAAAATATCGAACAAATAGGCGAATCGTTAAATATAGTACGGATGAAATTTGTCAGTCCTGATTTGAGTTTTGTGAAGTTACAGTCGATCGGCAACGATCTGGCTCTTGGCTATCTCGAGGGTTTTGAAAGATTGAATTCTTTTCAATCTTTGAGCAAAATCGGTGGCTCGCTGAAGATTTTTTACAACCCTGATCTAAGTGAAGTGGTGCTGCCACCCATGACCGTCATCACCGATCGGATTGAAATTCAAAAGAACCCTTCTTTAACAAGTGTGACATCATTGGGAAACACGTCGGAATTATTTGGACCGATCATGATCAATGAGAATCCTTCACTGACAGATCTGTCAGGCTTTCAGAGCCTGAAAAGCATTCTGGCAGGTGACCTCATGATACAGAAAAATGAGGCCTTGACGACGCTAGATGGCTTTGAAAACCTCGCCGCCATTAATGGAAGCCTGTCGATCGGTGGTAATTCCTCACTGCAGACTCTAGAAGGTCTGCGCACACTAAAAAAGCTTTCTATGCTTAGTCTCACTGATAATCCCATGCTTAGCTCAATTGCAGCCTTTTCCAATCTCAGCGGCTTATCAGACTTGGTGCTCTACCGCAATCATAGCTTAACCGATCTCGATGGCTTCACAGTTCCTGAAACTATGGAAGGTCGCATCGATATTGTCGGCAACGAAAAACTTGAAGCCCTGACAGCTTTAACAACACTCAAAAAACTCGAGGGAAAGCTAAACTTATCAGGAAACCTGGCTCTAAATGATCTAAGTGCGTTGAAGCAGCTTGAAGCACTTGGAGAATTGGAAATTCGCAACAGTCGTGCTCTCTCCGACCTAAGTGGTTTTGACAGTTTGCAGTCCGTAGCCAATCATTTCATGGTCATCAACAACGAGAATATCAAAATTTTGGATGGCTTTAACCGCCTGACTGAAGTTGGCGGGTCTTTCTATCTGGGTGCCAATTCTGCAGTGGAAGCGATCACAGGCTTTGCTGAGCTAGCGGCGGTCAATGGGCGGTATCTGCATATTGATAGCCTGCCATCTTTGATAAAGATTCAGGGATTTCAAAAGCTCACAACAATCGTCGGCGATTTTAAAATCACACAAAACCCGAAGTTAAAGGATATCAGCGGCTTTGGTCAGCTGCGAGACATAGGCAAGAGTCTTGTGATCGACAGTCCTGATATTGTAGCTACAAGTTGCCCCACTCATGCAGACGTTCACAATCTCTTAAACGAGTTCTGTAGCAACTTGCAGCCATAGAAAACCCTTCAATGGGATCTCATCAAGCACGGAACTGGGATCAGGAGGAAATTCCATCTGATCCCTGCATGCTGCAGCTATTTATGAGTCTTTCTCATTGACTTTATGCTCCATGTTCGCCAATCCTAAAAAACGCTGTTTCTCAAATATCCATGCTTGCGAGTAAAGATATGAAAATTCATGCAAAACCTGAAAATTCTGCACAATCATCGCAAGAATTTAGCGTCAGAATTAAGGGGATGACCTGTGCCTCATGCGTTAGCCGCATTGAAAAAGCCTTGAAATCGGTCGATGGTGTCCTCGATGTCACCGTCAATCTCGGTGCAGAAGCGGCACGACTACGACTTAAAGATCGCTCAATTTTGCCACAAGTCGGTGCTGCCATTGCCCAAGCTGGCTATGAACCCGTGTCGCAGGAATTTGAGTTGAAAATAGGGGATATGAGTTGTGCCTCTTGTGTGGGCCGGGTAGAAAAAGCACTTTTACGGGTGCCAGGAGTACAAGCTGCCGAAGTAAACCTGGCAAGTGAACAAGCTCGGGTGCAGACTTTGGCCGATACGGTCAGCATCTATGATTTGATTCACGCCGTTGAAGATGCTGGCTACGCAGCCAAGAAGAAAGAAGGCAGCACCAGCAAAACGGCAGAAGAAGAAAAAACCCAACAACTCAAGCGAGATTTTCGGCAAGTCATCTTTTCAGCCTGCCTTGCTGCGCCGATGGTCATTCCGATGATATTTGCGCCGTTCGGCTTTCATTGGATGCCACCAGCCTGGATGCAGCTTCTTTTGACCACACCGATCCAGTTTTATCTGGGCTCACGTTTCTATCTTGCAGCCTGGAAGGCCATCAAGGCCGGTACGGGCAACATGGATTTGTTGGTGGCTTTAGGAACTTCAGCCGCTTATTTTCTGAGCCTCTACTATTTTTTCCGTATAAGTCCTGAAGCCGGTCACTTGCAAGATCATCTCTATTTTGAAAGCGCGGCTGTCATCATTACTCTGATCCTTTTAGGACGCTACTTTGAAGCCCGAGCAAAGCTGCAAACTACTGAAGCCATCCGCGCCCTGCAAGCCTTGCGGCCAGAACATGCCCGAGTACAGCGCGATGGTGAGGAAGTAGAAGTTGCCGTGGAAGAGCTTAAACTAGGCGATCTAGTCATCATACGGCCTGGAGAAAAGGTGCCAATTGATGGCGAGATCTTGGAAGGCAGCAGCCAGTTTGATGAGTCGTTGATTACGGGTGAAAGTTTACCCGTAAATCGCTCACTAGGTGAAGCGATCATTGGTGGTGCGATTAATGGTGATGGACGCATCGTAGCAAAGACGACCGCCCTTGGTGCGGAGACGACATTAGCGCGGATGATTCGTTTGGTAGAAAGTGCACAATCGGCCAAAGCTCCTGTGCAGCGCCTGGTCGATCGTGTCAGTGCTGTGTTTGTCCCGCTCGTGGTGCTGATCGCTTTATTGACCATCGTCGCTTGGGGACTCAGCAATGGGGATTGGGAGCAAGCCCTTGTCAATGGCGTTGCCGTATTGGTCATCGCCTGCCCGTGTGCCTTAGGCCTCGCCACACCAACAGCCATTATGGTCGGCACAGGTCAAGGAGCCCGCGCCGGTATCCTGATCAAGGACGCTGAAGCTTTGGAAATTGCACATGCAATCAGTATGGTTGCCTTTGATAAAACGGGAACTTTGACGGAAGGTAAGCCGACTCTTGCTGGGCTTATGGTCAAAGATCTAGCAGAAACCGAAGCCTTGCGCATTGCCGCCTCCTTGCAAAGTGGTAGTGAGCACCCACTTGCCAAGGCTGTCTTGGAAAGGGCCCAACAGGAAAAAATTGTCTTTCAAGTGGCAGGTAGCATTCAAAGCATTGGTGGCCGCGGGTTGAAAGGACTTGTTGCTGGAAAAACCTACTTTCTTGGTAATCTCAAACTCATGGAAGAAAGTCAGATTACAAGCTCCCACTTTCGCGAGTGGGTGCAAGATTTTCAACAAAAGGGCAGCACGGTATCCTATTTAGCGGCTTCTGATGCCAATGAAGCTCTTGCCGCTTTCGCCTTTAGCGATACGATCAAAGCAAATGCCAAAAAAACAGTGGACGCTTTGCATCAATTAGGAATCAAAACGCTGATGCTGACTGGTGATAATCAGGGGGCCGGCCTAAACGTAGCGAGAACTTTGGGAATTGACGAGTTACGCGCTGAGGTGCTGCCCGAAGATAAAGCAAGGATCATTACCGAGATGCGCGACAAAGGCGAGCGCATCGCGATGGTCGGCGATGGTATCAACGATGCACCGGCTCTTGCCGCTGCTCATGTCGGCATTGCCATGGCTACTGGCACCGATGTGGCCATGCACACTGCCGGCATCACCCTGATGCGTGGTAATCCATTGCTCATTCCTGATGCAATCGATGTTTCCAAACGTACCTATCAAAAGATTAAACAAAACCTGTTCTGGGCTTTTATCTACAATGTCATTGGCATTCCCTTAGCTGCTTTGGGTTTCCTTAGTCCAGTGATAGCCGCTGCGGCCATGGCTTTTAGCAGCGTCAGCGTTGTCAGCAACTCCTTACTGTTAAAACGGTGGCAGCCAAGCTCCCGACAATAGCCTAAATAATAGAATTGCCATAAACCTCCGATATAACAAAAAGAGGAGGTTTATGACATGCCCTGGCGTCTGATGCAGCTCACCAGTCTGTTTTACCATGCTTGCCAAGCGCAGCAATCGTCTCCTAGCCGGCAAAGCGATTTTTGATGAGTAACTAGGATCCTGAGCAGATTTTAATGACAAGTGAAGTCCGTCATTATCTGAAAGAGCAGGATTGTCTGTCAGCTGCAAAACATAAGCTGAAGGGCGTGGAATATTCTACGAAAAAAAGGCGAAGCATACTCTCCGCCTTGTTGCACCTGAATATTGTCGGAATCAAGCTGCCATTTTAAACTTGGCCCGATCCAAATTAGCTACAATATGTTGAAAAGCTGCTGAGCGGATATCGATCAGCTCATGCAAGTATAAGAACACCGGTTCAATTTTTGGCATCGCACGCTCTAGCTGGAAGAAGTAATCGACGATCTCATCAGCGCTATCACTACCATCACAGAAGGCGCTCAAATCAACTAAACCGAGAGATTTGCCTTGCACTGTTGCATTTAATAGCATCAGATCGACTTTGCGCTTGGGATCACCGACCACGACACTACAGTGGGATTCAGGCAATACTACCTCAGACGCAGCATTTGTCTGTGATACTTGTGTCAGCAAGGCTTGCATCAAATCCCCACTGGAACGTTGCCAAGGACGGAATTCCAAGCCTGGCCTTTTTTTGCGGGTCACAAAGCTCGATCGTGACTTTTTCTCGGTCTGGCGCTGATAGGCCTTCCAGAGAAAGTCAGTAATGGTCGCAGAGTCGTGCTTCAATGACTCAAATTGGGGATGTAAATAATGATAGGCCCGAATTTTGGGGCGACTCATCAAAACATTCAATTCGCCCTTACGCTTATCAGGATCATCACCTTGGCGGAAGGATTTCAGGTTGCCTCGCGTGACATCCCAAAGATAGAAAATATAGTCGCGCTCTTTACCTTGCAGGGCAGCACCGGCTCCATCCAAAACATCATCGCCCCGGCCAAGTTTTTGCAAAAATTGAGATTTCACTTCTTTGATGTAAGGTTCATTTTTCAAAAGAAAGTAACAGAGAGCCACATCTGTTTCCATATTGATGCGCTTACCTGTTTCCTTTTCAATTTTCTTCACGGAATCGGCGACAAATTTCAGGAAGCGATCAATGACTTCTGTTTCGATATCCTTAAATTTGCCTGAAGTAGGTTTCTTCGTTGCGGCTGAGCTTTTCTCACTGTAGTCCACAACAACGGAGGCAGACGCCGAAGGGTGCTGCCATTGCATAATTTTCAGACCGGAATCGTAGACGTACTCGTTAGAGTAGCGAATAATTTCTGGTGGACAACGGTAATGCTCATCAAGCATTACCCCAGTTTGCTTCATCGCCTTGACCAAACTGAAGATATTGGATCCTCCGCCTTTCATACCACGAGCCTGTGTTTGGCTCAGGTGATCTTCCAGGTTAAAATCCCGGAACAGATAATCGTCGATTGGCGAATTTTTATCGAGAACTGTTTGTTTTTCATCACCAACAACCATCAACTTTTTTGCCCGATGTAATAAAGGAATGGCATCGTCAACACGGCATTGACCAGCCTCATCAACAATCACCAGGTCAAAGATCTGTTCTTTGGATGGGAATAAAAATGACACCGCCTGCTTGCGACAAATCCAAATGGGAAAGGCTTGATAGAGTGCTTCTTGAAACTCGCGCAACAGCGAGGCTCCAGAACCATGATCGATCGAACTACTATCTTTCAAAGCTTCAATCAGACTAATCAGTGTGGTCATCGGACTGGTTTTGCGCTTCGGATCTGTTTGCATACTGTGATGGACGATCTGTTCCAATTGACCGATAAACAAAGTTTTAATCAAACCATCCCGTTGAGCCTGCAGCTGCTTGATTTTCATCAATATGCTTTGAATAGAGGAAGCTGCTGGCTCTGAGTTTAGCAAGCGAAAGTGGCAGAACTCTAAAGCCAAGCAAGACCGATTGTCATCATCGGCAACCAGAGCTGCATAGACCTGTTCCAATTGACGAAGGATAGCTCCTGAGTTTTTGTTTTCTTTAAGCGATTTGAGTAAATCTTGAAAATTACGATACACATCCAAGTTGGATCGCCAAACTTTAATGAGCGGGTAACGAAGGTAGCTGGTCAGGCTTGGCCATAGTTTTTGTTTGCCCTGTTTGTCCAAGGGAAAAGCCTTATCCCAAAGCTGTTTGAGATAAGTGATTAACTCGGATTGCGCAACTTTATCACAAAGGGCAAGGAATTCTTCGCGTTTGCGTGGCTTGGAAGCGACGAGATCTTCCAGTAGCTTAATCTGTGATTCTACTTGGGCTAAGTCTGCGACAATATTTTCCGGGTCAATGCGGATGTCATGGTGCAAGGCAGGATAGGAGCCTTGCAGCAAGATCTGCACATGAGTGATATACTGTTTTACCAGCTTATTGGTGTCTTTTTGCTCGAGAAATTCAAGAAATGCCAGGCTGTCCTCAATATCTTCTTTGGTTGTCGGATGAAGATATTTTGGAGTTACAGGACTGCCATCCTGATTTTGCATCCGTTCCACTTGCTTTTGGATCAGTTGCTTGTGCTTGGCGATTTCCTCATCTATTTTATTAATCGCTTGTTCGATTTTCGGATCGAGCGGTGCCGCATGAATATCCTGGGCATTTTCAGTGCCTAACATTTTCACCAGCATGGCCATCCACTGCGACAAGGAAACTGGTCCGCTCGGAAGCTCATCTACCACTTTCACAGCATTCCGCCACAGTGACAATTGAGCCTTGGCTTGGGGGGACTGAAAATCTTTGCCGACCAGATACTCCTGTACTTTTTCAGTCAAAGCGTGAATGGCTGCTTTTTGATCGCTGATGATCAGCAGGCGTTTGCGCGTGTTAATGCAATGAATTAAGACGTTCATGATGCTGAACGTTTTACCAGTGCCGGGAGGACCTTCAAGCAGCATCAGATCATGCTTATTCAAACGATCCATCAGCTTGCGCAGAGACTTTGGCAAAGCACCAGGCAAGTATGGGGTTTTACAAAATTCTGCTGTGGCAGAAAGTAGAGGACTCATTTCAGGCGTCAAGACCTGACCAAGAAGGGAACGATAGAAGCGCTCCGGTTCTTCGTGTGCCAAGCTTTGAATCCGGTCCATATCCTGTTCTAAGGCTCGTCGCAAAGGTGAGCCTGCCGTAGGCGCCTTATAGATGGCTACCGACTCCAGATCGCAGGCAATACCGACCAAGGACAACTGGCCTAAGATGCCGCCTTTGCCGTTTTCTCCGGGTAAACCGATGAGAATTTCGCGAATCCGATCAAAAACCTGGGGATGAACTGGAAGATTGCGGCTAATTTGCAGCCGTGACAAGCGGCCTTCTATTTCAATTTTTTGCGCCAGTATCGTTGTAAAGAATTGCTCCAGGGCATCGCCACTTTGTGATTTTGGTGCAAAACTTTCGACGATGGTCGCTAGCGCCAGGTGATTTAGAAAAATCTCACCGCTCTGATCTGGATGGAGGAATACCACCCGACCCGATTCCTCCAGCTTGACTTTCATATAATACAGAGGAAAGCGATAGGTTTTAAACTTACCGTTTGCGCGAAAGATCGCATCCAGGATTTCAAAACCAAGGAATAATTCGCAATTACGATCCTGGAGGAAGTGTTCGCGCAAGTGCGTCACATCCTCTTTTGACAACTCGCAGCGAAAAGGCATTTTCGTAAAGGATTTGATATCTCCTGCATCTAAGGGAACGGGAAACGTGGTCGAGCTTGCCGGTGCGCCTTGCTTGGTTTGATCATCAGCCGATTTGGGTTCTTTTTCCGGACTGGCACTATGTTGTGATTGAAACAGGGCCTCATAATCAACATCATAGTTTTGTTTATCGCCTTTTTGTCCTAATTTCGGTTTAAACTTGCCCGCCGTATCTTTGGATTTCGCAGCATCGCTTAGGCCTCTATCACCCTTGTCTGATACTGTGGAGCTAGATTTCAGCGACTCATCAAGCTCAAGATTTTTGGCCACCAAAGATGGCACATACTCATCGATCTGGGATAAAACATCTCGGCGCAAAGCGAGGGCACTGGTGATACTTTCACTGTGCTCGGTGAATGAGAAGTGAAACAGCTTGTGATATTTTACAATGCGGTCAAAAACATCGTTAGGATGATCCAATTTAGCGTGATATAGCAGAGGGACTAAGCTACTCAAAGCCTCGAGAGGCAGATGCAAGGCTGCTTGGAAGCCAGCTGTTTTTCTGATCTCGTGAATTTCCAAAAGGCCACTGGCATCAGCCGGCAGACGCAAGACATAGCATTCTTCGTCTTTGAAAAAAATGCGCTTGATCTTGCTTGTAGGATCGAGACTATCACTTTTATGGTCCCTTTCCATTTCTTTCAGACAAGCGCGAAAGCGATCGAAAATCTCCCGCTGGATTTGAATGGCTTCTTTGCGGTTAAGGTTCTCCAGTAAATAAAACTGATTCCCTTCGCTCGTCGATTGACGGCGCAGCTGAAACTTATAATCTTTATTATACCGTACGCTCAGTCCAGTCTCGACCGTTTCTTTGGAAATAAGGTTCATCAATGCCATAACGATTTCCGCTCATTATTTAATTAGTAATGATACCCGACGATTTTCGGCACGCGCCGCTTGCAACTGGTCGCCAGACTTACCCCGCGTTTCATTCATCGGTCGGGTACTCGCATAGCCGACCAAGCGAATCCGTTTTTGATCAAAACCGACGTCCAATAAGTGGTGGATCACGCTACTAGCACGCCGTCCACTTAGCGACCAGTTTGTTTCCAAAACCCTTTCTCCATCGATGGCATACATGCGATATAAAGAGACATCATCGGTATGGCCTTCGACGTCGATGGTATATTTGCTGGCTTTCACCATATCAAGTATGGGCAGCAAAGGGTTCAAGGCATTGGGCTTGAGGCTGGCACTTCCGGTATCAAATAGTGCCCCCGTATCTAGGTCAAGGCGCACGCCATCTTCTGCCATATGCACTTTGACTCCTGGAACACCAGGTACTCCCTCGACGATTTCCTTTAATTGTGCCGAAAGTTCTACTAGCGTGCCTTTTGTCGAACCGGTAAATCCACTGCGTATTTTTTCGAATGAACCGGTATCGATTCGGCTCATCGACAACAACATGACAAAAAACACACCCAGCAAGACCATCAAATCACTGAAGCTGATATAGAATGAGGTCAAACTCTCTTCTTGATTACCTTCGGCTAGATCGGCTAGTTTCATGCTGCTGCTACCTCAAGTTCTGCTTGTTGCGGCACGTGCCTTTCCGAGCGGCTGATCAATACTGCCAGCTTGCTAAGGATTTGTTGATGAACTTCCAAATAGATGGTGTTGTGGTGCTCGAGCCGGCCTGCCAATGGAGTGAAGATCAATGACCCTAGGCCTGCTCCATAAGCTGTTGTCATAAGAGCTAATGACATGGATGGACCAATCTGTGCCGGATCACTTAAGGATTTTAACACTCCAATCAAACCCATCACGGTTCCAAACAAACCGAGTGCTGGCGCAATCACAGCAGCACGGCGGAGCATATCAACCGCTATGCGTCGACCCAGGTATTCATCGGCGATACGCGAGGTGACAAACTCATTGATTTCTTCATAGACGAGTCCCTGCTTATGCATGTAGATCATGTCATTGAGCAGTTCACCGTTAATCTTTTCACCATCTCTAAGTTCATTTAGTTGAGATTTTTGGATGATTGCCTCATCCAACTGTTTGATCATAGCCCACAGTTTTTTTTCAGGAGTGCCAAAAAAAGATTTGACGATTAGCAGCAAGCTCTGGAAGGAACTGCTGAAATCAAACTGGAAAAGCAGACTGGCAAAGGTTCCACCGATCACAATAATTAAACTGCGCGGATCGAGAAACGAGGAAGCGGCATCGTTGCTGACGATCACATATACGACGGTCCCAAGGCCAAGTAAGCTGAGAACCAAGGCTGTTGGATCAAATCGTTTTCTTGTCGTATGCATGTATTTTTTGCTAGAAAGATCGTCCATGACATTTCATCCTTATGCTATTTTGATTTTCGATTCTTTTTTGGTTTTTTTGTTTTGTTCTTCCTGAACTTGACGCTGCAAATGATAGAGTATGATTTCCTCTTGCAGGCTATGTAGGATTTTTTGATCGACAGCTGATGCCAGGGATTCAACCCGAATGATGACTTGGTTTACCGAGTAAAGGATGACATTCTGATGCCGCTTAAGCTGCCGAAAAACTTCTTCTTCCGCTGCATTTTTTGCATGTAATATATGGACTTGGCGCTGTTTCCTGAGCTTACACCTTTTGGCATCAGCAAATAGAATTTGTGCCAGATCGGTATCAAACCTTTGGCCAGCTCCATCATAGAAAAAGGCGCCTGCGACATGGCCGTCTTGGATATGGAGCAAACAGGAATCACCCGGTTCAGGCAAATGATAGAGTATCGTCAAGGGCACTTGATAAGCGGTACGCCCTGATTTAACGAGGACCTGTCGATCGCTCATGCTGATTTCACGAACTGTCGCCATTTTTATGTCGGGCGGCATGATGTTTTGTGAGGCTAACGCCTTGTTAGCATTGGCTTGAAATTTTGCAGCTTGAGCTAAGCGTGACGATAGCTCATCCACCTGGGACTTCAGCTTTGTATTGTCTGCTTTGAGTTTTTCTATTTCCTTTTGGAGTTGTTCGGGCGATTTCGTCTTTGGAGCCCGCTTTTCAACATGGTTTTTTTGCAGACGTGAGATCTGTGTCTCATAGTTTTCAATTTCAGAATAAAAGCGCTGCAACATCGGTCCGACTTTCGCCTTGGTCGGCAACTGGAATTGAATACATGGCATAAAATCTCTGGCTGTCGGACAATTGGCACCTGCCGTCTTTTGATTGAGCTTAACTCTAGCACCCATTGTCAGCTCATCAAGACAGGACAGGATGTTTTCTAGATTCAGTGCGTAACCATTGGCGTCAAGGACTGTCGTGATGATTTCGACTGGCTTTTTAAAGGTTATCTTATCCATTGTGACGTGAAAGGTCTGCGTTTCCTCATCCATTGCCGTCGAGGATAAGTCCGGCGAATAAGAAGCCTTAGAAAGATCGATTTCATCTTCCTGAACGACAATTTTTTGGGTCGTGTTCTTGAGGCGATCTCGCAATGCTCATCATCCTTCATCAAGGTGTCATTAAGTAAGCGTCGAGGCAAGAGAGGTATCGGACAGCGAATTTCAGACTTTATGCAGATTCTAAAGCATAATTTGGCAATAGACATAAAAATGTCAGAATTTGATTTTGATTCAAGTGACTAAGCTATGTCTATTGACCTATTCATTCCCGAGTTTTGGCCTCCTTATGCCCAAGAAAGGCTTTTAGATCGTAGTGACGGTGATAATTATGTAGCTTCACCTTGCCTGACCTCCAATTACTCGTCATAGTAAGGGCAAAAATGCACAAAAAATATCTAGTCCAAAGATTCCTACCAGTCGAAAGGGACAAGCCCGTGAGAGATAAAAGACTAGCCAAACATCCTTTAATGGATGGCGTCGGCACAATTCCGAATCCAAAAACTAAGACCAAGCTGTATCCGGTCGAGATCCTCCTTTGGAGTCTTTGTCGGATCACGAGCTGGATTCCACCCAGAATTCTTGAAAAACTTGCCTTCGGATTCGCGGTTTTTTGCTTTGACATCCTTAGGCTGCGACGAAAAGTCATTTTGAATAATCTAAAAATCGCCTTTGGAGAGGAAAAAACAGAGAGCGAAAGACGGCGCATTGGTCGCCTATCCGTCTATCATTTTCTGCTCACGATCCTTGAGTTTTTGCGCAGCCCTTATCATGACATTGCTGCGCATGTTCAGATGCATGATCGGGAAAACATTGACAAGATCCTGGAGAAAGGCAACGGCGCTTATATAATCTGCTTTCATATTGGCAACTGGGAGGCACATTCTCCTGCCGTGACTCGGCAGGTGAAACCGGTGCATATCGTTGTGAAAAAAGTCGGTAGCTATGCCATGAACCGCTTTGTGGAAACAGTACGTCAACATAATCGTTTTCTTTGGATTAAGCGAGAGCGCAAAGGTGATGCATTTCAAGCTATGAAAAAGATACTGGCAAACAATGAAATCGTCGGTTTTGTCTTTGATCAAGCCCGCCCAGGTGAGCCTCGGCTGCCATTTTTTGGCAAAACTGCGAAAACCAACACCAGCTTTGCCGCCATCCGCCGCCAGATGCCGGCACCGGTCGTAAGCTCATTTGCCCGCCGGGTTCGACTTGGTGAGCACATTGTGGAATACAGTCCGGAAATCCCGTTTGTCGACACAGAAGACACTGCCCAGGATATCTTGAATCACTCAGCCCAGATTAATCGCATCGTCGAAAGTGTCGTCCGTCGCTATCCCGAGCATTATTTTTGGTTTCACAATCGTTGGAAATGAAAACTAGCGATGCCAGACAATCTGGAATCGTCGCCCCTTGATACGCCCCTGCCGCAGACAATCTACTGCAAGTTGGGCCACGTCGCAGGAAACTGCGACGTAAGCAAAACGATCATGAATTTCGATTTTACCAATATGAGCACCATCCAATCCAGCTGCATCCCCTGTCAGAGCTCCTAGTATATCCGTAGGCCTGAGTTTATCTTTACGACCGCCGGAAATTTCTAATGTCGTCATCTTCGCTTGCAAAGCATGCTCCCTACCCGCCTGTTGGGCAAAGCCTAGCTCATCAGCTTTCAGGAGCTTGAGAGGCCGCTTGATATAGGATTCAATCCGTTCCAGTAGGTAAGTCTCACCTGGCGCAATAAAGGAAACGGCCATTCCTGTTTTACCAGCACGTCCCGTGCGGCCGATGCGATGGACGTAGACATCCGTTTTTTTCGGCAGATCATAATTGATGACAAGGTCCAGATCCTGAATATCGATACCACGTGCCGCCACGTCAGTTGCCACCAGAATCCGGATACTTCCATTCCGAAACTTAGCCATTACAAGGTCACGGTCTTGCTGCAGCATATCGCCGTGAATCGCTGCTGCAATGGAGCTTGAAGCAGTTTTCCCACTTAATTGACAGAGCTTTTCTGCAAGTTCTGCGGTTGTCAGCTTTTGATTGCAAAATATCATCGCCGCTTGCGGTTGCAGTTCACAGAGAAGATTTTGCAGAAAGATGGGCTTCCGATCCCGCTCGACTTCATAGATGATTTCCGAAATTTTTGGCTGGTCGGCTTCATTGTGTTCCACTTTTATAGTGACAGGATCCTTTTGATAAGCTGCTGTCATCGCGGTGATCGACTGGGGAAAGGTCGCAGAAAAAAAGACGGTTTGTCTCTTTTGCGGCGCCTTTGAAAGGATCACTTCCATATCATCTTGAAAGCCCATATCGAGCATGCGATCGGCCTCATCCAACACAAGCCAACGCAGATCACTTAAGCTAAGTGTTTGCCGTTGCAAGTGGTCCAGTATGCGACCAGGTGTGCCCACCGCAATATGCGCCCCCTTTTCCAGGCTAAACATTTGCGGACGGATGGGTTGGCCGCCGGAAAGAATCAAAACCTGCAGACCAGGTAGGCGACTGCCTAAGCGCCTTATTTCACGCGCGACCTGAGTGCACAGCTCACGGGTCGGACACAGGATCAAGGCCTGAAATCGGCGCTGGGAAAGGTCGAGCCTGGATAATATTGGCAGGGAAAATGCTGCCGTCTTCCCACTTCCTGTTTTTGACTGGCCGATCAAATCACGGCCTTGCAATAAGAGTGGAATGCTTTGCGCTTGAATGGGAGTCATCGCTGTGAATCCCAGCTCGCTGATCACCGTTTGTAAGGACATGGGTAGTTTAAGGCTCGCAAAGGACTGGCTCTGTTGGTCGTCGTATCCTGGCATCTTAGCGATATCCTTTCATCAATGGCAGCATAGGTGCTTACCCCTAGCGGCATACCTTGCTTCAGTCGATATGGCAATGAAAACTCATGATTTTTATCCAACCGCTGCCCGATGGAAATGCATATATCTATTTTTATTGATCATTTATCCAAGGCCTGCAGGCCATGAACCGGCGACAAGCAAATTGTAGCCTCGCCAGCCAACTCTTGGCTGGCTGGCTGGACGATAAAAACTACCTACAAAGTTTCTGACAGAAAGCGTCCTGCTCAGGCCTTGCACTTAAATTTTTCTCAATATGAATTCGCTATTAACTGGCTAGCCAAGGCTATGGGTTTTCCATCCGAAGCTGATAATCAAAAGAGCATCATTTGAATGTGTCGATTCACATCCACTTTGGAGTCTTGATATGAAATTTCTGAGCATTTTAACTTTGGCAAATATCCTTTATACTGGCGCAGTCATGGCTAATGGCAAGACCGTCACGGTCAAAGATGGTAGCTACTTAGGAGCGAATCAAATTAGCGTCACGTTTACTTATACTGGTGGATGTGCCGAACATTATTTTCAATTACAAATGTCACCTATTTGTACCAGGTCCATTCCGCAACAATGCATTGCTGAAATTGTAGAGCCGACACCAGTCCGTGATGACTGTGAGGCTTTGATCAGCGAAACTAAGACTTTCGCGGTTGACGAGTTCTATACAGCACAAGATACCATTCTTAAAATTCGCTCTGGTAAAGACCAAGTCTATCCAATTGAACTTAAAGAAAATGTCGGTGCTGCTGAAGAAGCTGTCATTAGTTCCGTCGTGCTAAATCCGATAAACGCAGGCATCAACCCTCAGGCATTTGCTTATCGCTTAAATGGTAAGATTCAAATCGATGATCAAACTTGCGTCGAACACGGTATCCGGGTTCAGTTTAAGCAAGAATTAATCGGCACAGAGTTGGTCGTCACAGCAACGCGCCAGCTGACCAGCAAAGGCTTTGTCGAATTTTGCATCACAGATGCAAGCATTGACTTGCGCGGCTTTACGGACCAGGTTACGGCGATCGTACTACGGCATGTCGGTGAATTTGGTGAGGATTATGTTTTACCGCTGCAATAATAATCAGTCATAAAAAAAAGAGAGCGCTTCGCTCTCTTTTTTATGCTTCTTTCGCGTGACACGTATCGGTGTGATAATCTTCCAGGCATTCCAAAGCGATATCATCCCATTTCAAAGCTTCAGGGCCAACAACTGTTGGCTCAAAGCCAAGAGAAAATAAAATCGAGTCATCCGAGGTAATAGCGACTTTTGCTTTTTTAATCTGGTTCAATCTCTCGATATCGGTAAAGCACCAGAGCAGCCTACCATTATTATAACCAATTGGTCGTCCACCAATGGTAAACAGTAACTCATCGTTTTCAGTGATTTCAACAAGCCTTGGTTTGCCTACCAATTTCATGGCCTTGGATCTCCTAAAATGAAGGGAACAAAATTTGGAATAAATACCAGTTTTCGCGATTTTCATATCGTTCGTCGACGCTTGGCTTAAAACACTCTTCGACCGATACACCAAATGGTTTATCAGATACTTTTTTTAATCCGAATATTGGGCGTTTATCTGTAAGAATTTCTGCCGAAAGCAGTCATGGATAGTGCTGCATTCTTACCGCTTGTAAGAGAGCATGATTGTCCCTAATTTTTACAAATTAAAAATTGAGCAATCCTGCATTGATCATGACTGTGCCTTTCAAGTACCAAAAAGTATAATGACAGCAATCACTTGCATAAAGGATGCCTCATGAAGCGACTCCTGATAACCGTATCTTGCGTCTTGTTCAGCATGGATCAGACAACGGCCTTAGCTTTTCCAGAGTTTGGCAAGACTTTGGAGCCAGCACCAGAATCTGCCCTATTCAATAACACTTATGACTTTGAAGGCATTCTTGGACTTTCCGGTTGCTCTGGAAGCCTCGTTCGCTACGATGACAGCAAGGAAGAGGATAAAGCGTTAGTTCTAACCAATGGTCATTGTGTAAAGATGATCAACCCGGGAGTCGTCATCGTTAATGAAAGCTCCTCGCGCAGTTTCGATATCCTTAACCGATCCGGCTCTAAGATCGGTACACTACGGGCAGAATCTCTTCTTTATGCAACCATGACCAAGACTGATTTGGCTCTTTATCGGTTACGAGAAACCTACCAGCAAATTCGTAATCGCTACAATACGGAAGCTTTAACTTTAGCCAGAGATTATCCTGCTGTCGGCATGCCTATTGAAATCATTTCCGGTTACTGGAAACGGGGTTATAACTGTGAAGTCGAATCCTACGCTACCGTCTTAAAAGAAGGCAATTGGTTCTTTGAAGATTCTATCCGCTACAGTCGCCCTGGCTGTGAGGTTATCGGTGGAACCTCCGGTTCACCAGTGATTGCCGCAGGCAGTCGGACGGTAGTTGCTGTCAATAACACCATCAACGAACGTGGTGCCAGATGCACGGTGAATAACCCTTGTGAAATCGATGAAGCTGGTGAAGTTGTGTATCAAAAAGGTTTTGGTTATGCCCAGCAAACTGCATGGGTTTATACCTGCCGCCTGGATAATGGCGACTTGGATTTAAATTTGGAAGGCTGTCTGCTTGCAAAACCACAAGGCATTTTTTCTTTGACCCACTAAACAACTCGCCCCGTTAAGGGGCACGATTTGCTACTGGCATGCTTATGATTTGCTGCCCCAAGCTGGTGGTGGTACAGGCACTGGTTTGCTAAGATCAAAGTCTACTTGAAAGTCGCGATCAGCTCGCGTCAAGCGATAGGAAAAACGCTTCTCAGGCTCGATCATCATCCACCAGGTATTATCAACAGAAACTTTTAAATTATTCTTCACAAACAAGTCTTTCGACTCCTTGTCGGCCGGGAAAGATTGCTCGGTCGCCTTGCCTTTATTTGGGGTATCCCCCCCGTACATGGTGACAGCATCCGGTGAGCCGTCCTCATGCCGATGATCATGTTTTAATCGTAGACCTTGCGCTGTCCGAGTGATGATCCAGGTGCGTGAGCGATTTTCGCCCACATGCAAAGGAATGCGGATTTCCTTATCACTACAATCGCGTACGTGCATAATGGTTTTCGACTGGCGCCATGCTTTATCGCTGTCGGAAAATTTGACTAGTTTTCCTGCAAAGGCTTTACCACACAATTGCCTAAGATTTTGAAAAAATTCATTCTGAGGATTTTTTGCAAACACTGGCGATGCAAGACTGAATGCACAGATAAGACCCAAACCAAAGACTTTCTTCATGTCACCCCCTGCTGGACTTTATCCAGGATAAATGTTGGTTTTTGTTTTATTTTTTCTATATCTCTGACGACCTCTTGAGAGGATTTGCTGGAAAATAAGAAGTAGCCAACATCCTCCCCCACTCCCTGCCTTTCTTGAATCCAGCTACCAATTGCAATTTTGATCTTGGCCTTTTTTAAGGTCGGAAAGTCCTTACTTTCGGGGCGTTTTAGTTTTCGAACCTGGCCCTCACCAGGGTGCAAAATCTGACAGGCCGAAGTGAATTTAGGTGCTGCTGGCAGATCCACGTTCATACCCAGTTCGACTTTAATAAAGGCATCCCAAGGATCAAACTGGTAGCTCATTTTCAAAAGCTCCATAATATAACCGCCTGGTGGCCGAAGCGCTATTTCGCCAAATAAGATCCCCTGACTGGAGCGGTAAAATTCCAGATGAGTCATGCCCCACTTGATGTTCAATGCTTTGATCACCAATTGGTTCAAGGTCAAAATTTCTTTGGCCAGACGCGGTGCATAGGTAGCCGGAATGAGGTTGATAAATTTTTTTTCATAATATTCCGTGATATTGGTGAAGATTATTTCACTATTTTGCACAAACGACTCGACACTGCCCTCGGGTGCCTGAACAAACGATTCATAGATTCGCTGCCGCCCCATGCTCTCGCTCAAACTCGCCTCATCCTGGGCGATCACAATATTGCGACTACCTGAATCACGTCTGTTTTTGACGACGACTGGTAAGTGAAGGTGATCAATAATTTCCCTAGCGCTAAGGGCTTCCGTTCCCACTACAAAATCTGTCATGGGAATTCCATAGCGGCGCAAAAACACCTTCATCGCCACCTTATCCGTGCAACGGATCAGCAGGGATTGGGACGAAGATCTGGCCTCAAAAGCACGACGAATCATAGCTGAAGGAAACACAGCACTCTCTGTGCCGGTGATGACATGTGTCGGCACCTTTGAAAACTGAAAATCCTTTAGCGCCGCAAGCAGTGCTTCTTTCTGCTTGGGAATCAATGATACATAGATCTTATCCACACCCTTGGGGCGGGCCAAAAGCTTTTTTTCTGACCAAATTGAATAAGGAATATTCAACTGGTGGAGTGCTTGAGCCAGTTGCTGACGATAGCCAACTAATAGGACATATGGTTTCACAGTTTCCAAGGCATTCTCACTTCACTGCTTGAGTTTCGCAAGTGGCTGACGCGCCTCTTTTGAAAAATGATAGCACGTTTCGTTATGGACCTTGTCGAGTGGCAGCATAACGTTCTTGGACGGGCTGGAGCAAGCCCTATAGGCAACTGGAACTTCCTTCTGGTGGTGAATCGAAATAAGCCATCAAGGCATAAACAAAATTCGAGTCGGCTTCCCACTGATGTCATTGGACATGACTTCTTTGCCTTGTTAGCTTATGGTCTGCAGATTTTCGCTGACGATTTGGAGTAAGTTCCTTGAGGATAGTGGTTCTAACAGAAAAGCCTTCGGTTGCTCGAGACATCGCGGCCGTCCTTGGGATCAAGCAGAAGGCAGACGGCTACCTCTATGACAACAAGCATTATGTCACATGGGCCTATGGCCACCTTGTTGGCTTAGCCGAGCCCCATCAAATCAACCCAGCTTGGAAGGTATGGCGAGCAAAAGACTTGCCAATGCTTCCTGAAAGCTGGCCTTTGGAAATTATGCCGGATACTGCAAAGCAGTTTCAAATTGTTGCGGGACTGCTGAATGCCCCTGAAACTTCATATGTCATCAGTGCGACGGATGCCGGACGCGAAGGTGAACTGATTTTCCGCACGATTTATGAAAAAGCCGGCTGTAAAAAGCCGGTCCAGAGACTATGGATTTCCTCGCTTACTCCTGAGGCAATTCAGGCGGGTTTTCAACAACTAAAAAAACAAAGTGAATTTGATGGCCTTGCCGACTCTGCCCGTGCGCGCAGCCGAGCAGACTGGCTTGTCGGCATGAATCTGTCGCGTGCTTATTCCATTCAAACTGGCGAGAACTTTTCTGTCGGTCGGGTGCAAACCCCAACTTTAGCGATGATCGTCGCCAGAGAAACCGAGATCCAATCATTTGTGCCTGAAGACTATCTAGTGATTCAAGGCCACTTTCAGCAGCTAGAGGCGATCAATTCAGGTTCAGGTTCAGGTTCAGGTTCAGGTTCAAGTTCAAGTTATCCCGCTTATCTGATTGAGCCCAAGCCCAGCAGCTCAGGGAGCAAGAAACTTGATAAGGCCAAGCTGAGCAAGGATGTCGCATTTTCCCGAGCAAAGCGCTTTGCTGCCGATGATCAAGAAGTACAAAAAATCTGTGAGAGAGTGCCTCAGGCCATAATAAAGCTCGTCAAGATTAAGGAAAAACGCACACGACTGCCGCCACCCCAGCTTTATGATTTGACCGAACTCCAGCGACACGCAAACCGTTTGTACGGCTTTAGTGCGGAAAAAACCCTAAAAATTGCCCAAAGTCTCTATGAACAAGCAAAACTCATCACTTACCCAAGAACGGACAGCCGATATGTTTCCGAGGATGTTGGCCGCGAGCTGAGTAACTTGGCCAGCAGTTTGGTCGGGCGCTATCAAGACGAACTTCAGCAAGAACCGAAATGGGGGGATCTAGGTAAACGCTATGTTGATAATCAGCAGGTCACCGATCACCATGCCATCATCCCAACGGGTAAGGCTGCTCGCAAACAAGGCCTCAATGAGGATCAGGAAAAGATCTTTGATCTCGTCTGTCGGCGCCTGATCATGGCCTACCTTCCTGATTATCAATATGCCAGCACAGATGCTGAATTAGTCGCGGAAAGTCTTCAACCGGAACATGGCATCAGTATCAAAGATCATTTTCTAGCTCAAGGCCGCCGGATTATCGAAAAAGGTTGGAAAGATCTGGAACCTAAGCAGCGCTTAGGATCGGATGTGGACAAGGATTTACCTGCCAACATGCGGGAAGGTGCGGAACAGAAACTCGAAAAAATTGCACCGATAAAAAGAAGGACCAGCCCCCCTCCTCGCCTGACAGACGCTAGTCTATTAACGGCTATGGAATCAGCAGGATCAACACTTGATGACAAAGAACTTTCCCGGGCCATGCGAGAGCGTGGCTTAGGCACGCCGGCAACCCGAAGTGGTATTATCGAAACACTGATCAAACGACAATACGTGCTGCGTGAAAAACAGAGCCTGCGCGCAACGGAGAAGGGCATCCGATTGATCCATCTGGTTCAGTCATCAGTAAAAAGCCCGGCACTGACAGGCGATTGGGAGCAGAGATTGAATCTTATGCGGCATGGAAAAGTCAGCTTTAAGGAATTTATGGAAAGCATCGTCACCTTTGTCCAGCAAGCAACCCAGGAAGCCTTACAGACAATACCCGGCCCGGGGACAGCACCTGTGATCCCGGCAGCAGCTGAAATGCTACACGCAGAGGCAACTGCCAATGATAAACGACAGGTCTATCAAGCTCATGAACTGATGACTCTGTTAAAAGAACGCTTTGGCTTTGACAGATTTCGTCCCCACCAAGAATCGGTTTGTCGCGATGTCGTTAAAGGTTTCGATACCTTATTGGTCATGCCAACGGGAGCTGGCAAGTCTTTATGTTATCAATTACCCGGTTTGGCATTAGGCGGATGCACGCTGGTGATCAGTCCACTTATTGCCTTGATGGATGACCAGGTTTTAAAGTTGAGAGAAAACGGCCTTCGAGCTGCCGCCATCCACTCAGGCAAAAGCCGGGAAGAGTCACGACAGATCTGTTTGCTATATGCGGAGCAAAAGCTGGAGTTTTTATTTATAGCTCCCGAACGCCTCGGAGTGCCTGGTTTTGTCCCGTTCCTGGCTAAACATAAGCCTTACCTTATTGCTATTGATGAAGCTCACTGTATCTCTCAGTGGGGCCACGACTTCCGCTACGACTATCGTCGCCTAAAAGAGCGCCTGGCACCTCTCAAACCGACCGTGACCATTGCGATGACAGCAACGGCAACCAAGCGTGTTCAAAAAGATATCATGAGTCAATTGGCGCTTGATGCTCCCAAAAAACACATCCGTGGTTTCCGGCGTACCAATATTGCTATTGAGAACGTCGAGGTCAGTAAAAATCAACGTGCCTCAGCTGTCGCAAAAATTCTTAATTTACCTAGCAGACTTCCTGCGATTGTCTATGCACCAACCCGCAAAGAAGCCGAACAGACCGCACAGTTTTTAAGTTCTCAACGACGCGCCGCTGTTTACCACGCCGGCATGGATGCCGACAGCCGCACCAGAGTTCAGGAAGCCTTTCAACGGGATGAGCTGGATGTCATCGTTGCGACGACAGCCTTTGGGATGGGAATTGATAAAGCCAATGTCAGAACAGTCGCGCATGTTGCGGTTCCTGGCTCACTTGAAGGTTATTATCAGGAGATTGGCCGAGCAGGGCGTGATGGCAAGCTTTCACGTGCTGTACTGCTTTATTCCTATGCTGACTTTAAAACCCATGAATACTTTTTGCGTCGAAATTATCCAGATGTCAAAGAACTGCAGGACGTCTACAAAGCCATACCCAAGCAGGGAATTCTTCGACAACAAATCAAGCTTCCGCTTGCGCCAGATGAGTTGGATGGCCATTTAGATAGATTGATCATGATTGGCGCCCTCCAGTTAGAGCATGACGGTCAATATTTCCCGACGAAAAAACGCCAGTGGAAAAAGGAGTACGAGGAACAAAAGCAATATCGCCAGCAACAGCTCACGGAAATGAATCAATATGTGAACCAAAACTCAACTTGTCGTATGCTACGACTGATGGCTCACTTTGGTGACGAAGATGCTGAAGGGGATGCTTGTGGAATCTGCGACATCTGCGCTCCGGAAAGCAGTCTATTAAAAGATTTTTCTACTCTCAACCAAGCCGAAATCGATCTAGGTAAAAAAATCATCGAACGCCTTGATGTAGAAATTCGCCCTATAGCCCTCGGAACACTATTTCGCGACCTAGCTGAACCTTTAGGCTGGAAACGTCGTGAATTCGACCGTTTGCTCGATGGCCTGATCCAACAGGGAATTTGTCACACAAAACAATCATCGTTTAATAAATCCGGCGAGATCATCTCCTTTCGCACCTTAGGGTTATCGGTGAAAGCAAAAACTATTGCTTGGGAAGAAATAAAAATTCCAAGTATCAAAACGGATCAATTCTCTCCCCTAACGCGAGGACAGAAAACCCGCAACACTAAAGCGAAATCTACCGCATCCAGGCAAGGGGCCGTTACGGAAAAGCCGATCGACCCGCGTTTACTAGAGCGACTTCGCAGCTGGCGAAAAAAAGAGGCCGAAAAAAGAAAAATCCCTGCTTACCGGATTTTAACTGATCGAAGTTTGCAGATGATCGCCAGTGAAAAGCCGAGCAATCAACTGAAGCTTCTCAATATTCATGGCATTGGCCAAATGAAGGTGGAGCAATTCGGAGAAGCGATCATGGGACTATTAGAAGGATAAAACTTGATGAGCGATTTCATTTAAAACGAAAGTACTGCCAAACAAACTGGCGGTAAAACTCCATTTTGTCTAGCTCATACACAGTTTTTTGCCCGATTTTAAATTTTTTCTTTTAAATTTCCTCCGCTTAACAATGCCGCCGAAGTGGCATCAGCCTTGCATTCTTTGCCAGGACTACAACTTGTTATGGATCTGATAATTAAGGACTGGAGGAAAGGCTCGTGAAAGCACTTCTCAATCACAACATGATGGTGGCATTGGCCGCCTTATCGTTCGGGCTATTGGCATGTAAACCGCAATCAAATGTTCCCCCGATTGCAAGTACACAGGGACTCCCCCAAGCGGGAGCGATTCCGCAAAACGATCAAAATGAACTCATTCGCCAACTTGAGGCTGAACGTTCTGCTTCAGAGGGCCGAGCACGGGAAATCGAAGCAGAAATTGCACGTTTGGAAACCTTGCTGACGAGCTCACAGGAGCAAAACACCCAGCAACAGGCAGACTTGCAAGCAGAAATCGATCGTTTGAAAGCTGAGGGTGAAGCTGAAGCAGGAAAAATCGCTGAACTGGAAGCTGAGCAGAAAAAGCTTCAAGACGATTTGGATGCTGCGAAGAAAGAAAATGAAGAGTTGAAAAAACAACTCGAAAACAATAACAACAATAATGTCGTTAACAACGGTAACAACAATAATAACCAAACGACAACGGTATTTCAAAACCGGGTCATCTTTTTCCAGAGCGATTGTATTGATGTTGTAAACGCCTCTACTGCTGATGGAGCAAACGTTGTTGCTTATCCTTGTAATTTAGCAGCTAACCAGCGCTTTGATGTCGAACAAGTTTCCACTGACAGTTTCCGTTTTGTTGCCAAGCACTCAAACAAGTGTCTTTATGTTGAAGGCGCTTCAACGGCTAATGGTGCGAATATTCAGCAGCTATCTTGCCGTCGCAACGGTGACACCAGCGAATTGTTCCGCTTCGCTGACACGAATGGCTTTGACTTTAAACTGCAAAACGTACGCAGTGGAAAATGCCTTAAAATCCAAGCTAACGGCAATATCGTCCAAGATGATTGTGCCACTAGCTATACTCTGTTCCGCTGGGGAGCAGCATCTTAAAATAGAGATTAGGTTTTGTATCTTGCAGGTTCTGGAAGTTCATTCCGGAACCTGCCAAATGCACCAAGATAGTTCAGTACTTTCATCTGCTTGCTAGCCTCGCCTTAAGTTTTACTCCATAAATTACGATAATAAACGGGTCTCCATCCGCTAAAAGGTGAAACCCATGAAAAAAATCCATCTTGCCCTGAGTTCATTCGTGTTCGTCAGTCTCATAGCCTGTGAAGGCGCAAAGAAAAGCTCTACGGGCCCGCAAACCACAGCAGCAGGAGGTGGCGCTGCCAATGAAAGTGATGTTGAACCGGAAGATGATATCAACAGTGCGTTCACCGAATATTGTCGGGGTGAGATTGATGGTAACGGGGAACAAAACGCAATCAAACCATTCATGGATACTCTTTATAGCCGTAACTGCTCGGAGCTCCAATTAAAGATCGAGGGATCCACCGGATTAGAGCTTCGAGACCGTGGCATCAAGGACCTCAAACCATTATCGTTTTTTAATCACCTTCTTTCACTTGATATTTCCAGCAATCAAATCAGTGATTTAGAGGCGATAGCGAGTCATGCTTCCCTCGAAACCTTAGATTTTTCTGATAATTTGATCAGCAATCTTGAACCCATTGCAAATCTCAAGTCTCTCAAATTCCTTAAGGCTGTGGGCAACGAAATCAGTGTCCTCACGGCTATTTCTGCTTTCACCGACTTGGATACTCTGTGGGTCAGTTTTAACGCGATCACCGATCTGAGCCCCATTGCAACATTGACCAAGCTTACCGATCTGCGTATCTCTGACAACACGATCACAGATCTGGCACCTATCAGTAATTTAGTAGAACTGAACAACTTAGAAATGCGTAACAACCAAGTCAGTGATTTGGAGCCTTTACGTAAGCTCACAAAAATACATGAGCTTTTTATCAGTGATAACAACATCAGCTCTATTGAACCACTTTCTGGAATGACGGCTCTGGAGTTTTTTGAAGGTCACAACAATCTTATTACTGACTTGTCGCCAGCCGTCAATTTCACGGAAGTCGCCTATGTATTGCTCAATGGCAACCAGATTGCTTCTCTGACTAATGCGAAATCATTACCGGTCAGCTCTGAATTGGGCTTAGCAGGAAACCCACTGGGTAGTACAATTGCCAAAGACGAATTGAATTGCCCAACTGATCAAACAGCAAACGAGTTAGTACGTGAGTTCTGTTTGCAATAAGCCATCATGCGTAGAGCAAGGCTTTGTACGGCATCCTGTAGCAAGCTATGATGATTTTTTAACTTGCCGCTTATCATTTGAAAGATTGGTAAGCACATCGCCATCGTTTGCAGATTTTTTCAGGTAGTCAATCTTTTGAAAGCATAGCGCGCTCCAGTCATCGTCGAGAGTTTGTCGACGTATGCTTTGAAAGCCATGCGTACCTAAAATGTCCCAACCTTTATCGCGAGTAATTTCCGTTCGATATTTTTTGGAAGACCCGTCCGGGTAAGCCATCCACAGGACCACTTCAGGGCTTAAACGAGCTGTCAGGGCTGGTATTAGCATATCCACTTCTTTTTGTGCTTTCACAAAGACGAGGATAAACGAAACTGATTTCGATTTTTTTAGCGAAACCGCTACTTGGAAGGTCTTCCTTAAATTCGTAAGTTCAGCAGCAAATTCCTTGGGAGCATTGAGGACTACAATTTCCTGATGATTTTCCAAACCAAGCTTTTGAACAAAATTTGCCATCACCCTACTACTTTAATCAATGGTTATGTAGATACTTTGAATTGTGAAAATCCCATCCCAGTATCAATTTCCAAGTGTTAAGTGAATAATTTATGCAAAAGCAAGTCCTGGGTCAAGATTCTTCGGAGGTTTTTCCGTGTTATTTCCGCTCGAAGATCAAGCAATTTGAACAGAACGGAACATTTTCTGCTTCTTCTAGACCAATTCATCCTCTGTTCATTATCATGGTACTATAGTCACCATTCTGCGTCTTGTTTGAATAATGTAACATGGTGAAAACATGAAGCGAAGCTTTGAACTTATTATCTACCAGCCGCTCGACATCGTCTGGCAAGCCTTTTCAGATCCTTCCTATCTCAAATTTTGGCAGCCCAGGCTCAAAGACTACCGTCATCAAAGTGGGGAAGTCGGCTCACCAGGAGCAAAAAGTCAATTGCAATATATGGAACTAGGTCAGATTATCTCTATGACCGAGACAATACTAGAAAACAAACCCATGTCTGAATTTGCAGCTCTCTATACTGGTCGATTTGGCGAGAGCAAAATGAGACATCTTTTTCGTTCTCAGCCCGATCGAGCAACCAATTGGAGCATCGATGTACAATTCATTTGGCAGGGTTTAGTCGGAAAGCTTATGGGTCGTTTCGCCGAAGAAACCATGCAAAAACGCTTTTATGAGGACTTTCAAAATTTCAAATTGTTTGTCGAAAGTTATCAATGGAAGCCTTAAATCTATAGAGGGCGACAATGAAGAGACAGTTGACCAACAGCGAAGTCCAATTCATCAAAGATGCTGCTCTTTTTCTCGAAAATCCGAATCTGCTCATCCGGCTTGCCAATCTCATCGGTCAGCCCATGGATATCTTACAAAAAAGCCTGCCACCTATAGTCAAAAACCAATTGACTCAAGTTATTGAGTCTTCACTAAATATCGCATTAAAGCTGGCTTTACGCACACTACCAGAAAAATCGAGCCCTCCGGAGGATTGGCAGCAAACTCTCCAACAAATTCAATATAGTTTTTGGGGTCACACAGCAATGACGGCAGCTAGCGGAGCTGTTGGGGGATGGGTAGGCATTGCAGCCCTTCCAATAGAGCTACCAATTTCTACAAGTTTGATTTTACGCTCCATATTGAATACAGCTCGGGAGTGGGGACATGACTTGCATGACCCACAAATTCAAATGGAATGCTTATTCATTTTCACCCTAGGCTCAGATAAATCCCATGCCGATGATGAAATGGATGAGGCATATCTCACAACCAGAATTGCCTGTGCACAGCTGATTCGAGATGCAGCGAGCTTTATCACGCAACACTCCAGTAAGCAGCTCTTCAAAGCACTCGATCAACACAGCGCTCCCATCATCGTTAGTTTTTTGAATAAAATTGCTAGTTACTTTCAAGTATCAGTATCCCGGAAAGTCATGTCGACAGCGGTTCCCGTGGTTGGTTCTGTCAGCGGTGCCGCAATAAATGCAGCATTTTGCGACTACTTTACTGCTGCAGCTCGCTACCATTTTGGACTAAAGCATTTAGAAAAAATTCACGACCCATCCTTTATTCAAAACCTTTACCGACAAGCATTACGCGGGCAACTCATAGTTTTGGATGGAGCCTCTTAAGGAGATGCTTACTTAAGAGAACTTGCTCAAGCTTCACATTTTCGCTATCAGGTATGGCAAGACTCTTTTTCGACAAACATGCTATACCATGAGGTTTTCGCCATGCCCACAAAGCTGCATAAAAAAAGCGGTGCGCTATTATTGTTATCAAGTTTAGCCTTGTCATCGACGCTGGTATTTGGCTCTTGGGGTAATCCCGATAGCAAACAAAAGACCTACTTAGGGCAGAAAATTAAATCCGTCGATATTCATATGCATCCAGGCCGCTATGAAACCATGGGGCCTATCGGCAAAGCTTTCTTACGAGAAACATTGCCTGCTTTTCTACCTAAGTTTCTTAAGGATTTTTCGCTTTCGGCTGTCAGTGGCTTTATGCTGAATCCCTATGGGGCGTTTATCGGTATCAAAAGTGAGTGTGAAAAAGCTGGTTTAACCCATTGTGGTTTATTTGCTGTTTATGCTCCCGAGACCTGGGGTGTGACCAACAATGAGCAGATCATCAGTTATCTCGATGATCGACGCAATGTGGGGCCCGATCAAAAGCCCTACTTCTTTGGCCTGGCCAGCTTAGGAGTCATGGATTGGCAAATCAATGAAGAGCAAGAACTTCAAAGGCTTCGTCAAGCACTCGCACATCCACAAATCAACGGGATCAAACTCGCCTTCATCCATAATTCCATTCCCCTTGATGATAGCCAGTATGATTCCATCTATCGCTTAGCCGGCGAACTTCAGGCCCCGGTTTATCATCATGTGGGCTCATCGCCTTTGCGCAACCTTGATGATATGAATAGCGTTGAAGAGAAAGAATTTTATCTACGCAGCTATGATCCAAAAGGTCTTGAGCGTTCGATTCGCGAGTTTCCACAGGTGAAATTTATTCTAGGCCACATGGGATTTGACTTTAATGAAGAAGGTAACGACTTCTCAAAAGATGTGTTTGATCTTGCTGAAACCTATCCGAATGTCTATTTAGAAATTTCGGCTTTTGGTCGAGAAAGCTACGACCCACAGGGTGATTACATGGACGACATTCTTATTGCCATTAAAGAGAAAAATCTGCTTCAGCGCACCATATTTGGTTCCGATGGACCAGGATTCCCTGGCGGAACTGAAAAGTACATCACCGCGACTTTAGAAAGTATGGAACGAGTCGGCTATAGCTTCGAAGAAGCCGAGCAAGTCCTCTACCACAATTCTGCTCAGCTATTCCGTCTGCCTTAATCACGATTGAAGAAGCACCCTTAGCCAGCCACTGAGGGTGCTCATAACATAGTTCCCGAGCGCTGCCTTTCCGACGCAAACAAGCCTACAACGCCAGAGCGCGAAGGCTTCCCCATTTTTCATTCATCAGCTTCTCATCTAAGTTTGTTATTTTGACAAAATGATTCTTTTCTAGCAGAATTGCCCGTCCCGTTAAGCCAGCTACCGAGGAACAAAAATGAGTGCTTATGAGGTATCGCGTATTGAAGCATTATTCCCGTTTCCTGGCTATATTGTTGCTCATCACATCACCGCTTTGTGCTAACGAAACTCTTGATTGGGAGCAAGCAGTCAAAGAAACTTTACAGCACAATCCGGAATTACGTGGAGCCCAAGAACGGATACAGGCTACCGAGGCAGTGATCCGTCAAGCCGAGAGCAGCTTTTTTCCTCAGATTAATAGCTCAGTCGGCTATAGTTATGGCCGAGTCAGCAACCCAAACCCCATAGCCACGACGAATGCTGGCGATAACTACACAGCGTCTCTGAGCTTAGCTTATCCCATTTTCCAAGGATTTCGTAATCAGGCAGACGTCACGCAGGCAAAGCTACGCAAGCATCTGGCAAGTCTTGAAGAAGCCGAATTGCGCTCCCGCCTCAATTTCGAATTGAAGTCGGCATTTTCAAGCTTAATATATGCACAGGAGGCTTTTAATCTACAGAATGAGATCATGAAGCGCCGCACGGAAAACTTTAATCTGGTCGTTCTGCGCTATGAAGGTGGACTGGAAAACAAAGGCTCGGTCATGCTATCAGAGGCCTATCTGAAGGAGGCTGAATTCGCCCAGTTGCAAGCAAGCCAGCGTATCCAGGTGGCTCAAGCACAACTGAATCGCATCCTTGGCCGCAATGATAGGTCAAATTTTATCGGTGTTGGCCAGGTTCCCACTCATCCCCCTCCTAAGCAACCTGATTATCAAACTCTCATTACGAGGAGTTTAGAGTTTCAACAGGTTGAAACGCAAACTTTGCTTGCAAAGTCCAGTATAACTACTGCAAAGTCTGGATTTTTTCCCACAATGAGCCTAAGCGGAGACATGAGCCGCCGTGGCGACGATTGGTTTCCTGACACCAAAGTATGGAGTGTCGGCGTTGCCGTGAACTACCCCTTATTTACTGGTGGCCGTGATAAGGCGTCTTTAGAACAAGCTCGCGCCAGTCATAATGAAGCTCTTACTAACCGGGAAAATTTAGATCGTGATTTATTAGCGAGGCTCCAGCAAGCTTATACCAACCTTGTTGCCGCTGAGGAGCAATTAAATGTCACATCAAGATTTCGGGAAGCCGCTCAGGTTCGAGCTGACGTCGCCCGAACAAAATACAATAATGGTCTGATTTCATTCGAAGAATGGGATCGCATTGAAACCGATCTCATTCTCCGTGAGCAAAACTACTTGATCAATCTAAGGGATCGGGTCACAGCAGAGGCTGCGTGGGAACAAGTTCAAGGGATAGGGGTTTTGCAGTGAAGCAGAGGTCAAAATCAAGAAAGTGGCCATGGATACTTGTCGTCATCGCCATCGCAGCTGCGTTTGGTGCTTACCGCTATTGGAAACAAAGCAAGGTCGTCCTGCCGAGCTACCAACAAGTGAGCCCCAGCTTCGTTGATATTACTCTCACCGTGCAAAGTACCGGCGTCGTTCAGCCACAAAACAGATTAGAAATAAAACCACCTATCCCTGGCCGTGTGGAGCGGGTTTTAGTTCAGGAAGGGCAGATGGTGAAACAGGGGCAAATTCTCGCCTGGATGAGCTCTACAGAGCGTGCTGCCTTGATTGACTCAGCTAGAGCTCGTGGCCCAGAAGAATTGAAACGTTGGGAAGAGCTATATCGACAAACACCGATACTGGCGCCGATCAATGGCATGATCATTTTAAAAAATGTGGAACCCGGCCAAACCTTCACCAGCACCGATGCAGTATTGGTTATTTCTGATCGTTTAACCGTCAAGGCACAGGTTGACGAAACCGATATCGCCCAAGTCAAGGTTGGACAAAAAGCGACGATCGTGCTTGATGCCTATTCATCAAGTCCACTAGCGGCAAAGGTCGATAAAATCGCCTACGATGCTCAAACGATCAATAATGTGACGACCTATCTGGTCGATGTCATACCAGTTGAGACTCCAGCTTATATGCGTAGCGGGATGACAGCTAGTGTCACTTTCGTGGTCGAAGAAAAAGAACAGGTGCTGGCGGTGCCGGTCGAAGCCTTGAAAGTGAAACGCGGTGAGTACTATGTACTTCTGCCCTCCCCGAAACCAAAAGAACCGCCGTTGGAGCAAAATGTTAAAATTGGGATCATGGATACTGAGCATGCAGAAATTCTAGACGGGTTGGAAGCCAATCAAACTGTGCTCTTGGAGGAGCTTGAGGGTTCTGCTGCAGGATCAGGCGGAAGCCCCTTTTCGCCTTTCGGGCGAAGACGACGCTAAGGCGATACAACAGATGATTGAAATTCGTGACATTGAAAAGCATTACGTCATGGGCGATACCGTCGTCCATGCGCTCAGTAGTGTCTCTCTCAAAATTGAGGAAGGTGACTTTGTCGCCATCATGGGCCCATCTGGTTCGGGCAAATCAACATTAATGCATGTCCTTGGTTTATTGGACGTACCTGACTCAGGCTCATACAAACTTGCTGGTCAGGAGGTTTCCCAACTTTCCGAGTCCGAACTTGCCGTCATGCGTCGCAAAGTGATCGGCTTTATCTTCCAGCAGTTCAATTTATTACCTCGTATGAGTGCCACTGAAAATGTCATGGTTCCCCTCCTCTACTCGGAGGGGAAGTTCAATGACAAATGGGCTAAAGAACTGCTAGAAAAAGTCGGCTTAGGCGGCCGTAGCGATCACAAGCCCAATGAGCTTTCAGGTGGTCAACAGCAGCGAGTCGCCATTGCCCGCTCCCTCGTGAATCGGCCCAAAATCATTTTCGCCGACGAACCTACGGGAAACCTTGATTCTGTCAGTGAAAAAGAAATTATTACTATTCTAAAAGAATTAAATGCCAGCGGTATCACGATCGTGCTTGTGACACATGAAGATGAAATTGGTCATCAAGCAAAGCGCCTTATCCGTATGCGAGATGGCGAAATTCAATCTGATGAGCGACTTGCCCCGATTCACAGCGAAAAGGATGGGCAAGAGGCAAAATCGAGGAACCAACGGCAAAGCTTTGGTTTGATCGACTTGTGGCAGCATAGTAAGCAAGCTCTGAAAACACTGACTGCCAACAAAGTCAGGACGGGGCTTTCCATGCTTGGTATTTTGATTGGTGTCGCCGCTGTCGTCGCCATGTTAGCCTTGGGTCGAGGCGCACAAAAGGCCATTGAAGAACAAATGGCGTCTCTTGGCTCCAATTTACTCGTACTTAGAGCTGGTGCTATTCGCGGAGCCGGAGGTGTGATGACCGAGGCGGGAGCTGTTACCAGATTGTCAATAGAAGATGGCGAAGCTTTAAAAAATATCGCTGGCGTCAAAAGCATCGCTCCAAATGTGTCGGGCCGTGTGCAAGTCACTCATATGAATAAAAATTGGAATACCTTCATCCAGGGAGTGACGTCCGACTATGCGCAAATGCGTGCATCACAACCTGCCATTGGTCGATTTTTTACAGAGGAAGAAGATCTGCAGCGTGCCCGCGTCGCCGTTATCGGTCTGACACTAGTGCAGGAACTATTTGATGGGGAAAACCCATTAGGAAAATCGATCCGGATCAATCGCGTCATGTATCAAGTGATTGGTGTACTTCCAGAAAAAGGCGCGACGAGCTGGCGGAACATGGACGATATCATTATTGTACCTCTTCGCACCGCCATGTTTCGTATTTTAGGGCGCAATTATGTTGATGCTATTGATGTCGAGGTCACAGAAGCTTCCTGGACAAGAGAAGTAGAAACGAAGATTCTAGAGGTGATGAATCGCCGTCATCGTATCCCAGCTGCGGAGCAAAAAGAGGCTTTCCGTGTCCGCAACATGGCAGAAATACAAGATGCCATGGCACAAAACACGCGAATTATGACCGTCCTCTTATCGGCTATCGCATCGATTTCGCTACTGGTAGGGGGCATCGGAATCATGAACATCATGCTAGTTTCTGTTACCGAGCGCACCAAAGAGATCGGCCTGCGTAAAGCCGTAGGCGCGACACCAGGTGATATCCTTTTGCAGTTTCTTGTCGAATCCATTGCGGTCAGCATGATAGGTGGATTGCTTGGAGTTTCATTTGCATGGCTTATCACAGTCGTTTTAGAAATCTTTTCCGGTTGGTCAACCGTTATTACAGGTTCATCGATACTTTTAGCGATCATCTTTTCATCTGGAGTTGGGATGATTTTTGGGATTTATCCAGCGCGAAAAGCTGCAAAACTCCCACCAATGGCAGCACTGCGTTACGAGTAAAGAAACCCACTTCTCCTGAGGAAGTGGGTATTTGACTCACAGAGCACACATAGGCATTATGATGCCGCTTGATGTCGCCTGATTTTTTCTTTTTCTGGTGTGACAATGCCTTCCAACATAGAAAGCTCCTGAAAGAGCAACTTGAGAAGATCGCCTGACGATATCAAGCCCATCGGCTTTTCTTTTTCATCGACAATTACGATTCTTCTGCATTGGGAATCTTTCATCTTATCGATGATGTGGTAAATACCTTCATCTTTACGAACAGTCACGACTGGACTTGTCATGATGTCTTTTAATTGCATTTTATTTGGGTCTTCACCTTCCGCTACACAACGCAAAGCGATATCACGATCTGTGACTACACCTTGTGCCTTATTGTCTTTTGTTACCACTACAGCACCGACATTATCTCTTTGCATCGCCATCGCCGCGTCTTTTACTGTTTGCTCGCCCCGGCATTCCACAATAGATTGATTTTCCAAAATATCTCGAATAGGCATTTCCATAACTCCTTTATGATATTTTTCGCTTATACGTCTCCACTGTCTTTTGCTAGCAAGGCTTTGACCAGAATTTTTCTCTACTTTATTAAATATTTTCAACATATTAACTTACATATAAAAATTGACACCGTCACCTTTTTCCTACAAGTCATATGCGACAATAGGTTACCTCTTGGCTGAAAACAGCTGAGACTCAGCCTTTTAGCAATTTGCTACAAGACCTTCACCTTGATGAGAATTTGTGTCTTTTAGAATTTGCCTAGTCAGGTCTACCGGATTGTCGGCCAGTGCTCCAGCCTTACCGTAGGACGCTTTTGTGTCTGAGGCTTGGCTGGTGGTGAAGGCCGACCATTGTGAGCCGAAATTTTTGCTTGTCAAAATCATTTCGGTGAGCAATCCTTTCGCCTGCTGGAAGGTTGAAAGTACCGCCAGCACTGTTCTTTGAAATTGGTATGGGTTGCACGGAAAAATCCTTTCGTGTGTAAAAACCGTATGGTTCACATACATAATATTTGGTCACAGCCGCCTTTAAGGCTGCGGGTCAGGAACTGGCCTAGGTGTGGAGAGTCGGGGTTGCCCGCTCGCCGAAGCACGAAACTCCATCCATAACTTGTTTGGATGGCAGTAGTTCATCAAGAAAAAAAGCTCACCTCTGATAGGTGAGCTTTAAGAGATTGGACATTCGTAAAGCACTGGGCTTTATGCAGCCTTTGATTCGGCGGCTTTTTGTGCTTTGATGGTATTCGCTTTGATATGTTTTGGTGGTTTTCTCAGATCCCAAACAATGCCAAACCATGAAAGAACTTTTAAAACGTAGTATGACAAATCAATTTCCCACCAAAACCAGCCCTGATTCGCTGTAGCCTGATAATAATGATGATTGTTATGCCAGCCTTCGCCACAAGTGATGAGCGCTAGGAGCATACTATTGCGACTTTCGTCACCTGACTTATAGCGCACTTTGCCAAACATGTGGGTCAGAGTGTTAATGGAAAAGGTGCCATGATACAAGATCATCGTCGAAAAGAAGAAGCCCCAAAATAAGCCAGCCCAGCCCCAAATCATAAAAATGGCTGCTGCATAAACCACTGCTGGTAAAAGGCCGAATTTATTCAACCACTTAAGCTCAGGAAAGCGAGCAAAATCACCAATATACTTCCAGTTGGTGTCTATATATTTATCACAGACAATCCAGCCACACTGAGACCACCAAAAACCGCGCTTGCCTGGAGAATGAACATCTTCTTCTGTATCGGAGTACTTGTGATGATGGCGGTGATGAGAGGCCCACCATAATGCGCCTTTTTGTGCTGAGGTCTGCGCTAAAAAGGCTAGAAAAAACTGGAAGATTCGTGATGTTTTAAAAGCTCGATGCGAAAAATAGCGATGATAACCTGCTGTAATAGCGAACATCCGCAAATAGTAACTACCTAAGCACAACCAAAACATGGTCATGTTAAATTCAAAGAAAAATGCTGTTAAGCCTGCCAGGTGCATGAGGGCGAAGGGCAAACTGCCCATCCAATTAGTTTCCTCAAGCGATCGGCTTTGGGGAGCGCTTTCTATCCTTGTTGTTGCTTCCATGGTGACTCCTATGATCCATCGTCAAGCTATTGAGCTCTTCGGAAATTATAAAAGAAAGCTACATGCTTAGCGATGCTAGGGCGGAGGGTTTTACCTTAGTTTTACAAGAGATGGGATTGGAAGCTGGGCTTTTACGATACTTTTACAAATGACATACTTGCCCTATCCAGAGTTTGCTTGTCCGTTCCTGTTTCCGCAAGCCCTTTTCATATTGCTTTTCTTCAATCCCAAGTTTTTGATTTTGATACTGCAAAAAATTTGTTGTTTACAAAAAATTTTTAAACGCCGTCGATGAAAAATTGGAAGATAACAATATTTTTGTTCTATACATTGTTACCACCAGTCACCTTTTTTACTTTATAGCTTAAATCCTCTTTTCCTATCTGCTTTGCTCGATGACTTCATCTAGCAAAAAGCCCTAGGTAAATCACGCTATTTAAATCTCCACAATGCTAATGCTAATCTTTGCGGAAGTCATGCAAGGTCTTGGAAATGGTCTATCTTTCCTATAGTCGATATTTTTGAAGGGGTGCTGATTATGGCAAAAAAAAATCTACAGAAAAACTCCGATGCAAAAGCCAAGGCAAAATCTATTCCAATTACAAGAAGTCGGGAAACCAAAGGGCCTGCGGTATCACCAGCTAAAACTGTGGAAGGTGCTAGCAGCAAAGCTTCGCCATCTCAATTCTCAGACGATCGTATGCATCGGATAAAAGAAACAGCATACTTTCTCGCAGAAGAACGTGGATTTCAACCTGGGTATGAGGTTGATGATTGGCTCAAAGCAGAGCAACTCATCAATAATCAGCAAAATCCTGCTTAATGCGATAATAATTTGATCAGCTTCTTTGGAACTGATTTTATTTATTCATGGCAGTTTAGTTTAAGTATATATAAATGATAGGCGCTATCAGTATGGCTGACAAAAAAAATGCCACCGCACCAAGTCGTGTCATCATTGACGACATCCAACCCACTGTAAATCAGGGACTTTTCTCTGTAAAAAGATGTGTGGGAGAAGTCGTTGACGTTAAGGCCGTCGTCATTTGCGATGGCCATGATGAAATCTGTGTGCGCTTAAAATATTGGCATGAGAGTCAGCAAGATAGTCCTCATGAAGTCTTTCTGCTTAATAATGGCAATGATGAGTGGAGCGGAAAATTTGCCAGTATCAAAATCGGAAAGTATTACTTTTCGGTTGAGTCCTGGGTCGACAGGTTCAATAGCTGGCGCAAAAACTCCTTAAAAAAACTTAACGCTGATCAACTTGAAAAATCGGATATTCTGGAAGGCCTTCAGCAGCTAAAAAGCATCAAAGACCAACTGATAAAGGTAAGTTCTGAGAGATTTTATCAAGATATCTTAAATTTTCTGCAACAATATGTTGACCAACCCCAATCTCTATTAGAGTTGAAACAGCACCTGGAAAGTGCCACTCTCATTGAATCCTTTCAGAAAGTCATCGATCCTCTGAGCTTTCAGGAAAGTCCAATTTATTCTGTCTTGGTGGAGCCATCAATCGCGGGTTTCAGTAGCTGGTATGAATTTTTTCCGCGATCGCTTGGCTCAGAAGAAAAACGCCATGGAACTTTAGTTGATGCCAAGAAGCATTTGCAATGGGTCGCTGACATGGGATTTCATGTCGTTTATTTGCCTCCCATTCACCCGATAGGTCAGAGCTATCGTAAAGGAAAAAATAATAATACGCGTGCCAAGTCAGATGATGTCGGGAGCCCATGGGCCATCGGCGATCAAAGTGGTGGTCACAAAGCCATTCACTCCGATCTAGGAACATTCGATGACTTCCATGAATTTGTCGCTGAGGCAAAACGGTTAAATTTGCACATAGCGCTGGACATTGCTTTTCAGTGTTCTCCCGATCATCCGTATGTTCGCAAGCATCCAAACTGGTTTTATCAAAGACCGGATGGCAGCATACATTATGCCGAAAATCCGCCGAAAAAATATCAGGATATATATCCGATAAACTTTGAAAGCGATGACTGGCAAAATCTGTGGGAGGAGTTAAAAAGCGTTTTTCTATTTTGGTGTGATAAAGGAGTTCGTATCTTCCGTGTCGACAATCCCCACACCAAATCCTTTCCGTTTTGGCAGTGGTGTCTTGAAGGAATACGCAGTGAATATCCAGACGCTGTGTTTCTATCTGAAGCCTTTACTCGACCACATCGCATGTACTGGCTGGCTAAATCTGGCTTTTCGCAGTCCTATACTTACTTCACATGGAGACATAGCAAGCACGAGATCATCGAATACATGAATGAACTCAATAAACCACCTGTCAGCTATGTTTTTCGACCAAATTTCTGGCCAAATACACCAGATATATTGCCAAGCGATCTACGGGATCAACAGAGACCTGCTTTTATCAAACGCCTCATGCTAGCAGCAACTCTAAGCAGCAACTATGGCATATACGGACCAGCTTTTGAACTTTGTTATAGCCAAGGTTTAAACCTTTCTAGTGAGGAATACCTCGATTCTGAGAAATATGAATTGAAGCAATGGCCCAAAACCCTTCCACCATGGCACTTAGGGCCTGTAATCAAACGATTGAATCAAATCCGCTATCAGCATCCAGCTCTACAAAGAACAGGCAATCACATATTTTTAGAATGCCATCACGATGAGATGCTTAGCTTCCTCAAATATGACGACGACAGCCTCGATTATCTGATCGTTGTGATCAACTTAAGCTCTCATCAAACAAACTCTTGTCATTTCCACCTCCCACATGGGACGATACCTGTCCCCCCAGGTAGTCCAATCGAGGCTCACGATTTGATAAGTGATGAAGTCGTCAGTTGGCATGGTGATCGTCATTATATAGAAATCAATCCGCAACTTATGCCAGCAAAAATATTCCATATATACAATATCCAGCAGCCGTTGACTGACGAATTATAATGATTCCAATAGGGGGAGATCATGCAGGAAGGCACGTTTTTACACGAAAACCCAGCCGAACAGAGCGATGAGTCTCTCTGGTACAAGGACTCGATCATCTATGAACTCCATGTTCGTGCTTTTTGCGATAGCGATGATGATGGCATTGGCGACTTCCAAGGTCTCATTCGAAAGTTGGACTATTTATCAGATTTAGGTGTGACAGCCGTATGGCTCTTGCCTTTTTATCCATCACCTCAACGTGATGATGGATATGACATCGCTAAATATGATGCGATCAACCCCTTGTATGGGACACTTGAAGATTTTCAACAATTTCTCGATGAAGCTCACAGTCGAAATATCAAGGTCATTACCGAACTAGTTCTGAACCATACATCTGATCAGCATGAATGGTTTCAAAAATCTCGAAAAAGTCCACCAGGTAGCTATTGGCGAGAATTCTATGTTTGGAGCGACGATCCTTCGAAATATAAGGGCACAAGGATCATATTTAAGGACTTTGAACTTTCTAATTGGACTTGGGACCCCGTCGCAAAAAGTTATTATTGGCATCGCTTTTATTCGCACCAACCAGATTTAAACTTTGAGAATCCGGAGGTTCGCAAAAAAGTTCTTGAGGTGGTGGATTTCTGGTTCAAGCTGGGTATTGACGGTGTTCGCTTGGATGCTGTTCCATATTTATTCGAAAAGGAGGGTACCAGCTGCGAAAACCTTCCCGAAACTCATGATTATCTCAAGACTTTACGAAAATATATTGATGAGAACTACAATAACCGCATGCTCCTTGCAGAAGCCAACCAATGGCCGGAAGATGCGGTTGCCTATTTTGGTGACAGTGACGAATGTCATATGTGCTTTCACTTTCCACTGATGCCCAGGCTTTTTATGGCTGTGCGTTTGGAAGATCGCTTTTCTATCGTTGACATTCTCAGCCAAACTCCAGCTATACCAGAAAGCTGCCAGTGGGCGACATTTCTTAGAAACCACGATGAATTAACACTAGAAATGGTCACGGATGAAGAGCGTGACTATATGTATAATAGTTACGCCACCGATCCTCAGGCAAAAATCAATTTAGGAATCCGCCATCGAATGGCACCATTGCTACAAAATGATCGGCGGCAAATTGAACTTCTTAACGGTATATTATTTTCTCTACCTGGAACACCTGTCATCTATTATGGTGACGAAATTGGTATGGGCGATAATATATTTCTTGGTGACAGGAATGGTGTTCGTACACCATTTCAATGGACTCCTGATCGTAATGCCGGATTTTCAAAAGCTGATCCGCAGAGACTGTTCCTGCCTGTTATTATCAGCTCGGAATACCACTATGAAACAGTGAATGTCGAAAACCAGCATAAGAACTCCAATTCACTTCTCTGGTGGACAAAAAGGCTCATCAATACCCGTAAAAACTTTCTCTCATTGAGTCGGGGAAAACTAGATTTTCTCTATCCGGAAAATACCAAAGTCCTGGCTTACACCCGAACACTTGGCGATGAAACCATTTTGGTTGTTGCCAATTTATCACGACGAGCCGAATACGTGGAACTGAATCTGGAGTCATTCAACGGCTGTGTACCAGTAGAATTATTCGGTCGCACTGATTTCCCTGCTATTGGGAAGCTGCCCTATTTTATTACTTTAGGACCGTTTGGCTTTTACTGGTTCTATCTGAAGAAGAAAGACCTAATGGAACCAAGTCGACCCACCATGCATCGTTATAAAAACGTGATACGCAAAGGGTCTAATCCTTTTCAAGATGTTCTTCAAACGGCCATGAAAGATCGTTTTGAAGAAGATCTAGCCACTTACTTAACGCGTATGCGTTGGTATGCCGCAAAAGCGAAAGATATTGAAGACATCATGATACAAGACGTTATACCACTTGATCGGGGTAATAACAGAAGCCTTTATGCATTTGGTCTGGTCAACATTCAGTATCGTGATGGAACTGCAGATCAATATCTGATTACAATTGGCTATGTTGAAGGTCAACATGCAAAGCAGTTGAAAGAGGAAAATCCAGAGTTAATCATTTCCGATTATGTTGTTGATGATAAAGAGATTGGCACAGCAGTCTATTACGACGGAACGATTCAAGAAGAATTCTATAAAGAACTTTTTAATCTATTCCTTCACCCACGGGAATTCCAGGCCGTACGCCAGCAAAAAATTCAAGTACAAATCTTCAATCGCCAGTCCTTTAAAGACATTGATAAGCCACCAGTACCAAGCTATCGAAGTTTTGAACAAAGCAATAGTGGCGTCATCTATGAAGACCTGTTCTTCTTGAAGCTTTATCGTCGCATGGAACCGGGCTTAAACCCTGAAGTTGAAATGACAAGTTTCCTCGCCCAGCATGATTTCAGCAAGGTTCCTAAAGTTGATGCATGGTTAACCTTAAAGTCTGATAGAAAAGAGTACACGTTAAGTATTGTCCAGGAATTTGTTCGCAATGAAAATGATGCCTGGAAGTTTACCATCGATTATCTCAGGAAAAATTGTGAAGAGTTCTTAACTGAAAAAAATGATTTCTTAAAAGAAGGTATCCCTTCTGTTTCATTACGCAAGCGCTTAGAGTCAGATCTTCCGCATTATATCTCAATTCCTTCAGCGTATTACCTGGATCATGTGGATAAGCTAGCACAGGCAGTTGCAGATATGCATTTGACTTTAGGCCAAACCGATAGTCAGCCTGACTTTGAGCCAGAAGAATTTACCCCCTTCTATCAACGTTCCATGTTTCAGTCCTTACGAAACTGGACGGAAAAAGTACAGGCCCTACTGAAAGAAAAATTTGATAGTCTTGATGCTCCTACGCAAAAACTGGCAGCAGAGGTTATTGAAAGTCGTGGCAAAATTTATGAGCGAATTGAGAACCTTAAAAATCAGACCATTGAAGCTTCCCGCATTCGTTGCCATGGCGACTTACATCTAGGACAGATTTTATTCACCGGGGTCGACTTTATTATCCTCGACTTTGAAGGCGAACCTGCCCGCACCATTGGAGAAAGAAGGATTAAGCGCTCTCCGATTAAAGACGTCGCGGGAATGATGAGATCTTTTGACTATGTTAGTCGTTATACTCTGCGCAGCTTCCAACGAGCCGAAGATCGAGAACAGCTTGAGCCCTACCTTCAGGAATGGTCACGGTGGATACAGAGCGAGTTTTTACGGCAATATCGTAAACATATGCATGACAGTCCGTTAATCCCTAAAAATGACGCTCATTTTCTTCTGCTGACAGACAGTCAGCTGATTGAAAAGGTGCTATATGAAATCATTTATGAGGTAAATAACAGACCTGATTGGCTCAATATCCCCTTAAATGGATTAATTGAAATTCTGGTAACTTAAAGAAAGCGGGTTCTCAGCATGAATTTGGAAGAAAGAGGTCGCGAGCCTGCCGTCGCCAAAATGCTTAAAGATCGCGATGGCCGCTCAGCTCAGAATTTTGAACATGAATGGTTTCAAGACTTCGATTGTTACCTCTTCAAAGAGGGAACACATCAGCGCTTATATGACAAGCTGGGTGCTCATCTTTGCCGGTTTCGTGGGGTCGAAGGTGTGCGTTTCGGTGTATGGGCGCCAACTGCTTCTGAAGTCTATGTCGCTGGAGACTTTAATGAGTGGGACCCATTCCGGAATCAACTAGAATTTGATTCTGCTGCAGGGATATGGCAGACCTTTGTCGCAGACGCTAGAGCCGATCAAGAATACAAGTTTCTCATTAAAACTTCGTATCAAAATCAATATATATGGAAATCTGATCCTTTCGGTCGCTTTTTTCGCAACAACAACCAAGAACATAATGTCACGATTTGGCAAACAAAGCATGCTTGGAAGGATGAAGACTGGCTACAAGAGAGAGTCGAAAAACAAAGTCTGGACCAGCCCATCAATATCTATGAGCTCCACGTTGGTTCGTGGCGACGGAAAAAAACACAAAACGGCTGGGGGTTTCTAAGCTATCGAGATCTAGCTGAAACTTTACCGGATTTCTTAAAGCAGATGAATTATACCCATGTCGAACTCATGCCAATCATGGAACACCCCTTTTACGGTTCGTGGGGATATCAGGTTACCGGCTTTTTTGCGCCGACGCATCGTTACGGTACGCCGGACGATTTGAAGTTTCTCATTGATACCTTGCACCAGGCAGGTATCGGCGTGATTCTTGATTGGGTGCCCTCCCACTTTCCTGGAGATAGCTTCGCCTTGTATGACTTCGACGGATCACACCTGTTTGAGTATAGCGATCCACGCAAGGGATACCACCAGGACTGGGGAAGCTACATATTTGATTACGGACGCCCGGAAGTTCGAAGTTTTCTTATCAGTAATGCCCTCTTCTGGCTGGAAGAATTTCACATTGATGGTTTACGCGTCGACGCCGTAGCGTCCATGCTTTATTTGGATTATTCCCGTCGTGAAGGTGAATGGGTGCCCAATCAGTACGGGGGCAGGGAAAACCTGGAAGCGATCAGCTTTTTAAAGCAACTCAATCAAACCATTCATCAACGTTTTTCGGATGTCTTAACCATTGCAGAAGAGTCGACAGCTTGGCCTCAAGTCAGCCGTCCTGTCGATCAAGGCGGACTTGGCTTTAGCATGAAATGGGACATGGGCTGGATGCACGATACTCTCAAATATTTCTCGCAGGAGCCCGTTTACCGTCAATTTCACCAGCACCAATTGACCTTTCGTAGCGTCTATAGCTTTCATGAAAACTTTGTCCTTTCTTTATCTCACGATGAAGTGGTGCATGGAAAATATAGCCTGATTAATAAAATGCCTGGCGATCGTTGGCAAAAGTTTGCCAACTTGCGGAATCTGTATGCCTATATGATGTCACAGCCCGGAAAAAAACTATTATTCATGGGATCAGAATTCGGCCAGTCAAAAGAATGGAACCATGATAGCAGTCTCGACTGGAGTGAAGCGGAACAGCCCGAAAATAATGCGCTGATGCGTTTTGTAAGGGAGTTGAATGGTCTTTACTTAAAAGCTCCTGCCTTCCACGAAAGTGATTTCAGCACAGCCGGCTTCGCATGGGTTGACACGAATGATCATACCAACTCGATTATAAGTTACCTCCGCCGAACTGTTGATCAAAAGCAAACGATACTATGCGTCTTCAACTTAACTCCGATGATTCGCAGAAACTATCGCATCGGTGTACCCTACGATGGGACATGGTATGAGATCCTTAATACAGATGCGTTGGAGTACGGTGGATCAGGAGTTGGAAATTATGGCTCGCGTCAGGCTACACCTGTCCCTTTTCATGGCCACTGGCATTCGTTAAACTTGGTTCTTCCGCCTTTATCAGCCGTATTTTTTTCCATGGAGATGGCAAGCTATGACAAAAGCAAGTCTATATGAAGCTGCACAATCAATGCGAGTCCGTCCCGGTGTCCCTTATCCCTTAGGAGCGACATGGGACGGAGCAGGGGTCAATTTTGCTATATTTTCCGAAAATGCTGAAAAAATTGAACTCTGCTTATTCCATAGTCCCAATGATAAACATGAATGGACACGTATTGTCTTACCTGAGCAAACTGATCAAGTTTGGCATGGATACTTTCCCGACATCAGACCTGGCCAACTTTATGGTTATCGCATTTATGGTCCGTACATACCCGAAGAAGGCCACCGCTTCAATCCTTATAAGATCGTATTTGATCCTTATGCCAAAGCTGTGGGAAGGAGTGTACGTTGGTCTGATGAGCTATTTGCCTATGAAGTTGGTCATGAAGACGAAGATCTCGTCATGGATCAGCGCGACAGCGCTGCTTTTGCTCCATTAGCAACCGTCGTAGATACCGCCTTCACCTGGGGCACGGATATCCGTCCGAATACACCCTGGCATAAAACGATTATCTATGAAATGCATGTCAAAGGCTTTTCGGCGATCAATAACCGCATCCAAGAGAAGTTTCGTGGAACTTACGCCGGTTTAGCCAGCGAAAGCTCGATTCGTTATTTAAAAGACTTAGGAGTGACAGCAATTGAGCTACTCCCCGTGCACCACCATGTCGATGATCGCCATCTAGCCGAGCATCAATTAGGTAATTATTGGGGGTACAACACCCTAGCATATTTTGCTCCTGATATCCGCTATACTGCCGGGCAAACCGGCAGTGAAGCTGTGCAAGAGTTTAAAACGATGGTGCGAACCTTGCACGCTGCGGGAATCGAGGTGATATTGGATGTGGTTTACAACCATACCTGCGAAGGCAATCATTTGGGTCCTTCCTTTTCGTTTCGCGGCATCGACAACTCATCCTATTATCGGCTTATGAATGACAGTCCTAGATATTATCAGGACTTTACTGGCTGCGGTAATACTTTGAATATGCGCCATCCCAGGGTTTTGCAACTCATCATGGACAGTCTCCGGTACTGGATTCTGGAGATGCATGTCGATGGCTTTCGCTTTGATTTAGCGAGTGCCTTGGCCCGCGAATTACACGAAGTCGACAAACTGGGAGCGTTTTTCGATATCATTCACCAGGACCCCATCATCTCACAAGTCAAGCTCATCGCCGAACCCTGGGACTTGGGCGACGGTGGTTATCAGGTAGGAAACTTTCCTGTATTGTGGACTGAGTGGAACGGCAAATACCGAGATACGGTTCGACATTTTTGGCGAGGAGATACCAATAGTTTGTCGGAATTTGCCACTCGCCTCTGTGGCAGCAGTGATCTCTATGAAAACAGCGGACGCAGGCCATATGCCAGTATCAACTTCGTGACTTGTCATGACGGATTTACCCTTTATGATCTTGTTTCTTATAATAAGAAGCACAATCAAGCTAATCTGGAAGAAAATCGTGACGGGTCGGATCATAATTATAGCTGCAATTATGGGGTCGAGGGGCCAACGAACAACGCCGAAATTCTTGATATCCGCTACCAACAGGCACGCAATTTCATCACTACATTGATGCTATCTCAAGGCGTACCTATGCTCCTTTCAGGGGATGAAATTGGTAACTCACAACATGGGAATAACAACGGTTACTGTCAAGACAACGAGATTACCTGGCTCAATTGGAACCTCAATCATCGACAGAAAGAATTGATGAAGTTTGTTCGGCGAGTGATTCGCTTTCGCAAAGAGCACCTCGTCTTGACTCGTAGACGCTTTTTTCAAGGCCGCAGCATCCGTAGCGCCGATACAAAAGATGTGATCTGGCTCGAAAGCACTGGTCGAGAGATGATCGATGAGTCCTGGGAAGCCGATTTTATTCGCTGCTTTGGGGTGCAATGGCACGGCCATATGACTGATGAAGTGGATGAATGGGGTGATCCGATCGTTAGCCACACTCTTCTGATCTATTTTAATGCCCACTCAGAAGCAGTAGACGTGAAAATTCCAGACTATATCGTCAAGGGACCATGGGAAAAAATTATCGACACCTCGCATCCATTAGGGCCTGTTGTCTCATTTATGGAACGAGACGTGGTGATGCCACCTCGCTCGATCATAGTCTTCCGTTTGCCTAGTGACGCACAAAACGACATATAAAATAGGAAGCCCAAGGTACAATTCATTTTAATAGGATGACTTTATTATGGAAACTTCAGCACCTGTTTCCTATCGCATCCAACTTCGAGACTCAATCGATTTTCCCGCAGTGATTGAGTTGCTCCCATATTTGAAAAATTTGGGCATCACTCATCTCTATCTGTCTCCCATTTTCAAAGCACCTGAGTCGAGCACGCATGGCTATGATATCGCTGACCCGACGAGCATCTGTGAAAGTATAGGTGGGATCGAGACATTTCGTCGTCTCGCGGTGAGCAGCAAACAGATGGGATTAAAGATCATTCTCGATATTGTACCAAATCATATGAGTGCTGACCCCAAAGCAAATCTTTGGTGGCGAGATGTGCTGGAAAAAGGTAGCTGGAGTTTTTTCGAAGATTTTTTTGACATCTACTGGACAGAGCTCTCACAAATACCTTATCGCGATAAAATCGTTCTGCCCATATTAGGTGAACCCTTGATACAGATCATCGATTCCCGACAATTATCACTGGAATGGACGGGCGGAAGTTTTCAACTTAGCTATTTCGACCAAAAAATTCCTATTAACCTTCAGGGTATATTTGAACTCTTAAAAGAAGTTCCGCAAAAGCACGAATTACTTGACCCTATCATTCAAAGTCTAAAGAAACTTAAACCAAAGTCTTTAAACCGGTTCTTCGTATCGAAAGAAAGTTTTCATGATTACCACCTAAACATCACCCAGTCATTACAGAATTTTTACCGAGAAAATTCTGAAATATGTGCTTCCTGGCAAGACTATTGGAACGAACCGGCGCGCTATGATGAGCTGATTAGAAATGTCCTGGATCAGCAGTATTACAAACTAGTTTGGTGGAAAAATGGACGCTACTTGGTTAATTACCGTCGTTTCTTCACCATTAGTGATCTCATCGCCATCAAAGAAGAAAAATATGATGTTTTTCAACGGTCTCATGAACTCATTTTCGATCTATATGAGCAAGAATTGATTGATGGCTTGCGGGTCGACCACCCGGATGGCCTTAGCCAACCTACTCTATATTTTCAAGATCTTCGCCAAGCCTGCCCGAACGCGCTGATTTTAGCGGAAAAAATTCTAGAATCCCATGAAGAATTACCTAACTGGCCTATTGATGGCACAACAGGTTATGATTTTCTTGCCGACATCAATGCATTTTTTGTTCTGAAAGATTTTGAATCAAAGTTCACTAATTTCTATGCCGAGTTTATTCAGGAACATGATGATTATAATCTTATGGTAAAGGAACAAAAGAAACGCTTACTCCAAGGTGATCTTAACGCTGATTTTCAAAGAATCGTTCGTCTTTTTTATGACTTAGTCTATACCAATCGAAGCACGACTGATCATTCTGTTGGTGATTGTGAGACGTTTTTAGCTGAGATAGTTTGCTCTCTTCAAGTCTATCGCACGTACCTTCGGATTGGACAAAGCGAAGAAATTCAACAACAAAGCATTCACTATTGGCAAGACGCTTTATCAAGGATACCACAAAATAAGCTTCGTTTAACATCACTGGCTCATTATTTTCAAGCGCTCATCCATGATGATCTGCGAACCCCTGCTGAGCAAACCTTTCTTGATTACTTACAAAAACTGACCAGCCCTGTCACGGCAAAAGCGGTCGAAGACCAGGTTTTTTACAGCTATAACCGCATGGTATTACTTAATGAGGTCGGCTCAGATCCCATGCGATTTGGTATCAACATAGATGAATTTCATCAAAGACAGATGAAGCGCAATAAAAAATGGCCGAAATCCTTGCTTGCTACTTCAACGCACGACACGAAAAGAAGCGAGGATGTCAGAGCTCGTTTAGCTGTCATAAGCGAAATTCCGGATATGTGGATGCAAAAAGTACAGGCTTGGCAGGAACTGAAACAGCGCGTCGATCCTGAGGCAATGGTGGATCTACGCACCAGCTATTTCATGTATCAAAATCTTGTTGGTTGCTGGCCCATAGATCTACAGCGCTTCCAGGAATTTATGATTAAATCAGCTCGCGAAGCTGATATTCAAACCAGCTGGCGTTCTCCCAATATAGAATTTGAAAAGCATCTCAATGAAGTCATCGAAAAGCTTTATGATCTACGAGAATTCACAGAGTCAGTGCAATCCTTTGTTGAGCATATAGCGCCGTTTGGTTTTTTAAACTCACTGAACCAAACACTGATAAAACTCACATCTCCCGGCATACCGGATATCTATCAAGGCTGTGAGACCTATCAATTTTCTCTGGTCGATCCTGACAATCGTCGAAAGGTTGATTACCCAAGTTTATCCAAGCTCCTGGAACATTGCAAAAACCCTCAATTTAATAGCCATAATCATGAACTCGGTAAGCCTTTAACAAAACTGAAACTGGTACAGATGGTTTTGAAAACTCGACAGGAATATTGGCAGGCTTTTCAAGCCGGAAGTCGTTATCAAGCTCTACAAATCGACAATTGCGACAATCCAGCGATTATGGGTTACTTAAGAGGAAACGATGTCTGTGTCATCACTTCGCGATTTCCTTATCGCTATCGAGAGCCGGCCAAGAATGCCAGCATTCATCTTCCTGAAGGTGAATGGTATGACCTCATAAATCATAAAAAGATCTCATCACAGCCTTATCCATTAAAAACAGTTTGGCAGCATTTTCCAGCCAGCTTTATTGTCAAAACAAAAACACGAGGTTCAAGATGATTCATGAATTCAGCGTGTGGTCGCCTCAATGTAAAAGCATGAAGCTCATTATTTCACAAGATGGCAGCACACAAGAGTTCTCATTAAATAAAAACAGCGACGATATGTGGACTCATTCCGTGCAGATCAGTACGGATAAACCTTGCTTCTATCAATATAGAATTGATGATGATCAAATCGTACCCGATCCCTGCTCCCATTTTCAGCCTCAAGGTATCGATGGCCCTTCAGAACTCATCGATCATTCAAGTTTTTCCTGGAACGATCAAAACTTTACGCCTCCACCTTGGCAAAAAGCAATTATATACGAGCTCCATGTCGGCACTTTCACTGCTGGTGGGCAATTTGTCGACATCATAAATAAGCTCGACTATTTACTCGAATTGGGTGTGACTCATATTGAATTAATGCCAGTTACGACATTCTCCGGCAATTATGGGTGGGGTTACGATAGCGTTTTTCCTTTTTCACCCCATGCTGCTTACGGAAGGCCAGAAGAACTCAAAAAGCTGGTCGATACCTGCCACCAGAAAGGTTTGGCTGTCATACTCGACGTCATTTACAACCATTTTGGTCCCAATGGCAATTACTTTGGTAGTTTCGCTCCCTATCATACGCATCGCTATCAAACACCGTGGGGAGATGCCATCAACTATGACGATGATTATTCTGATCAGGTTCGTCAGATGGTGATTAAGAACGTTGACATGTGGCTTAGCGATTATCATTTTGATGGTTTGCGACTGGATGCGATTCATGCCATTTTCGATCAGTCAGCGACTCATATTCTGGAAGAGATCAACCAGCATGTAAAAATTCTCGACCAAAAGCTTAACAAAACCCACTTTATGATCGCTGAAAGTGACCTAAATGATCCAAAAGTCATTCGTCCTTTAGAGGATTGGGGGTATGGCTTTCAAGCCCAATGGTCTGATGATTATCATCATGCTATTCATAGCTACCTAACTGGAGAACAAACAGGTTACTATGCAGACTTTGGCAGGCTGAGTGACATCAGCAAAGCATTACAAAAAGGTTTTATTTACGATGGAAACCATGCTAAGTCCCGCAAGCGCAAACATGGCAGAGCATTACATAATTGCAGTCCCAGGCAGTTGATTACCTGTATTCAAAATCATGACCAAGTTGGTAATCGTGCCCGGGGCGAACGTCTCTCACAAATTTTGACTCCTGACCAACTAAAACTTGCTGCAGGTTTGAATCTATTGGCGCCGACGACACCCTTGCTCTTTCAAGGGGAAGAGTGGGGAGCTTCGTCACCATTTTTATACTTCACCAATCATCAAGACCCAGAATTGGCAACAGCGGTGAGAGAAGGTCGCATTCGGGAATTTGTGAGTTTTGGCTGGAAAAAGGAAGACATCCCTGATCCCCAGGAAGCACTCAACTTTGATTTAAGCAAGCTACAATGGGAAGAGAAGGAATGGGATGACCACCATGAAATTCTATCCTGGTATAAAAAACTCCTTAAATTGCGCAAACAATATCTCGACGGAGAAAGCTTTCAGTTTCTTTCTGCAAAAAACATAACTGTTTTGGAAGAAGAAAAGATTTTTTTGATGCAAAATCAATCTCTATCTATAGTCTTTAACTTTGCCGATCAGGCACAAACGTTTGATTTCAAGCTACCAATCAAGACAGAGAAAATCTTAGCGTCGAGTAGAAGCGGTGTCGAACTTAAGAAAGATGGCATCTACATGCCGGCATTCAGCGTTGGAATATTTTTGAAAGGCGAAAGCATATGAGTTCACAGATATGGCCACGTTCTGCTGGCGTTCTATTACATATCAGCTCTCTTCCTGGACCTTTCCCCATTGGGGATTTTGGCGAGTCAGCAAAACAGTTCATTAAATTTCTACAACGCTCTAAACTCCATTGGTGGCAGGTATTACCGCTGAATGCTCTCAGTGGGGGACATTCACCTTACTCAAGCATCTCTTCATTTGCACTTGAACCGATGTATATTGATGTTGATCTTATGTTTCAGGCTGGCTTGATTGATTCGTCGATGATCCCGAAAACTCTTGAACATTCCAATCGTGTTAAGGTTGACTTCGAAGCTGCCAGAGCAAGTAAATACAAAATCTACCAGCACGCTTTTCAAAGCTGGTTAAAGACGAAGGCTTATTCGCAAGCTGAATTTAATAGTTTTTGTGAGAAAGAAAAGGATTGGCTGGATGATTTTGCCTTTTATTGCGCTCTTAGCGAATTCTATAAAAGCTTAAACTGGATTCAGTGGCCAAAAGATGTGCGCTTGCGGCAGGAAAAAAGCCTGTTACCGTTAAGAAGTCAACTGGCAGAACGCATCCTGTATTTCGGGTTTCTACAATATTTCTGTTACAAAAGTTGGAATAAGCTGAAAGCTATTTGTAAAGAATCGAATATTTCCATACTAGGCGACCTGCCCATTTATCAAGATTTAGCCAGTTGCGATGTTTGGGTCAATCAGGAACAGTTTCAGTTGAACCCGCTAAATTCTCAACCTATAAAAGTTTCGGGAGTTCCTCCCGATGCTTTCAATGAAAATGGCCAGAAATGGGGTCACCCGTTATATGACTGGGAAAAAATGGCGAACTCGCAGTTTACATGGTGGAAGAAACGAATTAAACATCAGTTGAAACTGTATGATGCAATTCGTCTGGATCACTTCATTGGTTTTTATAACTATTGGTCAGTACCCGCCAAGGACAACCATGCGAGAAATGGTGAATGGCTTTTAGCTAAAGGCAAGGATCTACTTGGAGAATTGCAAAAAGAGTTGTCACCATTGCCGATTGTTGCTGAAGATCTAGGTGAAATCCATCCAGAAGTTATCAAGTTACGTGATAAATTTCACTTGCCAGGCATGAAATTAGTACACTTTGGTTTTGGCGAAACCGCAGACTTAGATCATTTGCCTCACCGCTATCGGGAAAATTTCTTTGCTTATCCAGGCACACACGATAATGATACGACACGGGGCTGGTTTCGTGAGCTCAAGCAAAAGAACCCAAGTTTAGCTCAACGGATTCGCCAATATTTCCGTAGCAGTGATGATGATTTGGTCTGGTCGATCATCACGACTCTTTACGCCTCCGTAGCCCATACTGTCATCGTTCCCATGCAAGACATACTCGGCATGGATAGCGATGCCCGATTGAATTTCCCAGGTAAATCTGATTGTAAGTGGGATTGGCGAATGATTGAGATTGACTATTCCCCTTTTGAAGAAAGGCTGGCTTCATTGGCAAACCTTTACGAACGGGAGATGAAAACTAGTTAGGGTTCATCCGGGAATGCCTTAGAAAAGGCGCGAGGTGAAAATAAACCGCAGTATAAGGTTTTTCCGGATGGACCCTAGTTAATTTTTCTTCAAGCAGCAAAGAGTGATTGCCATAGCCTGCTGCTTTGTTTATCTTCTATAAGGTGTGGCAAATGTAATTCACTCGTTTTTAAGGAGGCATTATGGTTATGGATATAGCTGGTAACTGTGGGGGTGGCGTTAAGCTCTCAGGTGCATAATCTGATTAGATGTACACTCCGTTCTTACCCCCCCTCACGTCACAATTTTACCTTTTAAAATAGCATATTATTATTGCTCTACATTTTTTTATGTATCGAGCATGCCGATTGACTTCGCTTTAAAAAGGAACGGGTGCATGTCACTATTGCATAATTGGGGCCTGAGTCAGGAACTATATTTACAAAGCCAAGAAGAAAAACATCTAAAAATAGCTCGCGTTATCGAACAACAACGTGGCCGCTATACCTTAATAAGTTCTGATGGTATTGTCTCCGCCCAAATCTCTGGCAGGTTTCAATATTTCGCGGAGCATCCCAGTGAATACCCAACCATAGGCGACTGGGTCTGGATGAGGCAGGATGCGGATTCAGAGCTGAAAATCATTGAAAGGCTTGCTGATAGAAAGAGCTGGCTTAGTCGTGGTCGACCTGGAAGTGAATCCAAAGAACAATTTATCTGCGCTAACGTTGATTACGTTTTTATCGCCAGTTCGCTCAATTTCGACTTCAATCCTCGTCGCCTGGAGCGCTACATCACAGCTGCACAAGCTGGAAAAACAACGCCTGTTATCGTACTGACAAAACTTGACCTATGTGATGAAGTCGATTCTTTTCTCAATCGACTCGGAAAGATCAAGGATCAAGCACCGGTGATAGCGCTCAGCGCCTTACGTGAGGAAGGGATTGACGCTCTAGCGGACTATTTGCCTGTTGGTAGCACGGCAGCACTGGTTGGCTCATCAGGAGTTGGTAAATCAACCTTGATCAACCAGCTTTGTCCTGATGTCATGCAAACGGTCAACATGATCCGTGAGGACGACAGTAAAGGGCGACATACTACAAGTTCACGCCATATGTTTGTGACAAAGTTTGGTGGTTTAATTATTGATACACCCGGCCTGCGTGAATTTCAACTCAGCGCTGATGAAGAAAATCTAGGTGATAGTTTTGAAGAGATAGAGCTACTTGCACAAAAGTGCCGATTTCGCGATTGCCAGCATCAAACAGAACCTCACTGCGCCGTTTTAAAAGCCATTGAGGATCAAGAGCTTGACCTTGGTCGATTACGAAATTACCAGAAATTGCAGCGCGAGTTGCGGCACTGGGAAACAAAACATGATCCCCGTAAGCTTAGCGAGATGAAAAAGGAATTTAAAAAAATCAGCAAAGCGATAAAGAAACACCCTAAATTGCAACGTTGATGCTATGCCGCCAATAAGGCTTTTCGATACGACAAGATCACCTGCTATGATTGAAGGCAGCAGCAGGACTAGGAAGCTGTCAGGCAGCGTGGTAGGCTTGAAACTCGGCAGAGTTAGCTTTTCACGCTGCCTCATGAAAGATTTAGGAGATGATATGATAGATCTTTACTACTGGCCGACTCCTAATGGTCACAAAATCAGCATCTTTTTAAAAGAAGCCGAAATCCCGTTTACGCTGCATGCCATCAATATTGGCCGCGGCGAGCAGTTTCAGCGGGATTTTTTACAAATCGCACCGAACAACAAAATTCCTGCAATCGTTGACCAAAAACCTGCCTTTGGTGAGCAAGCACTTCGGTTATTTGAGTCTGGAGCGATACTCGAATATCTAGCAGATAAAACCGGCAAATTTTTACCTACGAAACAAAGCGCTGCCCGTTACCAAACGTTGCAATGGCTGTATTGGCAAATGGGTGGCTTGGGTCCGATGGCCGGACAAAACCATCATTTCAGCAGCTATGCTCCTGAGAAAATTCCTTATGCCATTGATCGCTATCAAAAAGAAACGAATAGACTATACGGAGTCCTTGATAAACAGCTTAAATCTTATCAGTTTGTTGCTGGTAATGAATATACGATCGCTGATATGGCCATTTACCCTTGGATCGCCCCATATGAGCTGCAAGGTCAAGATCTACTGGATTTTCCAAATTTAAAACGCTGGTTTGAAGTCATCGCAAACCGCCCCGCAGTGGTGGCAGCATACGAGTTAGGGGAGAACTTGCAATCCGCCCACCCGATTGATGACGAGGCAAAAAAAATCCTTTTTGGCCAAACGGCACAATCGCTTCAGGAAAAAAATTGAGACCAGGAACTGAATAAGGGAAATGAGTGATGGGATTTATGCAAGATGGCATTTGGAAGGATGAAGAACATTTTCCAACAGATGAGCAAGGGGCCTTCATTCGACAGTCCACCTCGTTTCGCGATAGCGTCGGCAAAGATCACCCCAATTTTCAGCCTGACGCAAATCGCTATCATCTCTATGTATCACTTGCTTGTCCATGGGCTCATCGCACTTTAATCATGCGATCATTAAAAGGGCTGGAAAATATTATCAGCGTCAGCGTTGTTCACCCACATATGCTTGATCAAGGTTGGAGCTTTGCTAAAGATTTCCCTGATGCCCATGGTGATCCAATCTATCAGTGTCGATTTCTGCATGAAATCTATGCAAAAGCCAAGTCTGATTACACAGGTCGGGTTACAGTGCCATTGTTATGGGATAAAAAAACAAAACGCATCGTTAATAATGAATCTGCGGATATCATTCGCATTTTAAATTTAGCATTTACCGACTTTTCCCAGTCTGATACGGATTTCTATCCGGAAGAATATCGCAGTGAAATCGATCAGCTTAATGATTGGATTTATGAAAATGTTAATAATGGTGTCTATCGCGCTGGTTTCGCTAATACACAGGAGTCCTATGAGAGGGCTGTCGTTGCGGTCTTTAATGCCTTGGACTTATTGGAAAAGCGACTAGGTAAGCAAGCTCTCTTGCTCGGAGACAAGCTTTGTGAAAGTGATATTCGACTTTATACAACATTGGTTCGCTTTGATCCCGTCTATCACTACCACTTTAAATGCAATTTGAAAAAAATTTCAGATTATCCCAATTTAAGTCGGTATCTTCAGCATCTATCAAGATTAAAAGCTTTCCATGATACTACTAATATGGAGCATATCAAGGCTCACTACTACTATAGTCACAAAAGCTTAAATCCTTTTCGCATCATTCCACTTGGACCAAAGTGAGTTCCGTGATGCCAATTATTTAACTTGAAAAACGCTGCTAATTCCTAAAACAAAATATGCCGTTCCAAGCATCGTACAAAAGAAAATCAACGATTGAATAATCCACTGATTGCGTCGGATTTCGATAAATAAATCACCTGTTTTAGGTTTATGGGTCGTCTTTCGTAACATAGTGACTCCGATCTTTACTTTTGGAAACATTTATATGCAAGATCGGTTGAATCGAAAAAAAATGAATAGGCAGACATTTACCTCCTCGATTATCTAAGGATCACAACTATGGCGAAGTTCAAAAAGTGGTTGTTACGAGCGGGAATTTCTTTCGTTGTGATCGTCATCTTATTGCTCGGATCTATGGCTCTCTATTGGTACTCACCGGGCATCTATCGTTATCATCTATTTAATCTATTCGTCGATCTAAGCTCGAATGAGAAACCATTAGGTGGTGATCGCCCCGCGCACGTGCATTTACCTGAACATTATGATCCATCCCTTTCCTGGCCACTCGTATTATCCCTTCATGGGTATATGTCATTTCCTGCTGAAACGGAATTTTACATAAGTCCGATTCATCTACGTCACGAACTGGGATATATTATCATCTCTCCTGAAGGCAGCGTTGATCGAAAAAAGAATCATTATTGGGACGCGACCCCTGATTGCTGCTCTGACTGGGGCGAGCCGGTGGATGACGTCAGCTATTTGAAAAATTTGGTTTTTGAAGCACAGAAAAGATACAACGTTGATCCAGAAAAAATTTATATCTTTGGCATTTCAAACGGCGGTTACATGGCCTATCGATTAGCCTGTGAGGATGAAGGTTTATTTCATGGTATCGTCGTGTTTGCTGGTCTTAGCTATGCTGACCCCAACGACTGCAAAAATCCTCTTCCAAGACATATCGTTCATTTTCACGGAACGGCTGATCGTATCGTTCCGATGGAATCACGAGATCTGGAGCTATCGGCACCAATAGACGTATTGTTGCAACGTTGGGCTAAAATCAATCAATGTGAAACCGAAGATCAATTAATAAAGGAAAAATGGAGTATCCTAAGAAACCCGTCGCATTTGTCCGAACTTTGGCAATGGCCGGACTGCAGAGAGGGTTCTGTGCGCTTTATAAAAATGAACAAAGCGGGTCACATCCCCTTGTTTCAAATAAATCCGCTGCGCTTAGCCTGGCCATGGATCAACCAGGCATCCGAGTGATCACCTGTGCTGAAGCTGCTCGCGTTGGGTACTAGCCCTTTTCTGTACCGCACCGACAAGAGATTGAGTGACTTTTTCCGGAATATCCAAAGTTGTTGTTGGGAAGGCAAAGTTAACCTGATTGGCCATCAATGTTCGCCGCAATTTAAAATTGATTTCCTGTTGAATATCCATATAAACGCCGAAGTCAGGAAGCAGAACATAATAAACGACCTCAAAAACTAAACTGAAATCAGCAAACTTAGCAAAGTGAGCGCGATCAAAACGCGTTCTATCGACTGAATTTATGATTTCTCGAACTTTGTCAGGAATCGCTTCCAGCTTATCTTGGTCAGTGTCATAGGTGACACCAAAGGTAAAAACTATGCGACGCTCCATCATCTGCTTATAATTTCGAATCCGAGAATTCACGAGGTCCTTGTTTGCAAAAATAAGCAATTCCCCACCTAGACTTCGCAGACGGGTTGTTTTCAAACCAACGTAATCAACTGACCCCATAAAATCATTCACGATAATGAAGTCACCGATCTCAAAAGGCTTATCCAATGCAATGGCAAATGAAGCAAAGACATCACCAAGTATGGATTGCAATGCTAAACCGATGGCGATACCACCGACACCTAAGCCCGCTAGAATGGTCGCAATATTGAATCCAAAATTATCGAGTAAAAATAAAAATGCTATTGCCCAGACGAAGATGATAGTCATGGAAACCAGATTGCTACCAATCGCCCGAGCCTTCCCGTCAGGAGTTCGCCCAATCGGAGAATGACTGATAGAAAACCGTACCCAATGCGAAACAACTAGCAGGATTTGAATGAGAATCAAAGTTGTCAGGACTAAATTGATAAAGTAGCCAGCTTTTTCTGGTAGAGTCAGACTTTGCAAGGTGACAAGCAGGGCAACAACGACATAAAACCATCCTCTAATCTGCTCTTTCGTCGTCACAATCTGCTGTTTTAAATCTTCAGGCTTAGCGATTTTTTTCAACACGCGCGTGACTATGTTGATAAATAGTTTTAAGCCGATCAGCACCAGGACAAACGTCAACACTGCTACCATATAATCTTGAAGACTGTGACCAAACATGGTGAATGCCATCCATTCAGGCAGCAAACGATCTAACACGCTATATTTCCTTTCTATGAAAACACCATCATTATCAAAATTTTTGATCCATGGATTTTTTGCAAAAAAGACGCACAAAAAGCTACTTTTTGCGTAAGAATATGCAAAACTTAACACGCTCCATGTATCAATGCAAAATCTTTCCCATCGAAGCACTTGATGCTAATGCCTTAGGTAAAATCTCTCGCATACTTACCCTGATTGTTGACTATGTCTAAATTCAGCTACAACGAAGCAACAGCCTACAGAAAAGTCGCTGTCACTCATGCAGAACGTCAGAATTTTTAGCTGTATTACGTTGGAATATTTATTGCTAGTGATACCAACCGGGCGACGAGGTTTTTGATAAGGGAGCACGCTATATGGCAAAAAATAGGCAATTGATTATCGTATCGAACCGTTTACCTTTACAACTTAAGACAGATGGTTCGGAAACAAAACTCCTCCCATCAAGCGGGGGTTTAGTAACTGCTGTCAAACCTGTCGCTCAAAAAAACCGAGCAAAATGGTTTGGGTTTCTTGGCTTTAAGCTTTCACCTGAAACGATCAAAGAGGTTAGAAAACGCGCTTACGAGCCGATCGAGATCGATGAGGATCTCTATTCAAGATATTATAACGGATACTGCAATGGGACTTTATGGCCGATCATGCATTACTTCACCCAGACTGCTACTTTTTACCCTGAAGATTGGGAAGCATATGAAAAAGTTAATCGCCAGTTTGCTCAAGTGATTGCTCAAAAAGCGCCATTACATGCAAGCATATGGGTCCATGATTATCACTTGATGCTTTTGCCAGCGACTTTAAAGAGACTACGACCAGATTTGTTTGTCTCATATTTTCACCACATTCCATTCCCGGCAGTAGACATCGCACGCATGATCCCACAGGCGGAAACTTTGGTGGATAGCCTGTTGCATTGTGACCATGTTGGATTTCATACAGAAAATTATGTGCAAAATTTTTCATCGACGGCACGGAATCTTATGGCTGCTGAGAGACACGGGGCTTTTATCAGTTATCGTGGCCACCGCTGTTTGATCACAGCAAATCCTATCAGCATTGATTTTGATGAGTTTGACTCTCTTTCCCGCTCTGAGCGCTGTGAAAAGGGATTGGGTTTATTAAAAGCTTCCAATTACAAAATTATTCTTGGTGTCGATCGTATGGACTACACTAAAGGCATCATTGAGCGATTGGAAGGTTTTCGCCACTTTCTCCATTCCCATCCTGAATGGGTCAATCGGGTTATACTCCTACAAATCTGTGTTCCCTCACGCGATGATGTACCAAGCTATCAAAGGCTCAAACAGCGCATCGAGCGATTTGTAGGAGAGATTAACGGTACTTTCGGTACTCCTGACTACACGCCAGTTCACTACTTCTATCAGAGTGTATCCAGACCCCAACTCGTAGGATTATATAAGATCGCAAACACCATGATCGTCAGTTCATTGCGCGATGGAATGAATTTGGTTTCCAAAGAATATGTCGCAGCTAACTCCCTGGAAAAAGGAGTGTTGATATTGAGCAAATTCGCTGGTTCTGCCCAGCAGTTACAAGAATCCATACTTGTAAATCCCTATGACATTCGTGAGATATCTGATGCTCTGCTAAGAGACTTAACCATGCCGGATGAAGAGCGCCACTATCGGATGCATCGTTTACGTCACACTGTTCGACAATATAATCAGAACGTTTGGAGCCACAGTATCTTCGAAGCTTGGTTAAAGTCACGATCATCAGGAAAAAAATTGCAGGTTGTTTCTTGAAAACTAAATAATAACAATTAGTTAAGTGGATATATGACGAATATAATGATCTTAATTTTAGATCATTATAGTCAAAAATTAATATTTTATCTTTATCAAGTATTCACCGATGGTAGTCCTAATAGAAGGGAACTCCAATAGGAGATCAGAGATGAATACTGTTTTCCACCCAGCAAGCCAACGTGGTCAAGCCCATCACGGCTGGTTAAAAAGCATGCACAGCTTTAGCTTCGCTGATTTTTTTGATCCGGAAAAGACAGGATTTGGACAGCTTCGCGTATTAAACGACGACCAAGTCGAGCCTGGTAAGGGGTTTGATCCACATCCTCACCGAGACATGGAAATCATCTCAATTCCACTTGCCGGAAGCCTGGCGCATAAAGACAGCGAAGGTCACTCAAGCGTGATTCAAAGCGGTGATGTCCAAATCATGTCTGCAGGTCACGGCATTCTCCACTCGGAATATAACGCGTCGGCAAGCGAACCTGTGCATTTTCTTCAAATTTGGATTCATACCCGCACCAAGGGAATTCCTCCGCGCTACGACCAAAAAAGCTATCAAAAGCATTTGCAAGACAACCAATGGCAAGTCATTGTCAGCCCAAGCGGAGGGGAAACTGCTGTCAAAATCGAGCAGGATGCTTATTTGTCAGTCGTGAAAATGTCTGCGGAATCAGCGATCCGTTATCAGACTTACAACGCAAAACATGGTGTGTATTTTTTTATACTTGATGGCGAAGTCACAATTGAAGGCAAAAACCTTGGTATAGGTGATGCGCTTGGAGTTTGGGACATGGCCAGTATCAATTTAAACAGCCAAAACTCCAGTCAAGTATTGGCCATTGAAGTTCCTATGGGTGCTGCTTAAGTGAAAACTTTCGTATGGGTTCCTCACGAATCTTAATCGGGAGGAACCAAGTTTGCACTAATCAACCAAAGGAAACTCTTGCCCCATACTCGGAATCGTCACATCCCATAAAAATTCTTCTCGCAATTTTTCTGCCAAAGCCTCTGATGCCGGCCCTTCACCATGAGTGATAAAGACTTTGCGCGGTTTTAGTCGCGAAGCTTTCAGCCAGTCCATGATTTCCTCTTGATCAGCATGTGCCGAGAGATTACCCATATTCTTGATCTGGGCGCGAACGGGAACCGTCACACCATGCATCTTCACTGACTCATGACCATCCACCAAAGTTCGTCCGCGCGTTCCTTCTGCCTGATAGCCCGTAAAAAGCACAACATTATGTGGATTCCCTAAGTAGTTACGCAAGTGATGTAGCACGCGCCCACCGGTTGCCATGCCGCTTGCAGAAACGATGATTTTCGGCGACTGTTTTTTCAATAAGGCGATCGATTGATCAGCATTCCGCACAAAGGTGACAATGCTATTGATTTCCTCACATTGCTCCTTTGTCAATTTATGCTCTTGATGGAATTGCCAGTACAATTCGGATGCGGCTGTCGCCATTGGCGAATCAAGATATACGGGGACTCCATTTAATCTGCCTGATTTTTTAAGTTGCAAAATAAAATATAAAACTTCCTGGGTACGCCCGACTGCAAAAGCAGGTATGAGCAACACACTTTTATGATCTACGACGTATTGAATCAAATCCGCAAGTTCATCTAAGGGATTAACTTTCCCATGCAAGCGATCACCATAGGTCGATTCTAAAAGCAAATAATGCACGTCGGGCATCGGTACCGGAGGATTCATGATTGGATCATTGGGTCGCCCCAGATCACCAGAAAACCCGATGCTGATACTCTTTTTCCGATGGTGAAAGACACAGAAAGATGAACCAAGTATGTGCCCAGCCCGATGCAGGGTAAAACTAAGGTGATCTCCGAGTTTAATTTCCTCTCCCATTTTTACAGGCTGAAACAGGGAAAGCGCAAGTTGTGCATCTTGTGAAGTAAATAATGGCAAGGCCGGTTTATGCTTGGAATAACCCTGCTGGTTCGCATATTCGGCCTCCTCTTCCATGATGCGGGCAGCATCGGGCAGCATGATTTTTGCAAGCTCGTATGTTCCTTCCGTACTATACACGGTGCCACGGAACCCCTGGCGGAAAAGCCTGGGAAGATAGCCACTATGATCAATATGAGCGTGAGTCAAAATCACTGATTCAATTGATGGAGCATCGATAGGTAAGGGAGCCCAGTTTTTTAATCGCAGCTCTTTTAAGCCCTGAAACAACCCGCAGTCGATCAAAAAGCGTCTCTTTTGGCTAGTTATCATATATTTCGATCCCGTCACCGTTCCTGCGCCACCAAGGAAGGTTAAACTTAGCTCTGATCCAACTGCCATTCCTTGCTCCCCTTTTTTTCTTGTTTCACTCCAAACTTAAGTTTGGAGTGTCATTCGTGAAAATGAATCTCTGTTGGTTATGGTTAGTTATCGGTTACTTTGAAAAGCAACGTTCGTGTCCATCGAAGCAGATTAACTGGCATAAATTTTTGAGTTTTGTTTGTTTGCTCTCTCACTTGTCAAATAACAGTTTCAGCTTGATAATGATAACACAGGTGATAGGAACTCCTTATGCGTTAAAATGCAAGGAATTTAACATATGAATGTCTTAGTCTTAAATTGTGGTAGCTCATCTTTAAAATTTCAGGTCATCCAGGTCGATCAAGATTCCATCGAAGCAAATGGCGAGGCCTTCCTAGCTAAAGGCCTGATTGAAAGAATCGGCAGCCAATCCTTGATTAGTTTAAAAGCAGGTACTGGGAAAAGCCAAAAACTCGCCCAGGCCTTTCGCAATCACAACCAGGCGATCGATTTTGTCTTGCGCTGGCTGATCAGTGATCAAAGCCAGATCCCAGCGATCCGCTCGCTAAGTGATATTCAGGCGGTAGGTCATCGCGTTGTTCACGGCGGAGAAAAGTTCAAAGAATCAGTCATGATCGACGAGGTGGTGATCGAGGGGATACAAGAATGTATCGACCTTGCGCCACTGCATAACCCAGCAAACCTGTCTGGAATTGATGCGATCTATGAAATTCTCGGTCCGAAAATGCCACAAGTCGCTGTCTTTGACACTGCTTTTCATTCGCATATGCCACAGACCAGCTATTTGTACCCCATTCCTTATCAATTTTATCGTCGCCACAAGGTTCGCCGTTACGGCTTTCATGGCACCTCCCACCGTTACATTGCTTATCGCTATCGTCAGTTGTTGGAAAAAGCGAAAGAAGATGTTCATATCATCACCCTGCACCTTGGCAACGGCTGTTCAGCCTGCGCCATTGAAAAAGGGATCTCAATCGATACCTCAATGGGGATGACGCCTCTCGAGGGCTTAACGATGGGAACCAGAGCTGGAGATATTGACCCTGCCATCCTGGAGTTCCTGCACCATAAGGAGGGTTTGAGCTACGAAAATCTCTATACCTTACTCAACAAAAACTCAGGCCTTCTCGGAATCTCCGGCATTACCAACGATATGCGGGAATTGCTTGAGGAAATTGAAGAAAACCAAGACCGCCGCGCCCAGTTAGCGATCGAAATCTTTTGTCGACGTGTGTGCAAATACATCGGCGCCTACCTGGCCACCATGAGCCGGGCTGATGCGATTATTTTCTCAGGTGGTATTGGCGAAAATTCGGCCTTTATCCGACAGAAAATCTGTGAGAACCTGGGCAACCTGGGTATCAAAATTGATACCGCAAAAAACCAGAAATTAGGAGCTGGGCAGGAAGGCTCCATTAAAGCAGCCAATAGCACGCTTGATGTTTGGGTCATTCCGACTAACGAAGAGCTCTTGATTGCGCGTGATACGTTCCGCTGCATCCAAAGCAAAAATGGTGAGCTGTGACAACGAGCGCTCCGCAAAAAAAAAATGATCAGACGTATTTTTGTAATGCTCCGTTTGCACAGATGTTACTGGCGCCAACGGGGAAAATCCATCCTTGCTGCTTTCATTTTGGCTATACATTAGGTCAAAGTCAGCAGGATTGGCAGGAACTCTGGAACGGCGGTGCTATCCGCAAATTGCGCCGCGAGTTTATGCAGGGCAAGGTCAAAACCTGTCGATCACGCATCTTCAACCTGGCTTGCCACAAAAATTTCGCCTACCTCGATGATCAGGTTGAAATTGCCGAGTATCAGCAAAAGCAGCCCTTACGCCTAGATATTCGTTTGAATGGCCGATGCAACTTATCGTGTGTGATGTGCGATGTTTGGCAGCAACCCAATCGAGTTTATGATGAATCCTTTTTTTGGCAAAAGGGGCCACAAGAAATATTTCCCTATTTAAGAGAGATCGATGTCCTTGGTGGCGAGCCCTTTATCCAAAAAGATACCTTCCGGCTGATACGCCTCATGGCAAAGATTAATCCCGCTGTGGCCTTTTCATTTGTCACGAATGCAAACTATGCCGGTATCCAGCGCATCTTTACACACCTTGATTACATACGATTGAAATCCCTGCAAATCAGTTTAGATGCCATGAGTCCGAGTGTTTATCAGAAGGTCCGCGCTTCTTCCCAATTTACTCAGGTCTTAGAAAATGCTGAAAAATACGCTAGGTATCGGCACCAACGCCAGCAAACTGGTGAAAAGATTCAACTGAAATTTTCATTCTGTGTCCTGCAGCATAATTGGCAGGAGCTTCCCCAATTCTTTGAATACTGCCATCAGCAAAACGCCACGCCCGAATTACAATTTGCTTTTTATGACCCCAGCCAACGCAGCAGCCTCTTTTATTTACCAACAAGCGAATTAACTCAAGTCTATGATTATTTACAAAAGGCTTGTCAACAAAGAGACCAACTATACCTGGAGTCGATTCTTCGCCCCATTCGCCAGCGATTGTTCAGACAAGCTCCTCCCCATCAATAGCGCCGCACAACGACTCTCTTATGTCGCGGATAGTATGGTTTGACGACTTTTTTATGAACGATAATGCTTCGATGTGTGGGTAATGGTTCGGTGTGAATCGTAGTCAAGCAAGAACTTAATAGTCCGCCAGTTAAAAGAACCAGCGTCATTGATACCAATTTTTTCATAGAAACCTCCCGGTTGCGACATAGACAAACCGGGAGGAGCAAAATCCATGCTAAGTTTAATTACAATATATCAATCACTTAGCAACCAAACTTGTTCCACAGGTGCAACTTAAGAGACACAGTCGTTGCACGCACGCAGCTTTAAAAGCTCATATCGGGTACATAAAGCTTGGTGCGGAACTCACCGCCATGCAGCAGATCGAAAGTTCCCTCGTTTCTGGCGGTCGGCTCATATAAAGGATCGATCGTATCGATAACCAGCGTTAATCGCTGCCCTCTATTCACATTTTCCGATAAGGTATTGAGATCAAACTCAACGAGAAATGGTTCATCATCCTGAGGCAAATTCCGCAAACTCATCACCCCATGAGTTAAAAGTTCCCCCCAGCCACGCCAATCGACTTGATATAGATAAGCGGCCAACTGAATATGATGACTTTTTGGCTTCAGCCATAGTTCCACCCGAGGCATACCCCTTAACTGCATACTCCGTTGCAATCGTTCACTTTGATAGATTGCTCCATGGTTTTGATTGACTCGACTAATTTTTTTGCGAATTGGCATGGGAGTATGAGCATCGATAATTGAGGATAGGATGGGGATACCGCTTGTTGCACCTGAGTCACGGCCACCTCTCACGGGAATAAAGCCATCGAGATCGATAACCGATGCATCTCTCGCTCTCTGGATGCGGTTGAGAGGGTTCACATTAACGTCTTGGTTTTGCATCCGTGGTAGATCTTGGAAAAATTCTAATCGACCGTTGCGTTCCATGGAAATCGGCTCTTCATCAAAGATGCCATTGTTATCTTCATACAACCAATAATCAAACCAGCGGATGGTATCATCCCATATCCGACTTGGCAGGCCGAGGATTCCACCAATTTCAGCTGATGCATGGATGCCCTGATTGACAACAAACTTTTTCGGACCAGTCAACTTTTCAAAAAAACGCCACATTTGATTCGGGGGAAAGAGCTGATCATCATAATTGTTCGCCATAAATATCGGCGCTTGACGCTCATTGATCCGATCCACTAAATGAATGGCGGAACGCTCCTCTGCCCATGAGGAAAAGTATTCCAGATCTGTTTGTGAGCGGACGCTGCGATAAATGTTGATGAAGTCGGGATCTAGGCGACCTGTGACCGCACCGGAGCCTATAAGCAGCTCGATCCAGACTTTACGTATGGTCTCATCACCGTATAGGGCCTGTTCCAGGTCAGCCCAGCCACTCAAGGCAACGACTGTTGCAATCCGCTCATCATGAGCAAGTGCTAATAAGCTAATTCCTCCTCCATATGAAACCCCACTCATGCCAATTTTTGAGGGATCAAGATTTGTTCTTTCGCCAAGCCAGTCGATTAAATGCGAAACATCACGAATATCATTCGGACTCGCAGCGGACACGACCCCACCTGAACCACCAAAGCCTCGCGTTGCATAACTCAGAACAATGTAACCCTTTTCTGCCAGCCGCAAGGCTTGGGCTGTGTACTCGAACTCATTCAATGTCCATGAATTCACAAAAATTACTGCAGGTCTTGCTCCAGGAAAAACTTGCGGGTTGGGTGTCATGAGCTGTGCTTTTAAGACCGTTCCATCAAAGGAACGAATCGAAAGGTTCTTGTGCCAATCATAGGCTTTCGGTTTTGACCAAAACTGAAGTTCAGAGTCACGACTTGCCTCACCGCACCCAGCTAACATGGCGCAACAAAGTAGCAGATAAAAAAATCCCTCTTGCATACGCTTCATCCTCATGATGAACGCCCCCCTCTGTAATACGTCCCATATCCCAAAAGACCTCTCTTAGAGAGATCAGCCATTCCCTTTGCTTTCAGCATGGTTTCTTGAGAAAATTGTGCGTCTGTGGAGACAACAATTCAATTGCATTATCGTTAACTAATCTGCAAGAGATTGATATGCGTAATGAAAGCTCCGCTTGTCAGAAGAGTCTCAATCTTCTATTTTGAACAGCGTTTTTACTCACCTAGCCGATGGGAGGCCGGCAAAAAATGCAAAAAAATGTATTTATGTTCATGACTTGCTTTGGAATTCTCGCTTCATCAACCACAAGCTTTGCCAAGCCTGACAATAATCAGCAAGGTTTTGCGGCTGCTAGGGAAATGACTCATCAACTTTTAAGTGATTCGGAAGAAGGAACTAGCAATTACTCTGGAATCGTCTCTGAGGTTTTTGATTCAGGTGGATATTCCTATATCCGCTTTAAATCTGCTGACAAAGAATACTGGGCTGCCTCGAATGCTGTATCTCTCAAAGTCGGTGATCATATCGTATTAAACGAAGTGTATCCGATGCATGGCTTTCACAGCAAATCGCTCAACCGCACTTTCGATTTCATTTTGTTCACTGGTCAAGTTATGAAAAAAAGCAATATTGCTAAAAAATAACTCTTAAAAAATGGGGGAATGTTCCCCCATTTTCAAGCCCCATTTTGATGAGAATCAAAGCACTCCGTCGCATCTTGTCTAGTAAAATAGCCCTTCTTACAGCCACGACAAACGTATTTCGCCCCATTACGCATGAATTTATGCTCATCTGAATTATCAACGCGGAATAAAGCGCCTTTTGCTGCTTTCTTTTCAATGTTCTCGCTATCTAATGCATTGGCAACTTCAACACAGCCTCGATCAAAACAAGAAACGGCTTCTGCCTTTGTAAAAAACTTCTTTTGGCAAGCTTGACAAATATACTTGGCTCCATCGCGGTTATATTTACTCTCTTCCGGACGACTTCGGCGATCAGCCAAATCTTTCTCACTTAGTACCGGTGAATCCAAGCTCGGCTTGGCGACGGGATCTGCCGTCACAGGATCAGCAGATGCACTTGCACTTGCACTTGCACTTGCACTTGCACCTGGATTTAAATGGTCATCAAAGCAATTTAAGACTTCAATCCGAGTATAGAACTTACTGTTACATACTCGACAAACATAGCGGGCACCATCACGGATAAACTTATCCGAATCTTTCTTGGCATTGATCTTTCTGGCTTTATCCAGGTATTCCCTTTCTTGATCCGTTAAACCATCTCCTCCCATCGGCTCTTGCGGCTCGACTGCTGCCCCCTGAGAACCTGTAGCTTCATGCCTTGGTGGGCTACTCGCCTGAACTGGCGTAGCTGCTTCCGCCTTACCGGTCAATGACTTCGTAGCCGTGTTGCCGCTTTGCTGTTTGGCTTTTACCGACGAAGCTTTACTCTGTATTTTAGCTGTTTCGCTAGGTTTTTGCGGTTTCGATGTCACCTGAGAATAGTTAGTTTGGGACTCTCCCTTGGCCTCATGCCGGGATTTGCAAATAGCTGCAGCCTCAGAACTTGGATAAATCTCGCCACAAAATTCACAGGGAGTGGGATTCGGCGCCTGCGCATTGGTCATTCTTTTTTGTGCCAGTTCGATCGCCTGACTGCCTCCACTCAGAGCTTGTAAGATCCGCAGTTTTTCTGGCGGTAAATGTCTTTCCTGAAATTTTTTCTCTGCCTGCAAACGATTTTTTGCGATCGCCTTACAAGCACTCACACACTCTTTGGCAGCAGATTTTTCCGTATAGACTCGTTTACAAAAGTGGCAGCGATAGCGCTTGGCGCCTTTTTCTGTTACCTCGTTGACCGCGGTTTTTTGCAGATAATCATTTGAACAACGCTTTAGGCAGTTTAAGGCATCACTTTTACGTTCATAGCGGCTGTGACAAATTCCACAAAGAAAATGATCGCCTTGCTTTAAGATGCGTTTTACGGTGAACTGATCCGGTTTACGCGGTGTCCCGTTACTTAAGCCAGCCATCTGTTGCCCCTCCCTAGCGTAGGTTCTTTCCGGAAATGCCGGATGGAACCTGCGCTAGGTATCGGCAGATCGGGCAACTTAGGCAAAAAATCTGCGGTAAGAAAGCATTAAGTTAGTGAGATTGCTCATGATATTCATCTCTTAAGCGAAGGATTGCCGCTTCAAACCAGCCGGTCCCGGCACGCAATACATCCTGCTGCGTTTCGCGGTAGGGGATGTCGGCGACAATAGGTTGATTTTCCTTATTAAACTCAATATATGCGGTTGGGCTGGGATAAAGCATTTTTCCCGCTTGCCCGGGCCTACCAATTAAATAGTTGGGGATATCGACGGTGATCACCTCATAGCTATCCGTCCATCGTCCTCCACTAAAAGGTTCCCATTCAAAATAGCCTGCTCCCGTACCATTCGTCTCACTGCCCAGTAAAGTCGCCCGTTTATGCTGCTGCAAAAGCATCGCCAGCAATTCACATGAACTTAAACAACTGGGTGAAACCAGGACGATCAAACCTTGTTCGAAACCGCCGACTTCAGGATGAGCTTCAAGTGGTTCGGAATGAGCCCAAACGTATGTATGGTCTCTGGCATTCATCGTTGCTTCGTTGACATAACGAACTGCTTGCGAGTCGGAATACGAGCTGTCTACTTTAAAATCTTGCCCTTGCCACATCTGGCGAATACTTGGGGTAATACGAAAAGCTTCCGTGTAGCTGGCGTAACTGACTTCTATCGGCATGAGAATACGCACTAGGTTTTCCGCTAGAAAAGTATGCCCTCCCTCATTCCAGCGGATATCTAAAATGAGTTCTGTTTTTTCTTCATTTAATTCTTTGACAAAACGAACCAGGGGCGCTTCCCAGGTGTCGAGCATTTCGCCATCGCTTTGGATGATTTCCAGCGAATAAAAGGAAAAGACCTGCAAAACGCCAACCGGCTTTTTGCCTGGTTTGCGAATATAGCCAAGCCGATAGACAAGTTGGTCAGGAGCATCTGCAGAAAACCACTCTTCGCTTGCTTCCAAGTTCAGTGGAGCATCATAAATATTCACGCCAATATATGATTCTTCTACACGAAATTGAATGCCACGATTGACAAGAAACAAGGCAGCGTCCGGTCGGATCGTTTCAGCGTTTGTATACCAGGTCAGGTTCACGTCCCGCTCGTACTTGTCATTAGCTGAGCGGATTCGCAGATGACTTGTGGCACGCTCCGGGTAATAAAAAGATCTTTTCGTTAACGCCTCAGCTGCCAGTTCCTGGCGATAGGCTTTTGAACTCCCAGGAATGTAGTCTTGCAAGATTTCTAACCATTCATCGACCGGTTTACCGTCGATGGCAATAATCTGATCACCGATCTCAATCGAAATTTTCTGATGCCGCCAAATTTCTTCTAAACGGTTTTCCATGCTGGTAATGATGATGTGACCTTCGACCCAGCGCGTCTTCAACCCAAGATACACGTCCGGCAGAGGTACCAACTCTTTCAACTGTAAGTGACTGTCTTGAAATATAGCCGCGATCGCCTTGAGGCGATCCATAAACTCCAGGTTCGACTGTGCTTGAGCGGAAGGATCGTGAACATCGAGCATAGCCGCTTCCCGCTCCAGGGCCTGATCAAAAACCAGAGCCGCATCGACCCCAAGTCGCTGCCGCTTGATATCCAGCAGAGCGTATCTGGCTCGAATCGCTTGCTTGAACTCACGTAAAATTTGCAGGCGATCATCCTGATTGTAGTAAAAAAAACTGCGGCCATGCCCATAACTGTAGTGATTTTCATCAGTTAGTCGTGCAACTGGACCATGGCAGGTCGACAAATGCTGGTATAAAAAGATCCAGACCAACAAATGGAATGCGGGGAATTTCATAACTTCGTCCAATAAGGTGCTATGACACTGCCTCAATTTGTATAGGAAAAAATCAGAAATGTCAAAACAGGCACATTTATTTTGACATATTGATGATTCCTTGCTATTTACAGCCCGATTTTGAAAGCTTGTAGGGAGTTACCCATGACATCCAAGATCCGTCATCTGGCGGCAAGGAGCAGTCGTGTTTACGAACACACCTTGCTCGAACATTTTACCGAAGAATTCAAAAAACAACAGCAAATTCAATTAATTAAGTTTGTAATGATTCTATCAGGGATCATCAGCCTGACAGTTTTAACTGTTTGGGTTCCCTTAAGCTTAAGCCGATACTTAAAGCTGTTTCTGATGTAAGCTAGCTTTCGCCTATGCGGGGGCAGCTTTGCATCGAGACTTCCCCTCTGCAGACCCTGTGTAACAAGAGGAAGCTATGAGCTCGAATAAAATGGCTGATAAAGATTATCTTCATGGTTTCACCAGTATTGAGCAAGAACGCCTAAAAAAGCAGGCTATTTTTGCGGAACAAACGATTTATCGCAACATCGACTTTTCCGGTGTGCAAAAGCTTTTAGAAGTCGGTTCCGGCGTCGGCGCACAAACGGAAATTTTACTACGGCGCTTTCCAGGGCTAAAAGTGACGGGCATCGATCAGAATGAAAAGCAGCTTGCCACTGCCCGAGACTACCTCAATAAACTTGCTTATGCCAAAGGCCGCTTTCAGCTGCATCAAATGGATGCCACCAACCTTGACTTTGAATCCGGCAGCTTTGATGCTGCGTTTCTCTGTTGGGTCTTAGAGCATATTCCTAATCCGAGCCAAGTCTTAAGTGAAGTCCGTCGTGTCGTTCGAAAGGGCGGGATGGTGATCATTACCGAAGTCATGAATCACAGCTTCTTCCTTGACCCCTATTCGCCGAACGTTTGGAAATACTGGATGGCGATGAACGATTATCAGTATGAGCAGGCAGGCGACCCGTTTATCGGCGCAAAATTAGGTAATCTGCTGCTGGCTCTGGGATATACCAATATTCAAAGCACCGTCCATACCTGGCACTTTGACAATCGTGACCCAAGCAAACGCAAAATGTACATCGACTTTTGGACCGAGCTTTTGCTCAGCGCAAAAGATCAGCTGCTCAATGCGCAATGCATCGATGAAAAAACCGTCGAAGAGATGCAGCGCGAGCTGGCCAAGGTGGCAAAAGATCCAAATGCCGTATTTTATTATTCCTTCATGCAAATGACAGCACAAACCATATAAGTTCTTCGCAGGTAGGGATATTTTTTTCACCATCTCAACAAGAGGATTTTGGCGAGATGAGTTCATTAAAGTTGCCACTGAAAGACTGGCAGGAAACCGAGTTGCCTTTTGCGAAAATGGTCGAGTCCTTTGTTTCCGGCCCCAGTAACCAAGAACGCCTGAACATTCGCTATTACAAGACGACAGAGCCAGACCTGCTCTTTGGCCGGATTATATTTGGCAAGGGTGCCGAAGGCCCTCCGGGACACGCTCATGGCGGCGCCCAAGCCGCTGTGATCGATGAGATTTGTGGCGGAGCGCTATGGGTTTGGGGCCACCAGGTGGTCGCCGCCAAGTTAGAGACGGAATTTATCAAGATGGTGCCCTTAGGTCAGGAGCTCATCCTTGAGGGACGCTTAACTCACCGCAATGGCAGAAAGCTGGAAACGGAAGGTTTTATCAAAAACCTGGATCAAGAAGTTCTTGCCAAAGGCAAGGTGCTGTTTATTGAATTGAGTTCTGAGAAGTTTCAGTTCCTGCACGACACCAAAGAAAAGAAGTAAGTGCAAAGAGAAAACTTCCTTCTTGCATGATGCAGCAAGAGTACAACTCCTTCTTCCTTTACGCTCAAAGCCAAGCAGCGTTAAATTCGTTAGCGAACTGGATGAAGGAGTTTGATGATGCGAAATTATTTTGGCTTTAGTTGTTTTTTGTTATTTTTCATATTGCCAGCATGCCACCAAGAGTCAGCGAACCACGTCTTCAGTCAATCGAGCGTCAACTCTAATTCTCATGAAACATACCCACGACAGGGAAGCTTAACGGGCAAATTTGTCATTATTGATAAGTTTGTCATGCCCCAGTTGGAAAAACAGCGGCGCATCTGGATCTATCTTCCTCTCGCCTTCCAAGTTTAACAGGTACAAGTTACCACCATCAGCCGATAGTGCTCCGAATTGCCATGAGTTATTATAATTATTGAAAAAAAGTCGTTCATGTACTAAATTAAAGTTCAACTTTGAATTTGTACAGGAAGGATATATGATTTATATTGATAGAAAAATCAGTGAGATAGTCCTTTCGTCAAGTCGTGTGTTTCCCATTGTCACACTTACAGGGCCACGTCAATCAGGCAAGTCCACCTTGGCCAAGAAGTTGTTCCCTGAGCATGAATATGTGTCACTTGAAAATCCAGATCAGCTCGCCCGTGCACAGGATGACCCTAAAAGTTTTCTTCGTCACGGTCAGAAGCAAATGATCTTGGATGAGGTGCAGGTTTATCCGATATTACTGTCATACCTCCAAGGGATGGTCGACAGTCGGAAAGAGCCGGGACAGTTTATTCTAACGGGCAGCGCTCAATTTCAGCTTCTCGAAGGGATTACACAGAGTTTGGCTGGAAGAACGGCCCTTTTTTCTCTCTTACCCTTGTCCCTAGAAGAACTTGTTAATTATGGATTCACTTTTGATCCGATCGATTGGCAGGCTGTTATACTTAAAGGATTCTATCCTCGTGTCTACGAGCAGAATCAAGATCTTCTCATCTATTATCGCAGTTATTTACAAACATTTGTTGAGAGAGATGTTCGGCAACTTGCTCAAATTAAATCATTTACTGATTTTCAACGATTTCTGCGGCTTATTGCTGGCCGAGTTGGTCAATTGACGAACTTTTCAAGTTTGGCTGGAGAATTGGGCCTTTCGCAACCGACTATTAAAAGCTGGGTGCAGATTTTAGAGGCCAGCTACATTGTTTTTAGATTAGAACCTTTTCACGAAAACCTGGGTAAAAGAATAGTAAAGTCTTCTAAACTTTACTTCTACGATACGGGCCTACTTTCATACCTCCTTGGAATTGAGAATGTTACACAGCTCGATCGAGACCCTTTGCGAGGTTCGATATTTGAAAACTTTGTCATCGCCGACCTGATCAAGTATCGCTGGAATCGTGGTAAAGATCATCATCTTTACTTTTTTCGGGACAACCATGGGCTTGAAGTAGACATACTGTTTCAGCAAGGCCATAGGTTAAAGCCCATTGAAGTAAAACTGTCAGCATCCTACAACTCCGATTTTGGCAAAAAATTGCGGACCTTTTCCGAATTGATTGGGGAAAGAAAAATGCAACCTGAAATTATTTACACGGGACAAGACGAGGAAACAATAAACGGTATTCAATTGACGCCATGGACGAGCCAAGGTTTAAATACTTTCGAGTCAGACAGCTGATTGAAGATAGAGGTTATGATCTTCATATTGTCAGTCAAATGAGTTGATGTTGTAGCCTTCTTAAAGCCAAACAAATGCAGGCCGTTTCCGAGTAAAACTAGTGAATGGTTACGAGCATCTCCCCAGCGATGGCCGCCGGGGAAAAATCAAGATAGGCTAGCTTCATCCAAAATCGGAATCACTTCAAGATCAGGATTGAACTCATCGCGCAGGACACTTTGAATGGCCGACAAAGTTCCCGTCACCGAGCTAGGGCAGGTACCACAGGCCCCCTCATAGCGGATGGTCAAAAAATTGCCTTCCAAGCTTAGCACTTCCAAGTCGCCCCCATCTCCCTGCAGGGCCGGACGGATCATCTGATCGAGTATCGCTTCAATCTGCGCTAACTCGGGCGAAAGCTCTCGTCTGCGTTTTTCTTCCGAGGATAGAAAGTCGGGATTATGATCAGGCAGCTTCTCGCGTACGAGTTTTTCTGCCTGACCCAGCAAGTCGTCCCAGGCAGCCGAGCCGTCTTGAGTAATCGTCACAATATTTTCAAAAAAGTGAATCTGGCTGACTCCCGGAATATTGATCAATGCGTAAGCTAACGGAATATGTTCAGCCTCTTGCGCGGAATTGAATGACACTTTTCCCTGCGATTTGAGATCCAAATTACAGATGATCTTTTTAGCAAAGGGATTTGGCGTCGGTTGGATCATCATTTTTACATTCATGGTGTTATCCCTTATGAATCATCGTCTTCAGTGCTGACCTGCTTAGTTTCGGCGCGTAAGGCCGCTCCTGTCGTCCGCCAGGGAAGGCGTAAGCACTTTAACCTGGTCGGATAAGTTTTCATCAGCTGAAACGATGCGAAGCTGCCAATCTTATTTTCGTCAGCTTGCCAGGTTTCACTGTAACGCTCCAAAAACGTTACCAGCTCTTCAAGCTCCGTCACTGAAAGGCCCGGTAAGCGCTCCATCAGCATGGAGGCTGATGCTTTGCAAATCGCACATGATTCGCCGCTAAAGCTGGCTTTTTCCACTTTATCTGCAGCCAGCTTCAAATAAACAGTCACACGATCACCACAGAGCCGATTCCAACCTTCTGCCTGATGGCTGGCATCAGACATCACATAATAGTTTCGCGGTGCCTTACTGTGCTCCATCACTGTGGCCTGATAGAGTGAGCTTAGATCAGACGCCATAAAGCCCCGCGACCCGATTTCTCAATAAAGTCTCCACTTGAGCGGAGACTGCCGGATGACGTCTTAAGACGTCTTTAACAAAGCCTTCCACTAAGAGAATCTGCGCTGCCTGGCGATCTATGCCGCGACTGCGCAGATAAAACAACTCATCTTCTGCCAGCTGACCGACTGTGGCTCCATGCGAGCAACGCACATCATCGGCATCGATAATCATCTGGGGTTTGGTATCCGCTTCTGCATCGTCACTTAGCAGTAAATTTTGATTGAGCTGAAAGGCTTGTGTTTGCTGCGCATCTGGTCTGATCGCAATCTGACCACTGAAAACGCTGCGACCCTGGCTACCAACGACGCTTTTGTAAAGCTGTGAGCTTTGCGTTTGACCAACGACGTGATCGATCACAGTTTGCTGATCGACATGCTGTCCCCGCCCAGCTAAGCTCACGGCATCAAGGCGGAGATTTGCGCCCTTTTCGATCAGAGAGGCAAAAATCTGATGGCGAGCCAACTGCGCCCCCAGATCGATCTGTAAACTTTGATATTCGGCATCTCGACCGATGGCGACATATAAACTATCGATATGGATGGCGGATTCGGCCTGATTTTGCAAGCGCTGATGCCGCAGTTTAGCACCATCGCTCAGCCTGATCTGGGTGACTGGATTACAAAAATAATCGCTGTTTCCCAGACTCAAAAAGCTTTCCCGCAGGTTAAGCTCGGCAAATGACTGCAAGTCTATGAAAAAACGGTTAAACACCGTCTTTTCCTGCTGCTCTTCGGTGACCAGATGGATCACATGCAGGCTCTGGCGAATGGCTTGATTCTTCGCCACGGTCAGATAAAAGCCATCGCGCAGGAAGGCTTGATTTAAAGCTAAAAAGCGATCCTTTTCTTTTGCCGCCTGATGCAACCATGAGCTTAAGGCGTCAGGCTCACTGGTCAATTTATCCGGCAAAGCTTGTAATTGCAGTTTTTGCGCATCGGCTTCCGGGGCTTGCAACCAGCTGTGAAAGCGGCCATTGACCAAAACTAAGGTCGCCTCCTTTGGGTCAATCCAATCTTGAATGGATGCTTGCCACGCACTTTGCTGCGGCGCTGTACTTAGTTGAAAGCTGCGCTCTTTCAGCTTTCTTAGACTGGTATATTTCCAGTCTTCATCTCTCAGACTTGGCAAGCCACTTTTAGCAAAGCGCATGTAGCCTTCCTGACGAAGGTGATCAAGCCAGGCCGGACTGTCCGCTTCAGCACGAAGTTGCTCAAATGCATGGGTGAAGTTTTCCGTCATCATCTTACCTTCTTGCCTAATCCTGTTCCTTGATCAACCAATCGTAGCCTCGGTTTTCAATCTCTTTTGCCAAAGAAGCATCACCTGAATGAATAATACGACCATCATGCAGGATATGAACAAAATCAGGCTTAATATAGCTTAGTATGCGATCGTAGTGGGTGATCAGTATCACCGACATATTGTTTTCCTTTTGGATGCGATTCACTCCTTCAGAAACAATTTTTAGTGAATCCACATCAAGACCCGAGTCTGTCTCATCAAGGATGGCCACGCGCGGTGATAAGACTGCCATTTGCAAAATCTCATTCCGTTTTTTCTCGCCACCTGACAGATCGACATTTAATTCGCGCTGCAAAAAGCTTTCATCAATTTCCAAAGCTGCAGCTTTTTCTCGCACAAATTGCTCAAACTTTTCCTCAGACATTTCGGCGATACCCTGGTGTTTACACAGGGCGTTAAACGAAGCGCGGAGAAATTCCAAATTCGGCACACCAGGAATTTCTATAGGATATTGAAATGCCAGAAAAATACCTTCACGCGAGCGGTCTTCGGCACTCAGCTCAAGGAGGTCTTTGTTTCTGAAGTTCACTTCATAATTGATACGACCTGAGGTCACCTCATATTCCGGATGACCAGCGATCACTTTCGACAGAGAGCTTTTACCACTGCCGTTTGGCCCCATGATGGCATGAATCTCGCCACTACCAACATTTAGATTCAGGCCTTTCAAAACCTCTGTATCCGCTACTTTTGCATGTAAATCGTGAATTTCTAGCATATCAATCCTAACCCACACTTCCTTCGAGTTTCATTTCAAGTAACTTCACTGCTTCGACGGAAAACTCCAACGGCAGCTCCTTAAATACTTCCTTACAAAAACCATGCAAGACCAAGCCGATAGCGGCCTCATCATCCAGACCGCGAGATTTCAGATAGAAGATCTGGTCCGCATTGATCTTGGAAGTGGTCGCCTCATGCTCTACAGTCGCGCTAGGGTTTTTGACTTCGATATAAGGAAAAGTATTGGCGCTGCAATGGCTACCGACCAACATGGAGTCACATTGGGAGTAATTACGCGCACCTGCCGCCGACGGTAAAATCTTTACCTGCCCGCGATAGCTGTTCACTGATTCATCTGCGGAAATACCTTTGGAGATAATACGGCTGCGGGTATTTTTACCGATGTGAATCATCTTGGTACCGGTATCAGCCTGCATCTTACCATTGGTTAAGGCGACAGAATAAAACTCACCTTGGGAATGATCACCTTGTAAAATACAGCTTGGATATTTCCAGGTAATGGCAGAACCGGCTTCCACCTGTGTCCAGGAGATGCGGGAATGACTGCCGGCGCATAGTCCGCGCTTGGTCACAAAATTATATATACCACCCTTACCGCTGCTATCACCTGAGTACCAGTTTTGCACGGTCGAGTATTTGATTTCCGCCCGATCCAATGCGATCAGCTCAACCACCGCCGCATGCAATTGATTTTCATCACGCTGTGGTGCTGTACAACCTTCCAGGTAGCTGACGCTGCTGCCTTCTTCGGCGATAACCAAGGTCCGTTCAAATTGCCCGCTACCAGCAGCATTAATACGAAAATAAGTGGATAAATCCATCGGACAGCGCACGCCTTTGGGAATGTAGCAGAAGGAGCCATCCGTAAAGACGGCGGAATTTAAGGCAGCATAGTAGTTGTCCTTGTACGGTACAACTTTGCCAAGGTATTTTTTCACCAGCTCTGGATGCTCTTGAATCGCCTCAGAAAGGGAGCAGAAAATAATGCCATACTTTTCCAGCTCTTCTTGATGGGTCGTGCCTAAGGAGACACTATCGAAGACCACATCGATAGCGACACCGGTCAAACGATATTGTTCCGCCAAAGGAATTCCCAGCTTGTTGAAGGTTTCAATCAACTGCGGATCCACTTCGGACAGACTCTTCGGCGCATCTTCCGGATTTTTCTTCTTCGGCGCACTGTAGTAGCGCAGGTTTTGAAAATCAATAGTCGGATAATCGACATGAGCCCACTTTGGTTCCTGCTGCTCACGCCAGTAGCGAAAAGCCTTCAAACGAAACTCGCGGATAAAGTCTGGCTCATTTTTGATATCGGACAGGCGATTGATGATGTCTTCGTTCAGACCGAGTGGAAACTCTTCCGTTTCTATATCGGTAACAAAACCGTACTTGTACTCACTCTTGGAGAATTGATTGCCTGTTTGTGCCATCCTAGTCTCCCATTCCTTATATCTTGGCCTGTGAAAGCCGCAGTGGCTCTCGGCCTGGTTTGCATTCCCTGACTCCGGCAACCGGACACATTTTGTGGGGCTGAGCAAATTGCTGTTCAAACTCCACCAATGTCATATTTTGCAAGACACCGCGCAGGGCATCAAAGATCAATTGCCAAGGTTCATTGGCGACACAGGAGGCTTGAAACGCACAATTGTGATGCTCGTCGACACATTCCACGGGATAAATTCCGTCTTCTACTGCCCGAAAAACATCCCAAACGTTGATCTTTGCGGGATCAGTGGCAATGCGATAACCACCCGTCCGGCCACGGATACTTTCAACTAAACCTTCCCGCCTTAAACGCACCAGGATCTGGTCGAGATATTTGGCTGGCACCCCTTGCCGGCGCACAATGTCTTGTCGCTTCACCAGGGGGTCATGCCGATATGTCGCTAAATCCAGCATGATTTTCAGAGCATATCGGCTCCGGGACGTCAAATTCATGGGCTCCTCCGCGGGGCTAATGTTTAGCGAAAAGCTATACATTTAGCAACTGTAAGATAAAAATGTTTACCAATTCTGTCAAGATTTCACCCTTAATTTAACACCCTTAATTTATTAGACTTTCTATTTTCATGGAAAAGGGTGACGAATTTGTTATCGGCATTTCCTACAGATCACTCGAATTGACACTAAAATGTGATCTTCGCCCAAGCTTTTTGACGCCAAAGTAACGCATAAACGCCACCTTGCAGCAGTCGATAGATGCATTGCAAAGCCCAGACCAAAGCCAAACTGCCACCCGCAATGGGACCCATAAGGTAGGCACAAGGAAGGAAGATCAGCCACTGCGAAATTAAGCTCACCAGCATGGCGCGGTGACTGTCACCCGCACCGAGAAGAGCGTGAAAAAAAATCACACCGACGACATCGAAAGGAATGTAAAGCCCGATCATAATCAAAGGCAGCCTGGCGATCGCTAGGATCGTGGCATCGGGGCTAAAGGGTTGTAGCAAATCACTTGGAAAGAAGACCATCGGTGCAGCGATAATGGCGATAAAAACCAATCCTACCCCTGCCACCTGCCAGGCCCAGCGGCTAGCGTCATCCAAGTCTTTGCGGCCCATAGCCTGACCGACCAAGGTTGCCGCTGCCAGCCCCAAGCCCATTCCAGGTAGCAGGGCGACTAACAACAAATTAATGAGGATATTACTGGCTGCCAGCTCTGGCGTTCCAATCAATCCAATAATCGCATGAAAGGCCAAGATACCTGCAGAGAAAAATAATTGTTGAATACTGCTTGGCATGGAAATGCGTAAAACAAGCTGAATTTCCTGCCATGAAGGAAAGCTGGCGAGAAAGCCATGTGGCCTTGACCAGTGCCAGCCCATCACCAAGTAAATGCATGAACCGAGCATAAAAGCCAGACTTGTGCCCCAAGCTGCTCCCTGTAAGCCTAGCTCTGGCGCACCCCAGTGGCCAAAGATAAACACATAATTGAACACCGCATTGGCAAAGTGCATGATCAGCAAGGTCGTCAAATAGAAGCCTGAGCGACCGATGCCATTCCAATAACCGCGGAAAGAGTAGTTGATGGCTAAAAACACTGTTCCAAGCAAACGCACCTGTAGGTAAGGGATTCCTGCTGCTTGGACGGCAGGATCGGGATTCAACAAGGGAAACAAAACGGGAGTCAGATACCAAAGGAGCAAAGTCAAAACAATGCCAAAAGCCAATGCCAGAACGATACCAGCATTCAGTGGGCGGGCCATGTCCTTCAGCTGCCCTTCACCATAGCGCCTGGCAACTATGGCTTGCACTCCGGTGGAAAAACCTAGAACGATGGACACTGCCGTAAAGCTGGCAAAGCCACTGATGCCAGCAGCTGCCAATGCGACATCCCCCAGTTGCCTGACAAAAAAGATATCGATCAAATTAAGGATATTTTGGGATACCATTCCTCCCATAATTGGTAGAGAAATAGCAAGAATGACCTTCAATCGAGACCATGGCAAGGTCACGTTCCTTTTTCTATTATTAACGGGCTTTCTGGCAGAGTAAGGGATGGGAGGCAAAGCGTCAAGTTCTACGCGTGATAAGCAGAACGAGATATCTGCAAGTTGCTGCTTGGGGGTGCTTAAAAAGCATGCTATGAGTCAAGGCTAGCTGTGGAGGAGGTCGTACGCTTGAATATTAAAATGCCTCAGGAACAGTTGATCCGCGTGATCAAACAGCAAGGCTCTCACTATCGTGATGCAGGCCAGATTGCACGTCGCATGAAAGATCTCCTGGCCGAACAGCTCAAAAATATCAAACGCCAGCATCACCGCAATTGCAAAGCCGCTGTAGCCGAGCGTCAGGCCTTAGTCGATCCTGAGTACCAAGAGGCGGTCGACGAATATTTGCACATCTTCGAGCAATCACTCCGCAGCCGTATTCAATTTGAAACCCATAAAATGCTGTTTCAAGCCCGTCAGTCTAATAGGCTCTACCATTTGGCCGCTGCGCGCCTACCGAAGAGTCGTACGGAAAGTCCTTAGAACTCGACATTCCCAGGTGAGACCATTATCTTATTCGGCTTGGGGGACTGATCATCAACGACGTCTAAATGAGATTTAGGAGCAAAACTGTGACTTACCTTCCTAATTTGGTCTTTGCCATTTTAGTCATTGCCACGTTTAGTTTTTTTGCATTCAATCTGTTGCGCACCTGGGTGTTGATCAATCAAGGCCAAGGCGTGGAAGATAATCGAATGAACAATCCGGCAAAACGTGCCATGGAATTACTGACCCTTGGGTTCGGACAAGGAAAAATGTTCCGCGACCCGACTTCAGGCATCATGCATGCCTTTATTTTCTGGGGCTTTCTCGCTGTCACCTTAGGCACGATCGAAATGCTGATCAGTGGTGTGGTCCCAGGCTTTGATTATAGCTGGATCTTTGGCACTGGTGCGGCGTTTTCCGGCTTTTTATTCCTACAAGATCTTGGCAATCTGGCTGTTTTTCTTGCCATCGCCTTTGCTATCTGCCGCCGCAGGTTTTTCTCACCACCTCGCTTGCAAAGCTTGCCACAGACTTCGAAAAATGATGCTTATGTCGTCTTGTTTTTTATTCTCGCCTTGGTAACGACGGCTATGATGAGTTTGGGCGCTCGCGCTCATAGTGGTGAACTACCATCAGGTCCTCTCACTTTCTCAAGAATCACAGCCAGCCTGTTGAGCTTCCCTAATACGAACTGGCATAGTTATGACAATGTGGTTTGGTGGGCCCATGCTTTCGTTTTATTTGGTTTTACGACCTTCCTGCCATTTTCCAAGCACCAGCATTTGATTTGGGTTTGGCCCAACATCCTGTTCCGCAGCGGCAAAGCCCGTGGTCGCATCAGACCCATGGAGTTTGACGAAAACGCCGAATCTTTTGGAGCCAGCAAAGCTTCCGACCTAACCTGGAAGCAACGCCTTGATGCGCAAACCTGTGTTGAGTGTGGCCGTTGTACTGAGGTTTGCCCAGCCAATCAAACTGGTAAACCGCTCGACCCCCGAAAACTGATGCGGGATATCAAAACTGATATGCATGGTCCACAAAACGAATTGACAGAAGAGGCTCCTCGCAAATTGCTGGCCGGAGAATTGCAGACCCCAGACGAACTATGGGCCTGTACCACCTGTGGCGCTTGTATGGAAGCTTGCCCACTTTACATTGAACACATTCCTGCCATCGTCGATATGCGTCGGCATTTGACCTTGACCGAAGGCAGTTTCCCTGAAGAACTTGCGACCACTTATCGAAACTTGGAAAACAACTCCACTCCTTGGGCCTTCAGTTCAGCAACACGCGCAGACTGGGCAAAAGATCTAAAAGTTACGACCATGGCTGAAAAAAGTGATGTCGAATATCTGTTCTGGGTTGGGTGTGCCGGCAGTTATGATGAACGTTACAAAAAAGTATCACGTTCCATCGTCGACATTCTGCAAAAAGCAAACGTCAGCTTTTCCATCCTGGGAACCGAAGAAAAGTGTAACGGTGATACCTCACGTCGCTTAGGTAACGAATACCTGGCTGATATGCAGATTCGGGAAAATGTCGAAACCTTTAAAAAATATCGCGTGCAGAAGGTCGTCACCGGCTGTCCTCATTGCTTTAATACCATTAAGAATGAATATCCCGACTTGGGTTATCAGCCTGATGAAGTGATTCACCACAGTGAGTTGATCTCGGATTTGATCAAGACCGGACGCTTACAAACTAATCAGGTTCCTGAAGCTGCCAAGACCACGACTTATCATGACTCTTGCTATCTCGGACGCCACAATGATGTGTACGAAAGCCCAAGGGAAAGCTTAAAGAAGATTTCGGGCTTGGAATTAAAAGAGATGGATCGTAACCGCAAGCAAGGCTTTTGTTGTGGTGCTGGCGGTGGCCGGATGTGGCTGGAAGAAACGATCGGCACACGAGTCAATGAAAACAGGGCGAAAGAAGCTATCGACACGGGTGCTTCTACAGTTGCCACTGCCTGTCCATTTTGTATGACTATGATGTCAGATGGAGTCAAAGCCCACGGTGCTGGCGACCGTGTTGAAGTTAAAGATATCGCGGAAATTGTCGCTGAATCGATGAAGTAATAGAATTCCCCGCTTCCTTGTGGAGGGGGAATGATTCATTCCCACCAAAATATAGCCAAATAAAAGCATCTACGCTACTCCAACAACACCTGACTTCTACCCAAAAGTCAGGTCGTCAGTTTCAAAAGCAAAAAATCAAGAATCTATTTTTTAAAAAAATTTTTCCCATGAATTTTAACTTCGAAATTTCACTCTCCATTTCCAGCAAACTTAATTTTCCAAACTCTTTCTCCGAGAGCTTCACTTAGTTGTTTCGTTGATTCATGTGAATCAGAAGAAACATGAAGTTTTAACAACGCATGAAGGAGTTTGACATGAAAAAGAAATTTGCAACCATTACTTTTTAAGCTGTTTTGGAGTCCACTTCTGTGGACTCCCCCTCGTAGCCCTTCACGAAGGAGACACAAGTGAAGCTGATCGAAGCACTAAAAAAGCGCATTGAAAGCTACTGGCTCGAACTACAACAACACGATCGTTTTAATCGATCTGTCTTACAAGGTGATGCCGACTCAGAAATGCTAATGCATTTTCTAGTTAATGTCCGTTATTTGGTGCAGCACACTCCCATCCACTTAAAGCGAGCGATGAAACTTGCTGAGCAAGATCACAAACAAGATTTGAAAAATTTTTTCGAGCAAAAACTCAAAGAAGAGGATGGTCATGATCAGTGGGCGGATGCTGATATTGAAAAGTTAAAACAGAGCTTACCAAAAACTCCCTTAAAGGGAAGCATTGACCCCAGTATGAAACGCCTGATCGCACACATAGAGGAAACGATCGATCGCGATCCTTATCTCTATTTAGCCTACATATTTTTTGCGGAATACTTATGTGTGATCTGCGGCGAAGAATTAACCCACGGTTTACAAAATAAGTGTGGCTATCCGCCGCGATCTCTTACCGTCATTGAAAACCATGCTGAGCTTGATCAGGATCATGTCCATGAATGGGAAGAAACGATCGCGTCGCTTATTGATGAACAATTTTACAGTAAACAATTTCTCGCAACGCTGGAGAAAACAATTGCCATCCACCGCGAATTTTATCGCTCATGTGGAGAAAGACAGTATGATGCAGCCTCTTAAGTTTCAAATTGATCCGCTGAAAGGCCTTCAAGATTGGCAGATAACTGAGCCATTTCAACAGAAAGTCAAAATCGAAGGGCTCCAACTCTATATCTGTGGCTTACAAGCAATACATCCTGTTTATGGAGAGGTCGTTGGTAGCGGCGCAAACTTAGGGGATTTTCCGCAGAACCAAGCATGGTATGAGCTACTGGAAAGAATTGCTACCGTCGAAAGCTTCCAGCGTAAGAGCTTTCCCTACCTCGATCCGACAAGCGGAAAAAAATTGGGTAAACTCAGCCTGGACAAGGTTTTTCCCCAACCAGGCAAGCCAATACAGAAGGCGGACTTCCAGTATGCCAAGTCAAACGGCATCGCTTTGCATACCAATTGGTCCGAAGCATGCCTTCGTGCCTGCTGCGAGCTGGTCGAAAGACATTTGGTCCTCGCTTCCTGGCTAGGCTATGTGATGCCAATAGAAATGAAGCCTCCTCTTGACATGAGCCCCCTGCAGCAATTGGCAGACATTTATGAAGTGAAGCGGATCGGATTTGGCTGGCAAAGGATCGACAGTTTTTCTGAAGCCATATTTACCAGTGGCGTTATCCTCCTTCCCTACGACCTGACAGCCCCTCTCATCATGGGTTTTGGTGCAGGTATGTCGCAACAAGACAGCCTCGTCAAAGCAGAGGCCGAAGCCTTGCAAAGACTTGGATTTCTTTGGGGCGAGGAACTCCCCAGTTGTGAACCCGCATTTCACCCAACACCCCTCTTCCATCAAGAGTACTATCTTTTTCCTGGAAACCGACGTAAAATTGAAAATTGGCTTGCTGGGAAACACCGAAGTTTCTGCCAAAACGATCGTTCTTTTCCGCAAGTTCTACAGTTAAAATTTGTTGACTTGACTTCTGCTGACTTACAAAATTTTAAGGTTGTCAAAGCAATTTCTCCCCAGTCAATACCGCTAGTTTTTGGTAAATGGCGACAAGGAGAGTTTGGTTCAATACCCGAAGACTTGATTATTCATCCCATTGCCTAGTGGCATGAGCCACCGATTTGAGAAGGCAAAAGGCAATTTAGTATGCTAAATACGGCGCTCGACTTGATTAGGTAGAGACATTGTTTTTCGCGGTAAAGGTTGATCTAGGAGTATTTCTCGCTAATGAGTCAGCTGCGTAAATTATGTAGCCTAAACGGGCCGTATATTCTGATCTGGGTAATAGGGAGCTTACTAGCTCTTCCACCTCTTCATGCTACAGAGCATCACTTATATGAAATCAATTTGGATGAAGCTGAAACCGTCTATGATATCAATAATTTTCGTTTATATGAAGATTTCAGTGGAAAGCTGACGATTCAGCAAATTCTCGACGAGTATTTTCCTCAAAGATTCAGACCAGCGACACCAGAAGATATCCCACAAGAATTTACTCTCTCTCACTATTGGCTCATGCTGGCTGTTAAAAACAACACTGCAAATCAGCATGACTGGTTTGTCAGTGCCCAGTATCCCATGATTCAGATGCAGATGTATCAATTACATTTTAACGAGACGACGGGAGAGCTGACGACCAAAGAAGTCAAAAATAGTTTTTCCGCGACTCAAATTAATCTGGCAGCCGGCGAGGATGCCACTTACTTGATAGAAGTGCAGTCAAACCATATCATCGACCTACATTTTCGCATCATGAGCGAAGATAACTATCATCAGAAAGATAAAAAAGAAATGATCGTTAAAGCGATCGTCAGCGGCTGCTTTATTGCGATGATTCTCTACAACTTTTTCTTGTACTTGTCCTTACGCGATAGTAATTATTTATACTATCTGATGTTCGCAATCTTCAATAGCCATATCGGCCTTCTTGCAGTCAAGTTTCCGGGTGATATCTTTACTTGGTTTGGCTTGGATTGGTGGACGTTCATTGACTACTACCGTTTTCTTGGTCCATTGACGACTTTCTTGTTTGCCCGCTCGTTTCTACAAACTCGTCAGAACCATCCTTTTGTTGATAAAGTATTACTTAGCTATATGGCAGGCACTATTTTATTGATGATCTTACACCTCCTGTTGCCACCTAATTTTTTATTTGAATCTGTTAATAATTACCTTCTTCTGGGCATCATCATTTTATTATTCGCTGGTTTCTATTCCTTTAAAAAAGGCTTCAAACCTGCCAAATATTTTCTACTTGCTATCGGCTGCTTTTTATTAGGTTTAATCGTTTATTTAACCTCTCTGCTTGGGCTCATACCACGTAATGCTTTGACTCTCAACGCCCACCTGGTTAGTCAGGCTGCCGAAATGTTTTTAATGTCACTTGCCCTCGCCGGTAAGATTAAAATCCTGCAAAAAGATAAAATCCAGGCGGAATTGACTTCCCATATTAAAAGTCGCTTATTAAAAGTTATCTCTCATGATATTGCCAATCCCTTAACCGTTGTCAAAGGTGTTGCTCATTTATTGGCGAGTGATGAGTCGAAAAAAATATATATTGAGCGGCTTATGCGCTCGGTAAAGATGATAGAAGACATTATGCGCTTTGTCTTAAAAACAGAATCCCTCGACAAGGGTGATGTCCTCAGTGTTGAGCCTGTCGCCTTAAAGGCAGTTTTTGAAGATCTATTTTTTCTTTTTCAGGAAAAAGCCTTGGAAAAAGGGATTAAACTGCAATTTGAGTTAGAAAATCCGCAGTTGTACGTCCTTGCTGAAAAGACCTGTTTGACTAACGAAATCCTAGGTAACCTCATTTCCAATGCCATTAAGTTTTCTTATCCTGGAAGCTCGGTTAAGATTCAAGCTAAGCGCCACCTACTGCGAGAAGTCAGCATCAGTGTAACAGATCAAGGCGTCGGCATCGACTCACAGACAATTCATAGGCTCTTTGATCCGATATTGAATCGCAGCAGACGCGGCACCCAGTCAGAGGGCGGCGCCGGTTATGGTTTACCACTTGCGAAAGCTTTTGTAGCAACCTTCGGTGGCAGCATCGAAGTTGAAAGCCGCTCTATGGATGAATTTGAATCAGAATGTGGCACGATCTTTCGAGTCATTCTTCCATTAGTGGAACCAGAGTCAATGGCCTGACGCTCCTTCCATATAACAAGTGAATGCGCATATAATTGAATAGACCCCATGAGCAATTAAGCCCTCACTCAGGAAAGGCCCGGAATGAAGCCGATTCTGTTCCTATCGCTATTTCTCTTGCTTTCCCTCTCAACGACACAATGTGTGACAAGCTCACAAAATTCATCATCCCATTCCGCTATCGAAGTAGAAACATTGTCAAACGGAATGGATCTTATCTTTCATGAAAATCATAAAGTCCCTCTCGTCACCTTGGTTTTAGCAGTCAAAGCTGGTGGCTTCACTGAAACTCCCGAAACTGACGGCTTAACTCACCTGTGGGAGCACATGTTCTTTAAAGGCAATCAACAACTGCCGAATCAAGAAGCTTTCAATGACCGGGTGCGAGAACTTGGCATCATCTTCAATGGTGATACCTCGGCAGAAATGGTTCGCTATTACTTCACTCTGCCTTCGGCCTACTTGGAAGAAGCGATCGCCTTTATGTATCATGCCATTGCTACGCCGCTTCTCGAAAAAGAGGAACTTTCAAGAGAGATTAAAGTAGTACTTGATGAATATGATCGTTCCGCTTCACAGCCGAGTTTTGAACTAAGTGGAGTGCGGCGATCGTATATTTATAGGGACAAGGCCCACCTGCGTGACCCACTAGGTCAACGCCATATCATCTCGGCTACAACCCGCGAACAGCTTTTAAAAATGAAAGATGAAGTCTTTGTACCACAAAATTCAGCTCTGCTGCTCAGTGGTGATTTTGACACGAACTTAGCAAGCAAGCTGATCACCAAATATTTTTCCTCATGGCAAAGTCCTAAGAACTGGCAAGCGCCTGCAGAAAATAAATTCCCTGACTTTCCAAAAGGCGGTGAAATTATCGCGACACACCCACAGGCCAGCACCCCGCAAATCTCTTATACCTTTGCCGGACCAAAAGCTCGCAGTCAGGCGAAAGACACCTATGCGATCGATGTTTTAATCAGCCTGCTTGGTTTACAAACTGGAAAATTTCATCAAAAGTACATTGAATCTGGACTTAGCAATTATGCTGGACTTGGCTATTACACCCAGTCACAGGCCGGCGAAATCCATCTTGCTGCCACACCTCATAAAGATCACTTTCAAAAAGTAAGAAAGATGCTGTTAGAGGAGCCAAAATTGTGGTTAGAAGATGGCTATTTCAGTGAAGCGCAACTGCAGGATGTGAAGCGCAGTTTGATGATCAGTCACAAGTATGAAATCAATAAACCCAGTGAATACATTAAAACCTTAGCCTTTTGGTGGACGATTACTGGCCTGGATTACTACCGAACTTACCTAGCGGAACTGCAGAAAGTGGACATGGCCGAAATTCATACTGTGATTCGCAAATACTTAATCGATAAACCTTATGTCAGTTCCATGCTCTTAGCTCCCAAAGACGCCAAATCATTGGGCATCAAAGAAAATCTGGAGCAAATTCGCCAAAAAATCAATTCAAAGCAGCAGGGGGCTTAAATGCGATATCTGCTTTATACATTACTGGGGCTCATCACTTTAAATTCCAGTGTAAATTCAGTTGCTTCCACTAAATTAATCAGTGACCAGACGATCGACCAGCAGAAAAAACTCACGAAAAAACTGCAGCTAAAAAATGGTATTCCGGTCATACTCCGACAATCGGAAAACTCAGATATTATTCATATCGACTTCAATTTTCGCTATGGTTTTAAAGATCAAAAGCAAGAGGCGAAAAGCTTAAGTGATTTGATGTTCGCTGCGATGACCAGAGGCGCTAAGGATTGGCCTAAGGAGCGAATTTTTCAAACTTTGGAACGATACTCAGCTCGCATCGGTTGTGATATGGGAATTGAAAACTCATCCTGTCAATTAACTGCTGTGGATGATTTCCTTGCGGAAGTCTTAGCCCCGTTTGCAGCAAGTATCCAAAATCCAATTTTTAATCCAGAAGACATTGAATTGTTAAGGCGCAATCAACTCACCAAGCTACAAAGCCGGCGTGAAAGTCCAGATTTTACTGCCAATGAAATGACCAATCGCATCTTCTACGGTAACCACCACCCCTACTTTTTGCCTATTGAAAGCCAGATCAAACATCTCCAGTCTGTTTCCGTCGAAGCGATCAAAAAGCTCCATACTGAGCTACTTCAATCCCACATCGACTCAATTATTGTCGTTAGCTCGCTCCAGGAAAAGGACGTGCTTTCGCAACTTGAGTCTGTATTTGGCGAGCTTAAACCTGGTAATTATCAAGCTGCAGAAGTTCCTCTACCTGGTAGGGGGCTGAAACAGAATTTTATATTTGAGCACCAAAGCATACCAACCGCCTACATTCGCATTAAAATGCCCATGCCTGGCGTCACGGATTCAGACTTTGAAGCTGCCAACTTGATGATAAAGGTTTTAGACGAAGAACTAAGCTTAGAGATTCGCACCAAACGCTCTTTATCTTATGCTGTTTTCTCGTACATGATTAATTATAGCCGAGGCATTGGCATGATAGGGGTCACAACATCGAAGCCCAAAGAAACTTTGGAAGCCATCAGCTATGTGATTGACCATCTGAAAAAGCAGCCCCTTGATGATGAAGAGCTAGAGAAGTATAAAACTGTTTATGCCACATCCTATTTTCTCAGGATGGAAGACCACGCCTCGCTTGCCTCGTCATTATCTCGTTTTTACTCCTACTACAGGAGCGTCGATCCGATGTATGAGGCCCCCAAGCGACTTGCGACTCTTAAGGCCAAGGATATCCATCAACTGGCTAACAAGTATCTGACAAACTTCAAAATGGGCGTCGTCTTCGAGCGGAAAAATTTTAAAGATGAGTGGGCAGAGCGTTTCCTAAAAAAACACTAGCCACCAATTTTCGTATGGGCCCTAGCTACCTGTGTCTTTGCTTAGATTTTTCGCGCTAAGAGCACAAGTGTCTCACCAAATAAAACGGGCGCTTTAAAAATGTCTTTGAGAGTTTGCCGGCTGACTTGCCACTCACTTTCAGAGCGCGCCTCTTTCTTAAAAACTTTTCTCGTCACATAATAAGAAATTGGCAAGATAATACCGTAAAGGTAGCTTATGGGTTTGATGCGATTTGCTGTAATTCTCTCAATACGAAAACCATTTGTGTGCAGCATGTAGCGCAATTCCGGATAAGACAGCATATTGATGTGGTGCAGCGGATTGCGATTAGTCTCATCCAATGGCGATTTGCACTTATTGTGAAATCCAGTTAAAAACCAACGCCAACGCGAACGCAGAGATGAAATGTTTGGTGTTGAGATCACCATCGCCCCATCTTTGCGTAACACTCGCTGACATTCCCGCACAAAGTCAAATGGTCGCTCAATATGCTCGATACCATCAATGCAAGCGATTGCATCCAAGCTGCTTTCTTCGAAAGGCAGCTGTTGATTCATATCGGCTTGTATAAATCGCGGATTGTCGACTTTTAAAAGATTCAAACAATCGGCAGAATAGGTTTCATAACCTGACGCCATCAGACGTTGACTAAAGGCACCTTCCCCACAGGGTATATCCAAAACCTTTTGCGGTTTTTCCACTGCAATTAATTGCGCAACCGTGCTGTGTGTGTTTTTCGAGGTGTTTTCCCGCAACACAATCTGCTCTGTCATATATCGAGCCCTTTATGACTTTTTTTGCACACTTGTTTGTCATGCATACATAAATATAGGCATATTAATGTTGCTATGACAAGAACTGCTGAACTTGCGGGATGGTCTCGTCAATTCTTTCCGTCGTCACAAACACGGCATCATCGCGGACTGAAGAGCGTCGTAACAGGCCCGTTAAAACCTGACCCGGACCAATCTCACAAAAGACGTTCACTCCCATCTCTTGTGCCATTTCCATGGATTGCGTCCAACGAACCGGACTGTCGATCTGTTGGATCAGGTATTCAGCGCGATAATCAGCCACCGGCTTGGCGTGCAAATTACAAATAACTTGATGATCGTTGGTGAGAAATTCAGTGGCTTCTAGATAGGGAGCCATCACTTCCCTCGCCGGTTGCATCAGGCGCGAGTGGAAGGGAGCGCTAACCGGCAACATCACACAGCGGACCTTCTTGGCCTTCAATTGCTCGGCAAGCTTTTCGACGGCTGGCTTATGTCCGGCAACAACAAGTTGCTGCGGACTATTATAGTTAACCACTTCAACACTGGACATATCACTACTGACCTTCCGGCAGGCATCTTCCAACTCGTCAGCCGGAACTTTCATCACTGCCGCCATCGCTCCACGACCAGCTGGAACCGCTTCTTGCATGGCCTTTCCGCGTATACGGACTAAGCGCACCGCATCAGCGAAACGCATCTTGTCGGCTGCGACGACCGCAGAGTATTCACCCAGACTGTGACCTGCAAAAATTTTTGCCTGAAAGCCGGCTTCTGCCACAAGGACTTTCCACATGGCATAGCTCACTGTCAAAATACAGGGCTGAGTGTTCATCGTCAGTGTCAGATCAGAATCAGGACCATCGAAGCACAATTGGCGAATCGATGTTTGGCAGGCATCTTCGGCCTCTTCAAAAATTTCCTTCACATATGGAAATTCCTGAAGCAGGTCTTTTCCCATGCCTACATATTGACTTCCTTGTCCAGGAAACATGGCTAACACAGATATCATTTTACGCCTCGGCTTGGAATGAATCCTCAAATCCTAAATTAGCCTTGGGTTCGATAACCTGCTTACCGCGATAATGTCCGCAAGCTTCACAAACAGAATGTGGATGCTTGATTGTGCTACAGTTTGGACACACAGACATACCTGGAGCTGTCACTCGATGATGTGATCGACGGGTATTTTTCTTTGACCTGGAGGTCCGCTTCTTAGGTACTGGCATTCCTTAAAACTCCTTAACTTGCCGCCTCATGCGAAAACGGAACCTACCCTATTACATACCCTGCATCACTCCGTCAAGGGCGGAAATCGACCCTGGCATTTTCCTTCGTTTTGTCCTGGAGTCTAACGGATGTCTTGGATAAACAAAATCAGTTTTCCATCTTCTAGCTTACTACTTCCAGTCAATATGACTACCCCTTTCTCTTTTGCCGCAAGCTGGTCAAAGTAAGCGCCTTTAAAAAATACAGCGGTTAATTGCCCGCCTTGGGCATCCCGGAAGGTCAGTTCACACTTCAACGCACAATTTTGCAGCTCCGATTGCGAAAATTGAATGGGCCCGACACTAATGACGGAGCCTGCGGTCGCCATTGCCTGGGCAATTGGTCCAGATTCACGCTTAGCTGGCGCAGGGCTGCGGGTTTGAGCTGGCTGTTGACGTGGCGATGGTGGTGGCATCTCAATCGGAGCCGGACGAGTTTCAACCCGCGCTGGTCGAGCAGGTGGCGTCGAAACACTTTCCTGGCGTGGAGCTGGGCGACTGGTACGTCTAGGTGCCGGACGAGGTATATTCCGCGGTGGACTTTTTGCTGCTGAAGGCCGCGGCAGCGCTTGTTCAGACGATGACGAACCACTACTATTATTACTATTACGCTCAGGCGTCGATGCGCTTGGCTCACTTTCACGCTGGATAAGGGCGGGACGGGGAGGACGTTTTTTTTGTAACTCGGTATCCTGAACTTTTTTCCAATCAAAAATCAAATAAATCGCCAAGCCGAGACCAACACCTAGAAAGACCAATCCTAATGACGGACCGAATTTGCCCCGGGTTTCCGCTAATTTTTTGCTATTGATGAGATGGTAAAGCTCATTCAAAACCTTGCTAGAAGGGTGGCCAGGCGCACCTTTCAGTGCTTTCGAACCACCTTGGTCGGCAAGAGCTTTCATCCTTTTACCCGAATATGCGGAGATGAACTGACGGACTGGTATCCGCCGATCACTACCAGTTTTCTGCACCTTCACCTGCTTATTGAGAATCCCGCGATAGAACAGCGATTGGACCTCAACAGCGGTTAATGGGCCAAGCACTCGGTTTTTATCGTCGATAAGATAAAACTTCTTATCCTTTTTCTTATCGCTTACCGTGTTTGTGCGAATCCTCTTAGGCAGATGAGTGGCATTGCCTTTCCCACCATCACTTGGTACTGGATCGTTCAAAGTCGCTTCGCCGGGAAATGACGCTCTGCTGCGAGTACCGGTATTCGTCGACTCTTCTGGAAAGCTCGGCTTCGGCGCTTTTGGGACTCGGTTTGATGGCTTTTTTTCGGCAACTTTCTTAGGGCTTGCCACCTGGGTTACTTGCGCTTCGGCTTCGGCTGCTTGCAAATCAGGCTTGGTATGTTCTTGAAATATCTCGTCAACTTCGACTAGCTCGACCTTGTTTTCACTGCCTTCTAGAGCCACCAAGTCAAAGGGATCCAACGATCCGTCGCGCAGGGCACGGCGAATCTCTTGAGCTGTCATCAGCCCCAGAACCTGCTCTCCTTGGTAAACGTTCCAGCGCTTGGCCATCGGCTCCACATCTTCCCAATAAAACTGATTTCTTTCTTCTCGTCGCAATGATCGGCACTTAGGTGTAAAAAGTTCAGTCATTTCTCAGATATTCCCCTGATGACTGAACTTTTTTTTCGACATTTCCCCGCAATCCGGCTGACGATTCTTTCCACTTGTTCTTTTCAGGTGAGTAAGTTACAACGGGCCCGCTTAACCCGTCGTTTTTGCTAAAAAGCTAAGTGCGGAGATTTCCAATGAAAATTAAAATCGATGAGCTACCTAGCAAAGGCCGTTCGGTTACCATCCAAGGTGATGAAGCCTGGCTCGATGCCATATATAAAGTCTTTCATGCGAAAAATATGAAAGAAAATCGACGAATTCAGGGCTCTGTCCAAATTACAGCCGACGACTATGGTTTTGCCCGGGTTACAGGCGAGATTCGCTTTGTGCCGCTAGTCGATTGCAGTCGATGCAGCGATCTGATCCCCTGGTCGATCAGCCGTGAATTCGATGTCGAATTTCGCCCGGAAGTTCAGGAATTTGCGAAGGAACTTGACCTAAATCCGGAAGAGCTTGATCATTACTACCTCGATGATCAAGCACGCATCGACTTGGAGCTGCTGATCAATGATCTGATCCAAACAGCTTTTCCCACTCGTGTACTTTTGACTAGTGAAGACGGCCAATCTTGCCTGCAATGTCATGCTGATCTTACAAAACCTTTAGTTGTGGAATCAGATGACGCTGCAGATCGTAATCCTTTTGCAGTTTTGCGAAACATAAAGTTGGACTCGTGACTTTTTTGATTGAGCTTCGCAGCGTTTGTCAGTAATTTGTCCGCACTTCGAATGACCGCATGACCATGCGGTTTTTTCCATGAATCAAGGGACGAGGTCGAAGGTGAGAGCTACGCCATATTAAGCGTAACTCTCCTAGTTTGAACAAGCTTCAAACCCTCATCCCTGACGTATAACCTTCGTTAGGAGTTTTTATGAGTGTTTCTGTCAACATGAAGCAGCTTCTGGAAGCCGGTGTCCACTACGGTCACCAGACTCGCCGCTGGAATCCAAAAATGTCGCACTATATCTATGGCGCACGAAATGGAATCCACATCATTGATTTGCAAAAAACTGTCAAAATGTTTCAGAAGGCCTGCAATTTTCTGGAATCCACAACCGCTCGTGGTGGCCACGTCTTATTTGTTGGCACCAAAAGACTGGCGCGTGACATGGTTGACGAAGAAACACGTCGTTCCAACCAATACTTCATCAACCATCGTTGGCTTGGTGGAACCTTGACCAATTTCAGCACCATCCGCCAAAGTATCCACCGCTTGCGTAAAATCGAGCGTATGTCACAAGATGGTACGTTCCAAAAATTGACCAAAAAAGAAGTCTTGATGCTGTCTCGCGAAAGAGAAAAACTTGAGCGTAACCTTGGCGGTATTAAAGACATGCCTGGTTTACCTTCAGCATTGTTTGTCGTCGATGCTCATAAAGAGACGATCGCCATTCGTGAAGCCAAGCGTCTTGGTATTCCGGTTGTTGCCATCGCTGATACCAACTCAGATCCAACCATCGTTGACTATCCAATTCCAGGTAACGATGATTCCATCAAGGCACTTCGCCTTTTCATCTCAACTGCAGCCGAAGCTTGTGCCGCTGGCCGTTCACGCGCGAAAGATCAAGTGAGTGAAAAAGGTGAGCGTGGCCCAAGTGTCGCTGAAGGCTCTTTCCGCGATGACAAGGGTAACCGCGTCAACGTTGAGAAAAAGTAATTGAAGTAAGCAAACGCAGAAAACAGCGCTCATTAAGAGCGCTGTTTTTTTGACTAGATGAGATTCCCAGTCAAATAGGAACTCATCTTGATTCCTCCGCCCATTACGTATATGACCAAAAAGTTTAACTTATCATGTGCGATGCAAGATGAATTCTTTTTGGTTTCTCCTAGGGACTGGGGGATTAGCACTGCGAAGTTGCCGACAATTGAAATATTTTTCTCAGCTTACGAAGTCGAACTGACACAAATCTGATCATTCGGGAGGTCAAATAATGGCTATTACAGCTGCACAGGTAAAAGAACTACGCGAAAAAACTGGCGTAGGCATGATGGAATGTAAAAACGCGCTAACTGAAAATGGCGGCGACATTGAAAAAGCAATTCTATGGCTGCGTGAGCGAGGCCTTTCACGCGCAGCCAAAAAAGCCGACCGCGTGACCGCTGAAGGTATCGTTAAAGTTTTGGTCAATGATGCCCAAACAGCCGGAGTTTTGCTTGAGATTAACTGTGAGACAGACTTCGTTAGCAAGAATGTCGATTTCCAAAAGTTTACAGATGATCTTGCCCAATTGGCTCTTGATCAACAAGTGAACGATGTCAATGCTTTGAAAGAATTGAAGCTCAATGGTGAAAATGTCGGCGACGTCCTCACCGCTTTAATCGCTCGCATCGGCGAAAATCTCAACATCCGTCGTGTAAACAGCTTCAGCGCACAAAATGGCGTCGTTGCTGGCTACTCGCATATGGGTGGAAAAATCGGCTCTATTGTTGTCCTCGATGGTTCAACAGATGAGTCTGTCAAAGACTTGGGCAAAGACCTCGCAATGCACGTTGCTGCTGCTGCACCACGCTACTTAAGTAGCGAGCAGGTTGACCCAGAAGAGCTGAAGCAAGAGGAAGAGTTAGCACGTAAGAAGCTGCAAGAAGAAAATAAGCCTGATCATTTGATTGAAAAGATCATGGGCGGACAGATTCAGAAATTCTACAAAGAAGTCTGTTTGGTTGAGCAATCCTATGTGAAAGACCCCAGCCTGACTGTCAAGCAATTGGTCAAGGATCAAGGCAAAGGCGCACAACTTAGCAAATTTGCCCGCTTTCAACTGGGCGAAGGTGTCGAGAAGAAAAAAGAAAACTTCGCTGAAGAAGTGGCTGCACAGCTCAAGTAAATCAAAAAGACCCCTGTTGGGGTCTTTTTTTTAGACTTTTTTTGCACGGGTTTTCAGGCTACCAGTTGGAGTTGGGGCCCATCCGGGAATGCCTTAGGCAAGGCGCGAGGCGAAAATAAACCGCAGTGTATTCATATACATGAGGATTTATTTTCGCCGATAAAACGCAGAATAAGGCATTTCCGGATGGGCCCCTGTTAGATCATCACAAAAATACACCACATGTATATGAGGCTCTATAAAATGACGGAACCCAAATATCGCCGCATTATGCTTAAATTATCTGGTGAAATGCTTGGCGGACACAAGGGCTTTGGTATCGATGGGGAAGCCATTTCGTTTGTCGCTGGTGAAATCGCCGCTGTTGCAAAACTTGGTGTCGAAGTCGCTGTCGTGATCGGAGGCGGCAATATTTGGCGAGGCTCCAGCGCAGCCGGTTGGGACATGGAACGTGCCAATGCTGATTATATGGGAATGTTAGCCACAGTCATCAACGGATTAGCCCTCCAAGGTATTCTAGAAACGAAATACAACGTCTATAGCCGGGTCATGACCGCCATTCATATGCAAGAATTAGCTGAGCCTTATATTCGTCGTAAGGCAACCAAGCATCTTGCGAAAGGGCGTATAGTCATTTTTGCTGGCGGTACTGGAAACCCATATTTTACAACGGATACCGCTGCCAGCTTGCGTGCCAGGGAAGTCGGAGCTGATGTCATATTAAAGGCTACGAAGGTTGACGGCATCTACAGCGCCGACCCTGCAAAAGATGCTTCCGCGAAAAAATTTGATAAGCTATCTTACCTTGACGTCATCTCCAAGAAACTCCAGGTCATGGATGCGACGGCGATTACGATGTGTATGGAAGCAGGAATTCCAATTTATGTCTTCCAATTGGCTGAGCCTGGATGTGTGGTTCGTGCTGTACTAGGTGAAGCAGAAGGCACGTTAGTTGAATAAATCAGTCTGTGGACGGGAAAGGTGGAAGCTATGAAAGATGCCATCATAGATGAATGTAAACAGAGTATGGAAAAAAGGCTAGCAGCCTTCGAAAAAGATCTAACCAGAGTCAGGACCGGGCGTGCTTCGATTAATATGCTCGATGGTGTCAAAGTGGATTACTACGGCACACCAACACAGCTTAACCAGGTGTCAAGTTTGTCGACGCCTGACGCTCGCACCATCCTGATTTCACCATTTGAAAAAAGTTTGATTCAGGAAATTGAACGCTCCATTATGAAGGCGGACTTAGGCGTCCAACCAACAAATGATGGTGTCGTCGTGCGCGTTCCGATTCCACAATTAACAGAAGAGCGTCGTAAGGATATCGTCAAGCAGATCAAAAAAATGGCCGAAGAAGTGAAAGTCTCCATTCGCCATATTCGTCGCGATTCCAACGAAGCTGTTAAAAAAGCGGAAAAAGCGAAGGAAATTACTGAAGACGAAAGCAAACAATTACAAGCAGACGTTCAAAAACACACCGATAGTTATGTAAAAAAAGTGGATGAACGCCTAGTTGTCAAAGAAAAAGAAGTGATGACAATTTAGTCCATCATCTGCAGCGAGCCTGGCGCGCATGAACTCATCTTTTATAATTCTTTCGAAGGTGAGTTCAGAGGTGCCAGGCCCCTCTTCTTGATTCGCTCAACGAGAGTTGTTCGATTCAAGCCCAAAAGCTTTGCTGCCTGATTTTTATTGTGGCCCGTACGCTCCAAGGCTTGCAGTATCAAAGTATTTTCCAACTCTTCTATATAGCTTGTCAAATCCATGCCTTCTTCAGGTAGTAGTCCTTGGGACAGTTGTTGCACAGCCGCCTTGGACATTAGCGGCTCCTCTGGCATTGATCCAATAGAAGTATTGACCGCATGATGCTTTGCTGAATTGGAGACTTCATTGACGGTCAAATGCTGAGCCGAACGATCAGTCTGCACACCACGATATTCAGCGGGTAATTCTGACAATTGAATCGCCCCACCGCCTGTCATCACTACCAAGCGTTCAACCAGGTTTTGCAGCTCCCGGACATTTCCGGGCCAATTATAAGCTTCAAGAACATGATAAACTTCCGCTGACAAAAAGCATGGTTGGATGAGACCATGCTGCTGATTGGCAACTTGCAGGAAGTGCTCAAGTAGGAGCCGAATATCTGCTCGCCGCTCGCGTAGAGATGGCAAGTGGATTGGCAAAACATTCAAGCGATAGAACAGGTCGAGGCGAAAAGACTGCTGACGCACGGCTTCTTCAAGATTCACATTGGTTGCTGCGATAACCCGAACATCGGCACGCTTGACCTCATTGGAGCCAATGGGGCTAAACTGCTTTTCTTGAATAACTCGCAGAAGCTTTGCTTGCAATCGCAAGGGCATGTCACCAATTTCATCTAAAAAGATGGTACCACCTGCAGCTTCTTCAAAATAACCTTTGCGCTTTTGGTCAGCTCCAGTAAAGGCACCTTTTACGTAACCAAAAAGCTCGGATTCCATTAAGCTTTCAGGAATTGCTCCACAATTGATGGCTACAAAGCGACGATTGGCACGTGGTGAAAGGCGATGCAGGGCACGGGCAATCAGTTCTTTCCCAGTACCACTTTCACCATGAATCAGAACAGGGCAGTCAGAACGTGCAACTTTAGTCACAGTTGATAAGACGCGCTCCATCGCAGGGCTACGCCCCTTGATCTCGCTGACGGCTTCTCGCCAATTTCCCACAAAGTTATTGGCTGTGGTTTCATCCAATAGGGGATGAAAGGTGTCAAGTACTGGATGAAAGCGTGGTGATGACAAGTTCTCAGTGCTCATGCTTAAGCTACTGCCTCCAAAATACAAGGGTAACAGGGGCACGACCTGAGAGAGATCTCAGTGTTTGGCCTGACGAAGCGTTAACTTATGACCGCAGGGTGAGAGCCATGATGGCTGCATCGATCTCGTGACATATGGGTTTCTGTGAAGGTTTTTACTTCTTAATTGTAACAAAGGTGCAGAAGATCGCGCAATAGCGCCGCACATCAAGTTTGCATACAGGCTTGTAATCAGTGCCCCAAGCGCCTGTCAGCAACTAAGTCAGAAATTTTTGCTGCGCATTTACCCCTGACTGCGCATAATCGGAGGCTAACCATGTTTCCTAGGAGGAGTATGCGGGTCGCATTTGTACACGACTGGCTCGTGAGTTATCGGGGTGGAGAACGCGTGCTTGAGGCTCTTTGCGAACTTTATCCAGATGCTCCAATTTATACATTGTTTTATCAGCCAGATTCGATGCCAGCGAGTTTTGCCAATCGCCAGATCATCACTCCGGCTTGGTCGCGAGCTTTGCTGCCATTGCGCAAAGCGCTTTTACCGGTATTGCCTATGATGATTGAGTCGCTTCCTTTGGAACGCTATGATTTAGTGATCAGCACCTCATCATGCGTCGCTAAAGGAATCGTCACGGCTCCTGACAGCTTTCATTTATGCTATATCCACTCCCCTATGCGTTATATATGGGATCAACGTGAGCACTACCTGGGCTCCTTAAGACGCATCCCAATTATTCGGGAAATGGTAAGTTGCATCAGCAGTTTCCTTAGAATTTGGGACACAGCCTCCAGCACCAGAGTCGATCGTTTCATTGCCAATAGCACATTTGTAGCAAAGCGTGTTCGTAAGTATTATGGCCGTGATGCTGGTGTCATTCATCCGCCTGTCGATGTCGAGCCCTTCCAGATCGCTCAAGCCGCACCATTTGCCGAAAATGAGCCTTATTTTCTCGCGGCTGGCGCATTTGTTTCTTATAAGCGTTTTGATCTGGCTATAGAAGCCTGCCGTCTTGCCAAGAAAAAATTGGTGATCGCCGGCTCGGGGCCTGAGCTGCAAGCACTACAAAAAATGGCAAAAGGCCGTGTCATTTTCGACGTCAGGCCGAGTAAAGAACGATGGACTAGTCTGTTTCAGCATGCTGAAGCCTTGCTTTTTCCTGGAGTTGAGGACTTCGGCATTACTGCAATTGAAGCCATGGCGGCAGGAACGCCGGTCATCGCCTTTCAAGCAGGTGGAGCACTTGACTTTATCCAACCAAATAAGACAGGACTATTTTTTACTGAAGCACTGCCAGAGTCCTTAGCTGCATGCTTAGAGACTTTCGAAAAGAGTCATTTTTCCACAGTTGACTTACAAAATTTTGCCAGAGACTTTACCAAAGGCCAGTTTTTGACCAGAATGAAGTTGGAATTGGAGCAAGCGGTGGAGGTCCAAACTTGAATCAGCAAAATCGTCAGTCTCTGATCAAATTGGAGATGTTATCCGATGTGATCATGATCAGCCTTGCCTGGATCGCCGCATTCTATCTGCGCTTCTATAGCGTGATCGAGGTGCCACTAGGTATACCACCACAGATCATGTACTTTAAGTTGATTCCATTTATTATTGTCATTTGGTGGGCTAGCTTCTTGCTCTCTGGAGTGTATCGGATCGCCAGCAGGCATCAGTCGAGGTTGCGTCGTTACCTGCGTATTTTCCAGGGCTGCCTAGTCGGGACCTTAGGTTTAATTGCATTTACCTACTTCTATGAAGAATACCGCTATTCCCGACTCAACCTCGTGGTCTTTGCTGCTGTGCATCCCTGGTTGATTTTATTGGGGAGAAAGTTAACTCGGCAATTATGGAAGACTTATCGGCGTCAAGCACCTAGCAAACATGTTTTACTGATTGCCAGGCAAGGCGGATTGCAGGCCGTCCTTGATATAGCCCGCGATGCGTCTATCGGTCCAAGCGAAATCACCGGCGTCATCCTTCCTGGAAATGACTCCAAACAGGAGGACTTGGATTTATGTCAACGACTTGGTTTGAAAGTATTTGAAAATCCCGTTTCCTGGTCGGATTTTTTTGTGGAACAAAGCACACAAGCTGTGCTTATTTGCCTTCCCTATGCCTACTACCAGTTTCTCGATGAAAATCTTGATGTGATAGCGGATCAAGTCGCAGACGTGAAAATCGTGCCCGATGTGCTTCGCTATACCCGATTTGCTGCAGGTATCGACTTGATCGGCGATACTCCAGTCGTCTATCTTCACGAAAGTCCGCTCTCGGGATTTAATTGTTTTCTAAAACGCAGCGTTGATATCATCGGCGCATTAATTGCTCTGTTTATTTTTGCTCCGGTCATGTTGATTATTTCCCTGATTATTCCCTTCAGCTCTCCTGGCCCGATACTCTATCGACAAGAGCGTATGGGGCTCGACGGCCAGCGTTTTGATTGTTTAAAATTTCGCAGTATGCCCGTCGATTCAGAAAAAGGTACCGGAGCCGTGTGGGCAACAGCCAACGATCAACGTGCGACGCGGTTTGGAGCTTTTCTTCGTCGCACCAGTCTTGATGAACTACCGCAATTATTGAATGTTTTAAAAGGCGAAATGAGTTTAGTTGGGCCTCGTCCGGAAAGACCTGTCTTTGTCAATGAATTTCGCTCAAAAGTTCCGGGATATATGCTAAGACATAAGGTCAAAACAGGAATCACAGGCTGGGCTCAGGTGAATGGCTGGCGAGGTAGTACAAGCATTCATAAACGAATCGAGTGCGATCTATACTATATTCAAAACTGGTCGATATGGTTGGATATTAAAATTCTCATGATGACGATTGAAGAGGTGTTCACCGGCCGCAACGCTTATTAGCGACCGGTGTTCTCAGCTTTTATTGCGCGTTTGCCATGGAGCGCTCAAAAAACCGCCTTGCCTCAGAGAAGTACTGATCGTATCCAAGGTTTGGCCTCGAGTTTTCCGGTATAGAGGGATACATAATGCTAGCTTTGCTTTCATTATGGTTCATCTGTAATCCATGGCCTACTTCGTGGCAGAATAAATGGTACAAGTGCGACCAGGCTTTTTCATCATTTTCGTTTCTCACTCTTTCAGCTTTATCGCGAAAGTTCTGGTAATCAAAATCAATTTCCATTGCATACAACACTGAGCGGGTCAAGATTCGGCTCGAAGGTAGTATTTCCCTTCCTTCTTCAGTCGTCACTGTGATCCACTGGCCAAGGCCTAATTTGTTCTCATTACTTCTTAAACCTAGTGGGAAACGAATAAAAGAATTAGCATCATTTTTTTCCGTGACAAGTGTGATGGCCTCAAAACCAATATCATCATTGTATTCGTCGGTTAAAATATTGAGTGATTCTAAAACCAAGGAATCATTTGTTTCGGGAAAGATGCGGAAGTCTTGGACATGTTCGGTAATGTAAGACTGGTTTCCACACGCTTGGAGGGTAAAAAGACAAATTCCGGCAAATAGCTTCTTCTTGAAACTCAACAAAGTTTTCATCAGCAACAACCTCAACAACAAAATCAACAACTACAGCAGCAACAACAAAAGTAAGTATCCGAAATGATGAAGCTCCTATCTTCATCACCAACCAGGAAGTTGGTAGAGGCATATTTAGCCTAGTTGACTTGCCTGGTCAAGTCTTTTTGACATATTAATATTTTGCACAATATAAACTGCGGCTTAAGTTTTCCCCGGGGCATTGATTTCAAACTATGAAGTCTGCCTTGCAGGAAATAAATCCCCCGATTCTTTCCCTTCCGAGAAAAAATTCATACCTAAAAATAACAATTAAATTCAGCCACTTAAAATGGGCTAATAGGTCTTGTAAGACGGCTAATTCTTTCAAGGATTAAGAATTTTATCGGCCTATCCGATGGGCGGAGAGAAGCTTGAATTTGATGGAGAAGACCCCCATGAAAGGTAACCCTGAAGAAACCTACACCGTAACCTTAGACGATGATCCAATGGTCCATGAGATCATTGAAAAATCCACTAAAATTAGGAACTTAGGCTTCCAAACCCCCCAGGAACTGATCGATAAAGCTGAAGGCCTGGAACCAGTTGGAGTTTTTATCGACATCCAACTCGGCACTGAACGTACTGGTTTGGACTTGATCCCTCACCTGCGAAGTTTTTGGCCTTACTGCCCCATCCTGGTCATCACAGGGACACCTACAGAACAAAACATCAGCCGCGCCTTGAACTCAGGTGCCGATGATTTTGTCAGAAAGCCTCTCATACCTGATGAGGTCAACGCCCGTCTGAAGCTACGCATGGCAGATGCTGCGCAAAAAGCTGCCAAAGAAGTGGTCGAATTTGGTGATATTATTGTTGATTCCAGCCATCGTACGGTGGAAGGACCACATGGAAAACGCTTTGCTTCACCCATTGAGGTCAGTCTTCTCTCTTGTTTGGCGGCAACGGAAGGATCCATCGTCGAAAAAGATGCTCTAAAAATGCGTTGCTGGGGCCAGATTAAGGTGACTGATAATGCTCTTCATCGCAAGCTTCACGCAGTGCGTCAGCTATTACGGGATATTTCTCCGAATGTGGTGATTGAAACCAAATATGGAGTTGGTTTTGCCCTGCGCTACAACCCACCATTGGAAGCGGCTTCCTAATAGAAGCCAACTTACCATAGGAGCGATGAGTTTGATGACCAATAATCATTACAAAAACACAGAAGGGCTTTTGGACGCTGGTAAACTCCAATCGATTCGAGAACTCACTGAAGCAGGTGAGGAAGAAGACTTTCTTTCATCACTCATTCATATGTTTTTTGAACGCACTCCACAGTTGTTGGATGAAATTCAGCAGGGAATTTCCCAAAATAACGGCAAGAAGTTGGAATTTTCAGCGCATGCCTTGAAAGGTACTGCTGGAAATATCGGGGCATATCCTTTGATGAAAGTTTGTGAGCAGTTAGAAGAGCGTGGTCGCATACTGGACTTCTCTGATGTCACCGAATTGCTAAGTGAATTAGAGGATATCTTTACTGCTACGGCTGATGCGCTGAAAGAACAACTAAGCCAGCAGGGACAGTCCGCCTAAGGATGAGTTACCCCACTTTACAGAAAGTCTAATAACCGTTAAGGTTGGGCTAAAAAGGGGGCATTATGGAAGAACATGTTTCACCATTTACTATTATAAAAGCACAAGCTAAGAACGAAGTTCCCATCATTATCAATGTTCCCCATGCCGGCGTGTGGTTTCCACCAGAAGATCAGCGCCTGTTTAAAGCTGAGATCACACAACATCCGCCTGATACAGACTGGTTTGTCGATCAGCTCTATGACTTCGCCCCATCCATGGGCGCAAGTCTGATGAAAGCCAATATTAGCCGTTATGTGATTGATCTTAACCGTCCCAGCAACGGACAGAGTTTATATCAAGACGGCAGATCCACTCCAGGACTACTACCGCAACAAACCTTTCAAGGGCAAGATATTTATCAGGAAGTCGTTGACGTCCACAGCTTAAAAACCAAGCGTATCAGTCTCTACTACGAACCTTATTATGAAAAGTTGGAAGCCTTGATTCAGCAGAAAAAAGAACGCTTCGGCTGTTGCTTACTGATCGATGCACATTCTATTAAACGGCGTGTGCCATCGGTTCGTGCAGAAGCTTTCGCAGATATCATACTTGGTAATAATTTAGGTCAAAGCTGTGATGCAAAAATTATCGATCTAGCGCAAGAAATTTTAAGCTCGCATTATCAAGTTAAAGTAAACGAGCCCTTTCAAGGTGGTCACATCACACGCTCCTTTGCCAGACCAAAAGAAGGTATTCACTGTTTACAAATCGAAATGTCGCAAGACTTATATTTAGATGAGTCCAATGATTCCCTCATAGCCAAACATCAGGAACTGAAGCAACACTTGACTGAGTTGACGCAAGCTTTAGCAACAGTGATTCGTGAAATTTAGGTGGCATTTTAAATGACTTGCATTCAGGTGGAATACCTTTGGCAGGCTGACGGCTGGCTTGGACCAGCATGGCTTGAAACTGATGGTGCGGGTACGATTGTCAAAATATATAAGGAAAGGCCTACTGATAAAGCCGTAGACTGCAGCTTTGAAGGAGCCATGCTACCTGGATTTGTTAACGCGCACTCCCATGCCTTTCAACTCCTCATGGCAGGGATGGCGGAAAGACACCAGCCACAATCCAATGATTTTTGGGGCTGGCGTCAACTAATGTATCAGGCTCTCAGTCAATTATCGCCTCAATCCCTTAAAACCATCGCAACGACCGCGTTTCAGCAAATGCTGCGTCACGGTTATACCCATGTTGTTGAATTTCATTATTTGCAACGTGATCCAAAAGGTCAATGGTATGCAAATGAAACAGCTATGGCGGATGCCTTGGTGGAAGCTGCTACTGACGTGGGCATTGGTCTCACACTGATTCCGGTTTACTACCATAAGAGTTCTTTTAATCAATCCATCGAGGACATGCAAAAACGCTTTTACTTTGCAAGCGTTGATGAATATGAAGCGTTGATTCAAACTCTACAGAAAAAATATCGATCCACACCTCATGTGATCATTGGATCAGGGGTTCACTCACTACGAGTGGCTGATGAAGATGAGCTAGAACAGCTATTGAATCAGCCACCCATACCTGGACCAGTGCATTTACATATTGCCGAACAGCAGAAAGAGGTCAATGATTGCCTTCAGCACTGGGGAAAAAGACCAGTTGAATGGCTCCTGGAGCATGTCACATTGCAAAATTATCATAACCTGGTTCACGCAACGCACCTTACAGATCAGGAATGTGCTGACCTTAGTGCAAGCCCAGCAACCGTTGTCATCTGTCCCAGCACAGAAGCAAATCTTGGAGATGGAATTTTTCCTTTTGCAAAATATTGGGATCAAGGTGGTCGCTGGGCTATTGGTAGTGATTCGCAAATTGGCCTCTGTCCGATGGAAGAGCTTAGATGGCTTGACTACTCGATGCGCCTACAAAAGATGAAGCGTTCTAACTACCTAATCGACCAAACTATCGAATTGGGAGATAAGCTCTGTTTGAGTGCTTGGCAAGGCTCCTATCAATCTGCAGGACTTGGTCAGCCACTTACTGAAGGCCAAGCGTTGAATGCTATTACGATTGATTTGAATCATTATCGTCTGATCGGACGAAGTCCAGAGAAGATTCTTTCGACGGTGGTATTCACGGGTGATCAGAGCATGATCAATCGAGTTTTTCAATCTGGAAAAATACGCTATGAAAGAGACGATGGGAAAGATACAAAAGGATCGATACCACTCCGATCCTTGGTCAACGATCTATCGTGACTTCTAAGTTTTACAAAAACATCTCTGCTATTTAAGACTGTTCATGCCGATTTGCAACAGAGCCCCGACTTGGAAAAAATTGCCAATCACCACAATGATAGGAAAAATGAGATAGAAGGCAATCGACCAAAGATGGATCAGGTCAACCTTGTTAGTCATCTCTCTTGTCGAAAGGAACCAAAATTCCGCGTTGGGAGATTTCATCTTCAATTCTCTTATAAAGCATAAAATTTTCTTATATTTGGGCGGATGGTCGACGAATAATGATTCATTATGGAATCTTTCTTTTCCAGAATACTCCGCAAAATATCATAAGCCCCGAAAGCTTCTGCATCACTGCTGATAGCCGCGGGTTTGTAACATAGCCTATCGAGAAATAATTCTACATTCTTCACCCCAAAACTAGCATCAATCAATCGAAACATCGGCTCATCATTGGGACTGTCACCAATATAAAAAGAGCGACGACAAAGTTCAAAATTACATACATGGTAAAGCTCGTTAAAAAGTTCGATTACAGTTTGGGCCTTATTGTAGTCACCAAACCATATATTGAGATGGATATTTGATATAGCAGCACAGGCGCCCTCGCTGCGGACCCAGAACATTAAATTTTCCATCTGCTCGGAACTTAAAACCTCACCATGTTCATTTACTACAGCCGCAATATCGTGTTCTCTTGAAAACTGATCAGAAGCGAAAGTAATATGAGGAAACTCTATCGAAATTTTATGCTTTAAATCCTCCAATCTCTGTTTATAATTGGCAGCCAAATGTTTCGATTTCCACATTTTGATTTTCTTATGTCGTTCATCCCAATAGAAAGCAAAAGCACCATTCTCGCCAATCACACCATCAATAGGGAAGGTATTAATCATCATGTCTGCCCAGCCCAAGGAACGGCCGGTGATGATCCAGATCTTATAGGTGGCAGAGAGTGCTTTAAGTATTTCGAGTATTTTTGGAAAGACTTGCCCTTGTTCATAAGTTAGGGTTCCATCAAAATCGAGCAGAATATATTTCTTTTCATTAAAGATTTGTATGTCATTTATCAGAGCATTTTTTCTATCAATCACAACTCTTGCCTGCGTACCGTTCAAAATACTTGAGTGGAATGGTATTTGACCTCTTGTACTCTGCATGTTGGCAAGCAGTGCCGAAGTGTCACGGGGGCTTTTTACCTCGATTGAAAAATCTACTTTAGGACTATTGGCAACAGCATGGTCATTCCCACCGGGATAGATGGAGTCTCCAATAAAAACCACTCGATCGTAAGCATGAAGGTTAAGTTGATTTAAAGCCCACGATTTGTCATAATTTTTTGGAAATATTTCAATCGTTTGATTTCCAGACTTTATGATCGTACACTGTTTACCGAAATCAGCGAGCAGCGCATGATAAATTTCATTCTGGCTATGCTTAAGGTGAATAGCCATTGACACATTCTTTTCGCTCGTACTCTGCAGAACGTCACCGACATAACGATCGTGTAACTCCCCAAGCCAAGAAAATAACTGTGGTTTTAATTTTAAAAATATTTCGATATTTTTATCATTTTGGACTCTATCAATGCAATCGGGATAATTTTTTACATGTAAACCATGCTCAAAAAGCCATTCTCCAATGCTGGCCATTTCAGAAATAGACATAATATCCTCAATGGATTGAGCACAGGAACTGCTTAGAACTTTATAGTCAATTTCAATATCAAAAAACTGCTTGTAAATTGATTTCACGTCTGCAAGTTCAGCAAATTTGATCTTCTCACGACAACCATTGCCATCACGATCAACGAGAGTCCCATCAAAGTCCAGTAGAATCAAATATCGTTTCATAAAAAATCCTTGCCTAAGTTTTCTAGGAAGTTTTGATGTTTAATTTTTTCCACTGAACTTTCTTAAACTCATCGAAGCCGGGAATAAGCTGACAAATTTTTTGGTAATTTGGATTTAAAGATTTATTGGTTCTGGATAAGTTGATATGGATTTTGTCGAGATCAGAACGAAATTCTTGATGAAAGACCTTAGCTTTTTCTAGATACCTTACCTTTGCCTTGAGCTGCATCACCATTCGGTAAACCAAATCAATTTCCTCATAACCCCAGAACCCATCGTATGACGTATCGCTCCCTCCCACACACAGGTAGTCGGATTTCTTCAACAGTATGAAACAGCCATGCACGAAGTTCCAAGGGTGCTCTTGATGAGGCAAATTCTGAATCCAAGGAAAACGCCTATCTTTGATCATTCCATAGTTACTCGCCGATGGAACGCGGGAAAGCTTAGGAATTTCCTGAAGAATATCTTCTGACGTCATAACTTCATTGGGAACGAGAATGAATACTCTCTCTCCAGTATAGATATTAAACTCAGAAGTCGATGAATCGTCGTCCTTTAGACCGATTTCTTCAATAGCGTTTGTGAAATTTTCATCAACCATGCAATCAGAGTCTGTAAAGAGAATATATCGACCTCTTGCATTGAGCACCCCTCGGTTTCTTGCGCTGCACAGCGCAAATGGGTGACTCAATGGTGGTTGCATCACTATTGTGATCTGAATTTTTTCACGGAACTTTTTTGTAACTTGATAAATTTCCTCGAAACGTGGGCTATTGTTATCAATGATGACGATTTCATACATCAAATCACGAGACTTAAACGCCTGATAATAGCTAGACAATAGATTTTCAAATTTCACCGTATCATTGTATACGGGAATGACTACTGACAAATCAAAGTTGTTCTGTTTATGCTGTGCCAAACTGATTTGAACCATAATCACATTCCATCGAGCAAGGATAAAGAATCAATAAACAATTAAAACTAGTGAAAACCACTTGAGCCAAGTCCAGTGTGATTTAAGTATCAAGCTCAAATAGCTTTTGGTTGGTGATATTTCAAGTAGGATTCATCCTTTTTCCGCTAATACTAGTTTTCTTCGAGAAGATAAGCTTCTATCAGCAATTTTTGATCCAATTTCTTCGTTGTCTAATATCGAGTGTTTATCTACAAATATTGCTTTAACGGTGTTCATTTATCACAATCGCTGTCACGAAAAAATACATACTGGTATGGGAGAGAATGGATTTGACTCGCCTTAGCTAGGGTCCATCCGGGAATGCCTTAGGCAAGGCGCGAGGCGAAAATAAACCGCAGTGTATTCAGATACATGAGGATTTATTTTCGCCGATAAAACGCAGAATAAGGTATTTCCGGATGGACCCTAGCTAATATCAGAGCGGTGCTTACGTATAGGGAGAAATGGTAAGCAAAGCTTAAGTTTTGAGCATGGATGTAAGTACTATTGATTCTTATAATTCATTTGTGCACGAGTCAGGCAGCTCGTGCACAAGAAATAGTCGAATTGGATACAGGATGGCTTATCAAGGCTCATTACTACGAGCGGGAAGGAGCTGATTGGCGGCTACATCACACCGATTTCATTTCTGAAAAACCTATCGATCAACTCATAAAAATGCCTGCCACAGAAAAACTCGTCGCCGAGTATGTGAAAGTCCTTCCATTTGAGAAAATTACCGGGGAACATACTCTTTGGTTAAGAAACCCTCTTGGCTTTGTCAAAGTTGAAACCAACGGCAAAGTCACTTTGAAGACGCGGAGCAATTTACCAACGGTAATCGGGGTTTGTATTTGACGAGTTTGAAATTTCTTCAGTGGCAAAAGCATCAATGAAAATGGTTCTATTTAGATATTCCATAGACCACGGTCTCGAGAATCATAGTCAATGAAGAGCAAGACGGTTTTGCTCCATTCAAGTTTGAAGTTACCCTACCAATGGCCCGCAAGCTCGAAAATGCTTCTTAATATTTTCCACCAATTCCTGGTCTCACTCGTCTTCTAGAAATGATTAGTTCTAGCGCACCATAGCTTTTACAGCGGAGCGCGAGTCCTCCAATTTTTCCCGGAAATTAGAGCGAAGGCGAACCATACTTTGTAAATCCTGGCGGTTTCGCCCCTGCAGGAAAAAACCTGAGGGCGCTTTCATTTTGCCATCGATCATACTTGAATCAAAATCCATCTTGGTCGTATATTGGGCTCCAGCCGCACCCGCGGCTGCTTGATTTCCAGGTGTATCAGCAAAAGCTGATAGGGAAGTCATGAAGAAAATAGGTAGAATTATTTTTTTCATTGTAATGCTCTCTCCAGTGCTTCTATTTCTTCTTCGTCACTGCGATAGTTTGTTTTTTCTTTTACAGGAGTAGGCTTTTCGGATCTTTTCGCTTCTGAACCAGGATTTGTGGCTTCAGGAATTTGACCCACCGTCTGAGATTCGTCATTTTCTTCTTCCAGCTTGGGTGCTGTTCTTGCCACTGGTGGTTGACTTGCTTTACTTGCCAGATCTTTGATATCGCTATCAGACATGCTCTGACCGCGTAATTCTTTTTGCGTGCGAATGCGATCAATCATGGAAAAAACTTCCTGATTGTTCTGGGATTTCGCATAAGACGAGTCTAAATAGTCACGTAAATGGTTGATAGCACTATCGAATTCCTCTCTTCGCTCATCTAAAACCGCCATATTATAAGTTGCAATGGGGTTATTAGAGTCCACACCTAGTACTTCATCATAATACTTTTCTGCAATTTTGAAATCCTTACGAGATGAACTGACAATTGCCAAGTGAAGTTTGGCATCCGGGTGATCAGGCATCAAGCTCAAGACTCTCTCGAACTGCACAGCAGCTTGATCGAGCTGCTGATATTGCACATACAAAACCCCTAAATTCATCCGCACAGCAACATCACCCGGATTGTTTTTTAATGCTTCCTGAAACAACGCCAATGCCAGTCCTGGCCGGTCGCGCTTTAGAGCAATCAAAGCTTTAAGGTTGATGACTTGACTATCTTTACTAGTATTTTCATCCAAGCCATTCACAATAATATCTGCCATATCAATATTATTTCGCCGGTAGTATATTTGGGCCAAGATCAATTTGGCTTCCTGATTCTTCAGATCGTTTTTTAATGCCTGACGACATAATTCTTCCGCATCTTTCAACTTATTTTGGCTTAAATAAATTTGTGACAAATTAATAAGCGATGTGACGTTACGTGGATCACTTTTCAGTTGTTCTTTTAGACGATTAACGGTTTGGTTTAAAGCTCCATTCCGGCTTAAGTTGCTCATGGGTGAAGCGGCGTCGGATTGGCTTTGCACCTCTATTTTGCGTTTTTCCTTATCAATTTTTGCGAAGTAAGATGTCGTTTGACAGCCTGCAGTAAACCAAACTAGAATCGGCAGCGACCACCATTTGGCTTTAAGCATGCAAACTATTATTTGTTTTTTTAATTCCATGATATTTCCCTCTATTCCGCAAGCTTCGATACTGCATTTTCCCAAATCAGACTATGAGACAAGTAGGAAGCTTCAGTGCTTTTTTCAGAAACCATTGGAAAGTTCTCTTTATCCAATTCTACCATTTTATTTCGTGTCAAACGCGTCCATTCTGTGAAGGATTGAACCTCTTTGGAACGTTGATAAGCAGTATCAAAAAACTTGCGCCCTTCTTCTTTCAAAGGGAATGCCACTTGCTCGATCGAGGTACGATACTGATCAATTTCGACCTGGCTTGCCCCTTTCGGCGGTGGTGCATTAAAAAGCTCGTTGGCAAAATTTTCATGCATTTCACCAATGCGAAACAATGAAGCGACCGTAAACTCGCCGTTACCGATCTCAATGATATTCTCGAATTGCTTCACCAAGGAAATCAATCTATTTTGTTTACCTTGAACTTCCTTCTCAATCCGCGTCGCATCAGTAATTTTCAACTCTTTAAATTTAATAAAACTCGGTTCTAGACTGCGAAACAGTGATCGAGCGACGATACGCCTAGCTTCATATGCAGTTGGAGAATCTTTTTTCACCAGACGTCGGCGAACCTTCTCTAATTCACGAGAGCCTTGCGCGCCTTTTCCTTGTTTTTGCATGAGCTCTCCAGCTTTAGCACTAGCATACAGGCCATCTTCAGTATCTTTGCCAATTCGACTGGCATATCTTTGGAAATAGATGACAGCTCCTCTGACATCGCCATTCTTTTCTTTTTGTTCTGCAATCTCGCGATGAGCAATCACGGCTAGTTTATCCTTAAGATAAATCTTAATGAATCGTTCAAACAAATTGATTGACTCAACATGATCGTTCAAACCTTTAAATAGCGTTGCAGCATTGAAGAGAGCGATCTTAGCTCGAGCGTCTTTTAGGAAACTTAGACCAAAAAGCTTATAAAAGTTTGCTGCATCTGGAAAATTTGCCATCGCCTCATTCGTTTGGGCAATATCCAACGCAACATCTACCGAATGCTTCGATCTTGGATATTCTTGCAGAAGCAATTTACCAATATTTAAAGCCTCTTCAACTTTTGCTTCTTTGTAATAGTTGATACTGGCGTTGAATAATGCGTCTTCTGCTTCTTTTGCTTTAGGAAATTCTCTTTGGAAATCGACAAAGGTTTGCGCTGATTCCATAAACTTATTCTGCTTCGCGAGCTCAACACCTAACTGAAACATGCCATGACGAATCATAGCAAGAATGTCATCTTGCATGCCAGCCTTGATGATATTCTCGTCTTTTAAATACTCCCGGCTGGTATCAACCAGTTTCTTCCAATCTTTCCGTTCAGAATAATAACCAAGGATCATTTTTACTGCAGTTTGACCTTGGAGGGTGGAAGGGTGATTACGCCCTAAATCATCAAAGCGTTTGATAGCAACATCGTAATGCCCATACTCAAAATATATTTGTGCTGCTGAATAGCGCATTGGAAAACTATCTTTTTCTTGGGGAAGTAATTCTACATAGTTATCCATCATACGAATCATTTTGTTTTTGATTCGTGGTAATTCGACCGGCTTTGTTACTTGGCCCAGAGGGGGTAGAGGCTGGTATTTTTGTTCCTCGTCGATTTTGCGAATGGCAACCACAGCATTCAGAGCGGCATCTTTCAGATACTTAGGTTCTTGAATCTTAGCTCGCGAAACTTTGTAATACTCATCTGCCGCTTCATCATACTTTTTAAAATGGAAATAAAGATCCGCTAAATAATAACGTAATTCATAAGATTCCACTGCTTCAGGGAAAGATGTCAGGTATATCTGATAGATTTGTGACGCTGCTAACAGATATGGATTGCGATTTGTTTTATAACCAACTTGATGATAGGCCGTACCGAATCGATGAATATTTCGCTGTGTCAAATCCCTGGCTTCTTTCAACCGTTCTCCATCATTACGATTTGCAGAAACCCAGCTACTTTCTTGTACATAGAGAGTATTCATCGTATTAAGTATTGTCACAGCCTTAGCAATTTGGTTCATTTTATCGTAAAGCTCAGCAAGTTTAAGATGAATTTCGGGATTGCGGCTACGATTAGGTGATTCATGAAGTAGCCGACTATATATCTTGACAGCTTTTTTATTCTGGCCATTTTCAACATAGATATTCCCTAAACACTCAAGCATGTCGAAAAAGGCCTCATTTTCACCAATACGACGAAAGTAGCTTAAAGCTTCCTCGGTTCGTTCTGTTTCAGCAAATACCATGATTAAGTCATTGATTGCTTCCTGCCTTAAGTTGAGATTGCGATTTGCCCCCTTATCCGCTTCCGAGAGCTTGATGACTAACTTAAAGGCTGCAACAGCACGATCAATATTCATTTTGCCTTCGGCAGCATTTTTCGGAGTTGCGTTGAAATGGGCCCAACCAAGCTTATAAACTGCATATGGATATACGCGAGACTCACGATATTTCATCGCCGATCGATAATTTTCCATCGCTTTCTGCATATCATGCTTATAGAAATAGTACTCTCCCAAAGCCAGATAAGTTTCAGGAATCAGAGGTGAGTTTCGATGGGTACGAATCAACTGTTTAAAGTATAGAACAGCGTTGTCGTTTTCCAAGCGCAAGAGGGTTTTGGCTAACGAATAGAGCGCGGCATCAGTTCTAGGATGTCGTGGGTATTCTTGAACCAACTGCCTGAAGGAATTTGCACTTTGTAAAAGTGCAGATTGTGACCTCCGGTAGCTGATCTCAGGCGCGTCACCGCGACGACCAGCCTTTTCCCATTTATCATAGCGTGTTTCAAACTCTTTCATTTCAAGATCACGCAAATAATCATGACGTTCAGAATGCAACTCACCAAGTCGTAGGTACAACTCAAACTTACGAACATCAGGCATATTCGTTTTGAGTAGCTGATTGATCGATTGAATGGTTTGCAAGCGAAGTTCTTCAGCTTTTTTCAGGTTTTCAATGCTGATACCCTGCCTACTTTCTGAAAAATAGTTCGCCATATGCTCGGCACTGGGCGCTTCCGAGCGTTCCACCCTTTTCTGACTATTGCCTGCAGCAACGTGCATAAACCCATCAGCAGCCAGCCACAAACATGGAACTACAAGACAATTTAGAAGCCGTCGTCTAAGTATCATGAATCATCCTCTCTCTAGCCACTAATTGCATTGAGGGTCGACATCAATAATTTGGAAGCCAATTTCATCCCACCAGTATTCTTCTTTATCGTCTTCCCAACTTTGGGATCGAAAACTCCAATCCTTTATACTTTCTTTGCTAGCGGCAGCTCTTACCCGCGTATCCGCATGTAACTCACGACCTAACAAATGTTCTTTTTGGCTCATTAACAATTCCAGGTATAAAAACTGGGACTGTGTATAAAGTTCATCATAGTGTGCCTTTAAAGCTCGCAGTTCACGGAGAAACTTGTCACCGATCGTCTTTCTAAGCGTACTACTGATAGTTTCCAGCAGAGCTTTTTGCGGATCAAGCCCCGACGTTACTCCAAAGAAACCGATTGATTCCAGTCGATCTAACTCAGACACCACTGTTGCAAACTGATCACGGACCAGCAGCATGGAGTCTCTTTCCGCAGCCGTTAACAAGACATTTCGCGGTAACCCAAGGGACTCGCTACTCACTCCAGAAATCAAATTCTCAAATAGTTGGTAAGCAGTTTCCGCTCCTAAGCGCTTTCGATCTAAAAATTTGCTCAACGACTCCACTGCTTCACCATGATTTTCAGCAAAGTCGGCAAGTGCGTTACGTGCCTCATCATAGCGACACATCCAAAAATAGATCATTGATTCCAGCACTTTGGTCTCGGGATTAAATAGACCCTTGAAATAGGGAGAGTGAACTCCATAAAGTGAACCTAAAGCATGCTTCGGGCTGCCACCAAGAAACAATGCCCAGGATTGCTCGAACAACGCGTCATAAAAGAGAGAACTGCTTTTTGTTACCTTGCGATAGTGCTGAGCTGCTTTGAGAAAGTCACGTTGTTCATAATAAATTCGACCCAAAGTCATATTAGTATAATTCCACATATCGACTTTATTTGAGCCCGCAAGGGGTGTGACTTCCCGTGAACTTGGGTCAATCACCGACTTAAGGCGGGCTTCTGCTTCATCGTTCTTACCTTGTATAAAGCGAATAATGCCAAGATGAAATTGAGCTGGCATGTAATACCGATCTTGCATCGTCAGTTGTTCATAATGTCGAGCTGCCAAATCATTCTTTCCACCTTCCCAATAGGCATTACCAATGATGTAGTGCCAATCGTTACCGAATTCTGGCGGCAGGTTTTTTTCGCCAATAAGTTTCGTCGCTAAGTCTTCCAGAATATACTGGATAGGTCTTACTTTTGAAGTTTCTGCAAGTAGTCGCCACATGTGGGTATTAGCTTTATGAAAAAACTGACCGGAAATTAGAATACTATCGGCTGCGTAAGTGGCAGAAAGTATCGGGTATTCCGCGCGAGCAGCCAATGACGCTTGTAGCTGACGCAAGCGTAACTTGGATCGCTTATTCATGTGGTGGAAGCGCTGTTCTAAATTACTCGCAGAAGCCCATGTCGCTGCTACCCCTGAGCGACCAGTTCGATAGTTACGGATAACATTTTCAACCTGTTTTTCCAGGATGCTTGTTTGTGAAGGTGCACGACGACGAGACTTGGATTGCGCGTAAGTCTCGCCTATCCCTAACAGAAAACTAAGGCTCAAAATTACGGTTGGCAGCCAATTTTTCACGAAGACCTCTACAAGTCACGAGTAAATTAAAAGAAAAAATAGCTCATACCAAAATCGACACTGTAGCTATGCTTAGTATACTCTTCCAGGTTTCTGATTTCCCGGTAGACACGATCTCTGACATCGATTCGGAAAGAAAAGTTTTTCTTCCAGTAAAATCTTTGCCCAGCACCCCAGGAAATAGCGTTCAAGTCACCTTGATCTGTCGCAACTTTTGAGACACCACCCGTCAGATATAGATCCGAATATATAATGATGTTATCGAGCAAATTCAGCTTGCCATAAAAGGGAGCAAATATCGCATTCACATCCGTTACCGCACGAATGCTATTGACTTCAGGATCAGGACTCACCACATCTTGCGAATCAAGCTTGCGATACTGCAAACGGTTTAATGCTTTTCTATCGTCTGAATCAGCGACGTTGGTTTGAATTGATTGAAATTCTACACCAAGCCATTCATTGAAAAACAATGCCGCACGAGCACCGTAAATCATGGTTTCCGTGTAGGCTTGATTCACAAAAGAGCCGGCAGCAACACCAACCTCAGGTCGAAATGTTTTCGTAAAATAGCGATTTTGTAAGACACTAACTGGTGATTTGCGCGTTTCTCCACGGATTTCAGATGCCTTCAAATCAAGAGCAAGAGACGGAGTGGAATAGACTAAGGAGAGAGCCAAGATACTCGCAAAAGAATTTCTAGCTTTTTTCACTCGCTCGATTATTTGCATGCTTATTACCTCTATCAATAACTTCCTATCAGGCAAATACCTGTTTCCTTAACCGTCGGTGGACAGAGCTAGAAGTTTAACGACGCTAAAATCACCCCAAAATTCAAAAAAATAGGCTTTAAAATTTAGTGACTTAGCGCATAAGCCACGGCTGTTGTGAATTTTATTTTCAATTTCGGAAGATGACGCGCCGAAACCCGCTTTTCATTTCCCGCAGGGTTGATTCCGGCTTTTCACTAAGTTTAGCATGGTGTTGGAAAAATCAGGTGGGCACGAATCACCCAGGAAAATATTTAGAATTTCCTGGAACTTATTTCAAAGTTGCCCAATGGGAAGAAAGATCATTGCCGCAAACGTCGTCTCTGCAATTCTTCGACAATCAAACTCAATTCACGGCTGGTTTGTCCTTTAATGGAGCTATTTTCTTCAGCCCTTCTGGATAGATAGGGCAGCAAATCTTCTAGTGGCCCATAAGGAACATATTTGCAAACCCGATAATCTTCATGAGCTAGATTAAAGCTAAGGTGATCGCTCATGCCGAGGAGTTGTGAAAAATAGACGTTCGGATCATTTTTTTCAGCTCCGAACTCCTTCATCAGCTGAGTTAAAAGTTTTGTGGAACGCTCATTGTGTGTTCCGGCACAAAGTGCTATTCGCCGACGATGTTCCAGACAATAGCGCAATGCCAGATTAAAATCCTGATCAGTAGCCTCTTTACTCGCATGCAAAGGATTGCGATAGGAGAATGCTTTGGCCCGAGCTGTTTCTTTCTCCAAATAAGCACCGCGTACTAGTTTGACACCTAAATGATAATTATGTGCTGAAGCGTCGCCGTAACACTGTTTTAGGTAGTCCAAACGATCGCGACGATACATCTGAAAGGTGTTATAGATGATCGGTGCGTCTTGGTTCACACGTCGCATTAGTTGGCGCACAATCTGATCGATACTATCCTGAATCCAAGTTTCTTCCGCATCGATCAGCAAACGCACGCCTTTTTGCTGAGCATAGCTTGCTAAGTCCTCAAAACGGTTTTCAACTCGCTGAAACTCGACTTTTTCATCGTCTGTCAGTTCTAAGCGCCGGTCTTTTTTCTCAAGCAAGGCAAAGCGGGCGATACCGGTCGGCTTGAACACCGCGAACGGTAATTTTTCATCTCTTGCCGCTAAATCAATATTGCGCTTTGTTTCTTCAACAACACGGTCGAAAACCTGTTCACTACTGACCGCTTCACAGGCATAGTCTAGGATCGATCCAATACCATGCCCGGCTAATTCCTGGATACGCGGCCGACACTCTTCTATCGACTCGCCACCACAAAATTGGCCAAAAATCGTTTTTTTAATCAGGGAGCGCACGGGTAAGTGTAAGCGAAGTGAAAAACTTGCCAACTTTGGCCCAAAGCGGACTAATAGCGGATTGCCGATCATTTTAAACAGCCAAAAGGCTTGCAAAAGCTGGCGGTCGCTAAGTCTAGCGAAAGCGATTTCAGTGTTAGCTAGTTCCAAACCGCCTACGTTGCCTAGTCGACCGGAAATGGGCTCACTATTTTGCATGACCAAGAGACCCTCCCCTTAACCGATATCATAGAAAAAGAGACATGGTGATACACGATCTCGGGGAAAAAATCTTCATTTTAGTGGGAATCGAGTCGATTTTCCCCCGTGCCTGCCCCCGTCGATTTTGCCTGGGGAGCTTCGGTATCATCAGCATGAATACCTGCCATCTGCTTAAATGCTTCAAGTAAATCCATAGGGATCGGGAATATGACGGTTCGCGTGTTCCCGGTGTCCATATCAGCCACGGTCTGCAGGTAGCGAAGCTGTAAAGCCGCAGGATTACCTGATATTTTATCAGCAGCCTCACGCAACATGGTCGCTGCCTGCAACTCACCTTCTGCAGCGATAACTTTTGCTCGTCGTTCACGTTCGGCTTCGGCTTGTCGCGCCATCGCCCGTTGCTGATCTGGCGGTAAGTCAACATGCTTGACTTCAACCGAGGTCACCTTGATTCCCCAAGGATCAGTGTTTTGATCTAAAATGGCCTGCAACTGAACATTGATCTTTTCTCGGGCCGTTAACAGCTCATCAAGCGAATGTTCACCCAAAACAGAGCGCAGATGCGTTTGCGCTAACTGGGACGTCGCATACAAGAAATTTTCAACGTTGATGACAGCTTTCATGGTGTCGATCACTTTAAAATACAAGACCGCATTGACCTTTAACGAGATATTGTCCCGAGTGATCACATCCTGTGGGTCGATATCCATGGTTACCGTACGGATGGAAACCCGCGCCTCAACTTTATCGACAAATGGGATCAGAAACACGATACCAGGACCTTTGGGCTGCGGCAGAACGCGACCGAAACGAAAAACAATGGCTCGCTCGTATTCTGGTATCACCCGTACCGCTGCAGCTACAACTGATAAAACAAGGACCAATAAAATCACCAGACCAAACATAGATGTCTCCCTAAGACTAATTTGACTGAATAGCTTTCACGATTAGCACCAGACCCTTAATTTCTACGACTTGGAGTACGTCTCCTTGTTTGACAACAGTTGTCTGATCATAAGGTTCGAGAAGTTTCGCCTGCCAATATTCACCGTCCATTTTCACCCGACCTTGGCCATCTTCGAATGCTTCAAAGGCCACGGCTCGGTGTCCTTTCAAACCTTCAGCGCCCGAGGCTACCTGCGACTTTTCATTACGCACGACTAGATAGGCAACAAGGCCGCCAAATAATGCAACTCCCAAAGCTGCTGGAGCGATCGTCCACCAGGAAATACCAAGCCCTAATTCACTACCCGAATCAACCAACAGTACCGAGCCGATCAGAAAAGCGATAAAACCGCCAATACCAAGTATACCAAAGCTTGGAAGAAACACTTCTGCTACCATAAATGCGACGCTCACCAAAATCAACAACATCGCACCGAAATTAATCGGCAGTACGGAGGTCGCAATCAAAGCGACAATTAAAGAAATACCACCGAGCACCCCAGGAATCATCACGCCGGGATTGGTCAGCTCGATGCCTATGCCGATGATTCCAGCGATAAACAACAAATAAAACACATTAGGATTGGACAGAATTTCAAGGAATAATTCTCTTACACTCTTTTCATAAATAAAGATTTGGGAATCAGTCGTGTTAAGCGTCAAGGATTGATCACCAATTTTTACCACTTGCCCATCCATCTGTTTTAATAAATCGATGGGACTGCGAGCCAGAAGATCAACTACCTTGTGCTCGACTGCTTCTTCAGCCGTGATAGAAAGTGAAGTGGTAACAAACGATACTGCCATTTCCACATTCCGGTTGCGAACTTTGGCTATGGATTCCATAAAAGCAACAGTATCGTTTTCAATCTTGCGTTTGATATCAGATTCCTCGATATCCTGCCCTGTCGCTTGTACCGGCTGAGCCGCGCCGATATTGGTGCCGGGGGCCATGGCAGCAACGTGCCCTGCCAAGGTAACAAAAGCACCGGCCGAGCCTGCACGCCCTCCTGATGGACCCACCCAGACCGCAATAGGAAAGGGCGACGCCAGCAAACGTTTTACCATGCTACGTGTCGCTTCCAGTGCTCCACCGGGTGTGTCTATGGCGATGATCAGACCTGAGTAACCTTTTTCCTGCACCAGCTCCATGGAACTGCGCAGGATATCATCGGAGGCAGTTCCTATAATGCCGATTTCCACTTGCAACCAAGATCGATTCGATGCTTCATGGACTTCGATGGGTTCAAGATTTTCTGGAGAAGATTCTGTGAGATCTTCAAGCTCTTCCGTTTCTGTTGTTGCCGGAGGCTCTTCTGCAAAGACCTGCTTAAGCCCGCCAAATCCTATAGTTAAAACTACTAGGAAACCAATAAGTAGCCACATTTTTCGGGACATATGATCCTCCAACTTGGATTGATTATCTTAATATTCTTGGCAAAGCCCTGCTAGCTCTAATTTGAGGCTCTTATTGCGACCAAAAAGCTGACAGGCGTCAGGATTCCCAGCGTCAGCTCATAAAAAATGCTTGTTATTTTAGTAAATTAAAATGGATCAGCTCTTGCTCATTCAAGCTGGCGCAAGTTTTTGCGCCTTGCTGATGCATTGTCTATTGCTGAATGTTGATAAGGATTATCGCCATGAAAGCCAAATTTTTTGCAGTCATCCTACCATTTCTATTCTTACCGGTTTGGATGCTGTTGCTATTTATTTGTCACCCACCGCTTGAGCAAACGACCACGCGTGGCGTGCCTCAAGCTGCAAAAAGTGACGATCTAAGTCAAGTATCGTCGATGACTCTTGTTCCGGCCAGCATACAAAATGCTGAGCAATGCCTTCCTTGGCTAAAAGAACAACAGGGACCCTATACTCACTTCGAGTTGATATGCAGTGAATCAGCCTGGCAGGCGGAAGGTGAACCGCTGGCAATCACCAAAAACTTCGAAGCCCCTGCATCATTAAGCCGAAGGGTACGGTTTTGGCATCGCATATACAGCCTTTTTTCCCCGCAAGACTATGTGATTCACCTGGCCGAACATCCCGAAGTAATACTGGAGATTATCCACGATCCCAATTTTGACATGAAATTGAGTGCCGGCCCTAAGCTGCGCAGCCATCTGAAGGATCGGCGTCAATTCTATAGTGAAATGCTCAAAACGATGGATCGATTATCAGAGTCGGAATGGTCGCCACAAATGACAAGAATTGCCGTTTTGATGAGTCACATTTCACAAAAACACAAGTTCCGGGAAGCTGCCAAAGCAGTGCGTTCACAGCGTGGCCAAAGAGATTATGTAAAACGTGGAATTGAAGCCGCTTCTGCTTATTTACCTTGGATCGAAGAAGAGTTTGACAAACGCTCGCTGCCCCGTGAGCTCGCGCGCATCGCTTTTGTCGAGTCATCCTTTAATTTGCGGGCTGTGTCTAAAGTCGGCGCATCCGGCGTCTATCAATTGATGCCTTTTGTTGCACGGACGATGATGAAAGTCGGCTCCGACATCGACGAACGTCGCGATCCGATCAAAGCCGGCATCGGAGCAGCTGAAGTCTTCCAGAAAAATTATCGCATGCTGGAGCATTGGCCCTTAGCAGTAACAGCTTACAACCATGGGCCGTATGGCATCAAAAGAGCTGTCAAGCAAAGCCAGTCAACGGATTTAAGTGAAATCATTCAACGCTATCGCAGTCGTATCTTTGGCTTTGCCTCGAAAAATTTTTATGCTGAATTTCTCGGGATGCTGCTCACGCTCAAGCAAGCTGACCAGTATTTTCCAGGCTTGGAACTAAAAGCTCCTATACAATTCGAAAATTACACTTTGAAGAAAGCCAAACGGATTAGAACATTAGCCCAAAAATTCAACACCGATGTGGATGCCTTAGCTAAGCTCAACCCAGATATTTTGCCTTCTCACGTTAGGCGTAACGGCTTATTGCCGAAAGGTTATCAAATCAAACTACCGAAAAATGAAGTCTTGGCTGAGAATTGGCAAGAGCAAGCATGGCAAATCATCATTATGGATGGGAACCAGCGGCTTTTGGTGAGCGATTGACCCTTCGATTGATTTAGTCGAGATGCAATAGCCACCTCACCCATGGCAATATGGCTAATCAATTTCCGAAAGTCTGTAAATCTCTGCCGCTCAGGCCAAGCCTGATCTTGACCCGTCACTTTTGAATGGGGTTCAAACCTTACCCTTTACAATACCTGCATACAGCCTTTATATATGGAGCGCCGAAAACAACACCAAAGGGGGATCGCCTTGATTCAGGATACCTTTGCTACTACCGCCATGGTTATTGCCATGATTTATCTGATTTGGAACTGCTTTGAAGTCGGTCGCAACGATGCCGCTAACCTCGTCAATGCCGTCTTCGGTGCTCGTGTTTTGAAGCGTCGAATTGCTGTACTTATCTCCGGCTTTTTTGTTGTCCTTGGCGCCACCAATTCTAGCTCCGTTATGGATACCATGCGCAAAGGCATTTTTTCTGCGGAGGTATTAAGCCCAGAAGCTGCCATCGCTCTGTTCCTTAGCGCTAATTTGGTCTGTACCGTTCTCCTCTATGCTTTTTCCGCTTTTGGGATTCCCGTTAGTACAACGGCAACCCTGGTGTTTGCCTTGGCAGGAAGCTCCATCGGTGTCGCCTTATCCCTCGATATTGTCAACTGGACGAGTTTCTTTACGATCATCGCTGCTATTGTCATGTCGATTTTCTTAAGCGCTATCGCCGGCTTTATGGGCCAACGAATATTTCGCGGCGCCATTCGTGATAAGGGCACAAATCACACCATTTTATTACTTCACGGCCCTTGGGTTACCGGCTTGATCCTGACCTGTCTGAGTTGGTTTATGCTCGTCAAAGGTTTAAAAAGCATCCAGATTGTCCGCAGTTTTCGCGAAAATATTGTTGATGTTTATGGTACAGCACCAATTCTATTGGTCTATTGGGCTGTGCTGACCTTGTTAACCCATCTGGTTCTAGCAGTGCTACCACGGCATAAAACGAAGTATCTTTTTCACTTTACTGCCGTCGTCGGTATGTGTTGCATGGCATTTGCTTTCGGCCAAAACGATTTGGCTAACGCCGCCTCCCCAGGCTTAAGCTCCTTATTTATCTGGCTTGAAGGGATGACGACTTCTTTCTCGATACCCCGCTTGGCCTTGTTTGCCTGTGGCGTGCTCATCTTCCTCGGCATGACAACGAAAAAAGCTCAGCGTGTGACACGAGCTGAAGTGAATATGGGAAGCCAGTATGATAGCGTCAGCCTCTATTCACCAGCTTGGAGTCAAAAACTTGCCAAGTTTTTTATCCGCAAAAATCATGATCAATCGTTAGCTCCAGCTCCATCACGGACCAACCGGGACAAAAAGCTTCACTACGACCCCCTGCGAGCTTCCGTAATTATGGCTGCTAGTGCGAGTGTGATTGCTTTTGCCTCAGGCGTCGGCCTTCCCGTGTCAACAACCTATGTAGCCTTTGCTGCCGTGCTTGCCACCGGCTGGGGAGATAAGGTTTTTGTCAGAGGTGACGCTGATAAAAAAGTTGGTCGGGCGATTTGGGTGATTTTTTGTTGGTTTTTCAGTGGCTTTATTGCCTTAACGGCAGGAGCTCTGATGGGTGCCATGATCTTTCATTGGCAATGGGTCGGCCTAGCAATTGCCTTAGCGCTCAACCTTTCTGCCAAGGTTTTCTTTGGAAAAAAATCAGACCAGCATGAAGCTCTGCATCATGGCAAAAAGTCCGGCAAAGATGACCTGGAAGATGACGAGGAACCCGCTACGATAAAAGTCACTCAGCGCAGTCCCTCATCAACTTAATTCACATCAAGCAAGAAGGCCTTGTGCTTACACAGGGCCTTGTCCTGAACTTGCCAGCTGCACCCGCACAGATTGCCCGTTTAAAACAGCATTTCCGGAAAATTCGTCGACAGCCGTATCATCCATAATATCATTTAAGCTAACGCCTGCATGTTGCTGTGCCCAGCTTTGCCCCGTTCCCGGCCGATGATGCCCCCAGCCATGAGGAATGCTGACAACTCCTGACATGATATGCTCGGTAAGTTTTGCGGTTAGCTCAATGCTACCAACCTTGCTACTGACTTGAACCATCGCCCCATCGCCAATATCACGCTGTTTAGCGTCATCCGTGTTGATCATGACAAAGCAGGAGTTTTTTTGCTTTAAAAGGCTTTTACAATTATGCATCCAGGAATTATTGCTCCTTAAATTCCTGCGACCTATCATCACGAACTCATCTTTCTCGCGCTTTTGCTGCAAGCGCTCCAACTCAGCTTCTTTTACCCGAAAATGCCGCCATGCCTGGCGCATCTCCTGAGGCAAAACTTGGATCTTTTTATTTTTGGTATATAGCCGTTCTGGAAGAGAAGGTTCCAAAGGTCCGAAATCAATGCCATCCGGATTTTCTTTCAAGCTCTTCAAACTAAGCTTTTGCTGACGGTACGGACCAAATCGCAGACCGAGATCAAGGGCCAATTCAAAGCCGCCCGTTTTAAAGAGAAGCTTTGCTAGAGCCCGCTGCTTTTTTTGCAGCCAAGAGATTTTCCCGCCGATGCGTGACCATAGCTCTAGCAGGATTTCCCCATCATCTTTTGCTCCCTTTGGCTTGGGAAATATCGCCGGTGAATAGCGCGCAATATTGCGGATAGCGAAGCTATTGAAGATTAAGTCGTAATGACTATGCTCCAGACTGCTGACCGGCGGCAAGATATAGTCAGCAAAACGCGTTGTTTCATTGCGGTAAAAATCGATAGCAACATAGAGATCAAGCTGGGCTAAAGCTTTTTCCAGCTTTGTTCCATTAGGCACAGAGAGGACTGGATTGCCGGCAATGCTAAACAAACCGCGGATCTGACCTTTGCCGGGAGTGATGATCTCATCAGCTAATGTTGCTACCGGAAATTCACCACTAAAGTCAGGTAAGGAGCGAACGCGACTTTTTTTACTGGCAAATCGCCCGCGACTGCCAAATTTTGCCATGAAAGCAACCGTATCGAAGGCTGGTTTGGTAAACAGAGCACCACCCGGTCGATCAAAGTTGCCGGTTATAATATTAAGTACATTGATCAACCAGTGACAAATGGTACCGAAGGCCTGTGTTGATACTCCCATACGACCATAGCAGACGGCCGACTTCGCCTGCCGAAACTGACTTGCAGTATCGTGGAGAACTTCCAATGATACACCTGTGATTTTCGGAATGACCTGTAAATCGAAATCAGCAAACAGCTTTTTTAACTCGTCTAAACCTTCAATCATGTCTGACAAGCGACCTAGAGGTAGATCTTTTTCTTCCAAAAGGATCTTCACTAAACCGGCAAGGAAAAAGGCGTCTGTGCCTGGCCGTATAAAATGATGTTGACTGGCTAATGATGCTGTTTCCGTATAGCGTGGATCGAAGACAATCACGTTCCCACCACGCTTTTGTATGGCCTTCAATCGCGATGACAAACCTGCTGCCGACATTAGACTACCGTTGGAAACTACTGGGTTTGCGCCAAAAATCAGCATAAAATCTGTACGATCCACATCCGGAATCGGGATCAATAATTGATGACCAAACATCAAATAAGCGAGCAATTGATGCGGTAGTTGATCAACGGAAGTAGCAGAAAACTTATTCGGTGTACCAAGTGCTTTCAGAAAAAATCCGAGCATCAGCAAACTGGAATAATTATGCACGTTCGGATTGCCAGCATAAGTTGCTATTGCTGATCGACCATACTGTTTCTGTAAGCTGTTAACTTTCGCTGCAATTTCATCAAACGCCTGCTTCCACGAAATTTCTTGAAAACCCTTAGCAGTTTTTTTGAGCGGTTGCCGAATGCGCTCGGAATCCTGATAAATATCCAACAAGCCTTGAGATTTGGGACAAAAAGCGCCGGCACTGAAAACATCGTCTTGATTGCCACGAATGGATAGAATGCGCTCACCCTCTTTTTGGATGGTTAAGCCGCACATGGCTTCACATAAGTTACAAACCCGTTTGATTACCGCAGTCATTTCGGTCTCCCCCTCAAGCCTTGCATGAATGACATCGTTATTGATATGTTCGCCGTGACTCAGCTACAGTCCTATACAATTTTTGGTTTCAACGCCATGCCCTAAAAGGTAGTATCCTGAGCAGCAAAAGTTTCAGACTTGCAAAAATGTTTACTATTTCCAATTTACAGTTGACGAATCACACGCATCCATAAGGTATCTATTATGTTGGTAGACCCCTACACCAGACGCATCCGTTATATTCGTCTTTCTATTACGGACGTTTGTAACTTCCGTTGTGTTTATTGCCTACCAAATGGGTATCAAAAACCATGTCATGGTAAACAGCAATTGCAACGCCATGAAATTCGACGCTTGATGACGACCTTTGCGACGATGGGCGTCAAAAAGATAAGGATAACCGGCGGCGAGCCGACCATCCGTCCTGATTTTCTTGATATTACCCGAGATCTGGCGGCTATCGACGGTGTTGAGGTGCTTGCCTTAACAACCAATGGTTTTAAGCTATCCAAACGCGTGCAAGATTATTATGCGGCCGGTATCCGTCAGCTCAACGTCAGTATTGATTCATTGCGCTCTGAGCACTTTAAGAACATGACCGGCCGCAATCACTTGGGCGAAATATTAAAAGGACTGGAACTTGCTCAAGCTTTGCCATTTCAGAGCATTAAGATCAATGCTTTGCTGACAAAACGCGTCTTAAATGAAGAAATGGCCGATTTTTGCGCCTGGATCAAAGATCGAGACATGACACTTCGCTTTATTGAAATCATGCCAACAGCCAGCAATCTCGCCTTTCGAAAAGAAAACTTTGTATCAGGAGATGCACTGCGGCGGTATCTAAAGCAGCACGGTTGGGAGGCGGAATCAAGAAGCATTCTCGGTGGACCAGCTCAAGTCTTTTTTCATCCGGAAAGTAAGGGGAAAATCGGACTTATCGCCCCTTATGACGAGGGATTTTGTGCCACCTGTAATCGGGTACGAGTCAACTCTTATGGGGAGCTGCGCTTGTGTTTATGGGAAGAGAAAGAGACGGACTTAAAGCCTTGGCTACAAGCTGATGACCAGCAGCGTGACTTACAAGAAAAACTGATAGCCATGCTACGTTTAAAACCGGAAAAACATCAGCTGCATGATAATCGCTTTGCCGCCAACTCATCCTTTTCATTAATCGGAGGCTGATAGCCATGATACCGACGATGCTAAGTACCCAGGATGCAGAAGCGATGATCCGTGAGTTGATGCCGCAAATGGCCACAATTACTCTCGACATTGAGGACTGCGGTGACGAGGTCATTGCCGAGGATATTTATGCAGATCGCCATTTACCACCTTTCGATCGTGTCGCGATGGATGGCATTGCTGTTTGCTATCAAGGAATACAGGGCGAACGTCTCCACATAGAAGGCTTACAGAAAGCTGGTGAACCCAGAAAAAAACTCCGTAACTCCAACTCATGCTTGGAAGTGATGACGGGCGCCAGCTTACCTGAGGGATGCGATACGGTGATCCCCTACGAGCATATTAAAATTGAAGATGGGCTTGCCAACCTCAGTGAGCAATCTATAACTTGCAGCCAAAATATCCATCCATGCGGCAGTGACCAAAAACTAGGTGAACTTGTTTTGCCAAAGGGCACACTGCTTCGTTCAGCTGAACTTGCCATAGCTGCAGCAGTTGGCCAAGCGAAGCTAGTCATCCGGCGGCGCCCCAGCATCGCCTTGATCAGTACGGGCGATGAATTGGTCGATGTTACTGTAAAGCCTGCTCCCCATCAAATCCGGCGAAGCAATGAGTATGCTCTTGCCAGCTCTTTACGAGCTTTTGGTTTCACCAAGTTCGGCAAGTTTCATTGTCCTGACGATCATAACTTGATGCGACAGCAGATCGCTCGCTACCTAAAAGATCACGATGTCCTTATTTTTACCGGTGGTGTATCGGCAGGAAAATTCGATCTACTTCCGCAGGTATTAGCAGAGCTTGGTGTCGAAGGTGTGTTTCATAAAATACGCCAACGTCCAGGAAAACCGATGTTCTTTGGTATGCATCAAGGCCAAAGGCCGATTTTTGGTTTACCAGGCAATCCAGTTTCAGCATTGGTTACCTTCCATCGCTATGTCTTGCCAGCCCTTCAACAAAGTATTGGTCAGCAAGTGCGAAAACCCATGTATGTCCGGCTGCAGAGTGATTTGCACTTTGACAAACCGATGACATTGTTTCGACAAGCGCGTTTGCACTGGGATAATAATGCCACACTATGGGCAGAACCTCTGGCAAGCAATGGATCTGGTGATTTTATTTCTTTGCGTGATAGCGATGGTTTTATTGAACTCGCTGCGGAGCAGAGTCAATTTTTACAAGATAGCCTTGTTCCTTTTTGGTCATGGCGATGAGTCAAGCACCTTTATATGGTTTGATTCTAATCGGCGGCAAAAGCAAGCGCATGGGCACCGATAAAGCTTGGTTGTCCTATCATGGGCGACCGCAAGTACTTCACTTATATCAACTCTTAACAACTCTTTGCGACGCTGTTTTCCTATCGTTTCGCGAGGGACAAAGAGATGATGACCCCCGCCTTCAAGGCCTTCCTTATATCCATGATGAAATGCTTGATGCAGGACCCATAGCTGGAATTCTAGCTGCTCAAAGTAAGTATCCCGAAGCTGCCTGGTTGGTCCTGGCCTGCGATCTCCCATGCCTCACAAAAGAAGCATTAATTCAACTTATGGAGAGTCGTGATACCAATAAATTTGCGACTTGCTTTACCAATGTTGAAGATGAGAGTTTTCCAGAGCCATTGTGTGCGATTTACGAGCCAAAATCACAATATCCGCTTCGCGAGCAGTTCGCCCGTCATTGCCTGAGCCCTAGCAAATTTTTGCGTACACATCCGATAAAACTGGTGGAACAGATTTTTCCTGGAATGCTAAAAAATATAAATCACCTTGACGAGTTTGTTGCTTTGAGTCAGCAAGACTAGCCAAACATTCGTGGTCGTTTGTGATCGATTTTCCTTTGTTGAAAATGAATCGGCACTTCGCTCTGAACTCTGGCACACTGGGCTTGATATGCTAATTGCAATTGCGAGATGCGTTCTTTTCGTTCCTCTAAGCGATTTTGGTAGTCTTTGATCGAGGATTTTTGCAGTTCAAAAGAACTGTCCGAGTCGAATTTTTTCGTCAAAGGGTAGTCTGCTCTTTGTTGCCGTTCTATCATGATACTTTGCACTTTGTCGTGCATTTGATCTTTTAATGTGTTGAGCCAGTGCTCAATTAAAACCATATTAGTCCCCCCCATGATATTGCAAGCATATATATCACAATTCGCACTGGCTAAAGCTCAGCTTCACCTCGAAACTTTCTAGGACGAGGTTGCAGAGGTCTTTTTTTTAGTTAATTACTTTACGTTTCTTTTACCAAAAAAAAGACGATCACTATATAAAAATGATCGTCTTTTATTTTTATTAATCGCTTCAAGCAAATCGAGGCCAGTAAATAGTTCCAAGCGTTTCTGCCTACGAACTAGGTAAAACACCTATGACTTCATCGCATGTTTTTTTGGTAATTCATCAGGTGAACTGGGATTTTCACTCGCTTTTAGCCATATGTTTTGCTCGTCTTTGATACCGAACTGCGTCGGATTAAAAGTAGGGTTTTTGCCTTCTTTTAATTGCTTTTCATAATCGACTAAGGCAGCTAGCGCTGGCTTGCGTAAAATTAAGATGGCAATGACGTTTAACCATGCCATCACCCCAACGCCTAGATCACCCAGCGCCCATGCCGTCGATGCGGTTCGGAGTGAACCATAGACGACAGAAACCAAAATCAAGCAGCGTAGACCAAAGATCAGCCATTTGCTTTCCATTTTCTGAGTCAAATAAGCAACATTGGTTTCTGCGATATAGTAGTAGGCCATCAAAGTGGTAAACGCAAAAAACAGCAGAGCGACAGCTACGAATGGGCTGCCAAATCCACTAAACATATTTTCCACAGCCATCTGTGTAAAGTATGGCCCAACTTCAACCTGTCCCAGATTTTCGATGATCATGCCTTCTTCACCATGCACATTATAAGTACCGGCAATTAGGATCATAAAAGCGGTTGCTGTACAGACAAACAGAGTATCGATATATACAGAGAAACTCTGTACCAAGCCTTGTTTGGCCGGATGCGAAACTTCCGCGGCTGCAGCAGCATGTGGACCAGTGCCTTGGCCAGCCTCATTAGAATAAATACCCCGCTTGACTCCCCAGCTGACCGCCGCTCCGATGATACCACCGAATGTCGCATGGGCGCCGAACGCACTGGAAAAAATCAAAACCAATACTTCAGGAATGCGATCCCAATTCATGACAATGATAGTCAGTGCCACCGCTACGTAGGCTACTGCCATAAAAGGAACGACGAACTCAGCGACATGGGAGATGCGTTTCACGCCACCAAAAATGATGAGCCCTAAAACAATCGCCAAGATGCTACCTACCCATACAGGATCGAAATTAAAGGCATTTTGCATACCAGAGGCGATGGCATTCGCTTGAATTCCTGGTAGCAAAAAACCTACCGCCACAATTGTTGCAATCGCAAAAATAACGGAATACCACTTCCAACCCAAAGCTCTCTCAATGTAATAAGCTGGTCCACCACGATATTGCCCGTCTTGCTCTATTTTATACATTTGAGCCAATGTTGATTCAATGAACGCCGTTCCTGCTCCAAGAAAGGCTATAACCCACATCCAAAATATAGCGCCCGGACCACCGAAACCAATTGCCGTCGCAACGCCAGCAATATTACCAACTCCAACTCGTCCTGAGATGGACAGTGCTAATGCCTGGAAAGAAGAGACCCCAACCTTGGACTCCCTGGCACCCATTAAGGACCCAATCATGTGAGAAATATGACGCAACTGGAGAAACCTTGTCACGACACTGAAGTACAAACCTGCTGCCAAACACAAAACGATGAGGGCAGAACTCCACACATAGGAATTGATTTGATCAATCAGAGCACTCATACTTAGACTCCATTTCAACTTTACTGAAGTAAGTCTTTATCCATTAGCAGAAAACTGAAGGATGCACAAATACAAGCCTAGCACTGCCAGAAAACATGCCAAATACGCCATACATTTACTGTCTATCTAAACGATCATCTTCCAATAACTCATGCAGCATTGCTTACTGTTGTTCCCAAATGATCGCATTCATCGCATAGATTTCTTTGAAATAGCGCTCCCTTTGTTTGCTCTCATCACCAAATTCTTCAGGCATGGCCTTGACAACTTGCGCAGAGGGAAAACAATCTTTCCAAAAGCCAATACTGTAGGTATAAAAACGCTGCAGACTTTGCAGGCAGAATGCCTCTGTCCAAGGTGGAAAGCTTCTTGCAATCAGTTGACTGGAACGAATGGATTCTTGGCGAAGTTGGGTCCTGGCTTTTCGCACATAGTCTAACGATAAGTTTTCTTCGAGTACCATTGAAGAAAAGCTAACCAAATCTACGAATAAGGTGAAGTCTGCGAGGCTACGGCACATAAACTCAATCATTTCCTGCTTGTTTGGCTGGTGATCAAGAAGGTAATTTCTAAGCCCCTCATGCCATCTGCGAAAATTTTGGATCAGAAGCTCCATATAAATTTCTTCTTTGGTTGAAAAATATAAATATAGAGTTCCTTTGGCAATTTTTGCTTCTTTGGCAATTGTCGCCGCCGTCTGCAAGCGTCGCTCTTGTGTGAATAGCCGTAGAGCAGCTGCTAAAATGAGTTGATACTTGCGTTGCTTGTCCGGTTCAGTGATCGCCCGCTGTTCCATCTAATACCTCTATAATGACCATAGCTCATTTAATGAATGAGTGTATCCCACGAGAATTCAAAGGTATATAGCAAAGACATTGACAAGTACACAAAGTTCTCCTATTAACTGATGACCATTGGTCAGTTACTCTTTTTTGCTGCTCCCACGGACTGCTTAGGCACTTGCTGCTCAAAAAAAACGAAGTTCGCCCCCTGACTCAATATGTGACCCCTTCAGGGTTTTACACTCAGCTTAATTTTAGGGTCTCGATCACTTGATCGCGTCCACTACCTTAACTAACGATACGAAAAGATACGGAGAGAATGTATGGCCGTCTTTGATCGCGTGAAACTTCCTCAAAATGATCCTGAGGGGAGCAAACGTCGCCAGCAGTTGGCTGCCTTTCAAGAAAAGTTCCAATTCGACCAAACGGTCATTCGCAATGTTCCCATTTCCGCTTCTGTTCCGGAAGAAGCCAAAGCTGGTCCAGGCTGGAGCCTCAGAATTATCGCTACTTCGTACAAGCTGCGACGCAACTGGGAAAAACTACTTGGCAAGTTTCGCTATGTTTTTGAAGAACCATTACCACAAAAAGCCACCCATGAAATCGCAAGTATGCTACTCAATAAAGATTTATTGGGATTGCTCGCATATACCGATCCGGACTTAGGTTTGGCTTTGGATCAACAAAGACCACAGACTTTTGATCAGTACTTCAAATTATTCCAACATATGTCCATTCCAGATAGCACCCAGGAACTTTATGACGACAAAGCCTTTGCCGACTATTTTGTTGCTGGATTAAATCCACTCATGATTCACTTGATAAAAGACATTCCAGAAAAATTAGTTTTGAATAACCACATCTTCCATTCCCATCCTTTATTCCATGATGATGACCTGGAAACAGCTCTTCAGGAAAACCGGCTATTTCTTGTCGATTATGAAATCCTCAGTGCTTTGGAACCAGGTGAACATCCCGCACAGCCTAAATTTATTTACACTCCTATCGTCGTTTTAGCTGTACCCCGAGGTTCAAATAATCTTGAAGTGATTGGCATTCAATATGGGCAAGATGGTAACACCTATCCATTTGTCACACCGCAGGATTCTCGATGGGATTGGCTCATCGCCAAGACTATGGTGAAAACTGCAGACATTAATTACCATGAAGTCGTCAGTCACCTTGGATTAACTCACCTTGTCATCGATCCAATTGTGGTTGCAACTTACCGTCAGTTGGCACAAAATCATCCCCTCCATCAATTACTGCTACCACACTTTGAGGGTACTTTACCTATTAACGCTCTTGCCGTCAGACGCTTGATCAATCAAGGCGGTAAAGTTGAGCAACTTCTTGCACCGGAAATCAACTCAGCATATGGCGTTATTGAAGCCATTCGAAACAAGTTTCACTTTCGCGATAGTTTTCTGCACGCTGACCTTAAAAATCGTGGGGTTGATACCGCTAGCACGATCAAAAGTTATCCTTATCGTGATGATGCCTACTTGATCTGGGATGCGATCCAGAATTGGGTGAGTGATTATGTCAATATCTATTATCAAACCGATGCAGACGTACTTCATGATACAGAACTAGCACTGTGGACCGCTGAGATTGTCGATCCCGATGCCGGTCGGATTCAGGGGTTTGCTCCCAATAATCGAATCACAACAAAATCCATACTCGTTGAAACTCTAACCATGATCATTTTTACAGCTTCGGCGCAGCATGCTGCCGTCAATTTCCCACAAGGAAAGGCAGCTGCTGTTCCTTATCAACCCCTTGCTGGTTATGCACCCGCCCCAAAGTATAAAGGTCAGACTGAAAAAGATGCGGTAGCATTTTTGCCTCCTCTAGATCGCGCAATCAAGCAAGTCCACACCCTAACCCTATTAGGGGATACCTATTATACTCAGCTTGGAGGCTATGCTTTAGGCACGTTTGACGACAAAACAGTCGTCCCACGTTTGTGGAAGTTTCAAGCTCAACTGCGGCTTATTGAAAAGGAAATCAAACGTCGCAACCAGGAACGCAGAACCCCGTACCCCTATTTGCAGCCATCAAAGATTCCTCAAAGCATTAACATCTGATTGCCAGAGAAGGAAATTTAATATGAAACAGTCACAATTCAATCGCCGTCAGATCTTTGCTTATTCGACCGCAAGCTTAGCTGGGATTTGCCTACAACCTTCATTGGCATGGGCAATGGATAGAGCAGACTTGGAGAGTTTGATTCAGACGATCATTTTTGAGCATTGCCCTGAGGCGCAAAGTTATGAAGTTCAAATCAAAGAATTCAGCAAGAAATTATTGAATCGACAATATGAAGGCTTAGAAGCAACAAATTTTATCCATGAAGAGAGTAGAAAGTTTGATCAGAGTAAACTGGAGCGCTTCGTATTAGTCGAGTTTCTCACAAGCGAAACTTACATTGCGATATGTGAAACCAATAAAAAATAGACGTTTTTCTGTCATTTTTCAACAACGTTTACAGAACAAAACCCTTGGAAAGGAGACAAAATGTTTCTTAAAAACATGCTACCCAGTTTGAGTTTGGCTTTCATGTTGTCGGGCGCTGCACTGGCAGATGAAAGCAATGCCGGCGCAGCTTACCTGCAAGACCCTGATAAAGACGAATTGGTCCGTCAGGTCAAATCCTTTACGGACCTTGCTCGAGATTTGCACCAGATGAATCTGTCAGAAGATTCAGATGCATGCGCCAAGCTTGATATGGTCTGGAACTCAATTGAAGCAAGCTCTCAGCAAGAGCATGCACTCTATCCACCAAATTCTGACTTCAAGGATGTTGTCACTTTTGGTAATGGTTCTGCATTACGATTTTGGAAGATTTTTTCCGGTTGGACCAAGTATGACTGGGCCGGTAAAAACGCTCGTGATGAGGACCATTTCGGTAGCGAGATTCGCCCGTACCGTGAAGGCCATCTGCGTGATACCGTACGTTTAACTCATCGTTTTGGTGTCAACGTTAAACTTAGCTATGTCCCCCTAGAAGGAGCACATGACCTTGGTCTGACAGGACAGTACGCAACCCGCAACGATTGTGTTTTAGGGCGTCTTTCCAGTGCAGTTCCAACCAGCGTCAAAGATCGCTTTACCCCAGCACTGGCAACTAAGTTTTTTGTCGACGGCGCATCCGAAAGCCAGGTTTTGATTGCCCAACACGACATCGGTGGCCAAAGCTGGGAGAAGGATGAAAATGGCGAAACCATCATCAACAACAACTTTTACGCCAAGTACCTTTCCAATCGTCTCAGCTTTGAAAAAGGTGTGGTTTCAGGAGTTGGTGCATTTTCCCGGTTTTTCTACACGGCACAATACTTCTCGCGGCACATTCTTGGCCTCGACTATATTTTTGACCCTCGTGAGCTGCAGGCAAATCACTTAGCAGAAATGGATGTGACAGGCCGTAAAGTGGTTGATCCCAAAGGTCCTCGCTTTATCTGGTTGGTACCACCGAGCCCAGAAGTCAAAGCAGCTTTCCAAGAAAAAGCCGCAAAAGACTTGGACTTCCGCCGCCACTTCCTTGATTTAAATGATCAACTTGCCTATGGCCAAAGCCCCCTGTTTCTCGTCTACGGCGCCGACACCTGGACTTACGAGCCTGAGAAAGAAGCCACTTTAATTGGCAAGTTTGTCGTTAATTCCAATTTTGTAGTTTCTGAAGCAGCTGACATTCGCCTTTACTTTAAACATGCCATCCAGTTCCACAAAATTCCTGAGGAGGTGGGTGAAGTCAATCCTTACACTAAAGATTACCCTTTTGCTCAATGGACTGATGAGCTGTTTACTTCAGACTGTAACCTCGGTGTGAAGGAAAAAGAAGTATGGCCAAAAGATCTCGTCAAGTACTTCGGTAAAGAAGACAAGTACTCTGAAATCGATTTCGAAAATGGTAGTTTGGATGGAACGTTTCTACGAGATGCGACAGTTAACCCGAAAAGTGTCCGTTTTAGTCGAAATTATGAGTGGTGTTTAGCTAAGTTCATTGGCAATAAAGTTCGTGACCCACTCGAACAATTTTTCAAAAAGCTTTAAGCTTTAGCCACAATCAGTGAAATATAAACGGGGTTTAAAGCCCCGTTTTTTTTATGCAAAATCAATAGTCATCACAATCTTGCCGCGAGTATGCTGTTGTGCATTTTCATCTTGAATCATTGCCGCATCTTTAATGCTGCGTACTGTAATCGCCGGTAATTTCAATCGCCCTGAATCAAATAAGGCAGCAATTTCCTTCAGCTCCTCTCCGGATGGCGTTACAAAGTGAAAGTGGCCATGCTTGGGAGTCTCTACGATGCTAACCAGACGATCATTGACTTCAGGCTGGGCTAAAACCTGGCTCGATTCCTCTAATGCTGCGCCTCCTACCGCATCAAAAATCACGTCAAAGCCTTGAGCAGCAATCTTTCGCGCTTCCTCGATCACTTGATTATTGGTGTAGTCGATCACATGATCAGCACCAAGAGATCTCACGTAGTCAAAATTAAGCCGACTAGTTGTAGCAGTGACTTCGGCGCCCATGATTTTCGCAAACTGCACCGCAAAAGAGCCAACTCCACCTGCACCACCAAGTATGAGAGCCTTTTCTCCAGCTTTGAGCTGAGCGATGTTTTTTAAGCTTTGGTAGGCAGTCAGACCAACGAGAGGAACCGCGGCCGCTTCTGCCGCATTGATCGAGTTAGGCTTTCTTGCAAGAAAGTTCGCAGGCAACACGATTTTTTCAGCATAAGTACCATTTTGCACAAGAGGTAAGCGCGCATAAGCATAGACCAGCTCGCCGACAGAATACTCATCCACATCTTCGCCAAGGGCAATAACTTCACCTGAAGCATCCCAACCAGGAATGATCGGAAACGAATGAGGAAAGGCGTCTTTGAGATATCCCAGTCTGATTTTCCAATCTACAGGGTTCACCGAGGTATGACTTAATCGGATTAAAACCTCACCCCTCCCAGGCTCTGGATCAGGTAGCTCGCTTATTTTGAGTACGGACGAATCACCAAATGTATCATAAGTAATTGCTTTCATTTCTCCTCGCTCCTTTTCATAGTTAGAGATGAAGGTGGGATGATAAGTCCGGTAATTCGGCATCCCAGGTCAATCTAACCAAGGCTTCAATTGCGCGCAATCTAATATCGCATTTTTGCCAAATTTTGCGTTTTTATCATTGATTTTCAGGAGCTTAGGAAAGCCAAAGAACTTACACTGATACAACGAGTCAACTCTCTTTGTAGCGATGCTCAAGAAAAAAGGGTCGAAGGAAGAAAAGGTGAGAAATGGTGGGGATTGACGGAGTCGAACCGCCGACCCTCTGCTTGTAAGGCAGATGCTCTAACCAACTGAGCTAAATCCCCGCAGAAGACTTGTCATATAAAGGCTTTAGAAGAAACCTAACGACTTAAGGTCTCTGCTTATCGCAGATTCAAAACTTGCTGTCAATAGCCGAATGATTTTCTTTCCGCGAAGACCTTCCGGATATTCTCTGTGTATGGATAACGAATCACGCCAAGCTCGGTAATCAGTCCAGTAATCAGCTCTCCTGGTGTCATATCGAACGAGGGATTCCAAACATCGACTCCATCAGGTGAGATTTGTCGTCGACCAGAGTGAGTCACCTCACTTGCCGGACGTTGTTCGATCGGTATGGTCTCACCCGATGGCAGCTCTGGATCAAAAGTGCTCAGCGGTGCTGCGACATAAAATGGAACGTTATGATGTTTGGCAGCTACTGCCAAACCATAGGTTCCAATCTTATTGGCCGTATCACCGTTGCCAGCAACCCGATCGGCACCAACAACGACCATGTCTACATAACCCTGCTTCATGCCAAAGGCGGCAGCACCGTCCACCTGAATGGAAAAAGGTATGCCTTCCTCTTTCAACTCGAAGGCGGTCAAACGCGAGCCTTGCAAATAAGGCCTTGTTTCATCAACCCAAACCTTTGTCAGCTTGCCTTGTCGGAATAAACTTCGAATGACACCTAAAGCTGTTCCATAACCAGCTGTTGCTAGCGAGCCTGTATTGCAGTGGGTGAGGACGGAAATCGGTTGAGAAAACAAGGATGCGCCAAGATCGCCGATCGCCTTACAAGTCTCAAGGTCGTTTTGCCGCAAGCTATCAGCAAACTTGGTTAAAATGTCGAGTACCTCAGCCAAAGAAGTCTCATTCGCCCAAGTTTGCGCTTGTCGCTTCAGCTGAGAGAGAGCGTGGTGCAGATTTACGGCTGTGGGTCGTGTTTTTGCCAAACGATCGACAGCTTGCTCCCATGACGGCCGATACATCTGCCAATCATTCGCAGTATGCTGGGCAGCATAGGCATGGAGGACTAGACCATAGGCGGCAGCCGTAGCTATAGCTGGAGCCCCACGCACGACCATCACCTCAATAGCCTGAGCAACAGACTCGAGGTCGCGACACTCCAACCAATCTGTTTGAGTGGGCAAGTACCTCTGATCCAAGAGACGAAGTCTATAGGGAGTAAATTCCATTGCCGTGAACATAAAAAGGGGCCTCCTTCCAATTGCAAAGGTGACCCCGAACATAAACGATTTTCCCCGGAGGCAAAAGCGTTTTTGCTAGAAAGAGGGAGGGTCTAATTGTTAGAACTTCCAGTCGCCATCCTCATCGCCTGCCAGCTCCGCTGGATCATCCAGATCTTCTGCCTCTGCACCACGCTTTTTACCACCAATACGGATTTTCTTCTTTTTCACTGGCGGGTCTTCTTCTTCGCCAATGTCACTGACAGGCATATCGACATCATCGGCAACTTCGTCGTCGCGAAATTTTTCTTTCTTTTTAAATAAGCCTGATTTCTTCTTCTCTTTTTTCTTCGTCTCTTTACTTATGCTAGATATATAACTTTCATCAACGTGAATATCATCATCTCCGCTAGTTTCACCTTCTTCATCAAATTCATCTAACCCCTTTGCCAGCCTTTTTACTCTGAGAGACCTCGCAACTTTGACGATGATGAACAAAACAAACAGTCCACCCAAACCTATGCTTAAGAGGTAGAAGTATGTGTTCCGCTTTGGAGGAGCCCCAGATAGCATGACAGATTGCAAAGAAGCAAAAGCTTCGTTGAGCTGAGGGCTATCGTTTTGTTCAAAGTTCACCATGAGATCGGTGAATGTCATGAGAAAATGAAAATTAGCGGAGGACACTAAGATATGCATTTGCATAAGGGGAACATCTTGAATATTAAACTCAGCATAATAAAGCCCAGCTTTTCGTCCATCTGCAATTTCAATAGCCATCTGATTTCGCAGTCGGTAATCGGAAACAGCGTTCGACATCTTTGATGAATTTTCGACTATTTCCTTACCAAATGACTGAAAGGTCATTTGGTCGATATATTTTGGACCAACAAACGACATGATGCGAATATATCTTTGGTATAAGATCCCTTCTTCCTTTGGAGCTTGAAAGTAGAGCATCGCACCGTTGTAATCACGATACACTTCCCAGCCAAATGGCGGTTCAATACTAAATTCACGTTCCTCGATCGTAATGCGTTCCCCTTGAGAGATGATGGGCTCAAAGACCTCAGCTAGACAAGGTGAAGAAACTATACCGATGCTTAAGACAATCATCAGACGACTGATCATCATAAAACTCAATTTCACGGCTTTTATCCTTTATCGAGCAATTTTTAAGGACTCTATGGTCTGTTCATAAACTTCATGCACATCAGAGTAAAATTTTAGGCTTTCCTCAATAATGGCTATAGCCTGCTCATCTAGTGCAAAAACTCCATGACGGCGGCCGTCTTCCCAACTATATTCATGAAGATTGACTGGACTATCATCTTCCTTGATATCCAAGGGAATGGCAACTTCTGGAATCAATTCAACTTTCAATCGGCTCTGGTAGCGATACATAGGATGCCACTCAGGATCGCTCACTGCTGACAACAATGCCCCGAAACGCCAAATTTTATTTTGACCGTTGCCATGCACATCGTCGGCATAAACGATCAGGCAGACATCTCCTGATTTCACTTCCGAGCCAAGTGCCTTGCGCAAAGTTTGCTGTTTGTTTTTCATTGTTCTCAGCTGGTAAAATGACTTTGCACTAACCTTTACCATCCAAAAACTTGGCGATGAGTTGACTTGATCTTTCGACATCATAGACCTTAATCTCGCTAGTTGCTCTTGAGGAAAGCGCGCTGAACCTCCGACTTGACGGTATAAACGGATGGCTTCACTGAGAATACGTTCAGCTTCTTCAGCCAGCTTCTCTGTCGGTTGTTTTTGGTAGGCTGCTAACCAACAAGCACCCAATAAAGACATGAGCTCCGGATCTTGTTGATGAGCTTTCATCCGATCGATGACCTTGATACCGTTTTCAAACCTCTGATTGATATATTCCAATGCAGCAAAGCTGAAGACGAAATCACGATCGTTGGGGTACTCTTGATAGAGGCTTTTGGCAATCTGGGAAGCTTTTTTCCACTTTTTAGCAAGCAGCACCTGCTGTAGTTCGACACGCCTGACAAATGGTGAACGTGGAAAAATTTGAGAGACTTTTTCGTTGAGGCGACGGACTTCCGTCGTAAGTTTTAAATAAGCCGCGTAAGCTGCGAAAAGCTCGCATTGGACGTAATCGTAAACGTAGTCACACAAATTTTTAATGGCTTGGACTGGGGGCTTTTCTCGAAGCCGCATGGATAGGCGAATGCGAACTTCTTCAAGATAAACATTAGGCTCCGCATCCTGCAACGATCGCAGCATCAATTTGACTGCATCAAGTTCGTCCAGTTCCAGGTGAATTAATGTGATCAGACTATAGAATAACTCTCGTGAAGCACCTGACTCATCCGCAACATCACAAAGATGCCTGCTTAAAAGTCGCAATGCTCCCTGGTCGGATTCCTCAATCAAAATGGCTACCCATAACCGATAGAGGCAAAAACTTGTGTCATCGAGAGGTTGTTGTTTCAAGCTCGTGGAAACCAGAGCTTTCGACATCTCCTGATCACCCAACCAATAAGCTTGCAAAGCCTGATGGTAAGTGTCAGCGAGCTGAGGAAAGGAATGATCACTACTGCGACGGGCAGCGCCCTTGCGCTTGGTCATGCGGGCCTCCAATAGGAACATGCGGAGTTGTTTCTCCTGTCCCTATCGACAGCCCGATCGCAAACTTTAGGTTAAGATCATGTTTTTACTAGGCAAATTTTCCCTACCAAAAAATTCCGCTGGTTCATGGGATGGACTAGCCAACCATTTGATCAGCAATACGAACACGGCTTGATAGCGTCTGCGCAATCACAGCCTGCTCTTGATCGACTAAGCCTTGAGCTATCACGTGCTCAATCTCGCTGGAACGATCGATCAACAGTTCTCGTAACTCTTCATAGCATTGATTGCAAATGGGTTGATCGATCATGCTACTGTCAATTTCTTCCCAGTGAAGGAGTATCGCCCAGGCGTGAGGACTAAATTCACGGTGCCGGCATCTTTTCATCTCACCGCATGATGCACATTCTTGCTGCCCAAGCTTTTTCATACCTCAACCCTTTCGCAAATGATGTTAGCGAATCCATTGCTACAAGCAAACCTGGGCACACCTTGCCCGGCCTCGTCCCTATAAGGAGGGTTCACGCAGGATACGGATTATAGATAGTCCGCTCCCGTCCTGCCCCGAACCCACATAAGGAAGGCGATTTGCTATTCATAATTTGATCTGTGCTCGATCCACATTCTCCATATAGAAAAATTCGTGTCAATAAAAATCAGAGCGGGGATCGGAATACTGACCGCTAATCCATGATCCTAGGTTATTTGCAGGTGTGATTTTTTTTAGTTGGAACTTTGGTAGGGCTTCTTGTCGAAGTAATACTTCATTATCTCTTGTTTAATATTATGAAATCGCAAACTTTCCGTACGTGTGGTTAGTAAAGGTTTCCAAATCTGGTTGGCTTTTTCAAAAGCCCCATTTCGATAATTTACAAGTCCACGGATATAGCTGACCTCAACGTCATCTTCGTCTTCCAAATCTTCCAGGTAGGCTTCCGCTTGTCGAACGTGCCCCCGCTTCAAAAGCGCATGTGCTAAAACTCTGATGGCTTTTTGATCAGGGCTTTTGCATAGGTCCAAAGCTAGTTTGGCAAATTCTACAGATTTTTCCAGCTCCCGACCTTCCCAAATGTAGCAATCTGCAATTTCCAGGTAAGATTTGGCTTTATGGTAATCTGTGATATGTGGATGCAACAGCATCTGCTCAAACCATACCCTCGAGGTTTCCAACTGCCATAATTCTTTAAATAGCATTCCCAACGCCCAGTAAATTTCAGGGCTATCGAAATTGGTATTTAACAAGCGAAGGAAGTCATAGGTCGCCTTGCTCGCATCGTAGCGGCGGGCTGAGTGTATAACATTTCCAAGTATCTGGGCATCACCTTCCGCGTACAAAAAGCGTATCCTTTCGCGCTCGTAATTCAGCTCCAGCAAATTAGCTTGTGAAATCAGGCTGGTAATCTCGTCGTATTCCTTCCAATTGAGATCAGATTCATCCCCTCGACTTAGACTTTTAATCGTGTTATCGACGGGGTGAAATGCCAACTTGTCTTGATGTTTTAAACCCAAGCAGATTATTTTTTGAATGAGATAAGCCACATTCCATGGATCAAAGGCCAACACACGGTTTAGCAGGCGCAAAGCGTCATCATAATGTCCTTGCTGTGACGCATAATTGGCTTTTAACCATAAAACTTCGCAAAGATGGTGGTCACCTAAGGAATTTTCTTCAGGCAAGATATCAAGCACCTGTTTGGCTTTGTCAAAATTTGCCGTCTGCATGCAAAACGAAGCGTATTTTAGTCGGGTCACTAAGCTTTCCCGATCAATGTCATACATCTTTTCGTAATGCTGGATAGCACGATCATGATTTCCCAAGCGATAATAGACGTCGCCCATGTGAGCATGAACATCAGGATCTTCAGTATACATTGCCATGAGTGAATGTAATAGTGATAGCAACTCAACCCGATCACTTGGATTTTCCAATAAGCTTTTTAGCCGTTCTTTACCAATAAGGTATTCTTCGACATTGACGTTTGCTGTTCTTAGCTTAGCAACCATCCAACAAAATCGCACCTCGGGATGATCCGGATGATGCTTGTAAGCCTCCTGAAACAAATCACTTGCGAGCTGGTATTCACCCATGGAAAAAAATTGGCTGCCGATTCTTTGAATGACTTCAGGACTGCGGGATTCCAAGCGGAGTATGGCCTTATAAAAATCAACCGCCAAATCAAACTCGGAATGCTCTTCCAAAGCTCTTGCTACAAAGAAAAGAACTCCTTCAGTGGAATCTTTATCATATAAAATGCGCTTGGCGAGGACCTTACCCTGCACTTGGTGTTTTTCTCTTTGTTCCACATCACCAGCAGCAGCTGCGATTTTAGCCAGGGAAAATCTTTCGTAGAGTTGAATTTCTATAGGACAATGGCTTTTGTTATCAACCCACCACTCTGATAAGGTGGAAATAGCTCGCTCTGCTGCAAGATATTCTTCTTTATCTAAAAACTCATGCGAAAGTTTCCGGTGGGTTTCAAAGTTTCCGTACACATTATAAGGCGCAGCTTCTTCAAAGAGGAAAAAATAATGATCACCTCGGCCATCATCGCCTAATTGATAATGGATTTGACTTAACCCGAAATATCCCGGGTACCAGGATGGATCAAGTTGGACACACTGCTCATAATTATACTGTGCCCGCCGCCAGTTAGCTTCCACTTCCATGGCAAAGCCTAAACCATAATAAATTGCTGGATGTGGGCCATATGTTCCCAGTAAAGCCTGCAGGCGAAGTATTGATTCTTTTACTGGAGCTAGGTCACCATGAAGTTCAACGAGTACACTGCCTATTTGTGCTGTCTGATCAGCGACGTCTCGTGATATTTTTTCCTGGTAGAGGCGATGCAGTTTATCGACATTATCCAACTTCGTTGCTAATTCGATTCGCCGCAAATGAACCAGTAAATCTTCGGCAAAATTCGGATCAGCAAGCAGCTCTTCAATAAGAGTCTCAGCTTTTTTGTATTCCTTGACAAAGACCAACTTATTGGCCAGTTCAAGTTTTGGATTTTTGCGAATATTGCGAGTCAATACTCTACCCTTCCTCCTGATCTGCTTCAGGGTCTATCGACGTGAGCTGTGAAAACTGAAGGATTTTATCTGATATCCAAATACTGACTCAGCAATAAGACTTGATAATAAAAAAGAAAACATGGGATTTATGAAAGCGCTAAAATCACGATAACGTCAATTTCATAGCCATTTGCATGCGCACAGGAAGGCACTTAGGATATCATCTACATTGGCATCAACATCCATAGGAGAGAATTTTCACGTGCGCTCATCAAAAATAACTAGAATACAACAGCTAGTCGCACTTTTCCTCCTTATCTGCATTGGCATTATGATGCGCTACACGGCAAGCCTTGACGTCAATTCTTCATACATCAATGTTCTTAGCTATTTTACAATCCAAAGCAATGCGATAGTCGTTGGCTTTTTCTTAGGTCTACGCAGCATCTTCTTTTCAGGAGAAAAAAAACCTACCTATCGCTATGAGTTAGTGCGAGGCGCACTCACCTTGTATATGAGCATTACGGTCATCATTTATTGGACCTTGCTACATCATTTAATCAAGATTCCCTTTGGCCTGGAATATTTTGCCAACATCTTCCTGCATTCCATGGCTTGGTTGATCTTAATGGCTGATTTTTGGGCTTTTCCTCCTCAGCATCAGCTCAACTGGCAGATGATTTTGTACTGGTTATCCTACCCGCTCTTATACTCAATCTTTACTATGTTGCGTGGCTGGCAGACTAACTGGTATCCCTATCCATTTATGAATCCAGAGAATACTGGGTCCGATATCAAAACCTTCATAATTTTTATCGCGATGGGCTTAGTTTTTTTTGCCTTTGGTTTGGCCGTCATCAAATTTCACAATAGATGTCTAAAGTCGGCTTAAGAAAAAGCTTGTTCTCCTGTCAAATATTGACCAACAATCAGGCGGTGGATGTCATGCGTGCCTTCATATGTATAGACTGTTTCCAAATTGCAAGCATGCCGCATGACATTGTGCTCCAAGAGAATTCCGTTTGCCCCGAGTAAGTCTCGACAGGTTCTGGCAATACGCAGAGCAATCTCAACATTATTCATTTTTCCAAGAGAAATCTGACAGGGTATGTGTTGTTTTTCTGAAACTATAACGCCCAGCCGTTGGGCATAAAGTTGCGCCAAGGTTAAATCACGAAACATATCGGCAAGTTTTGCTTGAGTAAGCTGAAAAGAGCTTAACGAGCGTTTGAAAAGCATTCTGTTCTTCGTGTAAGCAAGCGTCTCAGCTAAACAGGCTTCAGCTGCGCCTAAGACTCCCCAAATGATGCCATAGCGCGCTTGATTCAAACAATCCAGTGCCGAGCCTAAACCTTTGCTCAAAGGTAAGATAGCATCATCCGCTAGCTCAACCTGATCAAAAAATACTTCTGCGCTGGCTGACATGCGCAAAGACAACTTTTGCTTGATCGCCTCAACGCGCACACCGGCATGACTCAGCGGCACCAGAAAGCCACGAACTCCTTCGCCAGTCTTGGCCCACACAACGGCAATGTCGGCGATCGGTGCATTTGTGACCCAACGCTTCCAACCATTCAGCACCCAAGTGCCATTGCGATTTTCAGCCGTAACTTGCATAGCCGACGGATCTGAGCCACCTTGGGGTTCCGTTAAAGCAAAGCAGCCAATCTTTTCTCCTCGCCCCATGGCCGGTAAAAGAATTGATTTTTGTTCCTCGCTTCCATATCGATGAATGGCATACATGGCTAGAGCCGAGTGAACGGAAAGGAAACTTCTCAAACCGGAATCGCAGCGCTCGACTTCCCGCATGACCAGGCCGTATGATGTTGCATCTCTACCTGGCAGACCATAGCCGGAAAGCTGAATGCCGAGCAAACCCTGACTGGCAAATTTACCAATGACTTCCTTGGGAAAGGTTTCACTTTCATAGGCCTGTTGAACCAACGGTTGCAATTCATTCCCAACAAAACGTCGGGTTTGATTCATCAATGCCTTTTGCTCAGAACTGAAAAGACTATCCAAATTCAAAAGATCGAAGTCTGAAAATGTATGTTCCATCTAAGGTTTCACCTGCTTCCACTGAGAACGATTGGCCATCGATTGCCAAACAGTAAACAAACTAAGGGCAATTCCAGCAACCCATGTGTATTGCGCCCAAAAAGGCTCCAACAAAACTACAGAAAACCAAATATAAGCAAGAATCTGGGTCACTAGGGTTTGCACCCAGGCCCGATGTTGTTCATGTAGAATCAATCGCCAGTTGAAGGCTTCTCCCCCGGCCTTGGAATAAGGCAGCAGGTTGGGAATCAAAGCAGGCACCATTGCCTGATAACGGGGAAAAGAGACATCTTCACTGCCATGACCTTCGATGATCTGCCAGCGGACTTTCATACTCGCCTGTACTGCGGACCAGGCGATCACGATCACCGCCAAGGGAAAGGAACGCGCCGCAAATACGATTCCGATTAAGGTGAGAAGCGTGCTTAATACAGAAGGGTAGCGCAAAAAACGATAAGGGCCGACATCACCAAGTTCCTTGCCTGCTGGCGCATAACCGAGTGACCAAATTTTTAAGGCAATACCCAATAGAAATGGGATCAAGCCTATGCTAACCGATAGACGATCAGGACTTGCCAAAAACACGGCAGCAAGAACAAGTAGCAGCTCCGTATGGGCGAACAATTGATCGCGCCGGGTGCGAATCCAGGTAGCAAGTTCCATGTCGTCTGTCCTCCTTGGCTACAATAACTAGGGTCCATGCGGGAATGCCTAAGACAAGGCGCGAGGCGAAAATAACCGCAGTGTATTCAGATACATGAGGATTTATTCTCGCCGATCAAACGTAGTATAAAGTATTTCCGGATGAACCCTTACTAGGTTCCATCCGGGAATGCCTTAGACAAGGCGCGAGGCAAAAATAAACCGCAGTGTATTCAGATACATGAGGATTTATTCTCGCCGATCAAACGTAGTATAAAGTATTTCCGGATGAACCCTTACTAGGTTCCATCCGGGAATGCCTTAGACAAGGCGCGAGGCAAAAATAAACCGCAGTGTATTCAGATACATGAGGATTTATTCTCGCCGATCAAACGTAGTATAAAGTATTTCCGGATGAACCCTTACTAGGTTCCATCCGGGAATGCCTTAGACAAGGCGCGAGGCAAAAATAAACCGCAGTGTATTCAGATACATGAGGATTTATTTTTGCCGATGAAACGCAGGATCAGGCATTCCCGGATGGAACCTAACTAATTTGCAAATCGCCATCGTTTGTAATTCCAAACCCATTGCTCCGGATAGAGGCGAATGGCATTTTCAATCGCAACGGCCATTTTTTGTGTCGCCACGACTTCATCCATGCCCTCTTCCGATCCATCAAGTACCGTTTCCATACAAACCCGATAGGTCATGGGACCTTCACGCATACAAAAAATGGCAATGACCGGCGCTTGAAAGCGCAACGCGAGTTTTGCCGGACCAGAGACAAATTCCGTTTTTAAGCCTAAAAAATCGACACCAGGTCCAACGCGACCTTCAGGTTTTTGATCCATCACAAAGCCTAGTACTGAGTTTTGTCGCAAAGTCTGCATCATATCTTTTAAGATGCTTTTCCGGTCGGTCCATAGGACCTTCGTTTGCATATTGCTGCGCAAATTCTCTAGAAACTGACTGAAGGCTGGAGATTTGGAAGGCTTTGCCAAAGCGTAAAAAGTTTGCCCGCTAGCTTCAGTCACCGCACGGCATATCAATTCCCAACTGCCGATATGTCCGGTTATGACAATAACTCCCTGACCTTTGGTCAAAAGTTGTTGCATCCTTTGCTCAAGAGCTGAAAAGTTTCTAATTTCCAATCTCGAACGCGGGTTTAAAATCGAGCTGACAGTTTCCATAAAGGAAACCGCTTGATGCTGAAATACTTGCTTTTCAAAACTTCTTGCAAAACTACTATGTGCTGGCAAGCCATAAACTTTTTCGACATTGAGCTGGAGTTTTTTCCGCTCTTTCCCCATGAACGGGCTGGCCATCAAAAGAAGGATCCGACTGAGCCCCGGATACCAATGAACAGGTATCCGGGAAATAGTCCAGGCAATTGCGACAAAGAACTTAAACTGTAGTGATCGGAACACGATGGGTCACCTTATCCTGGTCAGACAGTTCTTGCATGCGTTGCAGCGCTTGGTCGTAAAATTCGGAAGCACGATAAGATGAACGCACCAAAGGCCCAGACACGGCTGAGGAAAAGCCTAATTCATAAGCCTTTGCTTCCAATTCAGCAAAGACATCAGGATGAACGAACTCTTTAATCGCCAAGTGACGTTTTGAAGGCCGCATGTACTGGCCAATGGTTATAAAATCAACCTGATGATCCCGTAAGTCCTTCAAGGCTTCTATGACCTCTTCCTTCTCTTCTCCGAGTCCCAGCATCAGCGCACTCTTGGTAAACAAGGGATAGGGAGCTATCTCTTTCATCTTTTGCAAAACCCGCAACGATCGATCGTAACTGGCTCTGGCATCGCGCACTCTCGGTGTTAAGCGTCGGACTGTCTCTATATTATGCGCGAAAACTTCTGGCCTGGCAGCTAAAAGAGTGTGTAATGAAGCTTCTTTTTCCTGAAAATCGCCGCCAAGAAACTCAAGCCGGGTCGTGGGGCTCTGCAAGCGGATTTCAGCAAAAACGCGAGCCACGTGATCAGCGCCGCCATCGTCCAGATCGTCGCGGTCCACCATGGTCAACACAGCATACCTTAGCTGCAGCGCCTTGATGCTGCGTGCAGTCTTTGCCGGCTCTTCCGGGTCTAGCCAGCCATTTGGATTGCCTGTTTTAACATTGCAAAATCGACACGCCCGCGTGCAGGTATCACCCAGTATCATGAATGTCGCTGTGTTGGTGGTCCAGCATTCACCGATATTCGGACATTTTGCTTCTTCGCAGACCGTATAAAGCGACTTAGAACGCAGATCGCGTTTGATTTTAAAATAGGTGTCACCGGTTGGGATCTTTGTTTTCAGCCACTTAGGTTTATTAATATGCAGGTCACGCCTGGTCTTATTGCTCTGCTCCAAAATCGCACCCTTTATTTGTCTATGGAGTCGCCTCTCGGGAAGAAATATGGTAAAGCAAGCGCCTTTGTCGGACTTCTCGACTGACTCCCGTTAAGGAAATCATTGTGAAACAAAATCGTACGAACAGCACTGCCTCATTGAAGCTTATTCCGCACGTCGTCGATGATTGGCAACGTGCTTTGATGGAAGTAGCCAGAATTAAAGGCCTGGAACGGGACCTTTCCCCGCATGATAAAATTAAGGTCATCTTGAAGCAAGAGCTTAAGAATATCCGGCAACTTTGGGAGGCCTTTACTGTCGAACGCTCCGAGATGCCACGTTACCTCCTTGATCCGAAAAAGCAAAGTGTCGCTTATCTCGCCGGCTTTCACTTGCCCAACTTGTTACGCTTTCAAGGCTTATTGGAACGAGTCGGCAGCCGCATGAACTGGCCAAAACTACTTAGTCAAGTCAATCACTTGCATGTGACCGACTGGGGCTGCGGCACGGGAGCCTTGAGCCACGGTTGGTCTTTATTTTTGAAAAAACACAAGGTGGCAGATGAGCGTTTAACGTGGTCATTGATCGATCAGCATGGAGCGTTTCTTGACACCACCAAGCTGCTCCTGCGCATGCAAAGACCAAAGCTGGAGATTCAAAGTGGCAAAGGTCGCTTAGAAGCCCTGATCGGCAAGATGCTTCATGCAGCCACAGAGCAGAAACCAGACCTTCACGTGATCCTCATGGGTTATGTTTGGAATGAATTACAAGACAACCCACGTGCCAGGAGAAAAGTGGAAGAAAGCCTGATGAAGCTTGCCGATCAGCCATGCCTGATATTTTTACTGGAGCCTGGCAATCAGTTTCCCGCTCGTCAGGCGATGGAGTTGCGTGATCTGCTTGTCGAAACTCAGTGGCAAGCCCTTTATCCATGCCCTAAAGCCGCTAACTGCCCCATGCTGGAAAATAACCGTGACTGGTGTTACAGCGAATTTACCTGGAACCGACCACCGCTTGTCACCATGCTGGATGAGCGTTTGGAAATTAATCATGAAAAAATCAGTAGCTCTTGCTACTGCTTTGCCAGTCCAAGTGCGATGACACTCATCAACAAAGCCGGTTATCAGAGTCCGGAAGAAGTGGTAGTGGGCAGACCGACGCCGCGCAGAAAACCTCTTGAGGCGAAAAAGAAAGCCTTTGGACCGAAGTTTGAATACTTAATCTGCGCTGGAGAGCGCCTGATCAAAAAGGCTCCACCCAAAGGTGGCGAGCTACTTTTACGAGGACAAAATTTTGTTGCGAATCCTGTGAAACCAGCAAAAGAAATTCAAAAAAAAGGCGGATTTAAGAAAAAGCCGCCGCGTAAAAAGACTTAATGAACAAGGCGGGCGGCAATGCCTACATCGTCGGTTGTGTTGATCAAACCATCGGGGCCAGCTGATACGATGTACCATTCCCCCTTTTTACGGTTCTGCAATTCATAAGGATGACCATAGGGATCAAAAAGATGGCTGTTATCAAGTCGATTTTGACCAGCAGCCTTTAAGCCATTTAAAACTTGATCGAGCGATTGGATCTCCTCTAAACTTGCTCCCATCGCCACGTATTGATCGACCTTTTCCTGCCAGTAACGCAGACCATGGAGGTTGGCCTTGGCTTGAGACTCTTCCAAGAAAATTGAAGACAGCAGTGCAATTCCGCTAAAAGTGATCAACCAACCTATCAGCAAAAACAACAACACTCGTCGCACAAGCAAGTCACAGCTCCTTTGTGATATCGAGATGGCCTAAGCGCAGCAAGAGTTCCTTAAATTGCGGTGGATAATCCGCATGGATTCGCACTTGATCAGCCGCCGGTGCAGGGACAAACTGCATTGCAGAACAGTGTAACATATGGTGCTGAGTGATGATGGATTGCACCTCATCTGGCAGTTCTTTGTGCTTTTCTTGGCCATAAACCTTATCACCGACAATGGGAAAACCACGATGAGCCAAGTGAACTCGGATCTGGTGGGATCTGCCGGTAATCGGTTGGCATTGGAATAATGTCAAATTCCATTCGGGAAAGCGCTTCAGCACTTTAAAGTGAGTCACGGACTCTTTCCCACCCCGATTCACAACTTTCACAATTCCTGTTTCGGGTTGAATAGCTGAAAGCTGGCAGGCCACCGAAAACTGGTCCAGCTTCGACAGACCATAGGATATGGCATGATAGGTTTTTTCGATCTGCCGCTGACGGAACTGATCGCTGACCCAAGTCATCGCTTCTGCTCGGTTTGCCAGAATCAAGACACCTGAGGTCTCTTTATCCAGGCGATGCGCCAGCTGGAGCTTGCTGTGTTTTTTGCCTTGGGCTTCTAAGACCTTCTTCAATTGTGCGACGACGTGGAAGACGGCCTGGGTTTTTGTGGCCTGCGAGGGCAGACCAGGAGGCTTATTGACTGCCAGAAAGTCATGACCCTCGTAAATGATATCCTCGGCGCTCAGATGAATATCCGCTTTTTTTAGCTGTTGATAAGCCTGTGGATTATATTCTAACTCAATGATATCACCGAACTCTACCGGACGAGATGCCACCCTTACCCGCTTGCGATTAATATAGCTCCCACCCAGGTCAATAATACGCCTAGCTTTGCGCCGGGAAAGTCCGATATTTGCAGCAACTATTGCAAGATCCAGGCGTTTTCCCTGCATGGACCCTTTGACTTGTATACGGTAGCGTTCCATTTTCAGCCTCCATTGAAGGGCCAATTCCTACCATTTTGGCTGATAAAGTGCCAGAAGTTCTGCATTCTGCCAAGGCATAAACTTTAGACGATGGCTTTAAAAGGCTCACCTTCGCTGGGAATAGTCAACAGAATCACACCACTTGGAGTTGCTACCATCGTATGTTCATACTGGGCACTAAAAAAGTTCCGCTCATTGACCAAAGTCCAGTGATCATCGGCTTCCTCAGCATATTCGGAGCCGGTCGTCAGGAACGGTTCAATGGTGAAAACCATGCCTTTCTTGATCATCCGACGATCAGAACGATCGTAGTAAGGTGGTATTTCCGTCGGGTCCTCGTGCAGTGCTTGGCCAACCCCATGGCTACAGAGGTTTCTTAGTATTTTGTGCGAGGACTTGCGCGCTTCCTTTTCAATGGCCCTACCGATGACATTGAGAGGCACTCCGGCTTTGACTTCGGCAATGGCATTGCGCAAAGCTTTGCGGGTTGACTTACAAAGATGCTGAAGTCTTTTGTCTTTTGACTGAAAAAGCAACGATGCGCCCGTATCAGCAAAATAGCCGTCCAATTCAGCAGAAACATCAACATTAATGAGCATATTTTTGCGGATAAATTTGTTTTTTGCCGGAATTCCGTGAGCAGCCTCATGGTCCAGGCTAATGCAGGTCGCACCCGGAAACTGGTAACACTTTTCGGGGGCTGACCTGGCGCCTCTAGACTCCAAATATTCCCGGCCGATCTGATCTAAATCCCAGGTCGACATGCCTTCTTCCAAGGAGCTCAGCATTTTCTGCAGACAGTTTGCCACCAGTTCACCAACCCGTCTCAACTGACGCAGTTGCTCTTCTGTTTCAATGGTCACGACGTGATCCTTTCTTGGTCTGACGCTGAATTTTTAGACTATGCCAAGAAACCAGCGGCCTGACAATGTCTATATTGCGGCAGAAATATATCAAAAATATCGGATATTTGTCTGTTCCCTTGCGTCCATCCTCGATACAGTTTACCATCGGTCGGCCAGTGCAGGTCTCGACTAGCCAGCCTCTTGCCAACCGGTATACTGATTTTCCTGTTAAATGCAGACGATCCGGGAACTCATATTAAGTAAAAGATGGGAATCCATGTCCACTGCCATTCAGGTCCAAAACCTTAGCAAAGCCTTTGAACAATTGCGACCAGCTTCCACATCCCGTTCATGGAAAAGCAGGCTTTGGAAAGAAAAACACTGGGTTGATGCCGTCAAACAGCTCGATTTTCAAATTGCTGAAGGAGAAAGGATCGCATTTATTGGTCCGAACGGTGCCGGCAAATCCACGACGATTAAAATGCTAACCGGTATACTCCGTCCAAGCTCTGGGGCGGTTGAAGTCCTTGGCAAAAATCCCTGGGAAAATCGGCAGCAATTAGCCTACCGGATAGGCAGTGTTTTTGGCCAGCGCAGTCAGCTCTGGTACCAGTTACCTGCCATTCAAACTTTTGACCTTCTGCGCTCCATTTATTCCATCGATATGTCTAGCTTCCAGCATAGAAGAGATCGTCTCATTGCCAGCTTCCAACTGGAAACAATCGTTCATCAACCGGTCAGGAAACTATCGTTAGGTCAAAGGATGCGTTGTGAAATCGTCGCCAGCCTATTACATCAGCCAGCCATTCTCTTTCTCGATGAGCCAACGATTGGGCTTGATGTCACTGCAAAGGCCAGTATTCGAGAATTTATTCGCGAGCAGTCAAAAGAAGAAGGTACGACCCTATTTTTAACCTCGCATGATACTGGTGATATCGAAAAAGTCTGTGACAGAGTTCTGATTGTCAATGAAGGCGCTCTTATCCTTGACTTAAGCTTGGATGAACTTCGCCAACGCTACATCCGTCATAAACTAATTCGTCTGAAAACTGCAGAAAAAAGCTGCCATTTCAGCATTCCAGGAATCGAAATCGTCAAGCAAGAAGCACATTTACTTGAGTTAAAAGTGAACTTAGAATTGACCTCTATGGATCAATTGCTGCAGCACGCCATGCACAACGCCACCATTCATGATATTTCCATTATGGACCCACCCATGGAAGAAATCATTCGGGCTATCTATCAGTCAGAAATGAGTGGCGCATGAATTTTGCTAAGTACTATCAGATTTTTCTTCTTTCCTGGCGACTGAACTTGCAAAGTTGGGGAGCTTTACTAGGGCGTTTGGGATTCTATGCTTTGCTGCTCTTTGTTTTTGCTCAGCTTTGGCAAGTCGCATTGGAAGCGAAAATCGTCCAATCTTTTAATTCGGATCAAATGATTTGGTATTTAGCAGTAACTGAATGGATCATACTATCTTTACCATTGATTCACCTTGATATCGAACAAGACGTTCGTTCCGGTGACATCGCTTTTCAACTGGGTCAACCCATAGGCTACGTGCCTGCGAAATTTTCTTTCGCTTTCGCAAGCCTCCTATTCCGCCTGATTTTTATGGGAATTGGTGGTTACATCCTAGCAAGCGTTCTGACCAAGTCCTGGTCCCCCTCATCTCTGCAAATTTTCAGCAGCGTCATACCTTTGGGAATTTGTGCCAGCATTCTTGCCCTACTATTTCAGATTATGATTGGACTCAGTGCTTTTTGGTTACAAGATACTGCTCCAGCTGCCTGGGTTTGGCAAAAATTGATTTTTATCATGGGTGGTTTAATCCTTCCCTTGGACCTCTATCCTGATTGGCTTCAACAAATCGCTCAGTTTTTACCATTTAGTGCAATCCTGTATGCACCAGGAATCGCAACTATCAGTGATAATGTCACACTCAGCTTATTAACGTTTTTCCGTCTCTTTCTCTGGACTTGTTTTGCAATAATCTTACTCCGCTGGATGTTCCAACGCGCTGTCCAGATCCTCGATGTGAATGGGGGGTAAGTCATTGAACCAGAATTTTAGCCTACTGCTCTACATGCGTGATCAGATTCTGTTAAATTTGCGTGCTTCCTATGCGCTACGTGGTTCCTTCTACCTGCAAGTATTATTTATGATGCTCAATAACCTGATTTTTTTTGCGATATGGATCATTTTTTTTAATCGCATGGAAGAGATTCGCGGTTGGAAGCTACCTGATATGATGCTGCTATATGCGGTCGTTACCTCTTCATTCGGCGTCACCATGGTAATGGGGGGAGGTTTGCGCCGCTTGGCCATGCTTATTGCTCAAGGGCGCTTGGACAGTTTTCTTGCCCTGCCCAAACCGATATTATTAACGACTGTGAGTTCCGAGTCAGTGCCATCTGGTTGGGGTGATATTTGCAGTGGTGTCCTGCTGTTTTTTCTATCGGGATATCTCGGGGGCTGGCAGATTCTCAGTTTCATCTTTGTCATCTTTACCAGCAGTCTCGTGCTGCTGGCCACTGGCATTATTCTCAGCAGTTTGAGTTTCTGGCTGATGCAGGTTGAAGGCTTTGCCCGGCAGTGGTTTGAATACCTCATCACGATCAGTTGTTATCCGGCAAGCATCTTCACCCATCCATTTAAAATCATATTGTTTACCATCCTGCCCGCAGGCTTTGTCGGCTTTTTACCCGTGCAACTGATCCGCGGATTAGAGCTGCAAACCTTGGGCTATGTGATGGCAGGCAGCATATTCTACGTTAGTCTTGCGCATTGGATCTTTCATCGTGGTCTCAGACATTATGTATCCGGCAATACGCTAAGTCTAAAAACATAGAACACCATAAAAAAGTATGCTACTCTTTTAAACTGTATGAAAGACGGCAATTTAAATCAAAGCGCAGACATTCACCCTTCGTTGTTACAACGGAAAATCATCCATTTCGATATGGACGCTTTTTACGCTTCGATCGAAGTCCGTGATCGTCCTGAATTACGCGGTAAACCTGTCGTGGTGGGTGGCTCACCAAATTCACGCGCAGTCGTTTGCACAGCAAGCTATGAAGCACGAAAATTCGGTGTCCGCTCCGCCATGCCCTGCTCCCAAGCTGCCCGCCTTTGCCCTACAGCAGTTTTCTTGCCACCCGATTTTGCCCGCTATCGCGAGGCATCGCAAAAAATTCATAGCGTGTTTCGCCGCTACACTTCCCTCATCGAACCATTATCGCTCGACGAGGCATATTTGGACGTCACCCACAACTCAATGGGGCTTTATGCCGTGCAAATTGCCCGTAGAATTCAACAGGAAGTCTATGCAGAAACGAGTCTGACAGGCTCCGCAGGAGTTGCCCCAAATAAGTTACTAGCCAAGATCGCCTCCGACATAAAAAAACCAGCCGGCATTACCGTAGTTCTACCCCAAAATGCGACGGACTTTATCGCTAATTTGCCACTAAGAAAAATACATGGCATCGGCCCCGCTACCGAACGCCGACTTGCTGAATTAGATCTGAAACTTTGTCGCGATGTCTGGGGATTTGAGTTGGAGGCCTTAAATCAGCTCCTTGGCCCTAGAATGGCCACCTGGCTTTATAAACGCTCACGCGGCCTGGACGACAGGAAGGTGGAAACTAGCCGGCAACGAAAATCCTTGGGGCAGGAAGAAACTTTTTCCCATGATATCATTGATTTATGTGTATTGCATGGGGAGCTGGAAAAACTGAGCGAACAAGTTGCCAATGGTCTCAACAGGCGAGGTATGAAAGGTCAAGGGGTGACCCTCAAGGTGAAGTACGCTGATTTCAAGCAATGCACCCGCAGCTATCGCCTTCCCATCTTCACTGCTGACAAAGACGTGATATTCGATGTGGTCAAAGGCCTTCTTGAGAAAACTGAAGCCGGCAAGCGAAAAATCAGACTTCTTGGCGTCACCCTGTCTCATTTCGCTCCCCAACATGGCGGCTTAGCCATTTGAAATAAAAGAATAAAAGAAGCTTAATGCTCACTCCCTCAAGAATTGATTTGTAGTAGCCGAATTCCACTAGAACAAACTTGAGGGGAGCTTTATGGGAAAATCTTCCAGTAATTTCACTGAAACATTAGAAAAAGAAGTCATTTTCTTATTAAGCCATCGAAAAACAATTATTGCTATTGTCGTCAGTAGCTTGTTTTTTGGTCTGGCTTTAGAAGGGCGCTTGTTTCAAACCTTATTCATTCCTGCATTAGGCATATGTTTTACTATAGCACTGATATGTCTGTTATATTTTATCGAATATTTGGCTACAAAAAACCAAAACTTATTGCGGGAATGCTCTGAGCTTGAGGATCGATTGGCAAGAGCGAACCGGCAGTTGCAAAAAGAACATCGACAACGAGATATTGCTAAAAGCAGTCAAGAAAAACCACGATTAAAGATTGCTAAATAACACCGCATTCCACAGCTTATGCCTTTCATCGCATATGCTGTGGTAGTTTTGATTCATCATTGCCTTTATCATCTTTTTTACTTGAACCTTGGGAAATGTAGCTACCCGTGGAACCACCACTACTGCTGCCACCACCGCCGCCACCTGATGCCGCAGCTTTCGTCTGCCGCGATTTATCGACCAAACGATTTCTCACGGTACCCACCGACATTTCGTCAAAGATTACTTCCCATGCTTCTATTTTTTCCATGCATTGTTGATACCAGTTGCCACACATCCAAACAAAGGATTCATCAAGTACAGGAATGACTTTACCAAAAAATCGGGCCCAGTCCTGGCAAACAACTTTTGCTCCCTCACAGTTTTGTTTTTCATTATCGACAAAGTCACCACCATGAATCATATCGTAAGCAACCTGATTTAAGCCTGAACGAAAAGCATCCATGCTACCAAAACCAAAGTAAGCTACACCATCAACGCGCATATCACGGATACGGGTTAAAAGTTGAGTGCGTTCTCGGGAAATTTTATTGCGATTTTCTTGTTGTGGATCGGGGCTGGATTCAATGCATTGAATTAAGGAACCATCATCATCATAAATGCAAACGCCCATTAACGGAACAGGTATAGTCAGGGATAAAACTATCCATATCAGACGGCTTGTCATTTGTTAATTGTCCTCTTTAAAGTCGAGTCACCATCTTCGACAACAATTGTCAGGCTTTGATAAGGACTCCGATAAAATGCAACGACGACACCTAATACTTCCTTAAAACGCTGATCCTGTTCGGGTGGACCATCAACATCAAGGAGTTGACTTACTGCATTGGCATAAGTAGAAGAGGGCAAATTTCTGGCGAACGCAATATCTGACCTACTTTCCTCTCCATAAAAAAGAAAATTACTGAGTGAGCAAAACTTCTTTTGGTCAACTATGATCATCTTTATAGATGAATTAGGGTTTTGGTCCCGGGCCATACAATCAAATTCAGGTACCGTTTCTACAAATTTTTCTTCATGAGACATTTTTTTATCCAATGAAAAGGCGATCACACTTGCCAACAGGACTGCACTTAATATCATCATGGAATTGATTTGCATTGATACACCTTCTTGGAAATGACATTTAACTTTTCGTGTTTTTGAATTCTTACTTTTCAAATTTAACAATATGATTGCGAACAATAGTTGAATCTCTAAAGAAAACTGTGAAGCTTCGCAATACTTATGAAGTCTTATTGCTCCCACTCCAACCTTGCCAAATGCTAAACCATGTCGTTGTTAATGAAAGATCATACCCGCAACAAATTACAGGTCAAAAGGGTAAGCGCCACTTGACGAAGTCGTCGATGTTAATTGCGATCATTTTATTTAGTGTTATCATTACATGAACTTAAAGAAAAAAAAGAAGAGCTGGTGATTTAGGGTGGGTAAGTTTTGCTGTGCTCTTAAACCATGGAAAAGCACAGATGAAGCAAGTTAGAAAGGTAATTTTGACAAGCCGACGACGAAAACCTAAATCATAACATTACCAAAAAATCAAAATCATATCAGCCGGATATCCGGAGAGTTTTTTTACAATACAAATATATGGTGGCTAGATGGAAACGCAATGCCAGCAGAGATTTGCCTAACAGGATAAGTCTAGATATGCCGTCATCTGCTGGCTCCCCGAATACTCCTCGCCAAACACAAAATCAATCCATTCACACTGTGCCGGATTTAACTCTGCGCCGCTACGGTTTAGGGTGTTCACAACAGAGCTCACTGCCATTGGCCAAACTTCTATCTGTTCACCATCCGCCAGCGCTGACTCTATCAGAACAGAAAAATCTTGCATAAAGCGAAGCCAAGCGACAGCCTTCCAGTTCTCGTCATCAGCGAATTCGAGTGAGAGCGAGCTTAGATTTAGCATGTAATCGTAAAAATGGGCAAAAATACTGCCTTGTACGTGGACATCGTTATCTGCCACCCGTCGGCAGGGTTCCATATTTTCAGAAGACTTTGTCATCAATTCCACAAAGCTTTTCTTGCGATCATCATTCAATCGTGAAGATCTCACATCCCGCTGCTGAAAAACACAATCTAGTTTGGCAATTTCTCTTGAATCTTCTGCTCGGAAATAGTGAGCGAACAAATCTGCGGAAGCCTCATTTAATGCCGTCAGCTGCATGTCTTCCTTGGCGCTTGCGGAATTGCTAAACTGCTGCCAAACATGGTGATAAGGCATTTCTTGATGCTCATGTACGTGAAAAAAATCATAGCCGAAGTAGCGACGGGCTTTCGTACCTAACAGATTATAGAAAATGTGGTGAGCAAACTCATGGGCGATAATCCATGGTACTTCCCAAAAGTTCGGGTTTGCTTGCCCCCGGCGGGAGTTCAAGTATTCACGACTCATCGGGAAAACGTAAAAAACATTTTCCGCTTCAGTGCGGGTGCCCCGGCGCCCCCAAGCAGCATTATCCGTAATGGAAAATGAAATCCGGGCATCATCTGTCACATTGAATGTAGTTTGATACTCAATGTTCGGAAACAACAAGACCATAAGCGTTTCCAAACTGGGGCTTTCTGGTAAGGACTGATAGAAATCATGAACCCCATCCAAGCTGGCAGCTATCGTCAGGGCAGCGCCTTCAATACTGCTACGATCATAACTTTCCGGCGCCTGGCAAATCTTAAGTAGCTCACCGGAATTTTGCACCGATCGCCTTTCACGACAAAATGGATCGGTTAACTCTGATGGCCGACTTCGATCCTGACACTGTTCACCAACTAGATTCAGCTCTTCATAACGAAATACCGTACGAGTCACAAAAGCCGAGGATAGCGATGTCGCTGAACTCCAATCATTGAGATTGACCCAATTTGGCTGCAAATCATCGCCATCCCATAAATACGCATCAAAGCCACCTAAGTTTTCGACTCCAAATTGACAAAGGCCATCTGCCAACAAGGGGAACTTTGCTTGACCAATTTGCACGGTCTGCACGACCTGCTGCGGGGGACGAGATGTTTTCTTATCGTCACCACACGCTGTAACTAAGGAAACGAGGAAAGAAAACCCTATCCAGTGCTTCATATCAGCCTCTTTTGCTGCGTTGTCTCAATCCCATTTTTTTTCACTTGTAAGGGGTTTGCTATCAATCATATTAAAGGATGCTCCTAGTCTTTGAAAGGACGACATGGATACTGCATATTAAATCCAGACAAACCACGCTTCCAACTTGCATGAGCAAGCTGAAGAATGTATACCAAACAGACCGATCAAGCTGCTGATTGGAACGCAAAATCCCTTTCGTTACTGGTTATTTGCAAAAGGAAAAAACTGCATGCCTGCCAAAAGAAACATTTTAATTACACCAGCCCTTCCTTACGCCAATGGATCAATTCACCTGGGACACATGGTTGAACATACTTTGGTCGATATACTTGCCCGTTTCTTTCGCATGCAGGGTCACCAATGTTTGCTTCTCTGCGCCGATGATACCCATGGAACTCCAATCATGCTCAATGCCAAAAAGCGCAGCATTAGCCCTGAGGCGCTGATCGAAGAAAGTAAAAAAGAGCATCTGCAAGATTTTGCAAAATTTCAAGTGCAGTTCGATCATTATTCTTCCACCAACAGCCAGGCCAATCGGCTGATTGCGGAAGAAATATTTTTAAAACTAAAAGAAGCCGGTCACATTGAAAGCAAAACCTTGAAGCAGGCTTACTGTGAACATGACAAAATGTTTTTGCCTGATCGCTTCGTCAAAGGTACCTGTCCCCGATGCGGTGCTATCGATCAATATGGTGACGGTTGTGAAGCTTGTGGTGCTGTTTATAGTACAGCGGAACTGAAAGAACCTGCTTGTGCTATTTGTGGCAATACTCCAGTTCCCAGAGATAGCGATCATATCTTCCTCAAGCTCAATGACTTCAAACCATTCTTGCAAGGCTGGGCCAAAGAACATACCAGCAAGGTAGTATGGAATAAGTTAAACGAATGGCTGCAATCGGATCTGCAGAGTTGGTGTATCTCCCGTGATGCCCCATATTTTGGCTTCGAAATTCCAGGTCATCCGCAAAAATATTTTTATGTTTGGTTTGATGCACCGATCGGCTATATGGCTGCATTGAAGGAATGGTGTGATCTTAATCAAAAAGATTTTCAATCCTATTGGAATGATGAAAGCTTGGAAGTCATCCACGTGATTGGCAAAGATATCGTTTATCATCACGCTCTTTTCTGGCCGGCGATGTTGCAAGGATCAGGCTATCGCCAGCCAAGAAAAATCATCCCGCATGGTATGCTGAATGTCAACGGCACTAAGATGAGTAAGTCGCGCGGAACCTTCATCAAAGCTTCGACTTACTTAAAACATCTAGATCCTGCTTACTTTCGCTATTATCTGGCATGTAAGTTAAACGGTTCGGTCGATGACTTGGATTTCAGCTTTCAGGACTTTGTATCCCGGGTTAACTCGGATTTGATCGGCAAAATCACAAATGTGGCCTCTCGGGGTGCACAGATGCTGCAAAAACTGGATGGCACGCTAGGCCATATCAGTGAAGAGGGCGAGGTTTTGATCACGAGGGCTCAGGCTTTATCTACGGAAATTGCCGCTTATTACGAGGCAACAAACTACGCCCAGGCAATGTTAGCCATCCGTAGTATCGCCGATGATGCCAATCGCTACTTTGATCAGTATGAACCCTGGAAGCTGATCAAAACGGATGTTGAAAAAACTAAGGAAGTTTTAACAACGATATTGAATTTGTTTCGTATTATGGCGATCTACTTAAAACCAGTTATGCCGGAATACACCGCGAAAGTGGAAACCTTGTTTGCCGAACAAGCTTACGATTGGCAATCCGCCCAGCTCATTTTACAAGACCACAAAATTGCCAAATATGAGCATTTATTGACCAGAATCGATGCAAAAGCTTTGGAACGCATTCAAGATGAATCAAAGGAAGAAGTGAAAAAATTAGAGACCGCACAAAAAAAAGCTGGCAGTAAGAAAGAAGAAGAGAAAAGCTCGCCTTTTATCACCATTGATGATTTCCTCAAGGTGGATTTACGGGTTGCCAAGATTGTTGATGCCAAACCGGTAGAGGGTGCTGATAAACTTTTACAGTTGACCTTGGATATTGGTACTGAGACACGCAACGTATTTGCGGGCATTAAATCAGCTTATCAGGCGAGTGACTTAGTCGGCAGGATGACTGTCATGGTCGCAAACTTACAGCCACGGAAGATGAAATTTGGAGTTTCCGAAGGAATGGTGCTTGCTGCCGGCGACGGTAAAGGCATCTACATTCTTTCCCCAGATGAGGGTGCAAAACCAGGGCAGCAAATTCGCTAACAATAAGCTCTCGATAAGGCCATGGTATGCGTAAGAACTTAAGTCAGCAGGAATTTTTAAAGCTCAATCGCAGCATGGCCCTGCACCATATCATCGAAACCGCGCAAGATATCGATCGCCACTGGCCCCATCAAGATGGGCTCAACTACCTACTCAAGTTATTGCAGTGGTGCGCGCACCATCCCCAGCAAGAGGTGCAAAACCTTGGCAGTCATTCGCATGTTTGGCGTCATGAACAGATGAGTTATGAGCACTTTCTCGGTGTTCTCGTTCCTTTGGAACGAGATTATGCCAAGGCAGTTGTCGACCATGATTTTATTCCAAGTTTTGCCGACCATCAAGATCCGACGAAAGTCAGACGTTCACCGTTACATGCCATCTGCGATAATATTCGCTCCGCTTTCAATATTGGAGCGATGTTTCGCAGTGCCGACTGTCTTGGGCTTGAATCAATCCATCTGTGTGGATATACGGCGACTCCAGAAAACAGCAAAACCAAAAAAGCTGCCATGGGCTCGGATCAATGGGTCAATTGGCAGTGGCATGCTCATAGTCGTGACGCAGTCCAACACTTCAAGCAGCAGGGTATCCCTGTTATTGCTTTGGAAACGCTGCCTCATTCACCTTCCATATATCAATATTCATGGCCTAAGCCCTGCGCCTTGCTCTTAGGAAACGAGCGCCACGGCCTAGCTCCTGACTTACTGCAAGAAGTTGATCAGGTTTGCCATATACCAGTGTATGGTTATAAAAATTCCTTGAATATTGGTACGGCCTTTGCGCTTGCCGCTGGTGAGATTATCCGACAATGGCACGGAGGCTGAAGAGCCTCCTGCCAACAGTTAAGCTTAACGCATGAGTAGTCGGAAGATTTTTTCTTTCCAACTTGTCATCGGCGAATAGCGAATGACCGGGTCAATCGCGGTAGAACTTAAGAGCATCGATTTTCGATGACTGAAAGTCTCAAAAGATTCGCGTCCATGATAGGCACCCATACCACTTTCCCGAACCCCACCGAAGGGCAGTCCTGGATTAGTCAAGTGCATTAAGGTATCGTTGATACAGCCACCGCCAAAGCTTAAGTTTTGTACTACCCGCTCGACTTCAGTTTGATCTTCACTGAATAAATACAAAGCGAGTGGTTTAGCGGATTCCTGCAAGGAACGAATCACTTGCTCCAGGCTGGAATAACGGATAATAGGCAAGATCGGTCCAAAAATCTCTTCCGACATGGCCGGGTGTTGAAAATCGACACCTTCGAGTAAGGTCGGCGCGATATAACGTTCATCCGTACTATGCTGTCCGCCATGAAAGATCTTTGCAGGATCGTCTTTTAAGTAGGAAACAAGTCGTTGAAAGTGCTGTGGATTAATGATCCTTCCCAAATCAGCGCTTTTTTTCGGATCGATACCAAAGCGCAAAATAATTTCTTGCTTCAACAGGGCGAGGGCGCGTTCATAAATCGTGTCATCCACCAATAAATAATCTGGTGCCACACAGGTTTGCCCCGCGTTCACAAACTTACCCCACACAATACGTCTAATCGCCACATCTAAATTTGCATGACGACTTAGGATACAGGGACTCTTCCCACCCAACTCCAAAGATACCGGCGACAAGTGTTTGGCGGCTGCTTCTGCCACAATTTTGCCAACTCTCGTACTACCTGTGAAAAAGATATGATCCCATGAGTTTTGCAGTAAGGCTTGGGTGACTTCGGCTCCACCTTCAAAAAGTGCAACATGCCGCTCATCAAAGGTCATCTCAATTAAGCGAGCTAAAGCTTTCGAGGATGCTAATGACAGCTCTGATGGTTTCAAGACAACAGTGTTACCAGCAGCAATGGCCCCGACAAGTGGCGCAAGGAGCAAGTAGACAGGATAGTTCCACGGACTGATAATCAATACCTGGCCTTTAGCTTGCCGATAGATACGACTTTTAGCAATCCCAGCCACGAGCGGGGTTCTCACCTTGATGGGTTTCATCATGGATTTGAGGATTTTTAGTTGAAAGGAAATCTCTTTATAGATCATGCCGATTTCAGTTGCAAAGGCGAGTGATTTTGACTTTCCTAAATCCTGCCATAAAGCATCCTTGAGCATATTCTCGTTGTTACGGATCATATGCTTCAAACGAAGCAGCTGCTGCCTACGAAAATGATAAGAAAGGGTAGAACCATTCAGAAAAAAATGCTTTTGCCGATCCCGAACGGTTTCAATATCATGCCCAAGAACTGATACGTGCTCCATAAAATCCTTATCTAAAAAACCGCTTGTCGAAAAAGCTGCTCGCGCGGCCTTCCTTCCGACTCCAGCTGGAACTTTTTCTTTGACTTCATGTAAGTTATGATCCATTTGAATAATCCTTTACTATGATTTCGCATAAAAAAGCTGCTGACCGGTGTTTTGATACCAGAGCATCAAGTCGCTTTGTAAGTGAACGCATTGAATACCAAGTGCCGCGGCACCAGCGATATTAAAGGGGTTGTCATCGATAAACCACGTCTTCTTTGGATCTAGTTCATGACGCGATATGATGTACTGATAGGCTGCAGCGTCCGGCTTTCTTTCTCCAATTAAATGGGAATAGTATGCGGCTTCGAATAGTTGGTCAAAGCCATTGGAATTCCCACCAAAGCTAGCTTCCAAAGTTTTATCGAATGCCGCCTTGTGGATTTCATTAGTATTACTCAGCAAAAACAAGCGAAAGTCAGCAGCAAGCTCTTGCAAAAAAGCAATTCTCTCTCTTGGCAAGTCACCTAACATGGCATTCCAGGCGTCATCAATCATAGCATCCGTGATATCCACACCTCCAGCAGCTTGACGCATGCGCTGGCGAAAGTCGGTAGCTGATATGGAACCCCGCTCCAATTGGTCAAAAAAATCTTCCTGCTGGAGTTGGTTGTATTGGATGCTTTGCCCCATAAGTCGATGAAAGGCATTGATCGTTGCTTGAAAGTCCAGGTTGAGCAGAACTCCACCAAAATCGAATATAATAGCTGGCTTATCGCTGGAATCTCGGCTCATGCGGACTCACCCTTTAGATATGGTCTATGTTGATGCCGCCATATTATTCCAGATTCCACGTCGAAAAGCAGCTTAAAAGCGCTCTGCCATGCACAAAAAGTACCGCCATATTAGATAAAAATTTCCACCCATGTATCAAGCAACTTGCATTTCATTTTTATAACCAAGGCTGCCGCCATAACCAAAGTGGAAGTGCGGCTTGGGTTCCCATTTCGATCACATTAGCTTCAAAATAAGGGGCGAGCTCGATGAACCCATCAGTGCCTACCAAGTTCTGTGGTGAGTGCTCCGCATCACCGATTGTCTGTGCTTCGATGAGTCCAGACTCTGTAAAACGAATGGTAACTGGAACAAAGCGGGTCATATCTGGGCTTCTTGAAACTTCCTGTCGAAGTATGGCTCTTGGCTGACCTTTTTCGGCAAAAGGCTTTTTGCCAGATACGATACTGGCAAGCGCTGGAAGGATAAAGCGATGCGCCATGATTAAGGCAGCTTTTGGATTTTTCGGTAAGCCAAACACAAATTCTTGATGTGGCCCTAGGCCAAAAAAGAAGTCGCTCCCTGGCTCCTGAGCAACAGTACGGAATACTTTTTCAATGCCGGCAAGAGTCAACACATCGGGTTTTTCTTGCTCCATGCGCTGCATCGCACCATCTGTAAAAATCAGGACTTTTGAGTCCATTAATATTTGTTGGATCAAGTGACGACCGGAACTAAATCGATCTTCCAAACGATAAACTTCAATCTTTTGAAAACCATGACTTTGCAAAGATGATAAAATTCCATAGCGGCTTTCATCAGAGTCGGAGCAGGCGTCGACCTGCTCTTGTGCATCGTTTCCACCACGATCCCAACCCACTGTAAATAAAGATATTTTAGGCCGTTCAGCGATACTCAAACCATCAAGACCCAAAGATGCAGCGACAGCCCATTCCGGGGAGTGCAAATGCTGCCCTTGGCGTAAAATCAATTGATCATCACAACCCGATATATTTAATCGTTGAACATGATCCCATCGCCTCAGGCTTAGAGAATTGTTCACACAGGCCATGCCGTCCTTGATGCTGACACTTGCAACTGGAACAACACAATCTGTACCAAAAGGCAAGGGATCTCCTGCATTCACCCAAAAACCCTCAAAGGGTTTGGCTAATGATAAGCTTGATGATTGGACTGGCTTTTGCTCTGTCAAAGAAAAAAAGCGATGACCTTCTTTCCAAATATGCCAGGCGATGGCAATTCCATCGCCTGTGACTCGATAAAATCGTGGGTCGCGTTGATCAAGCTGTACGCTTTGAGTCAGCCATTCATCTCGCAGATTTTGTAATGACACCCACTCCCCTGAAGAAGGGAAAATATTTTCCAGTATCATGCTCTCGGCTTGCATTACAGAAATCATGTCTCCGTCTCCCCACGAGAATGGTTGTAAGAAGCCACTGCCGTGACCGTCACAAGCGTTTTATAAATAGTCTGAAGCTAAGCTAGCCGATTATTTCATCGCTGCCTATCGGGCCTATAATGTAGTGCGACAGGAAAACTTTCGATTGCCCTGCTAGAAATAAAAACTAGGTGTCATTACGCAGAATTAAAAGATCCTATGGCACTGTTTATTTTTTTTCATGGATCATCTTCAGCTTGGGGATCGCGAGGTCTCGCTCGTGTATCAAGCTCTCATGAAATCCTATGAAGAAGAGAGCATTGATGATGAAATTTATCAGTGGCTGCTTTTAGGCGCGCTTGTCAGCGAAAATTAATTTTTTTGGGTCGCCTGTAGCCACAACGACCTATCAAATTCATTGTTATTTGACTACTTGCTGTTTGCAACTTGCCTCATTTATCTAGGTCCTTTAGATTATTCCTACACATAATATTGCAAGGGGTTTGTTGTGTCGGAAGTACAAAGGCTGATCCAACGCTATCAAGATTTATCATCCAAAGAAAGCTTGCCACAGATCATGAATAAGGGCTTAGACAAGCTTATAGTCTATCTGCAAGCACCTTGGAAACGTCGCAGTTTTGCGACGAAGAGTTTTCCTTTTGATGGCCAGCAATTGCAATATGCGGCCCATAGTTATAATGCCACTTGGCGCAATGAGCGAGCAATTGAAGTTCCTGTGCTCATAGATTTTTTGCAGCGTCATAAAGGCAAAAAGATTCTTGAACTAGGCAATGTTGCCCGCTATTACGGCGATTTTTCGCATGAAGTGGTCGATAAGTACGAGCAACATCCGGCAGTGTATAATTTCGACATCCTCGACTTTAAGGTCGACCAACCATACCATGCCTTTGTTTCTATATCGACGCTCGAACACATCGGTTGGGATGAGCCCGTTCGCGATCATTCAAAAATTTCCAGGGTATTTGAAAAATTACCAGATCTGGTGAGCAATTTGGACAATGTGCTATTTTCTTTTCCGACGGGCTATAACTCAGTTTTGGATCAACACTTGGCAAAAGACGAGCTGCCCTTCCAAAAGCTGCTTTACTTTAAACGATGCAATCGCGCCAATCACTGGCAGCCAACTTGCCGTGAAGAAGCCTTGGGTTTGCGCTACGATTCACGTTTTCCCGCCGCCAATGGCTTGGCCTTTGGTATAGGCCTCAAGTATTAAGGCACAAAAAAATAGGGCTGACAGCAGTAACAAGTTACTTGGCTGTCACCGCTGATGACTGCTGTAAGACGTTGAACTTTTTATTCGCCGTCCAAAACACGGTTTAAGAAATTGCGGCTTTCCCGGCTGTTGAGATCCACATAGCGAGAAACACTGACCAGGCCGCTACGAGTGCGGGAGAGTCCTCCACCAGAGGTCACACCAACAAGTTCGCCATCGACAAACATCGGTCCACCAGAGTCGCCGGAACCACTACCCACTAACTCGCCAAGTTCTACACCATAGCCCGAGCCTGGAAGGCCGTTAAAATTAATAAAGCCATTCGACTTACTAGATATCACGTTAGTTCCTGTTCGCTTTTCTCCAGAACCACTTCCCGTCAAGCGGCCGTCTGGTCCGAAGAAATTGTGATTATTGCCATAGCCAACGATGGTCAAATCATCGCCGACTGCTGGAGACCGGCTAGCGATACTAGCTGTGGCCGGCGCCGTATTTCTGGCAAAGTCCAAAACGGCAAGATCAGAACCATTAACGCCACCGTTGCGGAACAAAGAGTAATTTGGATTAGCGACATAAGTTCTAGCCCGACTGACAGCGACAGCTTCTTTACCGTCTGCATCCAGCTCCACATAGTAGAGCGGAGGATTTTCTTCGCTAAAGTCGATCACGCAGTGGGCTGCCGTAACTACTTGATAATCATTGACAAATGTGCCAGTGCAGATGCCTTGTCCCTCATCCGTAAGCGAGACTAACAAGACTGCGGCGGGGAAGAGATCTTCGGTAATACGCATACCGTTGGTCACTTTAATATCTGAAGTCGCCATATCCTGACCACAAGCACCAATAAACAATGATGCCATGCCAAATATAGAAGTAGTGACAAATTTCCGACTTAGAGTAAGTGACATATCTCTTCCTTTCGTCAAATTGGTGTTTTACTTCACCATGTTTTGCTTATATCCCAATATTGACTGAACAGCCAACCAAAAAATTAAGCATTTTCTCATCAAAACAACCCCTTAGCATGACACACCTAATTAGTCGTCGAATATTGCCACCTTACGGCTCATGGCCGCTTCAACCGCCTTCTGAAAGTCGCGGTTAAAGAGCATCGCAGCGTTCCAATTGGCGACGAAGTCGAGGCCCTCAGCGACACTATGATCACGACTATAGTTCAGAACTTGCTTTGTGCCACGGACAGCAATTGGCGATTTTTCCGCAATTATGGCGGCGGTTGCCGATGCCTGACTCCACAGCTCTTCTGGAGTAGCAAAGACGCGGTTCACCAAATGAAGCCGCTGTGCTTCTTCACTCGCAACAATCCGGGCCGTTAATGCCAGTTCGCGGGCTACGCCTTCTGAAACGATACGAGGTAAGCGCTGCAAGGTACCAATATCGGCAACGATAGCTAAATCAACCTCTTTCACCGAAAAGCTCGCGTCTTTGCTGGCATAGCGAAAATCACAAGCAGTGATCAGGTCAACCCCAGCGCCATAACAGGCACCGTGTATGGCAGCGATGACTGGTTTGCGGCAGTCTTCGATCGCGGTAAAACACGCCTGTAAATCAATGATCACCTTTCTTAACTCTTCTTGCCGCCGGCCCTCGCCTTGTGTTTGAAAATTTTGGGATAGGTATTGAATCATAGCGAAATCAATACCAGCGCAAAAATTCTTCCCCATAGCCTTTAAGACCACACAGCGCACACTGGGATCCTCATCTGCCCAGCAAAAAACACGGCGAATTTCTTGCCACATTTCCAAATTTACGGCGTTGGATTTATCAGGTCGATTTAAGCTGACCTCTGCAACCCGGTTGTCTAGCTTCACATCCAAGAATTGCCATTTTACACTCATACAGAACCCCTCAGGTAATTTCATGATATTCGATTTCAATCATTAGCGATCTTTTCCTGCCAAGTCGATAGTTTATAGCCGAAAGGATCTATCAATTGCATACGATTTGGCACTGCATCGCTTGCCGCTTGTCACCAGCCAATGAAATAGTTAGATTAAAGAGACTCCCCAAATTTTGTGAGGCCAGGGCACATGAATTGTAAAAAAATTCAAAGAAACATCAATTTTTTGTTAAATCTTCTTAAAGATACACCGCCAGGTAAGAAAACCATTAGCCTTGTGCAAACAAAGCTGAATGACAAGGCCAATGACAATTTTTTTTGGACCCTGTCTAATCAGGCGATCGAAAAAATTTCTCACCCACCGGCGAAAATTGCTGTCGAAACGATGCTCTACTCCACGGTATGTTTTGCCAGTGCAGGCATCGCAATTGGCGCTGTTGGAGGACCAAAAGGAATAGCGATTGGCGGTATTTCAGGAGCAGTTTGTGGTCTGGTATGTGGCGCTGTTGTTGTGAAAATGATCCAGGAAGGCAAAGAGTATTCTTACATTACCATTACTGCTGCCAGCTAGGTTCCACATCCGGCAAGGTAATTTTCGGATGTGGTGGAAGCGTATCCTGAACCAAAGAGAAATGCTGTGATAACTTTTCTTTGGCTCAGGAACTCTGCTTTCAAGTTAAAATGGGGAGGTGATCATATTGAAACTAATACTGAGTTCACTGAGGTAGTGGGCACACACCTTTCGGCACAACACGCACAGACAATTGCACACTCACCACCTGATCGTCCGAACCGTAAGCAAATAGGATAAAATTTGCTGAACGATTGGGCCATACATCGACAAAGCCTTCTTGTGGCGCCACTGGAATATTCACATTATTCGATCCATCAAACACAACGAGACGCGTTGCATTTTTCACATCCCATAAAAGGCGGATCGGATCGCCAGGGTGAACGATCGAAGCTGAGCTATAAAAGTAACTGATTTGTGGCTGTTTTACGACAAACTCGATTGTAATCGTTTGCGTAAAAACCTGACCGGTACTGCTATAGGCATATAGTGTGTACTGCGAAGTTTTTTCTGGCCAAACTTCGATATAATTTTCGTTACCTAAAGCCGTATAAGTCGTGTTACGGAAACCGTCATACACATCGACTTGGACAGCATTTAAGACTTTCCACCATAAGCGAACAGGTTGAACCGCATCAATGCTGTAAGTTGAAGCGTTAAAAAATTGGATTTGAACATTTTCAGAACGTACTGTGTTCGCTGCAGCGGGTAAGGTGAATACAGAACTTAAACTCGTTGTTAGCGAAAGCAATAAAAAAACTTTCTTCATAGTATTGCAAAGACTTGATTTCATCTTGTCCGCTCCTCATGGTTTAGCGATAGAAACTTTTTTTGCAAAGAACCTGAAACGATGATATCCACATAAATCAGTTTTATATAAAATAACAATCGAAATCATGACAAACTCTGCGAGATTCCCCGTTGAGTAAGGATCGATATGTCAGCTGGCGACTGAAAAGACATGTTCTTAGCGGCAGAAAAAGGAAATTTAGAATTAATTCAGTATCATATAACTAGGGCCCATCCGGGAATGCCTTAGACAAGGCGCGAGGCGAAAATAGACCGCAGTGTATTCAGATACATGAGGATTTATTTTCGCCGATAAAACGCAGAATAAGGTATTTCCGGATGAGCCCTAAATAACGGCTGCGATCCTAACTACCAGCATCCGGAAATTCTCTCCACACCGTTGATGGCAAGTATTAGAAACGATCATTTCAATATTTCAGAGTATTTGCTTGAAAATGGAGCAGCCCCCTATCTACGAGCAGAGTTGGAAGGCATGAACGCCTTCCAGGCTGCTAAGTTTTATAAGAGAGAAGCTTTATCGCAGCTACTCAAGAAGTATCAGAAGACTTTTTGGGGATCGATCTTTTCGAGGTTTCGAGCCTAAGGCTCAAACCGCACCACCTTTGCACGTGATGCATCGCGAATTTTCTGTTTATAACTAGCCAAACGCTGTTGCAAATCCTGCGATGGCGTATCGCCGCCAAACGCCAGAATCTGTACTGCTAGCAGACCTGCATTATAAGCATTGCCAATCGCCACGGTAGCTACTGGAACACCCTTAGGCATCTGCACGATGGAAAGTAATGAATCCTCACCAGCGAGATGGCCGTGTGGAATGGGAACACCGATAACGGGGAGCTCGGTATGAGCGGCAACCATTCCTGGCAAGTGAGCTGCACCACCGGCACCAGCAATGATAACTGAAAGACCTCGGGATTTAGCTGAGCCTGCATATTCCGCCATATCCAAAGGAGTTCGGTGAGCAGAGACAACGCTCATTTCAAAGGGGACATTGAGTTCGGTCAGGGCTTCGGCAGCACCTCTCATAATTCCATAGTCAGAATCACTTCCCATTATGATGGCAATGCGAGGTTTTTGTGCTGTATTCGACTGGTTCATTCTTACTCCATTATCTTTAGGCCTGAGCCTGCCACTTACTGGACCACAGACTCAGTTGTTGATGAACTTCACTTAATTGCTGATGCAACTTGGCTTCACTTTCCGCACTTATATTTATATGGCCCAACTTTCGACCAGGGCGACTCTCTTTTTTCCGATACCAATGCAATACATATGGTTTGCCAGCTAGGTCGGGGGCTTGCAACTCACCAACGAATTGCTTAGGGCCAAGGATGTTGACCATCGCAAAAAACTTTGCACAGCTAAGATCTGCGATCGGAAGACCTAACACAGCTCGCCAATGACTCTCAAACTGAGAAATCGCAGCTCCATCTAAAGTAAAATGACCGGAGTTATGCACCCGAGGCGCGATTTCATTCACCAGCACATGGCCATTTTTCGTTTGAAAAAACTCGATGGCAAACACGCCACGCAGCTCGAGATGTGCACCGATTTTTTTTGCGTACTCTTGCGCTTCCTGCTCCAAAGCTGGGCTCAAACCAAAAGCCTGTGCCGGCCCAGTGACTTCCACGCAGACCCCTTCCTCCTGCATTGTTACAACCATCGGATAAAATTTACAGCTTCCATCCTGTGCACGAATCGTTAACAGCGCCAGCTCCTGTTGAAAATCGACGAACTCTTCTGCATAGACACTGACGTTTTTTGCAATAGCCTGTGTGACAAAATTGACAATTTCGCTTGCAATGACTTGGGTTTGACTTTGTACAGGGAAAACCATGGTACCCTTACCATCATAGCCTCCCTTTGCCCATTTCAATACGCAACCCTGCGGAAAAAGCTGTTGTAGTCCTTGCAACCAAACTATTGGTTCTTCGCCACTATTCGGTTTCAAAGCAACAAAGCGTGAGCTTGGAACTTTTAAATCCTGTAAAAGCTCTTTCTGGCCAAGCTTATTAGCACAAGCTGCCATAGCCTGGGGCAGTGGTGAAATCGTTGCCGATGTAGATTTGATAGCTTGCTCAAGAAGTTTAGGATCAATCCACTCATTCTCATAAATCACAGTTTTCACTTTAGAAAAAAAACTGTGTAAATCCTCTCTCTGATTGAAGTCAGATACGACATAGTCATCGGCATTTGCGATCGCTACATCACCAGGACTGGTTGCAAATATATGAACCGCAAGACCCAGTCTTTGCCCGGCACCTGCTAGCATCATCGCTAATTGACCGCCACCCAAAATTCCTACCGGACCGACAGGAGATCTTTGGGTTGCTTGTTCCCCTTCATTTTGAGTGCGAACAATAGACATAGTTTACCTCTACGTGCCAAAGTCAGAATTTCACCAGCCAACGAAATTGCAGAGCTTATATGTCCTAATTTCGCTCATTTTTCAACCTGACCGGCTGAGAATCTGCTAAACCTGATGATCTGCTTTATACAGCTCGATAAAGATGCTAATTAGTCAGAATGACAAAAAATAGCTCTTGAAAGGGAGATTCAATGGTGCAAGCGAAACAGGAAAGTATCCTCCGAGAGCTTAAGCCAGGAGTTTGGGTTGCGGAAGGTGAAGTTCGCATGCCCGGTGCTGTCACATTGCCGACACGAATGACAGTTCTTCGCTTAAAAGACGGTAATCTACTGGTTCATTCACCTATTAAAATACAAGAAGATCTGGCTCAAGCTGTGGCTGAAAAAGGAGCGGTTCGCTTTCTCTTGGCGCCAAACGCCTTTCACCATATTTTCCTAAAATCCTGGCAGCGCCGCTTCCCTGACGCACTCACCTTCGGCCCACAAGCTTTGCAGAAAAAAAGGCCGGATTTACATTTTGATCGTTACCTGGATTTGGACAGTGACAATCCATGGGGGGAAGATATTGTTATGGAAGTGGTCGGCGGTATTCCCAAGGTGCAAGAGGTCGTCGTCTATCACCGTCCCAGTCAAACATTGGTCCTATCGGACCTTGTTTTTAACATCAGAAATGCCCATGGACGACTGAAGTGGATTCTCAAAATTATGGGAACCTATCATAAATTATCGATGAGCCGATTGATTCGTCTTTTGATTAAAGACGATGTCGCCTTTAGTCGCAGTCTGAGCCGCATCTTGGAGCTGCCATTCAATCTTGTCATAATGGCTCATGGAAATATCCTCTCAGGGCAAGATTGCGATGAAGTTCGCAAACTCATGCAAGCGCGGAGCAAAACTGGCGACTAAGACAACAAGGTATGCTGTTTGGGAAATTGATCGACCACTGCCGCTTTCTCCAAAGGAATGCGCCTGGCTTTTGCCGCTCTTCCAAAAGCATGTGTCGTAATCGGCGTCGATAATAATATTAAAAACATGATACCTACTGATTTAAATGCAGCCTCCCAGCTTTCCATATATAAAACGACACTCAAATGAATCAACATCGTACCAACTGTTGCTGCTTTACCTGTCGCCTGAGTTCGGATGTAAAAATCAGGCATCCTAACAATTCCAATAGCAGCGACCAGCACAAGTCCAGTGCCGATCAACAATAGACAAGCTATGATAAGGTTCATGTTTTATCCTCCTTTGTTAAATAACGAGTAAAGGCAAGGGCAACAATAGAACTTAGCAATGCAAGGGCCAGAGCTATATCAAGCACTACTTCATATTCATAGGCTGCTGCGATCAAGCCTAAAAAAGATATGATGATAATCAGCATAAAATCGACAGCCAAAACTCTATCGAGAAGATGAGGGCCTATATACAAGCGAAAAAGCGCCAATATTAAACTAAAGATCATCGTAACAATACCTATAGCAATAATAATACTCATCGCAGTAGCTCCAATACCCGTCTTTCATAATTTTCTTTCACATGTTTAATGAACTGATCAACATCATCGATAAACAACGCATGAATGAACATTGTTTTCATGTCTGGCGAAACATCAATGACCAATGTGCCTGGAGAAAAGGTAATGAGATTGGCAATTAAAGTTATCTCAAAGTCGGAACTTGCATCAAGCGGCACAGCAACAATGCCTGTATGCCTTCGCGGCAATGGAGTCAACACATCTAAGGTGATACGAAAGCTCGTGTAGGCAATATCAACAATATAAAAGCCAATAAATTTCAAAAGTATAAGCATTTTATCTATGAGCATAATCCACCTATCAAGATTAATGTTCAAGTAAAAGACGCAGCTGGATCCATAGTGTCAGAGCTCCCAAAAAATATCTGCATGGCAGCCTTCTGGGAATAGTCGTACAAGACCATTGGATATAAACTAATCGCCATGGTAATGGCTGTTAAAATAAAGAGAGCAAGAAAACAAAGCCTTAAATCTGAAGACTTTTGAACTACTCCACTAGTTTCAAGCACGCTTTCGTCTTGCGGCTTCCAAAAAGCCTCATTCCAGATTTTCACCATACTAAAAATCGTAAAGAAACCCGTTACCAACATAGCTCCAGCAAGAAGATAAAACTCCTGGAGTAAGAAGGCGCGAAGAAGTAAGTATTTTGCCCAGAATCCCGAAAATGGTGGAACCCCAGCTAGACTCATTGCCGATATCACAAACAAAATACTCAACATTGGAGCCGTTTTTTTTATGGCACCCAGATACTTCAATTCTTCACTCCCCTCTTTCACCAGGATTATTCCTGAAACCAAAAATAATGCTGCCTTAACAAAAATATACTGAATCATAAAGAATATACCTGCAGCTAAGCCCAGCACTTTGATGTCCGGATCATCAGCACCCATAAAAGCAGCGCCGGCAACAATATAACCAACCTGACTGACACTATGATAGGTTAGAATTTTTCTTGTCTGATATTGAGCTACTGCACCTAACACTCCTAATAGCATAGTCATCGCAGCTAAAAGAGCGGCAAGGAATGACAGGTAGTCAATGTGTGGAAAAACCGCAATCAAAACCCGAAAAATAGCATAAATTCCAACCTTCGTTAATAAGGCTGCAAACAATGAAGACAGGGCTGAAGATGGTAAATGGTAGCTATCAGGGAGCCAAAAATAAAAGGGCCAAATAGCAGCTTTTAAAGAAAAAGCGACGAAAAGTAAGAGACTTAGTCCCAATACATAGCCTGGAGATTCCTGAGCAAGGACGTCTAGTTTAACTGCTAGATCGGCCATATTAAGTGTTCCGGTAGCACCATAAATCAGACCTACTGCAAGTAGAAAAAGCATCGATCCTGTCACACTCATGATTGCATAGGTAAAGGCTCCCCTCAGCCTCTTTCTATTGCCTTCTAAAGAAATTAGAGCAAAACTTGACAATAGAATTAACTCAAACCAGACATAGAGATTAAAGATATCCGCTGTTAAAAATGCTCCACATATACCCGCGATGATGATATTCAAAAGTGGAAAATACATGACCGAGGATTCTGCGGTAAGATTCGGTATCGAGTATAAGCTAATGACTAAATACATCACACTTGCTACAGCAAGCATAAGCAAGGAAAGAAAATTTATAGTTAATGAAATTCCAAAGGGAGCTATCCACCCTGCTGATTGCAAACTTAACTGAGCATCAGTTTCACGAAGTAACGTCAAGGTTAAGAGTACGTGCAAAATACTCGCAAGAATAGTTACTGATTTCTGCTGACCTATGTTGCGCCTAAAGAACAGTGCCAGGCAAAAGCCAATTAATGGTATAAGAATGGGAAAGACTGTGATGTTCACATATATCTTCCTATTTCAGCAGAATCATCATGTCGCGAACTTAAAAAGAGCTGCTGAACTAAAACAGAAATGTAAAAAATTAATGCAAAGCTTATCACGATTGCTGTTAGAATGAGTGCTTGTGGCAAAGGGTCAGTCATGCTTAAAAGTGAACTTGCTTGCTTTTCACTCAATAAAGGCGCCATGCCCCGTTTTAGTCCACCTGAAATAAAAAATGCCAGATTCACTGCGTGACTGACTAACAAAAGTCCAAAGATCACACGAACGATGCTCTTTTCCATGACTAAATAGACCCCGATCGCCAACCAGAGACCCGCTAATAGACTCAATTCTAGCATCTAGCTCTCCTCCTCTATTCTCGACAAAACAAATAGAACACTCGATGCAACCACTATAAATAATCCCATATCGAACAATAACACCGTCGATAGCTTTCCCAGCCCTGGTATGGCCCAGGACGACCAGAGTCCTTTTAAGAAATTTTCACCTAGCAAGATGGGCAAAACGGCACAAAACAACATGAGGGTGATTCCACTAGCTACTAACTCCGGGAAATATTCACATATTTTTGTTCTAAAAATTTTTTTCTGATAAAGAACCATATAAAGATAGAGAGCTAATGCAAACAATAAACCACCAGCGAATCCGCCACCAGGTAGGTTGTGACCACGGAACAATATGACCAACGATGCTATGATCATTAATGGCAATAATAGTAAAAATGTTGTTCTCGTAATTACAGAGTTCATCTGCTTGAATTGCCCTTCCCATATTTAGAATTTTTTCTTTTTAAAAGACCATATACGGCGATTGCAGCAATTGCGACCGCCAAGACTTCCCCAAGGGTATCTAACGAACGAAAATCCACCAGAATCACATTCACGACGTTCAAACCAAAAGCCTCAGGAAAACTCTTTTCAATATAAAAAACTGATGCCGCCTTATCCGCACCATGAGGTCTAAAAATCAAAAATAGACTTAATCCAATACCACAAGTCACGGCACAGAAAGCGTGGATCCAACGATTTATTCCAACGATGGACATTGATTTTTTAGGTAATAGCCGAAAAACTAGAATAATTAGAACAACTGATAAAGTTTCTACCATAGTCAATGTCAATGCTAAGTCGGGTGCACTATAAATAGAGAATATAAATATCATCACAAGCCCAATGGCTACGAGTATCGCAAGCATCTGCAAATGACGCCTAAAAGCCATCGCAGCCAAAGCTGCCCCACCTCCAAGCAGTAGGATGCTGGAGTCGATGATGTCTCCAATTATCATTGTTAGGTCCGGAAAATCTTGCATAAATAGCCATGCAGGATAGGCCATCATGAAAATCAACCCCAGCAGCATCATTCGCAGATAGTGAGACAAAGATCCAGTTTGAAAGAAACTTGTGACATGATGGGAAATTGTGAGCATTCTGGACATGAGGTATTCGTAAATTTGATCGGGATCAAACCGACCATATTTTTCGATTTGTGAACTTAGTGAGGCACTAATAGAAAATAGTCGAAAGGCGACAAAAATTCCCAGTAAAAGAGTAAGAAAGCTTAAGAGCAAGACGGTAACAGCATTTGCATCCAGTCCATGCCATAGTTTTAAATCAAGTTGCAATTCGCTACCATAGATAGCACTTGCTATGGATGAGCTAAGCTTTGCATCTAATAAGCCAGGAAAAAGACCAAATAACAAGCCACAAATGGCAAAAACCAAAGGCGGAGCGGTCATGGTCAAGGGAAGCTTTCTATAATCATCTGTAATTTCGTTTTTATTCTGCCAAAACGGAAAGTATAAAATACCAAATGATACTCCTGCAATCAGCACACTTGAGGAAAAAGTCAGGATAATAATCCAATAACTTGTATTACTGGAATCTAAACTAGCAGCGTATAAAAGATCCTTTCCGTAAAAACCAAGAAAGGGTGGCATTCCTGCCTGACTAAATGCTGCCAGCATAGCTGCAATAGCAGTAAGCGGCATGATTTTAGCTAAACCGAAAACTTTCGTGACATCGCGACTACCCGTGGCATAATCTACATTGCCTACAACCTGAAAAAGTGCCACTTTATAGAAGGCATGAGCAATTAGATAGACGACTGCCGCTTGAATAGCAGCCTCGGTTCCAATTCCTAGAAGCATCATCAGCACACCCAAGACAAAAATCGTCGAGTAGGCCAGAATTTTTTTCATGTCACGATAGGCTAACGTCAATGTTGCGCCTATCACCATTGTCAAAAGACCAAAACTTGTGACGGAGACATTCCAGAAAATATGGTTTGCAAGAAAGGGATAGAATTTTGCCATTAAAAAAATACCCGCCTTGACCATCGTCGCTGAATGCAAATAGCTACTCACAGGAGTTGGACCATACATGGCAGAAGGCAACCAAAAATAAAACGGGAATTGTGCTGATTTTGTTAAAACAGCGCCAAGTAAGAAAATCACGATCCAAGGATAAAGCTCATGTTCACTGAGATTAAGTGTTGACACTTCCGAAATCTGGAAGGATTCAGCAAGAGACAGATGATAGTCCTGAGAAGCTAGAGAAAGAAAAATAATAGCTACCAGCAGACACAAACCACCTGCCATAGTAACTAACAAAGACTTAGTCGCAGCTTGTCTAGCTTCTTTCGTAGTTGATTTAAACCCTATGAGAAAATAGGAACTGATGCTGGTTAGTTCCCAAAAAATATATAGTTGAAGCAAATTATCACTAAATACCAATCCAAGCATGGCAGCAGTAAAAAGCAGTATGGCAGCATAGAAAGAGCCAAGACCATATTTTTGATACTGAAGCATATAAGTTTTACAGTACAATAGCACACCAGTACCGATAAAACTTATCAGCAAAGCAAACAGATAAGACAAGCCATCAAGTTTAAATGAAAGCATGACGCCTATTTCTTCTGCCCAGGCGTAAGAAACAAGTTGTGAAATTTCAGCCTCATCGAAAAGGAAGGAAGAAAAATATAGAAAGACTGAGAACAATGACACAGCAAAAATCCAAACTGCTTTTTCCCTAAAATAGGTATAAAGCATAGGAGCTAGCAGAGCTAAAGTTGCAATAACACAAACTGCCCAAACCAAAGTTCACGCCCTCTATCATCATTGTTCACTTGGATTTTTCTGCAAACAAGCTGTTAATGCATCACATTGTGACTAAATTTTTTATAACAAAGCCTTTGCAGCAATTGTAGTATTACCGGACAAGGTTGCTAACGAATATATCTAAAGCAGGAAAACTATTACTGAGATTTAAAACTGTGCATGCGAAGCATCTTATCAACTTAACGCAACAAATTAATGCATATCTGGAATTACCGATGTAAGTTTTACTACCAATCAATCTGAATGCAAATAAAAGATCTTGATATCTGTTTCAAAATTTTTCTGATCCTAATCATCCTAGAATTTTCGCCTAAGGCTAAAGGCGCAAAATACAGACATTCTGCAGTTTTTATTGTTTTATTAAAGAAAAGACCCCAAACTCATTTCAGGATAAGTTTAGGAAAGGAGATATGTGATGAAAATTCATAATCGTTTGAATTGTAGTAGCGAAAAAATAAGCAATTCATTTCTGAGTAAGAATCTACTTATGTTTCTGGGACTCTGTCTCATGAATTCCCCTTCGCTTTTTGCCCAACAAATGGAAAGACGGGAATCTACCGGACCCATGCAGGATATGTTTCGAAATAATGTTGTTGTTAGTGCAGCAGTCGGCATGAGTGAGTTCACTGAAGGTACGATGGAAGATGTAACAGATACTGGTGTTGATTGGGATGTACGTGTTCTATGGGGCAGCCGTTCATTTATTGGGGTGGAAGCGGCTTATATCGGTGCAAGTTACGATACGACGGGTGCTCGAGGATCTTCCACAACTTTATATAGTAATGGGCTCGAGACGGCCGTCAGGATGAACCTCATGCAAATTTCAACAGGTGCAGTTGCAACTCAGGCGTGGCAACCGTATGTTCTTGGCGGCGTTGCCTGGAAAAACTATCAATTAGACGATAGCCTTCAATCCGCAGAACTTCGTAGCTCAGATGACACGATGGAAGTGCCTGTTGCTGCAGGAGTTTCATTTTATTTCCCCAATAGGCTGATGGTAGATGCACGCGCAGCCTATCGCTTTGGTGTCGCCAGCGATCTAGTAAGAATTGGTGAAGCAAGTACAGACAATTGGAACCTTTCAGGACGGGTTGGTTGGATGTTTTAAACTAGCAGTACCGGTCTGTCTTTTGTCTTTGTTCGCATATTCTCAATTCCCACAAAAGCACATGGTTGCATCAATCTGTGGCCATGTGTTCCCGCCAGTTTAAGTTTGTGGTAAATTTTCCAGCTCTGAATCATGCTTCGAAATTATGCCATTTTAGAAGGGAAATCATCCATGCCAAGCAAAATTTTAGATATACCTCTCCGCCAAATTGATGGGAAAGAGACTTCACTTGCTTCTTATGAGGGAAAAGTCCTTTTAATCGCAAATGTGGCTTCAAAGTGTGGCTTGACCCCACAATATGAAGGATTGGAATCTTTGTATCGTCGTTATCAAGATCAAGGGTTCGCCGTACTCGGCTTTCCTGCAAACGAGTTTTTAGGCCAAGAGCCTGGAAGCAATTCGGAAATACAAGAATTCTGTAAATTGAAATATGATGTGAGCTTTCCCATGTTTGAAAAACTTGTGGTCAAAGGCAAAGACCAACATCCACTTTACCAAGAACTAACCAAGACTCAGCCCCATGCTACGAAAAAACCAGGAGGACAGCTAGAACAAAAATTAACGGAAAAAGGACTTGGTCAGGAAAAGCCAGAAGATATCTTATGGAATTTTGAGAAATTTTTAGTGAATCGCAAGGGTGAGGTCGTTGGCCGATTTGCTCCAGACATCACGCCTGAAGACGACATCCTGATACAAGCAGTTGAAACTCAGCTAAAAGCTTAAAGATTTGTGAATCTCAACGCAAGCAACTATCAGTTTGAAGTTGAGACCATAGCCAATCTATGAAAAGCAAGAAGATCGCCACCTGGAGTGGTAAAGAATCTTGATGTTACGATCGATTCTCTTCTCCAGTGTGGCGAGCAAACTTGGCGCTATCAAGTTTTAGGACACGGCATCAATGAATTCTGTCACACTTTTGTTTAACTTCTTAAGTATCCGTTTGGATGTTTCCCGAGCATGATCCGCCTCTTGACTCAGCTCCTTTTGAGCTTCACTCAAAAAATCTTTTGTTTCTAGTCGTGCCAAGGCCGCTTTTAATTTTACCTCTTCCAAAAAACCTTTAGCTTTATGCTGATCTTCTTTCAGCAGATCCATAACTTTCTGTGCATAGTCTTTGGTAATTTCCCACCGCTCTTTTGCTTCTAACAGCCCAAGATGCGTTTGAACTTCTGCTTCATCCAGTTTAGTTTCAAGGCTCTTGCCATATTGCTTAATACTATTTTCCATCTTCTCCAATGACGCTGTCAGATCTTCCCTGAGGTCTTCAGCATCCATTTGAGCCAATTGGAACTTCAAGCGTAACTTATCCGCCAAATAGCGGATCTTTTTTTCTGTATCGCTGATCGTTTCTTCAGCATTATCCATATAGTCAGTTGGGACGTTCACATTTTCAGGCAGTGTATTGATATTATCTAGATCATGCATTGTGACATTCCTTTTTCATTGTTAAGGTCAGAACTCCAATTTGTGAAACAGTGAAACCTTGTGTCTTGGGTTCACTCTTTCTTAGCCCACTAGCACTAAAGCAAAGTACATACCAAGACACAAGGTTTCGTTGACTTCGCCATACAAACACGAAATGTGGCGGAGGAATAAGGGGTTGGCATGAGTTAAAGTTAGCAAGTGATATTAAGGCAGGCATTTTGACGCCCACGTCTAGAAAAAAGGCGCTTCAAATATCATCAATATGTATCAAATAACGCAAGGCGGTTGAGTTAGCGCCATGAACCGCAAAAGACTGCCAAACTTCAGTTTCCAGCAAACCGAACAAGCGTGCCAATGAGAGAGACTTTACGCGATCCTGGTTTTTCGTTACTTTCTCTAAAGGTCAATCAAGCTTATATCTATTCAGTAGAAAGATATCTACTATGTCTGATGAGAACGATCCCAAACAAGAAAAGCAAAAGCTCCGGCGGGAAGCTATGAAAAAAGCCCGACGAGAACAATATCTAAAGGCAAAAGAAAAGTTTAAAAATTCGGATTTTGCCAAACAAATGAAGGAAAAACAAAAAGAGCTGCGGCGCGAAGCCTACAAAAAAGCCAAAGAAAAAGCGCGTCAACAAAAGAAGACACAAGATCATGACTCAGATGACACTTGGAATGTCTTGCCACAAAAAAAGCCTAAGCTTTTGAAAAGTATCGATAAAACAGAAAAAGACAAGCAATTATGGGATCAGCTGATTCCTGCCACTGAGGTAAAGCGAGTTCAACTTCGTTTGATCAAAAATGACGATTGATAGCATTCCGGCAGAATTTACCATCATCTAACGGTAATATTCTGCATTGGACGCGGTTTCTCGCATCCGGGTTGAAAGTAAAAAATCCTCGATTTCATATCGCATCGCCATTGCATCCTGGTAGCCGAGCTCTACCAGATGGCCACAATATGTAGGCTCAAACAGGAGGTAACTAATCAGTTCCGCCCCCTCCTCCTTTGAGCCTAAACCTTGAAACAGGTACTGCATGGTAAGAGGAAGGCGCTCAAACTGAGCAAGAGCGTATGAAGCCAGATCCTCACTGGGATGAATATGAACGTAGTCAATGGGCCTTAAGGGAATATGTCGTCGATCCTCATCATCGACATAGCGCAAGGTTTTGTTAATCCGACTTAGCCTCTCAATATCCGTCTCTATACCATCCATAAAAACAGCATTCAGTAAAACACCTAAGACGCGGGCAACAGATGGTTTACTGGTGTTCTGAATGTGGGTATCCCCGTCATATTTTACGCCAGCAATAAACAAGCGATCCGCTCCCAGGCGAATGGCTGGACTTAAGGGAGCCATATTCCGCATACACCCATCCCCAAAATAGCTCCCATCAATGGGAATTGGTGGAAAAAATAGAGGGATAGCAGCAGAAGCCATAATATGGGAGATATCTATTGAGGTATTCTCAGAGCTACGCCGAACCCGCTTCCAACTTGAGTCTTTTTCCAATACTTCGACAAATGTGATGTTTGTATTATGCCGATAATTTGTAGCAGACATCGCCACAGCCCGCAAATGTCCTGCCTGTAAGTTGCTCTTGATTTTGGAGCAATCGATTTTTTCCTCCAAAAGTCTGCGTAAGGGGCCCGTATCCAGTAATGCCTTAACCTTTCCTGATGAATGAACTCGTCCGCGGATGATATCTTGAATCCAACTCATACTGTTTCGCCCAAGCGACCATACATCTGTTCGGAAAACCTGCTCGGTTCTGATGTTTGACCAAAAATCTGCTAGTTGGCTCACTCCATCATAAAATCGATCTGCTTGGGATGCTAGATAGCAAGCATTAATCGAGCCAGCACTGACACCCGTAATGATCGGGAAAGGATTTTGTTCACTATAGGATTGTCGCCATATTTCAGCAACGCCTTTCATAACACCAGCCTGGTAAGCTCCTCGGGCTCCACCTCCAGACAAAACCAATCCAAGCGTCGGGCCATACTTATTCTGCAAAGCCTTCTCTCCTTACAACGATTGGCACTTCACGATCCTGATCAAAATTTTTTGAAATAAAAACTACCTATGACAACCCGTTTAGGGAATCATACTAATAGCTCTCAGTTCAAATGATCTTCTAGTCAGCTCCAAGCAAACTGCTTTAGTTACTCAGCATAGTGGGATCCTTAAGGTAAATGATTTGCTTATTACCTGTGCCATCCTCGATTTCTATGGCGTTGATCGACGTACCTTCTTCAAGAACTGATATTCTGGAAGGATGCGAAATATAGTGATTTAAATGGTCAATAAACAAACAAAATTTGTCGTCTTTGGGATCATATGAAAGCCCCTTCAAATGTCCCCAATTATCTTCCGTTTGATCACCATACTCCATGCTTAAAATTTCCAGTTTGACACTTTTACTAGACGGACCTTTAAAATGGATATCAAAATAGCTTTGCCAGTCCTGTTTCGGAATTTCTCTACTTTCCATGCTTAACTCCCTACGATCGGAGGGCCATCGTTGTTGGAAACAAGTTCCAAACTGCAACTTTTACTCTATACGATATCCATAAGATTAGTATTTCGCTAGTCGGTAAGACTATGGGGAGAGAAAGGGGGGACGCTCTAAAAAGACAAAGCAACTGATGAATATGATTCTAATTATTCGACGAGGCACCGTCATTATGAACTCTATCAGCGATCAATCGGCTTATTATGCTCCCATAGGCTTAAAAGAGAAGCTTAACTTTCTTCAAGATCCTCACAATTGGCCGGACGCCACCAAAAGCCTGCAAATCATTAAAACGCATATGTCCATAATATTCCTGACGGATAATTTCGCATACAAAATGAAGCAGCCCTTATTTTATGCTCCTGCCGATTATCGTCAGTTAAGTCAAAGAAAATTTGCCTGCGAGGAAGAGCTGCGGCTTAACAAAGTATTAGCCCCGACCGTATATCATGGACTGGTTCGACTTTATTGTCGAAATCAGGAGGGGCTAAGTTTTGATCCTGGAGGATACGTGGTTGAATATCTGATTCAAATGCGCCGTCTCAATGATGCTGATACATTGCGCGATCTTATCCGCTCAAAAAGCTGGAAAAGCCATACGGTGAAAATAGCTGCCAAAAAATTATTAAATTTCTATCAGCAACAAAGTCAAGCGCCTCTATCTCACACTCAGCATATAAAAAAGCTCAATGCCGCAATTCAGGAAAACCTACACTATTTTCTTCAGCACAATCATACAAAGCGAATACAGACTGCCAAGGAAATTCATGGTCGACTAGATGCTTTTATAAAACACAACATAGCTCAGTTTGCTGAACGACAGGCTCAAGTCATTGAAGGTCATGGTGATTTGCGAGCTGAACATATCTATTTGGAAGATGATCCTGTAATCATAGATCGATTGGAGTTCAGTACAGAATATCGCTATGTCGACATTCTGGAAGATCTGGCTCTATTATCGATTGACTGTGAAAGCCTCGGAGATATCATACCCGCTACCATATTCTTGGACATGTATTTACAAACAGGACGATATTCTCTAAATAGAAATATTTGGAACTTTTATCGTGCTCATCGTGCTTTCACCTGGAGCCGTCTCGCTGCCTGGCACATCGATAAAACGGAAGGCTCGCAGCAAAGCATATGGCAAAATAAAACCGATCAAAGACTCCATCTAGCTCTTCATGACGCGCGAAAGTGTGAACTTTAGACAGCGAAGCGATGGAGTCTGATGATTTCTTCCGCTAAGATTCCGGCAGTCGGTAAAATTTGGACCGGCAATGAACTGGGCAATGTAGATAACGGCTTAACAGAATCAGTGATCAGAATTGTCTTTACCCCACTACCTTCAAATTCACGCCAAACATCACCAATAAATATACCATGAGTGACAGCCAAATGAACTTCGCTTGCACCATGTTCCTGACAAATACGTGCCGCCCGTAAAAGAGTCGTCCCAGAACTCAAAATATCATCATAGATTAGGACGACTTTATTCTGAATATCACCAACAAACATATTTCCACTTACTTTACCCATACTACGGTATTTTTCTACGATACCCAAACCTACAGATTTTTGTATTTTCTGCTCGACTATGTGTCTTAAAGCATCGACTCGTTTCACTCCACCCACATCAGGTGACACGATAGCAATATCTTGGTTTTGTGATAGAAATTCCAGCCAACTGACAAATAGATGGGCTGCAGACAAGTGGCTTGTCGGAATCCGAAAAGCATTTTCATATGCTTGTTGATTATGCACTTCCAAGGTGACGATACGGTCCAGACCAACAGCTTCCATCATAGTAGCAATGTAGCGCAAACTGAGAGGATCAAATTCTTTCGTCCTTCTGTCTTTCCTTGCATAACATAGATAGGGAGTTATAGCTGTTACCTGCGACGCTCCAGCATCTTTCAAGGCCCCGATTAAAAAAATCAAACGACACAGCTTATCTTGCGGTGATAAATAAGGCGCAGAAAACATGGATTGAATGACATAAACATCTTTCCCTAAAACAGCTTCCAAAGGCCGAACCTTAAACTCCCGATCTTCAAAAATGCGTTCTTCTAACATCGCCAGTTTGGTATTTAATGCTTTAGCGACCTCTAATCCCAGGTATTCACTTTCACTAAAGCTGAATAGCTGTAAGTTCTTCATCACACCCCCTTCAACCTTGAAAGTCATGAATTGCCTGATGGTGGTTCGCAGTATTTTCTAATGTCGCTTTATCCTCACCTTTTCTAGGTACATGTAACGATGATTCATTGGCATGTATGCCAGACAAGATGCCAGCAATTGCTATTATAATGCACTCGCAAACAGTGGTGTCCACTTTACTTCTTTTCTGACACTCACGGATTCTTTGAATCCGAACTTATGAAAATATTTCATGGAAATAAACCTCACAATATATGGCTTAGCTATGATTCATCATCAACAAATCACTTTCGCGATCTGCAAGCGAAGTGCCATGGTTTCAAGTGAAAAGAGCTAAGGTCTATCGATTTAATTTGCCTATACGACATAACAATATTCATATAGCCCGCTCACCATGAATAAAAATACACGAAAATACATGAATTCATTCGTGGACAGGCATTTGACACCTAGGTTAAAACGCCATCTCAAGCTTTTATACAAGTTTTAAAAAATTTGGACAAAGGAATGGAAATGAAAATGAGAAGTCTTATTGTTGGTATTGCAAGTTTATTTGTTCAGCAAGCCATTTTTGCTCAAACCAAACCCTTCGTCACGAAAACAAATGTTACCGGATTTACCCTGCCAGAGTACTCCAGGTTGGAAACATGTGAGGTCTATCTGGATAAAGTCGTTTTGACCAAAAAATATGGCATTTATTCCGAGACAGGTTTTACCACTCAAGAAGAACGCCCCGTCACAATCAGTCCCTCTATTAAGCAAATTCTTAAGGCGGCGATAGAAGAAAACTTAGAAGAGACAGACAACTACCTGTGCGATGGGCCCTCGACAACTGTCTCTAGTAATTTTGCGGATTCAACTAGCACCTTGTTTGCGACAGGCGGATGCGGCAGCCCCCGACTGGAGCGCGTAGGTGGGGCTTCACAAATGCTTATGGAATTGGTTGGCAGCTATTGTCCGGTTACCCATGACTTTGGTTCAGAGTTTGGCAGTATTGAATAGCATTAGCGGATAGAACAACTATCTTCCGTGAGGCTTCTGATTTAGAAGCCTCAAACCTTTATAAGGATAATTTTTTTAATGGTGATTGGGAAACTTCATCATCTGCTGGATTCCCGACTAACTTCGGGATCAAATCACCAAATCGAATTTGATTCTTCTTCCTCTGAATACCACTGATCGCTTCAGTAAACTCTTGAATGACCTTGTTATTTTGATATTTCAAAGGCAATTCCAAGAAAATATTGTTGATGGCCATATCGATGGCCTTCAGATAATTTTTTACAGTTGGCTCGATTAATGACTGCAATCTATCTTGCTCTTGCTGACGAATTTTTGCCAACTCAGCTTCCCAATGTGCCGGATCGGGTAACTCACGTTTGATCTTTTCAAAGTATTCGTTAGCATTTTCTTTGATCTTCGCAGCTTCATCATATGCCTTTGCAATAATGGCTTCCACTGTTTTTTCTATATTCTTCGCCCTAATACGAGCTTCTTCAACAATTTTCAAGGAAATTGCTTCGGCGTCGTCGGTGATTGCTGCAGCTGATTGTCTTGCTGACTGAAACATCGTCGTTTCTAAGGCTTTCAGTTCTTCAAATTTAAAGATTCTCTCATTATCAGCTGTTTCAATGATAGCTTGGGCTCTTTCCCTTGCACTTGATAAGATAGACCGAGACTCTTCTTCTACTCTCTTCCGCTCCTCGGCTACGCCATTCTCATGTTCTTTCATTTTTCGAGCCAACTGGGCTTCTTGGTTCTTGGCCTGACGATCTATGTCAGCCCTGGTTTTTTCAATATATTCGTGAGTCTCTTTTTCGGCTTCTTTGCGGGAGGCGCTAATCTTATTATTTGCAGCTATGATTTTAGCTTCGTTCTCTTTTTCTACTTTATCGCGCAACTCATCCGCTTCTTTCTTGGCAGTAGCAACTATAGCTTTAGCCTCCTCTTTGGCTTTATTTACCATGAGTTTCAGTTCGGCTAAGCCACTATTCTTTTCTTTCAAAAAATTAACTTCAGCGTTATGAGTACGACGGCGGACTTCTTCCGCCTCATGCTGCGCAGTCCGAAGCAAATCAGCTGCCTTCTGATTTGCTTCCTGCACCAGTCTTTTTGCTGCAAGTTCAGACTCGCGATGAACTTCTAAAGCTGTAGCTTCGGTCGCCTTAATCAAGGCTTCGTTTTTACTACGCCCTTCCATGAGAAGCTTGGAGATCGATTCTTCAGCCTTACTTTTCATTTCCTGATATTCAACTTCGAGTGTTCTTTGCTGCTTTTTACGGCATTGAATCAATTCATCCGTGAGCTGTTTCATTTCAGCTTGCGTTTGGCTACGATGACTATCCATGGCAAACGATAAGCGTTCTTTTTCTGTTTCCATTTCATGTTGAATCGCTCTGATTTTATTCTCTGACTCAGCTTGTGCAGATTCAATCGCCTGCTTGTTTCTTTGCTCCACAATTTCAATCGTCTCATTTAGAGCTCTAATTCGCTCCTCTTGCCCTATCAGAAATGATTCGTTTTTCTTTATCGCAGACTCAAGATCATGAATTTCACGCCTTTTTTCAGCGTTTAATTCTTGCTGTGTTTGAAATTCTGCTTCAGCTTGCTGTTTTAGATGCTGGAAATCTTCGACTTCTTTTTTGAGACGCTCAACATGACCTTGGGAAAGCTCGATTGTTTGCGTTAAATATTCAACCGTACCAGTAAGTTCTACGATCTTTAGCTCAAGCGCTTGTCTTGCATCAGTATTTTCAGGCCCATCATAGTCAACAGCTAAAGATATTACGCGCGCTGGTGGATTCTGGTCGGTCATAATTAGCCCTTTAAACTTTTTTTGAAAGTATATTGAGTTTTTCGGCCTGCGCGTGGATGGGCCTTAATAGATTAAAATGCACCCAATATATTTCGTTTTTATCGACACTTAGGGCGCTGCATTTCAATAATTACCTTTGGTAAGAAAGAGCGATCGAAGCTTGACCTCCATCAGAACCCAATACTTTCATGGGATGAACTGAAATTGGATTTTGCGAGTTTCAAAGCAAAGGATTATTCTTTTGCCATAGGTGATTGCTAAGTAGCAAGTACCTAAATGGATTACCTTTAAGCCGACAACGGTAAGATTTCTCCATTGATAGATATTTACCTTTGGGAGGAACTATGAAATTTACCAGCACAATTTTCTTCCTATTTATTTTATTAAATTTTCCAATGGTATATGGGCAAGATCAAGCATTGAAAAATAAGACCCCAGAAGATTTTCATGTTGCCCTGCTAATCGATAAACTTGATTCCTTTTGGACCAATTTTGTTCGTGTCATGCAAACTGCCGCAAGCCAATTCAACATACAGTTAAGTGTATACCATGGGAATGAATCTCATCTTGCTATGATAAGGCAGGTTGATCAACTGGCACATGGTCCAAAGAAACCTGAAATACTTTTATTTAAGAGTTTCAAGGGTAATGGACAGAAAATTTTGGCAATGGCTGAATTCTATCAGATAAAAACCCTAGCCATCAATTCACCTTTAACACCACCAAATACTCAAGCTCTCGATTTAAATAAATTTCCATCATTTATAGGTGAGTTGTTGCCAGACGACGAACAAGCCGGGTATGAGTTAGTGACTTCCTTACGAAGTCACATGCTGAGCAAAGGAATTGATCATATTCATTTGTTGGCAATAAACGGCGAGGAAGCCGATGCGCCCGCAACTTTACGTAAAAACGGGCTTATACGGGCTGTGAATGAGTTTGCGGATGTGACACTTCATCAAATAGTTTACGACAGTTGGACGCCAAAATATGCGTCAACCCAATTTAAAGTGTTGATCAAGCGCTATCCGATGGCAAATGCCGTTTGGGGGGGTAACGATGCCCTTGCACTGGTAATGATTGAACAGGCAAAAGAAATGTTACTAGTGCCAGGCCAGGATATTTTTTTTGGTGGCATCGATATTTCCCCGGAAGGATTAGAAGCGGTGAGTAAAAACGAACTTGTCGTTAGCGTCGGAGGGCATATCTTAGATGGTGGTTGGTCCATGGTGTTGATTCATGATTTCCATCGCTCTGGTAAGCTTGAACAAAATAGATGGCTTACAGCAATGACACCAGTTACAGCAAAAAATGTCGCATCCTATCAGAAATTGATAGATACCAAAGGGCCTGTGCCGATTGATTTTACTAAATACTCGAGTCGTACTTCAAGGGGGTCAACAAAGTATGACTTTAAAGTTCCAATTGACTAGTTGTTTTTATGAATAATTTGAGGCTCAACTCTCTTTCATAGAGAAGCATATGGAAAATACGATGATTGAAATATTTCTGGACGATGATCTGCTCTAGTCATTGTTGTCATTGCATTCCCAGATACTGGAGATGAGTCCTATGAAAAAACCTATCTTTCATTGTTTTAAGGAGCCATCATCTCTATCAAAAAGACTTCTGGTGACGATTATCTTATGGAGTTCCATTCTTACTGTCTTCGTAACATTTTTCCAACTCTTCTACGATTATAGGAAAGACATCCAAGACATCGAAGATATGTTCATGCAAATTGAACAGGCTTACGAAGGAACTCTATCCATGGCCATGTGGCATCTAAACTTTGAATTGATTCAACAGATCCACTCAGGACTGACTTCTTTGCCAAACATAGATTATGTAAAGATATCATATTTCGAAGGTTGGAGCATTGGCGATGAACCACCAGAGGCCAGTAACCTTTTAGTGCATAAGATTGATATAAGCTATCTGCACAGCGGAACAGTGAACCACCTGGGACAAATAACGATGGCATCAAATATCGATCGCATCTATTATGTTTTAGCTGAAAAATTGGGTATTATTTTACTGACACAGGCAGGAAAAACCTTTCTAGTCGCGATTTTCATGCTGATAATATTTGAAAGTTTGATTATGCGGCATTTACGGATGATCGCTGCATTTGCACGCAAAATCCAACTTAAAGGTCATAAGGAAAGTGCCGCAGATGGCCTAGTTCTTGATAGCATTACATCAGCTAACAGTGAACTGAGCGATGTCGTTCACGCTTTAAATGAAATGCGAGATAATATCACGAAGTCATATCTTGAATTGGAGCTGGCAAGGCAAAAGCTTCAAGAACTAAATCTAAGCCTGGAAGAAGATGTCAAACGACGTATTCATGAAAATGAACAGCAACAAGTCTTACTTGAGTATTCCGCTAGACTTTCTTCTTTAGGAGAAATGGCAGGGAATATCGCACACGAGATTAACAACCCCTTAGCGATTATTTCAGGTTACATAAACATTATTCATTCTCACTTATCGAATGGCAACATCAGTTCTGAAAAATTGGAACACATGATACAGCGAATCGATATTACCATACGTCGCATTACAGATATCATCAGTGGTCTGCTTCGCCTATCGAGGCAAGACTTTGATAAACCAATGGTTGAATCTTCCTTGAATCAAGTGATAGTTGATGCACTTGCCATCTGCAACGAGAAGTTTTCCAGCCAAGGCATACGTCTGATCCAAGAGATTCCAGGAGAAAATCTTAGCGTAATTTGTCAATCAATTGAAATCGGACAAATTATGTTAAATTTATTGAATAATGCCTTTGATGCCGTCAAAAATGAGCCCGATCCTTGGATCAAAGTCGAGCTGATTAAGCAATACCCGATGGTTACTATTACTGTATCGAATAACGGGCCTATAGTACCTGTTGAAATTCGCTCGCGAATTATGGAGCCATTTTTCACAACCAAGCCGTACGGTCATGGAACTGGTTTAGGACTTTGCATCTCAAGGGCTCTTGCTGAAAAGCATAAGGGTAAATTATATTTAGATGAGCACGCGAGCTATACGAGGTTTGTCGTCGAACTACCTCTCGCGATAGAACAAGATCCCGAGACTGACGCCAAGCAAGTTTCAAATATGAAATTGTTATGATCGTTTTAACCATAAAATCTTCAAGTGATCGAAAACATGAAAAGGCGTGATTTCCCCATAAAAAACTGCGCTAAAAACCTCAAAACCCATGGGCTACAAGGCTTTCCGTCAATATAGTTAGACACTTAATAGCCAGGCAAAATAGGCATATCTATTGCAATTCTTGGCTTAGTAACTTTTAAGTTAGAGGGAATAGATATGAAATCAGTCACCAGGCATGCCACTGCGCGGCAGAGCATAAGCCTTTGTCAAACCTGCAAATTTGCGGGCACATGTTCACAGATTTCTTCCAATCTTTTGAAAATCAGAAGTCAATTGAGATCGAAAGAAGATGAAATTGTGCGATATTACTCTATTTCTCTGCGATTAGAAGAGAACCGTTTTCATTATCCAAATTCTTCCTATTACTGTGAATATGCATATGATGGCAAATACAGGCTGCAACAAGTTTTAGATGATGAAAGCATACTGTTGGCCATGCAAGAACTTGGGGACTTATCGGCATAAGGTATAATACAAGGAGACTGGGGAACAAGTAATGGACTGTACGATTTGATATTTCCAAGCAAGAAAAATCGTTTATCCCCAAGCGTTTACTAAAACTTATACAATAATCTCAGTAATTTGTCTTTGATATGACGACTAAACTATTGGAGTTAGTCCCGACAGCCCATTATTCCATAGGAGGCTTTAAAGATAATTGCGCAACTGAGATGACAAGCGGCGAAGCCTAAGCTAAATTGCCGTTGAGCTAGTTTCCAAGAATACGAAGTTACCAATGTGAGGCAGATATGAAAGCAGTCGATCAAAATAGGCGCGCATGGGATGCAGCAGTTGATAAGCAGGACATTTGGACCAGACCAGTTGACGCAGAAGAGATCGCGCGTGCAAGGCTCGGTGATTGGGAAATTGTTTTGACACCTCACAAAGCCGTTCCCAAAGAATGGTTCCCTGCCAAGCTTCAAGGGGTAAAGACTCTCTGCCTTGCCTCTGGTGGAGGACAACAAGGTCCCATCCTCGCAGCGGCCGGAGCAGACGTCACCGTCTTTGATAATTCCCCAAAGCAACTTGCTCAAGATGAATTTGTCGCGAAGCGTGAAAAGCTCCATCTACAGACCGTGCAAGGAGATATGGCTGATCTCTCCATGTTTGGTAACGAGAGTTTCGACCTAATCGTTCATCCAGTTTCCAATTGTTTCTGTGAAAAAATTCAACCAGTCTGGCAGGAAGCTTACCGTGTTCTCAAATATCAAGGAGTGCTGCTCAGTGGTTTTATCAATCCCATCGCTTTTCTCATTGATCCAGAGCTGGAAAGGCAGGGTATCGTGCAAATCAAAGGTCAGCTACCTTATTCCGGAGTGCCGAATCCTACAGATGACGAACCTCTTATCGAATTTGGGCATTCATTGGAAGAGCAGATCAATGGACAAATCCAGGCTGGCTTTGCGATTGTCGGCTTCTATGAGGACATTTGGGGAGATAGGCAAAAATCGAGACATGCAGACTTTAAAGAAGAGTATATCCTGGATCAACATTTCCCGGCGTTTATGGCAAGCAAAGCGATAAAGTTGCGACTTTAAACATTCGTCTAATTCAGAACCGTGAATCCGTCTCGCTTCGTGATCCGTCTACCGATCAGATATATGGAAGCTGCATCTTGATATGCTCCGATCGCAAATGCAAGAGCGTTTAATCAAAGCGAGCAAAGCTCAGACCGATCAGAGGCATAGCCAAAAACACAGAAGCAACATAGCTGATTGCGACTACCTTTCTATGATCAGTAAATTCAGCCAATCGTTCGGCTGCCTTGACCGGCAGGTAACGTAAGCACGGTGCTCCATAGATATGAATAACGGCATTGAGGTTGAAGAACAGATGCACTAGAGCAATTTGTAGGGCCAATGACGAGAGTGTGTACTGTCCGTTCAAATATTTTTGCCCGCCTGTAGATATGCCACTGAGACCTAGTGAAGAATACTTATCATAAAGGCATCCTGCTTGCCTTCATTGCATCTGTCGCCTCCGCAGGCTTTATGATTCCCTGGAAACTAGCAGCGTTCGAGGGATCTGCAGAAGATATGGTGTTTATCCTCTGTGTTGGAGCAGCTCTCGTGAGCACGGCGACACTTATCGGCCAGGGTGGGTTTCCAGCAGCTTTCTCAAGACCTTCCCGTTTAGAGTTCTGCTTAAGTATATTGTTTGCCCTCTTCACCATTTTGGGTAATCAGGCTAGCGCCCGGGCGATTCATTATCTAGCACCGGCAGTGGTCACAAGCATTATGCGCTTAGAAGTCGTTTTCATTACACTTCTTGCCTGGTATTTTTTAACGGAACGGGTAAACTTCGCCTTCTGGGTAGGCTTAGGTTTTGTTGCCATCGGTTTTTATACCATGCAACCCTCTTTCGAATGGCAGGGTGATTGGTGGCAGGGCGCATTTTTTGGAGCAGCCGCCGCACTAATTTTTGCGATTATGGCGGTGGTCACCAGAGCTTATATTCATGCCATCAATCCCAGTCGTGTTAATGGTTTACGCTTATGGTTGGCCGTTATCCTTTGGTTTCCTATCCAACAAAAGTTACCTGCTTTCGACCAGTGGACTGGCAATTTTGTGTGGCTTGTTCTATGTGCCGCAATTCTTGGCCCAGGTCTAGGTCTGCTAGCAATTAAGCAAAACCTGTGATAGTTGAGGACCATAGCAATTCAAATAAGCATCGGTCGGTGGAGGAGTAACCTTAAGATCAATGCCCGCAGCTTCAAACCTCTTCCAACAAAGAATCAAAGTCTCATCAAAAAGATCACGGAAGTTTCTTATTCCAGGTTCAGAATTTATGTCTTCACGTGTTAAAGACAACATGCTTCTGATAATTTTTACGATTCTTGTCGCGGCCTTTTCAATTACAATCAAACCTTCGCTCACATTTTCAGCTATCTTGTGTTTCTTCATCAGCCAACGGCGTAATTGAGTCGACTTTCCCATAATAATGGTTAATGGATTATTAACCTCATGCGCAACACCTGAAGTCATAATTCCAATGGCTGCCTTTTTTTCTGCTTCAATCAATTGAACTTGTTGTCGGGTAATAATTTCAGTTTTTTCTCGAACCTCTGCCAATTGTTTTTCAAGCGCCGAATTGAATTTTCTTATCTCAAGATTAGCTACAACTTGCGCAGCTAAAATCTTTAGATCTTGTATTTTTACTTCATCTAGTTGACGAGCTTTGTGATCCATGACATTAAGAGTGCCAATTATATAACCACTGGGAGTGAGCAAAGGAGCCCTGGCGTAAAAGCGAAGTTGAGGTGGGCCAACAACTAAGGGATTATTAGAAAACCGCTCATCTTTCGACAAATCGGAAACAATCATGACATCTGCGGTTTCAATAGTATACGCACAAACTGCAATTGCACGCGGTGTTTCATCGAAATCGAGACCACGCTTCGATTTAAACCATTGCCGACCCTGATCTATTAAACTCACGGCAGCAATTGGAATTTCGAAGATATGAGTAGCCAAAAGAGTGATATCATCGTAAGCCTTCTCGGATGAAGTATCTAATATCGCATATTCGATTAGAGCTTTGACCCGCTCATATTCCTTTTCCATTATTTCCTCATTGCTTTAGGACATATATAGCAAAGACCTGGCCGGCTCATCATATAGTCAAAATACAAGTTGATTTATTTCATTTACCACGAATACTTATACTGGATTATTTCAAAGTAATGGCTTTGGAAAACTGGGTCAATATGCTACTTGTGTAGGTGAGAGTTCCTGCTAAAAGTCAAAATATCAATCTTCAAAAAGACGCCCTTTAAGAATATGACAAGTGAAATATATTCTTCTTAAATTTTTCGACAGGATGGAAAATGGTTTCGGGTGAGCAGAGACACAGAAGGTAAGATCATTATTGCTTCTTTTAAAGACCAGATCACTTAATTGAAGCATTATCCATGTGACTGGAAGCAAACTTTTTGAATAACCATAGAATCAAAGCACCAATCGCAAGGACTGCTATTAATATTACAAAATTACCTACTTCCGGGTCTCTAAAAACTTGCCTTAGCTGTTGACCAAAAATCGCGAGAGTGAGTGTTGCCGGCAAATGAGCAACAAATGTTCCCAAAATAAAACTCCAAAATCGAATACCAATGGCGCCACCAGATAAGCAGACAACAGGATAAGGTGCTATGGGAAGCAGCCGGACAGCTATAACAGCCCCAACACCTCCTTTGCGCAGTAGTTTTTTAATCTTTTCGAAATGCTCGCCCCGATGCTCAGCGATTTTTCTTTCCCCTAGCTTCCGACCAGCCATATAAAAACAAACTGTACTGGCTAGACTACCGGCAATCGCATAAAGCCATCCTTGAAAACCCCCGAAGGTTAAAATCACAATGGTATTTAAAACTGTATTCGGAAATAAGATAAGGTGAGATAGTGGATAAATGATTATGATGACAAGCGGTGTCCACCATTCACCACGCAACGACTGTGTCACCTGGCGGAAAACTACTGGATCAAGGTATTGCTTGAGGGTTGAAAATTGCCACACTGCAGCCAACATTGTGCCTATGATAAAAACAACAATTAGCCATGTCCAACCGGAGAATTTTTCTTTCCATTTCAGAAAAATAGACAGTGCCTCATTTTTTTAGTTAAAAATGTCTCATCAATTGACTACTCTTCAATAATGTAGACAACTATAACTTTAGTGTAGCGGCGTCATGCAAATATTAAAATACAAACAAGTCTGTAGGTAAAAAATCTCTATTTTATCTGATTACTTCAGTTTATAGGTATAAATTTGAAAATTGAGCTGACTCCAACAGTTGGAATGAAGGTGATAAGGTGAAGCAAGCTAATAAAATATTATTCTTTTTGTTTGCGTTCGTTGCAGCTCTGATCTACGAATCCAAATTCCTCGTCCCTTTGATGTTTGCCGTATTTCTTGCTGGCCTAGTAACACCAGTGGCTTCAAAGTTTGAAAGCTGGGGCACGTCAACAGCTTTGTCATCAATAATCTCATCGTTAATGGTTTTTGGTTTCATTTTGATCTTGACCTACCTTTTCGTTGATCAATTAGCGATATTCGCTCAGGATTTTCCACGCTTACAAAGTGAGCTTGATAGATTGCGGCTAGAGCTTCAGGTCTTTGTTGAAAAATCCTTTGGAATCACCACAGACGAGCAATTGGAGATGATTCGAGATCGTTCAGAAGAAATACGGAATGCGATACAAGTGTTTGCTCAAGCTTCAGCAAGCTTGACGATGGCTATGATTTTACAGTTCTTTCTCGTTCTAATATATTGTTTCTTATTCCTCTTGCATCGTGAAAAATTTAAATCATTTATCTTGATGTATGTCCCAGATGAAAAAAAAGACGAAGCCCTCGACATAATCCAAAAGTCGAGTCGAGTCGAGTCGAGTCGGACAACAATACCTCTGGGGTAGAATCAAGATCATGGTGATTTTAAGTGTCATGTACATCGTCACTTTTTTAGATTTTGATCTACCTCATGCAATTTTTCTTACATTATTTGGTGCGTTAATTACGATTGTTCCCTATATTGACCCCTTTTTATCAGGCATCATACCAGTGCTGTTTGCTGCCATTTACTTTGATAATTTTTCTGCAGTCATTGGATTTACTCTCATTGTCTTAGTGATTCAATTAATTGAAAGCTATGTACTAGAGCCCATTATTATCGGTTCAGAGGTACGTTTAAGCCCTTTAGTGATCATTATAGCCATCCTATTAGGACAGTTAATCTGGGGTATTGCTGGCATGATATTGTTTGTACCGATGTTTGCCATCACTAAAATCATCTGCGATCACGTAGGATCACTTAATCCGATCGGATACCTTTTGGGGGAAGAACATTCGAAATCCCAAATGACGAGTGGCATTAAAGCAAAGATCATACAGTGGCTTAAGAAATAGGCGAATTAGGAAATTCTCGATGATTGCGTTTCACCTGCATCAACTGCTGATCTGCAGCCAATCCAGCAAGAAAATACCAGCTGAAGATCATAAATTGAGTTTTCAGTTGAATCTTCTGCAACGGTTCACTTAAGCCAAAAAACATCGGTATTTGGACCGACGACTTCAATGTTAAACGCAGCTTTTGACAACCCAAGGAAGACATCTTCTCGTTTCTATTTTAACTTTCTCATAGACTGAAGCTCGATTAAAACGATTTATTCAAATATTGGCATAAATTTTCGCTCATTTTAACGAAGCTCTATCATATGACTCTGAAATAAGTACCCCAGTCTTCCAGCTAGTTAAATTAGAACATTAGAATCGAAGCTCCTTGAATTCTGGCCATGCAACTTGGATTAATGCTACCATATTAAAACTATGTCTTGACGATACGTGTAAATATGCTACGCCGCTCCTACAACAATCGCCCGGTCAACCAATAAGCACGACCAAAGTATTTGCCGACAAAGCCGCCAGCCTTGTCAGCGGGATCAAGAAAACTGATACAGAGAAGGAGATTTTATGAAAACCCATTCATTTTAAAGGTAAATTTTGGCTAGAAAGGATATTCAAAAATGAAGCATTTTTATATCCTTATACTGTCAATTGGCTGGATCATGGTTTTAGGCTGCAACGACCAAGGTGAGGATTCAGCCAGCGAAATCAAAAGTCTGAGCAATGGCGAATGTAACTCTATCACACAAAAAATCTTCCCCGATCGTCGCCTTAACGTCTCAGGTCCTGAGCGAGAATATCTGGCGGAAATTATCCGGGTGTTGCCGAAGGATCGCAGCGTCCTGGGAATAAGAAGATACTTTGTCCGTTCTTGAGAATTCTCGAACGAGCTGGATTATTTGATGAAGAGGGTAAGCCTCAAACCGCACTATCCATTTCTACCTATGAGATTGCAATGGCAGCTAATATGTGAGCCTGGTGGGCTATCTAGAGAACTACCTTTTCGATCGTGCTTTCACTCAAAAACTAAAGCCCCTTAAAAACTCTCCTTACTACAAAAAACCCACCATTAAGACCCCCTATTTCAGGCGAAACACAAGCACCAAAAAACAATTAAGGAAGATTTTTAAAAAGACGACGAGTCCCATATAAAGTAAAAGCTAACATCGTCAACTCCAATGCAAAGTCTAAGGATATTATCCTTTTCACACAAAACATGTAACGATGGCCCGATCGATCTAGTCTACGAAAGAAGTTTTTCTAACTTCAACAGACTTAGGTTTAACATAGCGTTTATGCATGATTGTTAGCTATGGCATATAAAAATAAGGAGCCAAGGTTTTGTATATCAATAGCTGGCAACTGAATGAAAAAACACCCTCCGGCAAGCAGCCAACACCCGGCAAGCAGCCGCCGGTCAAAGAACCACAACCCACTCGACCTCCACCTGAAGAACCACCTATCAAGGAACCACCGTCTTCGCAGGCTCCGCTCGAAGAACCACCGCCGAGCAAGGAAATTCCTCCGACTAGGCCACCGATCATTTGCTATTTTTTTCTAGATAGGGAGACAGTTTCTTGATGGGCTGAGATTTTCAATACTTTCCGCAGGCAGCCGTGGTGTAGAATTCATCTTGCGGCTTAATTTATAGCATGGTTAATATTACTGGCTCTTTGATAAGTTCATGGGGGTTTTGGGGTATAGATACCAACTCAAGCTGAGCATATGCTTTGCAATTAGTCTTAACCTGAACTGGTTGGCTTAATCAAACTGTCTTAAGGAGTATTTCATGCATCGACTCGCCATAGTTGTCAGCACAGTAGGCTACCACTGGGAAGAACTTTTTCAAGCTTATTGGGTATTTCGTGATGAAGGATATGAAATCGATTTTTATACTGTTAATGGAAAGGCTGCACGCGCTGATCCACTTAGTCTTACAAAAACTGGACCACTGTCACTCCTTGGTCTGGGTTTACCTCGCTCCATTGCACCTGAGACTAGTAGAGGAAAAGGTCTAGTCGCATCATTAAATGATGTGAAAGCACTTAGTTCCCTCGATCCTGAAGAAATGGATGCACTATACTTGCCTGGAGGTCACGGTTGCCTATTCGACGTCAATAGAAATTCTGACCTGCATGCAATTATTGCTCGGCTTTATGAAAGAGATTGTATCCTAAGTGGTGTTTGTCATGCGACATCAACCTTTGCTTATGTGTCAGTCCATGAAAAGAGTATCGTCTCGGGCCATGCTTTAACTGGTTTTCCCCATGCTCTCGACAAAATACTAATCAAGACAGGTATGGTTCGCAGAGAATTTCTGCCATTACCATTGATTAATGATGATAAATTGAAAGAGGCAAATGCGAACCACTCTGTACTCGATGAAGCACTTGCAATTGCAAATCCTCGCCATATCAAGGTTTCATTACCCTTTATCACAGGTGTAGGACCAAAGTCAGCAGCTCCAGTCGCTCATGCGCTTGTCGAAGCTCTTAACAATCGAAAAGTCGAGAATGAAAGCAGGCTTCAAAATAGAGAGGTTCAAGGGAAACCCGCCTGAATTATGAGTTTCATAAATGTATACGTTCATTTGCTGGCAAAAGGTAGGTGAAATAAGGCTGCAACTTAATCGACTTCGTCGCTTGCCGACTGACCTTAAAAGCTGGTGCGAAGCACCAGCTCCAAACAAATTTTTATTGATTTTGGCACTGCTTATATAGGCTATATAGTACCGGCCTTAAAAAGAGCCAACGGCCGGATTTTTCGGCTTCCTTGGTGATTCCCTGGCAAGCGATCCCAGTTAATTGACTTTTAACATTTTGCAATAATTCTTGAATCAAGACTGTCACTTCCTCAATTTCGATCACACCATTGTAGTTCGTGTCTACTAAGGCAACGATGATCGTCTCTGCAAATTCAATGACCGCTTCTAATTCAGGCCCAAAGTCGATGCGACCATTACCATTATAATCATATGTCATCATAATAAATTCTTTTGATTCTTGGATGAAGTCTTTGATCTGATCAAAGAAGTTCTGATCATCGCGTAAAGCAATTCGCCCGTCCTGAATATCCTGCATGACCATTGCTGTTGCTAGTGAGTCCACAAGGTTAACTGACAAGTCTTTCGAAGTCTTTGCATGGGTATTTGTCATCAATGTCAAGAATGCAAGCAAGGGCAGTATAATACGCACCATATTTATGAGCTCCTCTAAAAAATATTGATCCATGTGCTTAGCCTGCTTGTAGCAGCCTTTGGCGTGAATTTCCAAGCATTTTCTATTACGTGATGGATAGTTGAAATTTTTTCAATTAGGGAAACTTACATTGTTGCTGTAATTCCGCCTAAAGTAGGTCATCTGATCAAGATCAAAATTTAAGGCCAAACCAAAGTTTATATCCACTGTAATTTCTGATGATCACTAAAGTGATGCGCTATCGAAGATGCGGAAGACTAAGATAGCCTTAATCAAAGCCGTATTTCCCATAGTACCGAACGGATCTAGTGAATCATGATGTGAAATTCACCTTCGACTTCCCGATCGTGCATCGGCACCCATACTTGAAAATTCGTTTCGGACTCATATTCATCAATAACAGCTATAACCTCTCCAAACTCTTGATCGGTCATTGGCATTCCAAATTTATAATTTGCTGGGCAGGCGTCGGCATAATTGTTAAAGACATCGACACGATCACTAATAAGCCACTTTGGAGACAAAGTCGGAATAAAACTCCGACATAAAAAGTTACGCGTTAGGCTACAGGAAATGTCATCTAAACGTTCTAAAGGACCAGCCGGAACACCTGAGTTTGTAGCACGTCGCTGCTGGTCAAAAAGATTGCGGAATAGTATACAATTCTCTTCATCGGCAGTTGAATTAATACCATTGTTGGGTTCTCCATTTATCCAATAATCGAGAACTAGATTGATTTTTATAGGAGATTGAATCACTGCCTTGAATGTGAATTTTTCATGTCCATTGACTGTAATATTCGCTTCGATTGAGGTCATATATGACGTTTCTGAATTTTCAGCCAGAGTCCAACTAAAAGTGCCTAAGTCCTGATTTGTCACCTTCAGTTCGTACCTAGTACCTTCAGCATCAAGCTTATGAAAACTGGCTTCAACAGATTCAGCCTCAAAAGGCGGAACATCCTTTAGCTGGCATTGGAGTATTAATTGGGGACTATTTTGCTGCTGATTAGCTTGATAATGGCAGCTAAGAAAAGATCCACCAATCGGCACCGGCTCATTAGCCTGCAAATTTCTGCCTTCTTCAAGGTCATTTTCAGTTTCTTGTGGCGAGACGTTGCTCTGGTCAGCTTCGTTTTTTTGTTTGGCGTTAATAAACTTGTCTCCTGAGTTACAGGCCAATACACTATAAAAGAGAAATAAAATCAAAGTAATGATTTTCCGTGGAGACATCATCGGTGCACCTTTGGTATGATTCAGTGGCTTTAATATGTCATCGGCACATTGGCCCAAAAACCTAACAAAATACGTATTTTCTTGTGTTTTTCGTAATATGTCGTCCTTTATTGTGATCACTAGTTTGCAACCCCCAAGTATTCATGCCCCAATCCAAGTGGTTCAAATCATGTCGCTAAGCTTTTAAAGATGATTCAGACCAGTGCGTACCTCTCACCAAAACCCGCTTGTATCGCTGAATATGGAAAAGGTAAAACTTGAAAATCGCTCTTTAATCTCGTAAAACAACCTTAACCGAGCGATCAACATGCAAGAACTTGTTGTCACTGCAGTGGATTTGAGCCAGGCTTTGTCAGGCCAGATTTAATTGACCGTCTACAGTGGCTTTAATCGCTGCAACGCCAGCAAGTATGATCTGCTCGCGAATCTAGATCCCGATTTAGGTATCCTGGTAGTTAAGCGGGAAATCAATCTGGACAAACTGGAACAGGTCTGTCCGATGGTCTTTGAGCCGGTAACAGGATCGCTCACAGTGTCAGTGCCCGATGGATTGGATTGGAAAGAAATCAAGCTGATGCATTTTCTGCAACTGGAACAGCAGGTTTCGCTTGGTATGATTTAGCTATATGTGGAACTGTTGATGTAATTTCAGGGTCCTAGCGTGAAAATCTGGTAATTTCGCTAGACTCCCCCTGGAAGCGCTTTACTTTGCTTTAAAGAGTATGCCTTGGCAAATACATTTCATGCCCTCGCAAATATTTGCCTAAGCTTCCACGAGCCATTCATTGCCCACCATCTATTTTCAAAAAGTGTTCTTTAATATCCTATATTTATTAAAATATTTAATTCCCTAACCCCTTCCGCTTAGCTTTGTGTCTTATTTCGTCGAAAAGCTCATCTAAACTCCGATAAATGCTAAGTCGTCAACCTCGCATAGACATAATTATGGCAATGTATTTCAGCCTGATTTTATTCATAGTATCTATGCTTAGCGCCGGGGCTAGGAGTGAACCTTCGCGACCTCAATCCCCCCTAATGATAAGCACTATTTCTCCGTTTGCTGTACCAAAAATGGAAATATTACGAGATCCCAGTAAACTGCTTTCCATTCAAGATATGCTTACCAACTCCCACAACGAGGATTGGCAATTTCGCAATAACACTATTATAGGCTTTACTGAGGATGTGCTTTGGGTCCGATTCACGATCGTCAATGAAGAAAATGTAGCTAAAACCCTCATCTTTGAGGACCAGTGGTCTTTAACCGAACGAATCGACGTCTATCAGGTGTCTGCGGGGCAATTGATAAACAGTTGGGCCGACGGCAGCAAATTCGGCATTGAGCATCGCCACCGACCTCATCGCTTTCCCATGTTTGAGATCCGCATCGAACCGGGCGTACACAGCTTTTATCTTCGCTACCAAAGTAACGACATTATTGGTTCGCGTTTAATAATCTGGGATGCAGATAACTTCATTGATTATGTCGATCGGGAAAATATACTACTTGGTGTACTGCTCGGTTGGTGCCTGATCATGCCGCTCTATAATTTATGCATTTATTTCGCGCTTCGTGTTCCGGTGTTTCTTTATTATGCAGCTTATGTTTTATCCTTTTTCACCCTACAGATGGCTCTACAAGGAGTTTTCTACCGTTATATCAATGACCACACTTGGTTTACCAGCCAAGCCACCCTAGTTTTTGCCATGCTCGCTACTGCTTTAGTAGCTATGTTTACTAACATTTTCCTCGAATTGAAAGAGCATTTACCGCGCTGGTCTAAGATAGGTCAAGTGATTACTTTGATCGCATTTTTGAATATCCCCCTTGCTCATACCCATTTCCAACTAGCAGCCATGATAACCATACTCATAAATATTCCACTTATGACCTGGATGATGCTAAGCGCAATATACCTTGCCTATAAGCGATACACTCCGGCGTATATATATCTGATTGCTTGGGGCTTTTTTGTTGTCGGCGACCTATTTTCCATCCTCTACTATATTGGTCTCCATCAAATGCACTCTATGGGTCGCTGGGGATTGATAGTCGGGGCCAGCTTCGAAGTCGTACTGATTTCCTTTGGCTTAGCTAACAATTTCCATCGCATCCGTAAGGAAATGCTAACCGCTAAAGTCAATGAATCGCAAATGAAAGCCAGCATTGAAACAGCTCGCACCATCCAGGATGCTTTGATTGAGCGCGGCAGTGGAGTGCCATGTATCAAGGTCGCAAGCCATTATCTCTCTACGGAAACAACTTGTGGTGATTGGTTCAGTATTGACTACGACCCAAGGCAAAAGCGAGTTTATATGCTGATAGGTGATGTCACAGGCCACGGTCTCAGCTCAGCTCTCGTCACAAGCGCTGTTAGTGGCGCCATTGAAACAACAATGCAAATGTCTGCTGAGATCTGCTGTGATCCACAAAGTACCTTGATTAAGATGGCTGAAAGTGCCAATCGTGTCGTCCTGAAGACCGGTTTTAAATCAGGCCATATGATGACAATGAACTTATTATGTCTTGACCTGAACAATGGTGATGTCCATTTTCTCAACGCAGGACATAACAATAGCTTCTGGGTTCAATCATCAGGCTCTGTTCAAAGCCTTTTTGTGAGAGGAAGCATCTTGGGAGTTCATAAAAATCCCAGATGGAATCTACGTTCGATACGCATCCTGCCAGGGGATCAATTGATCATGTACACGGATGGTTTACTGGAAAACACCAGCGAAAACGGTGAAACTCTCTCGATCCGGACTCTCAAGCGTATTATCACTTCAAAGCATCAGCATGAACCACAGCAAGTTATCGATCAGATTATAAGCGATGCATCCAGGATTTGGGGTAGCCACCAAGTGAACGATGACGTGACTCTATTGGTTTTAGAGTGGTTGGGGGCGAATGATTGTGAATGCGAGGAAGATTTACCGGCTTAAAGCAAGATTAGTTCATATGTAAGATATTGGTAAATTAACTCCAGTATTTTTCCGTAACTCTTTTCCGGCAGCTCGTGCAGCGGAAACGCTGTAATTTTTTGCCATCCGATTTTCTCTGATAAAAACCAATTTTTACCAACTTCTCAGGGTTTTGACAGTAAGGACACATCGCTTCTACCTCCCATCCATCTGCTGGGAGCACTATGCAGCTAAACTAGCGATGACATCCAATGACATGGAATAGCAGATACCCAATTAGCAAGGTCAGTTTATAACTGTTAAGGAAATAATCTCGGAGTTCTCATCTTTAACAAGCTACTGAAGCAAGCCACACATTTCCTAGCTATTTAACAGCGGCAACGAGAAGAGCCTTCTCGCGGAACCGCTGCCATAGAAAATACTGATAAATATCCAAATGAACTTCTATTTCAGCTTCAATCCGCCCCCGATAACGATGGGTTTAACAACAGCTGTCTTTTTGACATCTGTGCATTTACCGTTGTCCTTGCCGCTCGAATCCTGACATTCTGTCCCACCCCAATCACCTGTACACCAACCTTCTCCATCATAGGTTCCGGTTTTTCCTTTGTTGGGACCACTGACTACTTTACATGCCCCGGACTTTCCTGCACCGCCGTTGCCCGAATGAGCGCGGTTTAGCTGGGAGTCTTCTTGCTCAGCAGTTCCACATGCTTGAAAGGTAAAGGCCATGGCAATGGCCACAACAATCTGCGAGGTTCTTTTACAATTATTCTTGAAGTTTTTCATTTTGTACTCCTGTAATTTTTTTATTGCCTATAATTAGACGACGGGTATCAGTTTTTTATGCATTGTTAAGCAAAAATTTTCTTTCGACGCCTTTTACTAAATTATTTTCATGCGCTTAGTTTTAGTTATTAATTGAGTGTAAACGAGATTGCTTGCCTAACTGCCTACCGACACCTATTTATGCGCCAAAATGGCCATTACATCCAATTTCAATGCTCCTCTGTCTTTCTTCTAGCAAGGCATGAGCTGTCAAAGCTACAGTCGGTTTACCGAAACCTCGGCGCCTCAATTCGCGAGTTGTTCCATAGCCATCCAAGATTGGCATTTGTATCTCCATTAGAATCAGATCAAATTTGGAATACAATGCTTTCTCAATTGCTTCCGCACCATCATTAGCAATTTCGACTTGCGCTTTACCCTCAACTAGCATTTTTTAATCAACATCTGATTATCGAGGTTTTCGTCTGCTAATAGAGTTTTGTAATTACTTAGATCAGTATCCGTTTCAATTTTTTCAAGATTGTTCTCTGGGGCCGTAACTAAAATAAATTTTGGTACTGATATCTAACTTCAGTTTAACATCGACTCGATCGAACGAGCATGTTTCTTAATAACTTATGGCAACATTTTCTGAAAATTCTTAAGATCGAAAGCGACAGGTTTGATGTGAGCTTGTTGTGCTGGTGTTAATTGGTTAATTTGATCTTTGATTCTTTTGATACGATTTTCAGTCAATGGATGGGTGCTAAGAAAGTTGTTGATACTGGCTGCCGATTTCCCGCCTCGGTTTTCCTGTTTGTTTTGCAATCTTTGAAAAAAACGCACGAGACCATGCGGATCTATACCAGCATGGACAAGATACTCAAATCCCTTTTCATCCGCTTCAGCTTCCTGTTTGCGGGAGAAACCATTTTGTAAAAGAACATGAGCCTGTTGAACCAAAAAGGCAGCAACCCCTTCGACGTCATTCAACAAAAGAGTGATAGCCGCATAGAGACTAAGCCCTTGTATCATCGATTTGAGGACATGCCGCTCGCTGACGTGGGCCAGCTTATGAGCTGCTACACCTAGTATTTCTTCTGCACTGCCAGCCGCTTCAAGCAAGCCGACGTTAAAAATTAAGATCCCGCCTGGAATGGCAAAGGCATTCAGAGTTTTGTCCTTGCTAATCACAAGCCTGATTTGGGGTAGATCATCATTTTTTGATTTTGGCTGAATAAGAGGTTGCAACAACTCAACCAAGAGCTGCATGATGGCAGGATCTTGCAGCATGGCTTCAGGAGGAAGAATTGTTGGTAGGACATACTCTCCCAACTCGACCTCAAATTCATCTGGTACCTTGGCAATTAAGGCATCGATCGCCCGATCTTTCCACTCCAACACGCCACAGCCGGTGAGAAAAATCGCAGCAAATAGCCAAGTCATTAAGCGCAGAAAGATCATTCTCATATTTAGCCACGCCCACGGCGCTGATGGTGGGTTCGGGTATTGGCGCCGAGCGAGGCATATTGATTCGCTCCGGCGAAGCTATCCAAACCTTCAAAGACATTAAAGTCATGGTGTTGGACAAAACCGGCACGATTACACGGGGTGAACCCAAACTAACCGAGGTGGTACCAGTCGAAGGCGTGACCGAGCAGGAACTATTGCAGTGGGCTGCGACGGTGGAAAATGCTTCCGAACATCCCATTGCCCGTGCCATTGTAGATGGGTCCCGCGAGCGCGGGATCTTACCGGAAGAAGTGAGGGAGTTTCGCTCCACGGGGGCACGAGGCGTGTCGGGCATTGTCAGTGGCAATCACAAGATATTGATTGGCAATCGTCGCCTGTTAGAAGAAGAAGGTGTGTCCGGCTTAGATGCGCTGGACTCGGCGCTGAACGATTTGGAGGAGCGCGGACGAACGGCTGTGCTGGTTGCAATGAATTCTCAAGCGCGCGGCATTGTTGCGGTAGCCGATACCATCAAGAAGGAATCGGTCACCGCTATTCGTGGCATGCATGACCTTGGGCTACACGTAGTCATGATCACGGGCGACAACGAACGCGCGGCACGGGCGGTAGCAGCAGAAGTCGGTATCGACGAAGTTCAGGCGGGTGTGCTTCCTGCAGGGAAAGTAGATGCGATCCGCGAGCTACAAAAAAAATACGGCAACTATGTCGCCATGGTGGGTGATGGCATTAACGATGCGCCCGCTCTAAAACAAGCAAACTTCGGCATTGCCATTGGCGCCGGTGCCGACGTTGCCATCGAGGCGGCGGACGTTACCTTGGTGCGCGGAGAATTGACCGGCGTCGTCGAAGCCATGCACCTGTCCCGGGGCACTTTCCGCAAGATTGTGCAGAACCTGATTTGGGCCAGTGCCTATAACATTGCCGCAATTCCTATTGCTGCCATCGGATTGCTGCACCCCATGATCGGTGTCGTGGCGATGACCGCAAGTTCACTGTCGGTGATTGGCAATTCACTGTTGCTAAAACGGCAATTTACACCGATAAAAAAGCCTTAGAGCTAACCAATATAGTTTTTAACCAGGTTTTAACTCTCACGGCGTACTATTGGAGTTAGTGCATTATAAGTTATGTATCAGTGAGACAGATTAGGTGGCTCATTGGATTTTTGATTCGGACGCTGCTAATCTAATGGACAGTAGCGTTTCTGACGTCCGCCTGCCAAATGATGAGTGCTGTTCCTGATATCTTAGCCACATCTAATAGACATTGTCCTTCAGAGTTGGCCATTGGCTATTTTTCTACTTTGTCCCTTGATGTATCTCTTTAAGCATGGTGGCCATGGGGCGGACGGTGAAACTAAAACGAGAAGACAGCTTTTTCTAGCAGGAAAAATCATGCATGAGACAGCCAATTGATTGCCAAAGGAGTTTCCCCTATGAAAAGCAAGCTTAACATTCCAAAGGTTAAAGATATTATGACGACTAAGATCTTTTACCTTAGTCCGAGCGACTCAGTGGTAACTGCAATCGAGTTGTTTCAAAAGCATCAGAGTTCATCCGCTCCAGTTATTAACGAAAAGAAACAGGTCATCGGCTACTTGTCAGATACTGATTGTATAAAATGTATCGGTAATTGCTTGTTTCATGGAGAAATTCGCAACAATACCTTAGACAACATTATGTCGACGTGCGTCAAGACAATCGAACAGAATCTCGATATTTTCGAGCTTGAGAATATTTTCACTGAGGTTCACCTGCGGCATGCTCCCGTTGTCGATGAGGAAAAAAACCTTGTTGGTGTTGTAAGCCGAAGGGATGTGCTAGAGGCACTTAGTAAGCTTGTCAGAGAAGCCTTGCCGGCCGAAAGAGTAAAAGACATTAGAGATCTTACGATTCATGAACGCATGCAAATCGTTATAGATATGATCGATTGAATCATAGTGATGAGCCTGTTTGTTTCGTCGAAGGCAAAAAACAATGAAGTCAATTGACTCTTTAAGCGAAGAGTTTAGTGATTTGATGTGTTTAAGGTGCGTTGAACATAGTGATCATGACTTTGCTTTGGAGTGTTTGAGAGTTATTCAAAACTATCTTGTTGATGTTTCGTAACCCCTCTGTGAAGCACAGCCTTTCCCGATTTTTGTAAATTTGCGATATTGATTCCGCTACGGGCTACTGGGA